>CAVORP010000007.1:0-287500 GCA_963698645.1 uncultured Alphaproteobacteria bacterium
GCACAGAAGCCGGCAAGTGTTGAAATCAGACGTCACTTGTGCGGACTGCCGTGCCGCTTGAGACAGCTGCGGGCGATGTCTGAGCATGCCAGGGGGCTGCTCGGGAGGTCCCGTCATGGCTTCTTCTGCTTCCTACTGGGAAGAACCTGATCAGCTTATCAAGCTTTTCCCTATCCATTGGCCAATCCAGCGGCGCCGAGGTCTTAAGAGGTGCCAGGGCTTATACTTGCGATCTTGCTCATCCGTTGAGCAGATTCACACCATGCAAGGCAACGGTTCCTGGGCTGAGATGCGATTGTTCGCGAATGAAACCAAATTGCGCTCAATTCGTGCATTTGCCTCGGTCGCGTGAGACTTTCGGATTGCTGGGTGGGGTGTGTTTCACTCAGCATGTAATGAGTGAAGCCAGGTCGCCTTCTGGGTTTCCGTCGGCGACCTGGTGTTTCGTGTTCTGGAAAATGGTAGCGTCTTTCCAACGTCAAATTCGTCCCGCAGAGCATTCGTTCTGGTGATCTCCGAGCGCTGCAATGTGCCGAATGACAGATTTGTACGCATGTGAGACATCTGAGACTTACGCGGCCAAAGGCCGGTTCGGATCTGGGCCTATCGGCCCACATTGAGCGACCGCTTTTGGGGGAGGTGTGCTGCACCGCCGCAAGACGGTCGCCGTCTTGGCCCAGGTATCTGGGAGATCGTCGCCGCAGGCGCATGAGGCCGGTTTGTCCGCGTTGCAGTCATCCAACGGCTAGATGATTTTGCTGTCACGGCGATTGTCCGGTTCGACGGGCCGCACCGCAGCATCCAACTTGCATATTCAATGGCCGGTATGGGCCGTTCATGACGGTCGCGCATGGCCGGGATAGCGCGGATCGCTGCGACGCGGAGATCGGCAGCAATGAGCCCATTTGTGATGTTGCTCTCGTCGCTAAGCGCAGACAAATCAACAGATACGAAGGGCAATAGCGTCTCAACTTGCACCGGAAACACAAATCGTCGTTCGAGGTATCCATCGGCCGATGTGACATTCCTGCAGAGACACTTCGTAATCTTTTCACAACTCCTCATGGATATGGATTTTGATTCCATCTCGGCGCATGCATTGCGTCGGGGGCAGCGGATTGGGAACTCCTTCGATGCTCAAACAATTTTGTCGGACATTTTCTTGTACTTCTGCGTTGCTTTTGTCGCCCTTCATCAGCAGTCCTGCGCTTTCGCAAGATGCGACCTCATACGTGAGCATCTTTGGGGGCGTAAACTACGCCCCGGACTCTGATCTACGGGTGGAGTTGACAGGTCCCGTCACTATCCTGGGGACGATGTACTATCAGAGCGGAGCGATTGGCGGCTTAGCAGTCGGCCGGAGATGGGCCAGCGGCTACGCAATAGAGGGAGAACTCGCCCTTTCCCGAGATAACTTCGACTACGAAACACTGGTCGGTGTCGGAACGCTTGATGTCGATGGCGGCATCAAGACCCTGACCCTGATGGTCAATGGTCTGCATCATTTCGAAAGTGGCGGCACGTTGACCCCCTACGTCGGCGCAGGTGCCGGCATCGCAGTGATGAGTGTTTCTGCCCTGGCAACGGGCAGCACTGCCCGGTTCCGAGACACCGACGTCGGATTTGCCTATCAGGGCATTGTCGGCGTTTCATACGAGATCGGAGCACAGCGTGACATTGCACTTGAATTTAGACATTCCGGCAGCTCGAACGCTCGCTTTACCGACGACCCTGACGGAAGTGGGAGCGTTACCACCGAGATCGACCGGGCCAACAATTCAGTCCTTCTAAAGATGAGCTATTCTTTCTAAAGGCCCTGAAAGCCACGCATTGGAAGGTCGGCGCAAACAGTTCTTGTCATCGGTGCAGAAGGTTGGGAACGCAAGTCTGCTTCCTTGCGTTGTTTCGGCCCGCAAAATGCATAGGCCGATGTTGCAAGGTGTGTCGTCGAACTCACTCTTTGTCCCGCTTTGCAGTCATCCAACGGCTAGATGATTTTGCTGTCACGGCGAATGTCCGGTTCGACGGGCCGCACCGCAGCATCCAACTTGCATATTCAATGGCCGGAATGGGCCGATAGCAGCCGCAAAATCTTGGTACGTCCAACGGCGGCTTCGTCCGCCAAGCAACCGCCTGAGCGGTTCAGTGAGATGACCGCTCAGGGCCCCGAAGCAGACTGTCGCTATACAATTGTGATAGTCGTATCTGGGGAGCTCGAAAGAGCTTCAGATTTCGATTGGGAGGGCAAACATGTTCAGTATCGCAAACCGTTCCGAGGCAGACGAGGTTCTCAGTGGTCTGGCGCTCGGCTTTGCCGCAGATCCATTCATGCGCTGGCTATATCCAGAACCACTCGCGTTTCTGAACCATTTCCCGCGCGTGATGAACCTTTTCGGTGGACAGTCCTTCGAGCACGGTTCGGCCTACAGAAATGAGGACTGCACCGCCGGAGCCTTGTGGCTTCCACCCAATGTGCATCCCGATGAGGAGCGCCTTGTGTCTTGTTTCGAAGAAACGGTTGCTCCGAAGAAACACCAAGCGCTGTTTGCGACGTTCGAGCAAATGGACAAGTTTCACCCGATGCATCCCTGCTGGCACCTTGCGTTTATTGCCGTCGATCCAGCGCGCCAGGGGAAGGGACTCGGATCGGCCTTGTTGGAGGCAACGCTGACCCGATGTGATGCCGAAGAAACACCGGCCTACTTGGAGTCGACGAACCCGGCAAACATTTCTCTCTATAGACGATATGGCTTCGAACAGATCGGAATAATCGAAACCGCGACGGCACCGCCCCTCTTTCCGATGCTCCGAACGCCGCAGTGATGTGCAGCCGATGTCTGCTTCGTCCGCTAAGCGGATATTGATGCCAAGCACAGCGAAAGGCAGCACCGAGCCCAGACTACCGGCCTCTGCGGTGTTCTCGAATGTCTGCCTTCGATACCGTGACCAGACGCTGGAAAACCTCAGAGGTTTCGCCCGAGTCTTCTTGTCGGAGCAAAGCCCTGAACCGGATGCCCGCGCGCTGTCGGATGCAGGCCTCCATCATAGATGCTCAATCGCACAGACCTGCAGATATCTAATCCGGAACCGTCAAATGCCCGAACAGCAATTGCTCAAAATGCAATGAAGGCAATCACGGGACTTGAGTAGAGCGCCTACAACGGCGAAGGTTTCATTGTGTGGGTTAGTCTGGGAGGAAAGATCATGGAGTTCGGAAGCCTTTTCGCGATGCTTGTCATCGGCGCTCTTGCCGGCTGGCTATCAGGTAAGATCATGAAAGGCCGTGGATTTGGATTGCTGGGCAACATCATCGTCGGGATCGTAGGCGCATTTGTTGCAGGCCTGATTTTCCCGGCTCTTGGGTTTTCGGTGGGAGGCGGGGTCATCGCTTCCATTCTCCACGCGACCATTGGTGCTGTCATACTTCTGTTCCTGATCGGACTGGTGAAGCGCGCTTAAGGACCGGAGTCGGTGGTTGAGATTGCTCCGACCCGGGTCTGAGAAGTCACGCAAAGCAGGCTTGATTGCTTGCCGCTACGAACGACCGCTTCCCGCCCACTTCCGCCATGACGCCGACCGAAAGTGGACCGGGCAAACCCAACCCCCCAACGAAAAAGGGGCGCGCCGTGGCGCACCCCTTAGGATCAAGCTGAGGCGAGGCTCAGGCGAGGGCGAGGTTCGTCGCACTCTCGCGGCCATCGCGGCCTGCTTCGACGTCGAAGGTGACCTTCTGGTCGTCCTTCAGGCCGGTGAGGCCTGCACGCTCAACAGCGGAAATGTGGACGAACACGTCCTTGCCGCCGGTGTCGGGTGCGATAAAGCCGAAGCCTTTTGTTGAGTTGAACCATTTCACGGTGCCAGTAGCCATCGTGATATCTCCTAGTCTCGTAGTCGCTGCCCACGGGATGCGGCAGCCCGGCGTAGTAGGTCCTGATCGAAGAACTGGCCGCCGGTTAGGGGAGACAGAGGGTCGAATTGGATAACGTAGCGGGCCCCATGTGCCAGAAATGGCGCGGAGAGTCAAAGAAAGTTTTACCTCGCCCGCCGCGTTAACCCGGTGTTTCGGGGCCCCAGGCGCCCAGGGTATGGAGCCGTTCGGTGTCGTAATCGATTGTCGGGGGGGCCGTTCCGGCGGGGGCCGGGGCGCCCTTTGGTGCGACCGAGAGCGCGGCAAGAACACCGCCCCGGTCATAGACGGGCACTCCGTTTTCGGTCTGTGCGGCGACGGTGAGGGTCGCGGGGTCGAGGATCGTGACCTGCGAGATCTGTTGGATGCAGTCGTGCAGGATGTCATCGCCATCCTCGGGCGGGTCGAGCAGCACATCCTCGGGCCGGCGGGCGGCGACGTTGAGATGCTGGTAACGGTTCATGTTGCGCAGGGTGTCGGGGTCGAGGATCGTGATCCGGTCGTTCCAGCCGAAGGCCACGGTGCGCGGCAGTTGCCCGAGCGGGATCGAGTTGTCGAGAAATTCGAAATGCACCGTCTGTTCGGTCTTCTTGGCCCATGTGAAGAACAGTTGCGGCATGCCGGTGAAGGCCTCGACATTATGGTGCAGGAGGTCGTCGACGGCCTTGTAGCGCCCGGTGGCGATGCCACGGTGCCATGCCCGTTCGACGGTATCGGCGGGGTGCGTGATGATGAAGAACATGTAGACGGTGTCGCCGAACCGGCTGAGCAGGCGGCTGTCGGCGGGCTGGCTTGCGACCGAGGCGAAGCTGTCGAAGCGGAACCGGTCGATCAGGAGATGCGGCATCTGGTTGCGCTGGGCCTTGCGCTCCATGTAGCCGTCGAGCTTCTTGTCGATGATCTCGAGTTCCTGACCGGTGAGCATGCCGGCGTATTTGAGGTCGGGGCCGAGGCTGTCGTAGTCGAGAAGGTATTTGCGCCAGTAATCGGGGCTGACCAGCGCGAAATCCTCCCACGCGACGCCGAGCCGTTCGGCCAGGGCCCGCTGCAAAGGGCGGATCGTGCTTTTGCCCGCTGCGGACGCGCCTTTGACGTTCAGGACCAGGGGCGCGGTCTGGTAGGGCAGACGGCGGTATCCTTCGGCCTCGCAGGCCTCGGCGATAATCGGGGCAAGGCGCTGTCCGATCCGCTGGCTGCCGAAGCTGTTGCAAACGCGGTGCGCGGCGAGGCGGATCACAAGGTCGCGGTCGGCCAGAAGCCGGCCTTTCTGACCGACGATCCCCGCGACGATGGTGGCGAGACCTTCGTTGCAGGCCTTGTCGAGCCCCGGTTCGGCGGTCCGGGCGGCGGCGCGCCAGATCTCGATCGCCCGAAGTTCCGGCGGGGTATCGTCGGTGGGGGCGGGTTTG
The DNA here is from genome assembly GCA_963698645.1 of uncultured Alphaproteobacteria bacterium. Taxonomy (GTDB): domain Bacteria; phylum Pseudomonadota; class Alphaproteobacteria; order Rhodobacterales; family Rhodobacteraceae; genus Ovoidimarina. Next base: position 5,317 of record CAVORP010000007.1, read on the forward strand.
CGGGTGCCGAACAGGCCCTTGAAAAAGCCGCCCGAGGGTTCCGGTTCGGGTTTCGGCGGGGCAAGGTCGTGGTCGAGCATGAGGGCAAGCCGATCGCGCACCTCCGTTTGCAGGTCGGCGAAGGTGCGTTCAAGCTCGGCCTTGTGGGGCGGCACGTAGGTGTCGAAGATGCGCGCGACGATGCCGCGCAGGCTGATCCCGAGGTCTTCGTAATTGGGGCCGTCGGGGGCATTGAGGTCGGCGGTGACGCGGATCAGGAGTTCGTGCACGATCAGGCGGTCAAGGGTGAAGGCCACCATGTCATGGGGTTTCAGGCCGCAGAAGCGCGCGGCCTCTTGTGCCTCGACGTAGCTGACGGTGGAATTCTCGGGCCGGTAGAGCGTGACGAGGGGCATCAGACGCGCCGGAATCTCGGATGTCAGTCCGGGATTCCAAGCGTCGAATTCAGGATCGCCCGTGGTCGTCATCAGACCTCTTTCGCGACCTCTAGTGGTTCAGCAACACCGGCATTTCGGCGGAATCGACGATCGTCTGCGTGTTGCCGCCAAAGACGGTTTCCCGCTCGTGGCTGTCGCCGTAGGCGCCCATCACCATCATGTCGGCGCCCAGTTCGGCGCTGGCCTTCAACAGGGCGCGACCGACCTTGATGTCGGTGGGCAGTTGGTGAAGCGTGGCCGAGAGCCCCTGAAGCGTCAGGTAGTCGATCAGGTCCTCTGCCGAGGTGCCGGGACCGGCATCCATGCCGTTCGACAGAACCCAGACCTTGTCGGCGCCACGCAGGGCTGCCTTGTTCAGCGAGAGCGCGCGGGCGGATTCGGCGCTGCCGTTCCAGGCGATCGTGATCTTGCTTCCAAGGTCCTTGGGCGGGGTGTCCTGATGCGGGCACATCAGCACCGGGCGACCCGAGTGGAACAGCGCCGATTTCAGCGTGTTATGGCCGATATTTCGGTCGCGGTCGGGTTTCGACACGAGAATGATATCGGCAAGACGGCCATGCCGCTTGATCACGTCGACTTGACGGCCGGCCTCTTCGACAAAGGAAATGCTGCTTCCCTTGCCGAGGCTTGCGCCGGACGGGTCGAGGCCAAGGTCCTTTGCGACGCCTTCGAGCATCGTGCGCAGGCCCTCTTCTTCCTGATCGGCGACCTTGTAGGATTGTTCGAGGATCTGCTTGTGCAGGAATTCGGGCACATGGATGCCGAAGGGCATCAGGTCCTCGGGACGTGGACGGCAATGCACCACTTCCACATGGGCATGGTGGCGATGGGCCAAGGCGGCGGCATGGGCCAGAACATTAGGCGCCTTGCTGTCGTTTCGGACGGGAACAAGCAACTTGCGGATCACGGACGTACCCCCCTTTGATGCCGATGCGTCGGCTTGGTTATGATCGTTTCTTGTATTGCCCCGGGAGGCAAGCCCCCCGGGGATCGCGTCGTTGCTGTCGGCGCTATTCGGCTGCGATCTTTTTCACGTCGCCCACGGCGCCGGAGGCCACCACACGCTCCATCTCTTCGCCGGTATAGCCCAGAACGTCGGCAAGGATTTCGACCGTGTGCTCGCCAAGAAGCGGCGAGCGGGTCACTTCGACCGGGCTGTCGGAGAGTTTGATCGGGCAGCCCACGGTCGTGTAGGTGCCGCGCTCGGGGTGGTCCACGTCGACGATCGTGCCGGTGGCGCGAAGACCTTCGTCTTCCATGATCTCCTTGGTCGACAGGATCGGGCCCACGGGAATGTCGAGCGGGTTGCAGATGTCCATGACCTCGAACTTGGTCTTGGTCATGGTCCACTGTTCGATCCGGTCGAAGATCTCGTTGAGCTTGTCGAGCCGGTCGGCGGGCTTGGCATAGCCTTCCTTGTCCTTCCACTCGGGCGCGCCGATCACGTCGCAGACCTTTTCCCAGACCGCGGCCTGGGTGATGAAGTAGGTGTAGGCGTTGGGGTCGGTTTCCCAGCCCTTGCACTTGAGGATCCGGCCCGGCTGGCCACCGCCCGAGTTGTTGCCCGCACGCGGCGTCGCTTCGCCGAAGGGGATGCCTTCGCCGAATTGCGAGTATTCGGTCAGCGGCCCTGCTTCTAGACGCTGCTGGTCGCGCAGCTTGACGCGGCAGAGGTTCAGAACGCCGTCCTGCATCGCGGCCGAGACCTTTTGCCCGCGCCCGGTCTTTTCGCGCTGGAACAGCGCGGTGACGATGCCGAGGCAGAGGTGCAGGCCGGTGCCGGAATCGCCGATCTGGGCGCCGGTCACCAAGCGGCGGACCATCACGGAACCCGGTGGTCGAGGCCGAGCCGCCCGCGCATTGGGCCACGTTTTCATAGACCTTGCAGTCCTGGTACTTGCCCGGGCCGAAGCCCTTGATCGAGGCAAGGATCATGCGCGGGTTGATTTCCTGGATCCGCTCCCACGAAAAGCCCATGCGGTCGAGCGCGCCGGGGGCGAAGTTTTCGACCATCACGTCGCATTCCTCGATCAGGCGGGTCAGGATTTCCTTGCCCGTCTCGTTCTTGGAGTTCAGCTCGATGGAGCGCTTGTTGTGGTTCAGCATCGTGAAATAGAGGCTGTCTGCGCCGGGCACGTCCACCAGCTGCTTGCGGGTGGCATCGCCCACGCCGGGGCGTTCGACCTTGATCACGTCAGCGCCGAACCAGCCCAGAAGCTGGGTGCAGGTCGGGCCGGATTGCACATGGGTGAAATCGAGAACTTTGACGCCTTCGAGAGCTTTCATGTCGGATACCTTCGGATTTCTGTTGTGGTTCGGTGTCGGTTTATCGGTGTTTCGGTATGCGGGATCGGGCGTGACGCCCCGGTCAACTTGCGGCCCGTTTTGGTTCGCCCTGTCTTGGCGGCGACTGTATTTCAAGCCGGGTCCATGTCTTGCTGATATGGTCGTGGAGCCGCATCGTGTGTTCCCGCACAAGCCGCGAGGCCAGATCGCCGTCGCGGTCGATCAGGGCGTTGATGATGCCCATGTGATCGGCCACGGAGCGCCGGGCGCGGTCGCTTTCGCCCATCGCGCGGCGGCGCACGGCCTGCATATGCGCGAACAGCCCGTCGGCGGTGCTGCCCAGAAGGCCACAGCCCGAGAGGGACAGAATGGTCTGGTGAAAGACGATATTGGCGTCGGAATATTCCTCGATATCAGCGCGCTCGACATCGCTGCTGTGTTCGGTCGCGAAGTCGCGCAGCGCCTGCAACTCGGCATCGCTTGCGTTCTGCGTGGCCAGGCGGGCCGCCATGCTTTCCAGCGCGGCCCATGTGACCACGGTTTCAAGGATCTCTTCGCGGGTCTTGCGCCGGACGAAGACGCCCTTGCGGGGGACGATCTCCACCAGACCGTCCTGCGCCAGCCGGGCCAGAGCCTCGCGCACCGGGGTGCGGGAAATGCCAAGCCGCTCGGCCAGTTTGCGTTCGTCGAGCCGGAGGTCGGCGTCGGGGCGATAGATGTCCATCTCGAGAATAGCGTCACGCAGCATCTCGAAGGAGCGATCCTTGAGCGTGAAGCTTTCTGAAATCGGACTGAGCTTTTCGCCGATCGACACTGGGTTTCATCCTCCCTGACGATCCGAGCCCCTCTCCTCTGGCGCCCGGATCTGTGGTATACCATAAACCAGGACGCCGCAGGTCAATTGGAAATCGACGCTTAATAAGAGGAAAATGGCTGTTTCTGCCGCGAATTTTGGTATACCAAGGCGGTGCCTTCAGCGGGAAAAAGGGACTTTGGGATGCGGTGAAAAACTTATCCAGAAAATCGGTGCGCCCTCTAAATGTCACAAAATAATGGTGTATAAGCAGCATGTTGGGGCAAATTGGTTTCAGAGCCCTGTTTGATCCGCAGATCATAACGCGGACGGGCAGGACCGGAGAGTGGAAAGCAGGTTCAATGTCTGGCGTGCGGGTATCCGTGTTACGTCGCGCCCCGAATGGCGTGTCGGGCCGTGTTAAGCCGATATTCGGATCTCTCCGCTATTCCGGTCTCCGCAAGGCTGTCCTGCCCCTGCCAGTCACGCCGGACGACCCGGTCGCAGGAGGATGCTGATGCCAGTCAAGACCCTACGGAAACCGGGGACGGAACACCCCCTTGCCCAGCAGATCGCCGCGCTTCCCGTGAAATGGGAGGATGGCAAGATGCGTGTGCTGATGGTGACATCGCGCGGCACCGGGCGCTGGGTCATGCCCAAGGGTTGGGAGATGGACGGCCACAAGCCGTGGCACGCCGCCGAGATCGAGGCGCTGGAAGAGGCCGGGGCGGTGGGGTCGATCGGCTCGGAGCCATTGGGCGACTACCATTACCGCAAGACGCTGGACGATGGCACGATCATCCCGGTGCGGGTGCAGATCTATCCGATGGTCGTCGAAAGCCTCAAGAAACGCTGGAAGGAGCGGGATCAGCGCCAGCGGCACTGGTTCAGCCTCAAGGGTGCCGCGAAGCGGGTCAAGGAACCGGAATTGAGCGCGCTGCTTCTGACGCTGGCAAAGCGGGCGCGCAAGAAGCCGGTGATCCGGGAATTGCTGCGCGCCTCCTGACCCGTCCGCCGGCCTTTCGCGATTCGCGCGCCGGTGTCGGTGCCGGTGGCGGTGCCGGCGAGGCGACAATCCGCGAAAGAACTTGCCACTGTGGCCCCCTGCCCTGCGCAGAATGGCGGGAGGGCACGACACGATAGAGCAGTGTGGAGTGCCCGACCACTTGCCGGTAGATTGGCCCAATGACCGACCCTGCGGCGACCCCGACCCGATCTGCCCGGACCTGCCCCGCCTGCGGCGGTCTGGCGTGCGAAGCATCGGGTCTGGAACCCCTTGCGATTGCGGATTGCACCCAGTGTGACCACCGCTTCTTTGCCGGGGCGCTGGACGCCGACCACGTGGACCATATCTATGGCGACGCCTATTTCTTTGGCGGCGGCGACGGGTATGACGATTACCTGACCGAGCGGGACCTGCTTTGGGCGCAGGGGCGGCGCTATGGCGCGCTTCTGGCCGAGCATGCCGCGCCGGGGCGGCTTCTGGATGTGGGAAGCGCGGCCGGGTTCATCTCGGGCGGGCTGGCCGAGGCCGGGTGGACGGTGACGGGGCTGGAGCCCAATGCCGCGATGGTCGCCCATGCGGTCGACCGGCTTGGCCTTGATGCGGTTCAGGGCAGCCTTGAGGAGGCGCCCGACCTGCCGCCCTTCGATGCGGTCTGTCTGATCCAGGTGGTGGGGCATTTCCATGATCTGTCTCGCGCCATGGCGCAGGTGGCGCGGCTGACGAAGACCCGGCGGGCTGTGTCTGATCGAGTATTGGCGGCGCGACAGCTGGATCGCGCGGCTTCTGGGAAAACGCTGGCACGAATACAGCCCGCCCAGCGTCCTGCACTGGTTCACGGGGCCAAGCCTTGACCGGCTGATGGCGCGGAACGGGTTTGCCCCGGTGGCCCACGGCGCGCCGAAGAAATACATTTCGGGCGGCCATGCGAAATCGCTGTTCCTGCACAAGATGGCGGATGTGCCCTTGGGCGGCATCCTTGGCGCCCCGGCGCGGCTGGTGCCGGACGGAATGCGGATCAGATACCCGTCCTTCGATCTGGAATGGCGGCTTTACCGGCGCGACGACAGCGGCGCGTACGGGAACAACTAGGAGAGTTCGATGAGTTACTGGATTGCCTTGATCATCGCCATCGCCGGGAATGTCGGCGCGAATATCGCGTTCAAGCATTTCATGCAGAACACCGAACTCAAGCGGTCCTGGGCCTCGGTTGGGATCGCATTCGCGCAGCCATCATTCCTGATTGGCTGCACGTTGGGGTTCGTCCTTCTGGGAACCTATCTTTACGCGATCAAGGGCATTCCGCTGAGCACCGCCTATACCGTCGCCACCAGCGTGTCGATCGCCGGGGTGACGGCGGCGGGGGTGCTGATCTATGGCGAAACGATCGGGCTGCGGATGGCGATCGGGATCGCGGTGGTGCTTTTGGGCGTGGGGCTGATCACCACCGGCCAGTCGGCACAATAGGCGCAGTTCCGGCAAGGCCGAGACCGGCTGCTGCGAGAGCATGCGGGCATGGGACGAGGCAGCGACTTCCGTCGAAAATGTTCCGTGGCGCGGTCAGGACGTGGAACGCGGCAGGGCAACCTGAATGGCCGCGAGGTTTGCCGTCTATCGCGGACCGCGTCGTTCAGCGCCGGGCGACCGCCTCGTGCACCGTGGCCATTTCGGGGTGATCCGCCGGTTTGAAGTCGGGCTTGCGCAGGCGCAGTTTGCGGTCCTTCAGACGCGCGGCATGGGCCGCCATCGGCTCGACCTCGTAGCGGTCGGTCAGGGTGGTCAAAAAGCGTTGCATCCGGTGCATCTTTTCGGTCGAGGACTGGTTCATGCCGGGGAAGAAGGCCAGTTCCTCGACATCGTCGCCGCCCATGAAATCGAGCGGGTGCAGCAGGAGCGAGGGCGCGATGCCGGTCATCCGGCAGGCCCGCGAGGGAGGTGGCGAAATAGCTGCGCGCGACGGCTTCCGAGCCGCCGGCCATCCAGTGCAGGTAGCTGAAATGGATCGGGATCTTGACCATGGGCATTGTGGTGACGGGGATTTCCAGAAGCGGCTTGCCGCCCAGATCCCAGCGATACGGCGCGTTCGGGCGGAGACCGTCGGTGATGTTGCCGAACAGCGCCTTGCGCTTTTCCTTCTGGTCGGACTCGAGGCTGGAGCGCAGGAAATAATAGGCCCGCGCGAGAGGGCCCGACGATTGTCGGGAAGGTGGAGCAGTCATAGTCATAGCCGCGGTCACTCAGCACCCGCAGCACGGTTTCCGAGAGGCTGTAGCCCGGGCCGCGAAAGCCCTTGGTCTGGACGCCCGTCGCCGGTTTCGATGGCGCGTTCGGCGCGCTCGAATTCCGCCACGATCTCGTCGGGCGAATAGAGGTGCAGCCAGGGTTCGTGGTGGAAGGAATGGTTGCCGATCTCGTGCCCGGCCTCGACGATCGAGCGGAGCGCGCGGTGGTTTTCCTCGAGTGCCGCGTCCTGCCCGACGACGAAGACGGTGATCTTGACGCCGACCTCGTCCAGCAGCGTCAGGAAACGCGGCACGACCGTGTCGAGATAGGTGGGAAAGCTGTCCCATTTCGGATCGCCGTGGGTCTTCATGTAGGACCACAGGTTGTCGAGATCCAGCGACAGGCTTGCGTGTCTTTGGGTCATGCGGCGCTCCTTACGGATCGATCCGGGGCTTCCGACAGAAGCTGCGGCAGCGCGCGGTCGATGACGCCGAGGGTCGCATCGACGTTGAGCGTGCCGTCCGTGATCTGGGACGAGTTAACGATGTACAATCCGTCGACATTGGTGGTGACGGGGGGAACCACATCGGTATAGCCGACCGTCGGCACGGCCATCACATTGCGGACCCGCGCAAGGCGGAAGGCGGCGATGTCGCGGTCGGCGAGGTCGGGATAGACCTTTTGCAGGCCTTCGATGAACCGCGGCCTGAACGGTCTCGTCGTCGAGGTCCCAATAGGGATCTTCCTGCGTCGCGTAGCGCGGCAGGTAGACCAGCGTGCGGTCGCCGAAGCGGTCGGTGCCGGTCAGGGCCGACATCTCGACCACCGCCGTGAACGGCAGGTCGGGATCGGTGAGATAGGTGAGGTAGTAGCCGCCCAAGCGGACGGTTCAGCACCACCGACGCGCAGAGGATGCCCTGATAGACGACGCCATCGAGACGGGACCTGATCTCGGGCGAGAGCGCCTCGCAGATCCGGGCGGTGGGGCCGGAGGGCATGGTGGAGACGACCCGGTCGAAGCACCTGGGCGCCCTTGGCGGTCTCGACCCGAAGCTGGCCCGCATGGGGGGCGATACGGGTGACGGGGCAGCCGGTGACGACGGTGACGCCGAGTTGTCCAAGCCGCGGTCCGCGAGCGCGTCCAGCACCCGCTTATAGCCGCCATCGACGAAGCCCAGAACCTCGGTCTTGGCGCCACCCTTGCGGGCGAGGTAGAGCCGCCGGGCCGTGGCCCAGATGAAGGTGGCCGAGGCCCGGTCGGCATTATCGCCCAGCTTGGCGCGCAGGAGCGGTTTCCAGAGGCGTTCGAAGGCCGACCGGCCCGACCATTTCGTCAGCCATTCCTTGACCGGGATATGTTCGAGCGGTTGGCCATTGCTGATGCGGGAGGCCATGACGAGCGTGAAGGCGAGGCGCAGCTTGGCGATGAGGCCAAGCGTTGGCAGGCGCAGGTAGTCGATCGCCCCGTCGAGCGACGACATCCGGCCCTCGGCGAAGAAGCCGGTGCGGGTCCGTTCCCAGACGAGCGTGTCGCCCAGCCCGATCTCGTCCACCAGTCCCAGCGTGCGCCGGTCGGCGGGCAGGATCACGTGATAGAACTTGTCCCAGGTGATGTCGTCGATGGTCCAGGCCGCGGCGAGGCCGCCGGTTTGCGGCGCGGCCTCGTACAGCGTGACGGTCTTGCCCGCCTGCGCCAGCCGCAGCGCGAGCACCTGGCCCAGGACACCGCCGCCGGCGATGCACCAGGTTTCTGTGTCCCGGTCCGTCATGCGGGCGCCGTGTCGACTTCGCGCAGCATGCCCCGGCGCATGACATAGGCGCGTGTGGCAGGCGGGGCAGCAGACGGTTTCGTCGGGCGCGCGATTCAGGATCGCCGCGATAGACAGGTTCGCCGCAGCGGCAGACAAGGCCCGCGGGCGCGCGGGCGGTGCCCATGACAAGGGTGAAGGGCGGGACGTTCTTCGTGACCACCGCGCCCATGCCGATCATGGCGAAGGTGCCGATTTCAAGCCCGGGGCCGATCCGGCAGCCCGCGCCGATGGTCGCGCCCGCGCGAACGATGGTCGGCAGGGTGTGTTCGTCGGGATCGGAGCCGCGAAGCTCCTGAAGGTCGGGCGTCGTGGCACGCGGAAACCGGTCGTTGGTGAAGATCGTGCCGGCCGAGATCATCACGCCGGTTTCGATCGTCACCCCGGTCGGGATATAGACGTTCGCGTTGATCTTGACCCGGTCGGCGATGGACACGCCATAGGCGATATAGGTCTTGCCGCCGATGATGCAGTCGCGCCCGATCCGGGACGGTCCGCGCAGGTGGACGTTGTCCCAGACCGAGGTACCCTCGCCGATCTCGACACCGCTTTCGACGATCGCGGTCGGGATGGACGCGGACGCTCATCCCGCAGCTTTCCGCCGGGCCTGATGCACCTCGTCATAGCCCACGGTCGTCCATTGGCCCGAGCGCCATCGATTCGTAGGCCGCCTGAATGACCGAGACGGAGGCCAGCGCGTCCTCGGCATTGCCCAGTTCGAAATCCTCGCCCCGGAGGACGCCCGCGAAATGGTCGATCTGGCGGGTGAAGGAGGCAACCTTGTCATAGCCGCTTGCCGAAGGGCTCCCATGCCCCGCCGTGCTGCCGGCGGATGCGCGAGCCCTTCCAGCCGATCTCGATCGCGCCGGTGGTGCCGTAGATCTCGATGAAGGCGCGAGCGGTCCTTGTGGATGCTCCACGAGGTTTCGGCGGTGGCCTGTGCGCCCGCTTCGGTGCGGACCATCATCACCACGCCGTCCTCGACCGCCATGTTCTGAATCCGTGGCGCAGCCATGGCCAGCACCTTGTCGATCGGACCCAGAAGGAAGCGGATGATGTCGACGCTGTGGGTGCCGTTGTCGATCAGGACGCCGCCGCCGCTGACCGCCGGGTTCGGCGTTCCAGCGGCTGGTCATGTCCACCACGCCGGTGAACACGTTCTCGAGCATCAGGGGCGTGCCGATCTCGCCCGCGAGGATCATTTCCCGGGCCGCGATGACATCGTCCGAGAAGCGGAACTTCGACGCCATGGAGAGGAGTATCCCGGCCTCCTCGGCGGCGCGGATCATCTCGCGCGCGGACTCGAAATCGACGCTCAGGGGCTTTTCGCAGAGAACCGGAAGGCCCTGCCCGATCAGGTCGATGACGATGCCGGCATGGGTGATGGGCGGGGTCGTGACGATCACCGCGTCACAGCCCGCGCATGGCCGCAAGATCCTGATGCGACGCCATAGGCGGTCGCGCCGGTTTCGGCGGCCAGCGCCTCTGCCGCCGCGCGGTCGACATCCGCGATCGCCACGAGTTCGGCGGAATCGCTGGCGGCGATGGCCGCCCCATAGGCGCGGGCGATCGCCCCTGCGCCGACCAAACCAAGCTTTACCAGTGTCACTCATCCCCAGTTCACTCTTACGCGACGCTTTCCACATGGGCGGCGATCTGGTTCGCGATCAGATCGACATGGCCCTCTTCGAGCTTTTCGTTCCACGCAAGCACAAGCACGCTGCGCAGGAAGGCATAGGTCCCGCGATAGTTCTCGGGCGCGTAGTCCAGCACCTCCTTGCGGGCGAGATTGAACGGGAAGCGGCTGTTGCCGAAGGTCCGCTGGTCGCGGATCACCTCGCATTCGAAGGCGGGCTTGTTGATGTAGCGCGGCGCCGAGGCGATCTCGCGCTCGCGCAGGGCCTGGGCGAGGGCCACGGGGCCGCCATAGCCTTCGGTCACGTGCAACCCGTATTTCCAGAAGCTCTGTGTGCCCGGGCGCGGGCGCGTCGATCAGCTTGACGCCGGGCATGCCCGTGATCATGCCGGTCGAGCCGCTCGGCCATCTTCTGGCGCTGCGAGACGCTGTGGGCCAGCTTGCCAAGCTGCGCCAGCGCGACGGCGCCCTGCAGTTCGGTCATCCGGCCGTTCAGCGCGGCGAAGTAGTGATCCGGCTTCGGATCGCCATAGCCCCATGCCTTGTCGATGAAGAGCCGCAGGCGGCGCGCCGAAATGGTCGTCGTTGGTGACGACCAGGCCGCCTTCGCCGGTGGTGATGTGCTTGCCCTGCTGAAGGCTGAAACAGCCGATCGCCCCCACGCGTGCCGATGGGCTTGCCGTCATAGGTCGCGCCATAGGCCTGGGCGCAATCCTCGATCACCGGGATGCCGTGGCGGTTGGCAAGCGCCATGATCGGGCCCATGTCGGCGGGGTTGCCGAACAGATGCGTGACGATGATCGCCCGGGTCTTCGGGCCGATCATCCGTTCGATCGTCTCGGCGGTGACATTGCCGGTGATCGGATCGACATCGGCGAAGACCGGCACCGCGGTCTGGTAGATGATCGGGGTGATCGCGCCCATGTCGGTGATCGGCGAGGTGATGATCTCGTCGCCCGGTTCGGGGTCGACGGCGGCGATGGCGGCATGGATCGCGCCGGTGCCGGAGCCGCAGGCATAGCAATGCTCGCGCCCAGAAGCGCGCCGAAGGCGGTCTGGAGCGACTTGACGAAGGTGCCCTTGGTGCTGGTCAGCGTGCCGCTGCGGATCACCTGCGTCAGGAATTCGATCTCCTCGTCCCCGAGCTGACGCCCGCTGGCGTCCTGATCGGAGGGGATCGGAAGGAGAATACTCGTCTTTCATCACGTTCATCTTCAAAACCCTTTACCTCGTTACTCTTTGCAAGATCCCGGCGCCGTGCGCGTCAGGAGCCTGGCCACCGAAATCTCGCCCATGAAGCGGAGATGATCGGCGATCACCCAGATGATCCTGATCTTCGACTGTCCCAGAAGCCGCGCTTCGAGGACCACCGGATGTTCGACGATCCGCCAGCCTTGCGAGATCGAGCCGGGCCAGCATCTCGACCACGCCGATATAACCCTCGTGGCGGAGCGACAGGCCCTCGACCGCGGATTTGCGGCAGACGCGGAAGCAGCTTGTATAGGTCGCAAGCTTGTTGCGCAGGACCGAGCGGTAGAGCCACGAGGCACCGCGCGACAGGAACAGCCGCCATTCCGGCACGCCCTCGACACCGCCCTGTGCGTGATAGGGGGATGCGGTGACCAGCGCGACATCGGGTTCCAGGAGCGGCAGCATCTCTTCCAGCCGCACCGGGTCATAGCTGCAATCGCTGTCCATGACCGCGACAACATCGTCCTTTGAGGCAAGGATGCCGGTGTGGATGGCGGCGCCGATGCCCCGGTTGCGGTCATGGCGCAGCAGCTGGAACTTTGGATTATCGCCAAAGAGCCGATGCATCTCGGCCCATGTGCCGTCGATGCTTCCATCATCCACCAGCACGAAACTCAGGGGATGGCGGCGGCCGAAACCGGAGTCGAGCGTGCCCAGCGCCTTGGCCAGGTATCCAAGGCAGGGTTCCTCGTTATAGCAGGGCACCACGATCGTCAGCGGCGCGCGCGGCTCTTCCGGTGGCAGGACCGGCATCGACTCGATCCGCGGGAGCGTGGCCCGGGGGCGGCGTTCCGGCGCGAGGCCAAGCTGGTCGCGCATCGCCGCGAAGGGCACTTCGGCCATCAGGTGATCGATCCGTTCGGCGAATTTCGGCAGGTTGCGATAGGCGCGGATCCGGCTGCGCGACGACATCGTCGTGATATGCGGCACTTCGGGGTCGAGTTCCCAGACCCGGAACGAAAAGATCCCGGCGGTGGCAGCACCGGTCCAGGACGCGATGTAGGAGGCGACCATCCTTTCCGGCAGAAAGCGGAGCCATTCGCCGGTGGCGCGAAGACCGCCATCGACGATCGCCCGGCGGGTCTTGGCGCTGGAGGCACCGAGGCCATAGAACAGGTCGACGTCGATCACCGGGGCAAGGTCGCGGCCCGGCGTCGGACGCCAGCCATGCACGGCATAGCCCGAGGCGGATTCGAGCCGTTTGATGGCGGAGCAGAACTGGGTGGCCGCGTCCGCCTGCAACGCGATCTCGTGGCCGCGTTCGGCGATCTTGCGGATCACCTCGGGGTAATGCTCGGCGATCCAGTCATCGACAAAGAAGGTCGCGGTGGTTTCGTGGCGTTCAAGCAGGCGCAGCGCCAGATCGGCATTCTGCAGCCAGCCGCGAGGGAAACCGCTCCCAGTGCCGGCGCGGAACCTTGGCGCCGCCCGAAGCGAACTGGAAATGCTCGGACAGTTCGATCACGAGACCATGGCGGAGCTTTTCTACCATGACGCCACCGTTTCGAGTTGTGCGGCGTTCGAGGGGGTCGCAAGCGTCGTGCCGCCTTGGTAACCCAGAATGGCGTCGACGATGCGGCGCGCGCTGTCGCCCTTGCCGAAGGGGTTGGCCATCGGGCAGACCCGGCTGGCCCAGGACTCCGCCGTTTCGGCCTCGGCCAGCGCTTCGAGCAGGGTGTGGGGATCGTCGCCCACCAGCCGCGCGACCTTTGCCTCCACCACTTCCTGCCGTTCGGTATTGGGACGGATGATCAGAAGCGGCTTGCCCAGTGTCGGCGCCTCTTCCTGCACACCGCCGGAATCCGAGACGGCGATCCAGGATGCGGCGAGACAATGCAGGAAATCGGGATAGCAGAGCGGCTGCAACAGGTGGATGCGCGACGCGCCGCCGAGTTCCTGCCCGGCCAGCGCCACGACCTCGGGATTGGGATGGACCGGAAAGATCAGCGACGTGTTCGGACGTTCGTCCACGTAGCGGCGCAGGGCGCGCAGCCGGTCGCGCATGATTGCGCCAAAGCTTTCGCGCCGGTGCGTCGTGAGAAGGATGATGCGCTGGCCGGCAAGGCTGTCGAGCAGCGCCATGATCTCGTCGCTGGGGGCCACGCGGCCCCGGATCAGGCCGACGGCATCGACCACCGGATTGCCGGTCAGGATGATCTGATCGGCAGGCACGCCTTCGGCAACAAGAGTGGCCACGTTCCGTTCGGTCGCCGCGAAATGCAGGCTGGTCATCGAGGTGACGAGGCGGCGGTTCATCTCTTCGGGGAACGGGCTGTCGCGCATGCCCGAGCGAAGGCCGGCCTCGATATGACCGACCGGGATCTTGCGGTGCCATGCGGCCATTGCCGCCGCCATCGCGGTCGCGGTATCGCCCTGAACCAGAACCATGTCGGGGGCTTCTTCCTCGAGCACCGCATCGAGGCGGGACAGCAGCCGGGCCACGAGGCTGTTGAGCGACTGACCCGGCACCATGGCCTTGAGATCGTGGTCGATGCGCAGGTTCCACAAGTCGAGCAGCGGCGCCACCAGATCGGTGTGCTGCGAGGTGAGCACGGTGATCGGCGTCATGCCGGGTCGCGCGTCGAGTTCCCGCAGGACCGGAAAGAACTTGATCAGTTCGGGGCGCGTTCCGAAGACGCACATGATCCGAAGCGGTCGGTCCGCACGATGCGATGCCGTACGACCCGGTGTCGCACGGCTGGGGACGGCGCGGATACCCCGTCCCTTGAGGCCCATATGTGTCATGACGCGCTCCCGTGGAGGTTGCGCCCCGACATCTCAGCCGAAATCTGATACTTCCCCACAAACATGATACACTCGCATTCGTTACGACCCAATTCAGGGCTGGACGCAAAAACCGTCCGCTTACACGCCATGCATCCGGACTATTCCCAGCCGGCACAACATGGCAAAAACTGTGCTTTTCAGGATATCTTCAGGTCGTCGCTGTCTGATCGGAGCCCCAACTCCACAGGCCGAACCGGCCGAAAAACGACAATTCGATACCCCCTTCCTCACCTCAAGGGTCCAGACAATATGGCGTCGAGTCAACGTTAACCTTCGTTAAGGATTGGGTTCGATCCGTTATACACGTATAAGGCGAGCGCCTTGGAAGCAGTGGAAACGATTTGCCTGAAATTTACCCGATTGTACGCGCGGCGGGATGTCGAGGAAGTTCAGGGCCCTAGCCGATTTGACGCTCTGGCAATGCGCCCGAAACCGACCAATGCGCGGGCCCCGCACGCATCACGGACCCCTTGCCAGACATCGAAAGAACGCGGGCGGCACGGCATAGCCGCCGTCCGCAATCACATGACGGTGGGGAGAATCACCCCGGGCATTCCGGCCATTGTGCATCTCTGCGGGGGCATTGCGCAGCGCAGGCGCTTTTGGTTGACGGCGGGGTCAAGTGGCGTTCGCGCGGTGGATCAGATGGACAACGGGGCGACCTACCTGCAACTGCTGGTGACGCCGGGCTTCGACCTTGCGGCCAGCGTCTGTTTCACCGATCCGTTCCGCGTGTCGAACTTCCTGACCGGGCGCGATCTGGTCATGGTCTCGGCCAGCGGCACACCCGATTTCCACCACACGCCGGAGATCGGGGTGCAGTTGAAGATTTCGCAACGGCAGTTGGGCCGGTTGTTCAAGCAATACCTGGGCAAGTCGCCGGTCCTGTATTACCGCGATCTCCGGCTTTCAGACGCAGATGCATTTCAGCCGCGCCTATCGGGGGCGGTTCGGAATGCGGCCGATGCAGGACCGGGTCGCGGGCAGGCCACCCTTCAGGATGCCTGCCTGAGCGTGAGGCGGAGCTAGAAGCCCACCTGATCGCCGCCCTTGAGCGCCAGACGCGCGCGTGCCTCGGCGGGTGTGGCGACTGTCAGGCCCAAATTTCTCGATGATCTCGCGGATCCGACGCACCTGTTGGGCGTTCGAGGTCGCAAGCTCGCCCCGGCCGATATAGAGGCTGTCCTCGAGCCCGACGCGGAGGTTGCCGCCCAGAAGTGCCGCCTGGGTCGCCATGGGCATCTGGTGACGGCCCGCCCCCAGCACCGACCATTCGTAGTTCTCGGGTCCGAACAGCTTGTCGGCGATCCGGTGCATGTGCTGCAGGTTCTCGAGATCCGCGCCCGCGCCGCCGAGGATGCCAAGCACGAACTGGATGAAGAAGGGCGGCTTGATCAGGCCCTGATCGACGAACCACTTGACGTTGTAGAGATGGCCGAGGTCGTAGCACTCGAACTCGAACTTCGTGCCATGCGCCTCGCCCAGGTTCTTCAGCGCGTATTCGATCGTGGCGAAGGTGTTGGGGAAGATGAAATCGCGGGTCATGCCGAGGAATTCGGGTTCCCAGTCGAATTTCCAGTCGTCGTATTTCTCGAGCAGGGGGAAGATGCCGAAGTTCATCGACCCCATGTTGAGCGAGGCCATTTCCGGGCTTGCGGTGGTCGCGGCCAGAAGGCGCTCGTCCATGGTCATGCCAAGCCCGGCACCGGTGGAGACGTTGATCACCGCATCGGTGGATTGCTTGATGACCGGCAGGAACTTGTTGAACGTCTCGGGCCGCGGATCGGGTTTTCCGGTCTCGGGATCGCGGGCATGAAGGTGGATGATCGACGCGCCCGCTTCCGCGGCCTCGATGCTTGCGGTGGCGATTTCCGAAGGCGTGATGGGCAGGTGAGGCGACATGGTGGGCGTATGGATGCCGCCGGTGGGGGCGCAGGTGATGATGACGGATTTGGACATGCGGGATCGCCTTCGACCTTGGGGTTCCGGGGCACCCTAGGCAGCGCCCCCTGCCCTGTCATCCCCGATCTGCGCGGTTTCGGCTTTCGTCCGGCTTCGGGCGTGCTAAGACGTGGAAAACATTGCCGCAGTACCGAAGGGACCACCCCATGGCCAAACTCAAGATGTCCTCGGCCGAGATGGTCCAGGCCGCCCGCGCCCGGATCGCGGAGGTCGAGACGCCGGACCTGATCGCACGGCTGGGCGACCCCGATCTGGTGGTGGTGGATATCCGCGATGTGCGCGAGCGGCAGCGATCGGGCTTCATCCCCGGCAGCTTTCACGCACCGCGCGGGATGATCGAGTTCTGGGTCGATCCCGACAGCCCCTATTTCAAGGACATCTTCGGACAGGACAAGTCAGTTCGTCTTTCACTGTGCCTCGGGGTGGCGGTCGGCGCTGACCGTCGCCACGCTTCAGGATATGGGGTTCGACGCCGCCCATCTTCGCGAAGGGTTTTCGACATGGGAGAAGCAGGGCGGGCCGGTGGCCTTCCCCGAAGAGAAGGCCTGACCCGCCCCGTCATCATTCCGCCGCGACCGGTTTCGCCTTTTCGACCCGGAGCGCCGAGAACTTGAACTCGGGGATCTTGCCATAGGGGTCGAGCGCCGCGTTGGTCAGGATATTCGCCGCGGCTTCGACATAGGCAAACGGCAGGAAGACGTTCCGCTCGGCCACCGCGCGGTCGGCGCGAACCATCACCGTGACGCTGCCGCGCCGGGTGGTGAGCTGGACGTAGTCGCCCGGCGCGATGCCCATTTCCCGCAAGGTGCGTGGGTGCATCGAACAGTTGGCTTCGGGCTCGACCGTATCCAGCACGTTGGAGCGCCGCGTCATCGACCCGGTATGCCAGTGCTCGAGCTGCCGCCCGGTGATCAGCACGAAGGGATAGTCCGCATCCGGAACCTCGTCGGGCGGAAGCACGTTCGCCGGCGTGAAGCGCGCACGTCCTTCGGGGCGCGGGAAGCCGTCGCCGAAGACGATGGGCTGGCCCGGATCCTCGGGGCTGAGCGAGGGATAGGTGACGGCGGTCTTCTCCAGCCGCTCCCACGTGATGTTGTCGAGCGAGGGCATGTTGATCTTCATCTCCGCAAAGACCTCGCGCGGGTGGGAATAGGACCAGTCGAGCCCAAGGCGTTTCGCCAGTTCGACCTCGATCCACCAGTCCTCCTTCGCCTCGCCCGGGGGCGGGACGACCGGGCGGCCCATCTGGACCTGACGGTTGGTGTTGGTCACGGTGCCCGATTTCTCGGCCCAGGCCGAGGCCGGCAGGATCACGTCGGCATAGTTCGCCGTCTCGGTCAGGAAGATGTCCTGCACCACGAGGTGATCGAGCTTGGCCAGCGCATCCCGGGCGTGCTCGCACGTCAGGGTCGGACATGGCCGGGTTTTCGCCGAGGATATACATGCCGCGGATATCGCCCGCTTCGATCGCATGCATGATCTCGACCACGGTCAGGCCCTTCTGGTTCGAGAAGTCGCCGGATTTCCAGACCTCGGTGAAGGCCGAACGCACGCCGTCGTCGGTGACGCTTTGATAGTCCGGCAGGAACATCGGGATCAGGCCCGCGTCGGATGCGCCCTGCACGTTGTTCTGACCGCGCAGCGGGTGCAGGCCCGCGCCCGGGCGGCCCACCTGACCGGTCATCAGCGCGAGGCTGATGAGGCAGCGGGAATTGTCGGTGCCGTGGATATGCTGGCTGATGCCCATGCCCCAGAAGATCATCCCGGCCTTGGCGCCGGCGAAGGTGCGGGCGACGTCGCGCAGGACCTCGGCCTCGATGCCGCAGACGGCGGCCATCTTTTCGGGCGGGAAGCCCTTGAGATGGGCCTTCATCGCCGGCCAGTTCTCGGTGAATGCCTCGATATACTGCTGGTCGTAGAGTTCCTCTTCGACGATCACATGCATGATCGCGTTGAGCATCGAGACATCCGCGCCCGGCTTGAACTGCAGCATGTGGGAGGCGTGGCGTTTGAGACCCTGCCCGCGCGGATCCATCACGATGAGCTTGCCGCCGCGTTTCGCGAATTGCTTGAAATAGGTGGCGGCGACCGGGTGGTTCTCGGTCGGGTTGGCACCGATCACGATCGCCACGTCGGAATGTTCGATCTGGTTGAAGGTGGCGGTCACGGCACCCGAGCCCACGTTTTCCAGAAGCGCCGCGACCGAAGAGGCGTGGCAGAGCCGGGTGCAGTGGTCGACGTTGTTGTGACCAAAGCCCTGACGGATCAGTTTCTGGAACAGGTAGGCCTCTTCGTTCGAGCATTTGGCCGAGCCGAAGCCGGCGACATAGGTGCCTTTCTGCGCGCGCAGATCCGACAGGCCCTTGGCAGCGGCATCGAGCGCCTCGTCCCAGGTCGCCTCGCGGAAATGGGTGGAGAGGTTCGCCGGATCGACGTTCAGCCCCTTGGCGGGCGCATCGTCGCGCCGGATCAGCGGTTTGGTGAGCCGGTGCGGGTGATCGATATAGTCGAAGCCGAAGCGGCCCTTGACGCAAAGCCGGTTCTCGTTCGCGGGGCCGTCGATCCCTTCGACATACTTGATCTTGTTGTCCTTGATCTTGAACGACAACTGGCAGCCGACGCCGCAATAGGGGCAGACGCTTTCGACCTCGCGGTCGTAATCCTTGCTGTCGCCCTGCTGCTGGTCGTCGAGGACGGTGGCGGGCATGAGCGCGCCGGTCGGACAGGCCTGAACGCATTCGCCGCAGGCAACGCAGGTGCTGTCGCCCATCGGATCGTCCTGATCGAAGACGATCTTGGCGTCGCGGCCACGGCCGGCCATGCCGATGACGTCGTTGACCTGAACCTCGCGGCAGGCGCGGACGCAGAGATTGCAGTGGATGCAGGCATCGAGATTGACGCGCATCGCCACGTGGCTGTCGTCGAGAAGCGGTACGCGGGGTTGTTCGATGGCCGGAAACCGGCTTTCGGAGACCCCGTTCAGCGCGGCCATGTCCCAGAAATGCGAGGAGGCGTCATGCGCCTTTTCCGGCTGGTCGGCGGCAAGAAGCTCCACCACCAGCTTGCGCGATTTCTCGGCCCGGTCGGTGTCGGTCTTGACCACCATGCCCTCGGCCACGGGCCGGATGCAGGAGGCCACGAGCGTGCGCTCGCCCTCGACCTCGACCATGCAGGCGCGGCAGTTGCCGTCGGGGCGGTAGCCCGTTGCCGGCTTGTGGCAGAGATGCGGGATGACAAGGCCGCGGCCATTGGCAGCCTCCCAGATGGTCATGCCTTCGGGGACGGTGACGTCCTTGCCGTTCAGGGTGAAAGTGATCTGGGTCACGCTTGCGATCCGTCCATCTCAGATCTCCTCGCCAAAATGTTTCATCACCAGCCGGATCGGGTTCGGCGCCGCCTGCCCCAGACCGCAGATCGAGGCATCGGCCATCACCGTGCAGAGGTCCTCGAGCAGGTCCTGATCCCAGTGGTCGGCCTGCATCAGCTTGACCGCCTTTTCGCAGCCGGCGCGGCAGGGCGTGCACTGGCCGCAGCTTTCATCCTCGAAGAACTTGAGCATGTTGAGCGCGGCATCCCGGGCGCGGTCCTTGTCGGACAGAACCACGACCGCCGCCGACCCGATGAAGGTGCCATGGGGTTGCAGCGTGTCGAAATCGAGCGGGATGTCATCCATCGAGGCGGGCAGAAGGCCAGAGGACGGTCCGCCCGGCTGGTAGGCCTTGAAGCTGTGGCCCGTGGCCATGCCGCCCGCGGCCGCGATGATATCGACGATCGTGGAGCCCGCAGGCAGGAGGTAGACGCCCGGCTTGGCCACGCGGCCCGAAACCGAATAGCTGCGCAGGCCGATGCGACCGTTCTTCTCGGTCGTGTTCAGGCATTCAGGCCCGTCGCGACAGATCTTGGCCACCCAGTAGAGCGTTTCGACGTTATGGACGAGAGTCGGGCGGTCGAAGATGCCGACCTGGGCGACGAAGGGCGGGCGGTGGCGCGGCAGGCCGCGCTTGCCCTCGATCGATTCGATCATCGCGCTCTCCTCGCCGCAGATATAGGCGCCGGCGCCGCGGCGCAGGTCGATATATCCCGGTGCGACAAGGCCCGCCGCCTCCAGCGCCGCGATTTCGCGCCGCAGGATTTCAAGCACGGCGGGGTATTCGTCGCGCATGTAGATGAAGCAGGTTTCGGCCTCGACCGCCCAGGCGGCGATCAGCATGCCTTCGAGGAAGAGATGCGGCGTGCGTTCGAGATAGTAGCGGTCCTTGAACGTGCCCGGTTCGCCCTCGTCGCCGTTCACCGCAAGATAGCGCGGGCCGGGATTGGCGCGGACGAAGCCCCATTTCTTGCCGGACGGGAACCCGGCCCCGCCGAGGCCGCGCAGGCCGCTGGCCAGGATCGTCTCCTGCACCGCTTCCCAGTCGCCATCGCCGCGCAGCTTTTCAAGCGCGGCATAGCCGCCCGCCGCGCGGTAGGCATCGAAGGTCTCGTAGTCGGGCATGTCGGCGTGGGTGTGACCGGCGGCAATCGCCGCCTGCACCTTTTCCGGCGTCGCGTGGTCGATATGGTGATGGCCCAGTTCCAGCACCGGCGCGGTGTCGCAGCGGCCCATGCAGGGCGCGCGCAGACACGCGGACCTGGGCCGGGTCGAGCCCGTCGGTCAGCGCCTTCTGCAGCGCCTCGGCCCCGGCCAGTTCGCAGGACAGGCTGTCGCAGACCCGGATCGTGAGCGCGGGCGGCGGTGTCTCGCCCTCGCCGGTCACGTCGAAATGGGCATAGAAGGTCGCGACCTCGTAGACCTCGGTCTGGGCCAGCCGCATCTCGTCGGCCAGCGCCGCGATATGGGCCGCCGAGAGATGGCCGTGGGCGTCCTGGATCAGGTGCAGGAATTCGATCAGCAGATCGCGGCGGCGCGGCCTGTCGCCCAGAAGCGCGCGGACCTCGGCCTGTGCCGTGTCATCCACCTGCCGGCCCTTGGTCGTGCGCCGGCTCTTGCCGGTGCCCTTCTTTTTCCAGATGCCTTTTTGATCGTCGAGTGGTGCCATGGGATCCTCCGAGTTCGGCCCATGCTGCATTCAGAAAATCATATCGTCAAATTCGGATTTCCGATAGCGTGATAGTTTCCTGTTATGGCGCGCCGGGGCAGATTTCAGACAGCAAAACGGCCCGCGCGGAAAGCGCGGGCCGTTCCTGTCTTACACCGCTGCCTGCGGCGCCGGGGCGGAAGAGGCGCCTAGGCCCCCAGAAGATCGACGAGCGTTTCACCCAGCTTGGCCGGTGAGGGCGAAACCCGGATCCCGGCGGATTGCATCGCCTCGATCTTGTCTTCGGCGCCGCCCTTGCCGCCCGAGATGACCGCGCCCGCATGGCCCATGGTCCGGCCCGGAGGGGCGGTGCGGCCCGCGATGAAGCCCACGGTGGGTTTCGAGCGTCCGCGTTTCGCCTCGTCTTTCAGGAATTGCGCCGCATCCTCTTCCGCCGAGCCGCCGATTTCACCGATCATGATGATCGATTTGGTGTCGGGATCGGCAAGGAACATCTCGAGGATGTCTATGAATTCGGTGCCCTTCACCGGGTCGCCGCCGATGCCCACCGCCGTTGTCTGGCCCAGCCCCGCCATGGAGGTTTGGAACACCGCCTCGTAGGTCAGGGTGCCGGAGCGCGACAGGACGCCGACCGAGCCCTTGCGGAAGATCGAGCCGGGCATGATTCCGATCTTGCACTGTTCCGGCGTCAGAAGACCGGGGCAGTTCGGCCCGATCAGGCGGCTGGAGGAAGCATCCAGCTTTTCCTTGACGCGCACCATGTCGAGAACCGGCACGCCCTCGGTGATGCAGGTGATCAGGTCGATGCCGGCGTCGATCGCCTCTTCGATCGCGGCGGCTGCGCCTGCGGGGGGAACATAGATCACGCTGGCCGTCGCGCCGGTGGCCGCCTTGGCCTCGGCCACGCTGGCATAGATGGGAAGCGTTTCGCCGTTCGATCCGGTCCAGTTGGTGCCGCCCTTCTTGGGGTGCGTGCCCGCGACCATCTTTGTGCCGTGATAGGCCAGCGCCTGTTCCGTGTGGAACGTGCCGGTCTTGCCGGTCAGGCCCTGCACGATGATCTTTGTGTTGCTGTCGATGAGAATGGACATGCCTTACCCCTTCACGGCTTTGACAATTTTCTGGGCGGCGTCGTCCAGATCATCGGCGGCGATCACGTTGAGCCCGCTTTCGTTGATGATCTTCTTGCCTTCCTCGACCTTGGTGCCTTCGAGGCGCACAACCAGCGGCACCTTGAGGCCCACATCGCGGACCGCCGTCACCACGCCCTCGGCGATCACGTCGCAGCGCATGATGCCGCCGAAGATGTTCACGAGGATGCCTTTGACCTGGGGGTCGGTGGTGATGATCTTGAAGGCGGCCGTGACCTTTTCGGTGGTGGCGCCGCCGCCCACGTCAAGGAAGTTGGCGGGTTCGGCGCCGTAGAGCTTGATGATGTCCATCGTCGCCATGGCAAGGCCCGCGCCGTTGACCATGCAGCCGATCTCGCCGTCGAGGGCGATATAGGCGAGGTCGTATTTCGACGCTTCGATTTCCTTGGCGTCCTCTTCGGTCTCGTCGCGGTATTCCATGATGTCGGGGTGCCGGAACAGCGCGTTGTTGTCGAAGGACACTTTCGCATCGAGCACCTGGATGTCGTTCGACTTGGTGACGATCAGCGGATTGATTTCCAGAAGGCTCATGTCCTTCTCGGTGAAGGCCTTGTAGAGCGCCTTGAACAGATCCATCCCCTGTTCGCGGGCGGTCCCGGTCAGGCCGTATGCATCGGCCAGTTTGGCCGCATCCGCATCGGTCACGCCGGTGGACGCGGTGATGCCGATCGTGTGGATCAGTTCGGGGGTCTCTTCGGCGACCGCCTCGATATCCATGCCGCCCTCGGTCGAGGCGACGAAGGAGGTCTTGCCGGATTCGCGGTCGACGAGGATCGACAGGTAGAGTTCGCGGTCGATATCCGCGCCATCCTCGATATAGAGGCGGTTGACCTGCTTGCCGGCCGGGCCGGTCTGCTGGGTCACGAGCGTGTTGCCGAACATCTCGCGGATATTGGCAAGGGCCTCGTCGGCCGAGAACGAGACACGCACGCCGCCCTTGGCGTCGGGTCCGAGTTCAAGGAACTTGCCCTTGCCGCGACCGCCCGCGTGGATCTGGCTCTTGACGACCCAGACCGGGCCGCTGAGCGCGCCGACCGCCGCCTCGGCCTGATCGAGGTCGGTGATGGCGACACCTTTGGCGACCGGTGCGCCGAACCCCTTCAGGACCTCCTTGGCCTGATGCTCGTGGATATTCATCTGAGTCTCCCTGTTATTGCCCTTACTTCAGCAGCGGCAACATTTCCTTGAATGTCTGCGTTCCAGCCTCGCCCAGCCATTCGAACACCACCATCTCGGTGGTCACGACACTGACCCCGCCGGCGCTGAGCCGGGCAAGGCAGGCCTGTTCGCTTTCGATCGTGCGCGATGCCGTGGCATCGGACACCACAAACACGTCAAAGCCCGCCTCGACAAGACTTGCCGCGGTCTGTACGACGCAAATATGGGCCTCCATCCCGGCCAGCACGGCCTGACGGCGGCCCAGCGCGCGGAAGGCGCTGTTGAAGTCTTTGTCCTCCATGCAGGAAAAGTGCATCTTGGGCAGGACCTTGCTGTCGCCGGCGGCCTGAAGGATCTCGGGGATCGTGTGACCGAGACCCTTTGGATACTGTTCTGTCAAAAGCGCCGGCACGCCGGTCTTGCTTGCGGCGTTCAGAAGAAGACGGGCGTTTCGGATGGTTCGGGCAGGCGCCTGCATCGCAGGAACGAGGCGCTCCTGAATGTCGATCACGACAAGCGCGGAATCATTTGCGCGTATAAGCACGTGCTGCTCCTCCCCGGGGCGCGACTGGTAGTTGTATGTGGTATACCACAGTGGGGTATGTCAACCGATTTCTCTGTAAAACAAGGTCGAAATCTTTCCCCCTTCGGGCAAAGAAATCAATTGACGGGTCATCGCTGCGCTGTATGGTATACCACAGAACACCGACAGCCGCCCTCAGAATTGTGGCGTCGGGCATGTTCAGGGAGGATGCGGCGAGTGTCGATCAACGACAGACTTGGCCCAATTGTGGAAACCCGTTGCAGGACCGGGCGCGGCGATACTGTGCTGGGCCGATGCCCAAGCGCCGTGCGCGGGCGCACCCTGTCCGACGGCCCCCTTCCTGTTCAGATCCGCAACACATCCATGCCAATGCCGGTCCTGACAGGACACAGAGCCGGCTGAACCCCAGGAAGAGAACGAGGACGCCCATGACCGCCACGAATGCAACGCAGGTTCAGGACACCCAGACGGACACCGCCGTAGATCCGGCGACCCTGACCGACGGGTTTCACCTTCTCATCGATGCGCTCAAGCTGAACGGGATCAACACGATCTACAACGTGCCCGGCATCCCGATCACCGACCTTGGCCGCTATGCCCAGGCACAGGGGATGCGGGTGATTTCGTTCCGCCATGAGCAACATGCGGGCTATGCGGCCTCTGTCGCGGGGTTCCTGACGAAAAAGCCCGGCGTCTGCATGACCGTTTCGGCCCCCGGCTTTCTGAATGGCCTGACCGCGGTGGCCAATGCCACGACGAACTGCTGGCCGATGATCCTGATCTCGGGATCCTCCGAGCGCGAGATCGTCGACCTTGCGCAGGGCGATTACGAAGAGATGGACCAGCTTGCCATCGCCCGGCCCTTCTGCAAGGCGGCCTACCGTCTGAACCATGCCGAGGATATCGGCATCGCCATTGCCCGGGCGATCCGCAGCGCGGTGAGCGGACGGCCCGGCGGTGTCTATCTCGACATTCCCGGCGCGATGCTGGGTCAGGTGATGGATGCGGTCGAGGGCGCAAGGACATTGGTCAAGGTGATCGACCCGGCGCCGCGCCAGACCCCCGCGCCCGACGCCATCGCGCGGGCGATCGAGGTGATGCGCGAGGCCAAGCGGCCGCTGATCGTGCTGGGCAAGGGCGCGGCCTATGACCAGTCCGACGACGTGGTGCGCGCGCTGGTGGAAAAGTCCGGCTATCCGTTCCTGCCCATGTCCATGGCCAAGGGGCTTTTGCCCGATACCCATCCGCAATGCGCCGCTGCCGCGCGGTCGTTGGTGCTGAAGGATTCGGATGTCGTCATCATGATGGGCGCCCGGATCAACTGGCTTCTGAGCCACGGCAAGGGCAAGCAATGGGGCGAGCCCGGCAGCAAGAAATTCATCCAGATCGACATCGCCGCCGAGGAAATGGATTCGAACGTGGAAATCGCGGCCCCGCTCGTGGGCGACGTGGGTTCCTGCGCAAAGGCGCTTCTGGATGCGATGGAGGGCGAGAATATCGCGCCGCCGGTCGAATGGCTCGACCTCGTGCATTCCAAGGCCGAGGCCAACATGCAGAAGATGTCGACGCGGCTTCAGAACAACAACCACCCGATGGATTACCACGCGGCGCTTGGCGTTCTGAAGCAGGCGATCAACGACAACCCCGACACGATCCTGGTGAACGAGGGGGCGAACACGCTCGACCTTGCCCGCTCGATCGTCAACATCCACAAGCCGCGTCACCGGATCGACGTGGGCACATGGGGGGTGATGGGGATCGGCATGGGTGCCTCCATCGCCGCCGCGATCGAGACCGGCAAGAACGTTCTGGCAATCGAGGGCGACAGCGCCTTCGGCTTCTGCGGCATGGAGGTGGAGACGATCTGCCGCTACAACCTGCCGGTCTGCATCGTGGTGTTCAACAACAACGGCATCTATCGCGGGGATGGTGAAAACTGGGGCGGCGGCGAGGACCCGGCGACCACCGTGTTCGTCCCCGACGCGCGCTATGACAAGATGATGGAGGCGTTCGGCGGGGTCGGCGCCTGGGTCAAGACGCCAGACGAGCTGCGTCAGGCGGTCTATGCCGCACTTGAAAGCGGCAAGCCCACCCTGATCAACGCGGCAATCGACCCGGCGGCAGGCAAGGAAAGCGGCAATATCGGCAACCTAAACCCGCAATCGGTCGTGGCACAGGCCCGCTATCCGCAGGCTCAGAAGTGACGGGCTGAGGACCGGGGGGCGCCTGCGCGCGCCGGACGCCGGTCGGCTTCGCCAATGACACAGAATGACCCCCGCCGCGGAAGCGGGGGACCGGAACGGGAGAGAGAAGATGCGATTGATCGTGATGGGCCAGCAGGCATTCGGAAAGGATGTCTTGGCCAAACTTCTGGAGGCCGGGACCGACGAGGTGGTCGCCGTCTATTGCGAGCCGGACAAGGAGGGCAAGCCCGCCGATCCGATCAAGGAATTCGCCCTTGAAAAGGGGCTTCCGGTGCATCAGCCCGCCCATTTCAAGGATCAGGCCACGTTGGATGAGCTTGCCGCACTCAACGCGGACCTCATGGTGATGGCCTTCGTCAATGTCTTTGTGCCCGACGTGGCGCGCGACACGCCGACCCATGGGTCGATCTGTTTCCATCCCTCGCTTCTGCCGCTGCATCGCGGTCCGTCCGCGGTGAACTGGCCGATCATCATGGGCAGCACGAAGTCGGGCTTCTGCTGGTTCTATCCCACCGACGGGCTGGACGAAGGCGATATCCTGATGGACTGGGAATGCCCGATCGGGCCGGACGATACGGTGATCGATCTGTACTTCAAGAAGATCTATCCCGCCGCCGTCGACTCGGTCCTGCAGGTCGTGGACCTGTACAGGTCTGGCAACCCGCCGCACAAGGAACAGGACGAAAGCCTTGCGACCTATGAGCGGCGCTGCACCAAGAAGCATGCCCATATCGATTGGCACAAGCCGGTCGGCCAGGTCTATGACCTGATCCGCGGCACCAATCCCGCGCCCGGGGCCTGGACCACGCTGGGCGGGGCCACGGTCGATGTCTTCGACTGCGCGCGCGTTCCCGGAGACGGGATCTCGGGGCGCATCATGGAGATCAGCGAGGACGGCGTGACCGTCCAGTGCATCGGAGGTCGGATCCTGATCAAGCGGGTCCGGCCCGAGGGCGGCGCCAAGGTAAGCGCCGCCGAATGGGCCGCCTCGGCTGGCCTCGAACCTAAACAAGATCTCGGCACCTGAGCCGGAAATTTCCCAAAAGGAACATATCAATGTCTGATATCGAAATCGCCCGCGCTGCCAAGAAGAAGCCAATTCAGGAGATTGGCGCGAAGCTGGGTATTCCGACCGAGCACCTTCTGCCGTTCGGCCATGACAAGGCCAAGGTGTCGGAGGATTTCATCAAGTCGCTTGCGGGCAAGAAGGATGGTCACCTGATCCTGGTGACCGCGATCAACCCGACGCCTGCGGGCGAGGGCAAGACGACGACGACGGTGGGTCTTGGCGACGGGCTGAACGCGATCGGCAAGAAGGCGGCGATCTGTATCCGCGAGGCGTCGCTTGGCCCGAACTTCGGGATGAAGGGCGGCGCGGCCGGGGGCGGTTATGCGCAGGTGGTGCCGATGGAGGACATGAACCTTCACTTCACCGGCGACTTCCACGCGATCACCAGCGCGCACAACCTTCTGGCGGCGATGCTGGACAACCACATCTACTGGGGCAATGACCTCGAGATCGATATCCGCCGGGTGGCGCTGCGGCGCGTCCTCGACATGAACGACCGGGCGCTGCGGCAGATCGTGTGCAACCTGGGCGGGGTGGCGAATGGTTTCCCGCGCGAGGCCGGGTTCGACATCACCGTGGCCTCGGAGGTGATGGCGATCCTCTGTCTTGCCACCGATCTTGCCGATCTCGAGCGGCGGCTGGGCGATATCATCGTGGCCTATCGCCGCGACAAGTCGCCGGTCTATGCCCGCGACCTGAAGGCCGATGGCGCGATGGCGGTGCTCCTGAAGGATGCGATGCAGCCGAACCTGGTGCAGACGCTGGAGAACAACCCCGCGTTCGTCCATGGCGGCCCGTTCGCCAATATCGCCCATGGCTGCAACTCGGTCGTGGCGACGACGACGGCGCTCAAGCTGGCCGATTACGTCGTGACCGAGGCCGGGTTCGGCGCCGATCTGGGGGCCGAGAAGTTCTTTGACATCAAGTGCCGCAAGGCCGGGCTGCGGCCGTCGGCGGTGGTTCTGGTGGCCACGGTCCGGGCGATGAAGATGAATGGCGGCGTCGCCAAGGCGGATCTGGGCCCCGAGAATGTCGAGGCCGTCAAGAAGGGTTGCGCGAACCTCGGCCGCCATATCGAGAACCTCAAGAAGTTCGGCGTGCCGCTGGTGGTGGGGATCAACCACTTCGTCACCGATACGGATGCCGAGGTGCAGGCGATCAAGGAGTATTGCGCCGGGATGGGGGCCGAGGCGGTTCTGAACACCCATTGGGCCAATGGCGGCAAGGGGATCGAGGAGACCGCGCGGAAGGTCGTCGAGCTGTGCGAAGGCGGCAGCGCCGATTATCGCCCGCTCTATCCCGACGACATGCCGCTGTTCCAGAAGATCGAGACCATCGCCAAGGAAATCTATCGCGCGGACGAGGTCGTGGCGGACAGCAAGATCCGCGGCCAGCTGAAGGAATGGGAAGAGCAGGGCTATGGCAACCTGCCGGTCTGCATGGCCAAGACGCAATACTCCTTCACGACGGACCCGAACCGCCGCGGCGCGCCCACCGGGCACAGCCTGCCGGTGCGGGAAGTGCGCCTGTCGGCGGGGGCCGGGTTCATCGTCGTGATCTGCGGCGAGATCATGACCATGCCGGGCCTGCCACGCGTTCCGTCCGCAGAGAATATCCGGATCAACGACGACGGCCTCATCGACGGCCTGTTCTAAAAATCAGGCGTTCGGCAAGATGCGAAGGGGCCGGACGGGATCAACTGACCCGTCCGGCCCCAGACCGTTCAGAAACAAACCGCCCCGCCGCACAGCGGCACGCGGTCAATCCCGAAGATAGGTCCCCAGCGCCGCTTCGGTTCCATCGCTCCAGATCATCCGCAGCCAGCGCGCGAAACTGTCGGCGAAGCGCGGATCATCGGCGAGATCCCCGTAGAACTCCCGCTGTGAGAGCCATGCCTCGGGCGCGTCGCGTGCGGCCTTCGCCGCGCGGGTCAGCCGGTCCCAGACAGGATCGTTCGGCGCGATTTCCGAGCCATCCTCGCGCGTGCCCTCGCACATCCGCGCCCAAAGCGCCTGTGACAGGGCGAGCCCGTCGATCGGGGTCCCCGCCGCCAGAGCCTCGCGCAGCACCGGCAGGATGAAACCGGTATGCCGCGAGGAGCCGTCGAAGGCCACGCGGCGCACGGTATCGACGATTTCGGGGTTCGAGAACCGCCGCTCGATCAGATCGACATAATCCGTGGGTGTCATCCCGGGGACCGGCGCGACGTGTGGTACGATCTCCTGTCGCGCGACCTTGCGGAAGAAAGGCCCGATCAGCGGGTGCGCCATGCAGCCCGAGATGAATTCGACCGAGAGGATTTCGCCGGGATCCGAGACAAGCTGATGGCCGCCGTTCAGGATGCGGATCTTCATCGCCTCATAGGCGTGCACGTCCTCGGAGAACGTGGCCCCTGCCCTGTCCCAGTCGGGGCGACCGGCACAAAAGCGATCCTCGATCACCCATTGGCGGAAATTCTCATGCGTGACCGGGGCCGCGTCATCGATGCCGAAGCTTCTGACCAGCGCCAGCTCCTTTGGCCCGGTGGCGGGCACGATGCAATCCACCATGGAATTGGGGAAGGTGCAGTTCGCGTCGATCCATGCGGCGAGGTCGGGATCGGACAGGCGCGCCAGTGACACGACCGTCTGGCGCAGGATCGCGCCGTTGCCCTGAAGGTTGTCGCAGCTTTGCCCGGTGAACGGCCCGATGCCCCGCGCGCGCCGCAACCGCAAGGCGGCGACCATCGCGCCAAAGGCGGTACGGGGCCGGTCCGGATGGGCGGCATCGTGCTGAATATCCGGATGGGAGGTATCGAAGCCTTTCGTCACCGGGTCGATGAAATAGCCGCCCTCGGTCACGGTCAGCGAGACGATCCGGATCGCCGGGTCGGCCATCTGGTCGATCAGCGGGCCGTTGCCCTCGACCACCGGAACGAAACCGATCATCGATCCCACCACTTCGGCGGAGCGGCCCGCAGGATCCAGCTCGATCAAGGTCGTGAGATAGTCCTGCGCCGCGAGCCGTTCTCTCTGCGCCTCGTCATTCGCGCGCACGCCCGCGCCGATGATCGCCCAATCCAGCGCCAGCCCCTGTTGCATCAGCCGGTGCAGATACCATGCCTGATGCCCGCGATGGAAGTTGCCCAGTCCGATATGGACGATGCCGGGCGTCAGGGCGGACCGATCGTAGGTCGGGCGCTTCACATCGCCCGGAAGGTCCGGGAGCGTGGCGTTCGACAGTTTCATGTCAGCTCATCCACTGGCCACCATCGACGTTATAGGTCTGCGAGACGATGTAGTCGGAGTCGGACGAGGCAAGAAAGACCGCCATGGGGGCAAGGTCTTCGGGTTGGGCATAACGGCCCGCAGGGACGCCCGCCTCGACCTCGGCCCGCTTCTGGCCCAGAGGTCTTGCCCTCGAGCCGGGCGAACATGGCATCGACGTGCTCCCAATGCGCGCCGTCCACCACGCCGGGCGCGATGGCGTTGACGTTGATCCCGTGCTTGATGAGGTTCAGCCCCGCCGACTGGGTCATGGAGATGACCGCCGCCTTGGTGGAGCAATAGACCAGAACGAGGCTTTCGCCCCGGCGCCCGGCCTGGCTTGCCATGTTGATGATCTTGCCGCCATGGCCCTGACGGATCATCTGTTTCGCGGCGGCCTGCATCGTGAAGAGCGTGCCGGCGACATTGACCGCATAAAGCCGGTCATAGCTTTCCCGGGTGATGTCGACGGTTTCGGCGGCGTCGAACAGGGCCGCGTTGTTGATCAGGATGTCGAGCTTGCCTGCCCGCTCCGACAACCGCGCCGATGGCGGCGTCGATGCTGTCCTGCCGGGTCACATCCAGATGGACGGCGTAGGCACCGGGGCCGATCTCGGCCGCCGCCTCCTTGGCCGCGGCAAGGTTGATGTCACCGATGGCGACCGTCGCACCCTCACGGTGATAGGCCTCGGCAAACCCCTTGCCGATGCCGCGCGCCGCCCCGGTGATCAGGGCCGATTTTCCGTCCAGACGCCTCACGTGATCCGCAGTCCTTTTTCGTCGAACCGGTGCAGCTGTGCGTAGTCCGGTGTCAGGTGGATCGTATCGCCATAGTGGAGATCGACATCGCCGCCGGCGCGCACCGTCAACGGCTCTCCGAACCCACTGACCTTCACGTGGAAGAATGTGTCGCTTCCGAGATGTTCGGAGACGCCGATCTTGCCGGTCCAGTCGCCGCTTTCGCTGGAGACGGCGATATGTTCCGGGCGGATCCCGATGGTATGCGCGCCATGCTTCTGCGCCTCGGGACCCTCGATCAGGTTCATCTTGGGGGATCCGATGAAACCCGCGACGAATTTGTTGCGGGGGGTGTGATAGAGGTCCAGCGGGCTTCCCACCTGTTCGATGACGCCCGCCTGCAGCACGACGATCTTGTCGGCCATCGTCATGGCTTCGACCTGGTCATGGGTGACATAGATCATCGTCGTGGCCAGCCGCTTGTGCAGTTCGCTGATTTCGAGCCGCATTCCCACCCGCAGGGCGGCATCGAGGTTCGAGAGGGGTTCGTCGAACAGGAAGGCCGCCGGTTCGCGGACGATGGCGCGGCCGATGGCGACGCGCTGACGCTGGCCGCCCGAAAGCTGGCCCGGACGCCGGTCGAGATAGTCGGTGAGGTTGAGCACCTCGGCCGCGCCCGCCACGCGTTTGTTGATTTCGGCCTGATCCATCTTCGCCATGCGCAACGGGAACGCGATGTTCTTTCGCACCGACATATGCGGGTAGAGCGCGTAGCTCTGAAACACCATCGCGAGGCCGCGCTTGGCCGGCGGCAGGCCTGTGGCGTCCTGCCCGTCGATTTCGATGGTGCCCGCGGTGGTGTCTTCGAGCCCCGCGATCAGGCGCAGGAGGGTGGACTTGCCGCAGCCCGAGGGCCCGACGAAGACGACGAACTCACCATCATTGATTTCGAGGTCCAGCGGCGGGATGACTTCGACATCACCGAACTTCTTCTGGACTTGCTTGAGCTGAATGCGTCCCATCAGTCTTTCCTCACTTCACTGCGCCGAAGGTAAGACCCCGGACCAATTGTTTCTGGCTGAACCAGCCAAGGATCAGGATCGGTGCGATTGCCATGGTCGAGGCCGCGCTGAGCTTGGCGTAGAACAGACCCTCCGGGCTCGAATAGCTGGCAATGAAGGCCGTCAGAGGAGCAGCCTTGGCCGCAGTCAGGTTGAGCGTCCAGAACGCCTCGTTCCAGGCGAGGATGAAATTGAGCAGCACCGTCGAGGCAATGCCGGGAATGGCCATCGGCGTGAGCACATAGAGGATTTCCTCGCGCAGGCTCGCGCCATCCATGCGTGCCGCTTCGAGAATCTCGGCGGGTATCTCGCGGAAGTAGGTATAGAGCATCCAGACGATGATCGGCAGATTGATCAGCATCATGACGATCACAAGGCCGATGCGTGTATCCAGCAGCCCCAACTGGATGAACATCAGATAGATCGGATAAAGAACGCCCACCGCGGGCAGCATCTTGGTCGACAGCATCCACAACAGGATGTCCTTGGTCCGTCTCGACGGCACGAATGCCATGGACCAGGCAGCCGGCACCGCGACGATCAGGCCGAGGATGGTCGATCCTCCGGCGATGATGATCGAGTTCCAGAGGAACTTCATGTAGTCCGAGCGGTCCTGCACGACACTGTAGTTTTCCAGCGTCCAGTCGAAGAACAGGAACACCGGGGGATCGCTGATCGCCTGTGCTTCGGTCTTGAAGCTGGTCAGGATCGTCCAGAGGATCGGAAAGAAGATCAGGATCCCGATCGCCCAGGCGATGGCGGTGTTGAGAAGCTTGCGGTTGGGTGTGACTGCACGTGCCATGTCCGTCTCTCCTCAGGCGTCCAGGTTCTTGCCGACGATGCGCATCAGGAAGATGGCAACGATATTGGCGAGAATGATTGCATAGACACCACCGGCAGAGCCCAGGCCCACGTTCTGACTTTCCAGCACGCGCTGGAAGATCAGGTAGCGTGAGCGTCCGGGTTCCGAAAGCGCCGCCGGTCGTGACGAAGATTTCCGCGAAGATCGACAGAAGAAAGATCGTCTGGATCAGGATCACGATGGTGATCGCGCGGCTCAGATGCGGCAGGATCATGTAGAAGAAGCGGGCGATGGGCGAGGCGCCGTCCATCTCGGCGGCCTCGAGCTGCTCGCTGTCCAGCGACTGGATCGCGGTGAGCAGGATCAGCGTGGCGAAGGGAAGCCATTGCCATGACACGATCATCACGATGGAAAAGATCGGCGCGTCGCTCAGCCAGACCACGGGCTCGGCTCCGAAGAAGCGCCACAGGTGTGCGAGCAGACCGTTGATCGGGTCCATGAAGATGTTCTTCCAGACCAGCGCCGAGACGGTCGGCATGACGAAGAACGGAGCGATGACGAGAATTCGGACAACGCCCTGCCCCCACATCGGCTGATCGAGCAGAAGCGCGAGAAGGATGCCGAAGACGACCGTTATGAGAAGGACGCCACCGACGATAACCAGCGTTGTCTGCACGCTGGGCCAGAAGGCGCTTGATGTGATGAAGCGGACGTAGTTGTCGAAGCCGACCCATCCCGGCTCGATATCCGGGCGGTTCGGCAGGTAGCGACGGAACGAGAACCAGAGCGTCATCGTGAGCGGGACCAGCATCCACCCGAGAAGCAGGATGACCGCCGGGGCCATCATCAGCCGGGCTGCGGATCTCGAATGCTGGGTTGCCATGACGTAACTCCTTCAGGTTCGGGCGTTTGGCCCGTCAGACATCGAGTTTACGAAGACTGTACGTTGAAAGGTGCCGGAAGGCGACGGCGGGCGCCGCCTTCCGGGCTTGGGAGGAAGGCTTAGCGGTAGCCCGCTGCTTCCATGGCGTCGTTGGTGATCGCCTGAGCTTTGGCGAGCGCCTCTTCCACGGTCTGCTGACCTGCATAGGCGGCCGAGAACTCCTGGCTCACTTCGGTCGCGATACCCGCGAATTCCGGGATGGCGACGAACTGGATGCCGACATAGGGCACCGGATCGACCGTCGGGTTGGTCGGATCGGCGGCATTGATCGAATCCAGCGTCATCTTGGCGAACGGAACCTCGGCGTAGTTGGGGTTCTCGTAAAGCGAGGTCCGCGCGCCCGGAGGAACGTTGGCCCAGCCTTCTTTCGCTGCGACAAGCTCGATATAGTCCTTCGAGGTTGCCCATTCGATGAACTCTTTCGCGGCATCGGCCTTGGCCGTGCCTGCCGGGATCGCGAGCGCCCAGGCCCAGAGCCAGTTCGCGCGCTTGCCGAGACCCGTGTCGGGCGCAAGGGCGAAGCCAACGCTGTCGGCAACGGTCGAGTCGTTCGGGTTGGTCACGAAGGACGCCGCGACGGTGGCGTCGATCCACATGCCGCACTTGCCCTGCTGGAACAGCGACAGGTTTTCGTTGAACCCGTTGGTCGCATAACCCGCCGGGCCGGACTCGTTCATCATGCCGACGAAGAAGTTGAGCGCATTGGCCCATTGCGGCTGATCGAACTGGGCGTTCCAGTCCTCGTCGAACCAGCGTGCGCCAAAGGAGTTGCCGGTGACGGTGATGAACGCGCCGCCCTCGCCCCAACCGGCCTTGCCGCGCAGGCAGATGCCGTTGATGTCGTTGTCGCGATCGGTCATCGCGGCCGCGGCTTCGCGGATGAAGTCCCAGGTCGGGGCTTCGGGCATTTCCAGACCGGCCTTTTCCATCAGGTCGGTGCGGTACATGACCATCGAGCTTTCGCCATAGAACGGCGCGGCGTAGAGGGTGCCGTCATGGCTCAGGCCGTTACGCATGGCGGGAAGGATGTCGTCGACGTCATATTCGGCGGACAGGCCATCCAGCGGGACGAGCCAGCCGTTGGCGCCCCAGATCGGGGTTTCGTACATGCCGATGGTCATGATGTCGAACTGACCACCCTTGGTGGTGATGTCGGTCGTCACACGCTGACGCAGGACGTTCTCTTCCAGAGTGACCCACTCGACAGTGTGCCCGGTCTTTGCGGTGAAATCATCCGTGTAGCCCTGCATCCGGATCATGTCGCCGTTGTTCACGGTGGCGATCGTCAGCGTCTCGGCAGCGGCGGCGGTCGCTGTGACCGACACGATTGCGGACGCCGCAATAAGTGCGCTCCTCAGTTTCATCCAAATTCCTCCCTTGGTTCTCTGGATATTGCGCGCAGCTTCCGCGATTCATTGTCGCGCGTCAACGGAATTTTTACGCGCGTAAATTAATTATTCGCATCAGGCGGATGCGCGCAGGATAAGCCGCGCCGGGAAAAGGGTTTCCGTCCGTGTGGGCGCGTCGCCGCCATTCTCGATCAGATTGAACAGCGTCTCGACGCTTCGATTCGAGACTGCCTCGTAATCATGCGCGACGGTGGTCAGGGACGGGCAGGTAAAGCGCGAGAACGGGTGATCGTCATGCGCCGCGACCCGGATCGTGCAGCCCGGTTTGTGACCGACCTTCACACCCTTCTCGTAAGCCGCCGAAAGAAACCCGATGGCAAGGCGGTCGTTGCTGCACAGCACCGTATCGGTGGAGAGTTCATCGCCGTCGAGCAGCCGCATGGCGCCGTGATAGCCGATCTCTTCGAAGGCCCAGCCATCACCTTCGACCTGGATGACCTCCGGTTTCAGCTTCAGCCTTTCCATCATCGAAATATAGGCATGGCGGCGCTTGTTCGCATTCGGGTTCGGCGGTGTGCGCATCTCGAAGAACACCGGCGCCGCCCCGGTCCGGGTCAGGTATTCGACGCTTTGCGAGACGAAGCTGTAGTTGTCCGACCCGACGAATGCGGCGCCCATTCCCTCGATATTACTATCGAAAAGGACCGTCGGCACCTCCTTGCAGAACTTCTCGATGGCGCGCCGGTCCGACGCCCGGCCAACCGGCGCAAGCAGCACTCCCGCAGGCTTCAGCGACCTGAGCGTGTCCAGAACGTCGGTTTCGAAATCCCGCTCGCCGTGCGACGAGAACAGCGTCGGCCAGAAGCCCTCGTCGATGCACCGCCGCTCGATCTTCCGGGCAATCTCGGCAAAAAACGGATCGGCAAGGTAGGGCACGACGATACCGATCGTCTTTGTCAGCTTCCGGTTCTGGTTCATCGCAAAGATGTTGGGACGGTAGTCATAGGCCTCGAGCGCGGCCTCGATCTTGCCCCGGGTGGTCTGGCGCACGCTTGCCGGATCATTGAAATATTTCGAAATCGTGGGACGGGAGATCCCGCTGACTTCCGCAAATTCCTCCATGTTCCTGATCTTGCGTGCCGTCATACATCCGCTCCCATGCCATCCCTGCGCGCGGAACGGCCCTGCTGTCACACGTCGGAGGCGCATTCGCAGCGCCTCCAAAACTTTACGCGTGTAATATTATAATTACCCTAGGCGGCTTCTCCGGCACCGGTCAAGACGTTTCCGCGCGCTCCTTCGGCGCCGGAGACGCCGCTTCGAAGGGCGCCCCGCCTAGCTGTCCCGCGCGGCCAGACGCACCGCGGTCTGGCCCTTCCAGAGCCGCTTTGACGGCATGACCAGCATCATCTCGTCCACCGCGGTCCTCACCTCGATGCCCCCGTCATGGCCGATCAGCG
The DNA here is from genome assembly GCA_963698645.1 of uncultured Alphaproteobacteria bacterium. Classification (GTDB taxonomy): domain Bacteria; phylum Pseudomonadota; class Alphaproteobacteria; order Rhodobacterales; family Rhodobacteraceae; genus Ovoidimarina. The sequence continues at coordinate 42,263 of CAVORP010000007.1, forward strand.
TACCGGCATCCGCAATCACCTCGCCACCGGTAAACGGCTGCGCGAATGCGAATTCTTCCTGTGTGATCGTGACGACATCGCGCACGGTAAAGAATTCCTGCGGCGGGGGGCTTTCACCGAAAGGCGCGGAAAGGCCCGGGGCAACGGTGCCGAGCGCCTCGAGAAACCGTGCGGTTGCCTCTTTGGCCAGAGCCCCCGAACCTGCCGCCCAGTGCTGCCCGCATTCGATAAGCACCGCGGCCTTGGGCGAGGCCGGATCATCGAAGCCGCCATAGTCGCGCATCCGGCGTCCGGCCGCATGGCCCGCGTCGCCCACGACCTTTTCCGGGACGCCCACCTTGCGGGCAAGGTCCTTTCCCTTGGCCAGCCTGCCGCTCATCATCAGGGGCGGGGCCGCGTGCTGCATCGTGTGCAGGTCCAGAAGCAGGTCGACATCGTCGATCGCGGGGCGCACTTCCCGGGCGCGGCGCAGCTCGACGCTGTCGCGCGGACCGTCCAGAACGTCCTTGTCCCAGACCCGGTTAAAGTCCTCATCGACCCAGCGCGTGGCATTGGGATCGGCGGGATCGAATGCCTCGTAGGCCTCGATATTCATGAAGCCCAGCGTCAGACGCCCCGCCACGGGCCGAACGTCGTTCTGCATGAGCCAGTCGATGGCGATGGCGCCGCAGGGTTCGTTGCCATGCACGATGGCGCTGATCATCACGTTCGGTCCTGGCGTGCCGCTGTCGAAGGTCCAGACATAGGGGATACCGGTATTTCCCTTTGCATAGGCCGAGATATCCGGGGGTGTCAGTTCCACCGGGTAGCTGTTGGGAATGTCGATCTGGCTCATCTGTGCAGGCTCCTGATTTCTTGTCTGGTCTTGCGGCACGTGCGGCCGCCGGTGGTGGATGTGGTCATATTTCCTCCGAATAGCGGTCTTTCGGAGTGGCCAGCTTCACGTAGCGCATGAACTGGCGGGCAAGTTCCGTGGGCGGGCGGCCCGCGGGCAGGACAAAGCTGGTCTGATAGAAGATCGGGGCCTCGAACGGTTTTGCGACAATGCCGGGGATGCCGTTCGACAGAAGCGGGAACGGGTTCACGAGGGTCACGCCAAGCCCCTCGCGCACCAGTTCGAGGGCCGCCATGTTGGTTGCCGTCTCGGCCACCGGAACGGTGCGGATACCGGCGCGGGCAAAGAGCTGGTCGGTGAGCGCCCGGGTGCCCAGCCGCCCGAGGAATTCGACGACTTCGACCCCTTCAAGGTCTTCCGGCACGATCGTGTCCTTGGCCGCAAGCGGGTGATCGACCGGCATGGCACAGACGATTTTCGAGCGGCGCCATGGCATCAGCCGCACGCCCGTCCGCTGGATCATCCCGCTGGACAGGCCCAGATCATAGCGGGAATCGAGGATGCCGCTGATCAAGACATCGGTCGACTGTATATCCAGTTGGACCTTGCGGCCCGGATTCCGCTTCAGAAAGCCCGCGACCCGCCGAATCACGAAATGATGCGCAAGCGTGGGCGGCACGATCAGCCGCAGAGGCTCGTCCTCGCCCACGACCCAGTCGGCGCCGTCGATCTCGGCCAGGGTCTTGAACAGGGGGTCGAGCTTGTCGTTGAGGGCAAGCGCTTCGGGCGTGGGTTCGATCCGGCCCGAGGTCCGGACGAACAGCGCCCGACCGACCCTGCCTTCGAGTTGCGACAGCGAGCGGCTGACGGCGGATTGCGAGATTCCCAGCCGATGCGCAGCACCGACGGTCGTTCCGGCCGTGATCAGCGCCCGCAGGGCTTCGAGTTCGCGCAATCTGTGGCGGTTGACGGACATGGCAAAGACCTCGCTTGCGGATCGGGGAAAATCCATCCCCCAACCTGTGATTGATCTATGCGTTTTCGCATAGACTTAAGTATTGGCAATGAAATTCCGGCTAGCTAGCATCTTGCTCGTGCGGCGGTCTGGCTCTCCGGAACGGGAAGTCCCTGAGAACCGCGATCACAGGGAGAATGAACATGAAGATAACGACCATTCTGGCCGTCGCGGCCGGAGCTTTCGCATTCAGCGCCGGGATTGCATCGGCCGAGAAACTCGTCGTGGGCCTTGCATCCGAGACCACCTCGATCGATCCGCAATTCCACAATACCGGGCCGAACAACGCCCTGTCGCTGCATGTCTTTGACAGGCTGATCAATCAGGACGAGCGGCAGCAGCTTCTGCCCGGTCTGGCGGTATCGTGGAAGCCGATCGACGACCTGACTTGGGAATTCAAGCTGCGCGAGGGCGTGAAGTTTCACGACGGCACCGATTTTACCGCCGATGATGTGATCTGCACCTTCGAGCGGGCGCCGAACGTGCCGAACTCGCCCGCCAGCTTCGCGACCTACACGAAGGGCAAGAACCTGGTGAAGGTCGATGACCATACGCTTCATATCAAGACCGAGACGCCCTATCCGCTGATGGGCAACGACGTGTCGACCGTCGCGATCATTTCGGACAGCGTCGGCTGCGGTGCCACGACCGAAGAGTTCAACTCGGGCGTGGCCGCGATCGGAACAGGCCCCTACAAGTTCCAGAGCTATACGCCCGGCCAGTCCGCAAGCTTCGTGCGCAACGAGGAGTACTGGGGCGAAAAACCGGTCTGGACCGAAGTCGACTTTCGTCCGATCAAGTCGGGTCCGTCGCGCGTCGCCGCGCTTCTGGCGGGCGATGTCGACGTGATTTCCGGCGTGCCGACAACCGATATCGAAACGCTCAAGGCGAACGACGCCCTGACCCTGAGCCAGGGGCCGTCGAACCGGGTGATCTATCTGCACATGGATCAGTTCCGCGAGAACTCGCCCTTCATCACGGCGCTGGACGGCAGCCCGATCAAGAACCCGCTTCTGGATGTGCGCGTGCGCCGCGCGATCAGCATGGCGATCAACCGCGACGTGATCGTCGAGCGGGTGATGGAAGGCGTGGCGGTTCCGGCAGGTCAGCTTCTGCCCGACGGGTTCTTCGGCGTGTCGGAGAACCTTTCGCCCCCGGCCTATGACCCCGAGGGCGCAAAGGCGCTGTCTGGCCGAGGCCGGTTATGGCGACGGATTTGCCATGACGATCCACGGTCCCAACGACCGCTATATCAACGACGCCAAGATCGCCGAGGCCATTGGCCAGATGCTCACCCGCGTCGGTATCAAGACGGCGGTCGAGACGATGCCGCGCTCGGTCTATTTCGGACGCGCCTCTACCGGCAGCCCGGAAGGCGAACCCGAATTCAGCTTCATCCTCGTGGGCTGGGGCGCAGGCTCCGGCGAGGCGTCCTCGCCGCTCAAGGCGCTGATCCACAGCTTCGACAAGGATGCGGGACTGGGCGCCACGAACCGTGGCCGCCATTCGAACGCCGAGATCGACGCACTGATCAAGGAAGCGCTCGCCACGGTCGACGACGCCAAGCGTCAGGCGCTGCTGGCCGAGGCGACCGAGAAGTCGATGGAGAACGTGGCGATCATTCCGACGCACTTCCAGGTGAATACCTGGGGCGCGAAGAAGGGGCTGCGCTATATCCCGCGGACCGACGAGTACACGATCGCCATGGGCGTCGATGAAAGAGTGACGACAACCGTCAGGCCGCCCGTCGCGGCGGCCTGACGCACGCTTTCCGCCGCCCCATAGAACCGGGACCTCGCTTGCAATGACCGTCTTCATCATCCGACGCCTGCTTCAGGCCGCGATCGTGGTCATGCTGATGTCGGTGATCGTGTTCTTCGGCGTCAACGTCATCGGCGACCCGGTCTACATGATGGTCAGCCCCGATGCCGATCAGGCCGATATCGAGGCGGTGATCGCGCGGCTGGGCCTCGACCGCCCGATCTGGGAGCAGTACTGGCTGTTCCTGAAGGGTGCGGCGACCGGGGATCTGGGCAATTCCTTCATCTTCGGGGAACCCGCGCTGCGGCTGATCCTGCATCACATGCCCGCCACGCTGGAGCTGGCCTTTACCGCGCTGATCCTTGCGGTGGTGATCGGCATTCCGCTGGGGCTCTATGCCGGGCTATACCCCGACACCGCCCTGTCGAAGGGCATCATGGCCGGCTCGATCCTCGGCTTTTCGCTGCCGACTTTCTGGGTCGGCCTGATGCTGATCATGCTGTTCGCGGTCGAACTGGGCTGGCTGCCCTCGACCGGGCGCGGCGATACGGTGAGCGTGCTGGGCTTCGAGACAAGCCTGCTGACGCTGGACGGGCTGAGCCATATCTTCCTGCCCGCGCTCAACCTTGCGCTTCTGAAGATCTCGCTGGTGATCCGCCTGACCCGTGCCGGGGTGCGCGAGGCGATGAGCCAGGACTACGTCAAGTTCGCCCGCGCCAAGGGGCTGAGCACCCGCCGGGTCATCTTTGTCCATGTGCTGAAGAACATCATGATCCCGGTCATCACCGTGCTGGGTCTGGAATTCGGCAGCCTGATCGCCTTCTCGGTCGTCACCGAGACGATCTTTGCCTGGCCCGGCATGGGCAAGCTGCTGATCGACGCGATCCTGCAACTCGATCGCCCGGTGATCGTCGCCTACCTGATGATCATGGTCCTGTTCTTCGTGGTCATCAATCTGCTGGTCGACATCCTCTATTCGCTCCTCGATCCACGGGTCCGCATTCAGGATCAGGGCGCATGAGCGACACCGCCCTGACCACCGATCCGAAGATCGAGACGCCGCTGCGCCGGTTCGCGAGCGAGTTCTTCGAAAGCCGGATCGCCACCGGTGCGCTTGTCACATTTGGCATCATCGTGATCCTTGCCGTGCTTGCACCGTGGATCACGCCGCAGAACCCCTATGACCTGGGCCAGGTCGACGTCCTGGACGGGCGCCTGCCGCCCGGATCGCAGGCCTTCACCGGCTATACCATGTGGCTCGGCTCGGACGGGCCGGGGCGCGATCTCTTTTCGGCGATCCTCTACGGGCTGCGCATCTCGCTGTCTGTCGGCGTGGCGTCGGGGATCATCGCCCTGCTGATCGGCATGGTGGTGGGCCTGATCGCCGCCTATGCGGGCGGCCGGATCGAGACCGTGATCATGCGGATCGTCGATCTGCAGCTGTCCTTCCCGGCCTCGCTGGTGGCGCTGATGCTGATCGCCATCCTCGGCAAGGGGATCGACAAGATCATCCTTGCGCTGGTCGTCGTGCAATGGGCCTATTACGCGCGCACCGTGCGCGCCACGGCGCTGGTCGAGCGGCGCAAGGAATATGTCGAGGCGGCGCACTGCCTTGGCCTGTCGAAGACGCGCATCGTGTTTCGCCACATCCTGCCCAACTGCATCGCCCCGCTGATCGTCGTCGGCACGGTCCAGACCGCAAGCGCGATCGCGCTCGAGGCGACGCTGTCCTTTCTCGGCGTCGGCCTGCCGCAGACCGAGCCCGCCTTGGCCTGCTGATCGCCAACGGCTTCGACTACATGCTGTCGGGGCGCTACTGGATCTCCGTCTTTCCCGGCATCGCGCTTCTGCTGACCATCGTGTCGATCAACCTCGTCGGCGACCATCTGCGCGACGTCCTGAACCCGAGGCTGACGCAATGACCGCCACGCTTCAGGTCTCGGGACTGCGGACGCATTTCTTCACCCGCGGCGGCGTGGTCAAGGCCGTCGATGGGGTCGATTTCTCGGTCGACAAGGGCGAGATCCTGGGGCTTGTCGGCGAAAGCGGCTCCGGCAAGTCGGTCACCGGGTTTTCGATCATCGGGCTGGTCGATCCGCCGGGGCGGATCGTCGACGGCTCGATCCGGTTCAACGGCACCGAGATCGCGAACGCCCCTGAGGACCAGACTGCGGAAGCTGCGCGGCAACCGGATCGCGATGATCTTTCAGGATCCGATGATGACGCTGAACCCGGTCCTGCGGATCGACACGCAGATGATCGAGGCGATCCACGCCCATGAAAAGATCGACCGGAAAACCGCGCGGGAGCGCGCCGCGACGCGCTTGGCCATGTCGGCATCCCGTCGCCGGAAGAGCGCCTGCGCGCCTATCCGCACCAGTTGTCCGGCGGCATGCGCCAGCGGGTGGCGATCGCCATCGCCTTTCTGAACGAGCCCGACCTGATCATCGCCGATGAACCGACGACGGCGCTGGATGTGACGATCCAGGCCCAGATCCTTCCCGAGGTGCAGAAGCTCACGCGCCAGACCGGCACCGCGATGATCTGGATCACCCATGATCTGGCGGTGGTGGCGGGCCTCGCGGACCGGATCTCGGTCATGTATGCGGGCCGGATCGTCGAACAGGGCCGACCGACGAGGTCATCGACCGGCCGCTGCATCCCTATACCGTGGGTCTTCTGGGATCGGTCCCTCGGCCAACAAGCGCGGCGCGCGGCTGTTCCAGATCGCCGGCATGGCGCCCAACATGCTGGCCCTGCCCAAGGGCTGCGCCTTCGCGCCCCGCTGCCACCGGGCCAGTGCCGCTATGCGGAGAGGAGCCGCGCCGTCAGGGACCTGTCCGACCGGCATTGCGCTGCCATAACCCGCATCTCGACGAGGCCGCGGCATGAGCGCCCCGATCCTCGAACTCTCCGGCGTCTCGAAACGGTTCACCAAGCGGCTCGACGTGGCCGGGAAACTTGCGCGCAGGCTTGGGCGCCGATATCCGCGAAGAGACGGTGCACGCGGTGGACAGTGTCGATCTGGCGATCGCGCCGGGCGAGGTTCTGGGGCTGGTCGGCGAATCCGGCTGCGGCAAGTCCACCTCGGGCGGATCGTGGCCGGTATCCATGATGCCAGCGAAGGGCGGATCCTGTTCGAAGGGCGGGACCTGACCGCGATGAACAGCGCAGACCGGCGCGCGGCGACGCTCGCGATCCAGATGATCTTTCAGGATCCGTTCGCCAGCCTCAATCCGCGCATGCGGGTCGAGGACATCATCGGCGAGGCGCCCCGGGTCCACGGCATCGTCTCGGCGGCGGAAACGCCCGACTACGTGGACGAGATGATGCGGAAGGTGGGCCTCGACCCCTCGCTCAAGCGCCGCTATCCGCACCAGTTCTCGGGCGGTCAGCGGCAGCGGATCGGGATCGCGCGGGCGCTTGCGGTCAAGCCCGAATTCCTGGTCTGCGACGAGGCGATCGCGGCGCTCGACGTGTCGATCCAGGCGCAGGTCATCAACCTGTTCATGGATCTGCGGAGCGAGCTTGGCCTGACCTATCTCTTCATCAGCCACGACCTGGGCGTGGTCGAGCATATCGCCGACCGGGTGGCGATCATGTATCTGGGCCGGATCGTCGAGAGCGCGCCCACGGAAGAGCTCTTCGCCGCGCCCAAGCATCCCTATACCAAGGCGCTTCTGGCCGAGGTGCCGCGGCTGGACCAGCGCAAACGCGCCTTCGAGCCGATCAAGGGCGAGATCCCGTCGCCGCTCGACCCGCCGCCCGGATGCCATTTCAATCCGCGCTGTCCGATCGCCCGGGACCTCTGCCGGGCCGAGGCCCCGCGCATTCAGGAGATCCTTCCGGGCCGCAATGCGGCCTGCCATTTCTGGACCGAGACATGACCGACGCCTTTCGCATCCATCGCCCCGCGGGCGCAGCGATCCCGCTTGTCTTCGACAGCCCGCATTCGGGCTCGATCTACCCCGCAGATTTCGACCACGCGATTGATCGCATGACCCTTCGAAGGTCAGAGGACGCGCATGTGGAGGAGCTCTTCGGGCGGGTCACCGATCACGGGGCGACCCTTTTGCACGCGCAGTTTCCACGCAGCTATATCGACCCCAACAGGAACGAGGATGACATCGACGTCACGATGATCGAAGGCGGCTGGCCGCACCCGGTCAATCCTACATCGAAGACGCTGACGCGGGGGGTCGGGCTGATCTGGAAGGACATGAAGGCCTTTGGGCCGATCTATGCCCGCAAACTGTCGGCCGAAGACGTGGCCCGACGGATCGACCGCTATTGGCGGCCCTATCACGCAGCACTTGCCATGCTTCTGGACGAGGCGCATGCCGCCCATGGCCGGGTCGTTCACATCGATTGCCACTCGATGGCCAGCATGGGCGACCGAACCACCGAGGATGGCGAGGTACCGCGCCCGGATTTCGTGGTCAGCGACCGCGAGGGCACGACCTGCGCGCCGGATCTCATGGACCGCGTCGTGGCCTACCTGCGCGACGCGGGACACAGCGTTGCGGTGAACGACCCCTACAAGGGGTTCGAGCTGGTGCGCCGTCACGGGCGGCCCGCGGCGGGGCGCCACAGTCTTCAGATCGAGATCAACCGCGCGCTTTACATGGAAGAGGCGACGCTGGCGAAGCGTCCCGGGTTTCTTGAGATGGAACAGACCATGACCGGACTGGCCGCGGTGCTGAAGGACTGGCTCGGGGCGGCCTGACCGGGGCGGAACCCGGACGCCGATACCCTTTCTTTACCCTCTTCGCGCTAGAACCCGCCGGATCGACCCCGACAGGATCGCCGGTTCCGTGAGAGCGCTTTTCATCCACAACAACTTTCCCGCCCAGTTCGGCGGGATCGCAGGTTGGCTGGCGCAACAGGGCTGGGACATCACCTTTGCCACCCAGCGGGCGGGGGCGAAGTCGGATGTCCTGCGGATCGTCCGACTACGAGGATCATCGCGAAATATCCCGGGCCACGCATCATTACATCCGGGGAACAGAACGCGCTGTTATCACCGGCCAGGGTTTTGTCCGCGCCGCCGTTGCGCTCAAGCGCGAAGGCTACCGTCCCGACGTCATCGTGGCGCATTCGGGCTGGGGGGCGGGGACATTCGCCAAGGATGTCTGGCCCGACAGCAAATATGTTCAATATGCCGAATGGTACTATTCCCATCCGCATATCGACCGCACCCCGTATGATCCGCCCGGCGACCCGCTGGAGCAACGCGCGAAGGCGCGGATACGCAACGCGCCCTTCTGGCTCGACTTCAGCGCCGCGGATGCAACGATTTGCCCGACGCAATTTCAGGCCGACAGGTTTCCCGCCAAAGTCCAGCCGCATATCACGGTCCTGCCCGATGGCGTCGATACGGTCCTGCACCGCCCTGGCCCGCGTGATCCGGGTTTCCTCGCCCCGCTGGGCATTCCGGATGATGCGCGGATCGTGACCTATATCGCCCGCGGAATGGAACCGGCGCGGGGGTTTCCCGAATTCATGCGCGCCGCCGCGGAAGTGCAGCGGCGATGCCCCGATATCCATATCGTTGTCATAGGCGAGGACCGCGTCGCCTATGGTCCGACGCCCGAGGGGCCGTCGTGGAAGGCAAGGATGCTGGCAGAGCTGGATTTCGATCCGGCGCGCCTGCATTTCACCGGGCTGGTCGCCCGCGCCGCAATGATCCGGTTTCTGCAGGCATCGTCGGCCCATGTCTATCTGTCTGCGCCCTTCGTCCTGTCGTGGTCGTTTCTCGAAGCGATGTCATGCGGCGCGCCCATGGTGGCCGCGGATAACGGCCCGGTGCGGGAGTTTCTGCGCGAGGGAGAGACCGGCTTTCTTGTCGATCCCACCGATACGGATGCGGTGGCGTCCCGCATCGAACAGCTTGCCCGGCAACCCGCGCTGGCCCGATCGCTTGGGGATGGCGGCACGCGCCGAGATCGTGGGGAAGCTCGACGCCACCTCGCTGGTCTATCCGCGCCACCGCGTGTTTCTCTCGAACCTCGTGACCGGAGGTGCGGATGCATCGTCGCCTTCGCGGGCCACCCATGCCCCGCCGCGTCACACGGCCAGCAGCGTGATCTGAAACGGCACGGCGCGGCGGCGCAGAACGTTGGCACCGGACCGTCCCCGACTAAAGAATGGGAGAGTACAGATCGGGTGCGATATCCGTTCGGAAGAGCCGCCATGCGCACACCGGGTATGGCGCACCGGCCAGCGTCGTCATCCGGTCAGTCGCAGCGCCCATGCGATCATCACGACATAGGTCACCTGATGCAGGAACTGGTCGAGGCCGGTCAGGACCCAGAACGCGCGGGTCGTAGGCGTCAGGATGTATCTCTTGCCCAGATTATCCTTGGCCCAGTCGATGTGGTAGTGAACGATCCCTTCGAAGACGAGCAGATAGAGGATCGCCTGGGCGGGCACGGACACGAGCGACAGTACGATAAGCGACCCGGCCAAATGGATCGCGGCATGCAAAAGCCCGCCCGGATGCCCCCATTTGCCCCGGTTCTCGAGGATATAGGCGTTCTGAAGCACGAAATCCGCCAGCAAATGCTTGAACTGCAGGAGCACCAGCAGAACAAGCACCCAATTGATCTCGTCGCTCACGCGTATCTCGCCTCCGGAATGCCTAACACGGCAGGTCGCAACCTTTCCCCAAGGTGCAGGACCGTTATCGGCGGAAGCCGCGGAGCTTCGCAAGGGGTGCGGCACCAGAACATCACAGTGACGTTGCGAAAGGCGAAGACCGTCAATGCCCTAGCCCGGTTCCACGGTCTCGGTGTCCGGCAGGCGGCCGGGCGCGTCCTCGAGAAGCCTGCGCGCGATCAGGCGCGCGATGTACATCCCGAAGGCCGGGTTCTGGTAGTAGAGCTCCATGAATGTCCGCTCGTTGATCGGCACGATCTCGCAGGGGCCGTCGCATATCGCGCTCAGGGTGCGCTGTTTCTGGTCGGTGAAGAACGCGATCTCTCCGACGAATTCCCCTGCCCCGACGGACAGCCCCGCCTCCGGCAAGCGGATCGTCCCGGACACGATGTAATAAAGATTGTCCGGCCGGTCGCCCTTGCGGAACAGAAGCTGCTTGTCTGCGAATTTCCTTGGCGCGACGACCCGCTGAATCCATCCGAAATTGACGACATCCACCCGCGCCTCGCGGATCCGCTTCGTCATCTGAAAGATCTCGAAAAGGCGGTAACCATTGAACGGCAGCAAGATGCAATGCAGGACAAGGGTCGGGTAGATCCCGCTGAGTGCGCTATAGGCGATGAAGAAGATATTGGCACCGATGGCGGCGACGCGCAGCGGCAGCATGGTGCGCATCGAATACGCGGTCAACGTGAACGCCGCAGCGATCCATCCGACGAGTTCGATCCACGGCAAATTCTGTCTCCATTTCCGATAACCGAGGCACCTATGGACATGGCACGACCGTCCCGTCGAGGTACCCGCATTCCGGTTCTCCCCGAAACCCTTGCGACGAAGCTATTGACGATCTTCGGACTTGTCACGCGGAGGTTGAAACGCGGCAGAAATGGGCGGTCCGGCCGTGCTGCGCCTTCGTCGTCCGGATGAAGCGGATCGAGAAATATTGTAGAGATGCCCGGCCTCTGCGACAGATAACCATCGGGATTCGCACGACTTGATTTCCAAGTCTGCGGCAAGCATCCGATCTTGGTAAAAGACCATCTGGATAGGCCATTGACGTAATGGAACTGACAATAGAATCCGCGCTTTCCACCGGCGGCATGGTCGGACATCTGTCCTATCTGCTGCTGGTGCTGTCCATGGTGATGCGGGTCATGTGGGTCTTGCGGGTGCTGGTTATCGCCTCCGCCTGTTTCGCGATCGCCTATGACCTGATCTGGCTCAAGGATCCGGTCGGCGTGTTCTGGGAAACGCTTCTGGTCCTCGTCAACGTGATCCAACTGACGCTGACCTATCTTCACAACCAGCACGCGAAATTCGACGAGGTCGAGACGGTATTCGTCGACGCGAGCTTTCCGGGCCTCAGCAACGTGCTGAAACGGAAGATCCTCGATGCGGGAACGTGGCAGGACGGCGCGCCGGGATTGACCCTGATTTCCGAAGGTCAGCCGGTAGATCGGCTGATCTACATTGCCCGAGGGGAGGCGGAGATCACCCTTTCGGGAAGTGTCATCGGCCGGTGTCAGGCCGGCGATCTTATCGGGGAGGTGACGGCGCTCGCGGGCGGCGAGGCGACGGGAACCGCGACGCTTGTCGAGCCGACACGGTACTGGGCCATCTCTGCCCGCAATCTGCGAGAGCTCGTCGCGTCGAACGAAGAGATCGGACAGGCCGTGCGCGCCAGCTTTCACCGCAGCATGCTGGCAAAGCTCGTGGCGGCGAACGACAACCTTCAGAAAAGTGGCGGATTGGTTTCTTTGGCGAAGGTCTGAGACCCCCGGAGAATGGGTATCGGGGCCGTTAGCGCAAAACGGTCATCCTGTCGAGATCGTCGAGGAAGGCCGAAGGGGTCTGCTCCAACCGGCGGTAGACCTCCGTCAGGCCGGGATCGACGACATCGCAAAGCGCACGGCATTTCGCAAGGTAGGGCGCGGTCGCCCGGCCTTCGCGCAGCGCCGACCAAAGCCGGTCATGTGCATCCTTCAACGCCCGGAACTCCGCCGACTGTGCCAGCGCCTGATCGCCAACGACCAGATAGACGGTCGATCTTTGCGACACGCCCTTCAGTTCCAGATCGCCCGCCTCGAGCAACGCCATGCCCGTGGCATGGTCCGCCACGCTTTTCGACGCAACGATGTCATAGCCCACAACCCGGCAGGAGGCTTCGATCCGGGCGGCCTCGTTCACCACCTCGCCCACCACCGAATAGTTGAACCGGTCGCGTGAACCCATGTTGCCGACACAGGCCGGACCCGCCGCCAGCCCCGTGGCCATCCGGATGGGAGGGCGGCCCGAGGTCTCGAGCATCGCCGAGAACGACTTTAGCCGGGCGCGCATCCGCAAGGCGCCCAGACAGGCTCGTGTATGGTAGTCGTCCAGCGCCACCGGCGCGTTCCAGAACGCCATGACCGCGTCGCCGATGTATTTGTCGATCGTGCCCTTTTCTTCCAGAATTTCGTCGGTCAGCTCCGAGAAGAGCTCGTTGAGCAGGGCCACGAGATCTTCGGCGGGCATTGTTTCGCTCAACGGCGTGAAATTGCGGATGTCCGAGAACATCACCAGCACATTGCGCATGCCCCCGCCAAGCTTCAGGTCCTGCCCGGTCTGCTCGATCTCGCTCAGGATCGAGGGCGAGACGTATTTCGCGAAGGACCGGCGGATCAGCCGTTTCTCGCGGTCGATGATGATGAACTGGAACGCGCTGAGGGCGGTAAAGACGATGAACCCGCCGACCATGGGGAATGTCGCATCAAGAAGCAGTCCGTTTCGCGTGAACAAGACCCATGACAGCGCGAGGACCGCGCCCCCGGCGACACCGCCCGTTACGACCGACGCAACGGGGCCGAACAGGATCAGGCAAAGGAAGACCACGAACGCCGTGGCGATGAAGATCAGGATCTCCAGAAAATCCTGGACCGTCGTGCGGTTCAGGTATTGCTCCAGCAGGATCTGCTCGACGATCTGCGCGTGAATGGACACGCCCGGAATGCTATCGCCGAGGGCCGTTTGGCGAAGATCCAGAAGCCCGGCGGCCGAGGTGCCGACAAAGACGATATTCCCCGCGATCCGGTCGATGATGCCCGGGTCGGGATCGCTGCCCAGAATATCGGCGGCCGAGACGTATAGCCCGGGCACATCGTGGCGGTAGTGCACGCGAAACTGGCCGTTCTCGTCCGTTGGCACCTCATATCCGCCAAGGCGAAGGCCCGAGAGGCCGATATCGGCCGGGTCGCTTTGCAGCACGAAGGTGCTTTCCTGCATGGCGATGCGCAGGGCCTCGACGGCAAGCCCGGGAACGAAACCCGCATCGGTCTGCCAGACCAGCGGCACCTGCCGGACGACGCCGCCCGTCGCGGCGGGGCTGACGTTGATGCTGCCGATCCCGGCGGCGGCTTCGTAAAGCCCGGGCACGATCGTGGTCGCGTTCGTCAGACGTGGCAGGGCTCCGGTACCACTGCCGACCTGAACGAAACCGGCCTTTGATGCAAGCGGGGTACCGCCCCCCTGCCCGGCATCGGAGATCCCCAGAACGACCGGCAGACTCCCCATTGAGTCCGCAAAGACCCGATCATAGTCCAGCCCGTCGAGTTCGGAGAGACCCTCCAGCACCGCCGCCGCATCGCCAAGCTGCCGGCCGATAACGGGATCGTCGAGCAGACGCGACAAAGAGAGGCGATCGGGTTCGGCAAAGATCACATCATAGACGACGACGGCCGCCCCCATCTCGGCCAATCGCGCGTTGAGCGTGGCGAGCAAATGGCGCGGCCATGGCCATTGCCCGAGCCTGGAAAGCGACGCTTCGTCGATATCAACCACACGCACCGGCAGTTCGGCGGACTGCCGTGGATGGATCTGTTGAAGCAGATCGAAATAGGCCTCGCGCAGCGCGACTACCGATGCAGGCTCCGACGCGCGAATGCCCACGAGGATCGCGCAAACCGCAAAGGCAAACGCAACGAATACCAGGCCGAACCTGCGACGTGGCATCAGTCGTCCATAAAGCCCGATCGACGGCGGTCCGAATTCAGGGACGGCGTCGACACCGGCTTACCCGCGCGGGCCGGGATCGGGTTCGGCCTTTTCCTGCTTCGGCTTCTCGACCACTTCCTTCTGTTGCTTCAAGGCCGCCGGTTTGGGCAGGCGGATCTGTCTCAACGTCTCGCGGCCTTCGCCACCGCAATTCCCAACAGCCGTCTGGAAATCCTGTCGCAGCGTCTTCTGTGCGACCGCATAGGGGAACAGTTGGTTCAGGATCTGTTCACGCTCGGACTGAACTTCGGGTTGTGTCAGCCGGTTTCCCATAAGCCGGACAGTCTGGCAGCCTTTCGGCACATTCGCGCAACCAGCCCCGCCACGTCCGCAGAACCGGACCTCGCCGTCATGGACGACAAGGTCGGTGTTCTCCCGTGTCGGCACCGCGAAATCAAAGGCCGTTCCGCGAACGCCCATCGTCGCAATCGGGGTCCGCACCGAATAGGCCTTGCTGGGGCTGTTGCCGCTCAGGAACCGGAATGTTCCCTTGGCGGCCGTGACCGCAAATTTGCGCGCGGTGTTGTCCGACCGGAACAGCAGCTTGTCGATCTTGAGCTGCGAGCTTGGCCCGACAACAATGCGGGTCTCGTCGGAAAAGATGATCTGGGCCTCGGCCCCTTTGCCGGTCAGGATCGTGTCGCCGACAGAGACGATATCGCCCAGCTGAAGCGGCGTCCGGGACCCTTCCAGATAAAGCTCTGCCGGTTGCGTGATCTTGACGACCTCACCGGATTGCGCCTGTGCCGGTCGGATCCCGCCCAGCGCAAGGACAAGCACGAGAAGGCCAAGGATGACGGGCGTCACGGTGGAACTGCTGCGATCTGTGCCGGTCGGAATGGCCGGGCCGATCGCTGGATTTGAACGGTCCGTCGCCGGAAAACACAAACCGACGACGCCCCCAAAGGACGAGAAAATAATCAAGGCCTACCCCCAAGTCGGCATGAACGAGAAAATCAATTCGCAAATACTTTTGGCAGCTTAGCCGAAGTTTTCCATTCGTCAAAGAAAGATGTTGCGGGCAGCGACCGACGGGTCTCGGGGCGCAAGTCGCGGGCAAGGGACCGCGTTGCGTTTCGGATCGAGGCGAAGACAGGGCCGCCCTCTCCGGGTGCCACGCCGTCAGATCGACGGTAGCACGATGTCGGGTACGATGCCGCTTTCGCCCACGAACCGGTGGAAATCCTGTCCCGCCAGCAGACCGTGGTCGGTGACAAGAATGGTCGCGAGATCTGCCGCCTGACCACCCAGGATATCGGTATGAAGCGTGTCGCCGATCATCGCATGGCGACCCGGGCCGAGGCCTTTCAGGGCGGCCCAGAACGCCTCGGGATAGGGTTTCCCGAAAAACCGGGGCGGGATGCCGGTGCGGTCCTGCAGGTCGTGCGCCCAGAAACCCGGCTCGAGGCTCAGCCCGTCTTCGCGCGGGGCCACGAGATCGGGGTTGCCGATCACCACGGGTCTCGGGATACGCGCGAGCGACGCGGCAAGGCGGTCCTGAAGCGACGCGTTCCAGCGCATGGAGGAAAGGAACAGAAAGCCTTCTGCCATATCCCACGACGCGCTGTCTTCCAGCAGATCGAAAGGACGCAAACCATGGGCATCCTCGAACCGGTCACCCTCCGCCGCGATCGCCGCCCAGCGCAGCCCCGGGGCAACATCTTCCAGATGCGCAAAAGTGACATCGCGGCTTGAAACGATCTCGTCCCGCGCGACGTCAAGCCCCATGCGCCGGTACTTGGCCAGCGCCGCATCGGCGCCGTAGCTGGCGGCATTGGTCAGAACGCGAAAGCGTTTGCCCATGCGCCTGAGTTCCGAAAGGCACTCCGCCGCACCGGGAACCGCGCGTTCGCCGACATTGAGCACCCCGAAACTGTCGAAGAGAAAACCGTCGAATTCCGTGGCCACATCCAGAAGCAGATCAACCGCCCGGGGGCTGCCGCACCCTGCCCGGGCTGCCGGGAGGCGGTCGCGGATCGCCTCGTAGCGCGCCCACGCATCGGACAGCGGCAACATCAGCGGCCTATCCGGGACCGGCCGGACGGGTGTCATCCCGTGGTCAGGAAGGTTCATGCATCACATCCTCGACTCGCGCGAACTGGCGTCGAAGCCCAGCGTAGTTGCCCTTGTGGACATCGGACAACCTTGAATAGCCCTATCGGTGCCACAAGACGAATTTGCTATGGCGGTGCCGGTCCGAGGAGAGGACCCGGAGAAACAGGTGTGGGTGGCGGTGGTGTCAGACAAATTCGAACTCGTCTCTGCAAGGACAATATGACTGCCCCTTATTCCTCACCGAGACCACGCCACTCAGCCAGAGTATCGGCTCGGTTCAGTTTGAAATTTAGTCTGGTGTAGAGGCTGCGTTCCAAATTGAAGAGGTTGTAAACTGAGGCGTGGACGGAGGCGAATTTCTGCAGACTTCGCATGCGCCGGAAGCGAAGCATCGCTCGCTCTCGTCGCCGAAACGGCAGATGTGAATTCTCCGCCCGGTTATTCAGCCAGCGACCAGTTTCCTGCCTGCCAGCTGCACCGATCTCCCTGAGTGCGGCACCATATGAACGCAGCCGGTCCGTCACGATAACTTCCGGTCGACCGTGTTTACGCATTGCTTTCTTTAAGAATTTGAGTGCGGCCTTCTTGTCACGTGTCTTCGCCACAAAGCTTTCCAGAACCTCACCTTCGTGATCCACGGCCCGCCAGAGGTAGTGCCGCTCGCCATTGATCTTCACAAAGACCTCGTCGAGATGCCAACGCCAGCGGCTGGATTTCATGCCCTCGATGCGGCGCTTCCGTATCTCGGCGGCGAACTTCGGTCCGAAGCGCTGCCACCAGAACCGGATCGTCTCGTGGCTGACGTCGACGCCCCGTTCATGGAGCAGGTCCTCGACGTTGCGAAGCGAAAGCGGGAAGCGGATGTACATCATAACCGCTAGGCGGATGATCTCCGGGCTCGTCTTGAACCATTTGAAAGGGCTGGGTTTGGTCATGGAATGACGCTAGTCACCGGCCTGCCCACCCTCAAGCAAAGTTCTTCTGACAGAGCCATGCTTACGCATTGCTTTCTTTAGGAATTTCAACGCCGCTGTCTTATCACGCGTCTTCGTCACAAAGCTTTCCAGGACCTCGCCTTCGTGATCGACGGCCCGCCAGAGGTAGTGCCGCTCACCGTTGATCTTCACAAAAACCTCGTCCAGATGCCAGCGCCAGCAACTGGATTTCATCCCCTCGATACGCCTCTTCTTGATCTCCGAGGCAAACATCGGGCCGAAACGATGCCACCAGAACCGTACTGTTTCGTGGCTCACATCGACGCCCCGTTCATGAAGCAAGTCTTCGACGTTCCGAAGCGAAAGCGGGAAGCGCACGTAAAGCATCACCGCCAGGCGGATGATCTCAGGGCTGGTTCTGAAATACCGAAATGGGCTGCGTTTTGTCATCAGGCGAGGCTATGAAACGCCCTGCCCGTCTCAAGCTGGTTTCCTCTGACAAGACCCCTCTGACTATACCTTGCCCGGGCCTGCCTCCCTCAAACGATAGGATGAGCGCCCTCCCCGCGACGTGCACACGAAGGGCCACCGGAAATCTTTTTTGAACCGCTTCGTCTCCTGACGCGACCCATGGCTGCAAACGCAATCGCAGGAGACCAGACATGACTAGCATCGCAAACACCTTCGGATTGATCGCACTTGGTGCCGCCGTGGCCCTCTCGGGCGTCGGAAGCGCCCCGGCGGACGCAGGCGAGCTTCGGCTCAAGAGGAGCGGCCACCAAAGCGTCGGCGGCGCCGGTATCAAGGGCTTAACCACAGGCTTTTCGACCACCTGTGCCCCCGGCTTTTCGATGGTCGGCAAGGACATGGGCAGTCCGCCCAGCTGGACCGACTGGTACGTGTGTTCGACCGGGGTCATCACTTGCCCGACCCAGGTGCAGGACAACGGCCTGAAATCGGGAATCGCGCCCAAAGCAATCATCCAGATTGTCGGCGGCGACCCCGACGGCGGCACGGTGAAGTTCCGCGTCCAGTACATGTGCGACTACAGCTACACTGCGCTGCCGGTCGGCTGAGACCGCCCTTCCCCCCGATCATCAACCCTCCAGATCCCGGCGGCCAGGCTGCCGGCGATCCGGAAAAGAGGATAAAGCCATGAAAACCATCGCATTTAGGACCACCCTCGTCGCTCTGACAGTTGCCGGATCCCTTGCCGGATCAGCCAGCGCCCAGGGTGAGGTCTCGGCCTCGTTCAACGCGCAGACTGGGACGATTACCATCCAGAAGCTGACGGGAGGCTTCACGCCTGCATCGCAGGCCTCGGTCTATTGCTCGGGCGCCTGTCCCGAGGTGACGTCAGACATGCTGAACCCGCCGAATGAATACTTCTCGGGCAATGCACTCCTGGTGACCGTGCCCGCCCTGATCGGCGTAAACGGGAGCCACAACCACGTACTCAGCTTCTGGGACGATCTTTTCTTCCCCAAGGGCACGGCGAACTTCACGGTTTGCCCGAACGGGGCCAACTTCAAGGTCCAACTCGACAAGCGCAATGGCTGCGCCAAGGTCTCGCGCCGCTCCCAGGGCGCGGTCGTCGCGATCCCTCTGCCCGAGCCGAAAATCAAGCTGAGACAATAGGCAACAGCAGTGTCCGCCGTATTTCAACCCTCCTTGACAGGAAGTCACGCTGCGTGCACCAAATTCACGCAGCGTGAAGTTTCGCGTGTACGATCCCCGGATCCGGCTGATTTCTTGACGGAAGGAGCGGATGTGCGATCGGTCTTGAGGGCAGCTGCGAGGCAATGGTGGATCGTCTCCTTGGCGGTGCTTTGCCTGCGTCTGGCCCCGGCAAGCGCACAGGATCTCGGGCTTTATTCCAGCGGACAACAGATTGCCCTTCCGATCGACATCAGCCAGCTCGAGGGAGAAATCGCCATCGAAATCAACTCGGTCGACGTTACTGATTTCGCGGAAATCGACGGTGACCGACTGCTCGTGACGCTCGGCCCGCTTGCGGACGGTCTGCATCAGGTGACGGTCTATCTGTACCAAGGCGCGAGCTACGAAATCGTTGCAAGCTATTCCTTCACGTCGGGCGGAGCCGGAGGCGACCGTACCGGGTCCGTCAAGCTGACTGGCACCCATGAGATCGAGGGCCGTTGGGTCAATGGCGATACCACGCTGGAGGCCAAGTCGAGCGGCGAACTGACCTTCGACAACCCGGGTTTCGGCGTGTCGGGCCGTGTGGGATATGTCGCGAGCAGCATTCCAGCCGAACAGATCAATGGACGCACGATAAACATCACCGAATACGCGTTTCAGGTGCAGCGTCCAGTCGAAGGTGGCATCACCACGGGTATCATCGGGCATCAGACGCTCAGTTTCGATCCGCTTGTCGTGAACGCTCTGAACCGGCGCGGCGTGGGGCTTTCCTACTTGCAAGACGACGGGAAGATCCAGGCAAATTTCTTTGCCGTCCGCGCAGAGGACGCGCTCGGCATCAAGAACATCACCGGACTCTCCGAGCACGATGACCGTATCCTTGGAGCGCGGATTGCCTTCACGCCTAGGCCCTCGCGAGACCTGACATTCTCAGTCCAGGGTTATTCCGGGCGCGGCGCACCGAGCGGCGCGCTTCTGTCGGGCGAGGGCAGCGGGTGGTCGCTGGGTGTGGAGGGATCTGCCCGTGACGGTCGGCTTCGCTTCGGGCTGCATGGGGGCGAAACCCGGTGGGACGAGGACGGGGACGGGCCGCTTGCGCCCACGAGTGGCGATGTGGTGTCGGCGCGGCTTGAATACGATGTTCTGGATGGGGCGGGCGACGGCCGCAGCCTGACGCTTGGGCTCACCTACGACGCACAGGAATTCGACGCAGAAAGCCTTGCCAATCCGGGCCTCTTGCCCGGGGGGCAAGTCCTTGCGCTGAGCGCGGATTACAGCACGGAACGCCTGTGGCTGAACGCGGCGCTCGAGACGCAGAGGACCAACTACCGGGGGCCCTCGACACTCGAGGTGGACAGGATCAACCGCTTCGACCTGAGCGGAACATGGGACCTGCTGCCGGGCGGTCCGTTCGAAGCGCGCACCCTCGCCTTCGGCGGATACTACGAGGAACAAACCCGCATGATCACGCCGCCCGCCGCGATTCCGCCGGAGGATTACCGGGCCGCGGGGTTCAACCTGGGGCTGGACTTGTCGAATGCCAGGAACTCGCTGAGCCTCGCCTACAGCCTCGACTACACGGACGAGGAAAGCCCGTTCTACCTCGACGAGCTCTACCAGACAATCAACCTCGATCTCACGCATGAGATAAGCCAGAACCTGTCGCTGACGGGCGGGCTGTCCTCGACCTTCGTCGACGATACGGTTGAAAGCTGGTGGACCCATGACGCCACCCTTCTTCTTGATTACCAGAGCGGGGGACCGTGGCGCTTCGGGTTGGAGGTCGCGGCGACCGAGACGGATGACCCCTTCGCGAGCGATGGCCGGTTGGTCTCGATCGAAGCCAGCCGGCCGCTGAGGCAGGTCGCGGAACTGGTACTTTACGCCTCCTACGCCGGTGGGGGCTACGTCGAAACGACGGCGAACAATGACAAGGTCGTGGGCTTCATCCTGCGGGCCAGTACGGATGTCCTGAGGTAGGAGGCGACAATGCGCACATCTCTGAGCATCGTTCTCTTCTTCTTCCTCGCCTCCGTGCAGGCGGCGCTTGCCCAAGCGACGATTTCGAACGTATCGGCCAGCCCGGGGCAGATCCGGGTCAACCCCAACGGCGCGGCCACGGTCTCGATCCGCTGGCGCGTGACGCTGAATTTCACGGGACCCCTGCCAGAGACGATCACCTCGGCGAGCGGGATCACGAATACCGGCAATCCGCTGGGCGGGGTCCTGTCCCGGACCGTCCAGAGCAACGGCGGCACGACGACGGTCACCGTTGTCGAAAGCCTTTACATCGATCGGACCTCGGCGGAGGAGATAGGGAGGGTGGGGACGGGAACCTACAACAGGGTGTTCGGAACGTCTCTCGGGACGAACACGGTGTCGCTTGCCCTTCGGCCGTCGTCTTCGGGCGCGCTAGCGATACGAAACCTCGATCTGACCTTCGATGACGGAACCCGGTCCCGCGTCGTGGCACCGGGAACGGCGCTGACCGCACGGCTGGAGGTTTCGAGCATCGGGCGGGGCCAGTTCGTGGGCCGGTGGGAGATTGCGGGTCCGGGCGGTGCGCTTGCATTCCGGCCGTTCGGCACGTCTTCGCAACGGATGTCGGGCTCACGGCGGACCGTTTTCGAAAGCCCGCCACTCCGGACAGACCGGCCCGGGCTTTACCGTGTGCGCTTCGTCCCCGATACCGTTCGGGCGGGCGTCGACCGCACACCGGTGCGCGAGATTTCTTACACGGTCGCAGAAGACGGCGGCGGAGCCGGGACCGGTCTGCGCCTGATCGCGCCGGAGGCGGGCCAAGACCTGTCGGGCGCCGTGCGCTTCGCCTGGGAGCCGGTCGCCGGGGCCGTCCGCTACCGGGTGGAGTTCTCGGAACCCGCGGCCACGGGATTTCAGTCGAACGCCCTTGCCGCGGTGGACGTGGACGACCCGTCGGTACGGTTGAGGGGTTTCACCGTCGCACGCCTTGCGGCAGCGGAGCGCCTCTCCTGGCAAGTCACGGCCTATGACGGTGCGGGACGGGTGCTCGCGCGTTCTCCGCTCCGGACGCTGCGGTGACCGGGAACGCCGAGCTTCACGCCAATCTCGTGGCCATGGCCGGTGGAGACCGGACCGCCTTCGCCGCCTTCTACCGGTCGCTGGAGAAACCCGTTTACCGGTTCATCCTCTCGAAAATGAACGATCCGCACGAGTCGCCGACATACTCCACGAGCGTCTTCATGGATGTCTGGCGCTCGGCCGGGAAGTTCGAGGGCCGGTCCACCGTGAAGACTTGGGTTTTCGGGATAGCATACAGGAAGACGATGGATTACTTTCGCAGGACAAGCCGGACCGACGTGACCGACGAGATCGCGGAGATGGTCGATGACAGGCCCGACGGCGAGGCATGCCTTCTGGCCGCACAGAACGCCGCGCATGTGCGGTTCTGCCTCGACGAACTGAAGCCGGGCCACAAGGCCGCCGTCGAAATGGCGTTCTTCGAGGACATGACCTATGGCGAGATCGCCGGGGCCGCCGGTGTGCCCGAAGGCACGATCAAGACGCGGATTTTCCACGCCAAGAAGCTTTTGCTACACTGCCTCGAAGGGCGGCTGAAGGGAGTGCGGCCATGATCGGCGAGACCCCGATGGACCGCGAAGAGATCGAGGCGCTTCTGGTGTTTCTCGCCAACGGCACGCTCGAGGGCGAAGAACGCGCGCGCGTCGAGGCCGCCGTGGCCGAGGACCCCGCGCTTGCCGCGGAACTGGAGGCGCTGAAGGCCATACGGGCCGAGCTTCAGGGGCAAGAGATGCCGCGGGCGCCGGGCGAATTCGGGCTGGCGCGGCTGATGCGGGATATCGACCGGGACGTCGCGGCCCCTGCGCCGCAAGTCGCCGCGAACAGCCCCTCGCCGCTCTGGCGGATCGCTGCGGTGGTTGCGCTGGGGCTGCTCGCCCTTCAGACGGTTTGGCTTGGCCGGCCGGACGATCCGGACGTGACCCTGGCCGGAGGTGAGGAGACGCGGGCCTTTGCGGAGCATACGATCGTGGTGACCTTCGTGCCGAGCGCCACCGAGGCCGAGATCCGCGAGCTTCTCCTGTCGCTCGACCTCGTGATCGTGGACGGCCTCGGCGCTTGGCCTCTTCACCCTCGCGGCGTCCAACGAAGCCGCCCGCGAGGCCGTCGTCGAGGCACTCCGGGCCGCGACGGCATCGTCGAAAGCGCCAGTAGGCATGCGCGCGCTCCGCCATATGTTCGGGTTTCCGTGCTGGTTCTCGCGCTTTCGATCGGCACGGCGGAGGCCCAGACACTTCGCCAAGGCGGGGCCTGCGTGGACACCGGCGACCGGATCACCATATCGGGCTCCGGGTTCGGCCGGTCTCCCACGGGCCAGATCGTCATCCTGGGGCGGGGCCAGCAGCTTCCGCACGTGTCACCGGCTGGTCCGCGCGGCGGATCACGCTCGGCTTACCGCGCCGGGGCCGAGACCCGGAGAGGCAGATACCGGGTCGTCTGGGCGCGCCCCGGCAATTCCGTGGTCGCGCTCTCGACCTTCCGGACCTGCGGAACCGGAGCGCAAGGCACACGCTCACAGCCCGCGACTCGCGCACCGAACAGGACGCGTTCCCCGCGCGACGTGGTGGACGCTCCTGACGGATCCCCTGAATACATCGTGATCGTAGCGAACGCACAGGCGGGCGCGGCCGCAAACGCGATGCAGGCCGCCGGAGCGCAGCTTCTCCGCACACGTCCCGTGCCCGGTTTCGGCCAGCAGCTTCAGTTCTATGCCTTTCCCGGCAATCTGAGCCTGAATGCCGCACGGGGGCTCTTGCAGGGGGCTGCGCCGAGCGCGGTGATCGACCTTCACAATATCTATCGGCTGTCCCAGGCCCGGCTCTATGCGGCCGAGATGCTGGGCGATCCGCCCGGTCAGCCCTGCCAGCTCAGGTCGGGCGTCCGGATCGGCGTGATCGACGGGCCGGTGAACCCGGGGCATCCCGCGCTGGCGGGAGCTTCCGTCACGAGGCAGAGTGTGCTGGTGGGCGGTGACCGGCGCATGGGCGCAGATCACGGAACCGCAGTCGCCGGGCTGATCGCGGGGCCCCCGAACGCCGGGCCGCTCGCGGGACTGTCCCCCGGCGCGCGCATCTTCGCCGCTGAGGCATTCGGCGGGACGAAGGGTGGCGAGGGCGCCAAGCTGGAAAACCTTGTCGTCGGGCTGTCTTGGATGGCGCAGAAAAATGTGCGGCTTGTGAACATGTCCTTTTCGGGCAGCCCTAACCAGACGTTCCAGAGGACGATCTCGCTCGCGAACCGGACCGGCATGATCATGGTCGCTGCCGCCGGAAACGACGGGAGCGGCATCCCCCGCTATCCCGCCGCCGCGGGCGAGGTCATCGCGGTGACCGCCGTGGACGCGCGCGGGCGCGCCTGGAGCAGGGCCAACAGCGGTGGCCACATCGAGTTCGCGGCCCCGGGCGTGGATATCTACGTGGCGAAGGGTTCGGGGGGCGGATACCGTTCGGGCACGTCCTATGCCGCGCCCATCGTGACCGCGCTTCTGGCCCGGCAGGCGGCCCGAGGCGGGCTATCGACCGAGAGCGCCCGCCGGCATCTGCGCGCGGGCGCCCGCGACCTCGGGCCGCCGGGGCGAGACGCCCGTTTCGGCTATGGGCTGGTCCAGTCCTCGGGGTGCTGAATCCGGGGTTTTATTGAACCCAACCCCCACCCTTTCCGACCCATGGGCACAGCCTCATAACCGGAAAGGATCAATCCCATGACCAATCTTCGCGCTTTCGCCTTCGGGCTCATTATTGTCGCGGGCGCCCTGCCCGCAACCGCTGAAACCGCGGCACCCTTCACACTGGGGACTGAACTTCAGCTCGCCGCGACGACGATCCCCGAACTCGACCCCGCCATCGTGGCCCGGCTCAGACCGCAGGATTTCGTCACAAGCGGCGACCTCGAGCGCGGGCCCGTCCGTTTCCGCGTGCCCGGCAAAGGGATGTACGAGCTGAAGGAAATCAGAGCGCCAGGCGGCGCGATATGTCGGATGCATCTGCCCTCCATCGCACGTGCCCTGAAGGCGAGCGGTGGCACCGGCGACGGCCCCACCTGGATCAACCTGTCAATCTACACGATCCATGGCAAGACGCACTGCTTCTGGCCGCCGAACGGAGCCTGCTACGCGATGGCGCTGAAAGTCGCCTCGTGACCCCGACCGCCTGAGCCCGACGCGCTTCGCCCCCGGCCCAGCCTCGGGGGCGATTTTTTTTTGAACCCCAGGCGCAGCCCAGCCGACTGACGTTCAGAACACAGCGATCAGAAAGGACCTGACCCATGAAACGCATTCTCTCCATCACCCTTCACGCCGTTGTCGCCGGAGCCATCTTCGCCACCGGGCTGACCGCCAACGCCGATGCCGCCGAACTTCGGACATCGAAGACCAAGCTGAAACTGAAGACCGCCCAGACCATGCAGACAGGGAAGGCCGGTGCGACCGGGCTCGCCGGTAACGGCTATGTTGATGCCAAGGCGGACCTGATCATCGTTCCCCAGTACGGCGGATCGGGCGGCCTGCCCGGCACCGGCTACTGCGGCCCCTGGAACGGCGGCAACCCGTCGGTGAAGTTCTTTGTCAAGAACATCGGTGACAAGGCCGCGCCGGCCTCGGACGTCTATATTGGCTTCGGCGGCTCCAACTTCGCGGTAAAAGCCGTGCCCGCCATCGGCGCGGGCCAGCAGGTCGCGGTGAGCCACCCGATCCCGGCAAACGCCTGGTCGAACCACGCGCATCCGAGCGTCCAGGTCCTCGTGGCCGCGGACCACAACGACGACGTCACCGAGGAAAGCGTGGCCAACAACTATGGCAACGGGACGTGTATCGGTCCGGCCACCTGAGACTTCTCCCTGTCCCTCCCGACTGGCCCCGGCATCGTCCGGGGCCTTTTCTTGCCGGGGGCCGGCCTGCCCCCTGAAAAGTAGTTCTTCCGGTGCTGGCGGACTAATTAACCAGGCTCGGTGCTGGCAGACTAATTCGAACCAGTCTCCGCTCGGACAGTCACACTGACCCTTATGCCGCGCAAAGACCGCGCCACTCGGCAAGAGCGGCGGCACGGTTGACCTTGAAGTGCGGGCGGCTGGAGAGGTTTCGTTCCTGGTTAAAGTGGTTCGAGACTGAGGCGTGGATGGCGGCGAACTTCTGAAGACTTCGCATCTGCCGGAAGCGGAGCATCGCCCGCTCTCGTCGTCGGAATGGCAGGTGGGAATTCTCCGCCCTGTTGTTCATCCAGCGACCTGTCTCCTGCCGGTCATCTGCTCCAAGCTCTTTCAGAGCGGCACCGTAGGACCGAAGCCTGTCCGTCACGATGACATCCGGCTGACCGTGCTTGCGCATTGTTTTCTTAAGGAATTTGAGCGCCGCCTTCTTGTCGCGGGACTTCGTCACAAAGCTTTCGAGTACCTCGCCTTCGTGATCGACGGCCCGCCAGAGGTAGTGTCGCTCGCCATTGATCTTCACGAAGATCTCGTCGAGGTGCCACCGCCAGCGGCTCGACTTCATCCCCTCGATCCGTCGTTTGCGGATCTCAGAGGCGAACATCGGTCCGAAGCGATGCCACCAGAACCGTACTGTTTCGTGGCTCACATCGACGCCCCGTTCATGCAGCAGATCTTCGACGTTGCGAAGCGAAAGCGGGAAACGGACATAGAGCATCACAGCCAGGCGAATGATCTCGGGACTGGTCTTGAAGTACTTGAATGGGTCGCGCTTGGTCATGCGGAAAGACTACGAGACCACCCCGCCCCGCCTCAAGCCGAGTTCTTCTGACAGCACCAGCATGCCCGTTGTGTTTCGGTGAATTATCCAGTCCCACTGAGGCGGGCAGAGCGCCGACGCAGGGCTTCGAGCGTGAACAGCATCGCGGCGGAGAGCACGACCAAAAGGGTTGCGACGGCCAGGATCGTGGGATTGATCTGCTCCCGCAGACCCGAAAACATCTGACGCGGGATCGTGCGCTGCTCTGGGCCGCCGAGGAAGAGGACGATGACGACCTCATCAAAAGAAGTCACAAAGGCGAACAGCCCGCCAGAGATGACGCCGGGGCGGATCAAGGGAATAACCACGTCCCAAAACACCTTGAGCGGGTTTGCCCCGAGGCTTAGCCCAGCAGCAAAGAGTGACCGGTCAAACCCGCTGAGGGTTGCCGTGACGGTGATGATCACGAACGGCACGCCAAGGGCGGCATGGGCGATGATCAAGCCAGTGAACGTCCCAACCAGATTGAACTGGGTGTAG
Source organism: uncultured Alphaproteobacteria bacterium (assembly GCA_963698645.1). Taxonomy (GTDB): domain Bacteria; phylum Pseudomonadota; class Alphaproteobacteria; order Rhodobacterales; family Rhodobacteraceae; genus Ovoidimarina. The sequence continues at coordinate 69,490 of CAVORP010000007.1, forward strand.
AAAAAGAACATGCCCGCTGCGATGATGATCAGCGGGACGATCATCGGCGACAACAGGAGGGCTGTGATCAGCCGTTTATAGGGCATCCAAGGTGAAGACAGGCCAACGGCGGCCAAGGTGCCGAGAGTCGTGGCGATAAGTGCGGCCGCGATGCCAATGATGAAACTGTTTCGGATCGCCAGAAGCCAGTTTTGATCATCAAGAATGGCCTGATACCAGCGTGTGGAATAGGCATCCGGATCCAGCGACAGCATGCCTTCGGTAAACGAAAAGAACGGCTCGGAATTGAACGACAGCGGCATGATCACAAGGATCGGCAGCATCAGGAACAGCAAGACCAGAAAGGCCGTGACCCGTATCCCGTAATGGCCGAGTTTGTGCCAGATCGTGTAGTAGTCGGGGAACGGCTGTTTCATGGTTTATCCCAGCTTCAGGTTGTCGGTGCCGACGAACCGGTCAAACAGCCAGTAGAGAACGAGGATTAGGATCAGCAGCAGGGAGCCAAGAGCCGCCGCCAGTTCCCAATTGTTGGATTGCTGCATGTGGAAGGCGATGATGTTGGAAATCATCTGCCCTTCGGTGCCACCGACCAAGGCGGGGGTGATGTAGTAGCCCACGGAAATCACGAAGACCAGCAAAGCCCCGGCGGACAGGCCCGGCAGGCTCATCGGCAGGTAGATCCGGTACCATGCTGCAATTGGACTGCTGCCCATGGATATGGCGGCCCGCATGAAGCTGGAGTCGATACCGCGCATGACGGCGTAGAGCGGCAGCACCATAAACGGCAGCAAGATATGGGTCATCGCGATAATGGTCGAAAATTCGGTGTAGAGGATTTCAAGCGGCTCATCGATGACCCCGAGCGCCATGAGGGTCGAATTCACGACGCCTCCGGTTTGCAGAAGGGCGATCCACGCAGTCGTGCGCACCAGCAAGGACGTCCAGAATGGCAAGAGGACGAAGACGATCAGAAAATTCGCCAGCGCATCCGAAGACTGCGCCATAAAGAATGCCAGCGGATAGCCCAGCACCATGGTCAGCAGCGTGATTACCAAGGCCATGCGCAGAGTTTTCACATAGAGCTGCACGTAGATTTGCGTATCCCGCTGGACGATGTCCCCGTCAGGTGTGCGTTCCAGATCAAGGGAGGTCAGGTAGTATCCCGATGTATAGATCGCCCCTGCGGATTTGATCGCGCGCCAAGTTGCGGGGTCGCTCCAGCGGTCGTTGGCGTCCAGCAGAACGGCTGCGCCATTGGCCGCGAGATCGGCGTCATCCGTGCGGCCCATTACCCGCGCGGTCGAGGAAATCGCACTCGACATGCCGGGCAAGGTCCGGTTGATCTCGCTACCGAGTTGGCCAAAACTCCGTTCAGCTGAAAGGCGCTTAAGGTCGACCGCAAACTGGGTCAGGATCGCGTCATCGGGGACCGCTTCGCCGGACCAATCATCGAGCATGGCGATACTATCGGGCACCAGTTCAACAACTGTCGGGTTGTAGACGCTGCGATACAACATCGAGGCAATCGGTGCTGCAAAGGCAAAAATTACGAACACCAACAAGGGCACAACGAAAAAAAAAGCCAAAAGCCTGCGCTTGCGGACTTCGCGCGCGGCGTTGCGGGCGTCTTCGGGGCTGAGGGAGTTATCTGTCATGATACCAGCTTTGGGATTCCCCGCGCCAAGGTCTGGCGCGGGGGCGTAAGGCTTATTGCAAAAGCCATTCGTTGAACTTCTCACCGAGGCTTTCGCCGTAGTCAGCCCAGAAGATGCCATCCGCTTTGACACCCTCTTCAAGGTGAGCGGTTGGCAGGTTGGCCTTCACATCGTCTGACAAAAGCGCCTGAGCGGAGCGGCGGGTCGGGCCGTAAGCCACGTCCTGCATGCCGGAAAGCGGCACTGTCATGGTAGCAGACTGGATGAACTCCATCGCGAGGTCCTTCTTCGTGGTCCCCTTCATGATCGCCCAGACGTCAAGGTCGTAAATGTGGCTGTCCCAGACGATTTCGAACGGCGCGCCGTCGTCCTGGATGGCGGCGAAGATACGGCCATTGGCGGATTGGACCATCGCGGCCCCCCCGTCGTTGAGCAGGACGGGGGCTTGCGACCAGCTGTCATACCAAACGATATTTTCCTTGATGGTGTCGAGCTTGGCGAAGGCCTGTGCCTGACCTTCCTCGGTCGCGAGGACTTCGTACACGTCCTCGGGTGCGACACCGTCCGCCAGAAGCGCCCATTCCATGTTCACCTGTGGGCGCTTGCGCAGTCCACGGTTGCCGGGGAAAGCCTCTACGTCGAAGAATTCGGCGATGGTCTGGGGGGCGGGGCCGTTGTTCGTATTCACAGCAAAGACCACGGACCACACGATGTTGCCCACACCGCATTCATTGGCGAGCGCATCCGGGATGAAATCATCCGCTGCCGCAACGCCGTCATCGCCGGGGGGCAACATGGATTGGTCGATCACCTCGAGGTAGCCCTCTGCGCAGGCGCGTTCGAGGTCGATGACCTCGATGTCAACCACGTCCCACAGGATGTTACCTGCTTCGACTTGGGCCTTCATTTCCGCGACCCCGCCACCGTAGTCCTCAAACAGGACATTCACGCCGGACTTGTCCATGAAGGGTTGGATCATGTGCTCCATCTGCGCGGCGCCGTATGCCCCGCCGAAAGACGTCACGGTCAAATCCTGGGCCATCAGGGGGCTGGCAGTCAGCGCCGCGGTGGCCAGTAAAGTCAGATGCTTCTTCATCGGGTTCTCCTTGTTGTGTCCGGGCGTTGACGAAGGGCCCCCGGTTTGCCCTGTGTCGCCTAACCCTCTGGGAAGGCGATGCAATCTTTTTTGAGCGATAGAAGCTGCGCTTTGGCGCCGGCTTCAAATTCTGGCGCTGACAGATCGTTCAAGACCTTCACGATCATGTCGTTCCCATCCGGCAACTTGAAGTAGTAGCGGATGAAGTCTCCCACATAGATGCGTGTATTGAACGTCACCGCAAGGGCGTTGTCATGGGCGTGGCTTGTGGGGTGAATGAACAGTTTTTCGGGGCGGATCGACACTTTGCAAGCGCCGCCTATTGCCAAACCGACGGCCGCGTCCGCGGTGATCGTCCCTGCCTGAGTTTCCACCTGTGCCTCCCCACCCTCGATGGTTTTGACCGTGCCGGCGACAAAATTATTTTCGCCAATGAAATCCGCGACAAAGGCATTGACCGGGCGCTCATAGAGTTCTGACGGCGGCGCACATTGTTGAACCACACCATCATTGAACACTGCGATCCGGTCAGACATTGACAAGGCTTCGGTCTGATCGTGGGTCACATAAATCACGGTGAAGCCCGCCTTTTTGTGCAGGCGGGTTATTTCAAACTGCATCTGTTCGCGCAGGTTCTTGTCAAGCGCGCCTAACGGTTCATCCATCAAGATCAGGGAAGGGCGGAAAATCATTGCGCGCGCCAGGGCCACCCGCTGTTTCTGGCCGCCTGACAGCTGTCCTGGACGCCGACTTCCAAAATCGGACAGTTCAACCAAAGCGAGGTATTCGGCCACGCGTTCTTTGATCTCGGCCTTGGGCATCTTGCGCACACTCAGCGGATACGCGAGGTTTTCGGCCACCGTCATATGGGGAAATAGGGCATAGTTCTGGAACACCATGCCAATGTTGCGCTTGTTCGGTGCGGTCTTGTTGATCGATTTGCCACTGATGGCGATGTCGCCCGAAGTGACGCTTTCAAATCCAGCCAGCATCATCAGAACGGTTGTTTTACCAGACCCCGACGGACCAAGAAGGGTGATGAACTCACCTTCTCGGACCTCCATATCAAACCCTTTAACGACAAGGTTTTTCTGATCGTAACTCTTTTTGACGTTGTCAAAGAGCAAAAAGGGCGCGGGTTCGGTGTCTTTCATAACTGCATAGCACTCCCCGATGGCTGGTAGACTTAAGCAGGTGCCGCAAATCTTTACAACCGCCGGTCATCGTGGCTGCCACCAGAGCCGTAGAACGACGCCAGATTTCGCTTTCAAATCGTTGGTTCACAAAGCTGGAGCTTTCTCGGTTGCTCGGACGATGGTCCAGCGGGAAGCTATGCTGACAAAAGGTGAATTCGCCGCGGATGCGCCAATGCCCACTTTTGCGCGCAGTCGCAAAAATACCTGATCTGAGCTGCACCTATGGTCAGATTCAAGCTGCACATTTTCTTATCCAAGGCGGACTTCGCAAATCGGATACCTTTTACCTGCTTGCAGACCCTTTCATGATCTTGATCACCGCGTCGGTTGATCCCAGAAATATCATGTAACCTGCATCCTTGATTAGGTGCAGGCTCATCTTATCAGGGTAGGCGGCCGCCATATTGCGGATGCCACCAACCGGTGCAATCGGATCATACTCGCCTGAGATCAGGTCAATCGGCACCGCGCAAGCGTCAATCCGGTCGCTCCAATCGCGCATTGCATGCTCGAACGCGATGACCGCGTAATCAAGATTTTGCCCTATGGCCATGTTCACCGCATGGTCATGTTCCGCGTTGCTTTCTGGTTGGATTGCAAGCACTACATCTGGCTTGTAAGAGGCAAACTGCATCGAAAACATCCGCCGGCTGCCAATCGCCTTCCATGACCGGATAGCCGCCCCGACAATCATCCGGTGCATGCGTGGTGAGACTTGCGCCGTGCGCATCAACGCGGCCACCCACGGCGATCCCACCTCGCCGGCAACCATGAATTTCTTGGGGACCAAGGACGACACGATGATCACCCGAGTGACGCGCTCCGGGATCAATCCGCCGACCCTGTATGTCTAGCCCCCTTTCCTTGGGCCAGTGATCCTGCCTTTCTCTAATAAGGTTTCTGGAACTGGTGGCCGCATGTTGAGCGCCTGATGTGGTCGGGTGTTATTGTACTGCTTGAGCCAGTGATTGATGACGATCTGCGCCTGCTCGGTCGTTGTGAACCATTCCGCGTTCAGGACCTCCCGGCGCAGCGTGCCATTGAACCGCTCGTTGTACCCGTTCTCCCAGGGCGACCCCGGGTAGATGCGGATCGGCTTGATACCAATGCGTCGAAGCCAGACCTGCATTGCTTCAGCAGCGAACTCGGGCCCGTTGTCTGATCGGATGTACTCTGGTGCGCCGTGGCTCAGGAGCAGCGGATAGAGTGCTTCGAGGACGTCGTCAGCTCCCATCTTCGTGCGAACCGTGACCGCCAACGCCTGCCGCGTGAACTCATCCAGAACCGTCAGCATCTTGTAGCTCCGCCCGTTGCTGAGCTTGTCGTGCACGAAGTCGATGGCCCAGACGTGGTTCGGATGCGTGGGCCTCAAGCGGATGATCGAGCTGTCCTTGTGATAGAGCCGCTTGCGCTTCTTGTGGCGCTGCGGAAGCTGCAACCCTTCCTCCCGCCAGAGCCGCTCGACCTTCTTGTGATTGACCCTCCAGCCTTCAATGTGAAGCAGCTCGGTGATCTTGCGGTAGCCATATCGACCGTATTGCTTTGCCAGCCGGATCAGAGCCAGCCGCAGCGCATCGTCATCTCTTTCCGTCGGACGATATTGCAGGGAGCTCCGCGCGACGCCAATCACCCGACACGTCCGGCGCTCAGACGTCGCAAGCTTCTGGCGCGTGTGAATGACGGCCTGACGGAGCTCCGCTGTGGTCAGGCCCTCGGCTTTAGATAGTTCAGGCTTTCCTTGAGAATGAGCTTGTCGAGTTCGAGCTCGGCGACAATCTTCTTCAGCCGCGCGTTCTCTTTCACCAGGCTCTTCAGCTCCGACAACTGCGCGCGGCCCATCCCGCCGAACCGCTTCCGCCAGTTGTAGTATGTCGCATCGCTGATCCCGACACTGCGGCACGCCGAGGCTACGTCATCCCCCGCCGTCAGCTTGAGCTCGATCTCACGCAGCAGCTTCAAAATGTCTTCGTCTGAATGTCGCTTCCTCGCCATGCCTAATCCCCCTCTCGCGGCCAGTGTAATGGTCCAGTTTTAGGGGGGAAGGACAGTCGAAGTGTTCAGGTGGGCCGACAGAAAAGCTACACTATTTCAATGCCCTACAAGCTATTCACCAAATCGGCACAGTCATCAGGTTCAGAGAAAACCGGGATTTAGAGAACGACTTTCGTCCTAAACGAAGCATGAAGGTGAATAGGCCGCTGGCTACAACTTTTTGATTGCAAGGAAGTTTCCGGCGGCAGCCGGATCGGGAGAACGCTTTCGCGGGGGCAAGTGGCGGAGAGACAGGGATTCGAACCCTGGAGACGGTTTCCCGCCTACACACTTTCCAGGCGTGCGCCTTCGACCACTCGGCCACCTCTCCGGCGGCGCTTCTTTAGCTGGAAAAGCAACCGGGTGTAAAGCGATGAAACCGCTCCCGCTTCATCCGATTTATGCCGATCCGGCCAAGGGAGACTTCCCATGTTCGCCGACAGAGGTTAGTGTGTCGTCATCGCGCCGCAAGAGCGCATTGGAGCAGTATAGCTGGGCACCGCAAGAGCGTAGGAAATGCGCGGCAAAAAGGGGCAAGGCATGGCAAGATCAAAGAGTTTCGGGGCGGTCTCGGCAATCGCAGTATTCGTCATTCTCGCCGGGTGCGAAGACATGGGAGAGTTCCCGCTGTTTTCCGGCCCGGGAACGGGCGGGTCGACCGCATCCACAACACCTGCGGGCGCATCGGCAACGGTGATCGAACAGGATGTCGAGGCCCCCGACGTGTTCGCGGTGAACGAGCCCGGCTTGTGGGACGGACGCCCCTCGCTTGGCGGTGTCTGGGTCGCGCATCCCGAAGTTGCCGATGCCGAACGCGTCATCATCCGCAATTCCGGTAACGGCAAATCGGTCGTGGGCGGGCTGTTCCGCCGCGAAGTCGATAATCCCGGCCCCCGCATTCAGGTCTCGTCAGAAGCCGCCGCATCGCTTGGCATGCTGGCCGGGCAGCCGATGGTCCTGGACGTGGTCGCGCTGCGCCGAGAAGAGGTCGTGATCGAAGCGCCGGAATCGGAACAGGGCGAGGTCGCGCCACTTGCAACCGACGGTATCGAAGCCTCGTCGCTCGATCCCCTTGCCTCCGCCGCTGCGGCGATCGACGCGGCGGATGGCGGTGGCGCGATCCAGCCCGCGCCAGCGGCTGCCGCCGCTCCCGCGCCTGCTCCGGCCCCTGCCGCCACGTCGGCACTGGAAAAACCCTATATCCAGATCGGCATTTTCAGCCAGGAGGACAACGCCGAGAACACCGCCACCAGCCTGCGGAATGTCGGCATCCTGCCAACGGTTCTGGCACAGGAATCCAGTGGCAAGAAGTTCTGGCGCGTCGTGGTCGGCCCATCGAACACCACCGCCGAGCGCCGCCAGCTTTTGGCACAGGTCCGCAAGCTTGGCTTCGAGGATGCCTATTTCACCACCAACTGACCGTTGAGAGAGAGCACATGTCGCGCCTTCGATCTTTCCTCGCCGCCCTCGTCCTGACGCTGGTCGCAAGCGCCGCCCACGCGGCGTTCGAAACGCGTGCGACCGCGGCCTATGTCTATGACGTGACCACGGGCACCGTCCTGTTCGAAAAGAACGCGAACGAACCTTTGCCGCCCGCGTCGATGTCAAAGCTGATGACGCTTTACATGCTGTTCGACGCCCTGCGCGACGGGCGCGTGGCGCTGGACGAGGAATTCGCTGTTTCCTCGCGCGCCAAGGCGATGGGCGGCTCGACCATGTTTCTGAACGAGCTTGACCGGCCCACTGCCGAAGAGCTGATCCAGGGCATCATCGTGTCCTCCGGCAATGACGCCACCGTCGTGGTCGCCGAGGGGCTTGCCGGGTCCGAGGCCGCCTTTGCCCGCCAGATGAACGAGGTTGCGCCGCAGATCGGGCTGACCAATTCGGTATTCACCAATGCCTCGGGCTGGCCAAGCCCGAACCAGCGCATGACGATGCATGATCTGGGCGTTCTCGCGACCCATATCATCGAGGAGTTCCCCGAGTATTACGGATATTTCGCGCAGCGCGAATTCGACTACAAGGATCGCTCGCCCGCGAACCGGTTCAACCGCAATCCGATCCTCGATATCGGGGTTGGCGGCGACGGCCTCAAGACCGGCCATACGCAGGAGGCGGGCTATGGTTTCGTGGGCTCCGCGATGCAGGGAAACCGGCGCGTCGTCTTTGTCTTCACCGGCCTCGACAGCAACGCCCAACGCTCCGAGGAGGCCGAAAAGATCATCGGCTGGGCGTTTCGCCAGTTCGTTGAAAAGGGCGTCGTCGAGGGCGGAACCGTGATCGCCGAAGCGCCCGTCTGGATGGGGGATCATACGCGGATCGGTCTGGTGGCGAAGGAGGACGTGACGCTGCTCTTCTCGGCCACGAACCCCGAAGCGGGTGCCGCAAGGGTGGAATATCGCGGCCCGATCGAGGCGCCGATCACCGAGGGCGACGCCATTGCCGAGCTTGTTATCGAGCGCGAGGACCTTCCCGAGGCCCGCATCCCCCTTGTCGCCGACCGCGACGTTGCGCGGGGCGGCTTCCTGCCGCGGGTCCGGACCGCTGCCCTGATCCTGTTCGACAAGGCGCTTGGAGAGGCGCAGGCATTGCGTTGATGCCAGCGGGCCTGTTTCTGACATTTGAAGGGATCGACGGATCCGGCAAATCCACGCAGGCCCGGAGGCTGGCCGAAACCCTTCGCGCCGAAGGCCATGAAGTTGTGCTCACGCGCGAGCCGGGTGGCTCTGCCGGGGCCGAGGAGATCCGGGCGCTTCTGGTCTCGGGCGATCCGTCCCGCTGGTCGGCGGAAACCGAAATCCTGCTGTTCACAGCCGCCCGTCGCGATCACCTCGAAAAGGTCATCGAACCCGCGCTTGCCGCGGGCAAGATCGTGATCAGCGACCGCTTCGCCAACTCCACCCGCGTCTATCAGGGCGCCACGCGTGGCGATCTGGGGGCCATGGTCGATGCGCTCCACGATCTGATGATCGGCCGCGAACCGGATCTGACCATTCTGATCGACATGGATCCAACGGCGGCACTCGCGCGCGGACTCGCCCGGAACTCCGGCGAAGACCGGTTCGAAGACTTCGGCCTGCCCTTTCAGGAGCGCCTGCGCGCCGGGTTCCTGAACCTGTCGCGCCTCCATCCCGACCGCGTTCACGTCATCCCGGGCGATCAGGAAGAAGCCGTGATCGCGGCGCAGGTCGCGGCGATTACCGCCGTGCATACCGGATGAGTGACGAGCAGCCCCCCGAGGCCGACCGGCTCGCCGGTGCGCCGCACCCGCGCGAGACGACAACCCTGTTCGGACAGGACGCGGCAGAGGCAGAGTTCCTGGATGCCATCCGCCGCGACCGCCTGCCCCATGCCTGGCTTCTCACGGGTCCGCGCGGCATCGGCAAGGCCACGCTCGCATGGCGGATCGCGCGCTTCCTTCTCGCCACACCCGCCGGTGCACCCACGCCCTCGACCCTCGATATCCCCGCCGACGATCCGGTGGCGCGCCGGTTGCGGGCGGGCTCGGAGGCCCGGCTGTTCCTGCTCCGCCGTCCCTGGGATGCCGAACGCAAACGCCTCAAGACCGAGATCACGGTCGATGAGGCGCGCAAGCTCAAATCCTTCTTCGCACTTTCAAGCCCCGATGGCGGCTACCGCGTGGTGATCGTCGATGCGGCCGAGGAAATGAACCCGAGCGCCGCCAACGCCATCCTAAAGATCCTTGAAGAACCGCCCGAACGCTGTGTCCTGCTTCTGGTCAGCCATAGCCCCGCCGGTCTTCTGCCCACGATCCGCTCGCGCTGCCGGACGCTGCGATGCCGCGCGCTGGCCCCGGGCGATCTTGCCGCGGCTCTCGCCGGCGTCGGCGTCGCACCCGACGATCCCGCCGCCCTGTCCGAACTCGCGGGCGGCTCGGCGGGCGACGCGATCGGGCTGATGCAGGAGGACGGGCTTGCCCTTTATGCCGATCTGGTGGCCCTTGTCGGCGCCGCGCCCGACATGGATCGGCCGCGGCTTGTGAAACTGGCCGATGCCGCTGGGGCGCGGACCGGCACCGCCCGGCGCGACCTGACCCTGCGCCTGATCGATACGCTTCTGGCGCGGATGGCCCGCGGCGGGGTCACGGCCTCCAAGGGTCCCGAGGCCGCCCCGGGTGAGGCCGCCATGATCGCGCGCCTTGTTCCCGACCCAAGGGCGGCGCGCCGATGGGCGGAACTGCAGCAAGACCTTTCCGACCGGGCCCGTCATGCCATCGCGGTGAACCTTGACCCCTCCGGCGTCATCCTTGATATGTTGCTGCGCATCAATGAAACAGCGGGAACCATCCGGGCCCGCGTCTAGGCCGGACCATGGACCTTCCCCGCATCACGGACAGCCATTGCCATCTCGACTTTCCCGAGCTTGAAACCGAGCTTGGGGATGTGCTGGCGCGCGCCGCTGCGGCGGGCGTGGGGCGAATGGTGACGATCTGCACCCGGCTTCGGCACGAACCCCGTGTTCGTGCACTGGCCGAGGCCCATGCCCCGGTCTTCTATGCCGCCGGCACCCATCCGATGAGCGTGGCCGACGAACCCATGGCCACGGTCGAGGATCTCGTGGCCCTTGCCCGGCACCCGAAACTCGTCGGGATCGGCGAAACCGGGCTCGACTATCACTACACCGCCGAAAGCGCCGCGGTTCAGCAGGAAAGCCTGCGCATCCATATCGAGGCCGCGCGCCAGACCGGGCTGCCGCTTATCATCCATGCCCGTGACGCCGATGACGACATGGCCCGCATCCTGACAGAAGAGCACCGTGCGGGGGCCTATGACTGCGTCATGCATTGCTTTTCCTCGGGCGCGGCGCTGGCCGAGGCAGCGCTGGAGCTCGGCTTCTACCTGTCGATGTCGGGGATCACCGCCTTCCCGAAGTCCGGCGATCTCCGCGCGATCTTCGCCGCCGCGCCGCTTGACCGAATCCTCGTCGAGACCGACGCGCCCTACCTTGCCCCGCCGCCCCATCGCGGCAAACGCAACGAGCCGGGCTTCGTCGCCCATACGGCACAGGCGGCGGCCCGGACCTTCGGCCTCGACTACCCCGATTTCGCGGCCCGGACCGAGGCCAATTTCGACCGCTTGTTCCGAAAGGCCGCAGCATGGACCGGCTGACCTTCACCATCCTCGGCTGCGGCTCGTCGGGCGGGGTGCCGCGCATCGGCGGCCATTGGGGCGATTGCGACCCGGCGAACCCCAAGAACCGCAGACGCCGCTGTTCGCTTCTGGTCGAACGGGCGGGCGACGCCGGCATGCACACGGGTGCTGATCGACACCTCGCCCGACCTGCGCATGCAACTTCTGGACGCGGGCGTGGGCACGCTGGATGCCGTGGTCTATACCCACGACCATGCCGATCATGTCCACGGGATCGACGATCTGCGCCCGATCGTCTTCAACACCCGCGAGCGGCTGGACATCTGGGCCACCGGCGCGACGCAGGACGCGCTGTTCTCGCGCTTCGCCTATGCCTTCATCCAGCCCGAGGGCTCGCCCTACCCGCCGATCCTGAACATGCACACGATCGACGGCGACGTGACCATCGACGGTGCGGGCGGCCCGGTCACCCTGAGCCCGTTCGAGGTGGGCCACGGCTCGATAGACGCGCTTGGCTTCCGCATCCGCGATCTTGCCTATCTTCCCGACGTGGCCGAAATGTATCCACCGGCATGGGAGGCGGTGGCGAACCTCGATTGCTGGATCGTCGATGCCCTGCGCCGCTCGCCACACCCGACCCATGCCCATCTGGAGCGTACGCTGGAATGGATCGAACGCGCCGCGCCCCGGCGCGCGGTGCTGACGAACATGCATATCGATCTCGACTACGAAACCGTGCTGCACGAAACACCCGATCACGTCACCCCGGCCTATGACGGGATGACGATCGTCTACGACCTCTGACGCCCGTGCAGGCACTTCTCGACGTCATCCTCCCGGTCTTTCTGGTCATCGGCTTCGGCTATGTCGCCGTCTGGACCCGGCTGTTTTCCGATGCGGGCGTCGATGGGCTGATGAAATTCACCCAGAATTTCGCAATCCCCTGCCTGCTGTTCAACGCCATCGCCCGTCTGGATCTCTCGGCGCATTTCGACGTCGCGCTGCTGGGAAGCTTCTATACCGGCGCGACCATCGGCTTTCTCGCGGGCTTTGCCGGGGCACGCTATTTCTTTGGCCGCAGTCTTGAGGACAGCATCGCCATCGGCTTCTGCTGCCTGTTCTCCAACAGCCTGCTTCTGGGTCTTGCGATCACCGAACGCGCCTATGGTCCAGACGCGCTCGAGGCGAATTTCGCGATCATCGCGATCCATGCACCGTTCTGCTACGGGCTGGGCGTCACGGTGATGGAAATCGCCCGCAGCCGCGGCGCGGGCATCGCCGGCACCGCCCGCAAGGTGCTGACCGCGATGTTCCGCAACGCGCTCGTGATCGGGATCGTCCTGGGTTTCGTCGTGAACTTGTCGGGCCTGCCGCTTCCCACGGCACTGGAAGACGCGCTTGACCTGATCGTCCGCGCCGCCCTGCCCGCCGCGCTGTTCGGGCTGGGGGGCGTGCTCTATCGCTACCGGCCCGAGGGCGACCTGCGGATCATCCTCTATGTCTGCGCGGTCTCGCTGATCCTGCATCCGGCAGTCGTCTGGGGCCTGGGCCGCGTGAACGGGCTGTCGACCGAGGCGTTCCGCTCGGCGGTTCTGACCGCCGCCATGGCGCCCGGGATCAACACCTACCTTTTCGCCAACATGTACGGCGCGGCACGGCGCGTCGCGGCCTCTTCGGTGCTGATCGGAACGGCGCTTTCGATCGGAACGATCTGGGTCTGGCTGGCGATCCTGCCATAGGGGCACGTCTCGACAGATTTTCCCATAGGCGAAAGCCGCAGGGGCGAAATCTGCAGAGATCTACGGGTGCAAAGCGACTATCGGCAATGCGAACGGAATGGCCGCCCATGCATGGCATCGGATTCACATCCGGAATTTGGACTATCTGGCGCGAAGCACCGTAAGGACCCAAGTCGCGAATTCGGAGAGCAGGCTGCCGGCGGCGGTGTCGAAGGCCGCTACCAAGTCCTGCGTATCTAGGGAGGATGACGGCGCAGTGGATGTAAATGTTCTGCTGGCAACGATTCTCGCGTCATCTTCGCGCACGACTCTCGAAATGAGACGCACGCGGACGATAGCGGTATTTCCGTCCTCACCAAGTTCCGCCTGAAAGTCTGTCAATTCGGTGACGATGGCAAAGTCGCCGTTCGCACCCAACGGCTGTCGTGCGACATAGCGCACCCCTTCGGTTGCCTCGATGGACCGAAGCATCAGTGTCTGGACCATCACCGGCGCCGGTTCGCTCCAGCGCACATCAGGAAGGTACTGTGCTTGCATGGAATTCGGACGGATCATGATGCGATCTGTCTCCAGAGCGCCACTGGTCGTCGGCAACTCGACGACAACGTCACGAGGCAGCGTTCGACCTTGTGCCGACGGGATGTCCGTCGGCGCACGGAGTTCGTAGACTTCAAGCGGGGTGGTGGCATCTCCGATCGCGGATAGCGCGGCGCAACCCGTCAGAGCCGACACTGCGACGAGCGCCACAATCGCGCGAAGCATTGATGCATAAGTCACAGCAACCTCATCTTCTGAATTCCGGGGTCTGGCGATCCAGGAAGAACCTTGTCGGATCACGTTCGATCTGTTCGGCGAGCCGGTCGAGATTCGCGATCAGCGCACGGCTCTCCTGCGCCAAACGAGTATAGAGCGGTAAAGCGGTCGATGCGAACTCCCTGACGGAGGGAGCGGCCGAGTTCGCAATGCTGCGGAGTTCGGCAAAGGCATCGGCGGCGGATTGGCTGGCCGACCGGAGGTCCGCAGAGATCAGCGGCAAGTCTTCGGAAACACCCGCAACGGCTGTGTTCAGGGTTTTGAGCGACGTCTCCAACCCTGTTATGACGCCAGAGATATCCTCGTTGATCACACGGTCCGCACCGAGAAAAGCGCGCTCTGCGGCCGATAGCGCGCGGTCTCCCGTTTCGAGAGCGGCGTTGATTGCTGCAAGCGTTTCGTTCGCGTTTCCGAAAGCCCTCGTGGCTTCCCCCAGTGCGACCCCAGCCTCGTTCGCGATCTCATCGATGCGTCCGCTTGCAGAGGTCAGGTTGGCGCCCACGTCCGTGATCGTCTGCGAAGACTTTTGTGCCGCGGCACGGATATCCGAAAAGATGGCGGGCAAATCCGTATCGGCGACGGCGTTGACGGTCTGAATGGCCCGTTTCGCTTCGTTCACCATTGCACGTGTTTCAGACAGAAGCGGCCCCCCCTCTGTCTCGATCAGGCCGTCCAGGCGCGCCGCAGTACCCCCCAGGATCGTCGCGGTTTCGTCCAGGCGGGCAATAAGAGCGTCGACCTCCGTCAACGTAGTGCGGGCTTCTTCCAGCCGGGCGGTCGCAGTCGAGCCTGTCGTTCCCAAAGTGCTCATGAGGGTCTTGGCGTCGTCGCCCACCGATGTGACCTGCTGCCTGCAGCTCGACCACCATCTGCCTGAGTGTCTCGGTGGTTCCTGTCAGATCCTCCGAGATGTAGCGCTCTGTCTCGATGATGGTTTCCTGCACGCTGTCCAGGGCAGTTGATCCCTTCGAGACGACGACCCGCGCCTCCTCGGACAACTCGCCGATCGACGCGATCGTCGTATCTGTCGTTTTCAGAACGCCGGTCAATTCGCCCGTGGCCATTTCAAGCGTGGCGTTGAACCGGCTGATTTCTTCGGTGAAGCTGGTAACTGTTGCCGCTACCGACGAGAAATCCTTGAGCGTCTGGGCAAAATCCGCCGACGCGGATTCGATGTTGAGCAGGATGTTTTCCAGACGTCCCTGGTTCTCGTTTCCGAGCAGCTGGCCGATCTCCTGAACCACCTGAAGCGTTTCGCTCACAAGCTGCGGTGCATCCTCGGAAAGGCTCTGCAGCGTGGACCGGCCTGCTTCGATTTCGGGGATGGGAACCGCTTGCGTGCTGACCAGCAGCGGCGCATCCGGCGAGCCTGCTCCGATGCTGACGAAAGACACTCCCGTCACCCCCTGCGCCTCGATGGTCGCGATGCTGTCGGAGCGCACCGGGGTCTCTGCGGCCACCTCGACCCGGACAAGGATCGATCCATCTTGGTCAGGCGCAAGGCGCACATCCACCACCTGACCGACGGGCAGGCCGCTGAAGCGGACATCGGACGCATTCCCCAGCCCCGACACAGACGAAAACCGGATGTCGTAATACGCGAATTGCCTGTCGAGTTCGACACGCGCAAACCAGAGAAAGAAGGCCAGGACTCCGATGAATCCGGCAATCGTGAATGCCCCGATCAGGATGTAATTGGCCCGCGTTTCCAACCGCTTTTCCTTTTATGTGCTTTCGCCCTGGGCAGATTCCAGGGCCGCTCGCGCCCGCGGGCCATGAAAGTATTCATGAATCCAAGGGTGATCGACTTTAAGCATTTCTTTCATCGTTCCGGTCACCAACACTTTGCGTTCGGCAAGCACGGCGATGCGGTCGCATACTGCATGAAGTGTATCAAGATCATGGGTGACCAAAAAGACCGTAAGACCCAGGGATTCGCTAAGTCCCCGGATCAGGTCGTCGAATGCGGACGCACCAATCGGGTCAAGGCCCGCCGTCGGTTCGTCCAGAAAGACGATCTCGGGATCAAGTGCCAGAGCCCGTGCAAGTCCCGCGCGCTTTCGCATTCCACCGGAGAGTTCCGCCGGGTATTTGTCGCCCGCCAGATAGGGCAATCCGACCATCGAAATCTTCAGGTCCGCCAGTTCTCGCCTGAGGTCGGGGTCAAGCCCTTCGACCGCGAGCATTGGAACTTCCACATTTTCGCGGACTGTGAGCGAAGAAAACAACGCACCGTCCTGGAACATTACACCCCACCGCGCCTCGAGCGCCGCGCGCGTGTCCTCGTCTGCGGAAAGAACATCGACGCCCAGCACCTCGACAGTCCCCTCCGCCGGTCGCTGTAACCCTGCGATCGTGCGAAGCAAGACTGATTTACCGGTGCCGGACCCCCCAACCACACCAAGGATTTCACCCCGGTAGACATCAATATCCAGGTTCTCGTGGACGACGTGCGTTCCGAATTGATTGCGCAATCCGCGCACCGATATCACGGTTTCCGGAGAGGATTTGTCGTCCTTCATATCCCGATCCGTGCAAAGAAGATCGAGAATATCGCATCGGCGACGATAACGGCAAAGATCGCCGTGACCACGGCATTCGAGGTCATCCGGCCCAGAGACTCTGCGTTGCTTTCAACCTGCATCCCCGCGTGGCAACCGACCACGCCAATGATCAGGGCAAAGAAAGGTGCCTTGATAAGGCCCACGAAGACGTGGCTTACGTCGGTGCCTTCGACCAGCCTTGTGCGGAACATTGCGGGAGATATCCCAAGGTCGATCCAGGCCATCAGCGCACCTCCGACCAGACCAGAGATATTGGCGATCAGTCCAAGGATCGGCAGCATCAACAGGAGCGCCAGAATGCGCGGGACGAACAGCACCATCGCCGGGTCCAGTCCGAGAGTTCGCATCGCATCGATTTCTTCCCGCATTTTCATCGACCCGATGGCCGCGGTATAGGCCGAGGCCGTCCGGCCCGCGACGATGATCGAGGTCAGGAGAATGGCCAATTCACGAAGCACGGATATCGCGATCAGGTCTACCACGAAGACTTCCGCGCCAAACTGCCGCAACTGGGTCGATCCCTGGAAGGCGAGCACCACGCCGATCAGGAACGACATCAATGCCACGATAGGGACGGCTTTGACCCCTACCTCTTCGCAATGGTGCACGAGGGATGTGAAGCGGAATTCACGCGGATGGCGCGCGGCACGACCAAGCCGCGACAGGAACATCCCAAGATAGCCGGTGAGCGCGAGAACAAACGCGATTCCGGACGTCATGCGCCGCCCGACCTTTTCAAAGATATCGGCCAAATTCAGGGGCGGAACAGTTCTTTGCTCGGGCTCCGGTATCGCCTTGGTGACACTTTGTAGCAGGCTTTCCGCCTCGGCGCTGGCGCCCACGAGCTGGAACCCCTTGCCCGCCGCTTCGATCCTTTGTCTTAGCGAGACGAGCAGCCATGCGCCCGCGGTATCCAGACGTTTCACCCCGGACATATCAATTGTGACCGCAAGATCGTCCGGAAGCCCGGCAAAGGCGGTTTTCATCGGCGTGACTGTGTAGATCGTGATGTCGCCAGCCAGTCTGATCGAACTGGATGAGCTATCCGAAGATACTTCGATTGAAGGAAGGGAACCCGTGTTCATCTTTCTTTGGCTAACCTTTGCAGACGTTGCAGCCAAGTGGTCATTTCGCGCGGAAAAGGTGCACCAGAGGGTGGTTCTTCTCTCAGGGTGCCTGTTCTGCCGCCCGTACCATTTTGATCTTTGTCGGCGAAGGTCTCAACTCCGCCCCAAGCTCGTGTCTTCCTTCGGCGAAAACAGTCTGACCCGGGCCCGGGCGGCCCTTCGAAGCAGGTCGAGGGGCAGATCCTCTTGGCTGCTCCCGCGCCCGCCCCCTATCCCGCCGCCAGGTCAGGTGAGCGTCCGGGAGCACCATTTCCCTAGACCAGGACCCCCGCCAGCGAATTCGCCGCGCTCTCGGTCACGCGGACCCGCGCGATCTGGCCGCGTTCGGCGTCGGGGGCATGGACATGTACCGCGTGCAGGTATTCGGACTTGCCGCCCATCTGCCCCGGCAGCCGCCCGGGCTTTTCGAACAGCACCTTGACCTCACGGCCCACCATCGCGTCCTGCGCTGCACGCTGCTGACGGACCAGAAGCGTCTGCAAGCGCTGCAACCGCGCGTCCTTCTCGTCCTCCGCCACTTCGGCGCGCTCCGCCGCGGGCGTGCCGGGACGGGCGGAATACTTGAAACTGTAGGATTGGCCGTACCCCACCGCCTCCACCAGCGACAGCGTGTCGGCGAAATCGGCCTCGGTCTCGCCCGGAAAGCCCACGATGAAATCCCCCGACAACAGGATATCGGGCCGCGCCGCCCGCAGCCGGTCGATCAGCCGCAGGTAGGCCTCGGCCGTATGCTTGCGGTTCATCGCCTTCAGGATCCTGTCCGACCCCGACTGCACCGGCAGATGCAGGTAGGGCATCAGCTTGTCACAGGTCCCGTGCGCCTCGATAAGCGCATCGTCCATATCGTTCGGATGCGACGTGGTGAACCGGATCCGCTCCAGCCCGTCGACCTTGGCCAGCCGCCAGATCAGCCCGGCAAGGCCACCCTCGCCGCCATGATAGGCATTCACATTCTGCCCCAGAAGGGTGATCTCGCGCACCCCCCGTTCCACCAGATCGCGGGCCTCGGCCTCGATCCGGTCGGCCGGGCGCGAGACTTCGGCCCCGCGCGTATAGGGCACCACGCAGAAGGCACAGAACTTGTCGCACCCCTCCTGCACCGTGAGAAAGGCCGTGGGCCCTCGCCTCGCCTTCGGGCGCGCCGCAAGATGATCGAACTTGTCCTCTTCGGGAAACTCGGTCTCGACCGGGCGTTCGCCGTCGCGGACCCGCGCCTCGAGCTGCGGCAGCCGGTGATAGCTCTGCGGCCCCACCACCAGATCGACCAGCGGCTGACGGCGCATGATCTCTGCCCCCTCGGCCTGCGCCACGCAGCCCGCGACGCCGATCTTGAGATCCGGCTTCTGCGCCTTCAGATGCTTGAACCGGCCCAACTCGGAATAGACCTTCTCCGCAGCCTTCTCGCGGATATGACAGGTGTTCAGCAGGATCATGTCGGCGTCTTCCGCCCGGTCCGTCACCTCATAGCCCTGCCCGCCCAGCGCTTCGGCCATGCGTTCGCTGTCATAGACATTCATCTGACAGCCATAGGTCTTGAGAAAAAGCTTCTTTGCCACGGGGCGCGCGTCCTGCTGGGGTTCGCGGCTCGTCTACACCGAAGCTGCCGCCGTCGCAACGGTTGCAAAAGCCGCGCCATTTGGCGCATGTTCACCGAAAACCGGGCAATCAGGCACAATGCGCTACCGCGATCTGGATCATTTCCTCAAGAAGGGCCGCGACGCCCTGACCAAGGGGCCCATCGCCCTGATCCTTGTCGAGGATCTGGTGGAGGTCGACACCACGATCCGCCACCACCAGCTCCAGGGATTTCGCGAGATCCTGGTCTTTGCCCCCGACGCGCTGGACCTTCCCAACGACGTGGAAAAGGCGATCCGCCGGATTCCCTTCGACACGGGCCGCGAAGGGGCCACCGAACGGGCGGTCAACGCGATCATCGCCGCCGCACCGGGCCTCTGGATGTATTACTGCTACAACGCGGAATTCCTGTTCTTCCCCTTCTCGGAGAACCGCACGGTAGGCGAAATGCTGGCCTTCCATACCGAGGAACGGCGCGACGCGATGCTTACCTACGTGGTCGATCTCTATGCCACCGACCTTGCCTCCTTTCCCAACGCCGTGTCGCTGGAATACGCCTATTTCGACCGGCTGGGATATTACTCGCTCAAGCGCGAAGGCCCGGACGGGCCAAAGGACCGGCAGCTCGATTTCTTCGGCGGGTTACGCTGGCGGTTCGAGGAACACGTGCCCTGGACCCGCCGCCGTATCGACCGGATCGGCCTGTTCCGCGCCAAGCCGGGGTTGAAACTGCGGGCCGATCACACGTTCAACGACGAGGAATACAACACCTATGATTGCGGCTGGCACAACAACATGACCGCCACGATCTGTTCGTTCCGCACCGCCAAGGCGCTGCGCAGCAACCCCGGCTCGAAATACAACGTCACGAACCTTGAATGGCGCAGTTCGACGCGGTTCGAATGGCATTCCCAGCAACTGATGGATCACGGGCTGATGGAACCGGGGCAATGGTTCTAGGCCGACGGGATCAGCCCCGGACCTGACCGGCGCGATGCCCGATTTCCGTTCCTGCGGCCACCGCCGAGGACCACGCCCACTGAAAGTTGTAGCCGCCCAGCCAGCCGGTGACGTCCACCGCCTCGCCGATGACGAAGAGGCCCGGCACGTCCTTGGCCTCCATGGTCTTCGATGACAGGGCATTCGTGTCGATGCCGCCTGCGGTGACCTCTGCCTTGGCATAGCCTTCGGTTCCGGTGGGATGGAACTCGAGGTTCTCAAGCCGGCGGGCCACCTCGCCCAGAACCGCATCGGGCACATTTGCCAGTTCCGTCTCGATCCCAAGCGTCTCGTGCAGGGCCTCGGCAAGCCGCTTGGGCAGATGGTCCGCCAGCGCCGCCTTCAGGTGCGATCGCGGCATCCGCCGTTTCGCCTCCTTCAGCGCGGCATGGGCCTCGGGCAGAATGTTCAGCCAGATCGGTTGCCCCGGCGCCCAATAGGACGAGATCTGAAGGATCGAGGGACCGGACAGGCCCCGATGGGTGAAAAGCGCGGCCTCTTCGAACGACACATCCCCCACCCGGGCCACTGCGGGCACCGCAACGCCCGAGATGCTCTTGTAGACCTGATCGGCATCCCCGAGCGTGAAGGGCACAAGCGCCGGTCGCGGCTTGATGACGTTCAGCCCGAACTGCCGCGCGATGTCATAGGCAATCCCGGTGGCCCCCATCTTGGGAATGGACGGCCCACCGGTCGCGATCACCAGATTGCGTGCCGCTTCGCCCGCCACGTGGTAGATCCCGTCACGATGGGCGATCTCGCCGATCTCTGTCGACAGTCGCACCTCGACCTGCCCCCTGGCGCATTCCTCCAGAAGCATCGCCACAACCTGCCGGGCCGACCCGTCGCAGAACAGTTGCCCGAGCGTCTTTTCATGCCATGCGATCCCGTGCCGCTCGATCAGCGCCAGAAAATCCCACTGCGTATAGCGGCTCAGCGCGGATTTCGCGAAATGGGGGTTCTCGGAAAGATAGCAGTCGGCCGTGGTGCCGGTATTGGTGAAATTGCAGCGCCCGCCACCCGAGATCAGGATCTTCTTGCCCGGCTTTTCGGCGTGATCCAGAAGCAGGACACGCGCCCCGGCCTGCCCCGCCGTGGCCGCCGCCAGAAGTCCGGCCCCACCTGCCCCCAAGATGATCGCGTCCCAGATCATGTCGTCCCTTCAGACAGGCCGGATCAGACCGGTCCCGGCCACTTCCACGGAAAGCATGGGAATAGGGGGCTAGCTGCGCCGCAGCCGGATCACCACGTCGACCTGCCCGATCTCCGTGCCCGCGGGCGCGTCCGGCAGACGGCGGATCTCAAGCTCTTCGGCGGGCGCATCGGTCAATCTGCCGGTATCTTCCCAGAAGAAATGCGGATGATCGTCGATCCGGGTATCGAAATAGCTTTTCGACCCGTCCACGGTGACTTCCCGCATCAGGCCCGCGTCGCAGAAGGCACGCAGGGTATTATAGACCGTGGCCAGCGACACTTTCTCGTCCGAGGCACGGCTGAACTCATGCAGGCTTTCCGCCGTCACATGCCGGTTCCGACCGTCGCCCACCAAAAGCGCCGCAAGGGAAAGCCGCTGCCGGGTGGGCCGCAACCCTCCTCCCGCCAACCAGGTCGCCCCACGTTCCAAATGGTCTTGTCGCATGTTTCGGCCACACCGTTGTCTTTGCACACCGATATATAGTCCGCCCGCCCCCAATAGTTCAAATAAAAACGTGGAAACCGCCGGGACTTAGGGGCGTCGCCCGCCCTTGCACGCCTTCCGCCGCCAGTGATAGAGGTGCAGAAACAGGGGATTTCGAGGGGCACGGTGCCGAATGGCCGCATATCCGAACAAGTTTGACAGGGACGACCTTCTGAAATGCGCGCGCGGAGAGCTTTTCGGCCCCGGAAACGCGCAACTGCCCGAACCTCCCATGCTGATGATGGACCGGATCACCGATATCTCGGGCGATGGCGGCCCCCATGGCAAAGGTCACGTCGTGGCCGAATTCGATATCACCCCAGACCTTTGGTTCTTCGCCTGCCATTTTCCGGGCAACCCGATCATGCCCGGCTGTCTCGGCCTCGACGGTCTGTGGCAGCTCACCGGCTTCAACCTCGGCTGGCGCGGCTGGCAGGGGCGCGGCTATGCTCTGGGTGTGGGCGAGGTCAAACTGACCGGCATGGTGCGCCCCGACCGCAAGATGCTGACCTATTACGTGGATTTCACGAAGGCCATCCAGACCCGCCGCCTGACGATGGGTGTTGCCGATGGCCGGGTCGAAGCCGATGGTGAAACGATCTATCACGTCAAGGATATGAAGGTCGCGCTGTCCGACAGCTGACCCATGACAGGAAAGGGCACTCACATGCGCCGCGTCGTCATTACCGGGCTTGGGATCATCTCGCCCATTGGCAACTCTGCCGCCGAAGTCACCGACAGCCTGCGCGCGGGCCGGTCCGGCATCCGGGCCGAGCCGACCTATGCCGAACACGGGTTTCGCAGCCAGATCGCCGGCATTCCCCAGATCGACCTTGCCGAGCATATCGACAAGCGCCAATTGCGGTTCATGGGGCCTACGGCGGCCTATGCGTACCTCGCGATGGAGCAGGCCATCGCCGATAGCGGATTGAGCGACGAAGAGGTCTCGAACGAACGCACCGGGCTTGTGGCCGGATCGGGCGGGCCCTCCACCTCGAACTTCTTCACCGCCTTCGATGCGGTCATCAGCAAGGGTGCGCCAAAGCGCATGGGTCCGTTCATGGTGACCCGCTGCATGTCGTCCACCGTCTCCGCCTGTCTCGCGACCCCGTTCAAGATCAAGGGCGTGAACTACTCCATCACCTCGGCCTGTTCCACCTCGGCCCATTGCATCGGCAACGGCACCGAACTGATCCAGATGGGCAAGCAGGACATCGTCTTTGCCGGGGGCGGGGAAGAAGTGGACTGGACGCTCTCCTGCCTGTTCGACGCCATGGGCGCGATGTCATCCAAATATAACGATGCCCCCGAAACCGCGGCCCGGGCTTTCGACGCGACCCGCGACGGTTTCGTGATCGGCGGCGGCGGCGGCATGGTGGTGCTCGAGGAACTGGAACACGCCCGCGCGCGCGGCGCCAAGATCTATGCCGAGGTCACAGGCTACGGCGCCACCTCCGATGGTTACGACATGGTGGCCCCCTCCGGCGAAGGCGGCGAACGCTCCATGCGTCAGGCCATCGCCACGCTGGGCGACCGCAAGGTGGACTACATCAACGCCCACGGAACCTCGACGCCGGTGGGCGACGTGACCGAGGTCGAGGCCGTGCGCCGCGTCTTCGGTGACGATCACCCGCCGATCTCGTCCACCAAGTCGATGACCGGCCATTCGCTGGGCGCGACGGGTGTGCACGAAGCGATCTATTGCCTCCTGATGATGCAGGAAGGCTTCATCGCCCCGTCGATCAACGTGACCGAACTCGACCCGGCGCTCCGCCCCGAGGAAATCGTCACCGAAATGCGCAAGGCCGATCTGGACACCGTTCTGTCCAACAGCTTCGGTTTCGGCGGCACCAATGCCACGCTCGTCATGAGCAAGCTCAAGGACTAGAACATGGGTGGCATGCTGGCGGGCAAGCGCGGGTTGATCATGGGCGTGGCGAACGAACGCTCGATCGCGTGGGGTATCGCCATGGCGCTGGCCGATCAGGGCGCGGAGCTTGCCTTTGCCTATCAGGGCGAGGCGTTCGGGCGCCGGGTGGAACCGCTGGCGGCCTCGGTCGGCTCCGACCTCCTCGTCGATCTCGACGTGACCGATGCGGCCTCGATGGATGCGGGCTTTGCCACCATCGCCGCCCGCTGGGACCGGCTCGATTTCGTGGTCCACGCCATCGCATTCGCCGACAAGGCCGAACTTGCGGCCGATTTCCGGTTCAAGGATACAAGCCGCGAGAACTTCACCCAATCCATGCTGATCTCGTGCTATTCCTTCATCGACGTGGCCCGCCGGGCCTCGGCGCTGATGACTGAGGGCGGGACCATGATCACGCTCACCTTCGAAGGCGCGAGCCGGGTCTTTCCCTGTTACAACGTCATGGGCGTGGCCAAGGCCGGGCTCGAAACCGCCGTGCGCTACCTTGCGAACGATCTGGGCCCCGACGGCATCCGCGTGAACGCGATCTCTCCCGGCCCTATGAAGACGCTTGCGGGCTCTGCGATCGGCGCAGCGCGGCGGACCTACAAGCATTCCGAGATGAACGCGCCGCTTCAGGCCAACGCGACGCTCGAGGCGATCGGCGGCACCGCTCTCTGGCTCGTCTCCGATGGCGGGTCCTCCACCACGGGACAGATCGTGATGGTCGATGGCGGGTATCACGTGATGGGAATGCCCAGGGTCGAAAACCTCTAGCCGCGCTCCCGCAGGGGACGGATCACCCGCGTTCAGACAAAGGCCATGCGCTCGGCGCGTTCGGGATCCGGGAACGGACGATAGAGCGCGATATCAACCTCGCCCACCATCTGGTGAACGGTGGTGTAAAGCCGCTCCACCACCTCGTCGCTCGACGCCGTGAACCGGAAGGCCTGATCGAGCTGCGCCATGTCCTGCACCTCGATTTCCAACAGGAAATCCCGGGCGCGCGGCGCGCCGAAACCCAATTTCCGGCGGCACAATCGCCAGGACTCAATCACGCCGTTTGCCTTCAGATGTTCCATCCACGCCTCGACCGCCAGAGCAAAGGCCACCGCCTTTGCGTCGTCGCGCAGATCCACCGAACAATGGTACAGGTTCATGAAAGTCTCCTGACATGCATACCGGTCCGTCATCGCATTCGAAAGCTTCGAAACCTTTAACCTGCGGGCGCGCCGCGGACTTCTGGGACCGCCCTCAGGCGCAGGGCTTGATCCTCAACGCCTGCCCCGCCACCACCAGCACCACCTCGCCCGCTGCATCGGCGACGCGGCGGTTCATAACGCCCGAGGCATCGCGGAACCGGCGCGCCAGCGCATTCTCGGGCACGATCCCCCAGCCCACCTCGTTGGTGACAAGGATCACAGGGCTCGCTTGCCGCCCGAGACAGGCCATCAGCGCGTCAACCTCCGCCACCCAGTCACGCCCCGCGAGCATCAGGTTCGACAGCCAGAGTGTCAGGCAATCGACCACCCGCACGGCCCCCTCCGAGGCTTCGATCGCCGCGACAAGCGTCAGGGGCGCCTCGATGGTCTGCCAATCCGATGGGCGGCGGGCCACATGATCGGCAATCCGTCTTGCCATCTCGTCGTCTCGCGCCTCCGCCGTCGCGATATAGCACACGGGACCGCCCAGCGCGGTCGCCCGCGTCTCGGCAAAGTGGCTCTTGCCCGACCGGACCCCGCCCGTGACCAAAAGGGCACCTGTCATCGGGCGACCGCGACCGGCAGAGCGGTATCAAGGATCGCGTCCACGTCCAGATGCGCCTCCATATGGACGGCCAGACGATCAAGGATCGCCTCGACCCGCGCCCCATAGCCGGTTCCGCCCGCGCCCACACCCAGCCCGGTCAGCCAGGCGGCCCGAAACGCATCGCTGGTAAAGACGCCATGCAGATAGGTCCCCGACACCTGACCGTCCCAAGACACAGCACCCTCGTCCCTGTCGCCGATCCGGGCAAATGGGCGCGCACAATCGGGCCCGCCCGTCGCACCCATATGGATTTCGTAGGCCGCGATCCCGGTTCCGGTGGCGGCATGGGTCGCGGCGAACTGCGCCAGCGTCTTTTCCCCCGCCATCACCGTCTCCACGTCCAGAAGGCCCAGACCCTCCGACGATCCCGCCACCCCGTCGACGCCATCGGGGTCCCGCACCCGTCGCCCCAGCATCTGGAAGCCGCCGCAGATACCCATGACCCGGCCACCCCGGCGCAGATGGGCGGCGATATCCACGTCCCATCCCTGCGCCCGCAGAAACGCCAGATCGCCCCGGGTCGATTTCGTTCCCGGCAGGATAACCAGATCGGCGTCCCCCGGAAGGGCGCGCCCCGGTGGCACCATGGTGAGCCGCACCGACGGCTCGGCGGCAAGCGGGTCCAGATCGTCGAAATTCGCGATCCGCGAGAGCATCGGACAGACAATGTGAAACCCAGCGCCACCGCCGCCTGACGACAGGTCCACCGCATCCTCGGCGGGCAGAAGATGCGCTTCGGCAAACCATGGCAATACCCCGAAGCCGCGCCAGCCGGACCGCTCCTCGATCATCCGGTACCCGTCGTCGAACAGGCGCGCATCGCCGCGAAACTTGTTGACGAGAAATCCCTGAATCATCGCCGCATCCGCATCGGGCAGGACCGCGCGCGTCCCCACGATCTGGGCGATGACACCGCCCCGGTCGATATCGCCGGCAAGGATCACCGGAACGCCAGCCGCCACCGCAAACCCCATATTCGCGATGTCGCCCGCCCGCAGGTTCACCTCCGCGGGACTTCCCGCCCCTTCGACGATCACAAGGTCTGCCTCCGCCGCAAGCAAATGAAAACTCTCGATAACCTTGGGCATCAGGTCCGGCTTTCGACCTGAATAATCCTTCGCCCAGAGCCGCCCTGCGGCCTTGCCCTGTACCACCACCTGCGCGCCCGTATCACTTTCGGGCTTCAGCAGAACCGGGTTCATATGCACGGTCGGCGCGCGCCCCGCCGCCAGCGCCTGAAGCGCCTGCGCCCGCCCGATCTCGCCCCCGTCCGAGGTCACGGCGGCATTGTTCGACATGTTCTGCGGCTTGAACGGGGCCACCGACAGGCCCCGCTGCCGCGCCACCCGGCACAGCCCCGCCACCAGAAGCGACTTGCCCACGTTCGAGCCGGTGCCTTGTATCATCACCGCCCGCGGCGCCACGGATCAGAACTCCACGCCGGGTTGCGCCACGATGCCCTGTTTGCGGAACGGGTGCTTGATCTCCTTCATCTCCGAGACGAGATCGGCGATCTCGATCAGCGTCGCGGGGGCGTTCCGTCCCGTCATCACCACATGGGTCATCTCGGGCTTCTCGGACAGAAGGAACTCCGCGATCTCGCCCGCATCCAGATAATCGTACCGCAAAGCGATGTTGATCTCGTCCAGAAGGACCATGCGGTTCTCCGGATCGCGGATCAGATCCTTCGCCTTCTCCCACGCCGCCTTGGCCGCCCGAATATCGCGGGCACGGTCCTGCGTGTCCCATGTGAACCCCTCGCCCATCACATGGATCTGACAGATATCCGAAAACCGCTCCTTCAGAAGATCACGCTCGGCCGATTGCATCGACCCCTTGATGAACTGCACGACGGCACAGGGCATTCCATGACCGATGCACCGCAGGATCATCCCGAAGCCGGAACTGGATTTGCCCTTTCCATCGCCCGTGTGGATGATGATCAGACCCTTGGTGCCGGTCTTCTTCTCCATCATCTTGCGCCGCGCCGCCTGCATCCGGACCATCCGGTCCTTGTGGCGGGCATTGATCTCGGCTTCCTCCGTCATGGTTCAGTCCTCCTCAAGGGCCGCGCGGGTCCGGGCCAGCGCCTCGACCGCGTCAAGCGTGAAGGGCGTCCCGCAGACCCATGACGGGCCCGACAGGATCACACGGCCCGCCGCGACATAGGGATCGAGCACCGGATGCCGCGCCACGTCTTCGGCCCGCGAATGGCCCGGATAGGGCTGGCCCGAGATCAAAACGTCGGGCCCCGCCACCACCAGCGTCTCAAGCGACAGGCGCGCACCGCCCGCCACACCGCGTCTCTCCGCCAGATTGGCAAAACCTGCATGGGTGATGATGTCATGGGACAATGTGCCCGCCCCAAGGGAATAGCCGTTGGCATAGAAGAACGCCGCCACCGGCGGATCGTCCGGCACATCCGGCAGAGCCGCAAGCCGCGCGGCCACCGAATGCGCCATAGCCTCGGCCCGCGCCGTCTGGCCAATGGCCGCCCCTACCGCGCGCAGACTTTCGGGGATATCCGACAGGGCCGAGACGGCGGGCACCTGCACCACCTCCACGCCCAGCCGTCGCAGCATCCCGATCGCGGTCGGGCTGGAGTAGGTGCTCGCCAGCACCACGTCGGGTGCCATCAGAAAGATCTCTTCCGCATTCCCGTTGTTCAACGGAAAGGCTCGCGCCGCCTCGACCATGGGCGAACTCAAGGGATCGGCACTGACCCGGCTGACCGAAAGGATCTGACCCGGCTCGGCCAGCAGCATGGCCAGTTGATCGGTGCAGAGGTTCATCGACACGATCTTTGGTCGCGCATCGGCCTTGGCCGACACGACCTTTGGCGCCGCATCGGCATTTACCGTCGCCCCGGCCCCTAGCAGGA
This sequence comes from uncultured Alphaproteobacteria bacterium, assembly GCA_963698645.1. Taxonomy (GTDB): domain Bacteria; phylum Pseudomonadota; class Alphaproteobacteria; order Rhodobacterales; family Rhodobacteraceae; genus Ovoidimarina. The sequence continues at coordinate 97,673 of CAVORP010000007.1, forward strand.
CCAGGGCGGACAGGAGTGCACTAAAACGCCGCACGCAGCCCCACATAGACCGCCCGGTCCGAGGCATTGTAGCCGCGCACCGTCTGATACTCCTCGTCGAACAGGTTATCGACCCGCAGATAGGCCTCCACCGTATCGGTCAGGTCATAGGAGACGGAGGCATTGGCCAGCGTGAAATCCGGCAGGGGTCCGGTCGCCGGGAAGGCGGTGAAATCCAGCAATCCCGCCACATGCTGCACCGAAACCATGCCCGAAAGCGCGTCGGTGATATCAGCCGACACGCCCAGCAACAGATCGTCACGCGGGACCCGGATCGACCGCACACCCTCGGTCGCCGCATCGGTGAAGGTATAGGAGCCGAACAGCGTCACCCGGTCCGAAACCATGTACTCTCCCGACAACTCGATCCCCTGCGTGACCGTGGTGCCCGGCAATTGCACATAGCCGCCCGAGAAAGTGATCAAATCGTCAATCTCGTTATAGAACAGCGTGGCCTTCGCGAAGCCGCGGTCATAGCGTTTCTCGATCCCCAGTTCGAGCCCCCGGCTCTGCTCCGGCGTGAGGTTGGGGTTTGCGCCGAACGGCCCGAACAACTCGTTCAGCGACGGCGGACGATAGCCTGTGCCCGCCGCGGCCCGGATCGTCACGTCACCGGCCAGCTGCCACGCCAGCGCGGCCCGGCCCGACAGCTGCCCACCGAACTCCGAATGGTCGTCATAGCGCAGGGTAAAGGCCAGATCGACCGTGTCCGAGGCCTGAAGCTGCACCTCGCCGAACAGACCCGCCTTGGTGATCGAGCTTTCAGTGGTGGCGAAAAGATCCTGCACAAGCGCCGTCTCTTCGATCAGGTCGGCTCCGAAGGCGACCGTGGTGGTGCCGATCTCTGCCGTCCCCTGGTATTCAAGCTTCTCACGCTCTCCCAGAAAGGCAAAGACAAAGCCGCCGGCATCCAGCCGGTCGGTACGCGACGCGGAATAGGCCAGTTCATGCACCACCGCGCCGGTGTCGATCTCGGCGAAAACCCGTGCGCCGGTCTGGACCTTCTCCAGTTCCCCGCTGGCATCCGTCGTGCTCCGGTCGAACGCCGCCACACCGTCATAGCGGAAGGCCGAGACGCCGAGCCGCAGGGTATCGGAAAACCGGTGCGCGAAATACAGGTTCAGCCCGGTCTGGTCGAACCCGTCCGCCTCGGTATCGCTGTCGCGCGCCGAAAAGCCATCGGTCGTCACGTTCGACAGGGTCACCGCCAGTTCCGTCCGGTCGTCCAGATAGCCAAGGCTCAGCGTCCCGAGATACGTCTCGAAACTCCCCGCCTCGACCCGCGCCTCGCCGGAAAAGCCCAGCGCCTCGGGCCGCCAGGTGGTGACGTTCACCGACCCGCCCACGGCGCTTGCCCCGGCCACGGCGGATTGCGGGCCCTTCAGCACCGTGATGCTGTCCACGCCCTGGGTGATGAAAGTCCCGAAATCGAACCCGGTCTGGGTGCCTGACGGATCGGTCACGTCGATCCCGTCCACCGTCACGCCGATATAGCTCGCGCCCAGCCCCCGGATCCGCAGGGCCGATGTGCTCCCAAGACCCCCGTTCGAGGTGAACGACACCCCCGGCAAGGCGTCCAGCGCCGTGGCCGTATCAAGGCTCAGCGCCTCCAGCGTCTCGCCCTCCACCACTTCGACGGTCGCGCCCGTCCGGCTCGCCTCGGAGGGCAACAGCCCCCCGTCCACGATGATCTCGTCCAGCACGAAGGGCTCCTGCGCCCCCGCCTGCCCCGCGACCAGTGCAAGCGCACTCACTCCGGCCAGAATTCCGATATGTCTCATGGGTTTACCCCTGTCCCATTCGGCGGATGCCCCGCCTGTCTCGTTCATGTCATGGGATCGGGCATGGCCCCTCCGCAGACGGTGTGAAGCACCACTACGGACTGAACGCCGCCGCCCTGCCACACCCCGTGACGGGACTGGGTGACCGCGCTGGCAGGTCTCCTGGCTTGCGGGTCATCGCTCCACCGGCCTTCCCGGACGGGCCTTTCGGGCCTGTCCAGTGGCATAGTCGGCTTCGCTCTCCGCCTACAGTTGCGGGGGCAGCCGTGGATTTGGCCCTCGAAGGGGCCGAACCACGTTCCCTTTTATCGTCCGACGGCGAACCGTCGAACGAACCAGCGTGTGGTTTAGCGGTAGTGCGTGGATGGGGGCGGAGTTAAGCAGCGTCGACGACCGGACCGCGCCCGAAAACGTCATGCCCAACACAGGGCAGCGCCCGACCGCGGGTGGGCGCTCCGACAGTCATGCTGCGCGTTTTATCGCTCCACCACATCCAACGGTTGTTCGGATGACCGGCGTCGCAATAGCGCCCGCCCATGGGGCGGTCGGGCGCTGCCCGGCGGCGCTGCGCGCCTTGATTCCGGGCGGTGGGTTGGTAACGGAAGAATACATCCAAACTGTGATCAATTTGGACCAAGAAATACATGCACCCTTTTTACGCATCGTACTAACCGAGGATTAGGGGGCGCCTATCAGTCATTATGTTGTCGATGATCCCAGAGCGATGCAATGCCTTTTCTATTTCTTGGCGAAGCCGTTGTTTTTGCGCTGATCTATCAAGCGATTTCAGATCACTAAATGCCTCAAATTCAAACTCTTTTTCCGGATTAAGACTATTGGGATAAATTCGAAAGAACCAGAGCTGGAATACTTGCACTTCGGCCGGAATCGGATAGCCACACATCATGAAATCGTACCAGCCGCAAAACAACACTGCATCATTACTGCTATCATTGAACTCAGCGAGTTCAGTCTTAACGTCAAACGGCTTATTCTTGAGATCATGGCTGTGTTCTATGACAGTCCAATATCTATTCCTAAGACGCTTAAGGCCTTTCTCATTCAGATCCGGAAATGTTGTAAAGACATGTGATTTAAACGGCTCCCCACCCATCTCAATTGTTAGGTGTTCTGCATGTTCAGCGGCAGAGGCAGCGAGACAATGAACAGAGACTGGATCAGCATCGTCGAGAAACAGCTGCGTTGATGTGCCTAGAAGTCGTCGGACAAGTTCAAAGCGTTCCACTGCCTGTTTCTCCCTCACCCCACAGACTTCCAATAATTCGCCTGCATCATCTCAACACCCCACCCCAAACGTCTGTCACCCGCAGTTCGGCTCCGCCGAACCCAAAGCGGAAGCACAAGAAACATGCCCTAACGGACGAATTTCTTGTGCTTCAAACGTTTGGGTTCAACGTCCCCCAGCCGCCGCTTCTTGTCCTCTTCGTAATCCTCGAAATTGCCCTCGAACCATTCCACATGCGCCTCGCCCTCGAAGGCCAGAATGTGCGTACAGATCCGGTCAAGGAAGAACCGGTCGTGGGAAATGACCACCGCGCAGCCCGCGAAATCCACCAGCGCATCCTCCAGCGCCCGCAGCGTCTCGACATCCAGATCGTTGGTCGGTTCGTCGAGCAGCAGCACGTTCCCGCCCGACTTCAGAAGCTTCGCCATATGCACGCGGTTCCTCTCCCCGCCTGACAACAGCCCCACCTTCTTCTGCTGGTCGCCGCCCTTGAAGTTGAACGCCCCGCAATAGGCGCGGCTGTTCATCTGTGCGTCCCCCAGCACGATCACCTCGGCCCCGCCCGTGATTTCCTCCCAGACCGTCGCATTCGGGTCCAGCGCATCGCGCGACTGGTCGACATAGGCCAGCTTCACCGTATCGCCGTATTCCACCGTTCCCGCGTCCGGTTTCTCCTGCCCCGTCAGCATCCGGAACAGCGTGGTCTTGCCCGCGCCGTTGGGCCCGATCACACCGACGATGCCACCCGGCGGCAGGCTGAAGGTCAGATCCTCGATCAACTGCTTGTCGCCCATATGCTTGGCCAGACCGTTCACCTCGATCACCTTCGACCCAAGGCGCGGACCGTTGGGGATCACGATCTGCGCGCGCCCCACCTTTTCCCGCTCCGACTGACCGGCCAGCTCGTTATAGGCGTTGATCCGGGCCTTCTGCTTGGCCTGACGCGCCTTGGCGCCCTGCCGCATCCATTCCAGTTCCCGCTCCAGCGTCTTCTGCTTGGATTTGTCCTCGCGCGATTCCTGCTCCAGCCGCTTGGCCTTCTGCTCCAGCCACGCCGAATAATTGCCCTCGTAGGGGATGCCCCGGCCCCGGTCCAGTTCAAGGATCCAGCCGGTGATATCATCAAGGAAATAGCGGTCATGGGTCACGATCAGGATCGTGCCCTTGTAGGCGATCAGATGCGCCTGCAGCCACGCGATGGTCTCGGCGTCCAGATGGTTGGTCGGTTCGTCGAGAAGCAGCATGTCGGGTGCTTCCAGCAAGAGCTTGCACAACGCCACCCGCCGCGCCTCTCCGCCCGAAAGCGTGGCCACGTTCGCATCGTCCGGCGGACAGCGCAGGGCCTCCATCGCCACGTCGATCTGGCTGTCCAGATCCCACAGGTTCTGGCTGTCGATCTCGTCCTGCAAGGCCGCCATCTCGTCGGCGGTCTCGTCGGAATAGTTCATCGCCAGCTCGTTATACTTGTCCAGCTTGGCCTTCTTTTCCGCCACGCCCAGCATCACGTTCTCGCGTACCGTCAAGCTTTCATCCAGCTGCGGCTCCTGCGGCAAGTAGCCCACCTTGGCCCCTTCGGCCGCCCAGGCCTCGCCGGTGAAATCCTTGTCGATCCCCGCCATGATCCGCAACAGCGTGGATTTGCCCGCCCCGTTGACGCCGACGACGCCGATCTTGACCCCCGGCAGAAACGACAGCCGGATATTCTCGAAGCATTTCTTGCCGCCCGGATAGGTCTTCGACACCCCGTCCATGTGATACACGTATTGATAGCTGGCCATGACTTGCCCCTGTCTCTGAAGTTCCCATGTTCCTAGTGCGGCACGGGGCCGGGTTCAATCGGGGTTTACGGTGAGCGACACGGAACAAGGCAGATTTCAACGCCTGCGCAAACGCGCCATGCGGCGCGCGGCGCGCATTCCCCCGGGTTGGCGCAGCGGCGCGGGCGTGCTGCTGATCGTCGGCGGGGTGCTGGGCTTCCTGCCCATCCTCGGCTTCTGGATGATCCCTCTCGGGATCGCCGTGATCGGCTTCGATATCGCCGCTTGGCGCAGACGCCGGAAGCGCGCGGCTACTTCACCGCCCCGGCCGCCATCCCCTTGATGATATACCGCTCCAGAAGCACCCCGATCACGATCAGGGGCAGGATCGCCGCGGTCGACAAGGCCGCCATGGACCACCAGTTGATCCCCTGGCTGCCGGTCTGACTGGCCACCATCACCGGCAATGTCTTGGCATCGGTCGAGGTCAGGAGAGCGGCAAAGAAATACTCGTTCCACGTCAGGACAAGGCTCAGGATGAAGGCCGCCACCATCCCCGGCAACGCAATCGGTAACACGATCGTCACGAACGCCCCCCAGATCGACAACCCATCCACCAGCGCCGCTTCTTCCAGCTCCACCGGGATCGACGCGAACTGGTCGCGCATGATCCAGATGACGATGGGCAGGACGGTGAGCGTATAGAGCAGGATCAGCCCGATCGTCGTGTCGAGCAGCGCCAGCTCCTTGTAAAGCACCAGAAACGGCAGGGCGAGCACGACGGGTGGCAGGATCAGCTGGCTCAGGAAGAAGAACGAGATGTCAGGGTTCCGCATGAACCCGAACCGGTAATTGAAGCGCGACAGTCCATAGGCCGCCATCGACCCGAGGATGACCGCAAGGGTCGAGGCCGAAACCGCGGTGATGGCCGAATTGGTGAAGCGCTTGATGAACTCCTCGCGCACCGTCAATTCCTGCCCGATCAGCCGGGGCGACAGGCCAAGACTCTCCCAGCCGCGCCATTTCGGCTCGAAATCCACGAACGGCACAAGATGCCCCTGCATCACGTTGGGCGCCATCTTGAAGCTCGTGGTGATGGTCCAGTAGATCGGGAACAGACAGATCACCGTCCACAGGATCAGCACCCCATAGATCGCCACCCGGCCCATCCACCATTTGGCGTCATGGCCCCGGTCGGCCTCGTGATCGTGGAAAATCTCACTGCTTGTCGAAATGTCGAGCCGGGACGCAGGTTCCGAGGTGTCGCCATCCTCGAACGGGTGAGTGAGACGCAGGCAGGTCGGACAATACCGCACATCCGTTTTCCATGTTCGGACGCTCAGACCGTTTCCCGCCGGCGAAAGTTCAATGGGCATCACGCGGGCATGCTCAATACCTCGGGTTCATCCAGCGATCGACCAGCTTCATGAACACCGTGATCGCGATCACGATCAGCACCAGGTACACGATCGCCAGAAGCGTCCCGTACCCGACGTTCGACCGGTCCCGGTACTCGCGGAAGATGAAACTCGTGACCGTATCGGTGGCGCCCCCCGGCCCCCCCGAGGTCACGTTGATCACGATATCCGCCAGCTTCAGCTTGAAGATGATGCGGATCAGGATCGCGGTGATCGACACCGGCAGCATCAGCGGAAACGTCACTTCCCAGAAGCCGCGCCAGCCCGAGGCGCCATCGACCTTCGCGGCCTCCTGCACCTCCTTCGGGATCGCCTGAAGCCCCGCCAGAAGCATGATCATCATGAACGGAATGAAGGTCCAGGCATCCATGATCATGATGGTGGCCCGCGCGATCTCGGGATCGCCGAAGAACGACGGCCGCTCCCAGCCCAGCCAGCGCGCAAGCCGCGCGATCGGCCCGAACCGGATCTCCATCATCGACTTGCCCACCATCCACGAGACCGCCACCGGGCTCAGCATCAGGGGCATCAGGAACGCAACGCGAAAGAACTTCCGTGCCCGGATCTGGCTCGCAAGGATCAGGGCCAGACCAAAGGCCACGGCATATTCCACGAGGATCGCCAGCGTGTAATAGACCATGTTCTTCAGGGCGTTCCAGTAGAACGGATCGCCCCACATCTGCCGGACATTGTCCAGCCCGTTGAACTGCCGCCCATCGGGCGAAGACAGGTTCCAGTTCGAAAACGCGATTCCCAGCGCAAAGATCAAGGGGAACACCACCATGGCCACGACGAACAGCGTCGCGGGCAGGATGAACAGGCTGCGCTTGCCCTGCTCGCCGTAGAGAACGACCTGCGCGATGCAAAGGCACGTGGCCCAGAACAGATAGGCGTAAAGCGCGGGCCGCCAGGTTGCGAACTCCATCCCGATCCGCCCCGCCTCGCTCAGCCCGAGGACCACGAACACCGCCACCATCACGGCGAACGACCCCCAGATCAGGGTCTTGCCCAGCCGCCGCCGCTCGGGGCTGATCGCGTCCGAGGTCACGACGTGAAGAAGGTCGCCTTGCACGCTTGTCCCGCCTCTTCTTCTCTTTCCAAATATCCTCGGGGGGGTCCGGGGGGCGGACAGCCCCCCGGTCTTCGCACGTAGTGCCAGAGGTCATGCGGCCCCCGGGCCGCACGACATGGCAAACGCATCACATCCCCAGCGACGCCTTGTAGAGCGCGATCTGGCTCTCGCGCCCGATCTGGTCGGTGATGTTTTCCCAGGCCGCCGCGATGGCGTCCGCGGTTTCCTGAGCCGAGCCGTACTGACCGGCAAAACCCTTGGCCAATTCGTCCTCGGCGACCGAGTAGTACTGGAAGATCCCCGGGATACGGGGTTCGATGGCCGCGTTCGGGTGGTTGTAGCTGTCGGCATTGGACGACAGGTAATCCTCCACGAAATCGCGGTCATAGCCCGCCTCTTCCCACTCGTCATACTGGAAGTGCGAGTTCCGGTAGGGCTGGAAGCCCGACGGATAGGCCGAAGCCCAGAGCGACAGGTCCTTGCCGCCCAGATGTGCGGCCGCCGACCATGCGGCCTTCTTCTTCTGCTCGTCGCCATCCACCGTGGCCATGACATAGACGCCCCAGCCGATATAGGCGTTGTTGGGCGACACGTTGCGCGTCATCTCCCACTCGCCGGTCTGCGAGTTCCACACCTTTTCCGAGCCGGGGTTGATGTCGAAGCCCACGACATCGCCCACCACGGAGGTGTCGGAGGTGCGCGCCGAAGAGCCCACATCGCCCCACCAGTTCAGCATCGCCGCCGGTGCCGGCAAGGAACTGCTGGAACGCGGTGGTGCCGGGATCGGCGTTGATCTGGTCGGCCGGATAGGCGCCCGCGGCGATCAGGTCCATCACGTCCTGGATGGCCTGCACGAAGCCCGGGTTGTTGACCCGCGGCTTCATCGTCTCGGGGTCGAACAGCCATGCCGGATCGGCCGGATGCTTGGCATAGGGCGTGGCCCGGTTCTCGAGGAAATAGAACCCGAAACCGCCCCAACCCTTCAGCGGGTCGAGATAGCCATGCGCCTCCAGACCCGTCAGCGGATCGGTCTTTCCGATCAGGAACTTCGAATGCGCGTTTACCTCTTCCCAGGTGGTGGGCTGCTGCCACGGCGTGGTGTTGCCCGCCGCCGCCCAGGCTTCGGCGAATTCCGCGTTCTCGTAGTAATCCTTGCGATAGGCGAAGGTGTGGCAGTCGCCGTCGATCGACACGCGGTAGGTCTTGCCATCCCAAGTGCCTACGGGCGCTTTCAGGTAGTCCACGTAATCGTCCATATCGATCACGTCCTTGACCCAGTCGGGCATCTCGCTGGCCATGCCTCGGCCCAGAACGTCGCCTTCGAACGGCGCGCCCATCTCGATGATGTCGAAATCGACGGTACCGGTTGCAATCGACTGCTGCAGACGCGCGTTGTAATCGGCCTGCGCAAGGTCGATCCAGTTGATCTTGGCGCCGGTATAAGCCTCCCAGGGTTTCAGGAAACCACGGAAGAGGAAGTTGTGCAGGTTCTGGTTGTTCAGACCCATGAAGGTCAGTTCGACACCCTCGAACTCGCCTTCCGCGACGATCTCCTTGATCGGCCCAAGGCACAGTTCGCCCACTTTCTGCCAATCCGCATCGGTGGGAGAGCCCATGCCGACGCCGGGGATCTTCAGGATCTCGGCCCGCAGCGCCCCGTGGGCGGCGGCCCAAGCCGGGCGCACCGATGCGCCGGTGGCCACACCGGAAAACGCGGCCATCGCCCCGGTCGCGCCCATGCCCTTGAGCATGTCGCGTCGGCCAAGCTTTCCGCTGCGCACAAGCTGATCGTAGATATGCTTCTTCATTTGGATTTCCTCCCATCCAGAACGCCACGGCCATCCATCGCCCATGGGAGGAAAGGCCCGGGCCCTTCTGCGAGGCCCTGTCGATCTTGGGTAATCCACCCCTCGGCAGCGGCCCGAAGCATTCACTTCAGACCCGGCCCACGGGAAAAGTGTCTCCGCAGGGCGCAGACCTGTCAAGCACCTAACATGCTAGCATGCCAAGAATAATGGCTATCCGAACCATGGCAGGCCAAAGGCCGGATGCTGCGCCCAGGCCCACCAGCTGTGGTTCACGAACTGACCAACGACGATCAGCACGACAAGCCCGAACCAGATCACCAAAAGACTGACCAGCCGTGCCGCCCGGCCGATCCACCCCGGCCCCTGCACGTTGCTCGCCTTGGTCTGCGCCGCCGCGCGTATCATCGCGCGCGCATAGATCCGCGCCGCCCAGCACCGCAGCCACCAGAAACTCGCAAAGACATAGACCGCCACCGCAAGACCCGAAATCTCGGCCACCTGTGCCACGTCCTGTGCGGCGAGCGCATCGAAACCGGGAATGATATCTTCCACAAAGACCACCAGCGCACGGCTCGCGAACAGCGGCAGCGCAAAGAACACGGTGGCAAAGGCAAGCGCCACATGCCCCCATCCGGCATGCCGCACCGCGATCTGCACCTCCCGCCACTCCAGCGCCGCAAACCACCGCCCGGTCGCCGCCTGACGGGCAAGTCCCATGGGCAGGTGAACCATCACCGCAAGGAATATCGCGATGCCCGCAAGGAACAGAACCGGCCCTGCCCAGGCCTGCTCATACCCCTTGTTGAAAGAGTTGTCCCACCCGGCCCACCAAGCGAGAAGCCAGGGCAGGCTGAAGGGCACCGTCGCCAGTATGAGCGCCAGCGCAGCCTTCACCCCCTCGCGGATGTTCGCGGCCAGCCCGCCAAGAAGGCGCGTGGGCCACCCCCGGCCGCTGGGTCCCAGGACCCAACCGAACGCCCCGTGATGCGCCCCGATTGCCGGTCAACCGACGCCGCCATGCGCCGCATCATCCACCCCAGCGCAATCACCGACGTGACCGGCGACAGGCAAAGCAGCCCGCCGATAGCCAGGTCGAAAAGCCCGCGCACCGCCGCCCCCACCCGTCCGGCCCGCCGCACCGGAAATTCTGTCGTGACGCTCACGTGAACACCGCCTCGATCGCCCGGTTCTCGGACCGGTGCGCCCGGAACCCCATGACAGCCGCCACCGTGGGAGCGACCGGCACTTTGATCCACGACCCTGTTCATAGATCCGGTCCCGCACGATCCCCGGCCCGAATACTCAGCGCCCATGTCTCATGGGCGGCACGGCTGTTGAAATGATGCTGGAACGGCACATCCATCAACGGGTTCGCATCCCGCCCGCAATCCGGCGTGATCACGAACACCGTGTTATCGCGATAGAACGGGTCTGCATCCGCCGCAGCCACCAGCCGCTCCAGCCCCTCGTCGATGATCGAAATCGCCCGCGTGTAATGGCTCGGATTGCCCCAATGCACGTAATCTGGGTCCTGATAATTCACCATCATCAACCGGGGCCGCAACTCTGCCATGGCCCGCGTGGCCAATGCCGTCAGCAACCGGTCGCCACGGGCATTGCGAAAGCCGTCATCCCCATAATCCCGTCGCCAGTCATCCCAGAACCGTTGCACCGCCTCCGATTGCACCGGCGCAATCTCCCGGTGATCGGCGGCCAGCAACTCCGCCTGCGCCGCAACGATCGCGGTCCGCGCCTCATCGGTCAGCCCGCCCTCCTCAAGCTGACGCGCGAACTTGTGCAGTTTGAACCGGTGCAGGCTCAGCATCTCGGACCGGAAAGTGATGCCGTAATGGGGATTCATCCCGAAGGTAAAGAACTCTTCCTGCGGGCGATCCTCTCCGTTGATCAGCAAGACCTCGTGGGCCGGAATATCGAACGCGGCGCGCAGGTATTCGAACAGGGTGGGCTCGGTGGGCTCCAGCCGGTCGATCTGCACGCCGCGCGCGACATCGCGATAGCCCAGATACCGGCCCGTCAGGATGTTCAGCGTTCCTTCAGCGTGAGAGGTATCCACCCCGTCGAGCTGCGCGATCCGCATGTCCGGGATCAACACGCCCCGCCGCGTCAGGTGATGCCGCAGGAACGGGGCAAATGTCCCCGCCGGGTCGATCGTCTCCTGTCGCCGGACCCCGCCCCGAACCGCACCAGAACAACATTCGGACCGGAATAATCCGCAGCGCGCCCCGGACCCGGAAGACCCGCAATTGCACCGGCACCAAGACCTGCCGTGAAACCCCGGCGTGTGATCATCGCCTGCTCCATCTCAGCGCCCCGACCCTCATTTTAGCATGGGAACCGCCCCGCACAAAGCAACTATGCCACCATGGACAGCGTCCCAAGGCTTCGCTACCACTTTGACGATACGGTCTCGATTGGGGCTCTGCAGGGGCCGATACGGGAGGACGAGGGGGAACCATGGCCGAAGTCACGATCCGCGATCTGCGCAAATCCTACGGAACGACGCAGGTCATCCACGGGGTCGACGTCGACATCGCGGATGGCGAATTCGTGGTTCTGGTCGGGCCATCGGGCTGCGGCAAGTCCACGCTTCTGCGGATGATCGCCGGGCTCGAAGGCATCACCTCGGGCACCATCGCGATCGGGGACAAGGTGGTCAACAGCCTGCCGCCCAGCGAACGCGACATCGCCATGGTGTTCCAGAACTACGCGCTTTACCCGCACAAGACCGTCGCGTCGAACATGGCCTTTGCCCTGCGGATGCGGCGGATGGACAAGGCGGAAATCGCCGATCGCGTGAAACGCGCCGCCGAGATCCTCGGCCTTACGCCCTATCTCGACCGTTATCCCCGCGCGCTCTCGGGCGGCCAGCGTCAGCGCGTGGCCATGGGCCGCGCCATCGTCCGCGATCCCCAGGTCTTCCTGTTCGACGAACCGCTGTCGAACCTCGACGCCAAGCTGCGCGTCCAGATGCGCACCGAGATCCGGGAATTGCACCAGCGGCTCAAGACCACCACCGTCTATGTCACCCACGACCAGATCGAGGCGATGACCATGGCCGACAAGATCGTGGTGATGCAGGGCGGACATATCGAACAGGTGGGCAGCCCGCTGGACCTCTACGACCGCCCCGCCAATACCTTCGTCGCGGGGTTCATCGGGTCGCCCTCCATGAACATGCTCAATGGCACGGCGCGCGGCAATGGCGGCGCACCCGGCATCGCCATCGGCGATATGGTCCTGCCCCTGAACGGGCCTGCGAGCGTGACCGACGGTCAGCCGGTCACCGTCGGCATCCGGCCCGAGAACCTGACGCTTTCCGATGCGGGTCTGCCCGCCACCGTCTCGGTGATCGAACCGACGGGCGCGGAAACCCACGTCGTGCTGCGCGCCGACGGGCAGGACCTGACGGCGGTGTTCCGCGAGCGTACGACACTGCGCCCGGGCGAAACCGTCCACCTGACCGCCCGGCCCGACGCGGTGCTGCTATTCGATCATGCAAGCGGGGCACGCCTTTCATGAGCGCCCCGAGGACGATCCTTTGCTTCGGCGATTCCAACACCCACGGAACCCCGCCGATGACCGCGTATTCCGAGACACGCCGGTTCGACGCCGCAACACGCTGGACCGGGGTGATGCGCCGGGGCCTGCCCGCCGACTGGACGGTGATCGAAGAGGGTCATCCGGGCCGGACCACCGTGCATGACGACCCGATCAACGGCGCCCACAAGAACGGGCTTCGGTCGCTCCCCGTCGCGCTGGAAAGCCACCGGCCCATCGACCTTGTCGTCATGATGCTGGGGACGAACGACTTTCAGGTGAAGTACTCGGTGACCGCCATCGACATCGCCAGGCCCATGGACGCCCTGATCGCGACCATCTCGCAAAGCGCGGCCAACCCGGTCATGGGCCCGCTGGACCTCATGATCGTGGCCCCGCCACCGGTCCGCGAAACGGCACGTTCGCCGAGATGTTCGCCGGCGCCGAGGCCACGTCACGCGGACTTGCCGGCTATCTCGAAGCCACGGCACGGGAAATACGACGCCGCCTTTCTCGATGCGGGCAAACACATCTCGGTCTGCGCCGAGGACGGCGTGCATTTTGACGAAGCGGCCCACGCAACGCTGGGATCGGCCATTGCCGATGCCGTTCTGGCGCGGTTCGGCTGACGACCTGAAGGGAGGACCACATGCTCAAGGGTATCGATCCCCGGCTCAATGCCGAGGTTCTGCACGCGCTCCGCGCCATGGGGCACGGCGATGTTCTGGTGATCGCGGATACGAACTTTCCCGTCCGATCAGGTCGCCCGCCACACGATCTCGGGCGAGCTTCTGCGGATGGACAATCTCACCAGCGCCGAGGCCACGAACGCGATCCTCTCGGTCCTGCCGCTCGACACCTTCGTCGATGATTTCGCGGGCCGCATGGAAATCGTCGGCGCGCCCGACGAGGTCCCCCCGGTGCAGGCCGAGGTTCAGGCCGAAATCGACGCCGCCGAGGGCAAGCCCCGCCCGATGGTCAGCATCGAACGCTTCGCCTTCTACGACATGGCGCGCGAGGCCTATGCGGTGATCCAGACCGGCGAACGCCGCTTCTACGGCTGCTTCATGTTCCGCAAGGGCGTGATCCCGCCGGACGAGTCCTGATCCATGGGCCATATCGCAATTCTCGGCATCTTCGTCGCCGACACCGCCTATCGCGCCGACAGACAGCCCCGGATGGGCGAGACGATCCTTGGCAACAGTTTCGCCCTCGGCCCCGGCGGAAAGGGCTCGAACCAGGCCGTCGCTGCCGCGATGGCGGGCGGCGATGTGCATTTCATCTCGCGCCTCGGGAAGGATCCCTTTGCCGATATGGCCTTGGAAACATGGAAGAAAGCGGGCGTGATCCCGGCGATTACCCAGCATGGGGACAGCTTCACCGGGGCCGCCTATATCTTCATCGAAGAGGCCACGGGCAACAACGCCATCATCGTCTCGCCCGGGGTCGCCGGCACGATCTCCGCGGCCGATGTCGAGGCCCGCGCCGACCTGATCGGAAGTGCCTCGGTCTTCGTCACACAGCTGGAACAGCCGATCGGCGGCCGCGCACCGCGCCCTTGAAATCGCGCGGGACGGCGGGGCGCGGACGATCCTGAACCCGGCCCCCGCCGCACGCCATCGCGGACGGGATGCTGGCGCTCTGCGACTTCGTCACGCCCAATGAAAGCGAGGCCGAGGGGATCACGGGCATCGCCGTCGCTTCGGTGGACGACGCCGACCGCGCGGCCGAGGCGCTTCTGGCAAAGGGCGTGGGGGCCGCGATCATCACGCTGGGCGAAAACGGCGCGCTTTACCGCGACGCCGAAGAGCCGGGTGCATGTGCCCCCCTTCAACGCCGGCCCGGTGGTCGAGACGACGGGCGCGGGCGATGCGTTCAACGGCGGTTTCGCGGCGGCACTGGCCCGCGGCATGGACCCGGTGGATGCGGTCCGCTTCGGCTGCGCCACGGCCGGGATCTCGGTCACCCGTCCCGGCACCGCGCCCGCCATGCCCGCATTGTCGGAAATCGAAGCCCTGCTTGCGCGCGGCTGACGCCGGTCAGCCGTCAAGCGTCGCGCGCCACGCATCCGTCAGGTGCCCCATCCGGTCGGGCGGCACCGCGATCCCCAACCGCGCCCCCGCCAGATCGATCGCCACCGCGAAACCGGTCCCCGCCGCCGCCGGACGCAGCGCCAGAAGCGTCCAGCTGGTGGCGCTGGGCTCGGGCGCGGGCAGACCGGCCATCGCCGCCTCCGAGAAGGTCGAGCGCATCGGGGTCGCCCGATGCCTCCGTCTCTCCTCGATGGACAGGACCCAAGCCATGGCATCCTCCTGAATTTTCGACAGAAAACTGTCGAACACGATCGCCGGGCTCGCCGTCTTCGGAAAGCGGGGCCTCAAGGCCGACAGCGGCCGAAAGCCGCTCGGTCGATATCCCGCGGCGATCGGGGTCGAAGTCCGTTTCAAGGGTTCGACGCGCATCCGGATGCTCTTTGCCCCGTCGACCAACGCCTCGAAGAAAGCGCGCAGATGCGCAGCTGATCCTCGGCGTCCTTGTCCGGCACAGTGCCCGGTCAGCCGCTCCAGCGCAGGGTGGCCAAGGCCGGCGCTGATCGCGATCAGCCGCCGGTTCGCCACGTCCAGATGCGCCTCGCGGCCCGCCGGGCTTTCGATCACCATCCGCCGCGGCATCACCGTATAGTCGATCTCACCGACGATCCGACGTATCAGAAGCGGTCCGCTCGAGGCACGCAATTGCCGGCCACCCGGCTCGCCCAGACCCGCGGCGGCCAAGGCGATCAGCCTGTCCTCTAGCCCTGATTTTTCGGTCACGCGTGCACTTTCAACTATCAACGATGGCGTATTCTTGGATCATTCAGTCACATTTTCCAAGACAGAGCGGGCCTTGTACCGCGCCGCATCAAGATCGATATCCGGCGCACCGACGATGCACAGCGCCTCTGCCGGCGCATCCGGCGCCCGCAACAGCACCATCGCGCCCGTTGCGCTCAGCTTGATCGCCTCGCCGGTATCGGCCTCGACACCGCCCAAGGATCTCGCTCGCCGTCAGGCACAGCGCATCCAGCCATTCCTGCGGCTGCACCATGGCCGAGGACCAGCCCAGAACCATGCCTGCGCTCAGGTCGACATAGGCCACGACTTCGGTACCCGGCAGGCCGGTCCGAAGTTCGTCTAACTGGTGCAGGATCGTCATTGCCCGTCCCGGAAGATGTTTCCGGGCTATCTGTGACCCAAGGTCACGGGCAATGCAACAGCGAGACGTGCCGAACCTCCGGGTCCGGTCACGTCCGCAAGGGATCGTTCAGATCAGGTTTCAGGCCACCGGACGCCGAATATCGCGCACCGGGCGGGTCGAAGTCGCATCGTCCGATGACACCGCAACGCGGCGCGGCATCACCACGGATCCCGCCGGCGCTTCCGGTGCCGGGCGCAGTGGGATGGGCGCGTTCGCCTCGGCGTCGACCTTGCCGCCCACGCCCAGAACGATCTCCAGAAGCGCCTGGGTGAACTGCTCTGCACCACTCGCATTCCACGCGTCGATGTCGTCCCCCGCGCCCATCGCCTGGGTCAGCGACACCGGGAACACGCCGCGAAACAGGCCATCCGTCTCGGACTTGACGCGGCGCAGCACCCGCGCTCCGTCGGTTTCGTTCAGAATCTTGTCGAAGCGGGTCAGCAGGAGCAGGCTGTTCTCCTGCAATTCGACCGGCAGATCGTCCCAAACCGCCGCCTCGGACTGCCGCCAGGCCTGCGTCGCATGGGTGCACCAGATCACGCCATCGGCATGGTGCAGCGCCCGCTGCCAGACTTCGGGTGACATGTTCGGATCCGAATTGCCCGGCATGTCGATGATATCCATGATCTCCAGAATCTCGGATTTCATGAAGATCCGGATATGGCTAGTATCGGCGACCGAGACGCTTTCCATCTCATTGAGAGCAACCGGCGTATGCTCTCCCTGAAGATCGACCGCATAGGATTGGCCGTCGCCATGAGAGAACCACACCGGCGGAAGCTGCGTTGCCGTGACCTTCACGGGCGATCGTCCCTCGCCCAGAAGAAGGTTGGCCAGCGTGCTTTTCCCGGCGCTGAATTCACCCATCAAAGCCATGACCGGCTTTCTGGCGATCTTTTTCTGTCCTAGCATGTCCTCATCCTCTGGGTGCGCAGGGGCACATCAATCGATAAACTGTTCAAGCAACGCACGTGTCGTCTTTATGGTCTCGGCCTTTTGCTTCGTGGCCTTGCTCTCGCTGAATCCGGCCAACTCGTCCATTCCGGTTTCGGGCTCCGCTGCAAGCGACGTCAGGATCTCGCGCTGTGACGCAAGAAACTCGTTCTGGATCTTGCGGGCTTCGGCCAGAACCGCATTCACGTTGTCGGTCTTCAGCGCCTCGACGATCGGATCGGTCTCGGCCTTGATGATCTCGGCGAAATCCTTGGCAAAGCTGCCATAGCCCTTCCGCCTGCGCCACCAGCGCGACCACCAGCCCGATGACATATCAAGCGCGATCGTCTGACCCAGCATGACCGGGGCGGGGATGCGCGGCGCGGGCGGCGCTTCAAGCCGGAACCCGCCATCGGGCACGCTGAAGGCGCGCAGATAGATCTCGCGGATATCCGCAGTGGTCTGCAACAGGACCGACTGACAGGTCTTCTGCGCTCCGCGTGCAAAGACCTGAAAGGCCGAGCGCAGCAGAACCCGAAGCCCCGTTGCGTCGTAATGCCAGACTTCGGAATCCCCGTATTCGTCCAGATGCTTGATCAGCGACGAGGTTGCGCGCTCGAGGAAAGACTGGTGCGATCGCTCGAGCCGGGTAAGGAATCCCTGCCGGATCGTAGCGAATTCACGCTCCAGCCGCTCGCGAGCCTCGGCCTCGACCCGGTCAAGTTCCGCCGGAATCAACTTCCGGTCCAAGGGCTCGCCGGTGCCGCTGCCAACGCGCTTCGACACCATGTGCTCGGCCGTGGTCACACCGCTCAAAAGGTTCATCGCGGCGCGGGCGGTCTTGGCGATCACCTCGCGCCCCTCGCCTTCGACGACGCGGTTCGATACCGCTTCCAGAAGCTTCGGAAGGCCGGACAGGGTCCAGACCATATCCTCCACCGACGGGTCTTCGCCATCCTCGCGCAGCGCCGCCTCGGCCCAGTTGAACAGGGCGGCACGGCTGGATTCACTCAATTCCCCAATCGCACCACGCAGGACATGGTTCGCCCAATAGGCACTGCCAAAGATGATATCGGCATCGGCGGGACCCTGATGATCCTTGAGCGTCTTGCGAATGCTCTGCTCGATCTCGGGCACCTGGTTCGCGGGATCGCTCAATTCGTCGATCCGGTTCACGAAGATCATCACCTCGCGCGACGGCAGGTTCGAAATCAGCCGGATCAGTGCCAGATCGACCGTCGACAGCGCCTGATGCGCCGACAGGACCACGACGCACATCCGGCTTTCGCGGATCGCACGGATCGTGATCTGCTCGCGCATCATGAAGGTATCGTTCACACCCGGCGTGTCGCGGATGCAGAAATCGACGGGAAACTCCTCGCGCTGAAGGTACAGCGCCGCGGACCGCGTGATATCGGCAAAGCGGCCCTGCGCGTTCGATGTCTCGGTATCGCTCTCGAAATCGTCGCCCAGGCAGACATAGCGCTGGATCAGCTCGCTGTCGAAATAGCCATAGGCATGCTCCTGCCCCATGAGCATCTCGAACTTCCGGCCAAGCCGGCGGCGCGACTTCTCGCGCATCGCCTCAAGCTGGGCGGTGACTTTCTGGACCTCGTCCTCGGCGCCGGCCCGTCCGGCCAATTCGCCGATCCGCCCGCCGCGTTCCAGAAGGCGGGTCCATTCATCCTCGTCGAAGAAGCGGAAGCTGGCGCGCGTCCCGGCCACCTGCGGGCGCGGGCTGACATGCAGCGAGGTCACGACCGACGTCCACGGGTTCACGTCGGCAGGCAGAAGATCGGGCCAGCCGACCATCGCGTTGACCAGCGATGTCTTGCCCGCCTTCACCTGACCGATCATCGTGACGCTGGGCTCGACGCGGCTCAGCTGCCGGTGCAGCTTGCGCGCGGCGCGAATGCTGGCACGGTCCGCGATCCCGGCAATATCGGTCAGGGCCTTGGCCACCGCCGAACTGCTGCGCAAATATTCGTGAAGCGGACCGAACCCTGTCGCAAGAAGCGACGTATTGAACTTCTCTACGGCCTGCTCAGGGGCTGCAACCGCCGCGCTCAGGCTGCGGGGCGTCGGTTCCCTCCGGTGCGAAAGCCTCGTTCGGCTCGATCTTGTGCTCTACGTTCATTCTATACCCCTGACCTTTCGGCGGCGCGTCCGTGACCGCGCGAATGGCCCCATCGAGTTATTCAACCTGCGCGCAACAATCCTCATGCTGAGGATCGCATTGACCATTTATCGGAACTCAAAATGGTGATTCTAAGGCGGCTTTCTGACCCAAATCGCGAAATCGTCTGGCCCGGGTCAGGCCGCAAGACATGTCTCAAGGTCCCGGCGCATCTGCAGGAGGATCGAGACGGCTTCTATCGCTGAAGTTTCCGAAGCTTCATTTTCCATAAGGATTACAAGGCTTTCTGCCTCATATACGCTGTCGATCAGATGCGAGATCTTGTCGACCCCATCCTCTTCACAGGCATTCAGGATATCGGCCAGCTGCTGCAAGGTCTCGGTGCAACGGCCCGGAAGGGTCTCGGCAACATCCGGGTGGCCCGCGCGCAATTCCTTGAGCGCCTCCATCCCGAACCGGCGCAGAAGGGTCAGCCCCGTGCTATAGGTTTCCGCATGCGGAACCCGTGCCATCCGCGGCCGCGTGACCGGGCGCGCAGGCGCCGCAGGTGCCGCGCTGGTCTTCTTTTTCTCAGCCGCCGGCACCGGTGCCGGCTCCACCAACTTGGCGGCAATCGCCGGATCCTGCTCGCTCGCACGGAGAAAGAACAACGCGCTGTCCGCATCGGCCTGACGGCCAAGATCGGCATGCTCGATGATCCGGGTCGACAGCGCATCGACACCGGTCGCACCCTGATCCACGGCCTCGGGGCTCAGGTCCAGTGAGTAGACATCGACGAATTCGCCCGCCATTTCGTCCTTCACCTGGCTTGCGCGCTCCGCGTCGCAATTGGTGAGCACGAGGTAGGCATGATCGCGCAGGCTGTCGGGCACCTCCGACCACAGCTTCTCGTCGGTCTTCGAGAATTTGGCGGAACACCACAGCGCGATATCGGTCCTCCGCGCCGCCCATGCGGTCGCGGCCCGCTGATCCTGCACCGAGGCATCGGCCATGACGCTCAAAAGGCTGATCCGCCGCAACAGCGGCAGCGGACGCTCGATCACGATCAGCACCGCCTGCGACAGGCACTCGGCCTCAAGCTGGCCCTCACGTTCCTCAACGGTGCCGTCCTGCAGGGTCACCTGCACGCGCGTTTCCGTTCCGAACCGCACTTCGATCGTCGGCAAATCCATCGTCTCGGCAATCACGTTGCCGCCCACCAGCGCATTGACCAGACCCTGCTTGCCCGCATCGGGCAGGCCCAGAAGACTGACCCTCACCGGCGATGTCAGGCGCGACAACAGGTTCTCGGCCTGCTCGCGCACCGATGCCGGGCTTTGCCGCGACATCGCAACCGCCCGCAGGCGCAACTCGATGGATTCGAACCGGCTGATCTGGTTCATCGACGCGCCTCGGCATGGACAAGCCGCGTGGGCGCCACGCGCCGGGGCCGCACGAAATGCCCTTCCGCCGCCGCTTCGGCGCTGTCACGCAAAGGGCGCGTCGCCACCCGTGTGGCATCCAGCGCATGCACATCCGCGTCCGGCAGGCTGACCTTGACCACCACGATCGAGACATTGTCCTGATCGGGGTCGTCGATCCGCTCGAGCTCGTCCAGGAAATGCCGGGCGATCTCCTTGCTCGGGTCCTCGACGCGTCCTTTCAGGATCTTGGAAATCTCCCAGTTCTCAAGGAACTGAAGCCCATCGGACGCGGCGATGACGATATCCCCGTCGCGCAGGGCAAAGGACTGTTCGGGGCAATCGATCTTGGCAATCTCGTCGCCCGCCAGAACCGATGTCAGGCAGTTCCGATCGGGATGATCGACCGCAGTCTCGGGATCCATCAGGCCGGTTTCCACCATGAAATCGATCTGCGGCGCCATGGAATGATCTTCGTTCAGCTGGCTCAGCGTACCGTCGCGATAGAGAAACAGGGGTGAATCCCCGATCGAGATCCAGTTCAGCCGTCCCCGGTTCATGACCGCGGCAATCAGCGTGGCCCCCATCCCCTCGGCGTCGGGGTTCTCCATGATATGGGCGCGAATACAGTCATTCGCGGCCGTTGCCGCCCCCAGCAGAAGCTCGGGCAGACCCCGGCGCAAGGTCTCGGGGTTCGAGGCCTGCAGCTTCAACTCGCTGAACACCTCGGTCATGACGATCTTCGACGCGACATCGCCGGCCGCATGCCCACCCATGCCGTCCGACAGGACGATCAGGCCAAGGTCACCGCCCAGCGGGAAGTCCGCGACGACCGCGTCCTCCTGATGGTCACGGGCCCCAGAACTCAGGGCCGTGACAGCATCGAAATTTGGTTCACTGCGCTGCGCCATGCCATTCGCTCGCCTGATCCGCTTCATCTTCCCAGCTGAATTCCGGGCCGCACAGGGCCACGAAGCGCAGGGTCGTCTCTCCGATCCGGATAAGGTCGGCGTCGGCCAGCGGCTCGGTCGCAAGAACCGGCATGTCGTTCAGCCGCACAAGGTTCGCCTTGCCGCCATGGCCCAGGAAGAATTTCCGCTGCTCATCGTCATAGGCCACCACCGCGTGATTGTCGCGGCTGATGCTGGTGTCGCCGAAGTTGAGCCGTACCGGCTGATCCTCGCCGCGCCCGATCTTCGAGGCACCGGCCCCAAGGGTAAAGCACGCACCGCGTCCCGGACCCTTGACCACGATCATCCAGCCGACCGGAAAGCTCGGGCTGCCGCTTTGCGTGCTGGCGGCTGCCGCCTTGATCGGATCGACTTCGGCTGCATCCGCCTTGTTGAACCCCAGAAGCCGTGTCTTGACCCGGCCCGCACGCCGCTTGGGCGCGGTCATGGGCGCCAGCGCCGCGGGCACATCGTCGGGATCGCTTTCGGGCCCTTCTGCGACCGTATCGCCGATCAGGCGGCTCAGCCGTTCATCGGCTCTGCTTGACCGGGCCGAGGCGGCAAGGGCCTCGTCATCCGCATCGGGTTCCTCGATCTGATCGACATTTACGGCAAGGTGATCCTGCGCGTCGTCGTCATCACCGTGGATATCCCAGATCTTGCGCTGCAACGGCGCCTGAACCGGCTCGGGTTCCTGCTCCGGCTCCGGATCTTCCTCTGCCTCTGCGGCAACCGCGGGCTCATCGTCGAACTCCGCCAAGTCCTCAAGATCGTCGTCATCCTCAAAATCGTCGTCATCGGCAACCGCGCCCTCGTCTTCGGCGACAGGCTCGGACACCTCGTCGAAATCCGCCTCCTCCTCGAAGGCCTCGATCTCCTCCTCGACGATCTCGGGTTCCGCCTCGGCGACCGGCTCCGGTTCGGCGACGGGAACGATCTGCGGGACAGGCCGGGCCACGGGTGCCGCGCTTTCCCCGGCTTCTTCGGCTATGCGCGTCTGCTCGGCCCGTTCGCGGGCGGCGCGGATCATCGCCAGCATCGCCTGCTGCCCGGTTGCCGGCTTGGCGGCCGCCGGTGCGGCAGTCGCGGCCTGAGCATGCCACTCGTCAAAGGATTTCGGCGCGGCGGCCTCTTCCATCTCTTCCGGTTCGTCCTCGGCCATGACAGGGGTTTCCACCTTGAGAGCGGCCATCACATCGGCGACTTCGAACGCTTCGTCGTCATCGCTCTGCATGTCCTGTTCCTCTTCGACCTGTGCATCCTCGTTTTCGGCCAATACCGCGTCCCCGGCGGCAGTCTCTGCGTGGTCCACCGTGTCGCCCACAGCCTCGCCTGCCGCGGTCTTGCCCAGCGTCTCCTCAAGCTCCGACGCGGCCATTTCCGCCTCTTCCTCGGTCTCGAAGGGCTCGATCTCGGACAGGTCCCAATCGTAATCACCGTCATCCTCAAGAACCGACCGCGCGTCGGCGCTCAGCGCATCCTGATCCGGCTCGGCATCGTCAGCCTGTGGCACGGCCGCCTTGTCGGCGTGACGTATCTCATGCAGCGGCATCGGATCGGCAAGATCCTCATCGGTCGCTGTCTGGGCGTGTCGCTTGCGCGAAATCATGTCCTGCAGGAATTTCATGGGTCTACCTTTCCAGCGATCGTCGCTTGCTGTCTGTCATTCTGGCTGTGCCGCCACAGGGATACGCTCAGGACGCGGGTCAAAAGCGGCTTGCGTTGCGGTGTTCCACCCTCCAGCACGGCCTTCTTGATATGTGCCGCTGCCGACGCGGCGTCTGCCGCCTTCTTGTCGGTCAAAGGAAGCGGTCTCTCACTCACCAGCTTCGCTGCTTCCTCGGCGTCGTTCTCCAATTCGGAGGTCGGGGTCAGATTCGGTTTCGGGCGCTCCGGCGGCGGTGCTTCCATCAGTTCCGGAAACAGGGGCTTGGGCTCGCTCGGCTTGACCGTCTTCTTCGGCGCGGGGGCAACCTCGCGCGACTGCGCCTCCTGCACCTGCCGGTTCGTTTCCTGCACAAGCTTCTGGATCGAGGCCTGCATCTTTTCGTCGGTCTGCGCCTTCGACTGCGCCATTTTCCGGCGGCGATCGGCGTCGATCTCGGTCAGCCAATCCTCGGCGCTCTGGATCCGGTCCTTGGGAAAGACCTCGAGGGCGCGGTCAAGTGCCGAAAGGAAGAAGCGGTCATACTGGTTGAACCGGCCCGACAGGGGGACGAACGGGTCCTTGCGATCCTCGGCCACCGCCGCCAGCCGGACCTGGCTGATCGGGGGCGCCTCGCCGGTGATCAGGTGATAGAAGGTCGCCGCCAGCGCATAAAGGTCGCTCGCATTGCTCTGCTTGCTGCCCGAGATATAGAATTCCTGCGGCGAGTAGCCGTCCTTGACCGTGTTCTGCGCGGTCAGGACCCGGCTCTTGCGGGTCGCCTCTTCGCGCGCCGCGCCGAAGTCGATCAGAACCGGTTCGCCGTTCTCGGCCAGAAGGATGTTGTCGGGAGAGATATCCCGGTGCAGCACGCCCGCATTGTGGATATAGGCGACGGCATCAAGGATCTTGACCAGCATGATCTTGATTTCCGCCGGGCCAAGCCGCTCGGGCTCTTCGTCGATGATGTCCAGCAGGTCCCGGCCCTTGACCAGATCCAGCGCCATATAGGCGGTGTTGTTGTCCTCGAATACCTGATGGACGCCAACGATGTTCGGATGGTCCAGCTTGGCCAGCGCGCGGGCTTCCTGCCCGAACAGCCGCACGATCGATTCGAACTCCTGCTCGTGGCTGCGCGAGCGGACGCGCACGTCGATCGCATCGCGGCGGCACATCGAGCTCGGAAAGCATTCCTTGATGACAACGGTCCGATCAAGGCTGTCCTGCGCAAGGTAGGTGATGCCGAAGCCACCGGCGTTCAGAAACTGCGTGATCTCGTACTGACCATGCAAAAGCTTCGTCCCGTTGGGAAGCGAGTCGCCAACGCTTTCGGGAACCCCCACTTCTTCTCTGGATCCAGCTTGCGCTTTCATCTCACTCCCAATTTCCGCAGCCACCGTAGTGGCAATGCGCCCAGCACTTGTGTCTCACCGCCTATTTTGGTGACCGAAGAAAGTGTCCGAAAGATGGTCAGAATCGGAAATTACTCGGTTTTGAACCCAATTCGTGCACGATCCGGAAACAGGCACCGGCGCAGGCACCGGGAACTGTTTCGACCTCGCGACGAAATGTGCCGATTTTCTGTTTTCCGGCGAACGCACCGTGAAGCCTTCCGGGCAGCCGGAAAATTCCTCTGGCAGAAAAGTGATTGGACGCGCCCGCAGCGCCGCGTAAGTCCCGGGACATGATCCTGTCGCGCCGCCTCGTTCTGGCCGGGCTTTCCGCCACGGCCCTCCGCCCCGCCCGTGCGCAATCCGCGCGCTTCGCGGCGGCCTTCGACAGGGCGCGCGGGCTCGATCAGCTCCACAGCCTCGTCATTGCCCAGCGCGGCACAGTCGCCGCCGCCGAGGCCCTGCGCGGCACTCCGATCGACCGGCCCGCCAATATCAAATCGGTCTCGAAAACCATAGTCGCGACACTCACCGGCATCGCCATCGACGCAGGCCACATCCCCGGCACCGCAGCACGGCTCGGCGATCTGGCCCCGGCGCTGATTCCCGCCACCGCCGACCCTGCCGTCGCCGGAATCACCATCTCCGACCTCCTGACGATGCAGGCGGGACTCGAACGCACCTCGGGCGCCAATTACGGAGACTGGGTCTCAAGCCGGAACTGGGTCGCCGATGCGCTCTCCCGGCCAATGGTGGCCGAACCCGGCTCGCGGATGCTCTACTCCACCGGCAGCTATCACATCCTCGGCGCGGTCCTGACCGAAGTGACCGGAAAATCGCTCCTGACCCTGGCGCGCGAGGGTCTGGGCCGCCCGCTTGGCATTGACATCCCGGCCTGGACCCGCGACCCGCAGGGCCGCTATCTGGGCGGCAACGAAATGGCGCTCTCGCCCCTCGCCTTGATCCGCATCGGCGAGGTGTTTCGCAACAACGGCCTGCACGACGACGCCCGCATCCTCAGCGAAAGCTGGGTCCGCACGGCCCTGACCCCCAAGACCCGGTCGTTCTTCTCCGGCCATGACTACGGCTTCGGCTGGTTCCTCTACGAGGCCCGCGGCCATCCCGTGGCCTATGGCCGGGGCTATGGCGGACAGATGCTCTTCGTCCTGCCCAGCCTCGACCTCACCGTTGCGGTCACCTCGGACCCCACGCGCCCCGCCCGCTCCGAAGGTTACGCCGGCGACCTTCACCGGCTCCTGATCGAGACGATCCTGCCGGAGGCCGAGGCCGCCTGAGCGCCGCTCCGGCCATTTGGCCATGTGGGGGAAGCGCCCACGATATGCAGGCATCAGGCCCGCCCCACATCGGCGTCGACCTCAAGACAAACCCTCGTCGCCTTCGGTCAGAAGGCGATCCGGGCTTCAATGAACTCCCGCGCGAAGGATCCGTTTTCGAGGGCCAGGCAGGCATTCTTGCCGCCCGGTCTGTGGCCAACATTCAGGCATATCCAGAAGTAGGTATCGTCATGTCGGGACCGCGCATCCTGCCCGGTGTCGATCACAAGGCCCGGCGCGCCGGAACTGCCGGGCAAGGTCCCGATCGAGGTCGTCTCGTAGATTGGCTCGCCCGCGAGATAAGCCATTGAATCGATAAAGCCGGTGCTTGAATACTGCTCACAAGTATCCTGCTCACCCAACGGCTCAAAGCCAAGAGTGCACCCCATATAATACGCAGCGATGGTAACCGGCACGCGAGACCCTGCACTCGGCAACAGCCATTCCTCGGCCGTTCTTCGATCGAGCTTCGGAAGAAGGACGGCCGGGGCAGCGCGGTCACATGCCGGATCGGCAAGCGTAATGATGGCGACGTCCCTTTCCCGGTGCGTTTCCGTGACCGGGTCGATGCGTGTCGTTCCCAGATCCACCTTCTCGGCCCGATAGATCTCCGCACATGTCTCGAACTCGACGGTCACGTCGACGCGCGCTCCGGCAATCGCCAGCCCGTCGTGTGATTCCAGCGGTTCGAAAGACCCTAGAAAGCTATGTGCCGTCGTCACACAAGCGCGCCGCTCAATCCCGGTAAGAACACACGAGAACTGCTCGAGTTCTCCATCACCATTCGTGAGGAACACCTTTCCGACAAAAGGAACGATGTCGCGTCTGAGGAGCGTGCCCTCATGTATCGTCGCAGGAAAAACCCCGTCAGGGGTCCGTGCGGGCGCGGGTGTGAAAATCGGTTTTTGGGCTTCTACCGTTGCGCCACCCCAAGCGATACCGGCACTCGAAAGCATCGCCACGAGGATCGCCGGGAATGATGCCGCCCGAGCGGCCTCAAATCCAAGAGCCGATATGGCTGAAAGGGCCATCATCTCGAACGGATACCTTCGGTCTCATTGCATCGATTCACGCTGATACCCTACGTCAGTCATCGGGGCAGGAGAACACCCTCGATGATCTGACAGACGTCCGGCTCGCCCCCAATCCCGTCTCGGGGACCCGCATGCGAAACGGTCGGCCTCGCAACGGGCCGATCCGCGCCGCCTTGCTACCCCCCTAGGCCAGCTTCTCGGCAAAGAACGCCAGCGTCCGGTCCCAGGCAAGGGTCGCCGCCGCCTCGTCATAGCGGGGCGTGGTGTCGTTGTGGAACCCGTGGTTCACGTCGGGATAGACATGCACGGTGAACTCCTTCCCGCTGGCCTCCAGCGCGGCGGTATAGGCCGCGGCCCCTTCGTTGATCCGCTCGTCGAGCCCGGCATAATGGATCAGCAGCGGGGCCCGGATCGCAGGGACGTCCTCGACGGCAGGCTGGCGGCCATAGAACGGCACCGAGGCCGCGAGATCGGGATAGGCCACCGCCAGCGCGTTGCAGACCCCGCCGCCATAGCAGAAGCCCACCGCGCCGACCTTGCCGGTCGATCCCTCGTGATCGCGCAGGAATTCGAACGCGGCAAAGAAATCGGCCATCAGCTTGCCACCATCAAGCGTGCGCTGCATCTCGCGGCCTTCCTCGTCATTGCCCGGATAGCCGCCCAGCGGCGTCAGGCCGTCGGGGCCGAAGGCAAGGTAGCCGGCCTTGGCGGCCCGGCGCACCACGTCCTCGATATAGGGGTTCAACCCCCGGTTCTCATGCACCACCAGAACCGCGGGAAGCGGTCCGGACGCGCCCGCAGGCTTCGCCATCAGGCCCCGGATCGTCCCGTGCCCCT
This sequence comes from uncultured Alphaproteobacteria bacterium, assembly GCA_963698645.1. Classification (GTDB taxonomy): domain Bacteria; phylum Pseudomonadota; class Alphaproteobacteria; order Rhodobacterales; family Rhodobacteraceae; genus Ovoidimarina. The sequence continues at coordinate 125,250 of CAVORP010000007.1, forward strand.
CGGGGCTCTCGTACGCCACCACCGCCGTCTCGATCGCCGGATCGTCCGGTGCCACCTGCTGCGCCCAGGCATAGTTCGGCTGAAGCTGCTCCAGGATCATCGCGCCTGTCACACCGGCCGCCGCATATTTCCCGGCCTGTTTCATGAACTCCCGCTTCGATGATCTTGCCATGAACATAACCGTCGAAAATCTCGAGGATACGCTGGTCGAAATCACTGGCCTTCTTGCGGGGTCCGTCCGACACCGGTTTGTCCATTGCAGTCACTCCCTTGTCTGCCAACATCGCGCGCGGTCCGTCGCGGCAACCTTCAGGGTAACATGGAACGGGATCGCCTTGGATCAACTTAATGCGGCCCCCGCGCCGCTCCCCTCCGGCGCGTCTCGCCCTTGCATCCCGCGCGCCATTGCGCGACAGGAGGGGCGCTCACGACGCAGGAGGGGACCACAGCCATGACACGCATCGACGATACCTTTGCCCGGCTCAGGGCCGAAGGCCGCAAGGCGTTCGTCTCCTACATCATGGCGGGCGATCCCGACTACGACCGCTCGCTCGAGATCGTGCGCGGGCTGCCGGGCGCGGGCGTCGATATCATCGAACTGGGCCTGCCCTTCACCGATCCCATGGCCGACGGCCCCACGATCCAGCTTGCCGGCCAGCGCGCCCTTGCCAGCGGCCAGACGCTCGCCCGGACCCTGCAGATGGTGCGCGACTTCCGCAAGGACGACGCCACCACGCCGATCGTGCTCATGGGCTATTACAACCCGATCTATTCGCGCGGGGTGGACGCGTTCCTGAAGGACGCGACCGAGGCCGGGATCGACGGCCTTATCATCGTCGACCTGCCGCCCGAGGAAGATGCGGAACTCTGCATCCCGGCGCAGAAGGCGGGGCTGAACTTCATTCGCCTCGCGACGCCCACGACGGATGACAAGCGCCTGCCCAAGGTGCTCCAGAACACGTCGGGCTTCGTCTATTACGTCTCGATCACCGGCATCACCGGCGCGGCGCAGGCCGAGGCGGGCGATGTCGGCCCGGAGGTGGAGCGTATCTCGAAGGCCGCGCATCTTCCGGTCGTGGTGGGCTTCGGCATCAGGACCCCCGAGGCCGCAGAGGCCATCGCGCGCGTGGCCGATGGCGCGGTGGTGGGCTCCGCGATCGTCGAACGGATCGCGGCGGGCGACAGCACCGATGCGGTGCTGGCCTTCGTCAAGTCGCTCGCGGATGGCGCGCACCGGGCCTGAGGCCCCTACCGCGTTGAGTGCGCCTCGCAGTGGCGGGGGCGCATGAAGGGCGGAGAGCGGTCTTTCGCTGCGGATGTGGCACAGTGTCTGCTGTGCGGACAAAGCAGTCATTCGCTGCTGGACAGCAGTTCGAGGTGGAATGAACGCCTGCTTCGCGGACAGGGCAGACGCATAAACACGCTGTGAAATTGAAGCGCCATCAGAACGCTCTGTGCCACTCAGAAACCAAAAACTTGTAATTGATGCTGGATCCTAAACCTGTCCAAGCTGAAAGCAACCAAGCGCACACATATCAACTTCAATATTTTTCACTTTGAACATGTCCTTAAATGTGAGATTGTTTTCGGGTGCGCGAACGATGATCTTGGATGTTTTTCGGAGGGTTTCGCATGATCAATGGAATGGTAGTTCTGTACGCTGCGGCTCTATCGGCATTTGTCCTAACCGGGGCGAAGGCCCAGAGTGTTGGCGAAGCAGAGTTCATGAGTAGCTGCGCCGCATGTCATGGGATTGATGGCAAAGGTGACGGGCCGGTTTCAAAGTATCTCCTCAACGTGTCTCCTGATTTGACTTTCTTGAGTAAGAACAATTCGGGAGTTTTTCCAGCAACATACATCTATGATATCATCGAAGGGTCTGCTGATGTCGCGGTCCATGGAGGTCGCGACATGCCGGTTTGGGGGCTGAGATACACAGATAGATCGCTCTCTCATCAAGGAAGCCCGGCCTCAATGGGCGAGGCAGAGAGCTACGCAAGAGCACTCATCCTTTCTTTGGTTGACTACCTATCTACATTGCAGGTTGAGTAGAGATCGTCGCCTCTTCGGCCTGTGCTGCCTGCGCTTACATTATGGGAGTTCCTCGCAGGTCCTGTTCTTGATGCCGTAGTCAACAGAACAACATCTTCCAGCGCGCAAGGTTGGTCTTGCCGACTGAGGGATGCGGTTGGTGTCAGTTGAATGCCGGGGACTTTGCCCTTCTATCGCAATTCAGGATGCGAGGCGCTGGAAAAGCTGCTTTCGCCATTTACGAGTTGCTTGATGAGCTTACAACCGTTCGCTGGTAGACGAAAATGTTGCCAGGCGTTGCTCGCAAACTTCCTCGGGGCAAATCCGTATATCCAAATGTTGATCAGACCTTCCTTGGGTGGCGGTTCTACCATGGCCGCCGCCAAGAACTCCGCTCGCCATTCCTCCGGCATCAGTTCCAGCTCCAGGGCAGCCGCGATGTACTCTTGATCAACAATATCGATACTTCGCTGGCCTGCGGACTGCATGGCGAGTGCGTGCGCCATTTCGTGAGTGAGGAGCGCCCGCATCATGACGAGGGCTGGCAGTAAAGCATACGGAGACCCTTGATCGAGGAGACTGTCGTAAAGCTCAGAATTGGTGAGCCGGATCAGATCATATTCACAATCGAAATAAGCGAGGCATTGGCCCATTGGATGGCTTAACACGTCCACCACTTCGATCGTAAGAGTTCGATGCTGCACCAAGCCGCACTCGTTGAGCGTGTCGCGGATCTCAGGTGCCATCTCGCATAGCTTGCCCACGTGATCGACATCCGCAGCTTCAACCCTGAACCAAGGGTCGGGACAAGAGATGGGCTCTGCCACGGCCCACGTGGCCAGCCCGAAGCTAAGCACAAGTGCGGTCAAGCTGGATCGGATTCGAACTTCGAGACCGGATTGAACTTCCAATAAGCACTCCCCCCACAAAGATGCAGGAAAGGATTAAATTCCTAACCAGCAGCAGCCAACCGTCTGCTTTGGGCTCGGAACGGTCGTTCGCTGCAACCGGCACGGCTGGCAGCAAAGGGCCAAAACGACCTCGAACCGCTTTCCCGACCCCTAGTCCCGGTTCTCGTCCAGATACGCCCGGATCGCCTCCAGCTCGGGCAGGATCGCCGCCACCCGCTCCGGCCCGATCGCCCCGGCCATCCGCTCCAGATCCGGCATCAGCCGCCCGATCGCATCATCGCGAAACGCGCGGCCCGCCTCGGTCAGCCACACGCATTTGCTGCGCCGGTCGGCCGGGTTCGGGGCGATCTGGACATATCCCATGGCCTCCAGCCCCTGCAACGTATGGGTCATCGACGTTTTCGGCACCTGAAACGCCCGCGCCATTTCCAGTGGCGTCTTGCCATCCCCCAATCGCATCAGGTGATTGACGACCGAGAAATGCGTGACAAGCACCCCGTCGGGAAGCCGCGCCTCGAACAGGGCGCGGCTCAACTGGCTGATGATGCCGATCTCGTTGAACAGTGCGAAATACGCCGCACCCGTCCGGTCATCCATCTATGATCTTCGCCTCCAATGGCCAGCGCGGGCTGACCGGCACCTCTGGCCCGTAGCCCACCCGTGCCAACATTTGCACAGTCCCGCCGCCGGGCGCCAGCCGTTCGTGCACCTGCGCGTATAACGCGGCCATCTCGGGATATTCCTGCAGGGCCTGGCTCAGCGGCTGAACGCCCAGCCCCAGCGCCGTCGCCGCCAGATGCAGGCGCAGCCAGTCCTGCCCGGCCCGGATCTGATCAGCGCGGCTGTTGCCCGGCGTCACCTGCCAGAAATGGCCCATCGCTGTCTCGGAATTGGCCAGCACCGCCTTGAGCCCTTCCTGAAATGCCACCGAGCTTCGATCCAGCGCCACGTCCCGCGAAAATGTCCCCGTCAGATGCATCGCCTCAAAGACCGGCCCTGAGAAATCGATCCCGTCGGGATTGGCATTGACCTCCCGATGCCCGATCCGGAACAGATCCACGCTTTCCTTATAGGTCAGCGGCGTCTCGATCTCGATTTCCAGCGCGCGCGTGGTCAGGACCCGCAACTCCTCTACATGATCCGGATCGACACTGCCCGACACGACGCTTCCATTGGCAACCGCGGCCTTCAGCGTCTCGATCACCTCGGGCGCCACGGTCCGCGTCATATCGAACGGTTCCTTCAACGTCCGCCGATGGGGCACCTGCGCGAACAGATCGCTCTCCGCCACTCCCCCCTCCTCGAACCGCGCAACGGCGACCCGACGGTCGTCAAGCGCGCTGCCGTCCGACCCGTCGGGGAAAAGATCGAACGTGACCCGATACCCATCCTCTGCCGCCGCAAGCCGCATCATCTCCAGAAAACACCCCAGCCCGATCACGATCTGACGGCTGAAAGGGTCCGTATGGGGCAGCAGCCGCTCGGTATCCACATAGAGCGTCACCTGTCCCGACTCCGCCAGATCCACCATCCACGGCTGCCGGTTATGCGGGTTCGGCGCCAGGATCGCATAGCTCAGCGCCCGCATCCGTGGCTCGTCATATCCGCCCGCCGCAGCCCAGGGCGCCAGCGCCGTCGCGGGCGTGCGGGTGACGGCAAATGCGCCACCGGTCGCGGCAAGGATCACGCCGCCACCGAGGATCGAAAGGGTCTGTCTGCGTGTCAGTGCTCATGGCGGCCTCCATTAGTACGATATCGTATCTAATTAGTACGATGTCGTACTAGTGTCAACCACCCGCTTCCAATTGCCCATTGCAGCCAGGCAGATGCCCAATGCAAAACGAGATCACCAAAGGAGACCGCCCATGCCCGTGATCACCAATATCGACGACCTCAAGCGCATCTACCGCCGCCGCGTGCCCAAGATGTTCTACGATTACGCCGAAAGCGGGTCCTGGACGGAACAGACCTTCCGCGAGAACACCACCGATTTCGACAAGATCCGCCTGCGCCAGCGGATCGCCCGCGACATGGCCGGCCGCACCACCGCGTCAAAGATGGTGGGCGAGGACGTGGCCATGCCCGTGGCCCTTGCCCCCGTCGGCCTCACCGGCATGCAATCGGCGGACGGAGAGATCAAGGCCGCCCGCGCGGCCGAGAAATTCGGCGTCCCCTTCTGCCTCTCCACCATGTCGATCTGCTCGATCGAGGATGTGGCCGCGGCACACCTCGAAACCGTTCTGGTTTCAGGTCTATACGCTCCGCGACGACGACTTCATGAAGAACCTGATCGCGCCGCGCCAAGGACGCGAAGTGCTCGGCCCTCGTGATCACCGTCGATCTTCAGGTTCTCGGCCAGCGCCACAAGGACCTGAAGAACGGCCTCTCGCGCCCCGCCGAAACTCACCCCGGCCTCGATTGCCAACATGATGACCAAGGTCCCATGGGGGCTTGAAATGCTGCGGCACCAAACGCCGCTTCTTCGGCAACGTGGTGGGCCACGCCAAGGGCGTCAGCGACCCCTCCTCGCTCTCCGTCATGGACGGCCGAGGCCTTCGACCCCTCGCTCGACTGGGACCGGATCCGCCAGATCATGGACATGTGGGGCGGCAAGGTGATCCTCAAGGGCATCCTCGATCCCGAAGACGCGATGAAGGCGGTCGAGGTGGGCGCCGATGCGATCATCGTCTCGAACCATGGCGGGCGCCAGCTCGACGGCGCGCTCGTCGTCGATCCGCATGCTGCCGCAGATCATGGATGCGGTGGGCGACAAGATCGAGGTGCATCTCGACAGCGGCATCCGCTCGGGCCAGGACGTGCTCAAGGCCGTGGCGATGGGCGCCAAGGGCACGATGATCGGGCGCGCCTTCGTCTATGGTCTGGGCGCGATGGGGCAAGGCAGGGCGTCACCCGCGCGCTCGAGGTGATCCACAAGGAACTCGACACCACCATGGCGCTTTGCGGCCACCGCGACATCAAGGATGTGGGCCGCGATATCCTTCTCATTCCCGAGGATTTCGAAGGCCGCTGGGCGTCGAACTGAGCGACTGGGGAAACCCGAAAAACCGCCACAATCCCGGGGTAGCCTTGCGCCATGCGCATGTCGATGGTCTGTCTCATCCTGTTTCTGCTTGCGGCTCCCGCCGCGGCGCAACTGCGCCCCGACGACGGCGTCAACCGCGTCGTCGCACAAGTCACCGAGGCATGGTTCGACCAATTGCCCAAAGCCGATTTCGCGACCGAACGGGCCTTCTTCGCCCCGTCGCTCGCCGGACAGGTGTCGAAAACCGAATGGTCGGCCCTCCGGCAACAGATGATCGACCGTATCGGCGGCGCGACACCGCGCTACCGGGCCCGTGCGCTCTCCTACTACCCGCGCGAAACGCTTTACGCCGCGGTGGACTTCTCGGCCCGGACAGAGCCTGCCGGCGTTGCGGTCTGTGGCTATGTCGTCTGGTCCCTGCCCGACGCCTCGACCATCGGGCTTATCCGGATGGAAGAAAACATTGTCGATCCGGCGATTTTCCAAAAGATGCCGGCGGCCGATGCCTGGAAAATGCTTGCGGAATGGCGCTGTCCAGCGCCGATGATCCAGGAGATTCTGACCCCTTAGCCGCCAAAGGCTTCGGCCCACGGCGCTCCTGCAACCGGCGCCTGTACCGTCAAGAGGCGCCGGACCCGGAACGCATGAGCCACAGAAGCGGCGGCACGCTCAGCGCGAAAACCGCGACACAGATGAAGGCCGCGCGCAACCCCGCCAGCTCCGACAGACCGCCCACAAGCGTCGGACCGATCAGAAACCCCATGAACCCAATGACCGAGGCGCGCGCGATGGCCCGCGTCCGCGCCCGGTTCGACACCCGCCGCCCGATCAGCGCCAGCGCCATGGGCGCGATCACCGACACGCCAAGCCCTGCCATGGCAAAACCGACATAGGCCATGGCCGGCCCGGGCGCGACCCCCGCCACCACCAGCCCGGCCCCCGCCAGAACCGCCGCCACCACCAGCACCGGCTCTTCCGGCCAGCGCCCGGCTACGACCTGCCCGGACAAGCGCCCGATCCCCATGGTCAGGCCCAGAACAGCCGGGCCCAGCGCGCCCTGCGCCGCCACCCCGCCCAGCGTCCGCTCGATATGAAGCGCCGACCAGCCTTCCATCGCGTTCTCGATCAGGAAGCCCACCATCACGATCAGCCCGCCCCAGATCACCACACCCGTGGGAAACCGCCCCTCTGCGGGCTCCGCCGCATCCACCGGGATCTTGCCGCGCATGAAGGGCGTCAGCGACAGGCTGAACACCGTCACCCCGATCAGCACCGAAATCGCGGGCACGCCCGCCTCGCGGGTGAAACTGCACACCACCGCCGCCGCCGCATAGGCAAAGGAAAACATCGCGTGGTTCACGTTCATCAGGGACAGCCGGTGCCGCGCCTCAAGTTCGGACACGCGCGCATTCATCACCACATCGGTCAGCCCCGACGCCGCCCCCAGACAGACCATGGCCAGCGCAAAGAAAACCGGCACCGTCGCCAGCCCCGGCAACAGGAATGCCATCCCCAGAAGGCCCGCCGCCACAGGCAGGGCCATCCGGTGCAGAAGATCGTCCAGCCGCGGCGCCACCCACATGGAGGTCAGAAGCCCCAGCGACGAGAACAGCAACAGCGCCCCGAACGCCCCGTCGCCCACCGCCAGCCCCGCTTTGATCTCGGGGACATAGGCGGCAAAGGTCCCCCACCCTGCCCCCATTGTCGCGAAGGGCAGGATCGGGGCGCGCGACAGGCGTATGGCATTGAGAACCGACATGGCCTGCCTTTGGCACGGCGCGCGCTGCCGCGCAAGGAACCCGAAACCTTCGGGCCTTAACGGCGACGCACGGTTGGGTAACGCATCATTATCCGCATGAAATACACATGGTTTATGCATCGAATGCACATCCGCGTTTTTCACTGAAATGCCCGTGATTGCTGGACCGAACGCTGCTGTTTCGCACATCTCCCCGACATTCCAGCGCCCGCCCCGGCAACGAAAAATTCAGGGCTTCCCACCGCCCCGAATCTCGCCTATACGGCGCGCTTCACGGGGCCTACACCCTTGGAGGAGGCCCCTTCTACATAACTGGAGATACCTATGGCTGGTGAAGTCCCTGACTTTCACGCCACGGTACGGACGGGGACAGGCAAGGGGGCCGCTCGTCAAGCTCGCCGCAACGGCGACGTACCTGGCATTGTTTACGGTGGTGGCACAGACCCGCTTCCGATCAACATTCCCTTCAACGTACTTCTGAAACGGCTCCGTCAGGGCCGCTTTCTGGCGACGCTTTTCAACCTCAAGGTCGACGGCCAGGACGACGTCCGCGTGATCTGCCGCAACGTGCAGCGCGACGTGGTCAAGGACCTGCCGACGCATGTGGATTTCATGCGCCTGAAGCGCACCACGCGCATCGCGCTGTTCATCCCGGTCGAGGTCGTCGGCGAAGAGAACTGCCCCGGCCTGCGCAAGGGCGGCGTGCATGAACCTCGTGCGTCCGGAGATCGAGCTTGTGGTGACCGCGGGCGACATCCCCGAAAGCGTCGTCCTCGATATCTCGGCGATGGAAATCGGCGATACCGCGACGATCTCGGACGTGGCCCTGCCCGCAGGCGCAAAGCCCACGATCGACCGCGAATTCGTGGTAGCGAACATTCAGGCCCCGTCGGGTCTGGCCAGCCAGTCCGGAGATGATGACGGCGACGTCGAAGAAGTCGAAGAACCAGAAGCCGCCGAGGACGAAGAGGCATAAGCCTCTGCAATCTCGCGTCTTCTTACGGGGCCCCGTCGCGGGCCCCGTTTTCATTTGGCGCGTCGGTCAGCATTGCAACGCGCCCAGCCGGTCCAGGATCATCCGCGCGGCCTTCGATGCGCCCGGCGTGGCGACCATCTCCCGCGAGATCCGCTTGAGTCCGCGCGCGCATCTCCGCGTCTTCCAGCAATGTGCGCATCGCATCGACCAGTTGCGCCGGGTTCCAGCCGTCCCGCGTCATCCGCCGTCCCGTGCCCGTCGTCTCGGCCCGCGCGGCATTGTCATGGCCATCCCAGCAATAGGGCATCACCAGCGACGGCACGCCGAAATACAGCGCCTCGCAGAAGCTGTTATTGCCGCCGTGATGGATGAACAGGTCCGCCTGTGCGACGATCGAAGGCTGCGGAAACCAGCTTCCCAGATAGACATTGTCCGGCACCCGCTCGATAGCGTTCCAGAAACCCGCCCACATTCACGAAAAACCGCGCCGGGAAGGTCGCGAATGTATCGATCATCCGGCTGATAAGATCGGTATCGATGGCCCCCAGACTGCCGAAACTCAGATAGACGATCGGCCCGTCATTCGCCGGCAGGGGCGGCGGATCGAACCGCGCCTCCTCGCGTACGCAGCCTTCAAGGAATACGAACCGGTCCTCGGGTAAGGTCGCCGCACGGTCGTGACGGATCGCCGAGGGCGCAAGAAGCAGGTTCAGATGCTCCGAGCTCTCAAGAAACTGCCCGGCGGGCAGGGGCGGCAAGCCCGCGCTCCCTGCGAAACCGGTTATAGCGCCGATGCGCCCGGGCGGTCTCTGCAAGATAACGCCGCCTCGAAATCGCGCGCGCGCCGGATCGTCCGGCGCCATGCCCGGAAAGATAGGGCGGGCACGTTCGGATCGGGGATTTCGGTCTCGGCGCAGGACACGACACGAATCCACGGCACCTCCGCATTGGCGATGGCGGGAAACATGATGACATTGTCCAGCACGATGGCATCGGGCCTGATCCGCTTCAGAAGCGTCTCGAGCCCCTCTTCGGCCTGAATGGCCGTGTCCACGATCGCCTCCCATGTCGGCGCGACATAGGACTGCCAGCTGCGCCATCGGGTCCTGGTTGAAATGGGCCAGATGCGCGGTGATGAAGGCCTGCCAGCTTTCTTCGGTCTGCTGGCTCGCGCTGGCCGGGGCGGGAAGCTGGTATTCCTTGAACCCGTATTCCGCGAAGACCCCGTTGAAGCCGGGATGGCACAGAAAGACCGGCACCGCGCCCTCGCGTTTCAATTGCTGCGCGATGCCGACGCAATTCAGCGCCGAACCGAAACTGGCCTCGGGAAACAGGGCGATGACGGGCTTGGTCATGCCATGCCCGCCCGCGCCAGCGGCAGGATGCCGCGATTGGCGGTCTGCGGTTTGCGGATCTGGCTGCGGCGCAGATGCAGCACCATCTGGTCGGCGGCAAGCTGATGCTGCATCCGCTCAAGACTGTCGAGGATGTCCAGATGCTCCTCCAGCGACTGGCGCAGTCTGAAGTCCGGGAATCACGTGATCCTTCTGCGTCGCAAGCCGCAGCCGCTGATGCGCCAGCAAGCGCGCCCCGGGCGAAACGGTTGCCCGAGCTTTCGGCGATGAAACTGTGAAAGGCGCAATCCAGATGCAGGAAGGCCACCGAACTCATGCTGCCGTCGCGGCGCTCCAGAAACTCTTCCATCTGCTGGCGCAGCAGCCCGGTCTTCTGGCTGTCCATCTGAAACCCTGGGGCGGTGATCGCCTGCGGCTCGAGCGCCAGCCGAAAGGCAAGGCTTTCCTCCAGCGCGTTGGGCGTGTCCAGAATCGGCTGAAACGCCCATGCCCGACCGGGCAACTGCGCCACGACGCCATCGGCAGCTTAGTATTTTTAGCGCATTCAGTACAGCCGATCGGGGCGCGCCGTAGCGGCGGACCAGCGCGCTGATCGACTGAACATCCGTGATCCGCCGCTGTGCCCGGTCCGAGAGGATCCGCGCGGCCAGCGAATCCTCCATCTCGTCAAGCTGCACCGCACCATCGGCCACGATCCTCTCCGGCGGCAAGTTCAGAAAGAACCCGCCTTCGTCGCGACGCCTGAACAATATCGTTATTTTCCAATATTTTAAGCGCCGACCGGATCGGCGTTCGCGACACGCCACAGGCCTCGGACAGCACCGTTTCAGGCAGGTGCTGCCCCTCCTGCACACCACGCTCCAGCACGATCTCGACGATCTGCCGCGCCAGTTTCAGATGGTTCTGGCGCGTATTGCTGCGGGATCTGAGCATCCATCGGCCCCTGAGAGTGGCTTTCCTGGTCTCGACATTCGGATCCGGATTCCCATGCCGAAAAAGACCGCAAAAACAAATTGACGTATATTTTTGCCTATTAATACTGACCCTACAGCGATCATTCGGAATCGCAATAATAAATCAGCCGGGACCGTTCCACCGGCAGTCCAACAGATGACCCTGGAGGTAATACTGATGTCACCACGTTCCCTGCGCAGCTCCGCATGCCTGATCGCATCGCTGGCGGCCCTCGGCGCACCCGCTTTCGCAGACCCGCTGACCGTGTCGAACTGGGATGGCTACATGGCCGCCGACGCGATCGACACGTTCAACGCCCAGACCGGCAACGAGGCCGAACTGGTGCTGCACGCCACCAACGAAGAGATCATGGGCAAGCTGATCGCCTCCAAGGGCGCGGGCTATGACGTGGTGTTCGTCTCGTCGCCCTTTGCCGAGGTGCTGCACAATCTCGGGCTGGCCGAAGAACTGGACCACGCGAAAATCCCGAACATCGCGAACCTCTACACGGAGGCGACCGAACTTCCGCACGATCCCGGGCAATACCTTCTCGCTGCCCTATGCATGGGGCACGACGGGCCTGTGCTACCGCTCCGATCTGGTGGCCGAGCCCGACCTCCTGGAACGACCTGCTGAAACCGTCCGAGGACGTGGCGGGCAAGACCACCATGCTGGCCACCGACCGCTGGCTTCTGGCCGCCGGCCAGCTTGCGCTGGGCTATTCGGTGAACGAAACCGATCCGGCCAAGATGGCCGAAGTCCGCGACCTTCTGATCGACGCCAAGGGCACGCTTCTGGCCTATGACGACACCACCTTCTACGCCAAGCTCGTCTCGGGCGAGGCCGAGCTGGTCCAGGCATGGGATGGATGGTGCAACTACGGCATCGGCGAAAACGCCGATATCAAGTACATGATCCCCGAAGAAGGCTCCGATCTCTGGGTCGACACGATGGTGATCCTCAAGGCCTCCGAGAACAAGGATGCGGCCTATGAGTTCGTGAACTTCATCCTCGATGCCGACAATCACCGCTGGGCGGCCGAGAACATCCTCTACAAGGTGCCGAACGAGGCTGCGATGGCCGGCGTCGATCCGTCGCTGATCGAAACCTTCCCGAACATGGGCATGACCCCCGCCGACATGCTCAAGTTCGAGCAGCTTGCGCGATGTGGCCGAAGCCCAGCGCGACTATTCGCGGATCGTTTCGGAAATCAAGGCCGCGAACTGACGGCTCCTCCCTGTCCTCCGGGCCGGTCTGGCCCGGGGGTCGCCTCCGTTTGCCCCGAGCTTCGGCCCCGCGCGGGTGAAGGCCCCCCTGAATGTCCACCGACCGCAGACCCCTGCTTCTGATGTCTCCCGCGCTCTTGTGGCTGTTCGGGTTCATGGTGGTGCCTTGCCTGCTGATCCTCGTTCTGGCCTTCTTCCGGCGCGGTATCTACGGCGGCATCGAATACACGTGGACGTTCGAGAATATCGCGCTGGTCTTTGACCCGCTCTACTTCCAGATCTTCCTGAAATCCGCAGGGATCGCCGGGCTGTCGGCCGCCATCGCCTGTGTCCTCGGCTATGCCGCGGCCTATGCCATCGCCGCCATGCCGCGCCGCCACCAGCCGATGCTGCTGTTCTTCGCCGTGCTGCCGTTCTGGTCGAATTACCTGGTGCGGACCTATGCGTGGATCGTCCTTCTGAACCGCGAGGGGCTGGTGGTGAACCTTGCCCGCTGGATCGGGTTCGAGGGCGAATTGCCCAGCATGCTCTATACCGAACAGGCCGTGGTGATCGGTCTTGTCTACAACTACCTGCCCTTCGTGATCCTCAGCTGCTATGCGCCCCTGTCACGGCTGAACCCGGAGATCGCCGAGGCCTCGCGCGATCTGGGCGCGTCCGGCTGGACCACCTTCCGGCGCGTGACCCTGCCGATGACGGTGCCGGGGATCGCCACCGGTTTCGTCTTCGTCTTCGTGCTGTCGATCGGCAATTTCGTAACACCGGCACTTGCTGGGCGGCGGGCAGTTCCAGATGATCGGCAACCTGGTCTATGCGCAGTTCCTGACCGCGAACGACTGGCCTTTCGGCGCGGCGCTGTCGATGGTTCTGATCCTCGTGATGCTGGGGCTTCTGATGCTGCAGGCCGTGGTGGCCGAACGCGCGTCGGGCGCGAAAGGGGTGCCGCATGGTTGAGCGCAACACCTTCCGCCTGATGCTCCTGATCCTCGGGCGTGGTCTTCGCCTTTCTCTACATCCCGATCTCGGTTCTTGTGGGGCTTTCCTTCAACGAAGGCGGCCTGCCCACGGCCTGGACCGGCTTCTCGGTCAAATGGTACGGCTCGCTTCTGGAAAATGACGACATCCTGCAGGCCGCCGGAAACACCCTTGTGGTCGCGGTCTTCTCCACGCTGCTCTCCACCCTCCTGGGAACGCTTCTGGCCGTGGGGGTCGAGATGCGCCGCCGCAACGGCAAATGGCTCGAGACGATCATCTTCGCACCGATGATCATCCCGGATATCGTTCTGGCGATTGCACTACTCAGCTTCTTTTCGCTGCTCAGCGTCTCGATGGGGCTTGCACACGATCATCGTGAGCCACGTGGTCTTCAACCTCGCCTTCGTCTGTGCCGTGGTCCGCGCGCGACTGAAAAGCTTCGACTGGTCGATCGTCGAGGCGTCGGCCGATCTGGGCGCATCCACCTTCACGACGCTCAGACGCGTGGTCATACCCGTCCTGATGCCCGCGATCATCGCGGGGGCGCTTCTGGCCTTCACCCTGTCGGTCGATGAATTCATCATCGCCTTCTTCACCGCCGGCGCGGGGCGATCGTCGATCACCCTGCCGATGCAGATCTTCGCGATGATCCGTTTTGGCGTGACCCCCGAGATCAACGCCCTCGCCACGCTGGTCATGGCCGTGTCGGTCGTCGCGCTGGCCCTGTCGCAACGGCTCAACAAGGGAGGTCTGCCGGGACAATGACCCGCCCGTTCCTGAGCATCCAGGAGGTCCGCAAGGATTTCGGCAGCGTTCGCGCGGTGGACGGCGTGACGCTCGACATCCGCGAGAACGAGTTCTTTGCGCTTCTCGGTGCTTCGGGCAGCGGCAAGACGACCCTGTTGCGCATGATGGCGGGCTTCGAGGCGCTTACCGCGGGCGATATCCTGCTCGAGGGCGCATCGATCGCGGACCAGCCACCGAACCAGCGCCCGGTGAACCTGATGTTCCAGTCCTATGCTCTGTTCCCGCATCTGACGCGTCGCTCAGAACATTTCCTACGGGCTGGAGATGGACAGGCTGCCCCGCGCGGACATCCGCAAGCGCGTGGACGACATTCTCGAGATGATCCAGCTTGGCGCCCTCGCGGGCCGCAAGCCCGACCAGTTGTCGGGCGGCCAGCGACAGCGCGTGGCGCTTGCCCGCGCGCTCGTGAAACGGCCCAAGGTCCTGCTTCTCGACGAACCGCTGGGCGCGCTGGACAAGAAACTGCGCGGCGAGATGCAGCTTGAACTCAAGCGCCTGCAGATCGGAGTTCGGGATCACCTTCGTCGTCGTGACCCACGACCAGGAAGAGGCGCTGGTGATGGCCGACCGGATCGCGATCATGAAGGACGGTGGTCTTCTGCAGGTCGGCACGCCGCACGAGATCTATGAGCATCCCGCAGACCCGGTTTGCCGCGGATTTCATCGGGGTGATGAACTTCCTGCCCGTCCGCCGCGATGGCACGGCATTCGTTACCGCCGATGGCACGCGGCTTGCGTCGAGTCGCGCCGCGGACCTGCCCGAGGGCGCGGCCGCCGTCGCCGCGATCCGTCCCGAACGGTTGCGCGTCGGCGAGGGGGGCGAGAACCGCCTGTCGGGGCAGGTCTCGGACATCGCCTATCACGGTCTCGACCTTCTGGTGCATGTCACCACGGCCGCGACCGAGACGCCGATCATCACCCGCATGACCGCCGATGCGGCAGAACAGCACCGTCCCGCAAAGGGCCAGCCGATCACCCTGAGCTGGTTCGCCAAAGACACCCATATTTTTCCGGCCTGAAACAGAGTAGGAGACACCATGGAACAGAAAACCTTCGCCTTCTTCCCCGAGGCCGCCTTTGGCCCCGCGCTGAATTCGGTCGGCATCGCTCAGGCGGTCACCGCGATGGGCCACAAGGCCGTATTCCTGTCGGATCCGGGTTTCGTCGAGGTCTATGAAGGCTATGGGTTCGAGGCGCTATCCGGTGGCCCTTTCAGAACCGATGCCGCCCGAGCAGATGGCCAAGTTCTGGGAGGATTTCATCAACGGGCACATCCCCAACTTCCGCAAGGCACCGATCGACCAGATCGACAATTACGTCAAGGAATGCTGGGAGGCGATCGTCGACAGCGCGAAATGGGCGGAAAAGGATCTGCCCGGCGTTCTGGCCAGGATCAAGCCGGATGTGATCTGCGTCGACAACGTGATCCTGTTCCCCGCGATCAAGCAATATGGCGTGCCATGGGTGCGGATCATCTCGTGCTCCGAGAACGAGATCGAAGACCCGGCGATCCCGCCGCACCTTTCGGGAATGGCCGACGACGACACCGCGGGCCACGCGGCCTTCCGCGCCCGCTTCGAAGAGGTGATCGCGCCGATCCATGCCGATTTCAACGCGTTCCTCGCGGAATGCGGCGAGGAACCCTACAAGCTGGGCGAGTTCTTCGAGGCCTCGCCCTATCTGAACCTGATGCTCTACCCCGAGCCGCTGACCTATGACCGCAGCATCCCGCTCGACCCGGCGCGGTTCCAGTATCTCGAAGGCTGCGTGCGCAAGGACGCGCCCTACGAGGTGCCCGAATTCGCCGCCAACAACGACGGCCCCCTGCTTTACATCTCCTTCGGGTCGCTGGGCGCGGGCGACACCGATCTTCTCAAACGGCTGATCACCCTGATGGGCAAGTCGCGCTACCGCGCGCTGGTCAATGTGGGCGACTACAAGGACGCATATTCCGACATCCCGCCCAACGTGGTGATCGAAAGCTGGTATCCGCAGCCCTCGGTCATTCCGCAGGTCGATCTGGTGATCCACCATGGCGGCAACAACTCGTTCACCGAATGCCTCTACTTCGGCAAGCCCGCGATCATCATGCCCTATGTCTGGGACGGTCATGACAACGCGATGCGGGTACAGGAAACCGGCTACGGTTTCCGCTCCGACCGCTATGACTGGACCGATGAAGAGATGCTGGCCAAGATCGAAAGCCTGCCTGACGGACGCCCAGATGCAGGCGCGGCTCGACGCGATCTCGACCCATATGCAGTGCAGCGAAGGCCCGGTGAAGGCCGCCCGACTGCTGGCGGGGCTGGTGGCGTGACGAACCTTTCGTCCTCCGCGCCGCATATCCACGGGGCCTGCGCGCTTCGACGATCTGGTGGATTGGGGGCCACAGCCCGATGCGCTTGACGGCGCATCACATTCCACCGGGCGGCTCCTTCACAAGGGGCCGAACAACAGCCCCGAAACCGGCATCTGGGTCTGCACACCGGGCCGCTGGCGGCTTTCGATCCCGCGCGACGAGTTCTGTCACTTCGTCGCCGGCCGCGCGCCGCTACCGCTCGGATGAGGGCGAGGTGATCGACGTGACGCCCGGCACCTGCGTCCTCTTCCCCGCCGGCTGGACCGGCGAGGCCGAGATCCACGAGACCATCCGCAACATCTATATGCTCAGTTAGGCCAGCCCGATGAAAACACCCATCATGCACAACCCGCTGTCGATCACCGAGACGGTCGACTGGGGCGTCATCCCCACCATGATCGAAGGCCAGTCCCGCACCAGCGGCGTCGTGCTTCACAAGGGCCCCGACGGCCAGTCCGAGTGCGGGCTTTGGATCTGCACCCCCGGGAAATGGGAGTGTCACGTCACGCGGGACGAATTCTGCCACTTCCTCGAAGGGCGCTGTACCTATGTCCATGAAAGCGGCGATGTGATCGAGATCACGCCGGATACCGCCGCCTTCTTTCCGCAGGACTGGAAGGGTGTCTGCACCGTCCACGAGACGATCAAGAAGGTCTACATGATCCGATGACACAGGCGGTTGCCTCCCTGTCGCTCGATCCCCCCATCGCCACGTTTCTGGCGCGTCACGGGCTGGACCGGGCAAGGCTCGCGCGGCTTCCCGGCGATGCCTCGCCGCGCAGCTATGTCCGAGTGGCGGGGGAAGGCCGCTTGCTGATGGAGGACCGGACCGATCCCGTGGGCTTCGCCGCGTTCCTGCGCCTGTCGCGCCATCTTGGCGCGATCGGTCTGAGCGCCCCGCGGGTATTCGGCGCCGACCCGGCCGTGGGACTTGCCCTGATCGAGGATTTCGGCACAGCCACCTATGGCGCGCTTCTCGGCCGCGGCCATGACGAGGCCGCGCTCTATGAACTGGCGATCGACACGCTGGTTCACCTTCACAGCCACCCCCGCGCCACCGAACTGACCGTTCCCGCCTATGACAGGACGCTCCTCTTGAAAGAGGTCTCGGTGTTTTCGGAATGGTTCGTGCCAGCGTTCCGCCCGGACGTGAACCTCGTCGCCTTTGACGCCACCTTTCGCACCCTCTGGACCCGCGCCTTCACCATTCTGGACAGGGCGAAGCCCACCCTTGTCCTGCGGGATTTCCACATCGACAACCTGATGCTTCTGTCGGATCGCACTGGCGTCGAACGCTGCGGTTTGCTCGATTTCCAGGATGCCGTGACCGGGCCCGCCGAATACGATCTCATGTCGCTTCTGCAGGATGCGCGCAGGGACCTCGCACCCGGTCTCGAAGCGGCGATGCTCGACCGCTACCTTGCGGCGATTCCAATCGCCTGCGGCACGCCGGATCAGATCAGACGCCGCTATCACCTTCTGGCCGCGCAGCGCCATACCCGTCTGGCCGGGCAGTTCCTGCGGCTTCACCGGCGTGACGGCAAGCCCGGCTACCTTGCCTTCATGCCCCGCGTCCTGCGGCAGATGCAGGCCGCTCTGGAGGCCGCACAGTTGAACGAGCTTGGCGATTTCATCGACCAGACCTTGCCCGGCTGGCGCGACGCCGGCCCCGCATTCTCGCGACCCCCCTTAAGGACAGACCCATGACCGACCCTCTGACGGCCCGCTATTTCCTCAATCCCGGTTTTCATCCGTCTCGGGGCAAGGTCCATGACGTCATCGACCCCGCAACGCTCGAGACCGTCGGCCAAAGGGCCGAAGTCTCGCCACAGGAGATCGAGAGCGCCCTTGCCGCCGTGAACGCCGCCCAGGCGCTTTGGAAGGTGCAGGATGCGAAAAGCCGCGCCAGGACGCTGCACGCGCTGGCCCACCGGATCGAGACCGCCGATCTGACCGATTGCGCGATCCTGATGAGCCGCGAGATGGGCAAACCCTATCCCGAGGCGATCGGCGAATTGGCGAACTGCGCGCCGATCTTTCGCTATTTCGCCGAGATGGCCCGCGACGAGGCGGGCAAGGTCGCAGGCACCACGCAGGCCGGATCGTTTCAATT
This sequence comes from uncultured Alphaproteobacteria bacterium, assembly GCA_963698645.1. Taxonomy (GTDB): domain Bacteria; phylum Pseudomonadota; class Alphaproteobacteria; order Rhodobacterales; family Rhodobacteraceae; genus Ovoidimarina. The sequence goes on from CAVORP010000007.1 coordinate 143,759, forward strand.
CGCGAAATACGAGCCCCTCGGCGTCTCGGTGCATATCCTGCCCTTCAACTTCCCGGTGCTGCTGATGTGCTGGACCGTGGCAGCCTCGCTTGCGGCGGGAAACGGCTGCGTGATCAAACCCGCCGAGGCCACCACTCTGTCGACGCTTGAGTTCATGCGCGTCTTTGCCGAATTGCCCGATGGGCTCGTGGCCTGCCTGCCGGGCGGGGCCGAGGTGGGTCGGGCGCTGGTGGAAAGCCCCCTGACCCATGCGGTGGCCTTTACCGGATCGGTGGCGGCGGGGCGGGCGGTGGCGGCCGCGGCTGCGTCCCGGATGAAACCCGCGGTGATCGAGGCAGGCGGATCGGACCCGATGATCATCACCGCCCATGCCCCCCTCGAGGTCGCGGCCGCGGGCGCGGTGACCGGCGCGTTCCACATGTCCGGGCAGGTCTGCACCTCGACCGAGCGGCTTTACGTGGTGGACAGCGTGCATGACGACTTCGTCGCGGCCTTCAGGGCAGAAACCGCGCGGCTTCGGATCGGCAACGGGCTTGAGAAATCGGAAATCGGCCCGCTGGTCAGCAAGGCGGCGCGCGACAAGGTGGAACGCCTTGTGGCCGATGCGGTGGCCAAGGGGGCCACTGTCGTCTGTGGCGGGCGCATCCCGCCCGACCATCCCACGGGTTGGTTCTATGAGCCGACGATCCTGACCGGCTGCACGCCGGAGATGGACCTTTTGCACGAGGAATGTTTCGGGCCTGTCGTGGCCATCGTCCGCGTGGCGGATTTCGACGCCGCCATCGCCGGGGCCAATGCCTCGGAATTCGGCCTTGGCGCCTCGATCTTCACCACTTCGCTGGAAGAGGCCCACGAGGCGCATGAGCGGCTCGACGCCGGGATGGTCTGGATCAACAACCCGATGATCGACAATGACGCGCTGCCGTTCGGCGGCTGGAAGAACTCGGGCCTCGGCCGCGAATTGGGGCGGATCGGGCTTGATACCTTCCGCCGCTCGAAAATGGTGATCCTCGATCACAAACCCGCCCGGCAGGACTGGTGGTATCCCTATCCCGACGACTGGTTCCTCGAAACTGGCGGGCGCAAGATGTCCTGAGACACGCCGTTGCGGGGGTGGCCTGCCCTACTCCGTCGACGTTGCTGCCGTTGCACCCCAAACGCGTCTTGGCTCTTCATGATGTGGCGGGTGCTGGCCCCTTTTTTCGGGCCATGGGCCACTGCCAACACCCAGAAAGAAGCCCGGCTTGTCGACGACCAGCCGGAACCCGACATGGGGCCTTGCAGGGCGATAGATTACCGAGGGCTGGGTGACGACCACCACCTGACGGGGCGGTTCCAACGCAGCACGTGCCCGTGCTTCGGCCTCCGCGATCCGGCGTTCGCGCAGGATATCCTCGACCCGGACGGCGCTGTTACCGGGAAGCGGCGCGACCTCCGGGACGGGCGTGACGGGGATGATTTCGGGGCCTCGGCTGATCCGGATCGCGCTGCCCGGTCCGCCCATATTGCCGGGAAGCGTATAGGCGGGTGTCGCGGCCTCTTCGGCCACCGCCACACCGGCTGAGGCCAGCATCATCGCACCACCGACGATCAGCGATTTCAATCCCGCCATGGGCCAACCCTTTCCTGTACTGAAGCAATCATGCCACAGAACCCGGCTTCGGTCAATTCACGGCTTTGGCACCCTCACCGGGGCAGGCCTCAATGGGCCTCGGCCCAGTTCGCCCCCTGCCCCGCATCGACGGTCAGCGGCACGGACAGCTTCACCGCGGGATCGGCCGCGCCTTCCATTACGTCCCGCGCCGCCTTGATGAGGTCATCGGCGGCACCGGTCTCCACCTCGAACAACAGTTCATCATGGACCTGCAGAAGCATCTTTGCGGGCAAATTCGCGATCGCATCCGGCATCCGGATCATCGCCCGGCGAATGACGTCCGCCGCGGTGCCCTGAATGGGCGCATTGATCGCCGCCCTGCGTGCAAATCCTGCTGTCGGGCCTTTCGCGTTGATCTCGGGCGTATTGATCCGCCGCCCGAACAGCGTTTGCACGTATCCGTGTTCCTTCGCAAAGGCGACCGTGTCGTCCATATAGGTGCGAATGCCCGGGAACCGCTCGAAATACCGATCGATGAACCCTTGCGCCTCTTCGCGCGGGATCCTGAGGTTCCGCGCCAGACCAAAGCCCGAAATCCCGTAAATCACGCCGAAATTGATCGCCTTGGCCTGTCGCCGCACCTCGGGCGTCATCTGGTCCAACGGCACGTTGAACATCTCGGACGCGGTCGCGGCATGAATGTCCTGCCCTTCGAGGAAGGCCTGCTTCAACGCCTCGATTTCCGCCACATGGGCCAGAATCCGAAGTTCGATCTGCGAATAGTCGAGGCTGACCAGCACATGTCCCTTCTCGGCCACGAAGGCCTCGCGGATTCGCCGTCCCTCTTCCGTCCGGACCGGGATATTCTGAAGGTTGGGATCGGTCGAGGCCAGACGCCCGGTATTCGCGCCCGCAATCAGATAAGAGGTGTGCACACGCCCCGTTTCGGCGTTGATATGCTCCTGAAGCGCATCGGTATAAGTCGATTTCAGCTTCGACAATTGCCGCCAGTCCAGAACCCGGCCGGGCAATTCATGCTCGGTCGCAAGATCCTCGAGAATATCTGCGCCCGTCGCATAAGCGCCTGTTTTCCCTTTCTTGCCACCGGGGAGGCCCATCTTGTCGAACAGGATTTCACCCAGTTGCTTGGGGCTTCCGACGTTGAAGGTCTCGCCCGCCATCTCATGGATCTCCGCCTCGAGCCCGGCCATCTTCTGGGCAAAGGCATTGGACATCCGGCTGAGCGTATCCCGGTCGACCTTGATCCCCGACATCTCCATCCGCGCCAGCACCGGCACCAGAGGCCGCTCCAGCGTCTCATAGACCGTCGTCACCCGGTTCAGATGCAGTTGCGGCTTCAGAAGTTGCCAGAGCCGCAGCGTGATATCGGCATCTTCGGCGGCATATTTCACCGCCTCGTCGATTGGCACGCGGTCAAAGGTGACCGCCGATTTCCCACTGCCAAGAAGCGGCTTGATCGGGATGGGTGTATGCCCCAGGTAGCGCTCGGACAGGGCATCCATCCCGTGATTATGCAGCCCCGCATGCTGCGCATAAGAGATCAGCATCGTGTCGTCGATCGGCGCGACTTCCACGCCGTAGCGGGCAAAGATCTTGGCGTCGTATTTCATGTTCTGGCCGATCTTCATGACCGCCGGGTCTTCAAGCAGCGGCTTGAGCATCGTGCAGCGCCCGGTCCAGATCCATCTGCCCCTCTGCCAGCGCATCGGAGCCGAACAGATCGTCAGCCGCAGAATTCCTTGTGCGTCAACGGGATGTAGCAGGCCTGACCGGCCTCGACCGCAAGCGAGATCCCGACAAGATCCGCCGTCATTTCGTTCAGCCCGGTGGTTTCGGTATCTATGGCGATCCAGCCGCGTCCCTGGGCACGGTCGATCCAGACCTGCAACGCGTCCGCATCGCGCACGCATTCATAGGCCGCCGGGTCGATCGGTGGCGCATCGGGCATGGCCGGATCATCGGCCTTGCGTTCGGGCTCGGGAATCGCGGGGGCGTCGACGCCAAGGGCCTCGGCCACCCGCTTGGTGACCGTGCGAAACTCCATCTCGGTCAGAAAATCAAGAAGGTCTTTGGCCACGGGTTCTTTCACCTCGAGCGTCTCGAGTTCGTAATCAAGGTCCATATCGCAATCGAGCTGCACCAACTTCTTGGACAACCGGATCTGGTCGGCATTCTCGATCAGCGTCTCGCGCCGCTTCGGCTGCTTGATCTCATCCGCGCGTTCCAGAAGCGTTTCAAGATCACCGAATTCGTTGATCAACAGGGCCGCGGTCTTGATCCCGATCCCCGGCGCGCCGGGCACGTTGTCAACGCTGTCCCCGGCCAGTGCCTGAACATCCACGACCCGGTCGGGCCCGACGCCGAATTTCTCGATGACCCCGTCGACACCGATCCGCGCATTCTTCATGGCGTCAAACATCTCGATCCCGTCACCCACGAGCTGCATCAGGTCCTTGTCGGAACTGATGATCGTGACCCGACCACCGGCGTCCCGGGCCTTGCACGCCAGCGTCGCGATGATGTCGTCGGCCTCGAACCCTTCCTGCTCTAGGCAAGCGATGTTGAAGGCCCGGGTCGCCTCACGCGTCAGCGGTATCTGCGGGCGCAGATCCTCGGGCATCTCGTCCCGGTTCGCCTTGTACTGGTCGTACATCTCGTTGCGAAATGTATGGCTGCCCTTGTCGAAGACCACGGCGGCATGGGTCGGCGCATCCGGCCCCTTGTTGTCCTGGATCATCTTCCACAGCATGTTCACGAAGCCCGACACCGCCCCTACCGGCAGACCATCGGATTTCCGCGTCAGGGGCGGCAGCGCATGGTAGGCGCGGAAAATGAACGCCGACCCATCGACAAGATGAAGGTGGCAACCTTTTCCAAACTTACTATCTGACATCGACGACCCCGTTTCTGCGAATACCGGAGGTGTATATGACCCGCGTTTTGTTTGCGAGTGGCTTTGCCCTGACCGCAACCACGGCATCGCTTGCCGCGCAGATGGAATGTGATCCGGCGCGCATGAACTGCTCGAACATGGTAGCCTGTATCGAGGAAACCGGCGAGTATTTCAGCGGATCAACCTTCGGCACCGACGCCGGGCCGTTTCAGGCCACAAGCATCACCGGCACGGTCTGTACCGGCACATGGCGGCGCACCATTCTTGGCATCGGCGTGGCCGAATTCACCTGTGACGACGGTCGGGCCGGCAGCAGTGTCTTTACATGGTTCGAGCCAGAGACCGGAACCGCGGTGGGCGACGGGGAATTCGTGGATGGCAGGACCGCACGCTTCTGGTCGGGCAACAACCTCGAAGCCTACTTCCGCGAAGTCGACCCCACGGAACGCGACCGCATGGCATGCCAGCCTGCGGACATGCTGCTATTGAGCTAGGCGCGCATCCGGGGTCGGGTGGCAGAGCGCGTCGCTAGCCGCCGAACAGACCTTCGAACACACCGCTGAAGCTCTCGAGAAGCGCCATGATGATGAACATGCCGACGATGACCAGCACCATCCATGTGAAAAGCTGAAACAGGATCGCGCCGCCTGCAAGGACGATGGCGCCCACCGCCGGACGGAACGGCTCGTGGCGGACAATGCTCACGACGCCCAACACGATTGCCAGACCACCAAGGACCGCCACTGCTATTTCCAGGAAGTCGTCGAGATCGCGCGGAAGGGTCTCAGGCTCTGGCTGCGGCAGGCCCGCGACGGATCGCAGCGCCGACTTCCCCACATCCGCCGCAAGTTCCCCCAACGTGACCCCGGTTGCCTGCTGAGGCGCAAAAGGGCCGGCCCAGAAGATCACGAGCGCAGCAACCAATGTAACGGCCCCGATCAGAAGGCCGGTCCATCCGAAATATGCAGGTGATTCAACTACTGTTTCTGACATCACAACGCCCTTGTCTCTCGATCCAGCCCATTTATCCCTCGGGAAATAGGCCAAATTTGGGCATCGGATCAGGGGTTTTCGGTGTCGGCAAAGTCCTCGTGGACGAACCGCTTGTCACAATAGCCGCATTCGACCCAACCCTTGTCAGGCGCGATCGAAAGCCAGACCCGCGGGTGCCCAAGCGCACCGCCGCCGCCATCACAGGCAATCCGGTGACTCGACACGATTTCGGTCTCGGGAACATCGGGCGCGGTGCGACCAGTGTCGGACATTTGGCTTTCCTCGTCTTGTGAACCGGTCACGCCCGGCCTAGGACATGTGCCATGATAGTCACCGCGCAATCAGGCACAAGGGGCTGAGATGAACCAGCGCGCCGCCATCGAAATCTCCGGTCTGCGCAAGACCTATCGCGGCTCTGCGCGTTCGGGACCGAAAGAGGCGCTGCGCGGGATCGACCTGACGGTGCCCGCAGGGTCGATCTTCGGCCTGTTGGGTCCGAACGGCGCCGGCAAATCCACCTTGATCAACATCCTCGCCGGACTGGTGATCAAGACCTCTGGCAAGGTGCGGATCTGGGGCTTCGATCAGGATGTGAATCCACGGCAATCGCGCGCCGCCATCGGCGTCATGCCGCAGGAGTTGAACCTCGATCCGTTCTTTACCCCGCGCGGCGCCCTTGATGTGCAGGCTGGCCTCTACGGTGTCCCGTCGGCCCAGCGGCGCACGGATGAAATCCTCGAGATGATCGGGCTTTCCGACAAGGCCGATGCCTATGCCCGCAGCCTTTCGGGCGGGATGCGGCGGCGTTTGCTTCTGGGAAAGGCGCTTGTCCATACGCCGCAGATCCTTGTGCTGGACGAACCCACCGCCGGCGTCGATATCGAGCTGCGCAAGATGCTCTGGACCAATGTCCGCAAGCTGAACGAACAGGGCATGACAATCATCCTGACCACTCATTACCTCGAGGAAGCGCAGGAGATGTGCGACGAGATCGCGATCATCAACCACGGCCTTGTGGTGGCGCGCGATACAACCGCCGCGCTTCTGGGCCGGATCGACGCCAAGACCATGACGATCGTGCCCGAAGGGGAGGTTCCCGACGGTCTGACCCTTCCGCCCGGTGCAAAATTCCAGCTGCGCGAGGATGGCACCCTGGCGATCAGCTTTGCCCGCAACGAGGTCACGCCAGGCGCGATTCTCGAGGCACTGCGGCAGGGTGGCGTCACCATCCGCGATGTGGCCACCGCCGAAGCCGATCTCGAGGACGTGTTCCTTGAACTGACCCGCAGCCAGCCTATCCCATAAGCCCGCGGCGCACGAGGTTCAGCCCTGCCACCACCAAGACGATCAGGGTAAGCCGCCGAAAGACGCTCTGATCGATCCGGTCCTGCAGGAGCTGCCCGATGAACAGCCCCACCAGCGCGGGCGCCAGCATTGCCGCCGAAAGCTGCGCCGTGCCCGCCGTCAGAACGCCCGACTGGATATGCGAGCCCATCAGCATGACCGCACCAGAGCCATAGACCACGCCCTGCACGCGCACATGTTCGCGTTTCTCGATATCGAGCGCGGTCAGATAGGCCACGGTCGGCGGCCCCCAGACTCCCGACAACCCACCCACGAAGCCCGCGAAGGCGCCGATCACCACTTCGACCCGCCGCCGCGCCTCGGGACGAAAGCGCAACCGCCAGCCCATCAGTTGCAGGAACGAAAAGATCGTGACCGGCACGCCTAGGATCAGGAACATCGCATATTCCGGAAGGACAGTGATCAGCTGTGCGCTGAACGCAAGGACGATCCAGAGCACCACGATAAAGCGCCAATGGTCCTTCATCGCCTCGACCGCCGCGCGCCATCCGTTGCGAAAGGCCTGCAACAGGTTGGTGGCCACCGCCGGCAGGATCAGGGCGGCAAGCGCAACGTCCGGGGCAAAGATCGACGCCATACCGGAAATCATGACCATGGGCAGGGCAAATCCGACCACGCCCTTCACGAATCCCGCGAACAGGGTAACCATGATGGCAATCAGCCAGATCTCGGGCGACAGTTCAGGCATTTCGTTTGTTTTTCCTTGCAGATCCGGGCTTACCGCAGCCTGAAGCGATGCGCATCAAGTAATCGTACGCGCAATCTTTGTTCAAAACACAAGCGCCCGGCGAAATCTTGTTGCTCCGCTTCTGCGATTGCACTATTTCCTTCGCAACTGCAGAATAGGAGCGTTTCAATGGCCCATGACGGACAGGACAACCCGGTGGCATCTTCGGCAACACTTCCCGGCCTGTTGAGTCTACATCCGATGCGATTCCCGCCATCGAGGGATTTCTTGACCTTGCCACAACGCGTGTCCGCGACATGGTCACGGAGGACGGCAAGGTCTCCGGCGCGCTTCTCGAGGCCAACCAGACCGCGGCCCACGGACTGGCCTGGCTTGCGACCTATGTCGAGGCGTTGCGCCAGATGCAGGGCTGGGCCGAGCGACTGGAGGGCGAGGGCAGGTTCGGCGAGACCGAGGCTCTGATCCACCAGATCGCGTTCGGCGAGTATCTCTGGCAGATCTACGGCGGCTTGCCGATGAACCAGGGCGAGCTTGTTCGTCCCCAGGACCTGGGCCTGACGCAGGATGATCAGCGCGCGATGATGGCGCCCTCGGTGATGACGCTGACACAGCACGGCAACAGCCAGGCGGCGCGGACCCGGCTTGTGGCGCTGATGCGCGAGCATTCCGCCAACATCATCGTCGGCGCCGCCGGCCTTGACGACGAGTTCGAGATGATCCGCGAACAGTTCCGCCGCTTCACCATCGACCGCGTGGAGCCCCATGCCCATGACTGGCACCTCAAGGACGAGCTTATCCCTATGGAAATCATCTCGGAACTGGCCGAGATGGGCGTGTTCGGCCTGACCATCCCCGAGGAATTCGGCGGCTTCGGCCTGTCCAAGACCGCGATGGCCGTGGTCAGCGAAGAGCTGTCGCGCGGCTATATCGGTGTGGGCTCTCTCGGCACCCGTTCCGAAATCGCGGCCGAACTGATCCTGTGCGGCGGCACCGAAGACCAGAAGGAAAGATGGCTGCCGGGTATCGCCTCGGGCGAGATCCTGCCGACCGCCGTCTTCACCGAACCGAATACGGGGTCGGATCTGGGGTCCCTGCGGACGCGCGCCGTTCGCAAGGGCGACGACTGGACCATCACCGGCAACAAGACATGGATCACCCATGCCGCCCGCACCCATGTCATGACCCTCTTGGCCCGAACCGATCCCGACACCACGGATTACCGCGGCCTGTCGATGTTCCTTGCCGAAAAGATCCCCGGCACGGACGAGGCCCCCTTTCCCAGCCCGGGGATGACAGGTGGCGAGATCGAGGTGCTGGGCTATCGCGGCATGAAGGAATACGAGCTGGCCTTCGACGGGTTTCACGTGGATGGCGCGAACCTTCTGGGCGGCACCGAAGGCCAGGGCTTCAAGCAGCTGATGCAGACCTTCGAAAGCGCCCGGATCCAGACAGCGGCCCGCGCCGTGGGCGTCGCGCAATCGGCGCTGGATATCTCGATACGCTATGCCGAGGACCGCAAGCAATTCGGCAAGGCGCTGATCGAATTTCCCCGCGTCTCGGGCAAGCTTGCGATGATGGCGGTCGAGATCATGGTGGCGCGTCAGCTCACCTATTTCTCTGCCCGTGAAAAGGACAACGACCGCCGCTGCGATCTCGAGGCCGGGATGGCCAAGCTTCTGGGTGCGCGCGTGGCATGGGCTGCCGCGGATAACGGGCTTCAGATCCATGGTGGAAACGGTTTTGCGCTGGAATACGCCATCAGCCGCGTGCTGTGCGATGCGCGAATCCTGAACATCTTCGAAGGTGCGGCAGAAATTCAGGCCCAGGTCATCGCGCGGCGGCTTCTCTCCTGACCCGCGCCCATGCTAGGGCAAGGCATGCGTCTTGCCCTGCTTCTGCCCCTGCTTCTTTCGGCCCTGTCCTGTGGGGATGAAACGATTTCAGGCTATACTGATCGCGGCGCGGTGTTCCAACTGCGGGAACTTGACGGGGCGCATTATCCTGCCCGCGCCACCTTGTCCTTCCCGGAAGAGGGACAGGTCGCCGGAGAAGGGCCCTGCAACAACTTTCCGGGCCAGCCAATCGGCACCCTATCCATGGTTCGCGCCCGGCCCGATCGCCGCGACCCGCCGCGCCTGCCCGGATCTCGAGGCGGAATCACGCTTCTTCGCGGCGCTGTCGGAAATGACGCTGATCGAGGCTCAGGGCGACACCGTGATCCTGACCAATGAAGCGGGCCGCGAAATGGTGTTCCGCCGCAGTCAGGACTGACGCGCGACCAGATCCACGAATCTCTGTCGGGCTTCCGGCAGCGCCTTGCCGCCGAGGGATGGTGCCAGATGGTGGGTCAGGAAATACCCGGTCGTCGTCAGGCCCTCGGCGATCTCGAGCATCTCACCGCGAACCGTGACCCAGAAGCGCCGGCGGCAACGGCAAAAGCCGGTCGGCCCATTCGCCCGCCGCCTCGGCACCGACGGCCCGGCCCGTGCGCGGCGAGACATAGGCAAGATCATCGGGCGCCCCGGTCACCGCACAGGCCGACAGATCAAGCCCGAAACCCATCTCCTCCAAGAGCGACAGCTCCCACCGCAGATAGGCCATGGGCCAGGCCGGGTTGTGGCCCACCATATCCAGAAGCGCGATAGAGCGCTGGTAAAGCTGCGGATGGGCCTCGCGCTCGGGCAGGGTGAAGGCCAGAAGCGCGCAAATCGCGTTCAGCCCGGCAAGGGTCAGCCGCTCGCCCATCACCGCCGCCGCCCGGCTCCGGATCGGCTCGACCGTGAACGCGCCCAGATGCTCGTCGAGCCGCGCCCGCCATGTCACGTCAAGCTGCGCGCCCGGTTGCAGGATCGGAGCGATCTTGCGGCTGGTCCCGCCGCGAACGACGCCCGCATGCCGCCCATGCGCGGATGTGAATACCTCGATGATCGCCGAGGTTTCACCGTGCCGCCGCACCGATAACAAAGCGCCTTCGTCCCGCCAGTCCATGATCCCCTGCTTCTTCTCTTCGAAAATATCCCCGCCGGAGGCGAAAAACTCAAGCCAGTCCCTCTTCGTCCAGAAGGTGCCGACCCGCGCGATCCTCGACCTCCACCACCCAGAGGTCCCGGTCGAATTCACGTTGGCGGGCGATGGCCGCGTCCACTTCGGCCTCTTCACCCTCTTTCAGCACGACCCAGACCCTGTCGCCCGCCGAAAGATCATAGGATTTCTGAAACAGCTTGGCCTGCCCGTCGAGCGTCGCCAGTTTCACCATGACGACGCCCGCATTGGGATCGCCCCTGTGGGTGATGTAGGCCGGGATGTTCACAAGCTGGAGCCGACGCAAATAGGCATCGATCCAGATCCGCGCCGCCAGCCTTGGGCTCATGCGCCGCCGTCCTTGAAATCAAGCCCCATCTCGGAATAGCGCTCGGCCTCGTCAAGCCAGCCGGGGCGCACCTTGACCTGCAGGAACAGGTGCACCTTGCGGCCCAGAAACTCCGATATCTCGGCGCGCGCCGCCTGGCTGACCGCCTTGATCGTCTCACCACGGTTGCCGAGAATGATGCCCTTGTGCCCGTCGCGCGCGACATAGATCACCTGATCGATCCGGGCCGAGCCATCCTTGCGCTCTTCCCAGTTCTCGGTCTCGACGGTGAGCTGATAGGGCAATTCCTGATGCAGCCGCAGCGTCAGCTTCTCGCGCGTCATCTCAGCCGCGATCATCCGCATCGGCAGGTCGGCGATCTGGTCTTCGGGATAGAGCCAAGGACCTTCGGGCAGGGTTTCGGCCAGCCACTTGCGCAGGTCATCCACGCCGTAACCCTTTTCCGCCGAGATCATGAAGGTCCGGACAAAGGGATAGAGCGCGTTCAATTCCTCGGTCAGGCGCAAGAGCACCTTGGCCTCGACCCGGTCGATCTTGTTGATGGCAAGCGCGACGGTCCGCCCCTGCGTGCGGTCGCCCAGCCCGTCGATGATGGCGCGGACGCCGTCGGTCACACCGCGATGCGCCTCGACCAGCAGGACGACGATATCGGCATCGGCCGCCCCGCTCCATGCCGCCGCCACCATCGCCCGGTCAAGCCTGCGGCGGGGCCGGAACAGGCCCGGCGTATCCACGAACACGATCTGCGACTGCCCTTCCATGGCGACGCCGCGAATGCGGGCGCGCGTGGTTTGGACCTTGTGGGTGACGATCGAAACCTTGGCCCCCACCATCCGGTTCAAAAGCGTCGATTTCCCCGCATTCGGTTCGCCGATCAGGGCCACGAAACCTGCACGCGTGTTCATGGATTCTCTTTCATGTTAGGCTCCACCTTGCCTTATTTGATTTGACAGGCATGGACCAGATGCAAGACAGCATGCGCCTCGGGAAGCGCGTCTTCTACCCTTTCGTAGGGCTCTTCCTTCTCTTCTGGTGCGTCACGATCACGGCCGGTCTGGCCGGCGGTGCCTGCGGGCAAGCCGCGATCGAGACGGCGAAACGGCTCGTCTATTGCAACATTTCGATTACAGTTGGCGCCCCGATCCGGGCGATGGACGTCGCCGGACGCGGCGGTCTGGTCTATGGCGAGCGTGCGCTTGTTCATGCAATGCTGGGCGATGATCTTGCGGCACGGGCCGATATGGGCCGGGCGCTTTATCTGACCGAGGGAACGAGTTTCCGTGACAACCTCGTCCGACGTATTGCGGCGGCGCGCAACGATCCCGCAATGCATCCGGCGCTTGATCTGCTGGGGCTTCTTCAGGAATCCAACTGACCGAGAAGCGCCTTGGCGGCGGCCTGCTCCGCCGCCCGCTTCGACGATGCGTTGGCCTCGGCGGTTTCGCCCGAAGCAAGACAGGCCTTGATCGTAAAGACCGGGGCGTGATCCGGCCCCTTGCGCGCGATTTCCACATAGTCGGGCGGCGCAAGACCCCGCGCCTGCGCCCATTCCTGAAGCGCCGTCTTGGGGTCGCGGGCATCCTCCTCGACAGCGTTGATCCGGTCGCCCCAGAGCCGCAGCACCATGTCTTCGGCCGCGCGGAACCCCGCATCGAGATAGACCGCGGCGATGACCGCCTCGAGCGCATCGGCCAGAAGCGCGTCCTTGCGCCGTCCGCCCGACAGCATCTCGGACCGGCCGAGGCGCAGAACCTCGCCCAGCCCCGCATCCCGCGCCACCGCCGCACAGGTTTCCTTGCGCACCAGCGCGTTATAGCGGGGTGCAAGCTGGCCTTCGGTCGCCTTCGGATCGGCACTCAAAAGCGCCTCGGCCATCACCAGCCCCAGCACGCGGTCGCCCAGAAACTCAAGCCGTTGGTTGTTGGCCCGCGCAGCACCGCCGATGGAGCCATGCGTGACCGCCTCGGTCAAAAGATCTTCGCGCACGAAGCGGTGACCAAGCTTTTCTGCAAACGCCCGCAATTCGCCGGCGAGTGGCATCAGTCAAGTGCCTTGAAGAACCGGTCGCCGCGCCATGTCCAGAAGAAGAACAGCGATTTCCCGGCGGCCGAGAACATCACGCGATCGGCCCGCCCGATGAGGTTCTCGAACGGGACAAAACCGACGCCATTGGGTGGCATCACCCGGCTGTCGGTGGAGTTATCGCGGTTGTCGCCCATGAAGAAGTAATGACCCTCAGGGACGGAATAGACCGGCGTGTCGTCCAGCCGCGATGGCCGCACGTTGAGCACATCGTGCGAGTTGCCTTCCGGCAGGGTTTCGATCGCGCGATCCTTGATGCAGGTCCCGCCAAATCCGACGCCGGCATTCTTGCACAGCGGGACATTGCCGATCGGTCCTTGCCGTTCGAACGGTTCGATGAACTCGCCCGCCGGTTCCTGCGGCGCAACGGTATCGTTGATATAGAGAAGCCCGTCGCGCATCTGGATCCGGTCGCCCGGCAGGCCGACCACCCGCTTGATGAAGTCGGATCCGTTCACTGGATGCCGGAACACCACGATATCGCCCCGCTCTGGCTCCGAGCCGAACAGACGCCCCTCGATCGGGCAGGCAGAGAACGGGCAGGAATGCTGGGAATAGCCATAGGCCATCTTGTTCACGAAAAGGAAATCACCGATCAGCAGCGTGTCCTTCATCGACCCCGAGGGGATCCAAAACGGCTGAAAGAACAGTGTCCTGAACACGCCGGCGATCAAAAGCGCATAGACAACCGTCTTGATCGTTTCGGTGATACCACCGCCTGCATCTGCACTTTTCGCCATGACTGCTCCGGATTCCCTGTTGCAGGCTAAATGAAAGCCCTTTGGCGATTAGTCAACCGGCTCGCCCTCCGGTTTCGGCCGGGCTTCGATCACGACAAAGGCCTGCGCCCATGGATGATCGTCGGTCAGCGTGACGTGAATGATCGCGTCGTGCCCCGGCGGGGTCAGTTCGGCAAGCCGTTCGGCGGCCCAACCGGTGACCTGCATCACCGGTTGCCCGGAGCGCAGGTTCGACACCGCCATATCCTTCCACGCGATGCCCATCCGCAATCCCGTCCCCAATGCTTTCGAGCAGGCCTCCTTCGCGGCCCAGCGCTTTGCATAGGTCCCGGCGGTATCGGCCCGTCTCTCTGCTTTGCCTTGCTCTATTTCGGTAAAGACGCGGTTACGGAACCGGTCGCCGAACCGGTCGAGCGTCGCCTGAATCCGCTCGATATTACAAAGATCGGTACCGATACCAAGGATCATGGGCGTATTTGCACGTGGTCGGCCCGGAATGGCAAGCGTCAACGATTTGGTCAGATGCGGCTGCTAGATTTCGGCTTCCAGAACCCGTGGATTCCGATAATGCGTTTCAGCGTCATCCTTGCCCTGCTCGCGCTCGCCGGTTGCGGCGGTCTCGCCTGGAACACCGATGTGGCAAGCACCCCCGCAAGCAGGCTGGCCATGGCCATGTCGGTAGAGCCCGGCATCACTACCGAAACCGGCTTCGTCACCCGCTGGGGACACCCGGTTCAGAAGGTCCGCGAAGGCGGGCAGACCGATTTCATCTATCGCAATGCGCTGAACGTGGAATGGCACACCCTGCCGCAATTCGGCGACAGCAACGACTACGTGATCGTCACCTTCCAATATGGCCTCGCAACCGGTGTGCGCACTTCTGACGGCATCGCCTGCCGCGGGAGTTTCATGCCGCGGCCACCGGGTTACGGGTTCGACAATCCGACTACCGTGCGCCTGATCGGCACCTGCCCGCTCAGCGGCTTGTGGAATGGCAGCGACCAGTCGGGTCAGGGCGAAACCGACACGCTGATCCGCAATCCGGTCCGAGAGGATGCCTATGTACCGGACGGGGCGGGGGTCGCGAAATAGGCCCGAGCCCGGGCAATCCTCAGGCGCGGCGGGCCGCGTCCATCAGACGGCGCATTTCCCCGATCGCCGGCGAAAGACCCTGAAAGATCGCCTCGCCGATCAGGAAATGCCCGATGTTCAACTCCCGCACTTCGGGAAACGCCGCCACCGGGCCGACCGTGTCGAAGGTCAGGCCGTGACCCGCATGCACTTCGAGCCCAAGCTCGTGGGCAAAGGTCGACATCCGGGCCAGCCGCGCAAGCTCGGCATCGCGTTCCTCGATGCGGCCCTCGGCATGGGCGTCGCAATAAGCGCCGGTATGCAGTTCGATCACCTCCGCCCCGATCCGGTGCGCCGCCTCGATCTGGGCCGCATCCGCCGCGATGAAGATCGACACCCGGCAGCCCGCCTCGCGCAGCGGGGCGATGAAATGCGCAAGTTGGTTCTCCTCGCGCGCAACCTCGAGCCCGCCTTCGGTCGTCCGCTCTTCGCGCTTCTCGGGCACGATGCAGACAGCATGGGGTTTGTGACGCAGGGCAATGGCCTGCATCTCGTCCGTCGCCGCCATCTCGAAGTTCAGCGGGATCGACAGCCGCTCCATCAGCGCGTCGATATCCCGGTCGGTGATATGCCGGCGATCCTCGCGCAGATGCGCCGTGATCCCGTCGGCACCGGCCTCTTGCGCCAGAAGCGCCGCCCGCACCGGGTCGGGCGTTTCGCCGCCGCGCGCATTGCGGACCGTTGCCACGTGGTCGATATTCACGCCAAGGCGCAGCTTCCCGTCATCGGTCATGGTTCCATCCTGTCATCGGCGGCCTTTGCCACGCGTTCGGCCTCTTGCAACTTCCGCAGTTTCGCCGCCTCGGACAGCCGCCGCCGCGCCTCGAACCGCTCTTTCAACTTCTTGATCCGGCCCCGCTGGTAGGACGCGATCACCGGGTTCGCCATCAGATAAGCCGCAATCGCCGTAATCAACCCGGGAATGATGCACCCCACGAAGTAGGGAACAAAGATACGCGAAAAGAACAGTCCCGTTTCCGCCCAACTGACCGTCGCCGGCGAAAAGATCGCCGCGATGTTGCCCCACAGCTCGACCGAGGCAAGCGAGAAGCCAAGAAGGATATCCTGCGGAGGCACGCGGGGCGCCCCAAGAAGCCAAGACCCGAACTCGACCGAGAAGGTCGCGATGATCGGAAAGGTCACCGGATTTCCGAAAAAGGTCGCCAGAAGCGCCGCAAGGATATTGCCGCGCAGACCGACCGCAATCAGCCACGCGATGACGAAATGAAACCCGAAGAAGGGCGTGAAGCTGGCGAACACCCCGGCGGCGATGCCCCGGCTGATCTTGTGCGCGGGATCGGGAAGTCGCCGCAGCCGGTGCACGACGTAACGCCCAGCGCGGGTCCAGCCGCCGCGCGGATAGATCCACCGCAGGACCGTCTCGGTATAGGTTCGTGGTGACCGCCTCTTGAACAAAACCCACTATCCCTTGGCGCCAGCGGTTTGAACTCTGCGCGTCGGATCCCGGTGCCGGGAAATCGCGGCGACATCGCTGTCGGCCTCGAGCGCCAGCATCACCGCATGAAGATGCTCCACATCCCGAAGATCTACATCGACAATCAGCCGATAATAGTCCGGCTTTCTGTCAAGAAAGCGAAGATCGGAAATATTGGCCTTCTGTTCACCGATCTGCGTGCACAGACGCCCCAGAACACCGGCATCGTTCGAAATCGTCATATCAAGACTGACGTCGTAGACCGGCTGGTGCTGGCCGGAATGCCAGCGAAGGTCGATCCAGCGCTCCGGCTTGTCCTCGTACTCCTCAAGCGCGGGGCAATCGATCGCGTGAATGATGACGCCCTTGCCACGAAACGTGATCCCCACGATCCGTTCGCCGGGGACCGGCTGGCAGCAGGGAGCCCGCTCAAAGCTCTGATCTCCATCAAGCCCAACAACGGCATGCGCCTTGTCGATCTCGTCTCCCGAGCGCAGGGCAAGATCGGGATAGAGCGTACGGATCACGTCCCGCGCCGCAAGTTCGGACGAGCCGATCTGCGCCAGAAGCTCGCGGGAATCGGACAGACCCATATGGCGCGCGGCGGTCATCAGGGCCTTTTCCGATGCGCGCTTTCCCACATGCTCGAATGCGACGCGGGTCAATTCCTTTCCAAGCTTCACGAACCGTTCGCGGTCTTCCTCGCGAAGACTGCGCCGGATCGCGCCCTTGGCCCGTCCCGTGGCCACGATTTCTATCCAAGTGGCCTGGGGGCGCTGGCCCTCGGCAGTGATGATATCAACCGATTGGCCGTTCTTGAGCCGTGTCCAAAGGGGCACGCGGATCCCGTCGACCTTTGCACCGACACAACTGTCACCGATCCGAGTATGAATCGCATAGGCGAAATCCAGCGGTGTCGCACCGCGCGGAAGCTTCACCACCTCCCCTTTCGGCGTGAAACAGAAGACCTGGTCCGAATACATCTCCATCTTGACGTGTTCGAGGAACTCGTCGTGGTCTTCGGCACTTTCGAACCGCTCGGTCAGCCCGGCAATCCATTCGGCAGGATCGACTGCAAAAGGGTTTTTCGCCCGCTGGCCATCCCGATAGGCCCAATGGGCGGCAACGCCCGCCTCGGCGACCTCGTGCATTTGCCGGGTCCGGATCTGAACCTCCACACGCTTTCCATCGCGCCCCGAAACCGAGGTATGGATCGATCGGTAGCCGTTTGATTTCGGTTGGCTGATATAGTCCTTGAACCGGCCCGGCACCGCCCGCCAGCGTTGATGGATCGCCCCCAGGACGGAATAGCAATCGGCCTCGGATTGGGTGATCACACGGAACCCGTAGATATCCGACAGGCGCGAGAAGCCCTGATCCTTCTCCTGCATCTTGCGCCAGATCGAATAGGGTTTCTTTGCCCGGCCATAGACATCCGCCTCGATCCCGGCTTTCTCGAGTTCCTTGCGAATATCGCCCGTGATCTTCTGAACGACGTCACCCGTTTCGCGCTGCAGGGTGATAAAGCGGCGCAGGATCGAATTCCGCCCTTCGGGATTGAGTACCCGGAACGACAGATCCTCAAGCTCGTCACGCATCCACTGCATACCCATCCGACCCGCGAGAGGCGCATAGATATCCATCGTCTCACGCGCCTTCTGGACCTGTTTGTCGGGCCGCATGGACTTGATCGTGCGCATGTTGTGCAGCCGGTCGGCCAGCTTGACCAGGATCACCCGAAGGTCCTTGGACATGGCGATGAAGAGCTTGCGAAAGTTCTCCGCCTGCTTCGTCTCGGTCGACGACAATTGCAGGTTCGTCAGCTTGGTGACGCCATCGACAAGCTCGGCCACTTCCTTGCCGAAATGGTTCGTGATCTCGGAATAGGTCGACCGCGTGTCCTCGATCGTATCGTGGAGCAGCGCGGTAACGATCGTCGCGTCGTCCAGATGCATTTCGGTCAGGATCGCGGCGACGGCGACGGGATGGGTGAAATAGGGTTCCCCCGAATGCCGCAGTTGGCCTTGATGCATGCGCTCGCCATAGGCATAGGCGGCCCGCAGCATCTTTTCATCGGTCTTTGGGTTGTAGTTGCGGACCAGAGCGACAAGGTCGTCGGCGTCAATACTCATCTGGCCCGCTCCGCAGGGGCGTCGTCAGCCCCTATTGCCGCTCTTGCGCTTCCATGAGAGCGCGCAAGAGTTTCTCTTCCGACATATCGTCCTCTGCCGGCTTGTCTGCATCGGACGCCCCCATGAGAAGCGCCATGGCATCTTCTTCGGGCTCATCCACCTCGATCTGAGTCTGGTGGCTTTCGATCATCCGCTCGCGCAGATCGTCGGCCTGCTGCGTCTCTTCGGCGATCTCACGCAGGCTGACCACGGGGTTCTTGTCATTGTCACGATTGATCGTGAGAGGTGCACCGCTGGCGATCTCGCGCGCACGATGTGCGGCCAGCATCACCAGTTCAAACCGGTTGGGAACCTTATCAACGCAATCTTCGACCGTCACGCGGGCCATCTGCTTCTCCAATCGCATACAGGGAAGTCTGAAAGCCGTTAGATAGGGCCATGCGCCGAGGAAGACAAGCCGAAAACCCACACACGGGCCCTGCCTTGGCGACGCACCGGCCTGTTGGCCGATCCTCGAACCCGCCGCCGGCCCGTGCCCGCGCCGATGCGCGCAAACGAAGCGCGCCCGAACCGAGTCGCAGCTGTCGGGGTCCGATTCGTTCCCGATTCGCAGTGTCCAGCCAAAATACGTGGCAATTTTTGAATGTGACGTAACGGCGTATTAGATTTCTTGAGTTGAACCGAAAAACTTTCCCACTATTTTCTCGCGGGCTTACGGTCGAGAATGAGCGTATATTTGGCCCTCGGCCGTCGGCCGGGAATCAGAAGGATAGCAAACAATGTTTTACAGAGACGAACGGCTCGCGCTGTTCATCGAAGGATCCAATTTGTATGCCGCCGCAAAAGCCTTGGATTTCGACATCGATTACAAGCTTCTCCGGCAGGAATTCATGCGGCGCGGCAAGCTCGTTCGGGCCTTCTATTACACCGCGCTTCTGGAAAACGACGATTATTCGCCAATCCGGCCTCTCGTCGACTGGCTGAACTACAACGGCTATTCCATGGTGACGAAGCCCGCGAAGGAGTTCATCGACAGCCAGGGCCGGCGCAAGGTCAAGGGCAACATGGACATCGAACTCGCCGTCGACGCGATGGAACTGGCGCCCCGGGTCGATCACATCGTGCTGTTTTCCGGCGATGGTGATTTCCGTCCGCTGGTCGAAAGCCTGCAGCGTCAGGGTGTCCGGGTCTCGGTGGTCTCGACGCTAAGGTCCAACCCACCGATGATTGCGGACGAATTGCGTCGTCAGGCCGACAACTTCATCGAACTGGCCGAGCTGAAGGAAGTCATCGGGCGTCCGCCGCGTGAACCGCGCGAAGAGGTCAGCCAGACTGCGGCGGTAGGGGACTAGTCCTCTACCCGCCCGCCTCCGCGTTGATCCGGTCGTGAACCTGAATCACCCGCTCGGGCCATGTGCTCTTGATATAGGCCAGCACTGAAAGGATCTGGGCATCCGTCAGGATATCCCCGAATCCCTGCATGTTGCTTTTGTACCCGCCCCCGACGACCGCTTCGGTCCCGAATTTCGTGATCTCGAACAACAACCGGTCGGGATGATGCCACGTATGGCCGGTCTCGTCATGCGGCGGCGCGCGAAGAAGCCCGTCTTCATCCGTTTCCTGCCAGTTTTCATCGCCCGCAAGCTCCGCGCCATGACAAGCGGCACAGTGTTGGGCATAGAGACTCGCGCCTGCGGTCACCGCACCGGCATCTTCATACGGAATCGAAATACCCTCGGCATCCGCGGTCGCATACCAAAGGCCAACGCCCGCCACCGTGAGCAACACCGTGACCACCGCCAGGCCTGTCAGTTTTCGCTTCATCGCATCGTCCGCCTGAATTTTTCCCGCCTCACTTGCGCTATTCCCGCACTGGAAAGTCAAGTCGCGGTTGCGTGAGCGGCCAGCCCCTTTATCTTCGGATCACCAGATAAGGATCGCCACCTGTGAGCAAACCACCCCTGACCCTTTACCTTGCCGCACCACGCGGCTTTTGTGCCGGTGTCGACCGGGCGATCAAGATCGTCGAAATGGCACTCGAGAAATGGGGCGCGCCTGTCTATGTCCGCCACGAGATCGTGCATAACCGCTATGTCGTCGATGCTCTGCGCGACAAGGGCGCGGTATTCGTCGAGGAACTCGACGACTGCCCCGATGACCGCCCGGTGATCTTTTCGGCGCATGGCGTGCCCAAGGCCGTGCCCGCCGAGGCCGCCCGCCGCGAGATGGTGTTCGTCGATGCGACCTGCCCGCTGGTCTCCAAGGTGCATATCGAGGCCGAGCGCCACCATTCCAACGGGCTTCAGATGATCATGATCGGGCACAAGGGCCATCCTGAAACTGTCGGGACGATGGGCCAGTTGCCCGAGGGCGAGGTCATCCTTGTGGAAACGGTCGAGGATGTGGCGGGTGTGACACCACGCGACCCCGACAAGCTTGCCTTCATAACCCAGACAACGCTTTCGGTCGACGACACTGCAGATATCGTGACGGCCCTTCAGGCCCGGTTCCCGACGATCGCGGGGCCGCATAAGGAAGACATCTGCTATGCCACGACGAACCGGCAGGAGGCGGTCAAGGCGATGGCCCACCGCTGTGACGCGATGCTTGTCATCGGCGCGCCCAACTCGTCCAACTCAAAGCGCCTTGTCGAGGTCGGCCGTGCCGCCGGTTGCGGCTATGCCCAACTCGTCCAGCGTGCGACCGAAATCGACTGGCGGGCGCTCGACGGGATCCGCAGCATCGGCCTTACAGCCGGGGCAAGCGCACCGGAAATCCTTGTGAACGAAGTGATAGATGCGTTCCGGGCGCGGTATGCCGTGACCGTCGAACTGGTCGAAACCGCTGTGGAACGGGTGGAGTTCAAAGTGCCCCGCATATTGCGCGAGCCTGCGTGAAGGCGCTGCTTGCCTCGCTGACGGGCGCCGCAATCGTCATCTTCGCCCGCCTGATCACGGCGGTGCGCGGGATATGGGATGGTGTCGAACCGGTCCCGGCACACCGTGTCTACTACGCCAATCACACATCGAACGGCGATCTGATCCTGATCTGGGCCGTCCTGCCGGTCGCGCTGCGCCAACGAACCCGGCCGGTGGCGGGAAGCGATTACTGGCTGGCGAATCCATTGCGCGAATTCATCGGAAGGTCGGTCTTCAATACCGTCCTTGTCGAACGCCGACCCGAGATGCGCACCTCCGACCCGATGGAGGCGATCCTGGCTGCGGTCGATGAAGGTTCGTCCCTCATCATCTTTCCAGAGGGCGGCCGCAACAACTCCGACGAACCGCTACTCCCGTTCAAAAGCGGGATCTACAACATATCGTCGCAGCGACCCGAGATCGACCTCGTGCCCGTCTGGATCGAGAACCTGAATCACGTGATGCCGAAGGGAAAGGTCATTCCCATACCGCTTCTCTGCACCGTCACATTCGGTCCGCCGATCCGCGTGGAACCCGGCGAGGACCGCAAGGAATTCCTGGCACGAGCGGCGGCGGCCCTGTTGGCGCTTGCGCCTGAAAGCACACCGTCATGAACGGGGCGCAGAGCGATTTTCTGCTGCTCCTGTCCGGCATCGGAGCGCTTCTGGTTCTGGCAACGGTGATCGGCCAGGGCCTTCGCGCCCGGCTTGGGCGGGATGGGCGAAACCCGACGATCGACAACCTGAATGCCCGCATCATGGCGTGGTGGGCCATGGTGGCACTCCTTTCGCTTGCGTTTCTGGCGGGCCGGACCGGGGTCATCATCCTGTTCGCCCTTTGCTCTTTCGCCGCCTTGCGCGAATTCGTGACGCTCACGACCCGACGCGTGTCCGACCACTGGTCCATCGCCACGGCCTTCTTCATCATCCTTCCGTTTCATTACTGGCTGATCTGGGACGAATGGTACGGGCTCTACTCGGTCTTCATCCCGGTCTACGCATTCCTGCTGCTGCCGATGATCGCCGTGCTTCAGGGCGATACCCGCAATATCCTCAGCCGTATGTCCGAACTGCAATGGGCGTTGATGGTCTGCGTCTATTGCGTCTCGCATGTGCCCGCGCTCCTGACGCTTCGGATCGAAGGGTACGAGGGGCGTAACATCCTGCTGATCGCTTTTCTGGTCGTCGTGGTGCAGCTATCCGACGTTCTCCAGTACACTTGGGGCAAGCTTGTCGGACGGCACAAGGTTGCGCCGAACCTGTCGCCCTCCAAGACGTGGGAGGGCCTCGTGGGCGGTGTCCTGTCGGCAACTCTGGTGGGCGCGGCGCTGTGGTGGATCACGCCATTCACGATCCTGCAATCGGCGGGCATCGCCTTTGGCATATCCCTTGCAGGGTTTCTCGGCGGTCTGGTGATGTCGGCCATCAAGCGCGACCGCGGCGTCAAGGATTGGGGCCATCTTATCGCCGGGCATGGCGGGTTCATCGACCGGATGGATTCGGTGGTCTTTTCCGCGCCGATCTTTTTTCATGTGATCCGGTATTTCTGGTCCGCGATATGACCGCGCTCGCCGACAGGACCTGGATCCATATGGCCGGTGGCTTCGCCGCGATGGGCGGCTGGGCTGTCTTTGCCAACGCGGCCCATCCCATGCCCGGCCCGCTGATCGCCGGATTGGTGCAGGGAACGATGACCGCGCTCATCACGCTGGGCATGAAACGCATGCTCGAGGCACTGATCATCCGGCTTCCGGGGGTCACGGGCCGCGTTCTTCCTCCCCTCGCGGCCTTCGCGCTTTCGGTCACGGCCCTGTCACTGATCCACACGGCCGCGGGCACGCCAGAGGTGCTTCGGACCCTGGCCGTTCCCACCACCGTCGCCACGATCTATGCCGCGATCTACACCCAAAGGGTCTGGAAGGCGCATCATGGCTGAACGCAGACCAATCGCGACCCGAAACAGCAGATGGGCGGCAGCCGCGGCCCGGTCGCTCGCGCGGTCCCGCATTACCCCCAACATGATCTCGCAGGCCAGCGTCGCCTTCGCGGCCCTTGCGGGGCTCGCCTTCTGGATCTCGGCCCGGACCGGCGCCACGGCCAGCGCCCTTCTCTTGATCACGGGCGCACTGTTCTGCCAGTTGCGGCTCCTCTGCAACCTGTTCGACGGCATGGTCGCGGTCGAGGGCGGGCAGGCCGCGCCCGATGGCCCGTTCTGGAACGAGGCCCCCGACCGGTTCGCTGATATCGCGATCCTCGTCGGAGCGGGCCTTGCACTGGATCAGCCCACGCTCGGGTTCGCGGCGGCGACGGCTGCGGTGCTGACCGCCTATATCCGTGAGCTTGGACGCTCCGAAGGCGCGCCGGTGGATTTCTCGGGACCCATGGCGAAACCCCAGCGTATGGCGGCGATCACCCTTGGCGCGGTTCTCGGCGCGGGAGAGATCATCACAACCGGAAGCCAATGGGCACTCACCCTCGCGCTCTGGGCCGTCGCCCTCGGGGCGTCCTTCACCGCCCTCCGCCGCTCGGCGCGGCTTATCGCGCATCTGAAAACGCGCGTCTGACCCTTGCCAGCCCCGGCAGGATTGCCCAAAAGCAACTGCATGAACCGTATCCCCTCCTCCGCCCTGATCCTTGGCCTTGCAGGCCTGATCCCGTTCCTTTGGGGCACGGCGACTGCGTTCAACCCCACGTTGGCAGAGCTGGGGCAAAGCTGGTTCGGCCCCCGCTTCATCAGCCCGCATATCCAGCTCTTCTACGGAACGATCATCCTGTCTTTCATGTCGGGCGTTCTCTGGGGCTTCGCGACCCGGGCCACGGGCAGCGTCGCCACCACGGGCTATGCCCTTTCGGTCCTGCCCGCACTCTGGGCGTTCTTCTTCGTGGGTGGCGGCCCGACCTCGGCGGCCACCTACCTGATCACCGGATATCTGGGGCTCCTGGCGCTCGACTACATGTTCTGGAAGCAGGAACTGTCCCCGCCTTGGTGGATGCAGTTGCGCATTCTTTTGACCGTCGTGGTCATTGCCTGCCTCGCCGTCGTGGCGTTCTGATGACAGATCCCAGAACCCTTGCGATCTACGAAGAGAAGGCCGCGGACTATGCCGTGATCGCAGAAGAGGCGTCGGACGACCCGCTGTTGGCGGCGTTCATCGCCGCGGTTCCGACAGGCGCGCGCGTGCTCGACCTTGGCTGCGGCCCTGGGGTCGCGGCGAAGCGGATGATGGACGCCGGGCTTGAGGTGGACGCAACAGACGCCTCGGCGGAAATGGTGGGCATGGCCAAGACGCTTGGCGTCGCCGCGCAGCAAGCGGCATTCGCCGACCTCGATGCGCTCGATTTCTACAATGGCATCTGGGCCAATTTCAGCCTTCTCCACGCGCCCAAATCCGAGTTCCCGGGGCATCTCGCACAGGTTCACGCGGCGCTTCGCGAGGGCGGTCTCTTTCATATCGCCGTCAAGACCGGTACGGGCGAACACCGCGACAGTCTCGGCCGGTTCTACGCCTATTATCAGCCGGACGAGCTTGCAGCCCTGCTTGGGGATGCAGGCTTTTCCATCGACGCGACCGCGACGGGAACGGCTCGCGGGCTGTCGGGTGAAGACGCGCCCTGGATCGCGGTGCGCGCATATGCCTGAACTCTTCGCCTATACTGACGGGGCCTGCTCCGGAAACCCCGGGCCAGGGGGCTGGGGTGCACTGATGATCGCCCGCGAGGGTGACACGGTTCTGCGCGAACGCGAACTCAATGGCGGAGAGCGCGAGACCACGAACAACCGGATGGAGCTTCTGGCCGCGATCGCCGCACTCGAGGCGCTGTCGCGCCCGTCAAAGATCACCATCGTCACCGACAGCGCCTATGTGAAGAACGGCGTGACCGGCTGGATCCATGGCTGGAAGCGCAACGGCTGGCGCACCTCGAACAAGAAACCGGTCAAGAACGTGGACCTGTGGGAGCGGCTGGACAAAGCGCAGCACCGCCATGACGTGACATGGGAATGGGTCAAGGGCCATGCGGGCCACCCGGAAAACGAACGCGCCGATGAACTGGCCCGCGCCGGGATGGAACCGTTCAAGCCCGGCAAGAGCCGCGACTAGGCGCTACTTGCGCCAATGGGTGGGAACGATCACCAGCGCGCCCACCGAGGCGATGATCGCGTTGACGCCGGGGCGGCCAAAGCTGATGCCGAACATAAGTGTCAGGAAATAGAACAGGAATGCGCCACCCACGCAGATGATGATGGATTGAAGGTAGCCGTTATGGGTGAACCCAGACCTCTCGGCGAGATATCCAACGATACCCGCGACCACGACCGTGCCGATCAACGTGGGAAACATCGTCTATTCTCCTAACCGGGTTCCGGGCGGCAAGGGCGTCCCGTTCAGAAACGCATTCGTCCCCTGACGCTCGCGCCCCTCGATCTGGGCCTCGGTGATTTCGACCGCTCCGGACCCACAGGCAATGATGAACCCCTCGAGTACCTCGCCCGGGTCACCCTGCCCCGCAGCGACCGTGCTCCGCAAGAGCTTCAATCGCTTGCCGCCCAGCGTCGTCCATGCTCCGGGAAAAGGCGAGAGGGCCCTGATCTGCCGGTCGATCCCGTCGGCGGGACCTGTCCAGTCGATCCGCGCCTCTGCCTTGTCGATCTTGCTGGCATAGCTCGCGCCGTCGTCGGTCTGCGGCGCGGGCACGAGTTCTCCCAACCGCCCCAACGTCAGACAGATGAGCTCGGCCCCCATCTTCGCCAGACGGTCGTGAAGATCACCGGTGGTCTCGGTCGCGCCGATAGGCGTTGCGGACCGCATCAGAACAGGCCCCGTATCAAGCCCCGACTCCATCTGCATGATGCAGATGCCCGTCTCTGCATCTCCGGCCAGAATGGCTCGGTGGATCGGCGCCGCACCCCGCCACCGGGGCAAGAGCGACGCGTGGATGTTCAGGCAACCATGGCGGGGAGCGTCGAGGATCGCTTGCGGCAGGATAAGCCCATAGGCCACCACAACGGCCACATCGGCATCGAGTACTGCAAAGTCCGCCTGCGCCTCGGGGCTGCGCAGCGTTCCGGGATGGCGCACCGGCACACCCAGCATGAGCGCCGCGCGATGGACCGGCGAAAGCCGCTCTTTCTGGCCCCGCCCCGCCCGACGCGGCGGCTGGCAATAGGCCGCGACGACTTTGTGTCCCGCGCGCACAAGCGCCTCGAGCGCAGGCACCGAGAACTCCGGCGTTCCCATGAAGACCACTCTCATCGTGCGCCCTTCCTCGATTTCCGGATCAGCATATCTCGCTTGGTCCGGCTCAGGCGGTCAAAATACATCCGGCCCGCAAGATGGTCGATCTGATGCTGCACGCTCGTCGCCCACAATCCTTCGAACGCGCGCTCGGTCTCCTGCCCCCCGGCATCTAGGTAGCGCACCACGACGCGAACCGGCCGGACGATCTCGGCAGAGACGCCGGGCAGGTTCGGGCTTCCCTCGGGATAGGGGCGGCTCTCGTCAGACGCATTGACCAGAACCGGGTTCGCCAGACGGATCGCCTTGCCGCGCTCGTCGCTGGCATCGACCACGGCAAGCTGCAGCGGCACCCCGATCTGCGGCGCGGCAAGCCCGACGCCCGGCATCGCATCCATGGTCTCGATCATGTCATCCCAAATCGCGCGGATCTCGTCGGTTATTTCCGAGACCGGGTCCGCCGGTGTCCGAAGCCGCGGGTCCGGCCACATCACGAAAGGACGCACCGTCACGCGCGTGCGCGCTCTCGTTTCAACTTGACCATCTTGCGGGTGATCAACTGCCGCCGCAATGGCTTGAGGTAATCTATGAACAGCTTGCCGTTCAGATGGTCGATCTCATGCTGGACGCAAGTGGCCCAGAGGCCCGAGAATTTCTCTTCCTGCGCCGCCCCATCCAGATCGGTCCAGCGCACCTGAACTTCCGCCGGGCGCTCCACATCCCCGTATTGCTCGGGGATCGAAAGACAGCCCTCTTCATAAGTGTTCAACGCCTCGGACGCCCAGGTGATCGTTGGATTGATCAGCACCATGGGCCGCGGCGGGGCGCCTTCTTCCTTGACGCAATCCATCACCAGCAATCGGGACAGGATGCCGACCTGCGGCGCGGCAAGCCCGATCCCCGGCGCATCATACATCGTCTCGAGCATGTCATCGGCAAGCCGGCGCAGTTCTGTCGTCACGTCGGCAACAGGGTCTGCGGCCTTTTTCAACCGCGGGTCGGGATGGATCAGGATCTCACGTACAGCCATGACGTTCATTTAGGATAGGAGCGCCATCTTCGCAATCGTGTTGCTCCGGACAATCATCCCGCTAGTTTGCACGCCAGAGAATTGGAGAGAGCATGGATTTCGACGAAATCATCGACCGTAGCGGAACCCATTGCAACAAATGGGACAATGCGCAGAAGTTCTACAACGTGCCGAAAGAGGGCTGCCTGCCCATGTGGGTGGCTGATACCGACTTTCGCGCACCCCGGAACGTACTCGACGCCATGCAGCGCATGATCGACCACGGCGTGTTCGGCTATGGTGGGGATCAACAGGCCTATGAGGCGGCGATAGACTGGTGGATGACGCACCGGCACGGGTGGCCGGTCCGGCCCGAATGGATCTTCACCACCACGGGCCTTGTGAACGCCATCGGCCTTTGTCTCGACACCTATACCGCACCCGGCGATGGCATCGTCATCTTCCCGCCGGTTTATCACGCTTTTTCCCGGGTGATCAAAGCGGCCGGGCGCGAGGTGGTGAATGCGCCGCTCGTCCGACAGGGCGACCGGTACGAGCTTGATCTGGACGCCGCTCAGGCCGCCCTCACCGGGCGCGAAAAGATGATCGTCTTCTGCTCTCCCCACAATCCCGTGGGCCGGGTCTGGACGCGCGAGGAGCTCGAATCCATCGCCGAGTTCGCCCGGCGGAACGACCTCATCCTCGTCTCGGACGAAATCCATCACGATCTGGTCTTTTCCGGCCATACCCATATCCCGATGGCCAGGATCGATGGCATCCTTGACCGGCTGATCATGCTCACCGCCATCTCGAAAACCTTCAATACCGCCGGGATGCATGTGGGCAATGTGATCATTTCCGACGACACGTTGCGCACAGCCTTCGATAAAAGGATGAAGGCGCTGAGCCTTGCAACCCACACGATGGGGATGACCATGGTCACGGCCTGCTATTCACCCGAGGGCGCGGCATGGGTGGATGCGCAGGTGTCCTATCTAGACGCGAACCGCAAGCTCTTCGACGCAGGCGTGAATGCGATACCTGGCCTCAAATCGATCCCGCTCGAAGGCACCTATCTGGCCTGGGTCGATTTCGCCGATACCGGCATGGAACCCACCGAATTCATCGCCCGCGTTGAACAAGGCGCCGGGATCGCCGCCAATCACGGCGACAGTTTCGGCCCCGGGGGCGAGACATTCCTGAGGTTCAACCTTGGCACCCAGCGCGTCAGAATCGAGGAAGCGGTCGCCCGCCTTCAGACGGCCTTCGCCGATCTCCAGTAGGCTCTACTGCTGCGTCAGAAGGGCTACGGGCGCATCCTCGTCGCGGGCATAGTCCCGCGGCGCCTTCTCCGATGCGGGTGTCGCGCGCTTGAACTCATAGACCATCTCGGCCCCGTCCTGTTCCGAGGCCACGATCAGGCATTGCGACAGGTGCTGGGCGCCGTCGTAGATGTCCACAAGGCCACGCAGATGGGGTGCGCTGGCGGGATCTAGGGCAAAGCCCTTTTCCCATAACCTGAGGATCGTGAACTGCTGATCGCCAATCTGCAGACGAAGTCTGCTCTTGCGGCGCATGGCCTCTTTTCTGGCCAGTTCCAGCCCGGCCCGGACTTCCTTTGGAAGAAACTCAGACATCACAACACTCCCCCGAGATGGCGCTGAGCATGAAGCGAATCCGCCGCCGGTCAAGGATTCGTTCGTCAACATGCTGTTTCCCCGCGACAATTTCGCATCGTTGTCCAAGCTGTTTCGCACCGGCCCGATCGGTGTGCGCCACCGCACGAAGCCTGCGCCCGGATAAGGCTGTTGTTTCGGGAAAGGCAGTCTAGGTTCGGGATGGTCAAGAGGAAAGGAAGAGAGCATGGGTCAACTGGTCGACGGAACGTGGCGCGACGAATGGTACGACACAAGTGCCACGGACGGGAAGTTCGTCAGGAAGTCTGCCGCCTACCGCAACTGGATCACCCCTGACGGGGAGGCCGGACCGTCAGGCAACGGCGGGTTCAAGGCCGAGGCCGACCGGTACCATCTCTACGTCTCATTCGCCTGCCCATGGGCGCATCGAACGCTGATCTTCCGGGCGCTGAAAGGGCTCGAAGACCTGATCCCGATCTCCGTTGTCCATCCCGACATGCTCTCCGATGGCTGGACATTCTCGACCGATTTCCCCGGTGCGACCGGGGACAGGCTGATGGGACATGCCTTTGCCCGCGACATCTACCTTGCCGCCGATCCGCACACGTCGGGACGGGTGACGGTTCCCATCCTCTGGGACAAGAAGAAGGGAACCATCGTTTCCAATGAAAGCTCCGAAATCATCCGGATGTTCAATTCGGCATTCAACGGGCTGACCGGCAATACCGACGACTACTGGCCCGTGGCGTTGCGCGACAAGATCGAGGCGGTGAATGCCCGGATCTATGACACGCTGAACAACGGGGTCTACCGGGCAGGTTTCGCAACCTCGCAATCCGCCTATGACGGCGCTGTCCACGAAGTGTTCGAAACGCTGGACTGGCTCGAAGAGCATTTGGGGTACAATCGCTATCTGATGGGCGACCGGGTGACCGAGGCCGATTGGCGGCTACTGCCAACGCTGTTGCGTTTCGATCTGGTCTATCACCTGCATTTCAAATGCAACCGGCGGCGGATCGTCGATTATCCCAATCTCTGGGCCTACACCCGCGAACTCTACCAGATGCCGGGGATTGCCGAGACGGTCCACTTCGACCATTTCGTCCGGCATTATCACTACAGCCACGACACGATAAATCCGTACCGGATCATCCCGATCAACCCCGTGATCGACTGGTCCGAACCGCATCGGCGCGAGAAGATGAAGAGTGCCGCCGCCTAGGCAACCGCACGCCCGTGATGCTCGACGATCGCAGCAAGATCGTCGGGCGGCGTCATGGCTGGAATGAATGCCGCCGTGTTCGGGATAAGGCCAAAGATCGACCCGTCCGAAAAGAATCCGGACCGGGTGACAAAGACCACCCGTGCATCTGGGCGGCGGTAGCTCGCGAAATCCGCCACGGCGAACGCGCTGCCCTGCTCAAGTTCCAGGCTGAGAACGATGACATCGATCGGCTCGTGCTGAAGCAGACCGATCGCTTCCGATTGGGACGTCGACAACATAACGACAGTGTCCTGACGCTCCAGGTGGCGCTTCCAGATACTGGCAAGCGCTGTGTCGGTTTCGACAATCAAGACGTGCATGTGACCTCGAACAATCCGTACGCTCGGCGCATACGCCTACCCCCCACGGATCAAACTTTACCGAATTTCCTAACCAAAGGTTAATATCCGGGTAACGAAGGTTATGTAAGCGTAAATTCGCCCAACCCGGTCTGAAACCCGTCTCCGCGGGCGGTTGCAAGATACGGATGCGCAGGTAGTCTGATGCAGGACCAATGGATCGGAGAGCCCATGCGTACCCTTTATGCCACCCTGTTCGCCAGTTTGATCGCCTCACCCGTCTCGGCGAACGTCGCCTGCGGTGGCGGCTTTTCGGATTTCGTTTCGCGGATGAAATCGGAAGCGGTCCGTCTGGGCCATGATCGCGCGACCGTCGACCGGTTCTTTGCATCCGCCCGGCAGGATCCGAATGTCATCCGGGCCGACAGATCCCAGGGAATCTTTCAGATGCCCTTCACCGATTTCGCCCGCAGATTGATCAGTCAGAACCGCGTCAATAACGGGATTCGCAATGCCGAACGCTATGACGCCGTCTTTGACCAGATCGAGCGGCGCTGGGGTGTGAATCGGGGTGTGCTGCTGGCGTTCTGGGCGTTCGAGACCGATTTCGGCGCGGTTCAGGGCGACTTCAACACGGTCAATGCGCTGATGACCCTCAGCCATGATTGCCGCCGGCCCGACCTGTTCCGACCCCAGGTCTTCGCCGCGCTCGAACTGTTCGAAAAGGGCGATCTCGACCCCGCGCGCACCACCGGCGCATGGGCGGGCGAGATCGGGATGGTCCAGATGCTGCCCGGCGACATCATCGAGAACGGGATCGACGGAGACGGCGACGGGCACGTGACGCTCAAGACCTCTGCCCCGGATGCGCTCATGTCCGGAGCAAACATGCTGTCGTCGCTGGGCTGGCGTCCGAACGAGCCCTGGATGCAGGAAATCGTGCTGCCCGACGGGCTGGACCTCCGCCTGACCGGGCTCGAGGTGACGCGCTCCGTCGCCGACTGGACGAAACTCGGGATAAGACCGCGTTCCGGGTCACTTGGCCCATCGAACCTGCCCGCATCGATCCTTCTGCCACAGGGCCGCAACGGCCCGGCCTTCCTCGCCTATCCGAATTTCAACGTCTATTTCGAATGGAACAAGAGCTTCGTCTACGTGATGACCGCCGCCTATTTCGCAACCCGCCTCGAGGGCGCGCCGGTCTTCGATGCGGGTAATCCGTCCCCGGCCCTGTCCGAGGGCCAGATGAAGACCCTGCAACAGAAACTCACGTCTCGCGGCCACGATGTCGGCGGCATCGACGGCATTCTGGGTCGGATGACGCGGGAAGCCGTCCAGAAGGAACAGGCAAGGCTGGGGCTTCCGGCGGATGCCTGGCCAACGACCGAACTACTCGGCAAACTCTGACGGAGTCTCGGTCAGGGACCGGACCGGAAAGCGCGTCCCGTCCGCGATGACCAGAATCAGGCGCGTCCCGTCCATCACATAGTGATCGCAACGGGCCGCGCCATTCTCGAAGCTGACACAGACCCGACCGTCATCGCCCGCGGTATAAGCGCCGACAAAGGGCGGCTCTCCGTCCGCATAGGTATAGGCATAGCTGCCATCGGCACCGTAGCGCGACTTCGAACCATCGTGGAATTCGACGATGCGGCCCGAAAGCATATCGGTGATCTCGGCGGCGTTAAGACGGCGGTCATTGTCCCTTACGCCCTGCGCAACGGCGGGCACTGCCGCAAAAAGGGCACCGAACGCCAGGGTCATCAAAAGGAATCTCATGGGGCAGCCTAACAGGCTGACCCGCGAAGGAACCTCAGAACTTCGTGATCGCACCCGCCGAAACCTGGGCGATTGGCGCCCGTTCCATTGCGCCCGGCTGCGGTGGCGGCCCGCCCGAGGCCGCCAAAATCCCCATGGCAATCGCATATAAGACGACTTCACGCATAACAAACTGGTCCCACTGTTTCCTCGCTCAGGGTACATGCCCAAGGTTAACAGGTGGTTGCTGCCGCAGATCAGGCCACCATTGCTTCCGCGCGGCGCAGGTCCACCGACACGAGCTGGCTGACCCCCTGCTCTCCCATGGTCACGCCGAACAACCGGTCCATCCGCGCCATCGTCACTGCATGGTGGGTGATGATCAGGAACCGCGTGTCCGTCCGGCGCGTCATCTCGTCCAACAGGTCACAAAACCGGTTCACGTTGGCGTCGTCCAGGGGCGCGTCGACTTCGTCCAGCACACAGATTGGCGCCGGGTTCGCCAGGAACACCGCGAAGATCAGGGCAAGCGCCGTCAAGGTCTGCTCGCCCCCCGACAACAGGCTCAGCGTCGCCAGTTTCTTGCCCGGAGGCTGGCACAGGATCTCCAGCCCGGCATCAAGTGGATCCTCGCTCTCGACCATGACAAGTTTCGCCTCGCCACCGCCGAACAGGTGCTTGAACAGCATGCCGAAATTCGAATTCACCTGTTCGAAGGCCGTCAGAAGACGCTCGCGCCCCTCCTTGTTCAGCCCCGCGATACCCGAGCGAAGCGCCCGGATAGCCTGTTCAAGATCGGATTTCTCGGTGGTGAGCATGTCATGCTCGGCCTGCACCTCGCGCGCATCCTCTTCGGCCCGAAGGTTGACCGAGCCAAGTGCATCGCGCTGGCGCTTCAGCCGGGCCACATCCGCCTCGACATGTGCGGCGGGCGGCATCTTGTCGGGATCATCCCCAAGCCGGTCCAGCAATTCGGCCGGGGTCGCCTCCTGTTCTTCAAGAATGCGCTGCGCGGCCATGGTCACCGCCTCGCGGGCGCTGGTGGCCCGCGCATCGGCGGCCGCCCGCGCCTCCCGCGCTTCCGACGCGGCCCGTTCCGCGCCGCGCTCGGCGTCTAGCGCCTGACGCGCGGCGGTCTCGGCCTCGGCCAGCGTATCCGCAGCGGCGCTGCGCCGCGTCTCGGCCTCATCGATCTGATCGGCCAGACGCGCCCGGTCCCCGGCAATCTGCCCCGGCGCCTCACGCGCAACCTTCAGCTCCTCGTCCGAAGCGGTCTTGCGGGCCTCGAGTTCGGCAATGCGCGTTCCGGCGGTCAAGGCGCGCTTGCGCCAGCCATCGACCTCGCGCGTGATCGCCTCGGCCCGGCGTGCCCGATCCTCGCCCAGTCGCTGCAACTCATCCAGACCCGACCGGCGGGTCATCATCGTCATCCGTGCGGCCTCGACGGCCACCTTCACGTCCTCGACCTCGGCCCGCGCAACCTCCAGATCGTCCAGGTCGGCAAGCGCCGCTTCGGCTTCGCGCATCCGCCCGCGCGCCGCCGTCGCCTCGTCGCCATGGCGCCGCACGGCAAGCCTCTGACCCTCGAGCCGCCCGGCCGCAATGCTCCGCTCGGCTTCGGCCCGCGACAGGGCACGGCTGGCCTCGGTCACCGCGGCATCGGCCGCCCTGCGGGCGTCACGTGCCGCCACGTCCGCCTCCGTCACGGACTGCAACCGGGCCTTGAGATGCTCATGCGCCTGCGCCGCGCCTTCGGCCCGGGCCGAAGCCTCGACCAGATCCTGTTTCAACTCCTGCAACCGGTTCAGCTGCTGCAACCGCAGGGCCGCCGCCGATGGCGCGTCGTCCGCCCCGGCCCGGAACCCGTCCCAGCGCCACAGATCGCCCTCGATGCTCACCAGCCGCTGACCCGGCAGAAGTTCCGATTGCAGGCGCGCACCATCGGCCTTGTCCACAAGGCCCACTTGCCCGAGCCTGCGGGCCAGAACCTCCGGCACGCTTACATGGTTCGTCAGCGCCGCCACGCCCTTGGGCAAAAGCTGCGCCTTCGAATAGGCGGGCAACAACGCCCAACCGGTCGCGGCATCATCCGCCACCGCAGGCGCGCGCAGATCGTCGGCCAGGGCCGCGCCCAGCGCCTTTTCATAACCCGACGCCACGCGCAGAAGGTCCAGAACCTGCCCGCCCTCGGCCGTGTCGCGATCGACAAGCCGCGCCAGTGCTCCGACTTCGGCCTTCAGCGCGCTGACCTCGCCCTCCGCCTCGGACCGGCTCGCGCGTGCCTCGGCCTCTCGCGACTGCGCCGCGCCACGGGCATCGTCGGCCCGGGCCAATGCGGCCTCTGCGTCGGCTGCCGCCTCGGTTGCAACGGCAAGCGCCGCTTCGGCCTCTTCAAATGCCGCGCCGGCGGCGCTTTCGGCATCCAGCGCCGCTTTCGCCGCCGCTTCGGCCCTGGCCATCTCCGCGTCATTGCGTTCGGCCGTGCTGCGGGCATCCTCCAACAGGCGTTGCGCCGACTGATGCCGTGCGGCGAGGCGGGCCACGTCCTCGGTCAGGCGCGAATAGGATCCCTCGCGTTCCTGAAGTACCTGCGCGGCATCCCGTGCCTCCGCCTCGGCCTCGGCAAGTTTCTCGCCATGACCCTCGCCATCGGCGGCCAGTTGCGCCGCCTCTTCCTCCAGCCGCGTCACGGTTTCGTCGGCATCACGGCTCAGCGCATGTTCGCGGTCGATGTCCAGCGAAAGCTGCGCGATCCGGGCCTCCAGCGTCTCGATCGCCGCCAGCGCCCGCGCCTCCTGATCGGCGAGCGTGTCGCGCTGCACCATCAGCCGCTGCAGCACGGCCTCGGCGATCGCCGCCTCTTCCCGTAACGGCGGCAGGGCCTGATCCGCCTTTTCGCGGGCTTCAGTTGATTTTCGCGCCATCCGCTCGGCTTCCGAGGCCGCGCGCACGCGCTCTACCAGAATGGCCTCGGCCGCCGAAGAGGCCTCGTCCGCCTCTCGCCACCGCCGATAGAGCAAGAGCCCCTCGGCCTGGCGGAGCCCTTCGCTCAATTCGCGGTACCGCGCCGCCTGCCGCGCCTGCCGCGCAAGCTGCGCCAGGTGCTGCGCAAGCTGCTCGATCACATCATCGACCCGCGCCAGGTTCGTCTCGGCGCCCCTCAGCTTCAGCTCCGCCTCGTGGCGCCGCTGATACAGGCCCGAGATCCCCGCCGCCTCCTCCAGAATGCGCCGCCGCGATTTCGGCTTTGCATTGATCAATTCCGAAATCTGGCCCTGGCGGACAAGTGCGGGTGAATGCGCCCCGGTCGAGGCATCGGCGAACAGCATCTGCACATCGCGCGCCCGAACATCCTTGGAATTCACCTTGTAGGCCGATCCCGCATCCCGCGTGATCCGGCGGGCGATGTCGATCATGTCGGCATCGTTGAACCCTTGGGGCGCAAGCCGGTCGGAATTGTCGATCAGAACCGAAACCTCGGCAAAGTTCCGCGCCGGACGCCGCGACGTGCCGGCAAAGATCACGTCTTCCATCCCGTCGCCTCGCATCGCCGTGGGCCGGTTCTCCCCCATCACCCAGCGCAACGCTTCCAGAAGGTTCGACTTGCCACAGCCATTGGGGCCGACCACACCGGTCAGCCCCTCCGCGATCACCATTTCGGTCGGATCAACGAAACTCTTGAATCCGTTCAGCCGGATCTTCGTGAACTGCACCTTGGATGGCCTTCCTGCTCTGACGGCGATTCCACCTTGGCCATAAGGTTCGCCTTCGCATGGGCCCGAGTCAATCGCGAACACCACCAAGGGCGGCAACTGGCCGCTTATCCACAAGATATGGTTCGAAATCACGGTTCTGGGCCGGAATTATCCACAGGCCAGGACTTGCCCCCGCCACAGATGGCGTTAGGTCCCCCATGGTTGGACACAGGCAAGAGAGTTCGCATGTTGCTTTGCATTTCCGGGTCGCTTCGCGCCCAATCCGTCAACCGCCGACTTCTGGCGGAGGCCGCTCGCCTTTATGGCGGACCAGCCCAGACTGCGGACCTTCGCCTGCCGCTCTATGACGGCGA
Organism: uncultured Alphaproteobacteria bacterium; assembly: GCA_963698645.1. Taxonomy (GTDB): domain Bacteria; phylum Pseudomonadota; class Alphaproteobacteria; order Rhodobacterales; family Rhodobacteraceae; genus Ovoidimarina. The sequence goes on from CAVORP010000007.1 coordinate 180,390, forward strand.
CCTCGAAGATGCCGAGGGCATCCCGGACGCGGTCCAGACCCTGTCGGACCAGATCGCCGCCGCCGAAGCGGTGGCCATCTCGACCCCGGAGTACAACCAATCTCTCTCGGGGGTTCTGAAGAATGCCCTCGACTGGGTCAGCCGGACCAAGGGCGGGCCATGGCGGGACAAGCCGGTGGCGATCATGTCCGCCGCCGCGGGCCGGGCCGGGGGCGCGCGCGCCAGCTATGCCCTGCGCCTCGCGATAACGCCTTTTGGTCCACGTCTCCTGACCGGTCCGGATCTCATGCTGGCGGATGCCTCCAACCAGTTCGACGCAGATGGCAGGCTCACGAATGAGCTCTCACTGAAAATGCTTGGGGACATGATGGACAGATTGCGCGCCGAGGTCCGGCGCTAGCCGAAGCGGGGAACCTGCGCTACTGTCCCGGCCCATGGATGGCGCGCGCAATACGACACTCAACGCGGTGGACAGGCTCGACCCGGCCCGGGCGGCGGCGCTTCTCGCGACCCTCGGGATCACGACACGCCCCCCGACAACCGGAGAGCCCCTGCCGCCTTTCGCCCATCACCTCTATTTCTGGCAGGCCGAACCGCCCGCGTCCCTCGGGCCGGACGGCCATCCCGCCAAGGGTGGCCTGATTCCCGATCTGGGGTTGCCTCGCCGCATGTGGGCCGGCGGACGCCTCACCTTTCACACCCCGCTTCTGGCGGGCATCCGGGCCGAACGCCGGACGCAGCTTGTCTCGATCACGCAGAAGACCGGGCGCTCGGGGCAATTGGGCTTTGTCACCCTGCGCCACGACATCCACCAACGCGGCATGATCGCCCTGACCGAAGAACAGGACCTCGTCTACCGGCCCGCCGATGCAGAACCTGCCGAACCGCCACGGGCACCACAGGATGCCGAAGAGACCAGACAGGTCACCTTCGATGCAACAACGTTGTTTCGCTATTCGGCGCTCACATTCAACGGTCACCGGATTCACTACGACGCCGACTATGCGCGCGATGTCGAAGGATATCCGGGCCTCGTGATACACGGGCCCCTTCTGGCGCAACACCTGATGCTCATGGCCCAAGACAGACAGGGTGTCCTGTCGCGATTCGCATTCCGCGCCACCGCACCCCTGTGCCTGCCTGAACATGCGTCGCTCTGCGCGCGCGGTGGCACCTATTGGGTCGCAGCGCCCGATGGGCGCCAATGCATGATCGCCGAAGCGGGCTAGGACGGAAGGTTCGCCGCGACGCCGAACGCCTCGGGGATGACGTCGCGCCCTTCCAGCACCAGATCGGCCATGATCTCGGCTACTTTCGGGGCCATCCCGAACCCGATCTTGAACCCGCCATTCGCGATGAAGTGACCGGGTCGACCCGGCCAACCGCCCAGCATCGGCGCGCGCGATCGCGCCCTTGGCCGCACCCCGGCCCAACGCCCGGCAATCGCCGCCCCGTGCAGGATCGGCACCTGTTCCACGGCCCGCTCCACAAGTTCATCGGCAGCCGCGTCGACCGTACCCGGCGCGTCGAACTCCCGTTCCGTCGTCGATCCGATGGCAACGGTTCCATCGGCATGGGGCACGATGTGAAGACCGTCGACGAAAAGCTGTGGCGCATCCACCGGCGCGGCATGACGCAAGAGAACCGCCTGCCCCTTCACACCGGTCCCGACGGCTCCACCGAACGCCTTCGAGAGCACCTCTAGCCCCTGCCATCCGGTGGCATGGACGACGTGCCCCGCCTCGTCCGCCTCGGCAACAACCGGGCATTCGCGAAGCGCCAGCGCCGCGGCGAGGCTCTCGCAGGCGCGGCGCGGATGAATGCGCGCGCTCAGCGTGTCGCGGATGAAATAACCCGTGGGCGAGTGAGGCGCCCAGCCGGCACCCCCAGTCCGCACAACCTCCCAGATCGCGTGGTCGCCCCAAAGCTCCGCCGCCGTTTCCGTCCGCGCCCGCGCCAGCTCCAGCGCCGCCGCGTCGGCAACCGGCTGAAGCCGCCCCGTCCGACCATAACCCGAAGACAGGCCTGACACCGCCTCGACCCCGGCCCAGAACGGCCCGGCCATCAGCAGGCTTTCAAGCTGAAACGCCTTCTTCGGGTTCCAGTTCTCGGGCACATGCGGCGCAAGTGCGCCCACGATCCCGCCAGAAGCACCTGCGGCCACGCCGCCGGGATCGACAACCTGCACCCGCGCCCCGCGCAGGACACAGGCCCAGGCGATGGAAAGCCCGAAAATGCCCGCGCCCTTCACTGTCACGTCGACCGTTGCCAAGGTGTCGTTCCTCCGTCACTAGTCGCCGGGATGACACGGGCCAGAGGTTTCGACAAGGGATGGACAGCCAGCCGCAGATCGCATGGCAGGACGGTGTGCCGGTCTCGCTGCGCTACGACGATCCCTATTACTCGCTCGATGACGGGCTGGCGGAATCCACCTATGTCTTTCTCGACGGCAACGATCTTCCGGCCCGCATGCGTCCCGGCTTTCACATTGCCGAACTCGGCTTCGGGACCGGGCTGAACCTGATTCTGGCCCTGCGCGCCGCGCGTGCGGCCAATGCTCTTCCATTGCGTTACACGGGGTTCGAGGCGCATCCGCTCTCGCCCGACGATATGCGGGCCGCGCTCGCGGCATTCCCGCAACTGACCGGGGATGCCGAAACACTGGTGGCATGGTGGGCCAAGGGCCCTCACCAGAAGACCGCCGAACTCGAGGCCCATATCATCCTCGGCGACGCGGGCGAAACCCTTCCCGCTTGGACCGGTCAGGCGGATGCCTGGTTTCTCGACGGCTTCGCACCCGCCCGCAATCCCGGCCTCTGGACCGACGACATGATGCGCGAGGTCGCCCGTCACACCGCTCCCGGCGGCACGGTGGCCACCTATACCGCCGCAGGCCACGTCCGCCGCGCCCTTGCCGATGCGGGGTTCGCCGTCACCCGCCGCCCCGGCTTCGGCCGCAAACGTCACATGACGACAGGGTGCATGGAATGACCGAACAGAATACCCGGCTGGGCATCCTGCTGATGGTGTTCACGACAATCGTCTTCGCGGCGCAGGACGGCATTTCGCGCCATCTGGCCAGCGAATACAACGTGCTCATGATCGTGACGGTGCGGTTCTGGTTCTTCGGCGCCTTCGCGATCTGGGTCGCGATGCGCCGCCCCGGCGGCCTGCGCCAGACCGCCAGGAGCAACGCCCCCCGGCTCCAGCTCGTCCGCGGCCTGCTTCTCGCAGTCCAGATCTCGACCATGGTGCTGGCATTCGTCCTGCTGGGGCTGGTGGAAAGCCATGCAGTCTTTACCTGCTACCCGCTTCTCATCGCCGCGCTCTCCGGGCTGGTCCTTGGCGAACAGGTGGGCTGGCGACGCTGGACGGCCATCGGCATCGGTTTTCTCGGGGTCCTGGTGATCCTGCGCCCGGGCTTCGCGGTCTTCTCTCCCGCCGCACTGGTCCCGCTTGCGGCGGCGACGATGTTCGCGGTCTACGGGCTTCTCACCCGCTATGTCTCCCGCGTCGACAGCGCCATGACCTCTTTCTTCTGGACCGGCGTGGTGGGCGGGCTCGCACTCACCCCCATCGGTCTCTGGAACTGGGAGCCGATGACCCTTCCCGACTGGGGATGGATGTCCGCGCTCTGCGTCACGGGCGCCCTCGGCCACTGGACGCTGATCCGCTGCTACGAGGTGGCCGAGGCCAGCGCGGTACAGCCTTTCGCCTATCTCCAGCTGGTCTTCGCCTCGATCATCGGGCTGACGCTCTTGGGTGAAACGCTGCAAACGAATGTGGCGATCGGCGCCGGAATCGTCGTGCTGGCCGGGATCTTCACGCTCTGGCGCGAAGCGCTGGCAAAACGCCGCGTTACTCGGACTTGAGCGCGTCGGTCAGCGTGACGGGACCCGTAACCCCGGTCAGCCGCGCGTTGTAGACAGGCAGGCTCTCCATCACGCGCATCACGTAATTCCGGGTTTCCCGGAACGGGATATGCTCGACCCAATCCACCGGATCGACATTCGGGTCGCGCGGATCGCCGTAAAGCTCCATCCAGCGGATCGGCCGGCTTGGCCCGGCATTATAACCCGCCGCGACAAGCGCCATGTTCGTCCCGAACACGTCGATCAGCTCGGCAAGATAGGTCGTGCCAAGCCGCGCGTTATAGGCGGGATCGTCCTGCAGGCGCGACGCGTTGTAACTTACCCCAAGGATGCCCGCCACTTCGCGGGCCGTCCCGGGCATTACCTGCATCAGGCCCACGGCCCCGGCACCGCTGCGCACCGAGGGGTCGAACTCGCTCTCGCGCCGCGCGATGGCAAGGGCAAGCTCCGGCGGAACCGGCAGATCGCCGATGCCGAAGTCCATAATCGGGTAATAGGCGCGCGGCAGTGTTATGCCCATGGTCGCCGCCCGCTTGGCGATCATCAGCGCGTAATGCGGTTCGCCGATCGACAGGGCGAGTTCGGCCAGCGCGCCCTGCTCCTCCGGACCAAGGCTTTCGGTCAGATGCGTGAGAAACCGTTCTGCCAGATGCGGCTCACCAGCCTCATGCAAAAGCTTGGCCGCCTCAAAGACGGACGAGTCCGCAAAACTTGCCTCCTGCCACGACGGATAGGTCTCGCGCCCGGCGAGCGCCGGATCCATCGGCAGACCCGCGCGCTCCGCCGCAAGCAACCCGTAATAGCTGGTCTGGTACTCGGCCCCGAACGCATAGGCCAGCGCGGCCTGTTCGGTATCACCCAGCGCCTCATGCGCGCGGCCCTCCCAATAACCGGCCCGGCCAAGGCTGATAGGCGTCTCGACGGCAGCCCGGAACTTCCGGAAATGCTTCAATGCCAGCGCCGGATCGTCCAGATAGCGCAGCGCAAGATACCCCGAGAGCCACTCAAGATCGGCATAGGCCGACCCGCCTGACAGTCCATGGGTCGAAGCCAGTTGATAGGCCCGCGCACCCTTGCCGTCGCGCATCGCCTCGCGCGCAAAGATGCGCCGCCAGTTCGACCATTCCTCGGGCCGTCCCAGCGCTTCGACCGTCCCTGCACGGGTCAGGATCAGCTCCGCCGCCTCGTCGCGCCGCCCCTTGCGGACGCGCCACATGAACCGCTCATAGGCAAGGCCGGCGTCCGAAGACAAACTGGCGGGAACAGCCGCGATCAGGTCATCCACGCCCGGCTTCTCGCCCTGAAGCGCAAGACGCGCAGCGGCCAGTTTCCGCCATCCTTCAGGAACACGCGGCATCAGCCGCTCCGCCGCCGTGTCGCGCCCTTCCCACAAGAGCATGTCCATTCGCGCCACGTTATGAGGTTTCAGAAGGTCGCTATAACGTTCGAGAAGATACCGCTCGTCGCCGACGGAGAGGTTCATCTCCGTCCATGCGCGGATCAAAAGCGGCTTGGCCACCTCCGCCTGCCCAAGCGTCTCATGCGCCGCCGCCAGCACGATCAGACCCGCACCGGTCTGCGGCGGGTTGTCGGCGAAAAACGCCAGAACCTCGTCGGGTCGGGCGCGGTACGGCACCGATCCTTCGCTGCGCCGGCGCAGGTAATCCAGACCCGGCCAATCGGGCCTGCGCTCCAGAAACGCCAGAACCTGGTCGAACCGTCCGCCTCCGGCCCGCAGCCGGTGCCATTCGACGATATCCCGCGCCACCGGCCCCGCCGCATCCGCCACCGCAAACGCCGCGTCCCAGTTGCCCTTGCGCACCTCCGCCATCACGCTCCTGAGGGGAAGCGCCCGGGGAAGCTGCACCTGCGGGGCCACGCTGCTTTTCGTCGAAACGGTCGTGCGCGACGCGGCCGGGATGACCTCGCCCCCGGGCAGGGTCTTGGGGCGTGCTTTCGGGCGAATCGAAACGCTCGGGCTGGCAACCGCGTCGAGCGCCACGGCCCTGCCAGCGCCCAGCAAAACGGGCGGCACGGATGCCAATGCCAGCAACGCCGTTGCCGCGGATAACTGGAAAAGAGGCCGAAGTGATCGCATGACGTCCGACTGTAATGCCCCTCGGTTAATGCTCAACACACAAACTTGGCATTGACAAGGCAAGCGGCTAGTGTCCGCCGCATTCCGCCCGCGGGTCGTGTCGACCTGTACCCAGTCAAAGGATCAACGTCATGTTCAAGGGATCGTTTCCCGCCCTCGTCACACCCATGCAGAACGGCGAAGTGGACTTCGAAGCCCTTGAAAAGCTGGTGAATTGGCAGATCGAGCAGGGCAGTCACGGACTTGTGCCGGTGGGCACGACCGGGGAAAGTCCGACACTCAGCCACCGCGAGCATGAAGCGGTGATCGAGGCGGTCGTCGCCGCTGCGGCGGGGCGCGTTCCGGTGATCGCCGGGGCAGGCTCCAACAGCACGACCGAGGGGATTCGCCTCATGCGCCACGCCGAATCAGTTGGCGCGGCCGCGGCCCTTGTCGTGACCCCCTATTACAACAAGCCCACACAGGCCGGCCTGATCGCGCATTTCACGGCCCTCCACGACTGCTGTGACCTGCCGATCGTGATCTACAACATCCCCGGCCGTTCGGTGGTGGACATGAGCCCGGCCACGATGGGCGAACTGGCGAAACTGCCCCGGATCATCGGCGTCAAGGACGCAACCGGCGACATCACCCGCGTATCCGACCAGCGCCAGTCCTGCGGCGCGGATTTCATCCAGCTTTCGGGCGAAGATGCCTCGGCACTGGGCTTCAACGCCCATGGCGGGGTCGGCTGCATCTCGGTGACGGCAAATATCGCGCCCCGGCTCTGCGCCGAATTTCAGGAGGCAACGCTGCGGGGCGACTACACGACCGCCCTGCAATATCAGGATCGCCTGATGCCACTGCACCGGGCGGTGTTCCTCGAACCCGGCCTCGTCGGTGCGAAATACGGACTTTCGCTTCTCGGACATTGCTCCGAAGAGGTCCGCCTGCCGCTGACAGGTCTGACCGACCGGGCGAAGGACGCGATCCGTGCCGGGATGGTCCATGCAGGTCTCTTGACCTGACCCCCGCGGCCTCCCTCCAGGACAAGGCAAATCTCGCAGGAAGTCTCTGGATGATCGCCGCCATGGCGGGGTTCGCGGTGGAGGATATGCTTCTGAAATCCGCGGCCCAGACCCTGCCGGTCAGCCTCGTGATGATCATCTTCGGCGCGGGCGGAATGATCGGCTTCGCTCTGATCGCGGCGTTTCGGGGCGAGGCGCTGTTTCCGCCCGCCGCGCGCCATCCCGCGATCCCGATCCGCGCGCTGTTCGAGGTAACCGGCCGGCTCTTCTACACGCTGGCCATCGCCTTCACGCCGCTTTCCTCCTCGACCACGATCCTGCAGGCGGCACCGATCGTCGTCGTCGCAGGCGCGGCGCTGATCTTTGGCGAACGGGTTGGCTGGCGGCGCTGGAGCGCCATTGTAGTCGGCATGCTCGGCGTGCTCATCGTCCTGCGGCCGGGGGCCGACAGCTTCACCCCCGCCTCGCTTCTGGCGGTCCTCGGCATGCTGGGCTTCGCCGGACGCGATCTTGCAACCCGCGCCGCGCCCTCGGGCGTGGGCACAAACGCGCTTGGCGTCTATGGCTTCGCGGCGATCGTTGTGGCCGGGGCGGGTTATGGCTGGAGCACCGGCGCGCCCGTTGTGATCCCGTCCGTCTTTGCGTCGCTTGATGCTTGTCGCCGCAATCCTGTTCGGCGTCGGTGCCTATTCCGCGCTGACGCTGGCCATGCGCACGGGCGATGTCTCCGCCGTTACCCCGTTCCGTTACACCCGGCTTGTCTTCGGCGTCCTTCTGGGCGTGCTCGTCTTTGGTGAACGCCCCGATCTCTACATGATCGTGGGAAGTGCCGTGGTCGTGGCCTCCGGGCTCTTCATCCTTGCCCGGGGTCGCAAAAGCCCCGGACCTTGATAGACAAGGCACGGATTCCGAGATACCGAACCGCATGGCCAAGTCGAAGGAAAACCCCAACTACAAGGTGATCGCCGAGAACCGGCGGGCACGGTTCGACTATGCGATCGAGGATGACATCGAATGCGGGGTCCAGCTTATGGGGTCCGAGGTCAAGTCGTTGCGCCAGTCCGGCGCGAACATCGCAGAAAGCTATGCCACCGTGGACAATGGCGAACTTTGGCTGGTGAACAGCTACATCGCCCCCTATGACGCGGGCCGCACCTTTGGCCACGAGGACCGGCGGCGGCGCAAACTACTGGTCAGCCGCAAGCAACTCTCCGATCTCTGGAACGCAACCCAGCGCAAGGGCATGACGCTTGTGCCGCTGGTGATGTATTTCAACCATCGCGGGCTGGCAAAGCTCAAGATCGGCATCGCCAAGGGCAAGAAACTGGCCGACAAACGCGAGACCTCGGCCAAGCGCGACTGGAACCGCCAAAAGGCCCGGCTTATGAAAGAGCACAGCTAAGCCGACCGCGAGGTCCGCAACCTTTCGAACAAGAGATCGAAAACGAGCCGGACCCGCCGGCTCTTGTGCAATTCCCGGTGCGCCGTCAGCCAGATCGGAAAACGCAGCGTGCCCTGCCCCGGCAGCACCCGCTCGACGCCCGGCGTCAGGGCGGCCACATCATCCGACATCGCGCCGATCCCGAGCCCCTGCCGAACCATCTCCCAGACCACAACACCATTGCCCGACGTGACCCGGATGATCTCTTCCGTCATGGGGATCCCGATCGCGTTCAGACCTTCCACCAGCCTCTCGTTATGCTCGTAGCCGACAAAGATATGCCGCGCGATATCCTCGGGTTTCTCCGGCCGCCCCATCCGGTCAAGATAGGAAGAGGCCGCGTAGAGATGCGCACTCGCCTCCCCAAGGCTCCGGGCGATCAGGTCCGGCTGCTCGGGTCGCATATGACGGATCGCGATATCCGCTTCCCGCCTCTGCAGGTCGCGGATTTCGTTCGAGGCTACGATCTCGATCGCGATCCCGGGTGCAACCTCCCGCAACTCCGCGACGATCGGCGGCAGGATGTGAACCGACACCACGTCGCTCGCGGTGATCGAAACGGTTCCGTCCACCCCCTGCGACCGGCCCGACGCAACCATTGCGATGCGCCCGGCCGCATCGCCCATGGCGCGGACGTGTTCCAAAAGATCGTGACCCACGGGCGTCAGAACCAACGATCGGCCAACCCGCTCGAACAGCACCACCCCAAGCGCCTCTTCCAGCGCGGCGACCTGCCGGCCCATCGTCGGCTGTGATTGCCCAAGGGCACGCGCCGCGCCCGAAAGCGTCCCCTCTTCAACCGTCGCAAGGAATGCGCGCACCTGGTTCCAGTCAAAGGCGATATTTGTCCAGTTCATGCATTCACGTATACTGTCTCAACGGATTTAGGCAATTCAGTGATCAGGCGCGCATGAGTATTGAGCGGCATCCGCAACGCAACCCGAACGAAGACAGGCCCAACATGACCCACGCCGCGCAATTCTGGGACGACATCGCCCCCAAATACGCCGCCTCGCCGGTGAAAGACCCCGGCGCCTATGCCCATACGCTCGAACGCACCCGCAGCTACCTGAACAGTACCGACCGGGTGCTCGAGGTGGGCTGCGGAACCGGAACGACCGCCCTGAAACTCGCGCCCTTCGTCGCCCATCTCACCGCAACCGATTTCGCGCCCGGGATGATCGACATCGCGCGCGGCAAGGCCGATGCATCGGGAACCAAGAACGTCACCTTCGAGGTCGCGGAGGCAGAGGCAGCCGCCGCCGAAAACACTTTCGACGCGGTGATCGGTTTCAACCTCCTGCACCTCGTGCGCGATTTGCCGGGCACTGTTGCCGCCCTCGGCAGGCAGATCCGACCGGGCGGGTACCTGATCACGAAATCCACCTGCCTCGGCGGTATATACAGCCCGCTTGCCCTGATGATCTTCGTGATGCGAGCCATGGGCAAAGCGCCCTACGTCAACATCTTCACGGCGCGCAGACTGGAATCCGTGATTGCGGCAGCCGGGTTCGAGATCGTCGAAACCGGGGATTTCCCGGCCCGTCCACCTGCGCATTTCATCGTCGCCCGCAAGCTTTGAGGCGTAACTTTCCTTGATCCCTTCGGCCCATGGGCGTAGCACGATCCCCGACCAACCATAGGGGCGCCCATGGCCGACGATCCGAAAACCCTTGTTTCCACAGACTGGCTTGCGAACCATCTCAGGGACCCCGATCTGCGGATACTGGACGCAAGTTTCTACCTGCCCGACATGGGTCGCGACGCGCGGTCCGAATATGACGCGGCCCATATCCCAGGCGCTCGTTTCTTCGATATCGACGAGATAAGCGATCACCGCTCCGAACTCCCGCACATGGTGCCGGCGCCCGAAAAATTCATCAGCCGCATGCGCGCCATGGGCGTGGGCGACGGGCATCAGGTGGTGGTCTACGACGGGGCCGGGCTGTTTTCGGCGGCACGGGTCTGGTGGCTGTTCCGCCTGATGGGCAAGACAGACGTGGCTGTTCTCGATGGCGGCATGCCCAAATGGCTGTCCGAAGGCCGCGAGATCGAGGATATGCCGCCGATCGTCCGGGACCGGCACATCACCGTCAGCATCCAGAACCAAATGGTCGTGGACGTGACACAGGTCGCCGCCGCATCGAAACTCGGCAGTCACGAAATCCTCGACGCGCGTTCACCGTCGCGCTACACGGGCGCAGAGCCCGAGGCTCGCCCGGGCCTCAGATCGGGCCATATTCCCGGATCGATCAACATCCACTACCGGACGCTCCTGAACGATAACGGCACACTGAAAGACCCCGACGCGCTGCGCGCCGTCTTCGCCGCCGCGAATGTCGATCTGACGAAGCCCATCATCACCACCTGCGGGTCGGGCGTCACCGCCGCGATCATCTTTCTCGCGCTTGAACGGATCGGGATCGACCGGGTCGCGCTCTATGACGGGTCATGGGCGGAATGGGGCATGTATGACGGGCTGAAGGTCGCGACGGGATGACCATTCTGCCGGCGGGAACGAAGGTCGATTACACCGTCACCTGGCTTGAGATGACGGTGCGGCCCGCATGGTCCTGGCCCGCGCTTCCGGCCAATCGCGCCGCCACGCTGCTGCACGCCCCCAACCCGCCCCGCTGGTACTTTCTGGCGCTCTACGATGCCGTAGGTCGCGACTATGTCTGGGAAGACGCCCATGCCCGCGACCCGGCCGAACTTCAGGGCTGGCTCGACGATCCGAAGGTGGATCTCTGGACCCTGCTGGTCAAGGGTGTGCCCGCCGGGTTCTTCGTGCTCGACAACCGCAGCGCCGGGGTCTGCGACATGGCCTATTTCGGCCTCATCCCCGACGCGGTCGGTCAGGGCTATGGCACCTATCTTCTGCGCACTGCGATCCTGACGGCATGGGATCGTCCCGACACCCACCGCCTGACCGTGAACACCTGCACGCTGGATCACCCCCGCGCGTTGCAGACCTATCAGCGTAACGGCTTCACGCCTGTGCGCCGTGGCGATTTCACCCGCACGCTTTCCCGCCCCCGCGATCTGTCCCGCATTCCCGAATGAAAGGCACGTCCATGTTTCAGTCCCTCAAGGATCACCCCGCCGACAAGATCCTCGAACTCATGCAACTCTACCGCGAAGACCCGCGCGCCGATAAGATCGACCTTGGCGTCGGCGTCTACAAGGACGCAACCGGGCTGACCCCGATCATGGGCGCGGTCAAGGCCGCGGAACATCAGCTTTGGGAGTCCGAGACGACGAAATCCTATGTCGGTCTGATTGGCGACCCGGCCTTCAACACCGCGATGCGCAACCTCATCCTTGACGATACCGTCGCCGATGACCGCCTGTCTTCGGCCGCCACCCCCGGCGGCACCGGCGCAGTGCGTCAGGCCTTCGAACTCATCCGCATGGCCAACCCCGACGCCCGCATCTGGGTCTCCGATCCCACATGGCCGAACCATCTGTCGATCATCCGATACCTCGGCATCCCGATGACCGAATACCGCTATTTCGACAGCGCGACGCGGTCGGTGGATTTCGCGGGCATGATGGAGGATCTGGCCGGCGTGAAACCGGGCGACGTGATCCTTCTGCATGGCTGCTGCCACAACCCGACCGGCGCGAATCTCACGCTGGATCAATGGGCGTCCGTGGCGGAGCTGATCGAAAAGACCGGGGCCCTGCCGATGATCGACATCGCTTATCAGGGCTTCGGCGATGGGCTCGAGGATGACGCGGCCGGCACCCGGCTTCTGGCCTCGCGCCTGCCCGAACTTCTGATCGCGGCAAGCTGTTCCAAGAATTTCGGGATCTACCGCGAACGCACCGGCATCCTCATCGGCATCTCAGCCGATGCAAAGACGTCGAAGACAACGCAGGGAAATCTCGCCTTCCTGAACCGCCAGAACTTCTCGTTCCCGCCCGATCACGGCGCGCGGCTGGTCACGATGATCCTCAACGACGACACGCTCCGCACCCAGTGGCAGACCGAGCTGGAAGAGGTCCGGCTTGGCATGCTGGAGCTGCGCACGGATCTGGCGGCGGAACTCCGGCAACGCACGAATTCCGACCGGTTCGATTTCATCGCACAGCATCGCGGCATGTTCTCGCGTCTGGGCGCGACGCCGGAACAGGTTCTGGCCATGCGCGAAAGCCACGGGATCTACATGGTGGGCGACAGCCGTGTGAATATCGCCGGCCTGAACGCAAGAACCCTGCCGATCCTGGCCGAGGCGATGGTGGCGGCCGGGGTCTGAACAGGGTCCGAACCGGTCCTCCCGATCTTCCGGACAACAAAAAACCCGGGCGCGAACGCCCGGGCAGTTGAAAAAGACTGATAGGAAGGGAGGTCAGCCTTTAGTGAAATCCGGGTATGCTTCCATACCCAACTCCGACACGTCGAGACCGGTGATCTCGGCTTCCTCGCTGACGCGGATGCCCATGATCCCCTTGAGGATGACCCAGACGATCAAGGCTCCCACGAAGGTGAAGACACCGTAGGCGATGATGCCGGTGATCTGCGCCCCAAGGCTCGCGTCGCTGTTGTAGAACACGACAGCGATGGTGCCCCAGATACCTGCGAACAGGTGAACCGGGATCGCACCGACAACGTCGTCGATCTTCATCTTGTCCAGCAGCGGAACCGTGAAGACCACGATCACACCACCGACGCACCGATCCAGAGCGCACCGAAAAGCGTCGGCGCCAGAGGCTCTGCCGTGATCGAGACCAGACCGGCAAGCGCGCCGTTCAGGACCATCGTCAGGTCGACCTTCTTGTACATGATCTGCGTCAGGATCAGCGCGGCAACAGCACCCGCGGCCGCGGCCATGTTGGTGTTGGCAAAGATGCGGCTCACGTCGGTGATGTCGCCAACGGTACCGGCCGCAAGCTGCGAACCACCGTTGAAGCCGAACCAGCCGAGCCACAGGATGAACGTACCAAGGGTCGCAAGCGCCAGGTTCGAACCGGGCATCGGATGTACCTTGCCGTCCTTGTACTTGCCGATACGCGGACCAAGGATGAGCGCACCGGCAAGAGCCGCCCAGCCACCGACCGAGTGCACGATCGTCGAACCGGCGAAGTCCGAGAAGCCCATCTCCGACAGCCAGCCGCCGCCCCACTGCCAGGATCCCGAGATCGGGTACATGACACCGGTCAGAACGACCACGAACAGAAGGAACGGCCACAGCTTGATCCGCTCGGCCAAGCGCACCCGATACGATCGACGCGGTCGCGGCAACGAACATCAGCTGGAAGAAGAAGTCCGAACCGACGGATGCATAATCAAGTGCCGCGTCCGCGGCCTCAAGACCGACCGGTTCAAGCGACGTCACCGCAAAGAACGGCCCGACCCAGCCCGGGAATGATCCAGCCATCGCCGGGATACATCAGGTTGAAGCCGATCAGCCAGTACATGATCGCGGCGATCGAAAAGAGCGCGATGTTCTTGGTCAGCTGCATGGTCACGTTCTTCGAACGCACCAGACCCGCTTCCAGCATGGCAAAGCCCGCTGCCATCCAGAACACCAGGAAGCCGCCCACAAGGAACAGCAGCGTGGTCATGAGATACGGCCCGATCTCGTCGAATGTCGGCGCCGCGTCGGAGTCTGCGCAAGGGCAAGGCTTGGCAAAGCTGCCAGCGCGCCTGCGGTCAGAAGTAGTTTGGACAGTTTCATGTCATAAGTCCCCATATCCGAGAATCCGCGTTAAACCGCGTCTCCATTCGTTTCGCCGGTCCGCACGCGCATCGCACTCTGTACGTCCAGAACAAAAATCTTGCCGTCGCCGATCTTGTCGGTCTTGGCGGTTGTGGCGATGGTCTGAACGACCTGATCGGCCATGCTGTCTGCGACAACGATTTCAAGCTTGACCTTGGGCACGAAATTCACGGCGTATTCCGCACCGCGATAGATTTCCGTATGACCGGACTGCGCTCCGAAGCCCTTGATTTCGGTGACCATCATGCCGCGCACGCCGATCGAGGTAAGCGCTTCGCGCACCTCTTCGAGTTTGAACGGCTTGATCGTTGCAATGATGAGTTTCACTTGCATCCCCTTCCGCAACGCGAGGACCGCCCCCGCACTTCTCTGCCGGGAAGTGGAGCGCCGGGGGACCGGAACTCAAGGAATCCCGCCTCCAAAACACGTGCAGTTTCCGGGTATTTGCACAATTTTTGCACAAATTAAGTGCAGTGGTTATTTTTTAGGCAATAATGAATCCACCACTGGCGGTTTCTTGGGTCCACAACCACATGTCCAGAATGTAGTGTGGTCAAAACAACAGCTGGGACAGGCTGGGAATGAGCAGTAGCCGAAAGAACGGATCTTCACTTCGGGCAGAGCGCCGGTATCGCGAACCGGAAAAGCCCGCAAAGCCCGCGCGAAAGTCAAAATCGCAGCGGAGCCGCAAACCTGCGCGCAAGGTCCCCTTGCTCCTGCGGCCCTTTGTCTGGCTTATCCGCCTCGTCTGGCGCCTGACGGTCCGGGCCGGTGTCGTCGCCGCCCTGATTCTCGCGCTCGTGGTCGGCTATTACGCCGTCAGCCTGCCAGCCGCCTCCGCGTTGCTCGACGCCCGCGCCCGCGGCTCCGTCACCATTCTCGACCGCTATGGCGAGGTCTTTGCATGGCGCGGCGAACAGTTCGGTGGCCAGATCACCGCCGATACCGTCTCGCCGCACCTTCGCAACGCGATCATCGCCACCGAGGACAAACGCTTCTACCGCCATTTCGGGCTCAGCCCCCGCGGAATCATCGGCGCGGTCCGAATCAACCTGCGTGAAGGCCGCGGGCCGCTCTCCGGCCATGGCGGCTCCACCATCACGCAGCAGACCGCCAAGCTTCTCTGCCTCGGCGACCCCTACGATCCGACGGCGGGCATGACCGAGGCCGAGTACGAGGCCGATTGCCGCCGCTCGACCATCGCCCGCAAGGCCAAGGAAGCAGTCTATGCGCTGGCGCTCGAGGCGCGCTATTCCAAGGATGAAATCCTAACCATCTACCTGAACCGCGCCTATCTGGGCGCCGGCACGCGCGGGTTCGAGGCCGCGGCCCAGCGCTATTTCGGAAAATCCGCCAATACGGTCGGCCCCTCCGAAGGGGCGATGCTGGCCGGTCTTCTCGTGGCCCCGACCCGCTATGCGCCCACCGCAGATCTCGAACGGTCCCGGAACCGCGCCAACCTGATCATCGGCCTGATGGAGGATCAGGGCTTCCTCACCACGGCCGAGGCGCAGCAGGCCCGACAGAACCCCGCACAGCTCTCCGAGGCCGCCGAACGCCGCGCCGGAGGCTACTTCGCCGATTGGGTGATGGATCAGGGCCCGGCCTTCCTGACGCGCGAGACGACCGAAGACGTGATCGTCCGCACTACCTTCGACCAGCGGATTCAGACCGCCGCGGAACAGGGTATGCAAAGCATCTTCGACGCGAAGGTCCGCGAGGGATCACAGGCCCAGGCCGCCGTGGTGGTGATGAGCGCCGACGGCGCCGTGCGCGCCATGGTGGGCGGGCGCAAGTTCAAGGGCGTCGCGGGCCAGTTCAACCGCGCCATTCAGGCCAAGCGGCAAACCGGCTCCGCGTTCAAACCGTTCATCTATGCGGCGGCGATGGATCTGGGCTATGGCCCCAACGACACGATCCGTGACGAACCCCTGACGATCGACGTTCCCGGCTCGGGCCCGTGGAGCCCGCGCAACTATACCAACGAGTATTATGGCGACGTGACGCTGACCCATGCGCTCAAACAGTCGCTGAACATCCCGGCCGTGAAGATCTCGGAATTCGTCGGCCGCGAAAACGTGCGAATCGTGGCCGAACAATTCGGGATCGAAGTCCGATCTTGCGGCTGGACCTGCCCTCGCGCTCGGCGTCTCGGAATCGACGCTTCTGGAGATGACCGGAGCCTATGCGGGCATCCTGAACGGCGGATCCTCGGTCACGCCCTACGGCCTTGTCGAGCTGTCGATCAAGGGCGACGCGACCCCGATCATCGGACAGGAAGGCGGCATGGGCGAACGCGTGATCTCCGAAGAAGCCGCGCGCAAACTGGTCTACATGATGCGCGAGGTCGTCCGCTCCGGAACCGGGACCCGGGCACAGGTTCCCGGCTACGAGATCGCCGGCAAGACGGGCACCACGCAGGCCGCCCGCGATGCATGGTTTCTCGGCTTCTCCGCCGATTACGTCACCGGCATCTGGATGGGCTATGACGACAACACCCCACTCACCGGCGTGACAGGCTCGGGTCTCCCGGCCGAAATCTTCCGCGAGGTCATGGTCCGGGTCCACGAAGGCCTGCCCGCCAAACCCCTGCCGCTTTCCGAACCGGCCCCACCACGTCAGGTTGCAGCAGAGCGCACAAACCGCTCTAACCGCCAGAACGGGCAGGAACAGCCCCGCCGCAGCAACAACAACACCAGTAATGAACTCGAGCGCGCCCTGATCGGAGTGCTGCGCGAAATTTTCGGGGGGAACTAGGGCCGCCCGCGCTGTCGCGCGAGTCAGCCCGCCGTGCGCAAATCCCTGATCAGCGCATCGATATCGCCACGCCTGCGGTCAAGCATCGCAAGGACCTCAGTCCGCTCGGTCTTCAACAGGCTGATTCCCTCGATCACGATATCGAAGAACAGATCGCGCCCCGACCGGTCGGAGACGCGAAAGACGACCTGGAACGGCGCCTGGCCCGCCAATCGGGTCACCGACGTCACTTCATAATACTCTTTCACCTTCTTCGAGCTTTGCACCTCGATCTGGCCGCCGATGAATTCCCGGAACCGCTTGCCATATTTGCGCGAAAGGAAACCCGCAAAGGCATCCGCGAATGCGTCGAGTTGCGCCGGCGTGGCGCGCCGCGCCTCCGGCCCCAGCGTCGAACGCGAAATGATCGGCACATCGGCATAGCGGCGAAACAGCTTCTCGAATTCACCGTACATGGCGCTTTCCGAGCGGCCCGAATTGATGATCCGGTTGATGTCTGCCACCACGCGGTCGATCAGCGCCCGCGCCTTTGCGTCATCCAACGCCGCTTGGGCGGGCAGCGCCGCCAGTCCTACGGCCCCAGCCAGAAGGATCAGGGTCGAGCGTCGGTTCACAGTATCACTCATCGAAAACCTCGTATGGGTCGAATGCGAATTCATCGTCGCCGCCAAGTTCGAAACGGCGGTTCTGAAGGTACAGGTTCCGGGTCTGCGCATAGCTGTCAGCACTTTCGTACAACAGACCGTCGATCGTCGCCCCGAACTCATAGCGCTGTCCCAGCCGGTCCATCACATTGGCGGTGGGCGGCACCCAGTCCTCCGAAGCATCCAATACACTGGATATGGGGTTGGAGACAAAATCGACAACCTGACCGACGGCATCCCGCTCATTGGACGGCCCCAGAACCGGCAGTTCGATATAGGCCCCCTCGTTCGCGCCCCAGACATAGAGCGTCTCGCCAAACCCCGTGCGGCGGCTCTCGACGCCCGCGGCCGTGGCAAAGTCGATCACACCGAGGCCAAAGACGGTGTTCAGCATGAAACGGGTGAAATTATGCCCCGCATCACCGATATTCCCCTGCGCAAGATCGTTCAGGATGAACCGCGGCGTATCGATATAATTGGCAAAGTTCGAAACGCCCCTCCGCACCGGTTTCGGCAGGATCGTGCCATAAGCGGTCGAGGTCGGCCGCACGACGACGCTGTCCAACCCCTTGTTGAACCCATGGATATTGCGATTTGTCGCCTCATACGGGTCGAAAATCTCGACATTTTCCGTATTCCGGGTGCAAGCCGTCGCCAATAGGACCGCTACAAGCGCAATTGAAGAAACAAGACGCGTCGACCGCATGAGTACAATTCCCTGTCTCGGAGTGAAATGACCCCGTATCGAAGGCCTACATACGCGTTCTAAGGTGAAAACACATCCTTGCCATGTGCCAGATGGCCCGGTTGTGACCGTTTCGAAACAATTTGTCAGCCAACGCCGAAATGAACGACATTCGCGCCGAAAAATTAGCGCTTTCCGTCACTCGGACAGCCCGATACGGTCTCCTGAAAATTCATCCGGAGGGACCGATGACCGACACAATCACTGCCAAACTGGCCGAAATGGGCCTCGCGCTTCCCGATGCCCCGATGCCCGCGGCGAATTACGTTCCCTATGTCCAGACCGGCAATCTTGTTCATGTTTCCGGACAGTTGCCGTTCCGCGATGGCGCAATGGTCGTGGGCAAGCTCGGCGATACGGTCAGCATCGAAGATGGCGCCGCTGCGGCCCAGGCCTGCGCCCTGTCCCTCCTCGCACAGGTGCGCGCCGCCTGTGGCGGCGATCTTTCGCGCCTTCAGCGGGTGGTCAAGCTTGTGGGCTTCGTCAACTCCACCCCCGATTTCCAGGACCAGCCGAAGATCATCAACGGCGCCTCCGATCTGATGGTCGCACTTCTGGGCGACAAGGGGCGGCACGCGCGCTCTGCGGTCAGCGCAGGCTCCCTGCCCTTCGGCGTGGCGGTCGAGATCGAAGGCATTTTCGAAATCGCATGACGCCGCAACTGCCCAAGGGATTTCTGGACAGGCCCTTTGCCCATCGGGGCCTCCATGATGCCGCCCTGCCGGAAAACTCGCTGGCCGCCTTCAAGGCCGCGGTCGACGCGGGCTATGGAATCGAGATGGACATCCAGATGTCGGCGGATGGTCAGGCCATGGTGTTTCACGACGAAACACTTGACCGTCTGACCGCGCGCAAGGGCCCGGTGCGCGATCTGACAGCGGCGGAGCTGTGCCAGATCCCGCTTCGCGCGACGCCCCAGACGATCCCCACCCTGCGTCAGGTTCTCGACCTTGTCGCGGGCCGCGTGCCGCTCCTGATCGAAGTAAAGGATCAGGACGGTGCACTCGGCCCCGATATCGGCCCGCTCGAATCCGCCGTTGCCGGGGATCTGGAACGATATGACGGGCCCGTTGCCGTGATGTCCTTCAATCCCCATTCCGTCATGGCACTGAAAGGCGCCTGTCCCGACCGGCCACGCGGACTCATCACCGAGGCCTTCCCGCCCGAGGACTGGCCCGGCGTTCCCGAAAGCCGACTGAAGGAACTGGCCGAGATTCCCGATTTCGAACGAACCGGCGCCGTCTTCATCAGTCACGACGCCCGCGATCTGGCTGCGGCCCCCGTTGCTCGGCTCAAGGCGCGCGGTGTTCCGGTGCTCTGCTGGACGATCAAATCCCCGGAAGCGGCGGCAAATGCCCTGAAGATCGCCGACGCGATAACCTTCGAAACCTTCCTCCCTCCGCTTTCGGGCGCTTGACGACCTCATCCGCGGCCCCACTTAAAGCAGGACCGCAAGCGGACCCAGCATGACAGAAACACGGATCGAGATCGAAGCCGCAGGCTCGTTGAACGATATTGCGCCCGGTGATTGGGATGCCTGCGCCTGTCCGGAAGTTGCCGATGGTCTGAGGCCGTTTGACCCGTTCACGACCTACCGCTTCCTGCACGCACTCGAATCCTCCCGTTCCGTCGGCGCGGGAAGCGGCTGGCAGCCGCAATACCTCGTCGCCCGTGCCGAGGGTCAGGTCATCGGCGTGGCGCCGCTCTATGCGAAAAGCCACAGTCAGGGCGAATACATCTTCGACCACAACTGGGCCCATGCCTATGAACGCGCGGGCGGGCGCTATTACCCGAAACTCCAGATCGCGGTGCCCTTCACCCCCGCCACCGGGCGCAGGCTCCTTGCCCGTCCGGGATACGAGGCCCTCGCCCAGAACGCCTTGATCGAAGGCGCGGTCCGGATCGCCGCCCAAAACCACCTCTCCTCGCTTCACGTCACCTTCTGCACCGAAGACGAGGCGAATGCGGGCGCGGCAATGGGCCTTCTGCACCGAAAGACCCAGCAATTTCACTGGGAAAACCGCGACTACCCGAATTTCGATGCCTTTCTCGCCCAGCTTTCGTCCCGCAAGCGCAAGAACATCCGCAAGGAACGCGCCACGGCCCAGGACTTCGGCGGCGAGATCGTGGCACTCACCGGCGACCAGATCCAGCCTGCGCATTGGGATGCCTTCTGGGCCTTCTATCAGGACACGGGCGCCCGCAAATGGGGCACCCCCTATCTCACGCGAAAATTCTTCGAGATCGCCCACGAAACGCTCCGCGATGACATGCTGCTTGTCCTTGCCCTCCGCGGCGGGCGCCCGGTCGCCGGCGCGCTCAACTTCATCGGGCGCGAAACGCTCTACGGTCGCTATTGGGGCGCGATCGAGGATCACCCCTGCCTGCATTTCGAGCTTTGCTACTATCAGGCCATCGACTACGCGATCGCCCACGGGATGAAGCGGGTCGAAGCCGGGGCGCAGGGCGAACACAAGCTGGCGCGCGGCTACCTGCCGGTGGTCACCCATTCGCTTCACTGGATCGCGGACGAGGGCTTTCGCGATGCGGTCGCGCAATACCTGCGGGCCGAACGCGAAGCTGTTGGACAGGACATTGATATCCTGACAAGTTACGGACCTTTCAAGAAGACAGGATCGGAGGACCGATGACCAAAAAACTGACCGAGACCGAGCGGAACGAACTGATCGCACCGCTTCTCGCGAATGGCTGGAGCCATGACGCGGGCCGCGATGCGCTCTCGAAGACGTTCAAGTTCAAGAATTTCGTCGAGGCCTTCGGCTGGATGACGCAGATCGCGATACATGCCGAAAAGCTCAATCATCACCCCGAATGGTCGAACGTCTATCGCACCGTCGATGTCACGCTGACGACCCATGACGCCAACGGGCTGAGCGAACTTGACGCAAAACTCGCCCGGACGATGGACGCGCTTGCATGACCCTTTCGGACATCCTCGACTACCAGATCCTCGGAACATCGATCGGCGAGCTCTTATCGCTCGAATTCCTGATCGGCATCGCCGGAAACACCCTTGCCGCCGTCGCGATCCTTCTGGTGGGCTTCCTCTTCGCAGGCTGGGTCCGCCGCCGTGTCCGCGGCCTCGGCGAACGCAACACCCGTCTGGACAACACCCTGTTCAGCTTTCTGGGAAATATCTCGCGCTACGCGATCCTCGGCTTCACGATCCTGATCGTTCTCAACACCTTCGGCGTCCGCACCACCTCGGTCGTGGCGGTACTGGGTGCGGCCGGCCTTGCCATCGGCCTTGCGCTCCAGGGCACCCTGTCCAATGTCGCGGCGGGGGTGATGATCGTGCTGTTCCGCCCCTTCAAGCTGGGCGATTTCGTCATGGTCGATGGCCAGATGGGAACGGTGAAGGACATAACCCTCAACTTCATCGAACTCTCCGACCTCTCGAACGTTCAGATCATCATCCCGAACGCGAATGTCTGGGGCAATACGATCACCAACTACTCCGCCTACCCGACGCGCCGCGTGGAATGGGTGTTCGGTGTCGGCTATGGTGCCGACCTCGCACAGGCCGAGAAAATCATCCGCGATGCGATCCTGTCCGACCCCCGCGCCAAGACAGATCCCGAGCCGTTCATACAGGTGACGAATCTCGGCGATTTCTCGGTGGATTTCACCGTCCGCGTCTGGTGCGACAGCGGCGATTTCTGGGGATTCAAGACCGACATGACTCGCAAGGTCAAGGAGGCGCTGGACGAGGGCGGGATCGAGATTCCGTTCCCGACCCGCACCATGATCCAGCAATCCGCCGCCAGCTAGCTCAGGCCAGTTCGGCCAGCATCGCCTCGCCGGTCGAAATCGCGCACTGGCCCAATTCGTCCAGATGCAGCGCCTTGACCACGCCGTCCTCCAACAGCATCGCATAGCGGCGCGACCGGTCGAACATGCCCGCCGCGGGGTTCGAATACGAAAGCCCCAGCGCCCGCGAAAACGCGCCGTCCCCGTCGGCCAGCATGGTGATCCCGGCCTCGTCCGCACCGCTCTGGGCACCCCAGACCTGCATCACATGGGCATCGTTGACCGACACACAGATGATCTCGTCGACACCCTTTTCGGCAAAAGCCCCGGCATTGCGGATGAAGCTGGGCAGATGCGCCGCATCGCAGGTGGGCGTGAACGCCCCGGGCACGGCGAACAGCACGACCCGACGCCCGGCAAGCCGCGCCGAAAGATCGACCGGGTGGATGCCGTCTGCATCCTTCAGCAAGAGGTGCGCATCCGGAAGACGATCTCCAACCGCAATCATGAGCTCAACGCCTCCAGTAGCTTCTCACCTGTCGAGATATCACAGGTATTGGGCTCGTCCACATTGGCCACCGTCACCACGCCATCCTCAAGGACAAGCGCATAGCGGTTCGACCGGTCGTAAAGCCCGATGGGCGGCGCGGTGAAGTCCATCTTCAGCGCCTTGGTCAGCGCCGCATCCGCATCCCCCAGCAGCGTGATCCCGGCCTCGGTGGCACCGGTCGCCTCGCCCCAAGCCTTCAGCACGAAAGGATCGTTGACCGCGATACAGATGATCTCATCGACGCCCTTCTCCCGAAACGCATCAGCGGTGCGGATGAAGCTGGGCAGGTGGATCGTCGAACACGGGCCGGTAAAGGCTCCCGGCAAACCGAATACGATCACCCGGCGGCCTGCGATATATTCCGCCAGGTCCACCGTTTCCGGCCCTTCGGCCCCAAGCCGCACCAATTGCGCATTGGGGAACGTTTCTCCCACTGAAATCGACATAGGTTTGCTCTCCGTTCTTGCATTGACCTTTCGGCCTGACATAGCGTCCCGCTTCGCAGACACCAGTCAAAAGAGGACGAAAATGCAACGGATCGTCGTGATCGGCGGAGGACAGGCCGGTTCCTCCCTCGTGGCCAGACTGCGAAATGCGGGCTTCGAGGGACAGATCGACTTGATCTGCGAAGAGCCCGTCCCCCCGTATCAGCGTCCGCCCCTGTCGAAAAAGTACCTGATGGGCGAGATGGAGCGCGAACGCCTCTATCTCCGCCCAGAAAGCTTCTATGCCGAGAACGGCATCACGCTGCACCTGTCGAGAACCGCGATGGCGATCGACCGGGCCGCGAAAACCGTGACCGTGAACGGCGATACCCTCGCCTATGATCAGCTTGCCCTGACGACGGGCTCTGTCCCCCGCAGGCTTCCAGCCGCGATCGGTGGCGCGCTTCGGGGCGTGCACGTGGTCCGCACCCTCGCCGATATCGACGCGATGATGCCCGAGGTCACACCGGGCAAACGGGTCCTGATCGTCGGCGGCGGCTATATCGGGCTCGAGGCCGCGGCGGTCTGCGCCACGCTCGGCCTCGCGGTCACGCTGGTGGAAATGGCCCCGCGGATCCTGCAACGCGTGGCCTGCCCCGAAACCTCCGCCTATTTCCGCGACCTCCACGGCACCCACGGCGTCGATATCCGCGAAGGCACCGGGCTCGACGCGCTTCTGGGCGAGGACCGCGTCACCGGTGCCCGGATGTCCGATGGCAAAGAGATCGCGACCGATCTGGTGATCGTGGGCGTCGGCATCGCCCCCGCCACCGCGCTGGCCGAAGCCGCCGGACTGACCCTCGACAACGGGATCGCCACCGATGCACAGGGGCACACCTCCGACCCCGCGATCTGGGCCGCGGGCGACTGCGCCTCCTTCCCCTGGCGCGGCGCCCGGATCCGCCTTGAAAGCGTCCAGAACGCCATCGACCAGAGCGAATGCGTGGCCGACAACATGCTGGGCGCGGCCAGGGCCTATGATCCGCACCCGTGGTTCTGGTCGGACCAGTATGACGTCAAGCTTCAGATCGCCGGGCTGAACAACGGCTATGACGCGGTGACCGTCCGCCCCGGCGACCGCGACGGCGCCGCAAGCCACTGGTACTGGAGGGGCAAGACCCTTCTGGCCGTCGACGCGATGAACGACCCGCGCGCCTACATGATCGGCAAACGCCTGATCGAGGCCGGGAGATCCCCCGATCCCGCCGTGATCGCCGCACCCGAAACCGACCTCAAATCACTCCTCCAGGCGTGAGGATCGTTGGCGGAGAATGGCGGGGCCGCGCGCTTGCGGGACTTGGCAAGGGCGATCCCTCCGCCCATCTGCGCCCCACCACTGATCGGGTGCGCGAAAGCCTGTTCAACATCCTCGAACATGGGGCGTTCGATGACCCGATCACCGACGCCCGCGTGCTCGATGTCTTTGCCGGCACCGGCGCCCTCGGGCTCGAGGCGCTGTCGCGCGGAGCGGAACACGCGACATTCATCGAGAATGGCCGCATCGGGGCGCGGCTGATCACCGACAATATCGACAGGACAGGTGCGGGATCCCGCGCCCAACTGATCCGACGCGACGCCACCCGCCCGGGCCCGCCCACTGGCGCCCCCCACGACCTCGTGTTTCTCGACCCGCCCTATGGCAGCGGGCTGGGCCAAAAGGCCCTTGCTGCACTCTCTGCCGAAGGCTGGCTTGCCCCCGGCGCGCTGATCGTCTGGGAAGACGCCGCGCCACAGCCCGCGCCACAGGGTTTCACAGGCCTCGACCAGCGGAAATTCGGCCAGACCCACGTGACGTTTCTGAAAGCCCCGGCGCCCTAGCCAAAGGTCGGGTGAAACTTCCCGCCCGGCGACAGCGTGAAGATATCCACCCCGTCCGCCGTCACGCCCACCGAATGCTCGAACTGCGCCGACAGGCTCTTGTCGCGGGTCACGGCGGTCCAGTCATCGGACAGGACCTTGGTCTCGGGACGGCCCAGATTGACCATCGGCTCGATGGTAAAGAACATGCCCTCTTCCAGCACCGCTCCGGTGCCCGGCCGCCCGTAATGCAACACGTTGGGCGGCGCATGGAACACCCGGCCAAGACCATGGCCGCAGAAGTCGCGCACGACGCTCATCCGCTCGCCCTCGACGAATTCCTGAATGGCCGCGCCGATATCGCCAAAGGTCCGCCCCGGCCGAACCGCCTCGATCCCCTTGAACAGCGCATCATGGGTCACCTGGATAAGCCGTTCTGCCTTCCGGCTCATCTTTCCGGCCACGTACATCCGGCTTGAATCGCCGAACCAGCCGTCGACGATCACGGTCACGTCGATGTTCAGGATATCCCCGTCCTTGAGCATCTTCGGCCCGGGAATCCCGTGACAGACCACGTGATTCACGCTGATGCACGAGGCATGCTTATAGCCCTTGTAGCCGATCGTCGCCGACTTTGCGCCCGCCGCCTCGACCATCTCCTCGATCTGCCGGTCGATTTCGCCGGTCGTCTGACCCGGGAATACCGCGGCGGCGATATCATCAAGGATGCGCGCCGCAACGGCACCCGCCCGGTGCATTCCGGCGAAGTCTTCGGTCTCGTATATGCGGATGCCGTCCTTGGTCAGACGGCCACGGCTCTCATCCAAAAGCAGGGCTCCTTAGGTTTTCGCGGCACTAGATAAGTGACCCGGACCAGTTTGACCAGAGACGCGGGTGCAGAGGCGGTTCTAACCCGCCCCGACGGCGCCCTGCACCACCGGCAAAGGCCCGGCGATCCACACGCCTTCGGTCGAAATCTCGGTGCCATAGCACAGCATCTCCACCCCCGCCTCCGCCGCCCGCCCGAAGGCCGCGGCATATCCGGGGTCCAGATCGCCCGCCATCTTGAGCCGCGCGCAATCGGTGCGCTGGACCAGGTACAGCATCACCGCCCGATGCCCCGCGGCCACCATGGACGACAATTCGTCCAGATGCCGCGCGCCCCGCGTGGTCACGCTGTCGGGAAACTCCGCCCAGTCGCCCTCGCGCCGCAGATGAACGTTCTTCACCTCCACATAGGCATCCGGCAGGTCCGGACCGGTCAGCAGGAAATCGACCCGGCTCTTCTCGCCATAATTCACTTCCGGACGCACCGTCCCATAGCCTGCCAACTCCCCGATCCGCCGCGCCTCCAGCGCCTCTTTCACCACCCGGTTCGGCACCGCCGTATCGATCCCCGACCAATGCCCACCCGGCAATTCCGCAAGCCGCCAGCCATAGCGCAGCTTCTTTTTCGGGTCGTCATTGGGTTCCAGCCAGACACGCAGGCCCGGCTCCTTCAGGCCCATCATGCTCCCGGGGTTCGGGCAATGCGCCCGCACGATCTCGCCCGAGTCCAGTTCCACTTCGCACAGGAACCGCATCCACCGGCGGATCAGCCGGCCGGGCACAAGAGGGGTTTGAAAGCGCATGCCCAGCCCCCTATACCGCAATGAGAAAACGGGCAAGGAGGGCCAGATGCCGAACCCAACCGCAGCCATGCTTGTCATCGGAGACGAAATCCTCTCTGGCCGCACGCGCGATTCCAACATGCACTACCTCGCGGGCGAGCTGACCAAGCGTGGCATCGACCTTGCCGAGGTGCGGATCGTGTCCGACGACCGCAGCGCGATCATCGCGGCGACGCGCGCCCTCTCCACCGCTTTCGACCATGTCTTCACGTCGGGCGGCATCGGACCGACCCATGACGATATCACCGCCGAGGCAGTGGCCGAGGCGCTGGAAACACCGATCTCGATCCGCGACGATGCGCGCGCGATCCTGCAGGCGCATTACGACCGGCAGGGGACCGAGTTGAACGAGGCCCGCCTGCGCATGGCGCGCATCCCCGATGGGGCCTGCCTGATCGACAACCCGATTTCCGCCGCACCCGGCTTTTCGCTCGGAAACGTGCATGTCATGGCGGGAGTGCCGATGGTGTTCGAGGCGATGGTGGCAAGCCTCCTGCCGTCGATCACCGGCGGCGCGCCCGTCCTCAGCCAGACCCTTCGGATCGACCGGGGCGAGGGCGATATCGCCGGTCCCCTGTCGGACCTCGCCCAACGCTACCCGGACCTGTCCTTCGGCTCCTACCCGTTTCTGCGCGATGGTGTCTACGGCTCCAATATCGTGATCCGCGGAACCGACGGGCCGGCGGTCGAGCACGCCATGTCCGAACTGGCGGCGCTCTTTCCCGAAACGGCTTCATGACACTGCCCTCCGCAGCAACCGTTCAGGCCGCGGTCGAGGCGACATGGCCCCCCGCGCGGCACTGGACCGACGGGCCTTTCACGCTTCGGGACGGCGCGGGCGGCGGCAAGCGTGTCTCCGCCACCACCGCCACCGGGCCGGTCACCGCGCCGCAGATTGCCCGCGTGGACAGCCCGCTTTTCTGTATCCGCCAGGGCGAGGACGCGCTCGACACCCTCCTGGAACAGGCGGGCTACCCGATCATCGACCCGGTGACGCTCTATGCCATCCCCGTCGCTGACCTGATCGACCCAGACCTTCCCACGCTCGCCGCGATCTGCTCGGACGACACCCCTCGCGATCCTGCGCGAGATCTGGCAGGAGGGCGGCATCGGACCCGGCCGCATCGCCGTGATGGAACGCGCGCCCTCCCCCAAAACCTACCTGCTGGGCCGCATCAACGACCGTCCCGCAGGCGCGGCCTTTGCCGCGATTTCGGATGGTCTTGCCATGGTCCACGCGATCGAGACGCGACCCCGCTTTCGCCGCGCGGGCGTCGCGCGGGCCATGCTGCGCCGCGCCGCCGACTGGGCCGCGCATCACGGGGCAGCCCACCTCGCATTGGCCGTCACCACCGCAAACGAACCCGCGAACGCGCTCTACTCTTCCCTCGGCATGCGACCCGTGGGACAGTACCACTATCGTATCCGGCCGGAGACCCCTACCTGATGACCGATCAACCCACCGCCCTCGATCTGCCCGCAGTCGATCCCCTGCCGGAACAGACGCAGGCCTATTTCGACCTTTGCGTCGAAAAGCTGGGGATTCTGCCCAACGTGCTGCGCGCCTATGCCTTCGACATCGAGAAACTCGAAGCGTTTACAAGGCTCTACAACGATCTGATGCTGGGGCAAAGCGGGCTGAGCAAGCTTGACCGCGAGATGATCGCGGTCGTGGTCTCGTCGATCAACCGCTGCTGGTACTGTCAGGTGGCCCACGGGGCGGCGGTGCGCGCCTATTCCGGCAACCCGGCACTGGGCGAGGCGATGGTGATGAACTGGCGCGCCGCCGATCTCGACGACCGGCAGACCGCGATGCTCACCTTTACCGAGAAAGTCACCACCGACAGCGCGCGGATCACCGAGACCGACCGAAAGGCCCTGCGCAAGGCGGGCTTCACCGACCGCGATATCTGGGACATTGCGTCGGTGGCCGGTTTCTTTGCGATGTCGAACCGCGTCGCATCGGCGACCGGCATGAAACCCAACCCCGAGTATCACGTCAGCGCGCGATGAATTCACCGCTTCCCGCTCTTTTCCTGATCCTCGCAGCCAGCACCGCTTCAGCGCAAGTGCTTGATTTGCCCGCAAATGCGCGAATGTCGGCGGAAGACAGGGATGTCGCGGGCGTTCTCGCACTGGCGACCGGATCCTGGGCCAATGGGTCCGTTCCCGCGCGGCGGATCGAAGGGGCGCTGTCGCGGCAGGCCTGGCGCATCCCCGAGACAAGCCTGACACCGTTCCAGATTCTCGCCCCGCTGCGCGATGCGCTCACCGATGCAGGCTACGAAATCCTGCTGGAATGCGCCGACCAGGCCTGCGGCGGCTTCGATTTCCGCTACAGCCTCGATCTCCTGCCCGAACCCGACATGCATGTCGATCTGGGGAATTTCCAGTATCTCGCCGCAGAGGGGCCGGATGAAACCGGGATCGTTCTGGTGGCCAGCCGCACCGCCGCGACGGGCTATCTTCACCTTGCCCGCGTGGGCAAGGGCCCCGCCCCCGTGATCTCCGGTCCGGTCGCAGAACCTGACGAGCCCCCCCGCCCCGACGTGGCCCTGCCCCTGGTCGGGCGCCTCTTGCAGGAGGGTCATGCCTCGCTCGACGATCTCGAATTCGCCACCGGGTCGTCCGAACTTGCACCGACCGTGTTCTCATCGCTGATCGCGCTGGCCACATGGCTCAATGCCGACCCCGAACGGCGCGTGATCCTCGTCGGACATAGCGACAACGAAGGCGATCTCGACCGCAACATCACCCTGTCCGAAAGCCGCGCAACCTCCGTCGTGACCCGGCTGATCGAGGCTCATGGCGTCGCCCCCGGACAACTCCGGTCGCGCGGTGTGGGCTTCCTCGCCCCCCGCGCCAGCAACGCAACCCCCGAAGGCCGCGCACTCAACCGCCGGGTCGAGGCCGTCCTCGCCGAAGGCTAGGCCAAACGAAAACGGGCGCCCCGAAGGACGCCCGCGATCTGCACCCCGAACCTCTGACCTACCAGTTGTCGGGGCCTTTTTCGGCAAAGGAATGCACCAGGAAATCGATGAAGGCACGCACCTTGGGCTGGGTGAACCGGCCCGGCGGATAGACCGCGTAGATGCCTTGCGTCTCCACCGGAAGATCCGGAATGGCCTCTTCGACAACGCCTTCGGACAATGCCTCTGCGTAAAGAAAGCTCGGAAGATAGGCGATACCGAGCCCGGAAATCGCTGCGTTCAAAAGGGATTGACCGTCATTCACCGTAAGCCAGCCCGCCGTCCGGACCTGCCGCTTCTCGCCAGAGGGTGCAGTCAGTTTCCAGACATTTCCCGACGACTGGTTCGAGTAATGCAAAAGCTTATGTTCATTCAGATCGTCGATCTTCGCAGGCCGCCCATATTGCTGGAAGTAGGCCGGGCTCGCGATCATCCGCTTGGTGGTTTCGCACAGCTTGCGCGCCCGCAGCGTCGAATCCTCCAACTCTCCGATCCGGATGGCCATATCGAAACCTTCGGAAATCAGCTCCACATACCGGTTGTTCAGCACCATGTTGACCGTGATCTCGGGGAATTCCTGAAGGAACTCACCCAGAACCGGCGACAGGTGATTCACGCCGAAATCCGTCGCAACCGAGATCCGCAAAAGACCGGAGGGCGCGGACTGCATCGAGGTGACCAAAGCGTCAGCTTCGCCGGCATCGTTCAGCACACGGCGCGCACGGTCGTAATAGGCCAGACCGATTTCGGTCGGGCTGACGCGGCGCGTTGTTCTATTAAGCAGCCGGGCGCCCAAACGGGCCTCCAGCGATGAAACGTGTTTGGAAACTGCGGATTTGGAAATCCCCATCTTCTTGGCAGCATCCGTGAATTCCCCTTGATCCACGACAGTTGCGAAGGCTTCCATTTCGGTCAAGCGGTCCATTATTTAACCTTTATCCCGTATCCCTCCAGCGTTCCTCCTTTTGAAATCGAAATCGGGCGACAATGCGGAAGACGACCGACAATAGTTTGGTTTCTTCGGGATCGTTTTGTGTGGCGAAACACAAATATTAATCTCCGACCCTCTCAAATGATCGGATCGAATCCAATTATATATATTATTATCATATACTTGCGGACAAACGCGCGCCCTGGTCGATGGCCCGCTTGGCATCAAGCTCGCTCGCAACATCCGCGCCGCCGATGACGTGGACGATACAATCTTTTTTCGAAAGCTCTTCCGCCAGATCGCGACGCGGCTCCTGACCCGCGCACAGAACGATCGTATCGGCGGGGATAAGCCGCGCGTTCTCGCGCTCGGGCCCGAAACTGATCCAAAGCCCCGCGTCATCGATCCGTTCATAGTTCACGCCACCGATCATCTCGACCTGCTTCATCGCAAGGCTGGCCCGGTGGATCCATCCGGTGGTCTTGCCAAGGCCCTTGCCGGGTCGTCCGGGCTTTCGCTGCAATAGCGTGACGCTGCGCGCGGGCGGGGTGGGCTTCGGTCCGCCGGGGGCAAGACCGCCCCGCGCCTCTTCGGGGTCGGTTACCCCCCACTCGGCCAGCCATGCCTGAAGATCCTCGGTGGGGCTGTGATCCTCGACAAGGTACTCTGCCACGTCGAACCCGATCCCACCCGCACCGACGATGGCCACCTTCGGCCCCGCGGTCACCCGCCCGGTCAGAATGTCGATATAGCTTACCACGCTGTCCCGGTCCTGCCCCTCGATCTGCGGATCGCGCGGACGAACGCCGGTCGCGACCACCACCACGTCGAACGCCTCCAGCATCCCCGCATCGACCCGCGTCGACAGCCGCAAATCGATCTCCGAGGCGGCAACCTCGTGGGCGTACCAGTCCACCAATCCGTGAAACTCTTCCTTGCCGGGAATCTGGCGCGCCATGTTCAACTGCCCGCCGATCCGGTCATCCGCATCGAACAGCGTCACCTTGTGCCCACGTTCCGCCGCCACCAGCGCCGCCGACAATCCCGCAGGCCCCGCGCCCACGACAGCAACGGATTTCACCTCTTTTGCGCTGGAATAGACTAGTTCCGTCTCGTGACAGGCCCGCGGATTGACAAGGCAGGAACTGAGCTTCCCCGAAAACGTGTGATCCAGACAGGCCTGGTTACAGGCGATGCAGGGCGCGATCGACCGCGCCCGCCCCTCGGCCGCCTTCCGCACGAAATCCGGATCCGCAAGGAATGGCCGCGCCATCGAAACCATGTCGGCACAGCCCTCGGCCAGAACCGCCTCGGCGACCTCGGGCGTGTTGATCCGGTTCGACGTGATCACAGGAATGCCCACCTCGCCCATCAGCTTCTTCGTGACCCATGAAAACGCCCTTCGCGGCACGCTGGTCGCGATCGTCGGGATCCGCGCCTCGTGCCAGCCGATCCCGGTGTTCAGAATGCTCGCCCCCGCCGCTTCCACGGCCCGGGCCAGCGTCACCACCTCGTCCCAGCTCGATCCTTCGGGTACCAGATCGATCATGCTCAACCGGTAGATCAGGATGAAATCCGCACCCACCGCCGCCCGCACCCGCGCCACCACTTCCAGCGGCAGCCGCATCCGGTTCTCGTAACTCCCGCCCCAGCGATCGGTGCGCTTGTTGGTATGGGTCACCAGGAACTGGTTCAGGAAATACCCTTCCGACCCCATGATCTCGACACCGTCATACCCCGCCTCGCGCGCCCGCGCCGCCGAGGCCACGATATCGGCGATCTGTTTCTCGATCCCGGCCTCGTCAAGCTCGGTGGGCGGAAACGGCGATATGGGGGATTTGATCGGTGACGGGGCCACGCAATTCGGCCCATAGGCATAGCGCCCGGCATGCAGCACCTGCATCGCGATCCGCCCGCCCGCGTCATGGACACGGTCGGTGACCACCCGGTGATTGGCGATATCACGCTCCGAAAACAGCCCCGCCGCGCCCGGAAACACCCCGCCTTCAAGGTTGGGCGCCATGCCCCCCGTCACCATCAGCGCGACACCGCCCCGCGCCCGCTCGGCATAGAATTCGGCCACCCGGTTCCAGTCGCGGGTCTCTTCAAGCCCGGTATGCATCGACCCCATCAGAACCCGGTTGGGCAGGGTCACATGGCCCAGATCAAGCGGAGCCAGAAGATGCGGATACGCGGACATGTTAGGGCCTCCCTGCCGACGCGGTGACCCTGCCCCCTGCGCAGGGACTTGTCACGCCCCGACGCGGCGTCAGCCGGGAAGCTTCCCGGTAAGGACATACCGCAGCACATCCACGACCTGCGCGGGCTGTTCCGCCACGGCAAGGGCGGCCGCATGCACTTCCTTCAGCGCGTGCTGATGCTCCGGCGGGTTCAGCACGATCAGGGACTTGCCAAGGGCCGCCGCATAGCCGGCATCGAAGGCCGCGTTCCACTGCTTGTACTTGTCGCCGAACCGCACGACCACGACATCGGCATCGGCAATCCCCTTGCGCGTGCGGATCGCGTTCACCATCGCGCCCTTGTGGTCATGCCAGTACTTGTTGGGCTCCGCCCCAAGGATCGCCACACCGCAATCGTCAGAGGCCTCGTGATCCGTCACCGGCGCCGAGAAACTGACATCAAGCCCCTTCGCGCCTTCGATGATCTGCTCGCGCCAATCCGTATGGATCTCTCCCGAAAGATATACGCTCAGGGTCATGGTCTCTCCTCTAATCTGTTTCTTTCCGCCTCGGCCAGAAGGGCCACCACGCGATCGTCCTTCACCTCTCCGAAGTAACGATAGTGCAGGCCGACCGCGTGGAAAGGCTCGGGCGCCGCAAGGCATATGACATGGTCCACCAGAGCTGCAACCTCCGAAAGCACATCGCGCGGCGCCACCGGAACGGCCAGAACGATGTCATGGGGGTTTGCCTTTCGCACCGCCGCAAGGGCCGCCTTGACCGTCGCGCCGGTCGCAATGCCATCATCGACCACGACGACCGAACGACCGGCCAGCGAAATGGGCGCGCGACCGGCCAGGTAAAGCTTCCGGCGCGCCGCGTTCTCGGCCTGCCTCTCGCGGATCGCATCGGTGAAATCCGCCTCGCTCAACCCCGATTGCTCCAGAAGCCGCGCGTTGAACACGGTTTGCGGCGGGGCCCCGTCGACAACCGCCCCCGCGGCCAGTTCCGCATGTCCCGGCATGCCGATCTTGCGCACAAGGATCAGGTCCAGAGGCGCGCGAATCCGCGCCGCGACGGGCGCGGCCACGGGCACGCCGCCACGCGGCAGTGCAAGAACCACCGGATCCGTCAGGTCCAGTTCCGCAACCCGGTCCGCAAGCGCAAGCCCCGCGGCCAGCCGATCCTCGATCATCCATGCCATGTCATCTCTCCCCTTTTCGGGAAGACTGCCATGAACGACCCGTCATCGCATTGACGTCCGTCAGCCGCGCAGAACGCCGCCCGTCGCCTTGCCCACCTTTTCGACGATCTTCGCTCCGACCGCTTCGATCTCGGCTTCCGTCAGGGTCCGGTCCACGGGCTGCATCCGCACGGTGATCGCAAGGGATTTCTTGCCCGCGCCCAGCGACCCACCGACGAATTCGTCGAACACCCGCACGCTCTCGATAAGACCCTTTTCCGCCCCGGCGGCGGCATTGACCACGTCAAGCGCGGCCACGTCCCCGTCCAGAACAAAGGCAAAGTCGCGTTCCACGGCCTGAAGATCCTGCAAATGCAGCGCAGGCCGCGTCGCGGTCTTCGACCGCGGCATCGGCACTTCCTCCGGCCAGATCGTGAAGGCCATGGCGGGACCCTTCACATCCATCTCGCGCAACACTTTCGGATGCAATTCGCCGAAAACGCCCAGAACCTTCTTCGGCCCCAGACAGATCATCCCGTGCCGCCCCGGATGCCACCACTCCCGCGCGCCGCGCAGGATCTGAACCTTCGCGGGCGCGCCGATCGCGGCCAGCATGGCCTCGGCATCGGCCTTCACGTCGAACACATCCACCGGCCGCGACGTGCCATGCACATCCTTCGGCCCCGTCCGCCCGATCAGAAGACCGCTGATCAACAGATGCTGCTCGCCCGGCTCCGCGCCATGAAAGGCCGGCCCGACCTCGAACAGCGCCAGATCCATGAACCCGCGCGCCTGGTTCCGCGCCGCCGCCTGCAACAGCCCCGGCAAAAGCGCGGGACGCATATGGCTCATCTCCGACGAAATCGGGTTTTCAAGCTTCGAACCGTCATCCCCGAACAAGGCCGCCGCCTTGGCGTCGATGAAACTGTAGGTGACGCATTCGTTGTACCCCAGCGCCGCCGCGGTCCGCCGCGCGATCTGCTCGCGCCGCTGACCCACGGTCAGAACCGGCTTCGGCACACCCGTGGTCATGCGCGGCATCGGCTGCGCCTTCAGCTTGGTAAGCGACGCGATCCGCGCCACCTCCTCCACCAGATCGGCCCGGCCCAGAACATCGGGCCGCCACGACGGCGGATGCGCCATGTCACCCTCCATGCGGAAGCCCAGCGCCTCAAGCGTCCGGCGCTGCTCCTCGGCGGGAATGGCCATGCCCACAAGCGACTGCACATGGCTCGTATCCAGAAGATAGGCACGGTCCGTCTCCACCGGCGCGCCGTCCTGCACCACCTCCGACGCCTCGCCGCCGCACAGATCCAGCACCATCCGCGTCGCCGCTTCCAGCCCCGGCAGGGTATGTTCGGGGTCGACGCCCCGCTCGAACCGGTACCGCGCGTCAGAGTTGATCTTCAGCGCGCGCCCGGTCCGGGCAATGGTCACCGGGTCCCAATAGGCGCTTTCAAGGAACACGTTCACGGTCTCCTCGGTGACACCCGAATGGGCGCCCGCCCATGATCCCGGCGATGCTCTCGGGGCCGGTATCGTCCGAAATGATCATCATGCCCGCTTCAAGGGTATAGTCCTTGTCGTCCAGCGCCGTGATCACCTCGCCACCCGCCGCCGGATGCACCCGCAGATCGCCCTTCACCACATCCGCATCGAACACGTGCAGGGGCCGGTTCTGATCGAAGGTGAAGAAGTTGGTGATATCCACCAGCGTCGAGATCGGGCGCAATCCGATCGCCCGCAGCCGGTCCTGCAACCATTGCGGCGACGGCCCGTTCTTCACGCCCCGGATCAGCCGGCCCGTGAAATGCGGCGCACCGCCCGATTTCAGGCTCTCGTCGATGGTCACCCCGATGGGGCAGGGAAACGCCCCCGGAACAGGGTCGGTCTTCAGCGGTTTCAGCACGCCAAGCCCCCGCGCCGCCAGATCCCGCGCGATGCCATGGACGCCCAGCGCATCCTGCCGGTTCGGCGTAATCGCGATCTCGATCACCGGGTCGGCCTTGGCCGGGTCGTTCGCGGCCAGCCAGTCGACAAAACTGTCACCCACCTCGCCCGAGGGAAGTTCGATGATCCCGTCATGCTCGTCGGACAGTTCCAGTTCGCGCTCCGACGCCATCATGCCATGGCTCTCGATCCCGCGGATCTTGCCCACGCCGATGGTGGTGTCGATCCCCGGGACATAGACGCCGGGATGGGCGATCACCACGGTGATCCCCGCCCGCGCATTGGGAGCACCACAGATGATCTGCTTCTCGCCCTGATCGGTGGCGACCTGACAGACCCGAAGCCGGTCCGCATCCGGATGCGGCTCTGCGGTCAGGACCTTGCCGATGGTGAAATCCCCGAGCTTGGCGAGCGGATTCTCGATCCCCTCCACCTCAAGCCCAAGGTCGGTCAGCGTCTCCGCGATCTCGTCGACCGAAGCCTCGGTGTCGAGATGCTCTTTCAGCCAGGAAAGGGTGAATTTCATTGGTCTGATCCTATCGGATGTCGATCATTTGCCAGCGGCAGAACTGCTGTATCAAGGGCAGCGCCCGACCCGAGGGTGGGCGAGAAGCGCCCGCCCTGGGGGGCGGGTCGGGCGCTGCCCGGCGTCGCCGCCGGGCGGAACATCTGACAACTCACCTGCTCAACCCCCCATGCAAGGTCGGCACATCAAGGCTCGCGAACCCGTAATGCCGCAACCACCGCAGATCTGAATCAAAGAACGCCCGCAGATCCGGAATCCCGTATTTCAGCATCGCGATCCGGTCGATCCCAAGGCCAAAGGCAAAGCCCTGATAGACCTCCGGGTCGATCCCGCCTGCCGCCAGAACCTTGGGATGCACCATCCCGGACCCGAGGATCTCCAGCCAGTCGTCGCCTTCGCCCACCTTCAACTGCCCGCCTTCCCAGGAACAGCGGATATCGACCTCGGCCGACGGTTCGGTGAACGGGAAATGCGAGGCGCGGAACCGCAACTCCACCCCGTCCACCTCGAAGAACGCCTTCACGAACTCCTCCAGAACCCATTTGAGGTTCGCCATGGAGATGTCCTTGTCGACGGCAAGCCCCTCGACCTGATGGAACATCGGCGTATGCGTCTGGTCGTAATCGGCGCGGTACACCCGGCCCGGGCAGATCACCCGCAACGGCGCGCCCTGCAATTCCATCGACCGGATCTGCACCGGGCTCGTATGGGTGCGCAGCACATGCGGCGGCCGGTTGTCACCCTCGGCCCGCGCCATATAGAACGTGTCCATCTCGCCCCGCGCCGGGTGATGGTCGGGGATGTTCAGCGCATCGAAATTGTGCCAGTCGCTCTCGATCTGTGGCCCCTCGGCCACCGAGAACCCCATATCGGCAAAGATCGCCGTGACCTCCTCGGTCACCTGGCTCACCGGGTGGATCGTCCCCCGCGCCCGGTCCCGCCCCGGCAGGGTCACGTCCAGCCACTCGTCCTTCAGCCGCGCGTCCAACGCCGCATCGGCCAGCGCCGCCTTCTTGGCCGACAGCGCCGAGTTGATCTCGTCCTTCAGCGCATTGAGCGCCGGCCCGGCCACCTGCCGCTCCTCGGGCGTCATCCGCCCCAATTCGCGCATCTTCAGGCTGATCTCGCCCTTCTTGCCCACGGCCTGCACCCGCAGATCCTCCAGCGTGGCCTCGTCGCCCGCGCCAGAGATCGCATCCATGTATTTCTGCCTCAGATCGTCCATCCGGACCCCCTTGGTTTCATCCCTGCCCTGCTACAAAGCAGACCCCTGAAAGACAAGAAGCCGCGCGACCCCGAAAGGTCCGCGGCTTCCATAATTTGACCCCGAGGGGCGTGTTTACGCGAGCGCGGCCTTCGCCTTATCGACGATGGCCGTAAACGCGTCCGGCTCGTGCACGGCCAGATCGGCCAGAACCTTGCGGTCCACTTCGATCCCGGCAAGGCTCAGGCCGTTGATGAAACGCGAATACGTCAGGCTCTCATCCACGGCGCGTACGGCGGCGTTGATCCGCTGGATCCAAAGCGCGCGGAAGTTGCGCTTGCGGTTCTTGCGGTCGCGGGTGGCGTACTGGTTCGCCTTGTCGACGGCCTGCGTCGCGGTGCGGAAGTTCCGGCTGCGCGTGCTGTAATAGCCTTTGGCGGCCTTGACGACTTTGCGGTGGCGGGCATGGGTGACCTTGCCGCTGGTAACTCTCGACATATCAGGTCTCCTTAGCGGTCGTAGGGCATGTAGCCCTTGACGATCTTGGCGTCAGGGGCGGACAGGGTGGTGGTTCCACGGGCGTCGCGGATGAATTTCGTGGTCCGCTTGATCATGCCGTGCCGCTTGCCGGCCTGACCGGCGATAACCTTGCCGGTGGCCGAAACCTTGAAGCGCTTCTTGGCGCTCGATTTCGTCTTCATCTTGGGCATTTCCGTCTCCTGAATTCCGGTCGGTGTAGACGCAACTCGGCATGCCACATCGGCCGGCCGCGTATTGAAGCGCGTTCTTTAAGGGGGACAGGACCGTCTTGCAACCCGGAATCGACCGGGTCAGAACTGCTTTTTGATCAGGGCCGGGACGTCCGTGATGCTGTATCCGCCCGGTGTCTGCGAACTGGCCCAGACGATCAGCGCCCCACCGATGATAATGGCGATGGCCGCGGGTCGCAGGGTCTTACCGCTGGTCGAAAAGGCCGAGATGGTCGCCGGGACGGATAAAAAGAAGACAAAGATGCCCAGAAGGAAAATCAGGTCCGGATCCATTTGCCCTCCCAGCGAAGCCCTCGGGCCATTTACTCAGGATCGGTCGCGTAAATCAACCTTTCCTCGCACGGCGCAATCCGCAGGATATTGGTCGAGCCGGGAACGTTGAACGGCACGCCCGCCATCACCACGATCTGGTCGCCCTCGCTGGAAAAGCCTTCGCTCCGCGCCGCACGCGCCGCATTCACCACCGCCTGCTTGAACCGCTCAAGCTTCCCGGTCAGGACACAGTGCAATCCCCATGTCAGCGACAGCCGACGCGCCGCGCCGATCATATGCGTCATCGCAAGGATCGGCACGCGGGGCCGCTCCCGCGCGATCAGCCGTGCCGTCGTCCCCGATTGCGAGAAACAGCAGATCGCACTGATATCCGTCGTCTCGGCGATTTCCCGCGCCGCCGACACGATCGCATCGGCCGTGGTCTCCCGTATGCCGCCCCGGCTCGCCTCGATCACCTCGCGATAGGTCTTGTCGTTCTCGACCTCGCGCGCGACGTTGTCCATCGTCGTGACCGCCTCCACCGGATAGGCCCCCGCGGCGCTCTCCGCGCTCAGCATCACCGCATCCGCCCCTTCATAGATCGCCGCCGCCACGTCGGAGACTTCCGCCCGCGTCGGCATCGGGCTCTCGATCATCGATTCCAGCATCTGGGTCGCGACGATCACCGGCTTTGCCGCCGCCCGGCACTTGCGCACCAGCCGCTTCTGGATCGGCGGCACGTTCTGCACCGGAAGCTCGACGCCAAGATCGCCCCGCGCCACCATGATGCCGTCAGAGACCGCAAGGATCTCGTCGAACCGGTCGACGCCCGCGGGTTTCTCGATCTTCGACATGATCGCGGCCCGTCCACGCACCAGTTCCCGGGCTTCGGTCACATCCTCGGGCCGCTGCACGAAGGACAGCGCAAGCCAGTCGACGCCAAGCTCAAGCACGTATTCAAGATCCCGGCGGTCCTTCTCCGACAGGGCGGCAAGGGGCAGCACGACGTCGGGCACGTTCACACCCTTGCGGGCGGAAATCGTGCCACCGGCCATCACTTCGCAATCGGCGAAATCCGCGCCGCAGTCCTTGACCCGCAGGCGGATCTTGCCGTCATTCACCAGAAGGGTCGCACCGGGCTGCAGGGCCGCGAAAGATCTCGGGATGGGGCAGCTGCACACGCGTCGCATCGCCATCCGCCTCGTCCAGGTCCAGCCGGAACGCCTGACCGATCTCAAGCTCCTCGGCACCGTTCGCAAAGGTCCCCACCCGCAGCTTCGGCCCCTGAAGGTCCGCCAGAATGCCGATCGGCCGCCCGGTTTCCTCCTCGACGCGGCGGATATGGGCGTGACGCGCCGCGATGTCGGCATGCTCGCCATGGCTCATGTTCAGGCGGAACACATCCGCCCCGGCATCGAAAAGGGCTCGGATCGTCTCGTAATCCGAGGACGCAGGGCCCAGAGTGGCGACAATCTTGATATTTCTGAGGCGTCTCATGAGACCTTCGTTTCCCTTTCATTTCGCACCATGGCTGCACGGTGCGCGCGCGCGGGTTATGACAGTTTGCGCTAACGGTGACAACTGGCGCTCGGCGCTTCTCCTCGCATAAAAGCCTCGGAAACAACATCGAATGGCACATGAATGACGGACGATGCCTATACATTGATCGGAGAGGACCGGCCCGCGCCCTGGCTGTTCACCTGCGATCACGCCACGAACCGCGTGCCGCCCTCGGTCGCGGGCGGCTCTCTCGGGCTGACCGAGACCGAGATGGGCCGCCATATCGCTTATGATATCGGGGCCGAAGGGCGTCACCCGCGCGCTTGCCGACCGTCTCGATGCACCCGGCGATCCTGTCGCGCTTCTCGCGCCTCGTGATCGACCCGAACCGGGGCGAGGATGATCCGACCCTGATCATGCGCGTCTATGACGGCACGATCATCCCCGCCAACCGGCATCTGGACGCGGCCGAACGCGAACGGCGGCTCAACACCTTCTACCGCCCCTATCATGCGGCCTATGCCGAATGCGCCGCCCGCCGCCGCGACACGATCGTCGTCGCGATCCATTCCTTCACGCCGCGCCTGTTCGGCAAATCGCCCCGGCCGTGGCATGTGGGCATCCTCTACGATCCCCGGGATGAACGCCTGTCGCGGCCGCTGCTGAACCTGCTTCATGCGCAAAAGGACCTGATCGTGGGCGAAAACGAACCCTATGCGGGCCACCTGCCCGGCGACGCCATCGACCGGCACGGGCTGATCCCGGGCCGCCCCAACACGCTGATCGAACTGCGCCACGACCTGATCGAGACGCCCGAGCAGCAACGCGCATGGGCCGATCGGCTCGCGGGCCTCCTTGAAGCCGCGCGCATCGACGCCAATCTGTAGGGAAACCGGA
Organism: uncultured Alphaproteobacteria bacterium; assembly: GCA_963698645.1. GTDB lineage: Bacteria > Pseudomonadota > Alphaproteobacteria > Rhodobacterales > Rhodobacteraceae > Ovoidimarina. The sequence goes on from CAVORP010000007.1 coordinate 221,312, forward strand.
GGATAAAGAATGGACGACCAGACCCGCATCGAACTCGAGGCCGCGGCCTTCCGCAGATTGCTTCAGCATCTGTCGGAACGCACCGACGTCCAGAATATCGACATGATGAACCTCACCGGCTTCTGCCGGAACTGCTTGTCACGCTGGTATCAGGAAGCCGCGAACGCGCGTGGTATCGACATGACGAAGGACGAGGGGCGCGAGGCGATCTACGGCATGCCCTACACCGAATGGCGCGACGCGTATCAGACCGAGGCAACCGCCGAACAGACCGCGACCTTCGCAAAGGAACAGGCGCGTCACGGCTGACGCGCCCGATCGTGATTTGCCGAAACGCCGGTGTCCGCCTAGACTCTGGCCCAAGACCGGAAAGGAAAGCCCCATGCGACGCCTTGCCATCCTGCTTCTGATGATCCCGGCGCTGGCCGCGCCGGTCATGGCCCCCGCCGCTCCCGGCGAACAGGCCCAGCGCATTGCCGCGCAGAAACTCCGCGACTATGGCCTCGAAACCGATACAAGCCTTCTGACCACCTCCCAGATCGCCGCGATCATCCTGGCACAGAACGATCCCGATAACGGCTCTTTCGGCGGTGATTTCCGCATCCGCGAAGAGCTGAAGGCGATCCTGCGCAAAAACCCCGCAACAAACCCGGATTTGAAATGACCCGTATCATCGCCCTCGTCGCCGCGCTCATGATGGTGGCCCCCGTCGCACAGGCCCGCGAACAACTCGAACGCACTGTCGCCGCCGATCTGCGCGAATTCAACCTGACGGGCGTCGATGTCTCGTCGCTCGAAACCTCGCAACTGGCCGCGATCAGCGCAATTGCGCACATGGACGGCCCGCGCGGTTCGAAACGCGCCCAGATACGCTCGGTCCTGCGCGGCCCCGACACGCTGCGCGGCCTGTTCGGCTGGTACAAGGACTGACCGGGCGCTAGACCGCCACGGCGCGGCTTTCGTCCAGATAGATCTCGCGCAGGCGCGCGGCCACGGGGCCGGGCGCGCCGCTGCCCACGGGTGCTCCGTCAATCTCGACCACCGGCATCACGAAAGTCGAGGCCGACGTGATGAACGCCTCGTCCGCCGCCTTCGCCTCCTCGATGGTAAAGGCCCGCTCTTCGACCTCCATCTGCGCCTCGCGTGCGAACCGCAGCACCGCCGCGCGGGTGATCCCGTGCAGGATGTCGTTCGACAGGTTCCGCGTGATGATCGTGCGGCCCTTCACGATGTAGGCGTTGTTCGATGTCCCTTCGGTCACCGCCCCGTCCTCGATCATCCACGCATCATCCGCCCCGGCCTTCTTCGCCGCCATCTTGCCCATCGACGGGTACAGAAGCTGCACGGTCTTGATGTCGCGCCGGCCCCAGCGGATATCGGGGATCGAGATCACCTTGATCCCCACCTTCGCCGTCGGGTTGTCCGCCAGCCCCGGCTTCGACTGGGTGAACAGCACCACCGTGGGGGTCGCATCCTTGGGATAGGCGAAATCCCGGTCCGCCGCCCCCCGCGTCACCTGAAGATAGACCAGCCCCTCGTCGATTGCGTTCCGCGCCACAAGCTCGCGGTGCACCTCGAGCCATTCTTCCGCACTCAGCGGGTTGTCCATCTCAAGCTCCGCAAGGCTCCGCGCCAGCCGCGTCGCATGGCCCGCGAAATCGATCAGCTTGCCGCCCAGAACGCTCGTCACCTCATAGACGCCATCGGCGAACAGGAACCCGCGGTCAAAGACCGACACCTTGGCCTCTTCCTCCGGCACATACTCTCCGTTGACATAGACGATGCGTGACATGGCGCATTCCTTTCTCTACCGATTTGCCAAGCCCTTGGAGGGCGACGCGGGTCATGTCAAGATCGGCGCATGAAGAGCTTCTGCGTCATCCGCGTCCCGTCGTCGGGCCCTCCGGCCCTTGCCGGGGCCCCGAATGTGTTCGACACCCTCGAGGCGGCGCAGTCGCGGATCTCCGAGATCGAATCGGCCCAGTTGAAGATCCACCATACCTGGCTCGATATCGTCGAGGTCGATGGCCCGGTGCTTCCGGCATTGCAGGCCCGCGGCATCGGCGTCTAGCCCCACAACCCCGGCTCCGGCGGATGCACGCCCCGGTCGTCGTACTTCAACGGCGGGTCGCGATCCTCGGCCAGCAGCAAGCGGCCCGTCCAGATCCACGACGGCCGCGCCCTGCGCCAGCAAGACCGCCGGCGCCATGGCAAGGCTCGACCCCACCATGCAGCCCACCATCACACCATATCCCGCCGCCTCCGCCGCGCGCCGCAGCGCCAGCGCCTCGGTCAGGCCGCCGGTCTTGTCCAGCTTGATGTTCACCATGTCGTACTTGCCGCGCGAGGCCCGGCAGGCTCGCCCGGTCGTGACAGCTTTCGTCGGCACAGACCGGCAAGGGCCGCGCGATCTCGCCCAGCATCCCGTCCTCTCCGGCGGGCAGAGGCTGCTCCACAAGCTGCACCCCCAGCCGCACCAGATGCGGCGCAAGCTCGGAATAGACCTCCGCAGACCAGCCTTCGTTCGCATCGACGATGATCCGCGCCCCGGGCGCCCCCGCGCGCACGGCCTCGAGCCGCGCCATGTCGCCCTCGCCCCCCAGCTTGATCTTCAGAAGCGGGCGATGCGCATGACGCGCGGCGGCGGCCCGCATCGCATCGGGCTCCGCCAGGGACAGCGTGAAGGCGGTGATCATCGGGCCGGGCGCGGGCAGCCCCGCCAGCTCCCAAACCCGGCGCCCCGCCGCCTTGGCCTCCAGATCCCACAAGGCACAATCCACCGCGTTCCGCGCCGCGCCCGGCGCCAGCGCCTCCTGCAAGGCCGCCCGGTCGATCCCCTCGGGCAGGCTCGCGATCTGCTCCGCCACACTGTCCAGTGTCTCGCCGTACCGCGCATAGGGCACGCATTCGCCCCGCCCCCGCACGCCGCCGCGCCTGATCTCGGCGGTCAGAACCCGCGCCTCGGTCCGGCTCCCGCGCGAGATGGTGAACACCTCGGCAAGCTTGAAGGTGTCGCGGGTCGCTTGGACAGTCATGCATCGTCTCCGGGTTCTGCCGGCCGAAACGGGCCGGCCGGTCATATCGCAGCCAGGCGCCAGACTACAGCGCGTCCAGCGCATCCACCAGCCGCCCCGCGCCCTGCCGGAACGGGTCCACCGCTGGAAGGCCCATACGCGCCTCGACCCCCTCCAGATAGCTCAGAGCCTCGTCCTCGCCCATCGCTGCGGTGTTGACCGACACGCCCACGACCTCACAGGCCGGGTTCACCACCCGGGCCAGCGGCAGCGCCATGTCGCGCAGCGCCTCGAGCGAGGGCAGGCTGTAATCGGGCAAGACCGCGCATATGTGTCCGGGTCGGCTCGTGGCTCAGGACCAGCGCATCGGGCTGACCGCCATGGATCAGCGCCAGCGTCACCCCGGAATAGGAGGCATGAAACAGGCTCCCCTGCCCCTCGATATGATCCCAGTGATCGTCATCGTTGTCGGGCGTCAGGATTTCGATCGAGCCGGCCATGAAATCCGCCACCACCGCATCCAGCGGCACGCCCGACCCGGTCACGAGAATCCCGGTCTGGCCCGTGGCGCGAAAGGTCGATTTCATCCCCCGCTCGCGCATCGTCTTGTCCATGGCCAGCGCCGTGTACATCTTGCCAACCGAACAATCGGTCCCCACGGCCAGACACCGCTTGCCGCTGCGCCGCACCCCGGTCCCGATGGGATAGCGCATCTGCGGCACCCGGACATCGAACATCTGCCGCCCGTTGGCCGTCGCCGCCGCCGCAAGGTCGGGCTCGTCCCGCAATTGGTTGTGAAGGCCCGACGCAAGGTCATACCCCATCTCCAGCGCCGCCACCAACTCGGCCTTCCACGCCTCCGAGATCACGCCACCACGGTTCGCGACGCCGATCACGACCGTCTTCGCACCGGCCTCGCGCGCGGCCTCCAGCGTCATGTCCGGCACCCGCACATCGGCCTTGCAGCCCGGCAGCCGCAACTGGCCCACCACGTTCTCGGGCCGCCAGTCGCGAATGCCCTGCGCCACCTTGGCGGCAAGATTGTCGGGCGCATCGCCCAGAAACAGCAGATAGGGGGTTTCGATCATCGTGACGGGCCTCCGCGAAAGTCTTTCGCAGACTGCACCGGCCCGCTCTCAAATGCTTCGCAAATTCTGTCGAACCGACGGCGCCAGTCACAATAATCCGACGTATATCTCCCGATTTGTGCAAAAATCTTGCGACGAGGTTCAGATGTGCGCCAATTCCTACCGCTCGTCATACCGTCATGCTGCACCCGCAAAATGCACTTGCGGCACTCCACGCAATAATCTAAGCCGCAACGCAACTCAAACGTAACAAAATTGCCAAGGTGCCCATGTCCTTCCGTGTCCAGCCCGCCGCCCCATCCCGCCCGAACCGCTGCCAGCTCTTCGGACCGGGGTCACGGCCCGCGATCTTCGAAAAGATGGCGCAGAGCGCGGCGGACGTCATCAACCTCGATCTCGAGGACAGCGTGGCCCCCGATGACAAGCCCGAGGCCCGCAAGAACATCATCCAGGCAATCGGCGATATCGACTGGGGCTCGAAACACCTCTCGGTCCGGATCAACGGTCTCGACACGCCCTACTGGTATCGCGACGTGATCGACCTGCTCGAAAACGCGGGCCCCCGCCTCGATCAGATCATGATCCCGAAAGTGGGCTGCGCCGCCGATGTCTATGCCGTCGATGCTCTGGTGACGGCGGTGGAAACGGCCAAGGGTCGGACGAAACCCATCAGTCTCGAGGTGATCATCGAAACCGCCGCGGGCATCGCCCATGTCGAAGAGATCGCCGCCGCCTCGCCCCGGCTTCAGGCCATGTCGCTGGGGGCCGCCGATTTCGCCGCCTCCATGGGCATGCAGACCACCGGGATCGGCGGGACGCAGGAGAATTACTACATGCTCCATGACGGCGCGAAACACTGGTCCGATCCGTGGCACTGGGCGCAAACCGCCATCGTCGCGGCCTGCCGCACCCATGGCGTCCTGCCCGTCGACGGCCCGTTCGGCGACTTCTCGGATGATGACGGCTTTCGCGCGCAGGCGCTCCGCTCCGCCACGCTGGGCATGGTGGGCAAATGGGCGATCCACCCCAAGCAGATCGTCCTCGCGAACGAGGTCTTCACCCCCTCGGAGGCACAGGTCACCGAGGCGCGGGAAATCCTCGAAGCGATGGAACAGGCCAAGCGCGACGGGGCCGGGGCCGCGGTCTACAAGGGCCGCCTCGTGGATCTCGCCTCGATCCGCCAGGCCCAGGTGATCGTGCGCCAGTCTGAAATGATCAAGGACTGACCCCTAGAACAGGAAATCCTCGGCCCCCAGATCGGCAAGGCTGACGCCGGCCAGCGTCAGCACATCGCCCGCCGCCCCGTCGATCCGCACATCGGCCCCGACCTGCATCATGTGATTGGCCGAAAGATCCGCCCAGTCCGTGATCGCCGAAACGGCGGCAAGGTCGATCTTCTCGAAATCGTTCGTCGCCTCGAAATCGGTGATCGTATCCTGCCCGAACCCGTCGGCAAAAATGAACGTATCCGCGTTGAAATTGCCCGACAGGATATCGTCGCCCAACCCACCCCATAGCGTGTCGAACCCGGCGCCGCCCGCGATCTCGTCATTGCCCGCGCCGCCCTGCACCGCGTCATTGCCCGGCCCGCCATTCAGCCGGTCATTGCCGTCGCCCGCATCCAGAACATCGTCATCGCCTTCGCCGAACAGCGCATCGTCATTGTCGCCACCACGCAGGTCGTCATTGCCGAACCCGCCGAACAGCCGGTCGAACCCGCCTTCACCGATCAGAAGGTCGTCTCCCGTCCCGCCGAACAGGTTGTCCGCCTGCCCGCCGCCATTCAGCGTGTCGTTCCCGTCGCCCCCCTCCAGCAGGTCGAAACCGGCATCGCCGAATATGAGGTCATTGCCCGCGTCACCATAAAGCCGGTCCTCCTGCGCCCCGCCATAGATCACGTCATCGCCATCGCCGCCGCGCAGCCGGTCGTTGCCGCTGCCACCGGTCATAAGGTCGGCGCCCTCCTCGCCATAACCGGTATCGACGCCATCGCCGCCCTCGATCGTATCGTCACCCGCACCGCCCCAAAGCAGGTCGGCCTGCGCACCCCCGTCGATCAGGTCGTCGCCCGCATCGCCATGGATCGTGTCGAACCCCGCCTCGCCCAAAAGCACGTCATTGCCCGCGCCTCCCGAAAGCGTGTCCTCTCCCGCCCCGGCCAGGATCGTATCGTTGCCAAGGCCGCCGTTCAGAACCTCGTTGCCCGCACCGCCGATGATCTCGCGATCGGCCGGAAAGAACGGCGGGCGGTCCAGCGGCAGGATATCCCAGCCGGCGACATCGCCGGCCGAAATGGGCGCGCCGGACAGCGTCACAAGCTCCAGAACCTCGTCCCCGAAGATGATGATCGCGCCGGTGGCGGTCGGCGTCACGGTCAGGTCCGAGGCGTCGTAAAGCCGCGGCCATCCCGACAGATCCAGCCGGTCCACCCCCGGCTCGAACCCGGTGATGACATCCGCCACGCCATCGGCGGCAAGCACGAACAGATCCGCGCCCGCCTCCCCGGCAAGCGTATCCGAACCGCTGCCATCCCACAGGATATCGTCGCCCGCCCCGCCGGACAAAAGGTCATCGGCGGCGCTGCCCGCGATCATGTCATCCTGCGCGGTGCCCGCCAGCGCGCCACCCCCGGCGGTGGCGACAAGCACATCGCCCAGGTCCGCAAGATCCAGGGACAACCGCGACAGGCCCGGCTCGCCCGTCCCCGCCGCCATGATCTCAAGGCGGCCCGCCACTGGCACCATCGTCAGCGCCGAGATATTGGTCAGCGTCAGCGGCACGGTATCGGCGATACTGTCCAGATGAACCAGCACGCCACCGGGCAGAAGCGTGAACAGGCTCAGCCCGTCATCGCTGCCACCCGCCAGCACGAAGGCAAAGCCATCGACCTCGGCCACCGCCAACGCGCCCACCCCGTCGAACCGCGTGGGCAGGCTGTCCAGCACATGGTCGGTCAGCGAAAGCCCGCCGCCCGGCTCAAGCGCCACCACCGACAGCGCGCCACTGCCGGCAGAGCCGATCACCGCGTAATTCTGCCCCGCCACGTTCACGATCTCGGCCCGCCCCGGCGCGTTCAGCCCCAGCCCGTCCGCCGCGCCAAGCCGCGCGGTCTCGGTCAGGGTCCCATCGATGGCGACATGGAACCGCGTGATCGTGTTGCCGGGCTCCGAGACCGCGATCACGGTATTCCCCGTGGCCCGCAGCGCCGCCAGCCCCAGAAGGGCCGGGTCACCCGCTGCCGGCAGATGCGCCAGAAGCGTCAGGTCGCCATCGGCCTCGGTCTGGAAGGTATCGATCCCACCGGTGCTGCGCGCGGCAAAGATCAGGTCGGTCCGGTCCCCACCCGTGGGCGCCACCAGTCGCGCGGGCAGGGTGTCAAGCGCCACCACCGCGCCGAAGGACCCGTCGCTGCCCAGCCGCACCGCCGCCCCGTTCAGCGGATCGGCCCCCGCAAGATACAGCACTGGCCCGCTCGCGGTCTGGGCAAGGGCAAGGTCGGGCCGGATGCCGGGCTGCAGGAACAGCGCATGGGCCACCTCCCACAACAGGCTCAGCGTCCCGTCTGGCCCGATCTGAAAGGCACTGAGCCCGCCACCCGTGCCGCTTGCGGCGTAAAGGACCGGACCCTGCGGCGCGTCAAGCACCGCGAACCCGCCGATTGCGACCGAATGATCGAACGCCCCCGCGCCCAATATCTGCTCGACCGTCAGCGCCATGATTTCACCTCCAAAGCCCGCGCGCGGCCGGTCAGGCCGCGACCCCCATCAGGTCACGGTGGTGATCGATGGCATCCATGACATCCTCGTGCCATGTCAGCCGCCCGGCCTCGAGCACGACCCCCGACTGGCACAGAAGCGCCAGATGACGAAGCGAATGGCTCACCACGATGGCCCCGGCATGCTCCAGCCGCGCCCGCAGCAACGCCTCCGACGACGCCCGGAACGCCGCATCCCCCACCGATGTGACCTCGTCCACAAGGTAGGTATCGAAGGGCAGGCCCATGGACACGCCAAAGGCCAGCCGCGCCCGCATCCCCGAGGAATAGGTGCGAAAAGGCGCCGCCATATGCGCGCCGAGTTTCGAGAAATCGGCAACGAAGGCCGCAAGCGCACGCGGGCAAACCCCGTAGAGCCGGGCGACGAAACGGATATTTTCCACCCCCGACAGATCGGGGTGAAAACTGCCGGCGAAACCCACGGGCCAGGAGATCCGCCCATGCCGCTCCACCGCGCCCGCATCGGGCCGGCTCGCGCCCGAGATAAGGCGCAGAAGGCTCGATTTCCCGGCGCCGTTACGGCCCAGAAGCGCGATCGCCCGACCGCCCGGAAGGGTCATCCGGATGCGATCGGCGACGACCGATTGCGCGCCCCGGCTGACATAGGTCTTGCTCACATCCCGCAGCACGATGGTGCCCGGCGCGGGCCGCCCTGCCGTGGGATCATCCAAAATCCTCATTGCCGGTCCCTCAGGCTCGACCATGTAAGCGCAGAGACCGCCCAGATCAGCACAAGGAACACACCGCCCAGCCCAAGGATCACCGCCGGATCGGGGGCCGTCGCGCGTTCGGCCAGTGTCGGCTTGATATGCGCGGCAAGATAGCGGGTCTGCCGCCGTGCTTCGGCCACGGCGAGGTCATGGGCGGCCAACGCGGCAAGATAGCTCTCGCGCGCGAATTCCACGTCAACGCTCAACCGTTCGAATTCCGCCATGACGCTGGCATAATCCTCGCCCGCCGGGCCGCCACCCGACCCGATCTTCTGCCGCTCGGTCGCGATCCGGGCGTCGATCACCGCGATCCGCTGCCGCGACTGCGCGATCCGCGGGTCGCTCTCGCGGGTCTGGTTCTCCAGCAGGTCCAGCCGGATCAACTCGTCGGCCAGTTCCGCCTGCAAACGGGTCAAAAGCCCCATCTGCCCGCTCACATCCGCGCCGGGATCGACGATCTGGCTTTCGGTGCGAAATGCGGTCAGCGCGCCGCGCGCCGCGCGCAAACGCGCCCCTGCCTGATCCAGCGCCACCTTGGCCCCGTCCAGGATGTCGTCCCGGGCGATCGCCGACAACGCGTTGATAAGGTTCTGCGAATGGCCGAATGCCGCCGCCGCGATATCCTGGGCAAGGGCGGGCTCGAACGCCCTGACGCGCAGCTCGATCAGCCCGGTCCCCGCGTCATAGGACAGCCGCGTCATCCGGCCCCAATAGGTCACCAGATCCTCTATCGTGCCGCCCTCGCGAAAGGCGAAAACCGGATCCTCCGCGCGATAGAGCGTGAAGGCCCCGCGCAGGTCCAGATCCCGGTCAAGCGCGGCCACGAGTTCCTGGCTCGACAGATAGGCATGCAGGATATCGGCATCCGCCGATCCCGACCCGGACAGGCCCGCGAAACCGCCCAGGAAATCGACCGGCATCGCGGCCTCTTCCCGGCGCACCGAAAAGCCGACGGTCGATTCGTATTGCGGCACCGCGCGCCAGTAGAGATAGGCCGCGGCACAAAGAAGCGGCACGATCACCATCGCGAGGAAACTCAGAAGAACACCGCGACCGCCCCGCGCGACGGCCACCGGCGGCAGGGTCGGCTCCCATGTCTTCTCCTCGGCATCAGGGCAGTTGACAAGCGCGGTCCCGGCCCCCGGACGGGCGGCGGGAAGCGTCGGGCTGGGACAGGACGGAACAGGGGAAAGCACGGTCAGGCGGCCTCGCGGTAAAGCAAAATTAACGCTGCGAACGCTAGACACTTACCCGACAGCCAATGAAGAATTCGTTGCCCGAGGTGTCCATCGTGACCATGTTGCAGGCCCTGCCACCCCCGTCGCCCCGCCGCGCCATCTCCGCCATGATGCTGCGCGAGATGGCCAGCACCTATGCCCGCACGCCCGGCGGCTGGGTCTGGGCGGTGGCCGAACCCGTGGCGGCCATCGCGCTTCTGTCACTGGTGTTCCAACTGGCCTTCGATGCGCCGCCCCTCGGCCACAGCTTCGTTCTGTTCTACGCGACGGGCTACCTGCCGTTCATGATGTTCACCGACATTTCCGTCAAACTCGCCAATGCGCTGCGCTTCTCGCGCCCGCTTCTGGCCTATCCGGCGGTAACCGGCCTCGACGCGCTGCTCGCACGGCTCCTGCTCAATTCCCTGACCCATCTGCTGGTGGTGCTCGTGGTGCTGGGCGGGGTCGAGGCGCTGTTTCGCACCGGCGCGCAATACGACCCCGCGACGGTTCTGGCGACCCTCGCCATGACAATCGCGCTTGCCGCGGGGGTGGGCACGCTCAATTGCTTTTTGTTCATGCGCCTCCCGGTGTGGGAGCGTGTCTGGCAGATCGCGACGCGACCCCTGTTCCTGATCTCCGGCATCTTCTTCCTGATCGAGGATGTGCCGGGCGGCTGGCGCGATATCGCGTGGTTCAACCCGCTCCTTCACATCACCTCGATGATGCGGGCGGGCGCCTATCCCACCTATGCCGCGGCCCATGCCAGCCCGCTTTTCGTCTGGGGCGTGGCGCTGGCCTGTCTCGCCCTGGGGCTTCTCATCTTGCGTTTTCTCCGAAAGGATCTGGCCCTTGGATGACCCGTTGATCGACCGCCTGTTCATCGGCGCGGGCGCGATGAAGGCCGGCACGACCTGGCTTTATTCGGTGCTCGACAAACACCCCCAGATCTTCTTTTCGCTGGAAAAGGAGATCCACTATTTCTATGCGCGCCATGTCCGGGCCGATATCCTGTCGGAACAGGCGCGGCTGGCCAATGTCCGCAACAAGTATCTCGGTTTCGATCCGGCCCATGCGCGGGCCGACGCGGTGCGCAACCGGCTCCGCTGGGCGGCGAACTACCTTGACGGCCCGGTCGACGACCACTGGTATCGCGGCCTCTTCGCGTTCCGGCGCGGTCAGGCCTGGTGCGCGGATTTCTCGAATCTCTACGCGCTTCTGCCGGCGGAGGCCTGGGGCCATATCGCGGGCCGGGTCGGAACACTGCGGGTTCTCTATACCATGCGCGATCCGGTGGAACGGCTGTGGAGCCACATGAAATTCCACCTCGCGGTCACCGGAAAGTCCGAGGCGCTGGACCATTGGCGGGCCGATGACGTGGCCCGCTTCATCCGCCAGCCCTTCATCTGGGACAATGCCGAATACGGCGCCGCCGTGCGCCGGATGCAGGCCGGCCTGCCCAAGGACGCGCTGCTTCTGGCCTTTCACGAAGACATCCACGACGACGAACCCGCCGCCCTGCGCCGGATCGAAACCCATCTCGGCATCCCGCATGTCACCTATCCGCGAGAGCTTCTCTCGCAGCGGGTCAACAGCACGCCGAAACGTCCGATCCCCGGATGGTTCCACGATCTCGTCGCCGCCGATGTCGCGCGGATCGAGGGCGGAGCTTGTGGACGCCGGGCTGACGATCCCGGAGGCCTGGGGCAAGACCCGGGAACGCGGTCCCGAACCGGTCGGCGCCGGGGCCTAGGCACGGCGCGGGACGAACAGCCCCGCATCCTCCCAAGCGACCGGAAGCCGGTGAACGGCGGATTATGCCTGCCGCCCTGCGGTCCCCTGCACCGCATGGCCATGCCGAAGGCCGCCGTCCGGCCCTCCGCGCCCCGGGCCCTGCCGCATCCGAGGGGACACGGGCGGGGACACGGGTGGGGCACGGGCAGCGCCCCGCCCGATCAGGTCCCGGCAGAGCCGATCAGCTCGCATCCCCGGATCGACGTCCCGCCGATCCACAAGAGACCCGGCGCGTCGGACACGCCCCCTAACCTTGCGAGGATAAACGACCGTCCCCGCCCCGGCCGAGGCAGCCCCGCCTAGGCCGCGCCGCTCTGCGGCATCGGGCGGCGCGTCAGACCTTCCGCCATCTCGAGAAAGGCCTGCGCCTGTGCCGCATATCCCTGAACCTCCACTGGCGCACAGCCGCGCGCGCCTGCACCCAACTCCGCGAGGATCTCCGCCCGCAGCCGCCGCGGATCGCACCCGATCGGCACGACCCGCACCGCCTCATGCGCCCCATGCTCGATCGCGCCCCCCGCATCGGTCTGGATCACCCGCACCCCGCGCGCCAGCGCCTCGCGGACCGTCAGCCCGAAAGTCTCCTTCCATTGCGACAGGAACACCAGCACATCGATCTTCGCAAAGAAGTCGTCGATCGCCTCCTGATCATAGCGCGGATGGATCGACCACTCCCCCTGAAGCGCGCGCAGATGCCGCTCGGTCCACCAGCGCTGTTCGAGACTGCCATCCACAAGGATGCCGCGGAAATCGCTCCGCCCGAGGGTGCCGAAGGCCGTGCGCATCAGGGGCCAGCCCTTGATCGCCGAAGGCCCGCCCACATAGCCGAAGACAAGGCGCGGATCGGCCGCACGGCGCGCCGCCTGTGCCGCCCCGAATCCCGGCCCCGGCAAACGAACCCCGTTCGTCCAGACCCGGAGCTTGTCGCGCGCAAAGCCCGAGCGCGCATGCAGACCCAGCGCGAAGTCCGACGGGCAGGTCACGATATCTGCCAGCCCGCCCAGCATCCCGAGGGCCTCGAACCGGGTCCGTGCCGCGCCCAAATCCGCCGCACAGCCCCGGCAACCATCGATCCGGATCGGATCCTGCCCGCAATAGCGCCCGTCGGGGCGCAGCATGAACTGCCGCTCGCACAGCCACCAGAAGTCGTGGGTCGACAGGATCACCGGCAGGCCCTGCGCCTTGAGCGCCGCGACCGCATCGGCGCCGATCTCCTGCAGGCAATGCAGATGCGCGATATCGGGCGCGACGCCGCGCGCGATCTCGGCGATCCGCGCCGCCACCTGCGGGTTGGCGTAATGCTCGACATAGCCGCGGCCCGGCGGCAGGTTGATCAGGATGTTCTGGATCCCCGCCACCTCTGTCCGCAAGGTCGCATAGGCCGGAAGATCGGCGCGGGACATCCCCGAGATCGCCGTCACCCGCACCCCGTGATCCGCCACCAGCCGCCGCGCCACCTGCTCGGCCACGATCGTCGCGCCGCCATAGCTGTGCGGCGCGAAAAAGACGTTGATCACCAGGATATGAAGCGGCGCGCTCATGCCTTCACCCAGGCGATCATCTCCGGATCCACCACCGGCAGCGACAGCCCCGCACCCCAGCGCCGTTCCAGCACCCGGCGCGCCGCCACCCCCATCGCACGCAGGCCGCCGGGGTCATCCGCCAGCGCCGCAAGGGCCGCGTCCCATCCGCCGGCGGGAACGATCTCCCCGGTCTCTCCCGGCACGATCAGCGCGCGGCAATCGCCCACATCCGACACCAGCGACGCCACACCCACCGCGGCCGCATCGATCACCCGCACGCCGCTCTTGCAGCCGTTGAACGCATCATCGGTCAGCGGCATCAACGCGCAATCGGCCTCGGCCAGATTGCCCAGATATGTGGCGTAATCGGTGAAGGGCCGCGCCTCGATCCGCTCCTGAACACCGCCGGGGAAAACGCTCCGGTCAAGGTGGCCAAGGATCATCAGCCGTCGGTCGCGTCCGCCCTCCAGAAACCGGGTCAGCGGCGCGCGGATCACCTCCAGATCCGCCGTATGCCCCTGCGACCCGCTCGCCACGGCCAGCGTCACACCCTCGCGCCGCCGCGCCTCCCGCAGGGCGCGCGCACCCTGCTCCAGCGTCACGCGATCCGCGAAATTCCGGCGCAGAAAGGTCGGGCGCGCGGTGTACCCTGCCGCATGCGCCACAAGGCCCGGCGTCGACAGCGACACCGCATCGGCCATGTTCATCACGTCCAGGTACAGCGGCGCTTCGGACAGGAAATGCGCGCGCATCGCGGCGGGAAGAATCGCCGCGTTCGAATAGCCCTCATAGGCCGAGACCGAGAACAGCGGGTCGTCGATATCATAAAGCACCGGCAGCTTCAGACGCCGCGCCTCGTACATGTACATCGTGGCAAGGTCGCTTCGCGCAAGCCGGTATAGCATCAGATGCGTCGCCCCCTGAAGGATCTCGCGGCAGCGCGGCACATCCTCGTAATGCGCGAACCGGTAGGACACGCCGGCGGCCTGCCAAAGCTCGTCCATCTGCTCGACCCGGTATTTCCGGCATTGCGGAAGGTTGAGGTCGCCGATCATCGCGACCGTCCGGGTGCGCGTCAGCACCGCCGGCGGTTTCGACACGTGAAACGCCCGGTCCCGCGCAAGCGAGGACCAGACCGGGGCAAGCTGAAACCTGTGGCCGCCCTGCGCCATGCCTCCGCCCGCCTGCGCCGCGACCTCGCCCGCAACCTCGCCCCGCAGGACCAGCCGCAGGAAGTAGACCGCCCGCGCAAGGGCCGGTCCCAGACCCTCCCTGCGCCACAGGTCGGCGAACTTCAGGAAATGGGCGGGGCGAAGGACGTGGGTGACTGTGCTCATGCGATATTAACCGTATCCGGGCGAGGGTGCGCATACCCGATCCCGGGGATTCGCTTGTCTGCAACGGATATCGCATTGAAACATTACCCTCTCCTTTACCAAGATCGCCCAAGCCCCGCCTCCAGCCGGCATTTGCCCGGTTTCCTGCGAACGACCCCGCCGGATCCGGCGCGCGTGGCGATCGTCCTGGGGATGTTCAACGGCGCCCCGTTCCTGCGCGACCAGCTTGAAAGCATCGGGCGCCAGACCCATCGCAACTGGACGCTGCATATCCGCGACGATGGCTCGCGCGACGACAGCATCGATGTGGCGAAGTGTTTCGCCGCCACCATGCCCGGGCGCGATATCCGGATCGACCGGGGGGCGCATCGCGGTTTCGCACGGAATTTCCTGACCCTGCTGGGCGCGGTCCCCATGGATGCCGATGCGGTTGCGTTCTGCGATCAGGATGACGTCTGGCTGCCGGGCAAACTCACCCATGCGCTGACCCAACTGGCACGGATTCCGGCGGGACGGCCCGCCCTTTATTGCGGGCGCACGATCCTTACGGATCGCGCGCTCTCTGCACCGATCGGCGCGTCGCCCGAATTCACCCGTCCGCCCTCGTTCCGCAACGCACTGGTCCAGAATATCGCGGGCGGAAACACCATGGTGATGAACCGCGCAGCGCTCGATCTCGCGCGCGTCTCCGCCGATTACCGCGGGCCCGTCCCCGCCCATGACTGGTTCATTTACCAGCTTGTCACCGGTGCGGACGGCACCGTGATCTACGACCGCGCGCCCCAGGTCCTGTACCGCCAGCACGGGGGAAACCTGATCGGCGCGAACCAGGGAATGATGGCACGGCTGAAACGGCTCGCTGCACTTTCAGAACGGCCAGTTGCGCGGTGGAGCGATCAGAACCTCGACGCGCTGGGCGCGATATCGCCACTCCTGACGCCGGAAAACCGCGACATCCTGCGCCGGTTCCGCGATTCGCGCCGTCCGCCCCCGGCCTACGGCTTGCGGGAATTCGCGCAATACCGGGCTTCACCGGCAGACGCGGGCGGGCAATGCCGCGCTCTGGATGGCGGCGGCACTGGGCAAGATCTGATCCGGCTCAGGCGCGGGGATGGCTCTTACGGTCAAGGCTCGCGCGGCCGATCATATGCGCGGCCAAGGGCGCCGTCAGCAGCAGGAACAGGACCGCCACGACGCATTTCACCGTGACGCCCGCATCCTGATAGACCACCGCGGCGGCCGCAAGGATCAGGCTCGACGCCAGCGTGCCCGCCTTGGTCGAGGCATGCATCCGCGTCAGCACGTCGGGCAGCCGGATCAGCCCCACCGTCGCGATGATCGCAAAGATCCCGCCCAGCACCACAAGCACGCCCGCAATCACCTCGATCATCGCCCGTCCTCCGTCTTGTCCCCGGCATTCCGCAGCAGCATCCGTTCGGCGAACCGCGCCAGCGCGACCGTCGCCAGAAACCCGATCAGCGCCACCACGATGGCCACGTCGAGAAACGCGTCGACCCCGCTCTGGATCGCGTAAAGCCCGCAGAACGCCACGATCGTGACCGTCATCATGTCCAGCGCCACCACCCGGTCGGCCAGGCTCGGCCCCTTGGCGATCCGGTAGAACCCCAGCCCGATCGCGATCATCACCAGCGCGAATGCCGCATCCAGCGCGTATTCCAGAAACAGTTCCGGCGTCATTCGAACACCTCCCGCACCATGCGTTCCATCCCGTCCTTCAAGCTCGGCGATCAGCGCGTCGGGGTCATCGCGCGAACATCGCATGCACGATCAGCGTCTTGCGGTCCGGCGTCACGTCAAGGCTCAGCGTCCCCGGCGTCAGCGAAATCAGGTTCGTCACCAGCAGGATCTCGAGATCCGATTTCACGTCCAGCGGCATCTCGAGGATCGCGGGCGCCGACTGATCGGTCGGCGTCAGCACGTCCCACGCCACCCGGATCGACGACACCACCAGTTCGTAAAGAAAGAACACGATCAGCCGCACGACCCGGTAGGCGCGGCGGAAATAGGGGCTGGTCGTGCCGAACAGGGGCTGCACCAGCCACAGCGCGGCAAAGCCCACATGAAAGCCCACGACAAGCTGCAAGGCCGAGAAATCCGCCCAGAGCCCGGCCCAGACGACGGCCAGAAGCACGTTCAGCGCAAAGATGTTCATGCCCCACCTCCCAGAACCGCGGCGATGTAGTCGGACGGGTCAAGCAGCTGCGCCGCGGCGCGTTCGGCGAACTGCACGAAGGGCTCGGGGAAGAACCCGATCACGATGGTCAGACAGGCCAGCCCCGCGATCGGCAGAAGATAGGCGACCAGCGCGGCCCGCGGGATCGTCCGCAACGCGCGGCTCGATCCCGTCGGGATGCGGCTTCCAGAACGCCTCGCCCCAGATCTTCGTCATCGAATAGATCGTCAGCAGACCCCACCGCCAGCGCGACGAAGGCCAGGAACCACGCCTCGATATCCAGCGTCGCCTTGACCAGAATGTACTTCGCCCAGAACCCCGACAAGCGGCGGGAACCCGGCCAGCGAGAAGGCCGGGATCAGGAACAGCACCGCCAGAAGCGGCGCGGATTTGTAAAGGCCCCCGATCCGACGCAGATCGGTATCGCCGCACAGCCGTTGCGCCACGCCCGCGATCAGGAACAGGTTCGCCTTCACCACGATATGATGCACGAGGTAGAACACCGCGCCGACGATCGCCAGCGGCGTGTAAAGCGCGAGCCCGAGGATCATGTAGCCGATCTGGCTGACGATGTGGAAACTCAGGATCTTGCGGAAATCCTGCTGCGCCGCCGCGCCCAGAACGCCCACCACCATGGTGAAGCCGGCGACCCACAGGAGGATCGTGTGGGTAAAGCCCACGTCATGGTCGAACACCAGCGTGAACATCCGGATCAGCGCATAGACCCCGACCTTCGTCAGCAGCCCGGCGAACACCGCCGAGACCGAAAAGGCCGGCGTGTGATAGGCCGCGGGCAGCCAGAAGAACAGCGGGAACACCGCCGCCTTCACCCCGAAGGCGAACATGAACATCACCGCGATGACGGTCAGAAGGCCCTTCTGGTCCGACTGCTCCACCGCCAGCGCAAGATCGGCCATGTTCAGCGTGCCGGTCACCCCGTACAAAAGGCCGACACCGGTCAGGAACATCACCGTGGAGACAAGGTTCAGCGCCACGTACTTGATCCCGCCATCGATCTGCTCGCGCGATCCGCCCAGCACCAGAAGGCCGAAACTCGCGATCAGCATCACCTCGAACCAGACATAAAGGTTGAACAGGTCGCCCGTCAGGAACGCCCCGCACACGCCCGCGATCAGGACCTGGAACAGGGCGTGATAGCCCAGCCGCTCCTTCTCCGCGTCGATATCGGCCAGCGCATAGACCGCGACGGCAAGCCCGGTGATCGCGGTGATCACCACCATCACCGCACTCAGCAGATCGGCCACCAGCGTGATGCCGAAGGGCGCGGGCCAGTCGCCCATCTGCGCGGCCACCACGCCTTCCTTCAGGACCGTGGTCATAAGCGCCGCAGCGGCCAGCAGCGTCAGCAGCGACCCCAGGACCGACCACCACGCGCCCGCGGGCCGGGTCGCGCACAAGGAACGCGATGACCGCGGTGAAGAACGGAATGATGATCGGAAGCGCAAGAAGCCAGCTCACTTCGCGTCCTCCACGGGCTCTGCCACCCGCATCTCGTCGGAATCGAGCGTGCCCAGCGCGTCATAGGCCCGGAACGCCAGCACCAGCGCAAAGGCGAACAAGCCCGAACCCGATCACGATCGCCGTCAGGACAAGCGCCTGCGGAAGCGCGTTGGCCACAAGCCCGAGGGGCGCATCGGCCCCTTCCGGGATCAGCGGCGGCGCCGCCTCGGTCACACCGCCCGCTGGCGAAGATCGCAAGGTTCGCCGCATTCGAGATCAGGATCAGCCCGAACAGGAACCGCAGCACATTCCGCGCCAGCATCAGGTAAACGGCGGCGGCGACCAGAACGCCGACCAGAACCGACAGCATCACTTCCATCAGTCGGCCCCTTCTTCCAGCGCGAATGTCAGCGTCAGGATCGACCCGAGCACCACGAGGTAGACGCCGATGTCGAACACCAGCACCGATGACAGCGGCAGGCCCTTCTCGGTCTCGGTCGCGCCGATGAACAGCCACTGACCGACAAAGAACGCATCGCCAAAGAACGCGGCCATCACGCCCGCGAACAACCCGATGCCAAGCCCCACCATCGCCACGTTCTCGGGCGGCACCCGCAACGCCTGCCGCGCCTGCGCGGTGCCACAGGCGATCGCATAGACCACGAAGCCGGTGGCCCCGATCAGCCCGCCGATGAACCCGCCGCCCGGCACGTTATGACCGCGCAGAAGCATGAACACCGAAAACACCAGCAAGCAGCGCCGCAAGAAGCCGCGTCCCGGCCAGAAGAATGATCGAATTCATGCCTTGCGCCCCTTCAGCAATGCAAATGCCCCCAGCGCCGCGATCACCACGACCGCGATCTCTCCGAACGTGTCAAGCGCCCGGAAATCCACGAGGATGACGTTGACGATGTTGCGCCCATAGGCCTCGGGCCAGCTCGCGACCTCGAAATAGTCGGTCAGCCGCCGGTCGATCGGCCCATCGGTCACCATCAGCATCACCACCGTGACCACCGCCCCGATGCCCAGCGCCAGAAGCCGCGTCCAGCGGGCGGTGCGTCTTGCGCCCATCGGGGTCGAGCCGCGGCAGCTTCAGCGCGGCCACCGCGAACAGCACCACCACCAGCGTCTCCACCAGAAGCTGCGTGATCGCAACATCGGGCGCGCCGAAGATGATGAAGATCAGCGCCACCCCGATGCCCACGGCGCCCAAGCCCCGCAATCGCGGCGATCCGGCTCGACGTGGTCAGGGTCAGAAGCGCGCCCGCGACCACCAGACCGATCACGACCCAGTGTTTCACCAGCAGATCCGGCCAGTCCAGCACCGGCAGCGGCCCCGCCTTCAACAGGATCGTCCCGCCGATCGACACGAACAGCGTGGCGAAGGTGACGAACAGATAGCGCCGCAGAAGCCCGCCTTGCACCAGCCGCGTCTGCCATCCCGCCAGCGCCTTCAGCCCGTCCAGAAGATTGTCCCAGCCGTTATCGAACACCGGAAGCCGGTCACCCAGCGCCGCGAGCGAGGCCCGAAGCCCCCGCCGATAGTAATAGAACAACCAGCCCAGAAGGAACGTCACGAGGCTCAGGATCAGCGGCAGGTTGACCCCGGCCCAAAGTTTCAGTTCGGCGGGCTTCGCCTCCGGCCCCAGAATGGCCAGAACCCCGGGCTGCACGACGCTCGACGCCAGAAGCTCGGGGAAAATCCCGAACAGCGCGCCCAGCGCCGCAAGGATCACCGGCCCCGCCAGCATCTGCCACGGCGCCTCGTGGGCGTTCAGCGGCTCGGCAAGATGCTTGCGCCGCCAGAAGGGCGAGAACGACACCACCCCGGCCACCGCCAGCATCAGCGCGTTGGACACAAGCACCGCCACCGCGACAAGCGCGGGCTCCGAGCCTACGGCAAGGGCACCGGCATATTTGATTTCCTTGCCGATGAACCCGATGAACGGTGGCAGGCCCGCCATCGACAGTGCCGCCACGCCCGCGGCCACTGCGGTCACCGGCATCGCGCGCGCCAGCCCGCCCAGCGCGTTCACATCCCGCGTTCCGGTCGCGTGATCGATGATCCCCACCACAAGGAACAGCGCCGCCTTGTACAGCGAATGCACCACGAGGAATGTCATCACCGCGGTGATCGCATAGCCCACATCCGCCGCCAGAAACAGCGTCAGCGTGCCCAGCGCCATCAGCGTCGTATAGGCCAGCGCCTGCTTAAGATCGGTCTGCTTCAGCGCCATGATGCTGGCGAATACCGCCGTCACCGCGCCCGCGATCGTCAGGGTCCACAGCCAGACATCGGTCCCGCCAAGGTTCGGATGCATCCGCGCCATCAGGTAGACACCGGCCTTCACCATGGTGGCCGAATGCAGATAGGCCGATACCGGCGTCGGGGCCGCCATCGCGTTCGGCAGCCAGAAATGAAGCGGGAACTGCGCCGATTTCGTGAAGCGTCCCGGCAAGGACAAGGATCAGGATCGGCAGGTACAGCGCGCTTTCGATCAGCACGCCGCCCTGCGCGCGGATCTCGGACAATTCGAACGTGCCCGCCACCGTGCCCGATCAGGATGAACCCGGCCAGAAGCGCAAGCCCGCCCGTCCCGGTCAGCAGCAGCGCCTGAAGCGCCGATCTCCGGCCCTTCGCCGTCGCATGGTCGAACCCGATCAACAGGTAGCTGGTGATCGTCGTCAGTTCCCAGAAAACGAACAGGGTCAACAGGTTATCGGAAAGCACCAGCCCCAGCATCGCCAGCATGAACATGACGAGGAACAGCATGAACCGGGCGAAATGCGGATGCCCCTGCAGGTATTTCGACGCGTAAAGAAACACCAGCGCGCCGATCCCGGTGATCAGCAGCGCGAATGTCAGGCTCAGACCGTCCACAAGGAAACTCAGCGCGATCCCGAGGCTGGGAACCCACTCCCACGACCAGCGCAGCGCGATCCCGTCGGAAATCGCGGGCACCATGCGCAGGAAGATACAGGAACAGGCCCGCCGCCAGCAGCGGCGGGATCAACCCGGCCGGCCGCGCCCATGGGCCGCGTGTCCGTCATCTCGCTATGCCCCGCCATGGTCCACCGATCCTGCCTGCGTCTGTTCCTGTCCGCCCCGGCGCGATCGCGCCGATCTCCGCCATCCGGTCGCTGATCCGGCTCAGCCGGTCGCGCGCTTCCGAAAGCTTGGTCTTCTTGACCTGCCCGACGGGCTCTGAACCGCTCCGCCAAGCTCGACAAGTCGCGCGAACCCCCTGTCGGTGATCGACGCATGCCGCGCGACGCGCGTTCCTCGAACCCCGGCGGTCATGGTATCCAGCGCCGCGCTCACCGCGGTCAGCGCCCGCAGCAAGACCGGGTGAATTTATCGCCGAAGTCGGTCGCATCGTCGCGCAGCGCCACTCCACCGCCGCTCGCGGAGATCATCGATCCATTGCCGTGCGCGCAGCAGCAAAGCCGGACTGCCGGTCCACCATCGGCATCAGGTCCTGAAGGATCAAAAGCCGCTCCGCCATGTCGTCGAGCGATGCGCGTTCCGCGCCATCGGCAAGGACGCAGTAAGATTGTTTGTCAAGTTCAGCGACATGCTTTTCGATCAGCCGGGCTTCGGCCTGCCGCTTCGGCACTCTGGCTGTCGAGAACCGCCGCGCACTCTGCAAGACGCCGCTCCAGCGTGACGATGGCGGCGGCGATCACGGCGCGATGGGTGGTCTGCAAGGTGGTCGCGGGCGCGGAGTTGCGCACTTCGTCAGAAAGGCGGAAAGCTGACGCTCCGCATTCTCCGCTCCCACCACTTCCAGAAACCCCTTCATCCCTGACGTCCCACCTCCCCGCGAAAGGCCTTTGTGCCTCGCCACCAACAGGGCGACCCCGTCATCGACCCCGGGAGACCACACGGCACGCAGCCCCGCCGAAAACTCCCGATATTCTGTTAAGGGGGGATCTAGGCGGATGTTTCTGATTGTTAAAATCGTTTCTTCGACTCTACTTTGATAGGGAACAGATCTATCAAAGGCGCACAATGCCAAGCCTGCAACAACTTCGCTATCTCGCCGCGCTCGCCGAAACGCTGCATTTCCGCCGCGCCGCCGAGTTGACGAACGTCACCCAGCCCACGCTTTCGGCACAACTCAAGGAGATGGAGCATCGACTGGGCACGCAACTGGTCGAACGATCGCGCTCGCGCGTCCTGCTGACCCCGGTCGGAGAGCGAGATCGCCGCCCGCGCCAGACGCATTCTGCGCGAGGTCGAGGATATCCGCGTGATCGCCCGTCAGGCCAGTCCGCTCTCCGGCACGATCCGCGTCGGTGTGGTCCAGTCGCTCGGCTCCTACCTGATGCCGCTGATCATCCCCGACCTGCACGAAAGCCACCCCGACCTGCGCCTCTACATGCGCGAGGCGCTGGCCGGAGACGCTCATCGACCACCTCGAACAAGGGCACGCTCGACATCCTGTTCTTCCCGCTCCCGCTCGACTACAGGATATCGAAACCGTGCCGCTCTTCTCCGAACCCCTGCGCGTGGTGCTGTCCCGCGATCACCGGCTGGCGGACCACGATGCGATCCCGCCGGATGCGCTGGCGGGCGAAACCATCCTGACACTGGAAAAGGGGCACCGGCTCTACGATCAGGTCCGGGTCCTCGCCGACACCTATGACGCGAAGCTGTCCCACGACTTCGAAGGCACCTCGCTCGACACGCTCCGACAGATGGTCGCGATGGGCATGGGCATCACGTTCCTGCCCGCGCTCTACGTCCGGTCCGAGGTCACGCGCGAACCGCTCGTGGTGCACCGGCCCGTGGCCGGCCATGAACCCGCCCGACTGGTGGGCATGGCATGGCGCCGCTCCACCGCCCGGGCCGACGAATACCGCGATCTGTCCGAGATCATCGCCGGTATCCTCGCCGTCCGCGCGCCCGAGGTCTCGATGCGCGATGCGGGCGCCCGCGTGCAATCGGTGTGATGCGGCATCTGGCCCGGTCCGCAGCGGCCAATTGGCCCTAGAACTCGCTGCGCCCCCGGTCTAGCTTCGCCTCCGGGGAGAACGCGATTGACACAGCAACCAAAGATCAACCTCAGCCCGCCCGTCTCCGACGAGGTGCGCAAGACAACCTGCTACATGTGCGCCTGCCGCTGCGGCATCAACGTGCACATGAAGGGCGGCGAAGTCGCCTATATCGAAGGCAACCGCGATCACCCGGTGAACCGTGGCGTCCTGTGCGGCAAGGGTGCGGCGGGCATCATGCAGCACACCGCGCCCTCGCGCCTGCGCGCGCCGATGAAACGCTCGGGCCCGCGCGGCTCCGGCGAATTCACCGAAATAAGCTGGGACGAGGCGCTGGAAATCAGCCGCCTCATGGCTCAAACCCCTGCGCGACACCGCACCCGAAAAACTGGCCTTCTTCACCGGCCGGGACCAGTCGCAATCCTTCACCGGCTACTGGGCACAGGCCTTCGGCACCCCCAATTACGCGGCCCATGGCGGGTTCTGCTCGGTCAACATGGCGGCGGGCGGCATCTACACGATGGGCGGCGCGTTCTGGGAATTCGGCCAGCCGGACTGGGAACACACGAAGCTTTTCATGCTGTTCGGCGTCGCCGAAGACCACGATTCCAACCCGATCAAGATCGGGCTCGGCCGGCTCAAGGAACGCGGCGCGCGGGTCATCGGGGTCAACCCGATCCGCACCGGCTACAACGCCATCGCCGACGACTGGGTCGGCATCACGCCGGGCACCGACGGCCTGTTCATCCTCTCCCTCGTCCATTGCCTGCTCAAGGCCGGCAAGGTCGATCTCGACTACCTTGCCCGCTACACCAACGCGCCCTGCCTCGTGAACCGCGATCCCGACAGCCCCGAATACGGGCTGATCCTCAAGGATGACGACGGCAAGGACCTGATCTGGGACCGCCGCGAAGGCCGCCCGCGCTGCTATGACAAAC
The DNA here is from genome assembly GCA_963698645.1 of uncultured Alphaproteobacteria bacterium. GTDB lineage: Bacteria > Pseudomonadota > Alphaproteobacteria > Rhodobacterales > Rhodobacteraceae > Ovoidimarina. The sequence goes on from CAVORP010000007.1 coordinate 245,361, forward strand.
CCGATGTGATCCCCGATCTCTCCGGCACGTGGCAGCATGAGGGCATCACCCATGTCCCCGTCTTCCACCTGATCGCAGAACGCTATCTCTCCGACGACTACGCCCCCGAAACCGTGGCCGAAACCTGCGGCATCCCGGCGGACCGTATCCGCGCCATCGCCGCGGAACTGGCGCGTGTCGCCTTCGAGGAAGAGATCACGATCGACCGCGAATGGACCGATTTCCGCGGCGTGAAGCACGACCGGATGATCGGCCGCCCGGTCAGCTTCCACGCCATGCGCGGCATCTCGGCCCATGCCAACGGGTTCCAGACCTGCCGCGCGCTGCACCTGTTGCAGATCCTCCTGGGCTCGGTCGAAACTCCCGGCGGCTTCCGGTTCAAACCGCCCTATCCCAAACCCGCCACGGCGCATCCGAAACCCCATGCCACCGCGCGGCCCGGCGAGCCGCTCAACGGCCCGCATCTGGGCTATCCCCACGGGCCCGAGGATCTCTGCCTCAACCCCGACGGCACCGCCCAGCGCATCGACAAGGCATATACCTGGGAAAACCCGATGTCGGCCCACGGGCTGATGCACATGGTGATCTCGAACGCCCATGCGGGCGATCCCTACAGGATCGACACGCTGTTTCTCTATATGGCGAACATGGCGTGGAACTCGTCGATGAACACGGCCCAGACCATGGGCATGCTCACCGATACAGACGAGAATGGCGAATACGTCATCCCCCGGATCATCTATTCCGATGCCTATTCCTCGGAAATGGTGGCCTATGCCGACCTGATCCTGCCCGACACCACCTATCTCGAACGCCACGACTGCATCTCGCTCCTCGATCGCCCGATCTGCGAGGCCGAGGCCGCAGCCGACGCGATCCGCTGGCCGGTGGTCGACCCCGACCGCGACGTGCGCGGCTTCCAGTCGGTGCTTTGCGATCTGGGTCACCGGCTGGGCCTGCCCGGCTTCGTGGCCGAGGATGGCAGCGCCAAGTTCAAGGACTACGCCGATTACATCGTGAACCACGAACGCCGTCCCGGCGTCGGCCCCCTTGCGGGTTTCCGCGGCGACGGCACCGAACACGGGCGCGGCGCGCCCAACCCCGACCAGCTCGATAAATACATCGAAAACGGCGGCTTCTGGATCGGGCACATCCCCGAAGAGGCACAGTATTACAAACCGTGGAACACGGCCTATCAGGACTGGGCGGTGGAAATCGGCCTCTACGACCGGCCCACGCCCTATCTCTTCACGCTCTATTCCGAACCCCTGCGCCGGTTTCAGCTTGCTGCCGAAGGCCACGGTGACCGCCAGCCGCCCGACCACCTGCGCGAACGGATCAAATCGCAACTCGACCCGCTTCCCCTCTGGTACGCGCCCGACGCCGGCGATGCCGAAACCTACCCGATCCACGCGCTGACCCAGCGGCCCATGGCCATGTACCATTCCTGGGGCACGCAAAACGCGTGGCTGCGCCAGATCCATGGCCGCAACCCGCTCTACGTCCCCACCAAGATATGGGAGGCGAACGGCTTTCAGGATGGCGACTGGGCGCGGCTCACCTCGCCCCACGGCGCGATCACCGTCCCGGTGGCGCATATGGCGTCGCTGAACGAAAACACCGTCTGGACCTGGAACGCCATCGGCAAGCGCAAGGGGGCCTGGGCACTCGACAAGGACGCCCCCGAAGCCACCAAGGGCTTCCTGCTCAACCACCTGATCCCCGAATTGCTGCCGCCCAAGGGCGACGGGCTGCGCTGGTCGAATTCCGACCCGGTAACGGGTCAGGCCGCGTGGTTCGACCTGCGCGTCCGGATCGAACGTGTCGACGCGCCCGCCGAGGCCCAGCCCGCCTTCCCGCCGATTACTTCGCCGGTTCCACCGGCGCCGGGAAATCGCGCGCACAAGGTGGGCCAATGAGGACCGCACGCGGCCCGGCGCATATCCCGGCCTTGGATCCCGGCACCCGGGATCCGGTCGCGGCATATGCACCCGCCCTGCGTGGTTGGATCGCCCCGTTCCGGCCTCCCACCGCCATAATTCGGCCAAACGCCCATGCTGATCTGTCCCCACGCATGACGGAGACAGGACATGTCGGCAACCTCGGCACCGGACCGCGACCCCAACTGGGGCGACTACGATGGCAATGGCATCTGGTATGCCTGCAGCGGCTGCAAGACGCTTCACGAGACCAAGGACACTCCCGAGTTTCACGCGCTGCTGGAACAGCTGTGCTGCGACATCGGGGCCAGCTCGCGCGAAATCTACGACATGCTTGGCATCGGCACCGGCGAAGGGCGCTGGGATGTGAACCCGCAAGAGGGTCTCTTCACGTTCACCGATCCGCACGGCCGCGTCTCGATCGCGCCCTATGGCGTGGTCGCATCGTGGAACGAACGGTCGCACTCCTGGATGTGGGCCTGGGGCTTTCCGGAAAACTGGTTTCCCGAACCCGCGCTGGCGGCCAGTGTCAGGACGCTTGCGGCCGGCAAGGAAAACGGCTGGCAGGCAGTCACGGAACGCCTTCTGGCCGTGAACGAACACGAAGCATGGCACCTGACCAAGCTCGTCGCGCATGTGAACGGATGGCCGCTTACCTATCGGGCCAAGGTCAACGACATCAACTGGCACTACTACGCGATCGCGCGACCCATACGGGCCACCTGACCACGGGCCGCCTGACGACGGGCCGCCTGATGGGCACTCACGATATCAAGGCCGATCCCATGCGCATGGAATACACATGCAATGCGCATGGTTTCCGCATCGCGCGAACGGGGCATGAATGACCAGTTTACCCACCCATACCGACAAGAAGCTCGGACTTGTGATCGACCTCGACATCTGTGTCGGCTGCCACGCCTGCGTCACCGCCTGCAAGGGCTGGAACACCCAGAATTACGGCGCGCCGCTGGCCGACAAGGATGCCTATGGTGCTGATCCTGTTGGATCTTTCCTGAACCGCGTCCATTCCTACGAGATCCAGCCGGAACAGGGCGCCGCGCAACTCGTCCATTTCCCGAAATCCTGCCTCCATTGCGACGATGCGCCTTGCGTCACCGTCTGCCCCACCGGGGCCAGCTACAAGCGGGTCGAGGACGGGATCGTGCTGGTGAACGAGGATGATTGCATCGGCTGCGGCCTCTGCGCCTGGGCCTGTCCCTATGGGGCGCGAGAGATGGATCCCGTTGAAAACGTGATGAAAAAATGCACGCTCTGCGTGGACCGGATCTATAACGAGAACCTCCCCGAGATTGACCGCGAACCGGCCTGCGTGCGCACCTGCCCCACCGGAGCGCGGGCCTTCGGCGATCTCTCCGATCCCGAAAGCGCCGTATCAAAACAGGTCGCGGCCCGCGGCGGCATGGACCTGATGCCGGAACAGGGCACCAAACCGGTTAACAAATACCTACCGCCGCGCCCGCGCGATGAACCTCTCGACGTGCTGGGCCCGCTTCTCGCGAATGTCGCCGAAGAACCCCAGGGCTTCCTCCGCTGGCTCGACAAAACATTGGAAAGACTGGGATAAATGCACCCCGCCGTCTCGATCATCCTGTTCACCACCCTGTCGGGTCTGGGCTTCGGCCTGCTCACCTTCCTCGGCCTCGGCCTTCCCGATGTCGACGGTTTCACCGCCGCCGTCTTCTATGCCCTGGCCTTCACGCTGGCCAGTGGCGGGCTCATCGCCTCGACCTTCCATCTGGGCCACCCCGAACGCGCCCTCAAGGCGTTCAGCCAGTGGCGTTCAAGCTGGCTCAGCCGCGAGGCATGGCTGGCGACGATCACCCTGCTCGTCATGACGGCCCATGCCTTTGCCCACGTGATCCTCGACACCCGGATCGTGCCCCTGGGACTGGTGGGGGCGGTCCTGTCGCTCTGCACCATCTTCACCACCTCGATGATCTACACGCAGATGAAGACCGTTCCCCGCTGGCACCACTGGTCCACGCCGGTGCTTTTTTTCGCCTATGCCATGGCCGGGGGCGCGCTTCTGGCCGGTCAGATCGCCCTTGCGCCGATCCTGATCCTTCTTCTCGGCGCGATCCAGCTGTGGGCATGGCAATCGGGCGATATGCGGTTCCGCATGTCCGGAACGACCCTTGGCACCGCCACCGGCCTTGGCAGCCGGGGTGAGGTGCGGTCTTTCGAGCCACCCCATACCGGCGGCAATTACCTGACCCGCGAAATGGTGCATGTCGTGGCCCGCAAACATGCCTTCAAGTTGCGGTTCATCAGCTTCGTCCTCTTCGCGATCATCCCGTGGCTGATCCTCTTCGTCCTGCCCTTTAACCATTTCTTGGCGGGCATCGCGGTAGTGTCGCATCTCGCGGGGGTTCTGGTCAGCCGCTGGCTGTTCTTCGCGGAAGCAGAGCACGTGGTCGGGCTCTATTACGGCAAGCGCTGATCCCGGTCAGTCGCGCCGAAACGACGCCAGGACAAGCGACAGCGCAAACAGCGCCGCCGCCGCCGCCACGATCGACGGGCCCGCCGGCGTGTCGGCATAGAGCGACGCCAGAAGCCCGCCGGCCACCGATACCAGCCCCATCACCACCGCCATCGCGGCCATCGCCTCGGGCGACCGGGCCAGACTGCGCGCCGCCGCGGCCGGGATGATCAGCATCGCCGCGATCAGAAGCGCCCCCACGACCTTGATCGCCAAGGCCACGACAAGCGCAAGCGCGACCGTCAGGACCAGTTCCTCCCGGCGCGGGTCGACCCCTGCCGAGGCCGCCAGATCCCCGTTCAGCGTCGCGATCAGAAGCCGCGACCACCGCCAGACGATCAGCCCCGAAACCGCCAGCGCCCCGATCCATATCACCGCAAGATCGCCCCGCGACACCGCAAGGATGTCACCGAACAGATAGGCCTGAAGGTCGATCCGTACCGAGGTCACAAAGGATATCGCCACCAGTCCGATCGCCAGCGCCGAATGCGACAGGACCCCCAGCGTCGCGTCCATCGTATGCCCCCGAGCCGACAGCCGCGCCACGGCAAGCGCCATGGCCAACGCCACCACCAGCGTGCCCACGAAGATCGACATCTCGAAGGCCAGCGCAAGCGCGACACCCAGCATCGCCGCATGGGCCGTCGCATCCCCAAAATAAGCCATCCGCCGCCATACGACGAACGCTCCCAGAGGCCCGGTGGCAAGGGCCACCCCTGCCCCGGCCAGTCCTGCACGGATCAGGAAATCGTCAAACATCCGGACACCCCGTCAATGCCTGTGCCCGTCGGCGCCATGGTCGTGGTCATGCGCATCATCATGGTCATGATCATGGTGATGCTGATACAGCGCCAGCGCCCCCTGCGTCCCGTCCCCGAACAGGGCCCTGTATTCCGGTGCGGCCAGCACCGCATCCGGCGCCCCCTCGCAGCAGATATGACCGTTCAGGCACAAAACCCGGTCGGTGGCGCTCATCACCACGTGCAGGTCGTGACTGACCAGCAAGATCGCGCAGCCCAACTCGCGCCGCACCTCTTCGATCAGCCGATAGAAGGCCGCGACACCGGGCTGATCCAGCCCCTGCGTCGGCTCGTCCAGGATCAGGATATCGGGCCGCGAAAGCAACGCGCGCGCCAGCATGACCCGCTGGAACTGTCCACCCGACAATGCCGCCATCTGCCGGTTCTCGACGCCGGGCACGCCGACCCGTGCCAGCATCGCCGCGATATCGTCCGGTTTCTTGGCCTTGGGCAATGACAGGAACCGCGCCACCGTCATGGGCAGGCTGGCATCGATGGACAGGGACTGTGGCACATAGCCGATCGTCAGGCCGGGCGCACGCAGGACGCGCCCCGCGCTCGGCGCGATCACCCCCATCAAGGCCTTGATCAGGGTCGATTTCCCTGATCCGTTTGGGCCGATCACGGTCACGATCTCGCCCCGGTCGATGGACAGGTTCATGTCGCGCAGAGCTGCCGTTCCGGCATAGCCCGCGCTCATGTCTTTCACCGTGATCAGGCTCATGCGCCACCCCGACAGGCCGGGCATGTGCCCACCGCCTCGATGCTCGAGCGTTCGATGGTGAAACCGATCGCCTCTGCCGCACCCGTCAACGCCGCGCGCACCTCCTCCGCCGGGGCCTCGGCCACGCTGTCGCACCGGTCGCAGATGAAGAATACCGGCGCATGGGCGGTTCCCGGATGCGCGCAGGCAGCAAAGGCGTTGAGCCGCCGGATCCGGTGGACAAGCCCATGCTCGACGAGAAAATCAAGCGCGCGATAGGCCACTGGCGGCTGCGCCCGAAATCCCGAGGCGGAAAGACGCTCCAGCACCTCATAGGCGCCAAGTGCCCGATGCTCTTCCAGCAGGATCTCCAGCGTCCTCCGCCGGACGGGCGTCAGCCGCAGCCCATGCTCCAACGCCGCGGCCTCGGCATGGCGCATCGCGGCCTGCGTGCAACCGGCATGATCATGTTTCCGAAAGGCCTTCGGCGCGCCCATCTATTTTCCGTATTGTTATAACATTACAATTCAATCTATACCGTCCCCGTCCAATTCACAAGGAACAACCCATGCGTCTCCTCCCGGCTCTTGCAACTGCGTTTCTCCTGCCCAATGCCGCCTCTGCGGCGCCACAGGTGGTCACCGACCTCACCGTCGTTCAAGGTCTGGTGGCCAGCGTGATCGGCGAGGATGCGGAGCCGGTGATGCTCATGGATGCCGGTGCGGATCCGCATGCATTCCAGCTTCGCCCAGTCAGGCACGGGCCTTGGACAACGCCGACCTCGTGATCTGGGTGGGTCCCGAAATGACGCCATGGCTTGCCCGGTCGCTTGAGACCACGGCGGGCGACCGCGCGGAGTTGCGGCTTCTGGCGGTCGACGGCACGACCCTGCGCACCTATGAGGAAGAGGACGACGGGCATGACCATGGGCATGACCACGGGCATGGCCATGCGGCTACCGACCCCCATGCATGGCTTGATCCGGACAATGCCGTACTCTGGCTCTCTGCCATCGCCGATGCGCTTTCCGCCGCCGACCCGGCAAATGCCGAGACCTATGCAACCCGCGCCGCGTCGGCCATCCGGCGCATCGCCAGCGCGCGTGATGCAGCGGCAGCCCGCCTCGCCGCAGTCAGCGACCGGCCGATCGTCGTCTTTCACGACGCCTATGGCTATTTCGCCGAGGATTTCGGCGTCACGATCGCCGGAAGCATCGCGCTCGGCGATGCCGCGGCACCGGGCGCGCGGCACCTGCAGAACCTGCGGGATACGATCGCGGACCGGAACGTGGCCTGTATCTTCCGCGAACCCCAGCACAGCCCCGATCTGGCGCAGGCTCTAGCCTCCGATCTCGGGCTTGGCCTTGGCATGCTCGATCCCGAAGGGGCGACGCTGCCGGTTGGTCCCGACCACTATCCGCAGCTTCTTGTCTCCATGGCCGATGCCATCGCGGATTGTATCGCAGCGCAGGGCTGATCGCCCGTCCGACCCGTCCCGGCTCGCCTCATCCCCTGATCCGCCCACTGGGCGGCGTCTGCCCGGTCCCGGCCCTGGCCCCGCCCGGGCCTCTGCCGGGATCGGGGACAGGCGCCGTTTCCTGACTGGCCACCGTCTCTCAGGGGTCCACCGCACCATAGCGGGCCTCCAGAAGGTCCACCGTCGTCCGGCCGAGAGCCAGGACCCGTTTCGCATCTTCCTCGTCCCGCAGAAGCCGCGCAAGAACGATGCTTCCCATCAGAACGGCAAGGGTGGACAGGCCAAGATCGTCGGGCGCATCGTCACCGCCAGAGCCTTCCGACAACAGGCATGCCGTCCGCCTTGCCGCATTTTCGGCGGCCTCCCGCACCCGTCCATCCTCGCGCAACGCTTCGCCCGCCAAGGCCGCAAGCGGGCACCCCTCGGCCCGTCGCCGCCGATGCGCGTCAGACAGGTAATCGGCAATATAGGCATCGACGGCCACGGCCCGGGCCTCGCCAGCGCCTTTCGATTCGACAGGCCCAAGAACGGTCGCTGCCGCGTGCTCAAGCGCGGCGCCGACAAGATCCTCCTTGGACGAGAAGTGCCGGTAGAAACCGCCGTGGGTCATTCCCGCGGCGGTCATCACATCCGCGACGCTGGTCGCATCGATACCGTTCTCGCGCAGAAGCCGCGCGGCGGCGTCCAGTATCCTCTTGTGACTCTTCTGTTTCTCGGCCTCCGACATCCGTGGCAAGGGCCCGCTCCTTCAGGGGATTGACAATTAGGATTATGACTATCATCTTTTATTTAGGATTACAATTATCATCTAAGTGGAGCGCATCATGTCATCCAAACCGAAAATCCTCGTCACCAGTGCCGGCGGAAAGACCGGGCTTCAGACCGCCCTGCAACTGAGAAAGAAAGGGTTTCCCGTCCGCGCTTTCGTCCGCCGGAACGATCATCGCTCCGCGATCCTCGACCGCGCAGGCTGCGAAATCGTGGTCGGCGATCAATACTCGCTGTCTGATATGCGGCGCGCGATGCAGGGCGTGCAGCGCGCCTATCAATGCGCGCCCACCGCTCCGAACGGCCTGCATTTCAATGCCGTTTTCACCGCTGCGGCCTTCGAGGCCAAACTCGAGCACGTGGTCACGTTAAGCCAGTGGCTGTCGAGCGTCGATCATCCGTCGCTTTTCACCCGCGAAGTCTATCTGGGCGACATCCTGATCGGAATGCGGCCCGAGATGTCGGTGACCACGATCAACCCAGGCTGGTTCGCCGATAACTATCTCATGGTGCTCGACATGGCCGCGCATCTGGGCCAGTTCACCATGCCGCTTGGCGACGGCGACACGAAGAAGAACGCGCCGCCCTCGAACGACGACATCGCCTCGGTGGCGGTCGGCGCGTTGATCGACCCGGCCACCCATGCGGGCAAGACATACCGCCCGACCGGACCGGCGCTCCTCTCGCCGAACGAGATTGCGGATGCCATGGGGCGGGGGCTTGGCCGTCGCGTGATCTACCGGGACATTTCGGAACGGATGATGGTGAAGGCCCTGAAAGCCCTCCCGCCTGCAAACTACTCCGAGGCCGCCGTCTCCCAACTGGCGCTCTATTCCGACGAATACCGTCGCGGTACCTTCGCCGTGAACGCACCAACGCAGGACGTCCGCCTCGTCGGCGGGCGCGAGCCAGAGGGATTTGAAAGCATCGTCAGGCGCACGGTCGCCGCCCGGCCGGATCTGAACCGCAGCTTTGGGCGTGGCCTCGCCGCAATGGCCGGGTTTCTGAAGATCCTCGCCACGCGGCCGCTCGATCTCGAGAAAGTGCAACGCGACCGCGACTATGTCCGTCCGGAAAACCCGGCGTTCAGCCAGGACGATGCGGATTGGCGCAGAACGCATGACGGAGTGCAGGCGAGGCTTGCGTCGACACAGGCCGCATGACCAGGACCTTCTGACGAGAAACCGGAACCGCGCGGGACGCGGCCCTAGATCACGCGGCAGTCGCGAAACGCTTCGAGCACGCGCGCGGTCTCCGGTTCGCCAAGAAGGCAAAGCGCCGTGGAAAGCGCATCGGCAAGTACCGCCCGCGGGGCGGTGACGGTGACGCTCCGGCTTGAGGCATGGGCGGGCCGTCCGCTCCTAGGATCGAGGATATGCCCGACCGTTCCCGCCCGGTCGAATACCGTCCCAAGCGGCGCGGAGGTGGCGAGGGCGCGGTCCCGAAGCGGGACGCGCCCCCCGTCCCGAAGTCCGACGGGCCAGTCGCTCCCGTCCGGCTGCCCGCCCAGGGCGCGAAACTCTCCCGTATCGATCAGGATGTCGCGAAGCCCATCCATTTCAAGGACCCTCGCAACACGGTCGGCGATGTATCCCTGCGCGATACCGTTCAGCGTCAGTGCCATGCCCGGCCGCCCGAACGCGATCCGCGATGGTGTGATCTGGACATGCGACCAGCCGACGCGGCTCCGCGCCTCGGACAGAGATATGTCGGTCGGCACCGCGCCCGCGGCATAGGCCGTCGCATAGGCCACCCAGAGTGGCTGCACGGTCGGATCAAAGGCACCACCGGTGGCGGTGTGAACGGCGCCCGCGATCCCAAGGCATTCGACAAGCTCTAGGGGCGGCCCGTCGAGCGCTCCGTCACGGTTCAGACGCGAGAGCGCCGACCCTGCCCGATACAGGCTGAAGATATCCTCAAGGCGATCGATCTCGCCGCGGACAGCGGCCACGATGCGTTCGGCGTCGGGATGGGACAGCATGATCGATGCGCGCGCGCCCAGCGCAACACCGGTCCAATACCGCGCCTGACCGGCCAGACCGGGACCGGCGGCCATGGTGGCGGCGGATGCAGAGATCGCGATGAAACGGCGGCGGGAAAGGCTCGGCATGGGGGCTTCCTAGTCGATGGCCGCCCCTTCGGGCGGGATGAAGTTTCCGTCGGCGTCAAGCTGAAACTCGACGGGGGCAAGCACGGCATCGTCGGGGATGTCCCCGAGCGACAAAAGCGCGCCACCGTTGCGCAGGGCAAAGCTGTCGGCCGCCGCACGGTCGGTGAAGGGGATCAACTCCGGCGCGCCCATCCCGCCCACGATGGATGCGCCGACGACATAGACGGCATCCTCAGCGGCGATCCAGTTGTCAGCGCCGGGGTTTTCCCAGCTCGGCGCCGCACCCATATCGCTGACATAGATCGCGGTGATCGCATGGCTCTGCTCGGGCATCCGCTGATACGCGATGGCGTCGCGCACCTGGCTGAAGAACAGCGGGGCGACAAGCCCGTCGAGATGGACCTGTGCCTTCGGACCGGGGTGCTCCAGCAGGTTCATCTGGCAGTAGTGGCCCACCGCCTCGGCCGTCATCGTCACCGGAAGCGGCCGCCCGGCCACATCCTCTCTGCAGGCGGACAGCGCAAGCGTGGCAAACATGATCAGGAGGATGCGGTTCATGGCATGACCCTTCGAAACGCGAGAATGGCGAGAGCGAATCCGCCCGCCACCCAGAAAAGCAGCGACGACAGGGCCCAGCCGGGCGGAATGGTCTGGGCCGCACCAGCGACGCCGGCCACCGCGCCCGCGGCCTCCGACGCGGCAAGGTTGTAGAGACGGAACGCATCCGCCGGATTGGCAAGGAGAAGCCAGGGGAAGACCCGGGACGTGAAGGCGCCTCCACCATCGGCCACGATCGCGGCGAGCAAGCCCAGATCATAGAGCACGACGACGACGAGCCAAAGCCCGATGGCGACACCCGCCGCCGAACCGGGACGCCGGGCCAGCGCCGAAACGGCGTACCCCACTCCAAGGAAGACCGCGCCAAGAAGGAGCGACGTGAGAAAGAGCCGGGCGAGTGCCGGGACGCCGGCAGCCGCGCCCGGGTCGAAGGCGAACGCCGCCACTGCGGCCACGCCATAGCCCGCCGCTAGGGCGAGCCCCAGAACGGCGAGATGCGCCAGGAACTTACCTGCAAGGATCTCGCCCCGGCTTACCGGATAGGTAAGGACAAGCGGCAGTGTGCCGCGCTCGATCTCGCCTGCGACCGCATCGAAGGACATCAGAAGCGCGAGGAGAGGCACGAGGTAGACGGCGAGAGAGGTCAGGCTCGCCACCGTGACCGAAAGCTTGTCGGCCCCGATCTGACCCGTGGGCGCGCTGCCGGCCGCCGACAGTACCAGCGCGAAAAGCGCCATCATCACGACCGCAATCGCGACCCAGCGGTTGCGCATCGCGATGCGCATCTCTGCACCCGCCCCGGCCACTATACGCGTCATTGTCCTGTCCTCCGGCTGAAATGGGTATAGAGATCCTCGAGGCTCGGCGGGATCACCTCGACATCGTCAATCATCCCGCCAAGACCGGCGATCTGGCCGAGGCGGGAGAGCTTGTCGGCATGGGTGCAGGTCAGATCAACGCGGACACCATTCACTCTCGTGCCCGAAAGCCGGTCGGCCACGTCCCCGACAGTGTCGGGCCGGGCGGCGACCTGAATGTGGATCGGGAGCCCCGCCTCGCGGCGCAGCGCGGCGAGGCTGTCATTGGCCACGAGCCGGCCCTTCGACAGGATCGCGATGCGATCGGTCCGCGCCTCGACCTCGGTCAGTGCGTGCGAGGACAGCAGGATCGCCGCGCCCCCGGCCGCAAGCTCGTCCAGAATGCCGTAGAAGTCCCTCCGCGAAACGGGGTCGAGCCCGCTTGTGGGTTCGTCAAGGACCAAGAGCCGGGGCCGGCCGATCAGCGCCTGGGCAAGACCCACGCGCTGACGCATCCCCTTTGAATAGGTGCCGATCCGCCGATCGACGGCGTGGTCCAGCCCGACACGCTCAAGCAACCCGCCCGCCTTCGCCGCGGGCTCGCCGCGAAGCCGCAGATAGAGCGCGATCTGCTCGCGCCCGGTGAGCGCGGGATGGAACGCAGCGTTCTCGGGAAGGTAGGCGGCAACCTCGCGCGCGGCGCGGCTTCCGGGTGCGGCGCCTGCGATATGCACCGTGCCCGATGTCGCCGGGATAAGGCCCAGCACGATCTTCATCAGCGTCGACTTGCCCGCCCCGTTATGGCCGAGGAGCGCCACGCGCTCGCCTTCGGCCACCGAGACGCTGACGTCCAGAAGCGCCTCGACGGCGCCGAAGGTCCTAGTGACCCGAGAGCAGGTCAGCATCGCTCATCTCCTGTCTGTCTCCGGCACGGGCCAGCGCTTCGGCCTCCATCGCCGCGATATTGTCCGGCACCACGATCTCGGGCGGCACCATCAGCGGCGCACTGTCCAGAACGCCGCCCGGCAGGGTCGCCGGGAAAGCCGCCTGGCTCCAGCGGACAAGCTGGACGGCGGGCGTGCCGAGAAGCAGCTTCGCAGAGGGTTGCGACCACAGGATGTGGTCCATAAGATCGTTGGGCCGAAAGGCACCATCGGCGATCCCGTCGCCGTCAAGGTCGAACGCCGGGTGGTCCGACCAGAAATTGCCGCGGCCCTCTGCGCTCCACTCCATATGGCGCGTGCCGACGTATTTCACCTGGGTCCGGTTGCCCAGAAAGGCGTTTCCGGTGATCTCGTTCCGCTCCGAGCCGGCGGTGAAATGGATCCCGATATCGCAGCCTTCAAAGCGGTTACCCGCGATCCGGTTCTTGTGGGCGTTGTAGATGAAGGTGCATTTCTCGTGGGTTCCGCCCCGCACGAGGTTGCCCGTGACTTCGGCGTTGTTGGCGTAATTCAGCATGATCCCGTGCGTCCTGTCGGCGAGCGACAGGTTGTCCCGCACCGTGATTCGGTTCGAGAACATGAGCGCATAGCCGAGCGTATTGCCGACCGACACGTTTCCCGAAATCTCGGAGTTGTTGGTGTACATGTAATGAACGGCAAATCGCAGATCGCGAAAGATGTTGCCGCGAAAGATGTTGTTTTTCGAGGTGTTCGCGAAGATGCCATCGCGTCCCCAGATCACGTCATTGCCCTCGACCAGCGTACCCGGCGCATTCCAGACGTAGATGCCGTTTCCGCGGTCGTTCACCCGCCGGTCGCGACGGCCCTCGATCACGTTGCCGCGCACCACGCTGTCGCGCGCACCATGCACGGTGATCCCGTGTAGGTTTCCCAAAAGCCGGTTGCCTTCGACAAGCGCGTGCGTGGCTGTGCGCGCCAGCTTGATCCCGGAGTCGATCTCTGCCCCGTCATTGCCCGACCCCCGGATCGTGAGCCCGCGGATGACCGCGCCATCGCCAGTCACGGTCACGACACTGCCGATGCCGTTGCCGTCGAGCACCGCGTCCGGGCGGCCTTCGAGCGTCAGGGGCATATCGATGGAGACCGGGCCCTCGTGAAGGCCCGGCATCAGGATGAGCACGTCGCCGGGGCTGGCCCCGGCGACGGCGGAAAGAAGCGCACTCGAACCCGGCGCGACCGTCCGCGTTTCCGCCGCCGCCTCAAGCGACAGGACGGCAAGAGCTGCGGCAATCAGGATTCGGAGGCGCATCATGGTCAGGTTGCCCGCGGTTCCACGAACATCCGGCCACGCATCTCCATGTGGAGCGCATGGCAGAACCACTGGCAGTAGTACCAGTAGACGCCCGGCTGCGCGGCTGTGAACGTGACCGACGAGGTCTGCTGCGGACCGATCTCCATCGCGACGCCGTGGTTCCCCATCGTGAAGCCATGGGTCAGATCCTCGATGTCGTCCTGGTTGGTGACATAGACCGTCACCTCGTCACCCTGTTTCACGGTGAAGGACTCCAGCGAGAAATTCGGCGCTTGCGAGGACATGTAGACCCGCACCTTGTTGCCGTCACGGATCGGCTCGTCGTGGCCCCAATCCAATTCCACGCCGTCTGCCGCGGCCTGCTGGCGCGCATCTTCCCACATCGGATCGTCGCGGCTCCAGGCGTGAACCGGGTTGACCTTCGAGCGATGGACAAGGATCGAGTCATGCGGCTCCGCGAAAGTCGGCCCGTCATGGACAAGCGTAAGCTCATCGCCGTCGATGACAAAGAGCTGCTCGTTCTCGGGCTTGAGCGGCCCGACGTTCAGAAACCGGTCCTTCGAGAACTTGTTCATCGAGATGTAGTACTTCGCCGATGCATCGAGCGTTTCACCTTCGGCCGTGGAGTTGTGCCCCGGCTGATAGTGCACGTCGGTCTTCGAGATGATCGGATCGGCACTTTCACCCGCATAGGCCCTGACAGCACGCTCCAGGTTCCACTTCACGACCTGACTGTCGAGGAAGAGCGTCGTGAACGCGTTGCCCTCGCCATCGAAACAGGTGTGAAGCGGTCCAAGGCCCAGCTCCGGCTCCGCCACCACGCAGGAGCGGAGGTCCGCGTTCTCGTAGAACAGCGCGTCAAGCTTGCGCACATCAATCACGCTGACCGTTGGCGACAGCTTGCCCCCGATGCACAGGTGCACCTTGTCCGGCGCCATGTTGCAGCCGTGCGGGTTGTTCGGGATCGGGACGTATCGGACATAGTTCTTTTCCGCGCCCTTCCGCCCGTCGATCACCTTGACGCCGTTAAGCTCGGTGTAATCCCCGGCCGCGATGCCCTTCTCGATCTCGGCAATGTTGTAGACGACCACATGGTCCATGTCCGACGCCGTCATGTCGGGAAGGTTCATGCCCATTTCGGAGTTGTACGAGGTCGAGAACGCGTATTTGCCGTCATAGTCGCAATCGGTGTTGTCGAGGTTGCCAGACACCATGACCTGCCACGCGACGGTCATGTCATCCGCGTTGATTGCCGTATAGAAGTTCACGTATTTCGACGGATCGTCGAGGATCATGCCGTCGTTGACAATCGGCACTTCGTCTTCGCCATTTGCAAAGACATAATTGGTGCGCGGCCATTTCTGCGGCCGAAGACCGTGAATGCCCTTGGCGTTCGGGATCTCGATGATCTTGTCGGGCTTCATCACGTCACAGCGCACCCGCGCCACACGCGTGTTCGCCTTGTCGTTCATGAACAGGAAGCGCCCGTCATACTTGCCTTCGGTAAATGACATATGGACGTGGTGCAGATCGCCGTTGCGCGGGAACTCGAGCCCGTTGGCGGCGAGATAGTCCTTGGTTTTCTGCGTCAGCCCCTCGGTCAGGATCTTCTTGGACTCGTTCGTGATCCCCCAGCCCGTGGCCGAGCAGATGTTGAAGACCGGCACGCGCATCAATTCGCGCATCGACGGGATGCCGAGGATGCGCATCTCGCCGGTCTGGCCCGAGGACCAGAAGCCGTAATATTCATCAAGTTCACCCGGTGCCACGTGACCGGCCGCCGTTGCGGCCTGCGCCGGACCCGTCGATCCCAGAAGTGCGCCGCCCGCGGCGCCCGTCAATACGGCACCGCCGGATACCCCGAGCGTGCCAAGCGCAGCTCCTCCAGCCGTCGCGCCAAGAAGGCCACGCCGGCTGATGCCGCTTTTTCCCATTCCGTCAGACATCCTGAGTCTCCTTTTTGTTGGGATGATTGGTCAGTACCCTGTCAAGCGCCCCGGCACCGGCCGAGGCCGTCGCGCGACGTTTTTCGCGGCGCTGGACGACAGGGCATTTCGTTTTCGACCGGTAAAGTACCTGGCAGTTGAGACAGTTCAGGCACTCGTTGGGATTGATCTCTCCGGTCGGGTGGATCGCCTGGACCATGCAGTCGTTGGCGCAGGTCTGGCAGGGATTTCCGCATTCCCGGTAACGCTTGAGCCAGTCGAACATCCGGATGCGGGCCGGAATTGCGAGCGCCGCGCCCAGCGGGCAAAGATAGCGACAATAAAAACGCTCGACGAAAAGCCCGATCCCGAGCAGGACGAGCGCGTAAAGAACGAAGGGCCAGGCGCGGTCGAATTTTAGGACAATCGCGGTCTTGAACGGCTCGACCTCGGCCAGGGCTTCGGCCTGCTCGATCGAGGCAAGCGAGACGCCGAAGAGCCCGAGGAAGAGGATGTATTTCACCGCCCAGAGCCGCTCGTTCAGGCCCCAGGGCAGCTCCCACTGCGGCACCCGAAACATCTTTGCGACCCGGTTCGTCAATTCCTGCAACGCACCGAACGGGCAGAGCCAGCCGCAATAGGCGCCGCGCCCCCAGAAGATCAGCGAGGCAGCGACCGAGAACCACAGGATGAAGGTCAGCGGGTCCAGCAGGAACGCCTCCCAAGTGAAGTCCGTGGCGAAGGAATGTGCGAGCGCCATGAGGTTGACGACCGAGAGCTGTGCGTTTGCGTACCAGCCAAGGAAGACGAGCGTCACGGTCAGGAATCCCATCCGGAACCAGAGCGTCGCCTTGGCCGAGCGGGTCACGAAGTTCTGGAAGAAGAACACCGTGGTCAGCGTCCCGAGCATCGCCACAAGCACGCCGATCTCGACCGCCTTGTCGCGCCAGATGCGCTGCCAGAGCGCCGCCTTGGCCGCGGCTTCATCGGTCTCGGGCACGGCAGCGGCAAGCGCGGGATCGGGGGCGATTTCGGTAAGAAGGGCCGCAGGCGGCTGCCAGCCCATATCGAACGTGGTGTAGACGCGTTCGATCGCGCCCACGTCACGCTGCACCAGCAACTGAAGGCGGAAGGGCTGCGTCGGATCAAAGCCCACATCCGCCGGAATGCGGAACATGTCCATTTCCGAAAGCGACGGCCCGCCATCGGCGGTGATCGCGCCGACACGACGGTGGTCACGGTCGCGGAACCGGACCGAAATATCGCCCTGGATAAGCTGGATGCGGTCGAAGATGCCTCCGCGGACATAGCCCGACCCCTTGAAGGAGTATTGCCCCCGCGCGGCGACAAGAAGCGCATGCTCGCCCTCGCCCAGCCAGCTCCGCAAGTTCTCGGCTTCACCTGTTTCGAGGAGCGCTTGGGTGATCCCCGGGATCGAGACAAGCGTGGCGTAGAGGTCGATGAAGGTGTCGTCTTCGGGTCCCGCGATCGGCCGCTCGGCCGCACGAGGGTCCTCGACGTTCTCAAACGCGCGGTTGATCTGGCCCACGTCGAGGGAAAGCCGCCGAATCGTGCCGTCGCCGACAAGCGTCTGCCAGTCCCGGGCGACCTGCGCGTCGGCGTTGATCTCGAAACGTGGACCCTCGGGCGCGGTATCGGGCGCAAGCCCGCCAAGACCCAGCGCGCGCGCGACCCGGATCGACGACCGCACGACCGAGTCGTCGATCACCATGATCGTCACGGTCGCGCCCGAGATGATGTTGAGATCATGCGCCGCGCCGCCCGCCGCGGCCTCTGCCGCGATGTCGAGCCCTGCGTAGGACGCCGTGAGTTCCCGCACCCGCGCCTCGGGGATGCCGATAAGCACGATGGGCTCGGAATGTTTGACCAGCTTCACCGACTGAAGGACGGCGTCAGGACCGATGGCCACCATCACGTGGATGGGCTTGCCCGAGTATCCCGTGGTGCCGACGAAATCCGACGTGAGGAACGCCCAACCGATGGTCTCACCGCCGCTGAGGATCGGCGCCGCGGGCAGGTCGCTGCGGATCGGGCCGAAGGCATCAGCACCATCGACGAGGTCGCCCGCCGAGACATCTCCAATGAACTGGCCGAGGATCGGGGCCTGCGCGGCCGCCGGTGCGACCATGAGCACGAGAAGCAGGAAGGCCCGGCAAAGCTGGCGGATCAGGGATGTCATACCACGTCCCCGTACCGCGGCCCACGCAGGGTCGGGCAAGGCATGCGGCCGGACGCAGGGGCCGCTGGGAGGCGGTTGGCGCGAACACCGAACAGGTGGGCGCACTGAAGCAGCCCATGTGAGCCTAGTTTACACATTCCGAATCTTCGATATTTGGGACATCTGAAATCATCTTTTTGTTGCGCCCTTCTCGCAATTAAAAAAGAAGACCACCTTGACCAAGATCAAATCAGATGTCCTTTATTGGTGGAGATGACTGCCGCCCCCGCCCCGCGTCTGACGCGGGCGAGCTTGCGGGGCGCGCAGGTGGCCATCCCTGTTGATGGCCAGAAAGGAGAATACCGGCCATGCGCCTGACCATGTTCACAGACTACGCCCTCCGCATGCTCATTCTCGCAGCAAGCAAGAGAGACAAGAATGTCACCATCGAGGAGGCGGCGAGCGTCTACAGGATCTCCGCGCCGCATCTCAAGAAGGTGGTCCGGACACTGACGCGCGAGGGATTCCTCGAGGCACAGCGCGGTCGGTCGGGTGGCTTCCGTCTTGCCGCGCCACCCGAGGCGATCAATCTCGGGCAGGTGATCCGGGCAACCGAGACGGACTTCGACTTTGTCGAATGCTTTCGCGAGGACAACCGGTGCCTCATCACCCGCTCATGTCGCCTTCCCCCGATCGTCAACCGGGCGCTCCAGGCGATGCTCGACGTCTTCGACCGCTACAGCCTCGCCGACATCGTGATCGACGACCAGATCTTCGGAGATCTCTCCCCCGCACGCGAAATCGAGACCCAGCCCGTGCGCGGCCCGAGGCTCAAGGGAAGGGAGACGTCCTGACCAGGACGGAGTTATGAGACGCGCCGTGTCCATGGCTAACTCCGTCGCACGGCAAGACCGGGAACAGTCAGCCTGAACAGGCCTTCTGGTCAGCGCCTTGAATCTGGCGGATACACGCGTGCCGGCAGGGGAATGACGGGTGCCCCGGCTCTACACAACGGCCCAGGCTGTCTCCCAGGGGCCCGCTTGCGCAACCGCAACGCCGTCAAAGGTGATGCCAGCGTCGATCATCCGGGCGTCCGACGCAATCTCGGAGGACGGGACTGCCCAGTTCAGCCCGTCGGTGTTTCCCTTGAAATGCAACCCGACAACGGTGCCGGAATGAAGATCGATCACCGGGGACCCGGAGTTTCCGGTAAGGGTCGAACTGTCGTGCCCGAGCGCCCGCCCCGTCTTTCCGTCGAAGGTCCTGACCTCGACCGCATCGACGAAGCCGGGAGAAACATGCTTGGTATCGAATTCGCTGATCACCTCATTCTGGATCGCGACATTTTCGTCGGGGTTCTTCGACGGATACCCTACGACGCCGACGCGCATGTTGAGAACCGTGTCGGCGTCCGCGACGGAAAGGGACAATGGCACGACGCCATCCGGCCCGCTCTCGATCCGCAGAAGTGCCAGATCGAACCACGGATGCAGCATGATGACCTCCGTGATGCCCCTTGTGGCCGTCGGGTCGGTGTCCCAACGATCTTTCTCGCGGCAAAAATTGATCCTTGCCGAATAGCCGAATTTCACGAAATGCCCGATCCCGCGCACCGACATCGAAAAGATGTCCGCGACGTGCCGGTTGGTCAGGATCAGGTCGCGGGCGACCAGAAAACCACTTCCAAATGGCTTGAACTCGGCACCCGAACTGTACTCGATCCGCCCCGTCGCGGCGCATACCGCTTCAAGCACGGTATGCGCCGCGATCTCGTTCAGATCCAGCCAGAGCGGGTGATCGGTATGCTCTGGCAGATTGTTCAGCACCGGAATCGCGGGTCTCAACTCGGGCGAGATGATCGAGAAGAGTATGGTACGCTCGGTCTCGTCCAGCGGCGCTCCGGCGCGAAAACGCTCTACGACCCGGTTCAGTCTGGCGATGTCGATATTGCTCTCCCGAAGCCGCCGGCGCGAAACAAGCCCGCTCGTCGGGGTGTTGGATAATCTTCGAATAATGCGGTTTTCGAAATCAAACGGGCGATCCGGCATGATGGTCTCCCTCGTTTTGAGATATCATTCTTTGACGCAAATGGATTCGCTCGTTATCCTTGGAGGATAACATACCGACCAAATTTATTTCTAGTTCAGCGCCTTGTTTTAGGCGCGCCTTATTAGCTGATAGAGGCTTTTGTCATGGCACGTTTTTCGCTGTGCGCCGTAGTCGTCCTCTGTTTCGCTCCCCTTGCCGCGACCGTCGCACAGGCCGCCGAGAGCGAACCCACATCGGTCATGGATTGCACCGCCTCCCATGATCAGTTTGCCGATCTGAACCTGAAACGAACGGTCTGCGCAGATGTCGTGGCCCTGGACCAGGTCCTGGTCTACAACCGCTTCGGGTCTTTCAATCCCTACGGGATGATCTTCGCGCTAAGGCGCGATGTCGCGCCGATGGACGATGCGCCGGAGCACTATACGGCGGATGCCTGCGACGCGCTGCTGGGAACCGAGGCTGGCGGTGGTGTGCTGGAACCGGGCAACGTTCGTCTCAAGGACTGCAAGCGACCGCGGCCGCTGACCCTTCGCGCCAATGTCGGCGATCTTCTGCATGTCCGCCTGGACAACCTGTTGCGCGAGACGGCACCGGGCATCTCGGAGACGTTCTGCCGGGCACAGCCGGATGGGGCGGGCAATCTGCTCAAGCGTGTCCGCGACTGGGTCAGCCGGGGCGATGCTTCCCGCGTCGACCACGGCGAGGCGCTTTGCGACGAAGACAAGATGGCGGCCTCGCCAGAGGCGTCTCCCGAGGGCGGCGACTGGCCTCGGACACGCGGCGTCAACTTCGCGATCCAGGGGCTGCATGCACTCTCCCCCAGTGGCGGAAAACCGGATGATCGTTGCGTGGGCCTGAGGCCTGTCGCGCAAGGCGATCCTGTCGATTGCTATTATGCCGTGCTACGCGAGGGGCCCTATTTCCTTGCATCCACGGCGGCCGCATCGGGCGGCGAAGGCGACGGCGGATCCGTGACCCACGGACTTTTCGGTGCGGTCGTCGCCGAGCCGGAAGACACGCAGTGGTATCGCAGCCAGGTGACGAAGGCCGCCTTCGATACGGCATGGAGCGTCAGCAGGCTGGCCGATGGTCGGCTGGACGCCGTGTCGGACGCAGGCCAGATGGCACCCTATGAGGCATTGGATCCGGACACCGGTGTTCCCATCCTCAACATGCTTCGCGACCACGGAGAAGGCGCGCACGAGATCGTTCATGGTGATCTGAACGCGATCATCCATCGTGCGCCCGGCTATGCGGGAGAGGCCGGGGCAAAGGGCATCATCTACCGCGAATTCTCGGTCTTCTTCCATGACGAGCTGAAATCCTTCGTCACACGCAATTACGAAGAGCTTGGCCTTTTCGCCGAAGGTCAGCTTGCCGGGGTCAAGGATGGTTTCGCGATCAACTATGGTGCCAGCGGCATGGGGGCGATGGTCGTCGCCAACCGCAAGGGCATAGGTCCAGCCGCCGATTGCGTCGAATGTCTTTACGAGGAATTCTTTCTGACGTCATGGGCCAACGGAGACCCGGCGCTTCTCGAGCAGTTCAGCGACGACCCGTCGAACGTCCACCATTCCTACCTGAACGACCCGGTCGTGTTCCGGAATTTCCATGCCGGCCCGAAGGAAACCCATGTCTTCCACCTGCACGCGCATCAGTGGTTCAGCGGCAATGACGCCAACCGCGGCGCCTATCTCGATTCGCAGACGGTCGCACCGCAGCAGGGCTTTTCCTACCGCATCTACGGTGGCGGGATGGAGGTCTATCGGCGCGGCCAAGAGGGCGAGAGCGGATGGTATGACACCCTGGGTTCGGGGAACCGCAACCGGACCGTGGGGGACTCGATCTTTCATTGCCACCTCTACCCGCATTTCGCGCAGGGCATGTGGGAACTGTGGCGCACGCATGACACGCTCGAGGATGGCAGCCGCAAACTGCCCGATGGCCAATGGGAGCCGACGCTGTCGCTGGCCGAGATGAAAGAGGACGTGCGCAAGCTCAGCCGCCCGGGTTCGGTCGACCCGGTGACAGGGGCCTGGAACGCTGCGGAAACCGACGCGGAGGGCAAACCGCTTGCGCGGCAACTCGGGACTCCGATCCCCGCGATCGTGCCCCTGCCCGGCCAAGCCTGGCCGGTGCTGCCGACCTATGGCGACCCGGACACGCCCGCTGACGCCGAGACGGTCGATGCGATGCCGGGCTATCCTTTTTACGTTGCGGGCCGTCCCGGCCATCGCCCGCCGCAGCCGCCGATGGATATCGCGCGCGACCCGGTGGCGGGACCGGGGGACGAGTTTCTCGATGGCGGACTGCCCCGCCATGTCGTTGCCTCGGGCAAACGCAAGTTTCCGTTCGAGATCCCGGATCTGTCTCCGCTTCCAACCGCCGGGACGGTCAAGGATGCCCTGAATGGCGGCACGAAGACGACGCGCGAGATCCGCCAGGAACAGATCGTCGCCAAGGCTCTGGCACTGGGCGACATGTCGATGAAGATCGACACGATGAACCTCGACCTTCTCGACTATGACGGCACACCTCTCGAACGCGCCGCGATGGCGTTCCACCATGACGGCGGGGGCCTGACGCTGAAGGCCGCCGACGGATCACCGTCGACCTACGACCCGGTGCGGGGGGGCTATACCTCGCCCGGCGGAATCTATTCCGTGAACGGAGCGCCCGGCGAAACCCGGAGCGCCCTTTGCCGACCCCTGCGGCGCGCCCGACGCGTTCGGCAATGTCTCTGAGACCGGGAATACCTATACGCATCAGGGCCGGACTGTCTTCTTCGTCAACGGCGACGTCGATCTCTCCACCACGGTGATCGCCGAAGCCGATCGGACGGAAGCGACCGCGCTGGAAGTGACGCATTGGGTCCGGCGGCTAAGACCCGGCGCAGAACCCGAGGACCGGCCGAAACTCTATACCGTCGACGCAGGTGGCGTGCAGGTCGAGATCACCGGCCCGGTCCAGATCGCCGAGGCCGACCCGCTGGTCGCAGGGACGGATATCGGAGGGGTCTTTACCGCCGATCCGGCGGTCGTGGGCTACCGCCGCTACGAGGCGTCCGCGGTGCAGCTCGACCTTGTGACCAACCGTGCCGGATGGCACGACCCGCAGGCGCGCATCAACGTGCTGACCCGCAATTCCGGCGGGTACAAAAGCGCCGATCCCGCCAGCAAGGGCCGGATTTCTCCTGTTATCAGCGCGAGCGAGGAACCCTTCTTCTTCCGCGCCACCTCGGGCGAATGCATCGAGTTCCGCCACACCAACGAACTGCCCAAGGAACTGGAGCTTGACGACTTTCAGGTCAGGACACCGACCGACACGATCGGCCAGCACATCCATCTGGTGAAGTTCGACGTCACCTCCTCCGACGGGTCGGGCAACGGATTCAACTACGAGGACGGCACCTTCGCGCCCGACGAGATCGCGGTTCGGATCTGCGCGGCCAAGAACGCCGGCATGGCGACCAACCCCAACCGACCACCCTCGGCGCTGGAATTGCGCGAAGTCGACGGCTTGTGCGTCCAGACAGACGGCACGTGGCACGTTTCGGACGACTTCAAGGACATCTGGCGGAAGGAGTTGCAGGCCGATGAAAACAGGAAACTGTTCCAGACCACGGTGCAACGCTGGTTCGCCGATCCGATCCTGAGCGCGACGCGCGCCGATGGTGACGGCGATGCCGCTTTCGCCGACCGCACGCTCAAGACGGTTTTCAGCCATGACCATTTCGGCCCCTCCTCGATCCAGCAGCACGGCTTCTACACCGCGCTGGTGATCGAGCCGCAGCGGTCGCAGACCTGCCCGGCGAACAGCAACGGCAGCGGCCCCGGATGCACCGATCAGCGCAACGACCGCGCGCTTGTCGTCGCGGACGACCGGGATGTCGGCGCGCGCAAGGTGATCTTCGACCCCGATGTCATCGACACCTACGACGCATCGCTGATCGAGCCCTCCGTGGACGGGTCTCTTAAAGGCCCCGGAAGCATCGAGGACCGGACCTATCGCGAGTTCGCGCTCGCCGTCGCGGATTTCGCGCTGCTCTACGACCCAAGGGATCAGCTTGCGCCGTCCGCGTTCGATACCGCGTTGGAAAATGCGGCTGACGGGCACAGCTTCAAGGGCATGGGCACACTCGTTTGCGAAGCGACCCATCAATCCGATCCCCAGAAACTCGCGGATATCTGCGGATCGGCAATCAATCCGGACGCGACGAATCCCAGCGCCCTTTTCGCGCCCGCGGGCAACGCACCGCCCGCCTGGATCGCGAACGGAAGAGCCGGCGATCTCCCCGATCACGACACCAGCCCCAGCGCGGGCATCACCGCGACCGAGCTTGAAGAGCTGCGCGCGCATCTCTTCGCATACCGGCAAAGGGCGGCAGGCCATGCGCCAAGCGAAACCGCCCCGCTCGCCAAACCCGTTGTGGCACCACAACGGCCCGAGAGCATCTCGGTCGATCACCACGACCCCTATCTCGTCAACTATCGTGGCGAGCCGATCCCCCTGCGCATCGGCAGCGGCGGCCCGGGTGAAGACTGCACGCTGAAGACCCCGGAAGACTGGGTCTCCGATCTCGAGACCGGCGTCACAGAGACCTGCTCGGTCCGCAAACAGCGCGCCGGGGATGCGGGCGACATGGCCAATGTGTTCCTGTCGGAAGTGCACGGCGAACCGGCAACCCCCATCTTCGAGAGTCTTTCCGGCGACAAGGTCCAGTTCCGCCTGATTCAGGGCGCGCAGGAGGTCCAGCACACCTTCACGCTCGAAGGCTACACATGGCCGCGCCACATCGATCAGGCCTTTCCGGCGGGCAGTCCGATTATAGACGACATCACGCCACCGGGCACCCTGACCCACGCCTGCACCCGTCTTGACGAGGCGCGGACCGGACGGCCGGATCAGTACTCCATGTGGCTTCGTCTCGGGCCGGACGCCTTTGCGGACGCCGGCAACCGGGACTACTGGACGGCATACGAGACGTTCCTTGCCGAATGCTTCAACGCGACCGGCCGTATCCCTGCCCAGGAAGTCGGCATCTCGGAGCATTTCGAGTTCCAGGGCGTGTTCCGGCAGGAGGCGACCGGGTTGGAGGCCGTTCCGACAGGGCAGGACCGCGCTTCGGACACTCTCCTTCATTTCGGTTCCGTCGATGCGCTCTGGAACGGCGCATGGGGCATCTTCCGGGTCCACAAGAACGGGTCGGAAACCGGGATTGTGGCACTTCAGGACAGTCGGCAGGCTATGCTTTCAACTGGCTCAGAAGCTGCCGCGACAACTTTCGAGACCTTCCCGCCGACACAGGTGTTCGGCTGCGCGAACGATGCCCCGCGCGTATATGCCGCCGCCGTCGCGATCGAGGCCAGCACGGTCTTCGGCAAGCTTCCCGAAGTGGGCGACTGGGGCACACCTTACGGGCCGCGCCTTTATGACCGGAACGGCCTGTTTCTGGCGCTGGTGGACCCGCGAGAGCTTCTGGCACCGGACAATCCGGCAAGCGTGACGCCGGAAGACCTGACCAACACCACGCTCTGGAAAGGCATAGAACTCGCGACCATCAAGAAGGCGATCACCGACAGATACGACCGGCCCGAGCCGTTCGTCTTGCCCGTGAATGCCGGCGACTGTGTGAAGCTGGCCGTCCTGAACGCCCTGCGCGACACGGGCGAAGGCGACCCGAGCGGACTTTGGGACGATCTCGGAGATGCCCGAATGCCGCCCATCGTTCCCCTGAACGTCGAGCCGGTGTGGGATCATGTCGCGGGCGACGGGAACGAACCCTGGACCTTCCAGCAGACCGAGACGGTCAATGTCCGTCCCTCCTCCCGGCTGGCGCTGAGCTTTCCGCTTCCGGTGCTGAACCATCGCCAGAACGTTGCGATGCCGTTCGGCGGCAACGGGACATGGGCGCTTGCGGGCATACCGTTCAGCGATGATGCAACCTTGTCGATCTGCCCGACACCGGGCGGCGGAGCCGCGCCGGGGGAATGCATGGACCTTCAGGACAAACCGCGCAAAGAGCCAGATCGAACTTCTGACCTTCTATGCCGGTCGCGCCTCCGCGCCGAAGGATCTGGATTTCGATCCGCTCCCGATCGTTTCCGCCGCGTTCGGCCCCGCGCTCTCCTCGGCCGATAGCGCCTGGACAGAGATCCGGCTTGCCGCCGAAGCCGAGGGTTTTTCGGCTTTCGCCCAGATCAACCAGAGCGAACAGCCGGACGCGGTGTTCCGCATCGGCGGGCGTCTGATCGATATCTTCGTGCTGGTGACCTCGGACGGGGTACTCGCTCCACAAGTCCTGCGCAACGTTCTGCCCGCCGAGCGGCATCAGGAACTTCAGGCCCTTCTCGACAGCCTGACCGAAGCCGCGCAGGCAGAAATCCTGGAGGGCGTGCATTTCATTCCCTATGCCTATGGCGCACTGCCGATCAAATCGATGGGCGACATCATCGGTCACGGCGCGCACGGGCTTTTCGGTTCTGTCAACATCATGCCGAAAAGCGCAACGCTTGCGGGCGGGCAAACGAGAACCGAGTTCGCTTCGGGCCATTTCGTCGTCGCACCCAAGATGTCAGAGCCCGTCTGGGCAAGCCGGATCGAGACCACCCTCGACGGGACGACGCACCCGATCCGCCAGTTCACCCTGTTCTGGCAGGACGGGTTGAACCTGCGCGACAGCGACACCAAGGACGTCTTCAACGGGTTCCTGCCCCCCGGCGATTCCATTCCGACATCGCCGACCCTCGTGACCGAATGCGTGGTCTGCGACGACAGCTATGATCTGGGCGATCAGGGTGTGAATTATCGCAGTGCCAGCTTCGCGCGGGAATTGCGCGGACGGAACGGAAATAGTGGCACGATCGAGCGGCACTACAACCTGAACGCCGCCCAGTTCGGCGATGGCGTATTCCGCAAGGATGCCGCAACGCCGGTGCTTCGGGCCGAGGCCGGTGAGGAGGTCGTGATCCATCTCGTGCATCCGGGCGGGCGCGCGCGTCAAAGGGCATTCGTGACCATCGCGCAGGATTACGACGATCTGTTCCCGGGCTTCGGCTTTCCGCATTCCGCACTGCTTGCACCCGGAAAATCGATGACCGCATCGCTCACAGAGACGATGCGCGAGGGGTGCTATCTGTGGTTCGACGGCCCGCTGCACCTCCGGTCCGGTGGAACATGGGGGCTGCTTGACGTTGTGCCGGCGGGAAGTATCGGAAACGCAGATGTCTCGCGCTGCAACTAGAAGGTCCTTCGCCGCCATTCTTGCGGCGCTGGCCTTGCAGGCGCCTTTCTCCGGCTTTGCCAGCGCTCAGGAGGCGCGCGCCAGCCTTTCCGCAGATCTGGCGTTCTTCGACCCCGTCACGCGGCGCCCCATTCGGCCCGAGACGGGAAAACCGTTCGGACTGCGTGTCGCCCTGACCGACATCACGACCGGACGTGCGCCGCGCGGTCTGACCCTTGCCGGATGGGTACGGGCCAAATCCCCTGACAACGCAAGTTGCGAGGCGGCGGCACAGGCGTTCCGGGTCACCGCCCAGCCGCCCCTCGGATCGGTGGATCTAAACGGTATCCTTGTGGTCACGCTGAACGAGGATGCCAGCGTGGGGGTCATCGATCCCAAGCTGAACCTTCAATCCTCCAACATGATCGCCGCCGCGAATCTCGACGGATTGCCCTCTGCCATGGCGGTGGATGCGCGAAGTTTCCGAGCCATGTTCGTGACGGCCGGTCAGAGCGGCCTCACCTCGCTGTCGGTCCTGACGGGCGCGCAGGAACGGCATTTCGAGGAGGCGCCGGGTCTGTCCTCCGTCGCGGGCGACGACAAGACCGGCCTTTGGGTCGGGCGCATGGACGGCAAGATGTTTGCCTTCGACGAGCCGGACGCGCTGCGCCCTGTCGGCAAAGGAGCCGTCTCGCTGCGTACGTCGGCAGAACCGGAAAGCTCGCTTCTCGCGGCCTTTGCCGCGGCCGGCGGCCTTGTGGTTTTCGACGGACCGACGGGCGTGCCCATCCTCGAATTGCCGCGTCTCGAGGC
This sequence comes from uncultured Alphaproteobacteria bacterium, assembly GCA_963698645.1. Taxonomy (GTDB): domain Bacteria; phylum Pseudomonadota; class Alphaproteobacteria; order Rhodobacterales; family Rhodobacteraceae; genus Ovoidimarina. Next base: position 273,421 of record CAVORP010000007.1, read on the forward strand.
CGTGGTCGACCTTGCCCTGCTGAAGGACGGGTCGGTGATCACGCTTCCAAGTTCCGGAACGGTCGCGCAAATCATCTATCCGGACGCCCCCGAAAGCCCCATCGAGATACCGCTGGGCTTCACGGCACAGCGCATCGTCGCGAGCCCAAGCGGTCGCCATGCGATAGCCTACGCACCCGGTGAACCTGCCGCCGTCGTGATCGACGTGGCACGGGCCGAAGTGGTTCAGCCGCTGGAACTGACCAGAAGCGTGCTGACCGAGGTCACCTTCACCGATGACGCCGCCTATCTTCTCAGTCTCGATGGCGGCTTTGCGGGGCTGATCGACCTCAACTCGGTTGCACTGGGAAAACCGGTGCAGATCCGAAAGATCGACCTTGCGCGCAAATCCGGCAAACCCCACGCGGGCGGCGGTTTGCTGGTCCCGCTCTGGCCGTCACCCCAGGTCATTGCGGTGTCGCCCGACACCCAGACGGGATGGCTCCTGCATGACGAGCAGGCGATCGGAGAGATGCCACCGATGGACTCGATACGCCTTCGGGGCGGTGTCCCGGCGCGTGTCGCGGTGATCGACCGCAGCTTTCGCGAGGCCGAACCGGGCCTGTTCGAAACGGTGGCCCTTGTGCAGGGCGGCGATCATGAACTGGTTCTGACGACCGGTATCGGTGGTTTGACCGCCTGTCTGGACTTTCAGGTGCGCGGCGCGTCCGACAGGCCCGGCACCGAGGTGATCACCCTAAGTCTCGATCTGGGAGACGACCGCGTCGTCGCCGGTGAAGAGATCGAAATCGCCCTCACCTTTCGCGACAGCGCGGGCGTCGCCATCCCGGTGGAACGCGCCGAGTTCCTTGTGCCCAGCCTGTCGTCTTCCTGGGTCGGCAGGATGACCGCCCGGCGCGCGCCGGACGGATCGTTGCGCGGGCGTGTCCGGTTTCCGCATCCCGGTCCTTTCGCCCTGCAACCGCTCGCCCTGCCGGAACATCTTCACCTGAAAAGCGCAATCCTGGTCGAGGTGTCGTGATGATCCGCAAGACCGTCCTTCTCGCCGCTCTCGCCATCGCCGCGATTGCCGTGCACGGGGTCGGTACGATGCCCGGAACCGGTCCGGAAAACTTCCGCGAGGCAAGGATCCAGCTGCCCGATGCCGAAATGCTCGATAGCTCCGCCCGCGCGTTCCGGCTGCGGGGCGACATCGAACAGGACGCGCTGGTTGTCATCAATTTCAGCTATACGACATGCGAATCGATCTGCCCCCTTGGCAATCAGATCCTTCAGTTCGTCGATGAACGCAGGAACGAGATCACGCGTCCGGTTCACCTGCTGACCATAACCATCGACCCCACCAGCGACACGCCAGAAAAGATGCGGACCGCGGCCGAGGCTTTCGGGGCCAGCGAGAACTGGCATTGGCTGACCTCGTCTCCGGCGGTGATCTCGGACATCCTGAAAGCGGCGGACGCCAATGTGGCGGACATCGAAATCCATGATCCGATCTTCCTTGTCGGCGAAATGGCTTCCGGCCGGTATTTCCGGTCGCTGTCCATGCCGGATGCGGACGAACTCATCAGGATGCTCGGCCATTTCGATACATGACCCGTCTTTGCGCGGTGATACTCTTTTGCCTTTGGGCCGGCCGGGGCGCGGCAGAGGTGACCGACCCGGGGCGCGCGGTCTTCGAAGGCCTGCCCGACGCTCCGGGGCATGTCGTGATCGGAAGCGATGCGGCCGCGGTATCGCGCTTTCCCTGCCAGTCGTGCCATCGTCGCGACGGACGCGGCGGCGGAGAGGGCGACGCGCCCCCGATCACCTGGGAGGTACTGACGCGACCGTCAGGAGCTCGACCCGCATATGATGCCAGATCGTTCGCCCATCTCCTGGCAACCGGGGAAGCGCCGTCCGGGCGTCGGATCAGCCGCCTGATGCCCCGCTACGCCTTCGACGAGGGAACCGTGACCTCTCTGATCGCGCATCTCTCCGCACTCACGGCAGAGCAAAGGACGGGCATCCTTCCGGACAGGATCGTGTTCGGCGTTCCCGTCCCCGACAGTGAAGCATCCGACGGTCATCTTCTGATCCAGTCTCTCGAAACCGCCCTGGCGGCAAAGATGCCGCCGAACGGCCTGCATGGCCGACGGGTGGAGATTCGCCCGCTGCGGGGGGACGCCGCATCGATCCTCAACCGTGCCCGGACCGAGACCGTTGCGATCCTGTCTCCCGCGCCCTCCCGCGACTTCGACCGTTCTCTTTTCACCGAAGCGGGCGTTCCTGTCCTCTTCCCCCTCGAATCCGTATCGGAGACCGAGGATCCCGCCCTCGTCCGCAGCCTCTACGCATCGCGCGAACGCGTCGTCGAGCAGCTTGTCCGAAAGGCAATCTCGGATGGCTGCCAACAGGTCGCGATCGCGGCGGCGACCCCGGCGAAGGTGGCGGAGGTCCGGGCCCGCCTTCCGCAGCCGGACATGGCGAAGATAACGTCATCGAACGGGGCGTCAGACTGCATTCTGATCGTTGGGGGAGATGTCGGACCGGAGGTGCGCGACACGGCCCGGGCGATCTACATCCTCTCCGAGGAAGTCACCGGTCTTCAGGCCATGCTTCGCGGTTTTCGCGGAACGATCGTTGTCGGTCGCCACGAATCCACAGCGCTCGAATTGGCCAAGGCCCGGAAGATCGGACCACTGGAAGCGCACGCCATGCTCATCGCCGCGGCGCTTCACGACGCTCTCACAAGCGCCGGGCGCGATCTCACGCGCACCAGCCTGATTTCGGAAATCGGCGCCGTGTCCAGGCATGATCTGGGGTTGGAATTTTCGGGCAATCGTCCCGTCGGATCGGACAAAGTGGTTTTCCAGGTGTTCGAGGTCAGGGGCGAACCGGTACCCTAGCAGGGCAGGTGCCCAACCGGCGCCGTGAAGTTAGGGTCCCGAAGGGATGCACCGCCTCGCAGGCTCACGAGCTGAAGAGCGGCGACAACCGAGGTTGCGCTATGTCCCTATGCCTCAATCGCAACTTGATCCGGATCAGCGAGAACAATCGGAAACGCTCTTACGATCATCGCGATTCTTCTTTTATATTGGATCTTTTCCATGTCCGTTCTCGCCACAACCCAAGACGCGCCATCCGGCACGGGCGGTCTCGCGGCGTTCTTCACCATCACCTTCGCAATTGCCTGGGGTGTGATCGGCAGCTACATCATTTGGCCCGACGCGATGACTGTGCAGTTCGGTGAGTTGAGCGGGTCGCATCCCCTCTTCTTTCTTGCAACTTGGGCGCCCGCCATCGCGGCATTCGCGGTCGTATTTGTGTGGGGCGGGCGTTCAGGTCTCAAGGGGTTCCTGTCGCGTCTGACACTCTGGCGTTGCCCGGCACGCTGGTGGGCCTTCATCCTCATCGTGATCCCCCTCGTCTTCATGGCAGGATCGCTGATCAAAGGCGGCCCGCTTCTGACGCCGCTGCCGCCCGAGGGCGCGCAGCCGGTCGTGGCGCTGATGTTCATGATGTTGTTTCTGGGGCCAGTCGAGGAATTCGGCTGGCGCGGCGTTGCGCAGCCGATCCTTCAGCGCCATCTCACTCCCTTCTGGGCCGGGGCGCTCATCGGCGCCGTCTGGGGGATCTGGCACCTTCCGGCCTTCTACCTCGCCGGTGTCGTCTTTGCCGAGTGGAGTTTCCTGCCCTTCTTCGTCGGGAACATCACGCTGGCGATCCTGGTGACGCCCATATTCAACGCCACACGCGGGAGCCTTCTGATCCCGATGCTGTTTCACTGGCAACTCATCAACCCGTTCTGGCCCGATGCCCAGCCCTGGGACACGTGGCTCCTCGTGGTCGTGACGGCGGTCGTGGTGTGGTGGAACCGGGACACCATGTTCACGCGCGAAGGGGCGGTGACCGAAGTGTTCCGCGGGGATGCGGGAGCGCGGCGATGATGCGCCCATCCCGCCATCGCCTTGGCGCAGGGGGCCGAGGCCCGGCCAGGCAGCTCAAGGAGGCAACAGCATGAGAAATGTTTCACGCAGGACCCTTATCGGTGCTGGTTTGTCCGTCGCGGCCCTTGGCGCCGTTGGCTACGGCACGTGGCCCGGATTGGACGGCTACCTCGAGGAAGTGGAACGGCAACGCGAACGCCTTGCAGCCGATCCCGGGCTCGAGGATCTCGTCCGGATGGCGACGCTCGCGCCCAACGGACACAACACCCAGCCGTGGAAATTCCGGCTCGAGGATCGCAGAGTCAGCATCCTGCCCGACCTGACCCGGCGGACCGAGGTCGTCGACCCGGACGATCATCACCTCTATGTCAGCCTTGGATGCGCGGCGGAGAACTTCGTCATCGCCGCGGCTGCGACCGGCAGAGCCGCAGAAGTCGCGATCGAGGCGGGGGATACGCCGCGGATCGACATGGCCCTGTCGGACACCCCTCCCGCGCCGGGCGCACTCTACGACGCGATCCCGCTCCGCCAGTCCACGCGCTCGCTCTATGACGGACAGCCGATCACGACGGAGGATATGCGCCTTCTCGAGGCGGCAGCACGGGAGGACGGTGTTTCCGTTCTTTTCCTTACAGAGCCGGCCCACCGCGACGCCATCGTCGATTTCGTGGTCGCGGGCAACAGCGCGCAGATGGACGACCCGGCCTTCGTGCAGGAACTCCGCGACTGGCTGCGCTTCAGTTCCGACAGCGCCGTCCAAACCGGAGACGGGCTGTTCGGCCCGTGCTCGGGAAACCCGGTTGCTCCGGACTGGATCGGACGGCGCATGTTCAATGCCTTTTTCACAAAGGATGCCGAGAACCAGAAATACAGTGACCATATCCGCTCCTCCGCCGGGGTCGCCGTCTTCGTCGGCGATCGGGACGATCCCGAACACTGGATCAAGGTCGGCCGCAGCTTTGAGCGCTTTGCGCTTCAGGCGACCGCGCTCGGCATCCGCAACGCACATATCAACCAGCCGACCGAAAACCTGTCGGTGCGTCCCGAATTCGCGGCCTGGCTGGGCCAGTCAGACGCCCGGCCCGATCTGGTGATCCGCTACGGGCGCGCACCCGCAATGCCCATGTCGCTGCGCCGCCCGGTCAGCGCGGTGCTGGCATGAGGCTCGGCGGCACGCCTCCCGAAGGACGGCGGTCTTGGCGTTGATACGTCGCCGCTGGTTCCTCGGCGCCCTGGCAGCATTCGCCGTGGCCGGGGCCGGGTTCTGGACCGGCACAAGGCGGCCCGCGCCAGACCTGATTTCATCGACATGCGAGGGAACCGATCTGATGCCAAGAAAGATCCTCGTGGCCTATGCGACACGCACCGGGTCCACCGCCGAAGTCGCCCAAGCGATCGGCCGCCGTCTCTGCGCTGCGGGCCTCGGTGCCGATGTCCGGCCCATTGCCGAGGTCGATACCCTCGACGGCTACGACGGCGCGGTTCTGGGAAGCGCCATCCGCTATGCCGCGTGGCTGCCGGAGATTGTGGAATTCCTCAAGATCCACCGCGGGCGCCTTTCCGAAATGCCGGTCGCGTTCTTCACCATGCATATGCTCGCCCTTGGCGATGCCCCGGAGGTAGTGGCCGAACGGACGAAATACACAGCCATGGCACGGCAGTTTGTCGACCCCATCGAGGAGGCCTTCTTCGAAGGCATGATCGACATGGCGCGACTGTCGCTGTTCGACCGTATCGCCGTCCGGCTCGTGAAATCGCCCGTGGGCGACCGGCGCGACTGGCAGCGGATCGGGAACTGGGCGGACGCGCTTGCCCGGAGGCTGGCGTGATGGGGACACGGCGGGCCGTTCTCATAGGTCTCGGCGGTCTTGCCGTCGCTGGCGCGGGCTATGCGACCGGCGCATTTCGTGAGGCCTGCGCGCAGGCTGGCAGTCGGTTGTTCGGCCAATCGACGGTGATCGAAACCCGCGCCGGCGCGCTGGAATATGCCGTGGCCGGAGACGGCCCATCGGTGCTGATGATCCATGGCACCGGCGGGGGCTTCGATCAGGGGCTGCTCTTTGCCGCCAAGCTCAGGGAGCGGGGGTTTCGCATCGTGGCACCCTCGCGCTTCGGCTATCTTCGCAGCGCCTTTCCCGACGACGCCTCGCCCGTGCATCAGGCCGATACTCTGGTGGATCTTCTCGACCACCTCGGCATCGACCGGCTTCCGGTCCTTGGTGGCTCGGCGGGCACCCTGACGGCAGCGGAGTTCGCGCTCCGGCACCCCGACCGATGTTCGCATCTGGGGCTTCTGGTGCCTGCGGCCAACCTTACGAACCGCGACCCGGTGGAGTTCACCGCGGTGCAACGCTTGGCGGTCGGCGCTGTGCTCGGCTCGGATTTCTGGTTCTGGTCGCTGTCGCGGCTGGCGCCCGGCCAGATGATGCGCACACTTCTGGCCACCGATCCCGCGCTTCTCGACATGGTGTCTCCGGAAGAGCGTCAGCGCGCAACTGCCATCCTCGATCAGGTCCTTCCGATCAGCCGCAAGGTAAACGGGCTGCGCACGGATGGGTTCTGGGCCGGCACCCCGTCGCCCACCGCCTTCGAGAGAATCGCCGTCCCGACCCTCATCCTGTCATGCGAGGACGATCTTTTCGGAACCGCCGCCACTGCCCGCCTATTGGCCAAGCGCATTCCCGGCGCCCAACTCACGGTCTATCCGACCGGCGGCCATATCTGGCTTGGCCATGACGAAGACTTCGCCGACCGGATCGTCACGTTCCTTCACGGCCCACCCGCCTGACCCAACCCATGGAGACACCAACATGTCCTTCTCGCAAATCGTCCTGACGGCTTTCGGCGGACCCGAGATGCTGGAGATGCAGACCGTGAAGGCTCTGCCGAAGCTCCGACCGGACGAGGTGCGGGTGCGCGTCCTCGTCACCAGCGCCGCCTTCACCGACGTGATGATCCGCAAGGGGATGTATCCGGACGTGAAGGAGAAGCCGCCATTCGTGCCGGGCTACGACATGGTCGGTATCGTCGATGCGCTGGGGTCGGATGTGACTGGCTGGTCGGTCGGCGCGCGCGTGGCCGACCTGACCACCATCGGTGCCTATTCCGAATTCATCTGCCTTCCCGCCAAGAGCCTGGTCCGCGTGCCCGAGGGCGTGGCGGACGAGGACGCGCTCGCCATGATCCTGTCGGCGGTCACGCCCTACCAGATGCTGCACAGGGTGGCGCGGGCGCAGGCCGGCCAAAGCCTCCTGATCCAAGGCGCCGGTGGCGCGGTGGGCACGGCGATGCTGCAACTGGCGCGGGACGCGGGGGTCGCGGCCTTCGGCACGGATGTAGCAGCAAAGCACGATCTGATCCGTGGGTTTGGCGCCACGCCCATCGACGCCGACGCCGCGGACGAGGATGCGGCGATCCGCGCCGCGGTGGGCGACGGGGTCGATTTCGTCTTCGACCCGCTCGGGGGCGAGAGCCTGTCGCGCTCACTCCACGCGCTGAAGCCGGGCGGGATGCTCGTCGCCTTCGGCTTCCAGAACGAGGTGCTGGGCCGGGGCGGCTCGATCCCGCTCGATTTCGTGAAACTGAAGCTCTGGGACTGGCTGCCGAACGGGCATGCCACTGCCTTCTATTCCATCGGCGCGATGCGGCGGAAGCATCCGGAGTGGTTCCGCGAAGATCTGGCCATGCTGTTCGCGATGCTGGCCGAGGGCCGCATCGACCCTGCCGTGGCCGAAGTCGTTCCGCTTTCCGAGGTGCGCCGCGCCCATGAACGGGTCGAGGCGGGCAGCGTTCAGGGCAAACTGGTGATGCGGGTGAGCGAGAGATGAAACCGATCACGCGGATACTGGCTGGGGCCTTCCTCGCACTCCTCGCGCCCGCTGCGGCCAATGCCGACATGCTTCTGACCGACGTGACCATCGTGGATGTGGCAACCGGTGCTCTCAACCCGGGGCAATCGGTCTTGATCGAAGGCGCTCAAATCACCGCCATTGGCCAGAGCCTTTCGGCGACCGGGAACGTCCCGCGCATCGATGGCGATGGCGGATACCTGATCCCCGGCCTCTGGGACAGCCATGTCCATATCTTCTCCTCGGCGACGGAACCCGACAGCGCGCTGCCGCTCTACCTGATCAACGGCGTCACGGGCATCCGCGACATGGGTGCTCTCTGGCCCATCGCCGAGCAGCAGGCGTTGCAGGCCCGGATCGAGGCCGGCGAGGTCCTTGGCCCGCGACTGATCCTGTCCGGCGCCTGGGTCGATGCGGCACCGGGATCCTGGCCCGGCATGTTCCTGGCCGACACGCCCGACGAGGCGCGCGAGGTGGTGGACCGGATCGCCGCCGAAGGCTGGGCGGCGGTCAAGTCCTACTCGATGCTGAACGAAGCGACCTATCTCACCCTGGCCGAAGCCGCGGCCGAAGCAGGCCTTCCGCTCGTCGGGCACATCCCCGAGCAGGTCGCGCTCGGAACTGCCATCGAGGCGGGTCAGGCGGGGATGGAGCATTTCGGGCGCGTTCCGATGGCCTGTTCGACCGGCGAAGGCACGATGCTGGACGATCTGCGCGCGGCGATGTCGGGCGGGGCGGATCAGGCGGCGGTCTTCCGCCTCATGGCCGCACGCAACCGCATCGTGCTCGAAACCTGGGACGCGGCCCTCTGCGCCGACGTTCTCGCTCACATGGCCAAAGCCGGCTTGCACGTCAGCCCGACACTGGTCGTGGCCGATTTCTACACCGGAAACTGGCCCGCCACCGATACGCCCCGCATGCGCATGGTCCCGGCGGAGATACGCGAGGCCTGGGGCCGGCCCGATTTCAGGCTGGAAGCGATGACGGACGAGGTGCGCGCGTTGGCCAAGGACAGCATCGCGCTCGACCGCCGCACCTTCGCCCTGGCCCATGCGGCGGGCGTCCCGATCCTTGCCTCGTCGGATGCGTCTTTCGCCAATCCCTACCTGTTCCACGGCTTCTCGCTCCTCGACGAGCTCGACATCTATGTGGGCGCGGGCCTCACCCCGCGCGAGGCGCTCTACACGGCGACCGTAGCCCCGCCCCGTTTCTTCGATCTGCCCGACCAGGATGGAAGCATCGCGGAGGGACGGCGGGCCGATCTGGTGCTGCTGGACCGGAACCCGCTCGACGGGCTGGAGACCCTCCGCCGCCCCCGCGCGGTGATCGTGGGCGGACGGGTCCTCGACCGGGATGCGCTCGACCGAATGGAAGCCGAACTGATTGCGGCAGGCGAGTAGCGTGCGGGTCATGGGCGCGACACTTCTCGGAATTCTTGGGCTTCTTGCACTTACCCTTGCCCTCCTCTGGCTGCGAAGTCCCGGCGCGCCACGGCCCATGCGTGATGCCGCGGGCGACCCCATTCCGGGTAGCCTCTCGGAACGTGTGACGGTCGAGATCGGCGGCGTGCCGCAGGGTATGGTGATCCAGAGCGCAGATCCGTCGAACCCCATTCTTCTCTTCCTCCATGGCGGGCCGGGAATGCCGGAATTCTTCCTGCAAGCCACCCACCCAACCGGCCTCGAACAGGATTTCACTGTCGTCTGGTGGGAACAGCGCGGTGCAGGCATGTCATGGACGCCGGACCTCGATCCCACGGCCCTGACCGTCGAACGGCTGATCCTCGACACGATCGAAGTCGCTGACTACCTGCGCGACCGCTTCGGTCAGCAGCGTATCGTGCTTCTCGGCCATTCCTGGGGGAGTTTCCTGGGAATCCAGGTCGCCGCCCGCGCTCCCGACCGCTTCCACGCCTATGTCGGCATGGCACAGGTCGTCCACCAGCTCCGCTCCGAGGTCATGGCACGCCAGGAAATGCTCGCGGCCTACCGTGCGCAGGGCGATGCGCGTATGGTCCAACGGATCGAGGCGGCTCCAGTAACAATGGAGGATGGCATGTCCGAGGCGTATCTGCGCCTGCGCGACGCCGCGACCCACCGGCTGGGCGGCGGCACGACCCGGGACATGTCCTCGGTCATTACCGGTGTCTTCCTGCCGGTGCTCGGCTTGCCGATCTACACCCTTCGCGAAAAGATCTGTCTCTGGCGCGGCAAGGCCTGGTCGCGCGCGATCCTGTGGGACGAGATCCTCCGGACTGATCTGGGCGACCGCGTCAACCGGCTGGAAATCCCGGTCCACTTCTTCGTCGGCGCCCACGATCTGACGGCGATACCTGCCCTGTCGCGGGAGTTATTCGACCGGATCGAGGCGCCCGAAAAACACTTTCACGTCTTCGAAAACTCCGCTCACTCCCCGCTCTTCGAGGAGCCCGACCGCGCGCGTGCCATCCTGCGCGGGATCGGTGCCGAGGCCGGAGCAGATCTGGCACCGTGAAGCCACAGCCGGTAGGCCGCAGAAAGCGCCCCTCGATGCGCAAGCCCAGCGGATCGCCCGAGATAGGCGGCATAGGAATGCCCGCGCCGGACCCTGCGCCTGGTGCCGCCAGCCTCTCGAAACTGCCCGCGGGCAGAAGCCGGAGCCAGGCGAGGATCGCGAGCGGCAGCGCGACTTGGAACAGTAGAGCGACGGCCATCACATTTCAGGCTGCGGGAACGTAATGTCCGTCACATTTGCGATGAAGAATGGAAAGTAGTCTTCCGTTTCGAACATGTTTCCCGCCTCGACATGGGTCGGCAGACGAAAGCCGCCGAACTCCCGAAACTCTGACAGATAGCCACCGAATGGCTGGAGGCGGTGCACCTTGTCGGGATTGGCGTCGCTCCAGCGCATGAAGGACACATGACGGGGGCGACCATCTGGATCCACCGTGACGTCCACGGATTGCGCCAGCCCGCCGCGGCGCATGGTCATGCGGGCAACGTCCTCCGCGACGGGCTCCCATGTCACGTTCGGCCCGGGCAGCACTGCGGCCGGCGTCCAGAATATGGCCTCGGACGCATAGCGTCCGAAAGCCGAGCGGATATGATCCGGCGTCCCGCCCGCGCGGGCGACCGGGGCGATGCCGAAGAGCCAGAACCGCGTCCAGGTTCCACTGTCCGACCCGCTCATGCGCATCGCGCCCGCGCCACCGGACATGGTCCAGATAAAGCCTTCCGGCACCGCGAGGACTTGGCGGGCCTGCATCGGTTGATAATTCGGGGTTGCCTTGTCACCCATGCCGAACTGCCCCTCCATTTCGAGCCGGGCGACGGTATAAAGCGGCGTTCCCTCGGCAATCGCGAACAGGAAATAGCGGCGGGCAGGCTCGGGCAGGTCGGCAACCATCTCGGCCGAGAACCTGTCTGGTTCTGCCGGCTGCCATGCGATCAGTCGCTCCATTTCGGCGCGATCAGCACGCCGATCAAGTTGCCGCCAGCCGATGAGCGCGGCGAGGCCCGCGCCGATGATAAAGAGAACATATATCAAGACCTTAGACATGTCTCCCTCATTCCCTAACCGCGTTCAGCGCACACATCTCCCCAGGGTTCGAAACGCTTGACCGGCTCCGTGAAATCCCGCCGCAGCCAACTTGGCGCACATGACCGGAGATCCTAGCATTTCACCCATCGGCTACCTTGATCCTGATCAGCCCGGGAACTGTCGAGAAAAGGCATATCCATGGATATGAGGGCTGTTCGCCAATGGTGTACTGACAATTGGCCTGTCCTTGGACGTGCGGGATCCTTGCCGGTCTCTTTCCGGCATTCGCACCCGCACAGAAGATTTCTGCCACCGTCGGCCCGGCTGTCTCGGCCCTCATCGTAGACTAGTCAACGTGCGTCGCGCGTGAAGGCTCGACTGCTCCTGTTGCCTGCAGCCGGACTGACCGATGGGCTCGACTGGAATGGCTTCGAAGATCGGAATGGCATGCAAATCCGCGTATGTGCTTCGACCCATAAGACGATCGAAGGGACCTTGTGCCGGCGCACTTGGATGCGGAGCGGTTTGCCCTAAGCTGGCTAAGTAATTGCGTTCATTGGACTTATACGAGTTGAACCTTCACACCCATCGGCAAGACATCAAGAGATTTCGGGGTTTCCGATCGGTTTGGCTGCGGGGGCTGCACCAGGCGATTTCTGCGCACGGCACCCCAAAAATGCAAAAACCTCCGCGGCAGAACCGACGGAGGCATCGCAAGTATCGTTGGTTGCGGGGGTAGGATTTGAACCTACGACCTTCAGGTTATGAGCCTGACGAGCTACCGGGCTGCTCCACCCCGCGCCAAAGCGTGGTCCTCAGGTCTTACGGATAAGGTCTGAGGCACATCGACAGAGAGATATTAGCGTCCCTTACTAGGTTTGGCGGTGACCTACTCTCCCACGTCTTAAGACGCAGTACCATCGGCGCTACGGCACTTAACGGCCGAGTTCGGAATGGGGTCGGGTGTTTTGCTCGCGCTATGACCACCAAACCAAGAAAGAGACGCTATCCAAGTCATGTACACTGAAGTGTATGCTTTTGAGCCAGCCTTCTACTGGATCAAATCAAGCCTATCGGGCAATTAGTACCGGTCAACTGAATGCATTGCTGCACTTACATCTCCGGCCTATCGACGAGGTGGTCTACCTCGGCCCTCAGGGATACCTTGTTTTGAGGGGGGCTTCCCGCTTAGATGCCTTCAGCGGTTATCCTTTCCGATCATAGCTACCCAGCACTGCCGTTGGCACGACAACTGGTCCACCAGTGGATCGTTCACCCCGGTCCTCTCGTACTAGGGGCAACTCCTCTCAAGTATCCTACACCCACGGCAGATAGGGACCGAACTGTCTCACGACGTTCTAAACCCAGCTCACGTACCTCTTTAAATGGCGAACAGCCGTACCCTTGGGACCTGCTCCAGCCCCAGGATGAGATGAGCCGACATCGAGGTGCCAAACGGTGCCGTCGATATGGACTCTTGGGCACCATCAGCCTGTTATCCCCGGCGTACCTTTTATCCGTTGAGCGATGGCCCTTCCACTCGGGACCACCGGATCACTATGGCCGTCTTTCGACTCTGCTCGACTTGTCAGTCTTGCAGTCAGGCTGGCTTCTGCCATTGCACTCAACGAGCGATTTCCGACCGCTCTGAGCCAACCTTCGCGCGCCTCCGTTACGCTTTGGGAGGCGACCGCCCCAGTCAAACTACCCGCCACACAGGGTCCCGGATCCGGATAACGGACCGCGGTTAGACATCAAGCAGAACAAGGGTGGTATCTCAAGGGAGGCTCCACAGAAACTGGCGTTCCTGCTTCAAAGCCTACCACCTATCCTGCACATGTTCGGCCTGATGCCAGTGTGAAGCTGTAGTAAAGGTGCACGGGGTCTTTCCGTCTAACCGCGGGAAGCCTGCATCTTGACAGGCAATTCAATTTCGCTGAGTCGATGTTGGAGACAGCGGGGAAGTCGTTACGCCATTCGTGCAGGTCGGAACTTACCCGACAAGGAATTTCGCTACCTTAGGACCGTTATAGTTACGGCCGCCGTTTACCGGGGCTTCAATTCAGAGCTTGCACCCCTCCTTTTAACCTTCCGGCACCGGGCAGGCGTCAGACCCTATACGTCGTCTTGCGACTTCGCAGAGCCCTGTGTTTTTAGTAAACAGTCGCCACCCCCTGGTTTGTGCCCCCGGCATCCACTTGCGTAGAAACCGGGCCTCCTTCTCGCGAACTTACGGAGGTATTTTGCCGAGTTCCTTCAACATCGTTCTCTCAAGCGCCTTGGTATTCTCTACCAGTCCACCTGTGTCGGTTTAGGGTACGATCTAATGGAGGGCTATTTCCAGGAACCTCTAAGCAGCCCAATCAATCCGATAAGACTGAACTACCCTCGAGATCCGTCACATCCTCCTGGCCCAGGAATATTAACCTGGTTCCCATCGACTACGCCTTTCGGCCTCGCCTTAGGGGTCGGCTTACCCTGCTCAGATTAGCTTTAAGCAGGAACCCTTGGACTTTCGGCGACAGGGTCTCTCACCCTGTTTGTCGCTACTCATGTCATCATTCTCGCTAGTGATCTCTCCACCGGATCGCTCACGCGCCGGCTTCACAGAAAACTCCGCTCCTCCAACGTTCCCGAAGGAACTAAGGAGGAATGGAATTATGTCACACTACGCTCCGCTACCACTGCATACGCAGTCCTAAGCTTCGGCTCATGGCTTGAGCCCCGTTACATCTTCGCCGCAAGACAACTTGATTTAGACCAGTGAGCTGTTACGCTATCTTTAAA
>CAVORP010000007.1:292500-1121312 GCA_963698645.1 uncultured Alphaproteobacteria bacterium
TTGAACCCGTATTTCCACGGCACCACCAGCCGGATCGGCGCGCCGTTCTGGTTCGGCATCGGCTCGCCGTAGATGCCCGGTCGCCATCAGGGTCAGCGGGATGCATCGCCTCGTCAAGCCGCAATCCCTCGCGATAGGGCCAGTCGATACCGCCCGACCGCTGCCCCGGCATTTCCTCGGGGCGAAGAAGCGTCTCGAAGGCCACGTATTTCGCGCCCGGCTGCACGCCCGCCTGATCCAGAAGATCCTTGAGCTCGAACCCGTTCCACGGGATCACCATCGACCACGCCTCGACACAGCGGAACCGGTACAGGCGGTCCTCGATCGTCTTGCCCTTCAGGACATCGGCAAGGTCATAGGTCCCCGGCCGCTCCACCATCCCGTCGATCACGATCGACCACGGGTCGGTGGTCAGCGCGCCGGCATAGGCCTTGGGGTCGTCCTTGTCCCAGCCGAACTCATAGAAATTGTTATAGCTGGTGATTTCCTCGAACGTATTCGGCTCAAGATCGTTCGACGCCTCGGCCCGCGTTCCCAAAAGCCCTGCCGCCGTCAGACCCGCCAGAACAGATCGGCGGTTCATGAACACCTCGCGCGGGGTCACATCGCTCCAGCGAAGATCACTCTTGTACCGTCCGGCCATCTGCACACTCCATTGTTGTCTGCAGCAAAAACTATCCTTCTGCCCCGTTCAAACAAATCCCCCTCACGCATACGTGCGAATTGCGACGGACATTCGGCCCGGAAACGCCTCTGGGTAACATTAATTTTATTGGAAACGTCCGAACTCCCCGGCTTAGCGCGGCAAAGGTTTCAGTCAAACGGCCCGGCGGAAAATTTCCGATGATCCAGACCGCAACAGGCGCCGTACTTCCCCCCGATACCGCGAACGGTATTCGCAACCCATGACTGGAGGAACTTATGTTTCGTAGAACTTTCTTTGCACTGACCGCCGCAACCGCACTGGCCGCTCCGGCCTTTGCAGGTGGCCACTCCAAAGATATCGTTGATACCGCGATCGATGCCGGTGCGTTCGGCACGCTGGTCGCCGCAGTCGAGGCCGCAGGTCTTGTCGAAACGCTGAAGGGCGAAGGCCCGTTCACCGTCTTCGCGCCGACCGACGAAGCGTTTGCCGCCCTTCCCGAGGGCACCGTCGAGAACCTGCTTCTCCCCGAGAACAAGGATCAGCTGATCGCGATCCTCACCTACCACGTCGTTCCGGGCAAAGTGATGTCGACCGACCTGTCGAACAACATGATGGCGGCAACCGTCGAAGGCTCCGAGGTCACGATCATGACCGAAGGCGGCGTGATGGTTCAGGACGCCAATGTCGTGACCGCAGACGTGGAAGCGTCGAACGGCGTGATCCACGTGATCGACAAGGTGATCCTGCCCGGTTCGTAAGAATCCGGTACGATAAAATACCAAAGGGCGGGAATTTCCCGCCCTTTGGCTTATGCTCATCAAACCAAGAAACTGACCCAAGGACACGGAACCAATGAACAGACGCTTCGCTCTCAAGGCCACGGCCCTTGCCGCCGTCGCTGCCCTCGCCACCGCCTGTGCGCCCATGGATGATGGCGACGACATCGTCGATATCGCCGCTTCCAACGATGACTTCTCGACGCTGGTCGCTGCCGTGACCGCCGCTGGCCTCGTCGAAACGCTGAAAGGCGATGGTCCGTTCACCGTCTTCGCCCCCACCAACGCCGCGTTCGCCAAGCTGCCCGCGGGCACCGTCGAATCCCTGCTGGAACCCGCCAACCGCGACACGCTGGTCTCGATCCTCACCTATCACGTGGTGCCGGGCGCCGTGACCTCCGATCAGCTGGCCGGCAAGCGCCTGAATGTGACCACCGTCCAGGGCGGCACCGTCCATGTCGACGGCCGCAATGGTGTCAAGGTGAACAATGCCACCGTGACCGCCGCCGATATCATGGCGACCAACGGCGTGGTGCATGTGATCGACACCGTCCTCTTGCCCTGATCGGCATCGACCTATCGCCATCCGGGCCCGACGGCCCGGATGGATCAAGCCCAATTTCCCGGTTTTTTCTCTCCGCGCGCAGCGGAAATGCGTTAAGATCCAAGTCGGACAATGACGGGGTTCGACGCGATGCATCGCCTACGCCTCACCTTCGCAATAACGGTACTCGCGTTCCTGCCATGGGGCGCGGCGGCCTCGGATCGGGTGGCGCTCGTCTTCGGGATGGCCAGCTATGAAACCGTTCCCCCCCTGCGCAACACCCTGAACGACGCCCGCGCCATCTCCGATACGCTCGCCGCGATCGGGTTCGATGTCACTCTTCTCCTCGATGTCGGCCGCGACGAGATGCGCACCGCGCTCGATGACTTTTCCTTTCGCTCCGAAACGGCGGATCTCGCGCTGATCTATTTCGCAGGCCACGCGATCGAGGTGTCTGGCGAGAACTTCTTTCTTCCCGTCGATGCCGCTGTCGCCTCGAACCGCGACGTACAGGCCCGGTCGCTCACGCTCCGGGATTTCCTTGGCGCGGTGGACCGGGCGCGCAAGATGCGGATCGTGATCCTCGACTCCTGCCGCGACAACCCGTTCGGCGACGGGATCGAAACGACCGCCGGCACCACCACAAGCGAGGGGGCAACAACCGCGACCCGCGGCGCGGGCGGCGGCCTTGCCCCCGCCGATCCGGACCGCGGCACGCTTGTCGCCTATGCCGCCCGCGACGGACAGGTCGCCTTTGACGGGACCGGCCAGAACTCTCCCTATGCCCGCGCCCTGATCGACATGCTGCCGCAGAAGGATCTCGAAATCAGCCTTCTGTTCCGGCAGGTGCGCGACGCCGTGCTCAAATCCACCGGCAATCTTCAGGAACCCTACACCTATGGCTCGCTCACCGGCGTGCCCTTCTATCTCGCCGGCGCGTCGTCCGAAACGCCGGCGGTCGCCGCCGCCGACCGGCGCGTGGCATGGTCCGGCATCCGGCCCGAACAGACCCTGCAACTGGCCGCGCTGGCCGAAACCGGTGACACCCGGTCGCTCCTCGGTCTTGCCTACATGGCGCTCAACCCCGACGGCAGCGATTTCGACCCGAAAAAGGCCTTCACGCTTCTGACCCGCGCCGCCGAGGCGGGCGATGCCGAGGCGCAATACGAACTGGGCAAGCTCTATGAAACCGGGCTGGGCGTGCCTGCCGATCCGGAGCGCGCGCTGGTGCTGTTCCGCGCCGCCGCGGATCAGGATTTCGCGGATGCGATCAACGATCTGGGCTTCCTGACCTATCAGGGCGGCCTCGGGGTAAGCGCCGATCCGGCTGCCGCGCTGGCGCTGTTCGAACGCGCCGCCGACCTGCGCCACCCGCAGGCCATGTTCAACTACGCTGCCCTGATCGATGACGGGATCGTGCCCGAACGGGGCCCCGAAACCGCCGCCCGCTATCTCTATGATGCCCTGCGGACCGGCAGTCAGGACGTGCTCGACATCCTGTCCGACCGCCCGGCCATGTTCACCGACGCGACCCGCCGCGAGTTACAGCGCGTTCTGGCCGAGAACGCCTTCTACCAAGGCAGCATCGACGGCGATTTCGGCCAGGGCACCCAGCGCGGATTGCGCCGCGCCTTCGGCTTGGAGCAATGAGGATGAGAGTTTCGATCACCCGCGGTTTCGCACTCTGTCTCTTGTCCTGCCTCTCAGGCCCGGCACTCGCCGCACCAAAGACGCCCCAGATGCTGTTTCTTGAAACTGCCACCCCGTTCCTCGTCCCGGTACAATCTGTACCGCCGAGCCAGCAAACCCCCGATTCGCCCGAACCGATCCCTGGTCCCGACAGCAGCGGTGGCGGAAGCCCTCCGGTCCGCGACGCAACCACGGGCGCGATCACCGAAAGCATCGGCCAGATCAATACGCTCTGCGAGCTGTTTCCAAGAGAGGTCGAGATAAGCTGTATTGCCGACCGCTACCGGACGCTGGCCCGGCAGCTTCCGGCATCGGGCGACTACGCGCCGGTGCGCGAGGTGCTCGAGGCCGGCGCCGCGCAACTTGATCGGATCGCGCGCGCGAACGCGGCTCCCAACCCGCCCAGGCGCTACATGGTCAATCGTCCCGGCCTCGCGGCCCCGGTACAGACCGCGCCGCTGGTCGCGATCGCCCCCGCCCGCCTGCGCGCCGCCGAATCCGCCGCCCGCGATGTCATCGACCAGATGGAAACCGTCCTGTTGCGCTCGGCCGAAAACTCGCGCCGCCGCGCCGTTCATTTTCAGGACATCGCGGCGGCCATCGATTCCAACAAGGTTCTGCTGCGGTCATAGACAGGCGCGCACCGCGCTAGTTCATCTGCTGGTCGATTACCACCGAAATGGCGGGGCCAAGAGCAACCGTATGGGTCCGGACAGACAGGACCGTTGCGATCGCGAACAGCATGATCCCCGACGTGATCACAACCCAATCGCTGCTGACGGCACCCGAAGTTTCACGGCCGAAACGGCCAATGGAACGCCACATATCTTCCCCCACTCGTACAAGACCACGGGACGCTCACATCACGACCCCCCACGTCCGAAAAGGTCTCCTCGAAATTGGGCGAAATCCAGACTTTTCGGCAATTCGGGCACATAAACGCCCGATTCCAGTCCCGCCACGGTATCAATCCGCACTCACGTGGCTGTTTGTTTCCGCTGGGGCCGCCCACTCCGCAAACGAAAACGGGCGGCCCCAGGGACCGCCCGTTTCAGGTTCGCCATACGCCGTCAATGAACGACGGCATCCTCCGGCGGTTGCCTGTTCGACGCCGCGACCCGGTTGCCCACGATCAACCCGTCGGGTCCGACCGAAACCGTGACGGTCTGACCCTCGGCCACATCACCGGCCAGCAGCATCTCCGCCAACTGGTCCTGCAAGGCCCGCTGGAGCACCCGCTTCAGCGGCCGCGCGCCATAGACCGGGTCATAGCCCTCGTCGGCCAGCCACGACATCGCGTCGGGCGTCAGATCAAGCCGGATGTTGCGCTGTTCCAGCCGCTTCTCAAGCCGCCGAAGCTGGATCTTGACGATCCCGTCCATATCCGACCGCGTGAGCCTGTCGAAGACGATCATGTCATCCAGACGGTTCAGGAACTCGGGCCGGAAATGGGCCCGGACCGCTTCCATCACATCCCGCTTCGCCGCCGCCGCATCGGATCCTTCCGGCAGCATGCTCAGCGCCTGCGACCCAAGGTTCGATGTCAGGACGATCAGCGTCTGCTTGAAGTCGACCGTGCGGCCCTGACCATCGGTCAGCACCCCGTCATCCAACACCTGCAACAGGACGTTGAAAACCTCCGGATGCGCCTTCTCGACCTCGTCAAACAACACGACCTGATAGGGCCTGCGACGCACGGCTTCGGTCAGAACACCGCCCTCGTCATAGCCGACATATCCCGGCGGCGCGCCGATCAGACGGCTGACCGAATGCTTCTCCATGAACTCGCTCATGTCGATCCGGACCATCGCGCTGTCATCGTCGAACAGGTACTCGGCCACGGCCTTGGTCAGCTCGGTCTTGCCCACACCGGTGGGTCCAAGGAACAGGAACGACCCCAGCGGGCGGTTCTCGTCGTTCAGACCGGCCCGCGCCCGGCGCACGGCATTGGAGATCGCGCGCACTGCGCTTTCCTGACCGATCACGCGCTTGCCAAGCTCCTCTTCCATCCGCAAGAGCTTGTCACGCTCGCCTTCCAGCATCTTCGAGGTGGGAATGCCGGTCCACCGCTCGACCACTTCCGCAATCTGCTCGGGCCGCACCTTTTCCTCGACCATCTGGGCATCGGCCTCCTCGGCTTCCGCCAGCTTGCGCTCAAGCTCGGGGATCACGCCATAGGACAGCTCGCCGGCTTTCGCCAGGTTGCCCTCGCGCTTGGCATGTTCCAGATCCATGCGCGCCCGATCCAGCCGCTCCTTCACGTCACGGTCGGAGTCGAGCTTGTCGCGCTCGGCCTGCCACTGCGCCGTCATCGCATCGGATTTCTCGCGCAGATCCGACAGCTCCTTCTCAAGCTTCTCCAGACGATCGGCCGACGCCTTGTCGTCCTCTTTCTTCAGCGCCTCACGCTCGATTTCCTTCTGCAGAATCTCGCGATCCAGCGCGTCCAGTTCCTCGGGCTTGGAATCGACTTCCATCCGAAGCCGCGACGCGGCCTCGTCCACAAGGTCGATCGCCTTGTCGGGCAGGAACCGGTCGGTGATATAGCGGTGGCTCAATTGCGCCGCCGCCACCAGCGCCGCGTCGGAGATATCGACGCCGTGGTGCACCTCGTACTTTTCCTTGATCCCGCGCAGGATCGAAATCGTATCCTCCACCGTCGGTTCGTTCACCAGCAAGGGCTGGAACCGGCGGGCAAGGGCCGCGTCCTTCTCCACGTGCTTGCGGTATTCGTCCAGCGTGGTGGCCCCGATGCAATGCAACTCGCCCCGCGCCAGCGCCGGCTTCAGAAGGTTCGAGGCATCCATCGCCCCATCAGCCTTGCCCGCGCCCACGAGCGTGTGCATCTCGTCGATGAACAGGATGATCTCGCCCGCCGCCGCCGTGACTTCGGACAGGACCGCCTTCAGCCGCTCCTCGAACTCGCCGCGATATTTCGCACCCGCGATCAGGGATCCCATATCAAGGCTCAGAAGCTTCTTGTTCTTCAGGCTCTCGGGCACATCCCCGTCGACGATCCGCATGGCAAGACCCTCGGCAATCGCCGTCTTGCCGACGCCGGGTTCACCGATCAGGACCGGGTTGTTCTTGGTCCGTCGGCTCAGGATCTGCATCGTGCGGCGAATCTCGTCGTCCCGCCCGATGATCGGGTCGATCTTGCCCTCTGCGGCGGCCTCGGTCAGGTCGCGCGCGTATTTCTTCAGCGCGTCATAGCCCTGCTCGGCGCTCGCCGTATCCGCCGTGCGGCCCTTGCGAACATCATTGATCGCACCGTTCAGCTTCTGCGCCGTCACGGCACCCGCATCCAGCGCGTCCTTCGCCTTGGATTTCACCACCGCAAGTGCGGTCAGGATCCGCTCCACCGGCACGAAGCTGTCCCCGGCCTTGGTCGCGATCTTCTCGGCCTCGTCCAGAACCTTCGCGGTCTGCGTGTCCATATAGACTTGTGCCGCGTCGCCGGTCACTTTCGGCAGTTTCGACAGGGAAAGCTCCACGGACTCCATCACCCGTTCAGGCGATCCGCCCGCGCGCGTGATCAGGTTGGCGGCAAGCCCCTGATCGTCGTCCAGCAATGCTTTCAGCAGGTGCTCGGGTCCCAATCTCTGATGATTGTCCCTCATGGCGATCGTCTGGGCGGCTTGCAAAAAACCGCGCGACCGCTCTGTGAACTTCTCCAAGTTCATCGGTCTCTCCTTCATGTTAAGCGCCCTGTCGCAGCGACGCCCGCTTTGCGGCACGCCCCATCTCGGGCCTCATTATGCATGTGGGTGAGGACCCTCACTTGTTCAAGATCACGCCAATGTCATCCCGACCATGCTAAGATCGAAGAATTTGAACAATTCATTTGAAAGGGCCTCCCCATGATCCGCATTGCCAGTTTCAATCTCGAAAACCTCGAAGAGGACCTGCCGCTTGCACCGGGCGCCGAGCGCCGCGATCCAACCTTCGACGAGCGCGCCGCGGTCCTGCGCCCGGCGCTCGAACGGCTCCGCGCCGATATCATCGCCTTTCAGGAGGTCCACGGCCAGGAACGCCCCGGCCAGCCCCGCGATCTTCTGGCGCTGAAGGCCTTGCTCGCGCCCACGCGCTACGCGGGCTACACCCTTGTCACGACCCAGACCAAGGGAACGGGCGAACCCTACGACAAGCGCAACCTCGTCGTGGCGCTCCGCCCCGATCTCGTGGTCGAAGAGCGCATCCAGATCAATCAGGACGAAACCCCCGCCCCCGAATACCGCCGCACAATCGGCGTCGATGAAGGCGCGAAACCGGTCCGGTGGGAGCGCCCGCTGCTCTGCGTCCGGATCCGCACGCCCGCCGGGCGTCAGATCCATATCCTGAACGTCCATTTCAAATCGAAACTCGCCGTCCGCGATGCCGACCTGATGGTGGATCGCTACACATGGGCCACCGCCGCCGCCTGGGCCGAGGGATTTTTCCTGTCCTCCATGAAACGCGTGGGCGCGGCGCTCGAGGCCCGGGTGGTGATCGACCGGATCTTCGACACCGATCCCGCGGCGGCGATCCTGATCGCCGGCGACTTCAACGCGCTGTCCGGAGAGGTCCCGGTCGTGGCCATTCGCGGACGGGTCGAAGACACCGGGAACGCCGCGCTGTCGGGCCGGGTGATGCTTCCGCTCGAGGATAACGTGCCTGCCGACAAGCGCTTCACCCTCTACCACAAGGGCCGGGGCGAGATGATCGACCATATCCTCGCCTCCCGCAGCATGGTCCAGGCGTTTTCCCATACCGAGATCCACAACGAATTCCTGCCCGACGAATCCATCGCCTTTGCCACGGACCGGAAATTCCCCGAATCCGACCATGCCCCGGTGGTGGCGGTGTTCGACGACACGCTCCTGTCCGCCGGGGTCGCCTGACCGGCAGAGGGGGCAGCGGCCCCATAAACCGAATGTATATAAGGGCATCCGTTCGCCGGATGCCCTTGCAGTTTATCGACAAATCTCCCGCGATCGACACATTGCCCGGATGTTCTGACGTCCAACAGTAGCGAAGCAGACAGGCCCGCCAGACAACAAGAGCCGGGCCAGGCTTCCGTAGCGGAGAAGATCTTGTGACACCGATTTCGGAAATTATCGACCTTGCGATGCGCTTCGGCATCAACAGCCTTGCCCTCTCGATCCTGATATTCGGCCTCTACTACCGCCGCCACGGCGACAGGGTCCTCGTCACCACGGCGGCCATGTTCAACATCTTCGCGTTCGCCGTTCTGGGCCAGCTCGCCAGCATCGAATTCAGCCTTGCCGCGGGCTTCGGCCTGTTCGCGATCCTTGCCCTGTTCAACCTCCGCTCTGAACCGATCGGTAATATCGAGATCGCGTATTTCTTCGGCTCGGTCGCCATCGCGGTGATCTGCTCGGTCGGCGGCACCCCGATCCTCAACATCGTCGTCGTCACCGGGATCGTCCTGATCGGCGTCTACATCGTCGATCACCCCGCCCTGATGCACGGCTCCCGCGCGATGAAGGTCACGCTGGACCGGATCGACCCGAACATCGTCTCCGATCCCGCCGCCATGCTGGGCACGCTCAGCGCGCGGCTCGGCGTGACGGTCACCGGGTTCGAGATCATCAACCTGAACTACGTGAACGAGATGGCGACCGTCAGCCTCACCTACAGGGAGGCCTGAACCCGATGCGCGACACGCTCACCCCGCATTTCCTTCCGGTCTCACTGGCCGACCTGAACACCAAGGCCGAGATGCTGACCCGGCTCGACAACAAATACGTGGTCCCCGTCGATGTCCTTGAAACCCTCGTCCCGGCGCTGGCGGCGCATTTCGACATCCTTGAAATCGACGGCAAGCGCCGCTTCGGATACCAGACCTGCTATTTCGACAGCCCTTGCTACAGCAGCTTCCACCACCATGTTCAGGGCCGCCGCCGCCGGTCCAAGGTACGCACCCGGCACTATCTCGACGCCGGGCTCTGCTTTGTCGAGGTAAAGCTCAAGACCACCCGCAAAGTCACCGTGAAAAAGCGGCTCTCCCACGATGCACGCGTCCTCGACAGGCTGCATGACGCGCCGCTCCGCTTCATCGAGGATTGCCATACCACCCAGTACGACCGCGCCTCCCCGGGCGAGTACCAGCCGGTGCTCTGCATGCAATACGACCGGATCACCCTTGTGGCCCGCGACGGCGGCGAACGCATGACCATCGATCACGGCCTGCGCTTCTGGGACGACAGGACCGAGGAACACGCCTCCCCCGACATGCTGATCGTGGAAACCAAATCCCGCTTCGGGCGCGGCATCGCCGACGGAATCCTGCGCGGTTCGGGCACGCACCCAATCGGCTCCTGCTCGAAATATTGCGTCGGTCTGGCGGCCATCGGCGCGGTGTCGCGGTTCAACAAGTTCATGCCGGCGTTCCGGCGCCTCCTGCCGCATCTGTCGGACGCGGCAGGCCGCCTGTCACAGCCCGCATTCTGCCCCATCCCGGCCGCCACAGTCCCGGCTGTCCCCGCCCTGCGCCAAGCGGTCTGAGCCACCGGTCCGGCCCCCGGCGACAGCCTCCCCCTCTGTCGCCGCCGGGCTTGACCCTCGGGTCGGCCTCCCCCATGAGAGGCCGACCCGAAAAGGAAGGAACGCCCATGTCCGATGATCGCCTGATCGTGGCCCTCGATGTGCCGAACGCCGTCGAAGGGCTGGAACTGGCCAAACGGATCGGCGATGCGGTCTCGTTCTACAAGATCGGGCTGGGCATGCTGACCGGCGGCGGGCTTGCCCTTGCCAACGAGCTGAAGCTCGAACACGGCAAGCGCATCTTCCTCGACATGAAACTCTTCGACATCAGCGCCACCGTCGAAGCGGCGGTGCGCGGACTGGCCCGGTTCGATCTCGATTTCCTCACTGTCCACGGCGACCCCCAGGTGGTGCGCGCCGCGAAAGAGGGCGCTTCGGGCAGCGACCTGAAAATCCTCGCCGTGACGGTCCTGACATCGAACGACCGCGCCGATCTCGACGCCAACATGATCGTACCCGGCGACATGTCCGAGATCGTGGCGACCCGCGCCGCCCGTGCGTTCGAGGCAGGCGCCGACGGCGTCATCGCCTCACCGCACGAAGCCGCGCTGATCCGCGCCCTGCCCGAGGCTGCGGACCGTCTGATCGTGACCCCCGGCGTTCGCCCCGCAGGGTCCGACAAGGGCGACCAGAAACGCGTGATGACCCCGGGAGAGGCCATCGCCAAAGGCGCCGATCACGTGGTGGTGGGCCGCCCGGTCCATCGCGCCTCCGATCCGGCGGCGGCGGCCCGGGCCATTCAGGATGAAATCGCGCGGGCCTGAGCAGGGCGGGACATTCCCCCCGCCGCGGACCCTAATCCTCGTTGATATCGCGGTCCCAGATCTTCACCTGCCCCTTGCGCACGCCCAGAACCGCGCGCAACGCCAGCCATGCGGCCAGCGACAGGACCGCAAAGACCAGAAGCGTCACCGGGAAAGACCCGGCCAGCCACGCGCCCAACGGCCCGCCGATGCCCAGCACAAGACCGGTCCCCGCCGCGCCCAGCGCGAATCCCAGAAAGAGATAGGAGGGCACCATGACCTCGAGAAAGGCCAGCGCAAGTGCTGCCACGAACCAGATCCACCAGATCGCCCACATCAGCCCCGCCCCCGCAGCATCTTGAACGCATCGCCAAAGGCCTCGATCGCCTGCGCGGGCACGACGATGGTCTGCTGACCCTGCCCCTGCCCCAGCTTGCCGAAGGCTTCGACCTGTTTCAGGGCAACCTGATACTGCGCCGCTTCAAGCCCGTTATCCTGAATGGCCGAGGCGACGACCTGGGTCGCATAGGCTTCTGCATCGGCCTGCACGCGCCGCGCCTTGGCGGCCTGCTCGGCGGCATAAAGCTCTGCATCGGCGTTCAGCTCGACGGCGCGTTTCGCGCCTTCGGCCCGTGTCACCGCCGCCCGGCGTTCGCGCTCTGCATTCAACTGCTGCAACATCGCGTCCCGTGTGGCCTGGTCCAGGTTCACATCCAGAAGCTCGGCCCGGGTCACTTCGATGCCCCATTCGTCCACCGCATCCTCGACCAGCGACTTGATCTGCACGATCAGCTGCGCGCGGTTCGATTGCACCTCGTCCAGCTCCATCTTACCGATCTCGGCGCGGACGATCCCGGCCACCGTGGTGGCGATGGCGGCATCCACATCGCGGATCCGGTAGACGGTCCGCTCCGGTTCGACGATCCGGTAGAACACGCTGGTTTCGACCTGCACCAGAACGTTGTCCGAAGTGATCGCATCCTGACTGGCATTGGGCAGCTGACGCTCGAGAATCGAGATTTCATGCGCCACCTTGTCCAGAAACGGGACGATGAAGTTGATCCCCGGTCCAAGAACGGACCGCAGGCGACCAAACCGCTCGACGACATGCTTCTCGGATTGCGAGACAATCCGCACGCCCTTGTAGATACACAGAATGATGAAGGCCGCCAGAAGCAGGATGACAAGACCACCACCGCCAATCTGGGACAGAATATCCTCAATAGTCATATCGTCCTCGCACTCGTCGGCCCCCATGGGGTATATGAGGACAAACCCCCTGTTTCGGAAGTGTTTCCGGAACGGAAGCCAGCCATGCTAGCGATCCTGCAACACCATGCCCGCGCTCTGCCGCTCCTGCCTGACCCAGTTCGATACCGGCGCGCGCTGCCCCGCCTGCCGCAGCCCGCGCGTGATTTCGCATCCCGAGCTTTTCGATCTCACGATCGCGCATATGGATTGCGATGCCTTCTATGCCTCGGTGGAAAAGCGCGACAATCCCGAGTTGCGCGACAAGCCGGTGATCATCGGCGGCGGGCGGCGCGGGGTGGTCTCGACCGCCTGCTACATCGCGCGGATCAAGGGCGTACGCTCGGCCATGCCGATGTTCCAGGCGATGAAACTCTGCCCCGAGGCGGTGGTCATCCGCGGCCGGATGGAAACCTATGTGCAGGTCTCGCGCCAGGTTCGCGCGATGATGCAGGATCTGACCCCCGCGATCGAACCCCTCTCACTCGACGAGGCATTTCTCGATCTTGGCGGCACCGGCCGGCTGCATCACGCGCCCCCAGCCGTGATGCTCGCCCGGCTGACCAAGCGGATGGAGGACGAGTTGGGCATCACCGGCTCCATCGGCCTGTCACATAACAAGTTTCTGGCGAAAGTCGCCTCCGAACTCGACAAACCCCGGGGCTTCTCGGTTATCGGCCGGGCCGAGACCGCAGAGTTCCTCGGGGCAAACCCGTGCGCATGATCTGGGGCGTCGGACAGGCCGCGCAGGCGGCACTGGAAAAGGCCGGAATCCGCACCTTTTCCGACCTGCTGCGCTGGGAGAAATCCGATCTGCATGCCCGGTTCGGCAGCATGGGCGACCGGCTCTGGCATCTCGCGCGGGGCGAAGACCGCCGCCCGGTCTCGGCCAATGCGCCGATGAAATCGGTCTCGAACGAGACCACCTTTCACGACGACACCGCCGACGCCGACATCCTCGACGGCCATATCTGGCGGCTGTCGGAAAAGGTGGCGGACCGGCTCAAGGCCCGCGATATCGCCGGGCGGGTGGTGACACTCAAGGTCAAGAAATCCGATCACGCGATCCTGACCCGGCGGATCAGCCTGTCCGACCCGACCCAGATCGCGGACCGCATCTACCGCACCGCGCGCGACCTCTACGACACGGTTGCCGACAAGGGGCCGTTCCGGCTTCTGGGCGTCGGGCTGTCGGAAATCGGTCCGGCGGAGAATGCCGATCTCTCGGGTGATCTTCTGGACCCGAACGCCGCCACCCGCGCCCGTGCCGAGCGCGCCGCCGACAGTATCCGCAAGAAATTCGGCCATGACGCGATCATCAAGGGCCGGTCGCTGCGCTAGGCGCCTACTCCGCCGCCAGCGGCAGGTCCATCGCGCCGATATCCACGATCTCCGCCATCACCGTGGTCAGCAGATCCCGCATCGCCCGGAAATTCGCGTTCGGCCGGATCATCCGCTCGTCCATGTAAAGCGTCCGGTCGATCTCGATCTGGATCACATGCTGATTCTGGCTGGGCCGCCCATAGCGCTGGGTCGAATAGGCCCCGGCAAAGGGCGCGTTGCGCACCACCACCAGACCCGCCGCGACGAATGCCGCCTCGATCCGGTCGACGATATCGCTGCGCGCCGCCGCGCCGAACCGGTCGCCCAGCACGATCTGCGGGCGTAACCCGTCGGGATGCACGACCAATTCCAGCGCCTCATGTGGCATCGAATGGCAATCGATCAGAATCGCCTCGCCGAAACTCGCCCGCGTCTCGGCCAGAAGCTCCGCCAGACGCTCGTGATAGGGCCGCCAGACATTGCGAATCCGCGTCTCGACCTCGGAGTAGGGAAGTTTCCCGCGATAGATCGCCTGACCGTTCGCCACCACGCGCGGCACCACGCCCAGCCCCGAACTGACCCGCGGATTGTGGGAGTTCCGGCGCACACCCTCGATCAGCGCGGGGTCTAGCTCCTCGGCGCTGCGATTAAGGTCGAGATACGCGCGCGGCGCCTCGGCCACCAGAAGCGGCGCCCCAAGGGTCGGGGCGGCCTGAAACAGAAGGTCGACAAAGGCATCCTCGGAAGACCGAATCGCCCGCTCATCCAGAACGGTGTCGCGCAGGAACGCCTCGGAATAGACGCGACCGCTATGGGGTGACGCGAAAATCACACTTGTCGTGCGCAAATCGGGCATCGTCAGTGTATAGGCAGCCTGCATTCCAACCTCTTTATCCCTCGAGTTGAGTATAGGACGATTTCCTTCGCCGCCAAAAGCCCTTGAAAGCGGTGCTGCGACCTTTTATAGACCGCTCGACCGGCGCGGGGTGATCTCCGCGTCTTGTTCATTTGGGCATCTCTCTCGGGGGGCGTTCGGATGGGCGGGCCGGAAACGGCGGACGGGCGATTAGCTCAGCGGTAGAGCACTTCGTTGACATCGAAGGGGTCACTGGTTCGATCCCAGTATCGCCCACCATGACGTTACCCGCCGGGCTTGCCCGGCAAACGAGATACCCGCCGGCGCCGCCCGGCATATTGAAACCAGGCGCACCACAGCGCCGCGATATTGGGAGAAAGACCATGAAGGTCAGGAACTCGCTCCGTTCGCTCAAAGCCCGGCATCGCGACTGTCGCGTCGTGCGCCGCAAGGGCCGGGTCTATGTTATCAACAAGACCCAGCGCCGGTTCAAAGCCCGTCAGGGCTGAACGGTACGGATTACGGAAACGGGCCGCCCATCGGGCGGCCTTTTTCTTTGGCGCGTCACAGAAACGGATCGTTCGGTTATGGCCTGGCGATCAGTTGAACCCGCCGGTCAAGGCAAACTCCCGCACAAACTCTCCCAATTGCGGACATCCGACCATTGGATGACGCTTTTGCGTAAGCAGAACAGAACGTTCGCATCCCGATACCCGCGTTGCGCGCCTTAACCACATCGATCCACCAATCGGCGACCTGCATTGTCGGAAAGCGCCATACGCGGGCCACCTCCGGTGCCTACTCCTGGATCGACTCCAGATAGAGAGCCAGAGACAAGATCCGCCCCCGAACTGCGATCTCTGAGGCATAGACCCCGATATCACCCGCGAGCGGGGCCTTGTAGACAGCGCCCCAGATCGGCATGCCGGCGCCCGTTCCATGCCCCCGAATACCTGATCGCCCATCGATGATCTGGATGACCTTCTGCATCGGGAATTCGCCATCATTCTCAGCGGACAGTCCCGTCAGAGGCTTGGGGATGTTTATCGAGAGCGCACTGGCAACCGGTCCAGCGCCCTTACCATCAACGCCATGACACGAAGCGCAGGAATTCATGAACTCTCTCTCACCGGCTTCATCTGCCGAAGCCACCAGTCCTGACATGCAAGCCAACGCTACCCCCAGACCAAGGGCGCGCAGCAGGTTCGTTCCGTTTGGTCTACGACTCATAACCATCTCCTCCATTCCAAGGGCTTCAGCTTGGCCGAAGAATTGGATGCGCATTTTGATATTTGTCATGCGTGCGCATGATCGCTTCTCACGCAACGCGATGCATTTTCGACCGGAATGAGGGTTCAAGTCCGCCGTGTGAGCTCGTCTTGGGCCACGTTAGGGCAACAGAAATCGAATTTGAATAGTTTCCAAGGCTGTGGTCGGCTTCGTCAGACGGAGTGGGATGACCACCTGTACGATTGCCGCTGTCGCGATGGGGAACAAGCGTCTAATGATTCAATCATCCAAAGTCGGACCAGCATAAACAGGCGACGCACGGGATGATTAAAGAAGATGCCTCGGGCCAGCTAGCTGCCGTCCGTTCAGGTGCAATAAGCTTAAGTGAACTCATGGAAGCAACGCTCGATCAAATCGAGTTGGTGAACCCAGAGGTTAACGCAATTGTGGCCCTCCGGGACAGAGAAACACTCCTCAAGGAAGCCGCACGCGCACCTGCCGGCCCCCTGCAAGGCTTGCCGATGGCAATTAAGGATCTTGCAGAAACGGCAGGCATCACCACAACGTTTGGCTCGCCAATTTTCAAGGATTTCGTGCCCGAGCAGGACTGCCCGATGGTTGCGCGTTTGCGCAAGGCCGGTGCCGTAATCATCGGAAAAACGAACGCGCCAGAATTTGGTCTCGGCTCACACAGCTACAATCCCGTCTATGGCGTGACGAGAAACCCGTACGACACAAGCCGCTCAGCTGGTGGATCGAGTGGCGGCGCCGGCGCGGCCCTTGCCAGCCGGATGCTGGCGCTTGCAGATGGATCCGACATGATGGGTTCGCTCCGCAATCCGGCGGGCTGGAACAATGTCTTCGGGTTTCGACCGAGCTACGGACTGGTTGCTAACGGTGGTCCCGGCGACATGTTTCTGTCACAGCTCTCGACGGACGGTCCAATGGCACGTTCCATGCGTGATCTGGAATTGCTTCTCGGCGTCCTATCCGAACATGACCCCCGTCATCCACATTCCAGCGGCCCCTATCGTCCGAGCACGTCAGCTGGGAAAATGAGGATCGGATGGCTCAGCGATTGGGGTGGGGCTTATGCGATGGAGCCCGGTATTCTGGATTTATGTGAAAGCGCCGTCCAAGTGCTCGAAGAACTTGGTCACACGGTCCAGATCATGTCCCCGCCATTTTCGGCTGAAGCCCTATGGGAGTCTTGGACGCTTCTCCGAAGCTGGGCGATTTCCGCCGATCGTGCGCCGCTCCTGAAACATCCGCACGATATGCTCAAGCCCGAGCTGCATTGGGAGATCGAACGCGGCCTCGCAGCGAGTGCCGACGACATTCTAAAGGCCAGCGCGATCCGCTCTGACTGGTTCCGCTACACCGCGAACATGGAGGTCGACATATTGGCACTCCCGTCCGCGCAAATGTTTCCATTCGATGCGGAACTGCACTGGCCTGACAAGATTGGCGAAGCGCCAATGGACACCTATCACAGGTGGATGGAAGTCGTCATTCCAGCCTCACTTACGGGTCTTCCAGCGCTGAGTGTCCCTGCGGGTTTTGGACGCGAAGGCATGCCAATTGGTCTGCAGCTGATTGGGCATCGCGGGCAAGACGGCTCCGTACTTGCGCTAGGGCGTCAATACGAAGCCGCGACAGATTGGGTATCTCAAGAGCCTGTAGGTCTGTAGACGGCAAGGACGCCCAGCGCGGTCAGGCAACGTGCGCTGCATTGCAGATTTGGCATTCTGGGACTCGAGGCGGTCTTTCGCTGCGCGGGAAACCAAAGACCCTATCGCGGGACAGGGCGGTCACTGAAGGGGCGCTCAAGCGCAAGCCGGGCGCACGCCCGGCCCCGATCACCCGTCCTGATTGGCCCGCTCGATCACGTTGCGCATCTCTTCGGCCTCGCGCCGGGCCTGGCGCAGCCCGTCCATCGCCGCGCGCAACTCGGCCTCGGTCTGGGCCAGCTGGTTGGTCAGTTCCGCCTCTCGCTGCTGCATATAGGTCACCGCCTCCTCGCGGCTTTCCTCGGCCTCGTGCAATTCCCGCGCCATCCGGTCCAGGTCGTTGATATCGCCCGCATTCACCCGCGCCAGCTTGTGCAACAGCCAATAGGCGAACCAGCCCAGCATGAAGGCGATGAACAGGATGATGGCCGTGGCCACGATGAATTCGCTTCTATTCAACCGTACTCTCCCCCTCGGATTCGGGCGCTGCCTCTGTTTCGGCGGCGGCCTCCGGCAGCACCAGCGTGAACTCGATCCGCCGGTTCGCCTCGCGCCCCTCTTCGGTATCGTTGTCGGCGATGGGTGTCACTTCGCCATAACCCTTGGCGGTCAGGTTCCGGTCAGCACCCGGCGCGCCATGATCGCGTTCAGAACCGCGTCCGCGCGCTCCTGGCTCAGCCGCAGGTTCATCGTCTCCCGGCCCTGGCTGTCGGTGTGGCCCGCGATCTCCATCTGCACGCTCTGGCAGTCGCGGAGGATATCGGCAAGCTGGTCGATGATCTGCAATCCGCTCTGGTCGATGGTCGAGGATCCGGGTTCGAAGGTGATCTTCTGCACCTTCATCACCGTGTTCAGCCTGGCCACGCATTCCTCGGGCGTGGGAATGCCCGACATGGGATCAAGCGCTTCCTCGTAGGTCACGTCGATCTCGAAGTTCTGGCCCTGACCCAGCCGCTCCGACAAATGCCCCGAGATTTCGGCCAGCGCATTGGGATTGCCGGTCCGGCCCGAGACGCTCAGAAACGCGGGCTGCACCACCACCGTGCCATTGGCCAGATAGGCCAGCGCATCCAACCCCGCCAGAACCCGAAGCGACCAGCCATCCGGCAGGGCATCGTCCAGCCGCGTCGCGGCATAGGTCCTGTTGCTGCCGAAATGCGCCTGCGCATAGCTTTCCACCGCCCGCTGCACCCGGTCGCTGGGCAACCGCCCGCGCAACTGCGCCTCGCCCTCGGGCGACAGGGTCGCCACGAATTCCGGCGTGCCGCCGCTGTCCTCGCCGCCCTCTTCGCGCTCCGGCGGCGGCGACTGAACGGCGGTCAGCGAAAACCCCTCCGGCAAGGCGCGTTCCAACTCGCCCACCTCCCGGTCGAAAATCGGCAACGGCACCGTATGCGACACCACAAGGCTCACATCCGCGTCCGAATAGGTGATCTTGGCCGCGCCGATCCGCTTCACCGCGGCAATCCCCGCCGCCACCGCCTCGCCCCATTCAAGCGAGGGCGCGCCCAGACCGATCTGACAGGCGATCCGCCCCTGCATCCCCGCCTGTTCCGCCGCCTTCACGATGATATCGCGCATCTCCGGCGTCTCCGCCGCGCAGGCATCGAAGCGTGGCCCGTTGCCGTCGATCAGGAACCGTACCGTGAAAGGCGCGATCACCGGGCGCGGCGCCGAGATGTCCAGCGCCAGAACCACCCCCGACGGCACCGACCGCGCAAGTTCGGTCTCCACCCGGCGGCGCACCTGTTCGCTGTCGACGATCCCCGTGACGGCGACCCGCGCGGCCGTCACCGACACTTTCGACCGCGGGATCCGCTCCAGCGCGTCCAGCGCGAAGGCCACCACATTCTCCCAGCCATCGGGCATCGGGATAATCGCCCACCTCCAGAAGATCGCTCACATCCCGCTGCGAGATCCGCTCCAGCCGGTTCACGACACCGCGCCCGGTCGCTCGCCGCCGGGATCAGCCCGATCAGCGATATCCCGTCGACGTTCCGCAGGATCTCGATCGAGAACTCCGGCGCCTCGATCGTCTTCGCCGGGACCACGTCCATTTCGTCGATCACCCGGGTCGCGTCGATCACCGTGCCCGCCGCCGCCAGCGCGCTGAACCGCGACGCCTCGTCGGGCGCGGTGCCCGACAGATGCACCTGCAACCCGTCCACCGCCACCGTCACCCAGTCATGCCCGGCAAGCTCAAGCGCCTCGCCGATCTCCTCCCACGAGGTTTCCTCGATCTTCTGAACCGCGAAAGTCGCGGTCGCAAGGCTCAGCGCCGCCGCGCCCACGATGGCGATCGCAAACGGAAGATAGGATCTGAAACTGAAGGATCGGCGCATGTGCCCTGTCGCGATGACTGCGTTCCGCCCTTGTTAGAACGACCGAACCCGGGGCGCAATCAGACCATGAGCGCTACGGCAAGAAACAGCCCCGGGATCAGCCCGGCATCCCGGTTCGACCGGAACAGCCGCAGGCATTTCTCCGGATCCTCGGTGTCGAGCCGGGTCAACTGCCACATAAGATGCCAGCCCATCACCCAAACGCCGCACAGCGCCACCGCAAGCGCCAGGACATTGGCCCGGCCCAGAAGCGCATCCAGCACCGCAAGGCTCAGTAAGGCCCACGGTCGCCACAAGGAACCACCGCAACCAGCGATGGGTCCGCCCCCCGAACAGCCGCGCCGTGGATTTCACGCCGATCAGCGCATCGTCTTCCTTGTCCTGATGGGCATAGATCGTGTCATAGAACAGCGTCCACGCGATCCCGGCGGCGTAGAGAAACAGCGCCGGCCGGTCGAGCGTCCCGGTATGCGCCGTCCATGCCAGAAGCGCGCCCCAGTTGAAGGCAAGCCCCAGAAACACCTGCGGCCACCATGTGAACCGCTTGGCGAAGGGATAGATACAGACAAAGAACAAGCGACGCCACGCCCAGCGCGATCGCGGGCAGGTTGAAGGTCAGAAGAATGCCGAACGCCAGAAGCGCCTGCACCACCAGCCAGACAAGCGCCGCCTTCGGGCTCACCTGCCCCGACGGGATCGGCCGCGACCGGGTCCGCGCCACCTGCGCGTCGATATCGCGGTCGGTGATATCGTTCCACGTACAGCCCGCGCCGCGCATCAGGAACGCGCCTATCGCGCATCCCAGCGCGATCCACGCATCCTCCCACCGCGCCGTGCCGGTATGCACCATCGCCAGAAGCAGACCCCACCAGCAGGGCAATAGCAAAAGCCACGTCCCGATCGGCCGGTCCGCCCGCGACAGGCGCAGATAGGGCCGGCTCGCGGCGGGCGCCCATTTGTCCACCCAGTTGCCCGGCGGCGCATCGGCCACCCGGCCCTCTGGCGCGGCGGAATTTTCGGCCATAAGGTCCGTCCCATGTCAAAGGTCAGGCTTTATGTAGATCACCCGCTGGGGGCGGGGCAATCGGTTCCTCTGAACCGGGATCAGGCGCATTACCTCTTCGGGGTGATGCGGCTGCAGGCCGGCGACGATCTGGCGCTGTTCAACGGGCGCGACGGCGAATGGCGCGCGACGGTCGAAGAGGCCGGCAAACGCGGCGGCACGCTGTCGTGCGACCGAACAGACCGCGCCTCTGCGCCTGCCCCCCGACCTCTGGCTTCTGTTCGCGCCGATCAAGAAGGCGCGCACCGATTTCATCGTCGAAAAGGCGGTCGAGATGGGCGCGGCCCGCATCCTGCCGGTCCAGACCGATTACACCAATGCCGAACGTATCCGCCGCGACCGGCTTCAGGCCCACGCGGTCGAGGCCGCCGAACAATGCGGCGGCACGTTCGTGCCCGAGGTGGCCGAGCTCACGCGGCTCGACCGGCTCTTGTCCGGCTGGCCCGACGACGCCGATACCCGGGCGCGGCATCTTCTGTTCTGCGACGAGGCACTGGCGGGCGAAACCGCCGATCTCTCGTCCCTGCCCCGCGGCCCCTGGGCGATCCTGATCGGCCCCGAGGGCGGGTTCTCTCCCGCCGAACGCACCCGCCTGTCGGGCATGGATCAGGCCCACGCCATCGCCCTCGGCCCCCGCATCCTGCGCGCCGATACTGCCGCCGTCGCGGCGCTCACGCTCTGGCAATCCGCATTGGGAGACTGGACATGACCCAGACACCGGTCGTCCGCCTGCATCTCTATTTCGCGCGGAACGTGCCTCTTGCGGTGATCGTGCGGCAGGGACCGACACGGCAATACCGGATGATCCTCTGGGACCGCAGTCGATGACAGCTTCACCGACGGGCAATGGCTTCGAAAGAACCTCTACCCCGAACGCTGCGCGATCTCGTCCGACGGTCGGCACTTCCTCTACTTCGTGCTGGACGGACAGTGGGGCAGCGATGCGGAAGGCGCGTATACGGTGATCTCGCGCCCGCCCTACTGGACGGCACTGGCGCTTTTCCCCGAAGGCAGTACATGGGGCGGCGGCGGCGTTTTTCTCGACGATCGCCACTATCTCGCCGCGGGCGACGCAGACATCATCGGACGCGACGACGGGCTGGTCCGGCTTCATTGGGGCGATACCGGGCGGGGCTGCACCACGGGGCTTCGCCGCCCGGACAACAGCCCGGCACCGCTCGACAAGACCACCGTCACGCGGCTTCTGTCGGGCGACCTTCCGGCG
The DNA here is from genome assembly GCA_963698645.1 of uncultured Alphaproteobacteria bacterium. GTDB lineage: Bacteria > Pseudomonadota > Alphaproteobacteria > Rhodobacterales > Rhodobacteraceae > Ovoidimarina. The sequence goes on from CAVORP010000007.1 coordinate 314,462, forward strand.
GATCATCGCGACCTCGACGGCCGACTCTGGAACCCGTCCGACCGGCCACTCGACCGCTACGACACGCAGGGCGGCTGTCTCTACCGCCGCGCAGGCGGCGAGATGGAGCTGATCCGCGATTTCACCCGGATGACCTTCGAGCCGATCCGCGCGCCCTATGACTGGCGCGACGAAACCGGGGCGCGATCCGGATCGCCCGTGGCACCCTCTGGATGGCGACGACGGATGATCCCGCGCCAACGCTCCCGCCGAAACCCATGCGCATCGAAACCGCATGACATGCGCATGGAATACACATGGTCCGTACGCGCGCTTCACATCGGGTCAATCCGGCCCGTGACAGCGCCTGCGACAGGCCCTAGAATCCGGGTTCCCGCAGATGCCCGAAACAGCGACGAGCCCCGATGACCTTTTTTCGACCCGAAGCGATGGAGGCGATAACCCGTTGGCGTGAAACGATTATCGGCGTCTTTGTCGCGGGGCTCGGCAGCGTCTGGATGATCACCTCCTTCGGCGCGGTCCAGATCCTCGGCACCGTCATGGCCGTCGTGGGCGTGCTTCTGATCGCCGCCGGAATACAGCGCGGCCGGTTTCGCCGCTCCAGCCTCGGCCCCGGCCTCGTCACCCTCCTCGAAGGCCAGTTGACGTATTACGGCCCGACCGATGGAGGGGCTGTTTTCATGAACGATATCAGGCGCTTGGAAATCTCTCAGTGACCGTCGGACAAGGCCGCCTGGGTGGTGCACCACGATAGCGGCCCGCCCCTTCACATTCCCGTAGACGCCGCCGGCTCCGAAAACCTGTTCGATGTCTTCTCGAATCTCCCCGGCCTCAACACACGGAATTTGCTGGATAATTTGCGCTCTTCTCCCGACGGCCTGACGCTGATCTGGGATCGCGATCCACCCCGCCTGCATTGACTTCACCCGCCCAACCCGGCAAGTGGCAGTCAGAACAACCAGCCGGAGCCCGGACATGTCGATACCTCAGTCTGGCGGCGGCCCCGTCGAGCGCCCCGAACAACTCGCCGAATACCTCGCAGAGGGCTGCAAGCCCAAGGAAGACTGGCGCATCGGGACCGAGCACGAGAAGTTCGGATATTGCCGCGACACCCTTAATCCATTGCCCTATGACGGCCCCCGCTCGATCCGCGCGATGCTCGAAGGCCTGCGCGACCGTTTCGGCTGGGCCCCGGTCGAGGAAGCGGGCCATATCATCGGTCTGGTCAAGGACGGCGCAAATGTCTCGCTCGAACCGGGCGGCCAATTGGAACTTTCCGGCGCGCCGCTGCAGACGATCCACGAGACCTGCGACGAGGTGAACGAGCACCTGCGCGAGGTTCAAAGCGTCGCCGACGAGATCGGTGTGGGCTTCATCGGCCTTGGCGCCGCGCCGCACTGGACGCACGAGCAGATGCCGGTCATGCCGAAGGGCCGCTACCGGCTGATGACGGAGTATATGGGCCGTGTCGGCACCCATGGCACCCAGATGATGTATCGGACCTGCACCGTGCAGGTGAACCTCGACTTCTCGTCCGAGGCCGACATGATCCAGAAGATGCGCGTGGCGCTTGCGCTGCAGCCGGTCGCGACCGCGCTTTTCGCCAATTCGCCCTTCTTCGAGGGTAAGCTGAACGGCCACAAATCCTGGCGCTCGCGGATCTGGCGCGATCTCGACGCAGCCCGTACCGGCATGCTCCCCTTCGTCTTCGAAGACGGGTTCGGGTTCGAACGCTACGCGGATTACGCGCTCGATGTGCCGATGTATTTCGTCTATCGCGATGGCAATTACGTGGACGCGCGCGGGATGTCCTTCCGCGACTTCATGCGCGGCGAACTGCCCGCACTGCCGGGCGAGATTCCGACCCTTTCGGACTGGGCCGACCATCTGACCACGATCTTCCCCGAGGCGCGGCTCAAGAAATTCATCGAGATGCGCGGCGCCGATGGCGGCCCGTGGCGTAGGCTGTGCGCCCTGCCCGCGCTTTGGGTCGGGCTGATGTACGATCAGGGCGCGCTCGACGCGGCATGGGACCTTGCGAAGGGGCTTGACGCGGAAACCCGCGAGGCGCTGCGCGTCGCCGCGTCGGTTGACGGTCTTCAGGGCGCGGCGAACGGGGTCAAACTTCACGATCTTGCCCGCGAGGTCGTAGCGATCGCCGAAGCCGGGCTGAAGGCCCGCGCGCGGCCCGGGGCAGGCGGGCTGGTCCCCGACGAGACCCATTTCCTCAACGCGCTTCAGGAAAGCGTCGCCTCGGGCAAGACCCCGGCGGACGAACTGATCGTAAAGTTCGAGGGCGAATGGAATGGCGATGTCACGCGTGTCTTCGCCGAATACAGCTACTGACCGCTAGTCGGGCACTGCGCTCAACACGAAATCGCGGACCTTTTGCTCCGGCATCTCGCAGGGTTTGAGAAGCGCGTCTCCGGATGCGAGCCGATAAAGGTTCATACTGATGTAATCGTTGCCGCCCAACTCTTCGGCCACGAGTTTCTGGCTTCGGGCACAGGCGTATTGCGATTTCGTAAGCCGGTAGCGCCGCCCGTGTGCGGTGACCTCGTATCCTCCGAAAGGGAGGGCGTCGAAAGCCGCAAGAAAAGCCCGGTCCACCGTCATTCGGCACCCGCTGGCAAGAGCGGGTCCGGACCATATGGATTGGGCCCCGCCGTTCCGCGCTGCACGAAGATCGCCAGAAGAAAGAGAAGGCCAAGGACCGGGATCAGGCCCACGAGAAGCCACCACGCCGAAAGGTCATAGTCATGAAGTCGCCGGCCCGCGGCGCAGATCACCGGCAGAAACGTCAAGAGTGCCCAGATCGGTTCGAGTATCGAAACGCTGTCCCACCCGAAGCCGAAAATCAGGCCGTCGATCAGCGGAAAGTACGGCCCCCATCACGGCCACTGCAAGGTAGAACCACCAGAACTCCGACCGCGCGGCACGTCCGGAGATGGTCACGTATTTGCGCAGGCAGGTACGGATCGCTTCGGCCGGTCCCATCATTTTCCTTTTCCGATACGTGGCTCCGTTCCCGCAAGGATACGCCGGATATTGGCCGCATGTCGGACAAGGACGAACCCGCCCATCAGGATCGACAGGGCGATCACTGGCTTTCACCCAGAAAGGGCGGCCCATGCCGGGGCAAGGACCGCGGCGACTCAGCGCCGACAGGGATGAGATGCGGAAAAGGCCCGCCGCGACCACCCATGTCGCACAGGCCGCAAGGCCCACGGGCCATGCCAGCGCCAGCAGCGTTCCCAGAAACGTGGCAACGCCCTTGCCGCCGCGAAAACCCAGCCAGACCGGGAAGAGATGGCCGATGAAAGCCGCGCCGCCCGCGATTTGCGCGGCGTCCTCACCCACCAGCGCCCGCGCCAGCAGCACCGCGATCCCACCCTTGCCGGCATCCAGCAAGAAGCGTCGCAAGGGCCGCGCCCTTGTTGCCGGTGCGCAGGACGTTCGTGGCCCCGATATTGCCCGATCCGATCTGGCGCAGATCGCCAAGCCCCAGCATCCGCGTGATCACGATGCCGAAGGGGATCGAGCCCAGCAGATAGGCAAGGAGGCCGACAAGCCCCAGCAGAATCGGTGCAGAGGTCATGTCCGGCATCTGCTCAGCGCCTCTCCGAAAACCCGGGTTCCGCCCACCCAGGTGCCGCGCACCTTGCCCTGAAGCCGCGCACCGTCGAAGGGCGTGTTCTTCGACTTCGACTGCAAGGTCGCCCGGTCCAGCACGAACGGCGCGTCGGGATCGAACAGGACAAGGTCCGCAGGCGCGCCCGGCGACAGGCGACCCTGCGCGAGACCCAGACGTTTCGCCGGGTTCAGGGTCAGCGCCCGGAACAGGCCCGGAAGGTCGATCGCGCCGGAATGATAAAGGCGCAGCGCGGCCGGCAGCAGCGTTTCCAGACGCGACAGCTCCCGAGGCGGCCTCTTCGAACGGCAGGCGCTTCCATTCCTCGTCCTGCGGCGTGTGCATCGAGCGAGATCACGTCGATCAGCCCCGTCGCCACGGCCTCGACACAGGCCAGCCGGTCGTCTTCGGACCGCAGCGGCGGCTTGACCTTGAAGAAGGTCCGATAGTCGCCCACGTCCAGCTCGTTCAGCGTCAGGTGATGGATCGAGATGCCCGCGGTCACGTCCAGCCCCGCCTCTTTCGCGCGGGTCAGCCGCCGCAGGGCCCGCGCCGTGGTGATCTGGTCGGCGTGGTAGCGCACGCCCGTCATCTCGACCAGCGCAAGGTCGCGGTCCAGCCCCATCCTCTCGGCCATGGGCGAGACGGCGGGCAGGCCGCGGAGCGAGGCGAACTTGCCCGAGGTCGCCGCCGCCCCCGCCGACAGGCCGGGATCCTGCGGGTGGCCGATGACCAGGGCGCCCAGCGACCGCGCATAGGTCAGGCAGCGCGAAAGAACCTTGTTGTCGGTGACCACGGCGTCGCAATCGGTGAACGCGATCGCGCCCGCATCGATCAGAAACCCGATCTCGACCATCTCGCGCCCTGCGCGGCCCTTGGTCAGCGCGGCCATGGGCAGAACGCGCACCGGCGCGGCCTCGTTCGCGCGCCGGGTGACGAATTCCAGCACCTCGGGCGTATCGATTGCCGGCGACGTGTCGGGGCGGGTGACCATCGTCGTCACGCCCACCCGCTGCCGCCGCAAGGCCCGCCGAGCGAAAGCTTTCCTTGTGCCGTTCGCCGGGTTCGCGACACCTTGACGCCGATATCGACGATGCCGGGTGCAAGGCAGAGGCCATCGCAGTCGACGACCGTGGCGCCAGCGGGGGCGCTTTCGACGATACGCCCCCCGGCCACGTGCAGTTCGCCTGTTTCGACAGTGCCCTTTTCGGGGTCGATGAGCCGGGCGTTACGGAATGTGATCGCGATCATGGCCAGTCAGCCTGTTGTCAGCAGCAGGACGATGAGAACGAGTGCGGCAAGACCCAGAAGCACGGCCCAAAGCCCGCGCGGCCAGCCGGCCGGCGCCGCCTGTCGTTGCGGGGCCTTCAAGCACGCCCGCGGCGCTTTCCGAGGTGAGCGGATCGAAGGACGGCACCGTCTTTGGTTCGCGATAGGTACCGATATAGGTGACCTCGGGGGTCGGTGATATGCGTGGCGTCCCGCCCGCCGAACGCAGTGCTGTGAACAAGCAGCACATGGCCCTCGAGCGCGTCGAGACGGGCGCCGATCCTCGCCAGCGCTTCGACCGGAATGCCAAGACCCTCGATGAGGTATCCGGCAAGGCCGATGGGCCTGAGATCGGCGGCTTTCAGCGTCTCGACGAAATCACGGTCGATGGAATCAAGCCCCAGAGCCGCGCCGATGCGCGCGCCATCGCCGTTCCGGAAGGGCCGCGATCTCGCTCTTCGGGGAGGTTCAGCGCAAAGACCCGGACGGCACCGGTTTCATGCGCGGGGACGGTCAGATCTTCGGTCATTGCGCGCTGACCATGACGACCACCACGACGATCCCCGCAAGCACCAGTAGCGCCACGAGCGCGACCATGCCGGAGGCGCGGGGATCCTTGGGCTCCTGCATCAGACCATGACCCCACGATCGGCGCGCTCGGCGCGCAGGTTGCGCGCCAGAAGGTCCATCGCCGCCATGCGCACCGCGACGCCCATTTCGACCTGTTCCTGAATCACCGATCGGTTGATGTCGTCGGCCAGCGTGCCGTCGATCTCGACGCCCCGGTTCATCGGCCCGGGATGCATGACGATGGCGTCCGGCGCCGCCACTTCCAGCTTTTCGGCGTCCAGCCCGAAGCGGTGATAATACTCGCGCTCCGACGGGATGAAGGCGCCGTCCATCCGTTCCTTCTGAAGCCGCAGCATCATCACGACATCGGCGTCTTTCAGGCCTTCGGCCATGTCGCTGGTGACCTCGACGCCCCATTCGGCGACGCCCGGCGGGCATCAGGGTCGGCGGCCCGATCAGGCGTCACCCGGTTCTCCATCTTGCCCAGCAGCAGGATGTTCGACCGCGCGACGCGGGAATGGGCGATATCGCCGCAAATCGCGATGCGCAGGCGGTGCAGGCGCCCCTTCGCCCGGCGGATCGTCAGCGCATCCAGAAGCGCCTGCGTCGGGTGTTCGTGCCGCCCGTCGCCTGCGTTCAGAACCGCGCAGTTCACCTTTTCCGCCAGAAGGTTCACCGCGCCGGAATGGGGATGGCGGACCACCAGAAGATCGGGGTGCATCGCGTTCAGCGTCAGCGCGGTGTCGATCAGGGTTTCCCCCTTCTTGATCGACGAGGCCTGCAGCGTCATGTTCATCACATCCGCGCCAAGACGCTTGCCCGCCAGTTCGAAACTCGACTGGGTCCGGGTCGATGCCTCGAAGAACATGTTGATCTGCGTCAGCCCCGCAAGCGCGTCGGAATGTTTGACGTCGCGCCGGTTCAGATCGACATAGGTGTCGGCAAGATCGAGAATGGATCGGATCTCGTCGGGACCCAGATACTCGATCCCCAGAAGATGTCTGGCGCTGAAACCCATGCGGCGTGTGTCTCCCGATTTCCCCGCTTATAGAAAGGCGGCTCGCGGGCGACAAGGATTTACCTTGACCCGGACGCGGCATAGGGTCCCGCCATGGATCACGCAACCGCATTGGCCGCTTCTGGACTGGCAGATCGAACTTGGCGCGACCGAGGCGATCGGGGATGTGCCGGTCAACCGGTTCGAGGTTGCGGAACAGGCCGCGCGGCCGCCCATGACGGCGCCTGCGTCCGATGCGCCAGCGGCGGCTGAACCGCCGCCGGAGCCGCCGCTGCGATCCCAGCCGCCGATCCGGTGGCGGAAGCCCGCGCCCTCGCGGCTCAGGCGGAAACGCTCGAAGCACTTCGGTTGGCGCTTGCCTCCTACGAGCATTGCGACCTGCGACTGGGCGCGCGGAACCTTGTATTCGCCGATGGCACGCCCGGAGCGCGGGTCATGGTGATCGGTGAAGCACCGGGGCGGGACGAGGACCTTGAAGGCCGGCCATTCGTGGGAAAGGCCGGGAAATTGCTGGATGCGATGTTCGCCGCGATTGGGATGGGCCGCGAGAGGCCCGAGCCGGAAAGCGCGCTCTACATCACCAATGTCCTGCCGTGGCGCCCGCCGCAGAACCGCGATCCCGAAGCCCGCAGAGATCGCGATGATGCTGCCCTTCCTGACCCGCCATGTCGAGCTTGCCGACCCCGATCTCCTGATTCTCATGGGCAATCACGCGTGTCAGGCGCTTCTGGGACGCAAGGGGATCACCCGGATGCGGGGCCAGTGGGCCGAGGCCCTGAACCGGCCCGCCTTGCCGATGTTCCACCCGGCCTATCTGTTGCGCAATCCTGCCGCCAAGCGCGAGGCTTGGGCCGATCTTCTCGCCCTTCAGCACCGATTGAGAGAAAGTTGATGTCCCGTATCGACGAAACCCGCCCCTTTCACCCTGTCCGCATCGCGGTTCTGACAGTCTCGGACACGCGCACGACAGCCGATGACAAATCGGGCGACACGCTTGCCGCCCGGATCGAAGCCGCCGGTCACATCCTTGCGGATCGTGCGATCCTGCCGGATGACCGGGCGCGCGTGGCGGAAAAACTGCGCGACTGGTGCGCAAACCCCGAGATCGACGCGGTGCTGACGACGGGCGGCACCGGCCTGACCGGTCGGGACGTGACGGTCGAGGCGCATCGGGACGTCTATGAGAAAGAGATCGAAGCCTTCGGAACCGTTTTCACCATCGTTTCGATGCAGAAGATCGGAACATCGGCTGTCCAGTCCCGGGCCTGCGGCGGTGTCTCGAACGGGACCTACCTGTTCGCCCTTCCGGGAAGTCCGGGGGCCTGCAAAGATGCCTGGGACGAGATTCTGGCCTTCCAGTTCGATGCCCGCCACAGGCCCTGCAACTTCGTCGAGATCATGCCGCGTCTCGATGAACATCTGCGACGGAAATGACCGGTTCGCCGGTTTCGTCAAGATGATTTGGAGATTTGATCCGAAGCGCCTAGATTATTGCAGGTAAAGGCAAAACCGGAACTCTCAGATGCGCTTTCTCCGCCGCAGCCTTGTCGGGTTGTTTCTCTTGTCCGTGACCGCTGCGCTGATCGCGGTCGCGGGCAACGCGGTCTATTCCGCGCTCGAGGCCCGGCGGACTGCCGAGGGCGACGAACGTCCGGCGCGCGAGCGGGTCTTTGCGGTGAACGTGACGGCCATCGAACTGGGCGAACTGACCCCCCAGATCCGCAGTTTCGGCGAGGTTCAGAGCCGCCGTACGCTGGAAATCCGTGCCTCTTCTTCCGGAGAGATCGTGTGGCTCTCCGAACGGTTCGAGGAAGGGGCGCGCGTGGCGGCGGGCGATCTTCTTGCCCGGATCGACGACCGCGATGCGCGGGGGCGAGTGGAAACGGCACGGGCCGACGTCGCCGAGGCGGAAGCTGATCTCAGGGATGCGCGCCGGGGCCTCGAACTGGCGCAGGACGAGCTGCAATCCGCACTCGATCAGACCGAGTTGCGCCAGCGGGCCCTTGTCCGCCAGCGCGACCTGCTGGACCGCGGTGTGGGCACCGAGGCGGCGGTGGAGACGGCGGAACTGGCCGTGTCCGCAGCAGAACAGGCTGTTCTGTCCCGTCGTCAGGCGCAGGCACAGGCCGAAACCCGGCTGGATCAGGGCGCGACAACTCTGGAACGCAGCCGGATCGCATTGGCCGAGGCCGAACGGCGGCTGGCCGATACCGAGGTCTTCGCGAAATTCGATGGCGTCCTGTCGGGCGTGGACGTGGTTCAGGGCGGGCTGGTCAGCGCCAACGAACGCCTTGCCGACCTGATCGACCCCGATGCGCTCGAGGTGTCATTCCGGGTCTCGGCCGGACAATATGCCGATCTTCTCGATACAGCGGGTCGGTTGATCGCGGCGGATGTCACGGTCGCGCTGGAAGTCTCCGGGGCCGATCTGATCACGACCGGGCGGATCACCCGCGACAGTCCCGCCGTGGGCGAGGGCCAGACCGGGCGCCTGCTTTTTGCCTCGCTGGATGCGGGGGCAGGCCTGCGCCCCGGCGATTTCGTGACGGTCCGGATCACCGAACCTGCGTTGAGCGACGTGGCGCTGCTTCCCGCCTCCGCGCTGGATGCGGGCGGCCGTATCCTTGTCGTGGGCGAAGAGGACCGTCTCGAAGTGGCCTCGATCACGGTTCTGCGGCGTCAGGGCGATGACGTGATCGTGCGCGCCCCGGATCTGGCCGGGCGCGACATCGTCTCGCAGCGCACACCCTTCCTCGGGGCGGGGATCAAGGTGCGCCCGCTGCGCCCCGAGGCCCGCGACAGCGAGGAAGACCTCGATCTCGTCGAACTGGACGAGACCCGCCGCGCACGGCTCGTGGCCTTTGTCGAGGCGAGCGAATCCATGCCCGCCGATGCCAAGGAACGGGTGCTTGCGCAGTTGCAGCAGGACCGCGTTTCGGCCCGGATGGTCGAGCGGATCGAATCCCGGATGGGCGGCTAGGGCATGGCCCCGGCGCCGGATTCCAAGGGCATCCTGTCCTATTTCACGCGTCACCGGACGGCGGCGAACCTGTTGCTCGCGGTACTTCTGATCCTGGGCATCGCCGCCGTTCCGAACATGCGGGCGCAATTCTTTCCCGATGTCGTGGTCGACAGCGTGTCGGTCTCGGTCGCCTGGGACGGCGCAGGTGCCGACGATGTCGACACCGCCATCGTTCAGGTACTCGAGCCGGTCCTGATCGGTGTGCCCGGCGTCACCTCGACCTCGGCCACCTCGCGCGAGGGCCGCGCTTCGATTGAGCTTGAGTTCGAGCCCGGCTGGGACATGGCGCGGGCCGCGGATGACGTCGAGTCCGCGCTCGATACCACCACGACCTTGCCCGAGGATGCCGACGATCCGACCGTACAACGCGACGAATGGCGCGACCGCGTGACCGATGTCGTGATCACCGGGCCGGTGGGGGTCGATCAGTTGGGCCGCTTCGCCGATGAATTCACCGGCCGGCTGTTTGCCGAGGGCGTGACCCGCACCACGATCCGTGGACTTGTCGCCCCCGAGACAATCGTCGAAGTCCCGTCCATTGCCCTGATCCGCCATGACATCACCCTGCGCGAGATCGCGGATGCCATCGCCGAGGAGGCCGAGGCCAACCCGGCGGGCGATGTCACCGGGTCGGCACGGGTGCGCACCGGCGTCGCCAAACGATCCGCCGAGGATATCGAGGCCATCGCCCTGCGCACCAATGCCGATGGCTCGACGTTGACCATCGGAGATCTGGCGCAGGTGCGGGTCGAGGGGATCGACCGCGAGCGCGCGTATTTCGTCGGCCCCAACCCCGCCATTTCCATCCGCATCGACAGATCCGAACAGGGCGACGCGATCGAGATTCAGCGTGACGTCGAGCAGGTCGCCGCCGAGATGGAGCTGACGCTTCCCCAGGGTGTCCGGATCGACCTTATCCGGACCCGGGCCGAGGCGATCACCGGGCGGCTTGATATCCTCATGGACAACGGCCTTATGGGGCTGGGCCTTGTCCTGGCGCTGCTGTTCCTGTTCCTGAACGCGCGCACCGCGTTCTGGGTTGCCGCGGGCATTCCGGTCGCCATGACCGCCACCATCGCGATGATGTATGCCGTCGGGCTGACGATCAACATGATCTCGCTTTTCGCGCTGATCATCACGCTGGGGATCGTGGTGGACGATGCGATCGTGGTGGGCGAGCATGCCGATTTCCGCGCAAGACGGCTGGGCGAAGACCCGGTCACCGCCGCCGAACGCGCCGCGAAACGCATGTTCCTGCCGGTCTTTTCGGCGACCCTGACGACGATCATCGCCTTTTTCGGCCTTGTGGCCATCGGCGGGCGCTATGGTGATCTGATCTCGGACATTCCGTTCACGGTGATCGTCGTTCTGTTCGCGTCATTGATCGAATGCTTCCTGATCCTGCCCAATCACATGGCCCATTCCATCGCCCATTCGGCGCGCGAGCATTGGTATGACTGGCCGTCGCGGCAGGTGAACAAGGGGTTCCGCTGGGTTCGCGAGACCCTGTTCCGGCCGCTCATGGCGGGCGTGATCCGCGCCCGCTATCCGGTTCTGGCGGGTGCCGTGGCGCTTCTTGCCAGCCAGGCCGCGCTGGTGATTTCGGGCGATGTGCAGTGGCGCTTCTTCAATGCGCCCGAGCGCGGATCGGTCAGCGGCAATTTCGCGATGCTGCCGGGCGCCACCCGCGAGGATACGCTGGAGATGATGCGCGCGCTTCAGGCCAGCGTCGACGCGCTTGGCGAAAAATACGAGGCCGAATACGGGCGCAATCCGGTGGATTACGTGATTGCCGAGATCGGCGGGGGAACCGGGCGGGGTCTTGCGGGGGCGGATACGAAACAGCCCGACCAGCTTGGCTCGATCGCCATCGAACTGATCGATCCGGACCTGCGCCCCTATTCGTCGTTCAAGTTCGTGGGCGACCTGCAGGACGCCGCCCCGCGCCTGCCCTTGCTCGAGACGATCAGTTTCCGGGGCTGGCGTTCGGGGCCGGGCGGAGATGCGCTCGACATCAAGATCTACGGCGCGGATGCGGCGACGCTCAAGGCCGCGGCAGAGGATCTCAAAACACAACTGGCCCGCTTTCCGGAGGTCTCGGCGCTTGAAGACAGCCTTGCCTATGACAAGGAGGAACTGATCCTTGAACTGACGCCACAGGGGCAGGCGCTGGGCTTTACCATCGATGGTCTGGGCCGGGTGCTGCGTGACCGGCTGAACGGGATCGAAGCGGCGAAGTTCCCGGACGGTCCGCGGTCGGCGACGATCCGGGTCGAACTCCCCGAAGGCGAATTGACCGCCGATTTCCTGGAACGGACGCAGTTGCGCGCCGGGACCGGCAGCCTATGTTCCGCTGGCCGATATCGTGACGGTCAAGACGAGTACCGGCTTTTCGACCGTCCGCCGCGAGAATGGAATCCGGCAGGTGACGGTCTCGGGCGACGTGTCCGAAGACGATCCGGCCCGGGCGCAGGCGATCACGGCCGCCCTGCAGGACACGATCCTGCGGGATGTCGAAGAGCGGTTCGGGGTGACCACCTACATGGCCGGACTGGCGGAGGAGGAATCGAACTTCCTGTCCGATGCGCTGACCGGGCTGGTTCTGTGCCTGACCGGGATCTACCTTACGCTGGCATGGGTGTTCTCAAGCTGGACACGACCCGTCGTCGTCATGGCGATCATTCCCTTCGGTCTTGTCGGCGCGATCTATGGCCACGCTCTTTGGGATGTGCCGCTGTCGATGTTTTCGGTCGTGGGCCTGATCGGGATGGTGGGGATCATCATCAACGACTCGATCGTCCTCGTGACCACGATTGACGAATATGGCGAAACACGCGGGCTGGTTCCCGCGATCATCGACGGCACATCGGACAGGTTGCGCCCGGTCCTTCTGACGACGCTGACGACGGTTCTGGGGCTTGCGCCGCTTCTGTACGAAAGCTCGACCCAGGCGCAATTCCTGAAACCGACTGTCATCACGTTGGTCTACGGACTTGGCTTCGGGATGGTGCTGGTGCTGCTGGTTGTCCCGGCCCTTCTGGCCGCGGGGCAGGATCTTGCAGCCAACCGGGTCGCGCTGCGCCGCGCGGTTCGCGCGCCCGCTTTGTCGCGACTTGTGCTTGGCGGCGGAGCCATCATCGCCGCCCTGTTTGCCGTGACGCTGGGTGCGGTGATCATCGGGGGCGCCCTGCCTGCGCCAATCGCCAGCATGCTTCCGGCAGACCTGTCGGGGTCGATCGCGGTCGCGTTTGCGCTGTTTACCGCTGGCGCGGCGCTTGTGACCCTGCTTCTGGGCCTCATCGGCGCACTTGTGCTCCGGCCCCGTGCGTCTTAGCCGCCGGTGCAGCCCTGGATATCCACGGCCTGCCCGCCGGCGAGGATCGTGATCCGCAGATCCTGACGCGCCATCGAAAAGGGCGCGGCCTCGGATGGCACCATCTCGGACACAGCAGTGAGGACACCACCCGACCGCGAGACCGCCGGTTCCGACACCCAGACCGAGGGGTCGGAAAGTTCGACAACCGCCGCTTCGTCACCCGCCATTCGTGGCATTTCGATCGACACGGTGACACGAAGACCGTCGGAGATGGGCTCGGTTCGGCAGATCACGGCGCCCACGCCCGCCTCGCGCGCGCTTTTGGGCCGGTCGGCAAGGGCCGCGCGGATCACGGGGTTATCGGCCCCGGGACCGGGCGGGAGGTCCGCAGAGAAAACGATGGTCGCGGGAATGCAGATATCCTGACAAACCCCGATCTCCATCTTTCCCTCGACGCCGATCGGTGCAGTGGGATCCTGCGGATGCAGTTCGATCGGGATCGTCACGACACCGTCATAGCCGACACTGCGCAACCCGTTCTGCACGAACACGTCAGGCACCGGCCAATGCGGCGCGAAACCGGACAGGTTCTGCGACCCCTGCCAGCTGAAGCGCGGCGGAATACCGGCATCGCCGGGCGCGCGCCAATAGGTCTTCCACCCCGGAGCAAGCTCGATACGGATCGCGGCCATCTGCGAGCCGCCGTCGAGCCGCCAGCCGGAAACAAGGTGACCGGAGACGACATCTCCGATCGACTGAGCAAAGGCGGGTGCTGGCAACAGAGCGGCGGCCAGGAGGAGGGATTTTCCGAACATGGCGCGAACATAGTCATCCGCGGGGAATTGGGAAATCACATTCGGGCGAACGACCGCGCCCTTGCATCGGCCCCACACGGGCTGTCACACTGTCGGAGGAGGAGCGGAATCACGGATGCAGGACCTCACGGGCAAACTTCTGATCGCGATGCCGGGCATGACCGACCCGCGCTTTGAGCGCAGCGTCATCCTTCTTTGCGAGCATACGCCCGACGGCGCGATGGGCCTGATCGTCAACAAGGTCGCGGCCGACGTGGATGTGGCGTCGCTTCTGGAACGGCTTGAAATCAGGGCCCGACCGGATGTGAAACTCCCCCTTCTGAACTTTGGCGGACCGGTGGATACCGGGCGCGGGTTTGTCCTGCATTCCCACGAATACGCGGCGGAAGCGGCAACGCTTGCCGTGACTCCGGAGCTGTCGCTGACGGCCACGGTCGAAATCCTTCACGACATCGCGAACGGAACCGGCCCCGAAAAGGCGATTCTTGCGCTTGGCTATTCCGGATGGGGTGGGGGTCAGCTCGAGGCGGAGATACAGGCAAATGGCTGGCTGACCGCAGAGTTCGAACGCGGCGCTTGTTCTTGGGTCCGATCCGTCCATCAAATGGTCGGCGGCGCTGGGGACGCTGGGAATAGATCCGCTGACGCTGTCGGCCACGGCGGGACGCGCCTGACGCGACGGTGCCGGCTAGGCCAATCCATCTGCATCGCGCGGCGCGGCAGCCCGCAAGAGCCGGTCATTGATCGCACGGCCAAGCCCATGGTCCGGAATGGGGGCCACGGCAATCGCCTTGTACCCCCCTTCGTCAAGCCGTCGCAGATGCGAAAACAGGTTCGCCGCTGCCTCGGTCAGATCGCCGTTGGCCGACAAGGTGAGATGGCCCTGAACCGGCCCGAAACCCAAAAGTGCCTCGCCCTCGCGCGCTTCCGTCGCGCCAAGCCGCACCGGCACGGCGGGCGCGTAGTGGGACAGAAGCTGACCGGGGGCTGAAACGCCCTCTTTCGCGGGATCTGCTGTCTCGAAGCTCTGGCCAAGACAGGCCTCCAGCGCCTCCACGGGAATACCGCCATGCCGAAGCAGCACGGGCGGCGGGCCAGCCGACACGATTGTCGATTCCAGCCCGACAGGGCAGCTTCCGCCATCAAGCACGGCTGCAATCCGTCCCTTCAGCCCGTCGAGAACATGCTCGGCGCGTGTCGGGCTGATCCGTCCGGACGGGTTGGCCGATGGCGCCGCAACCGGAATTCCGGCTTTCTCCAAAAGCGCATGGGCAAGGGGGTGCTGCGGGACACGGACCGCGACCGTGGACAGGCCCGCCGTCACCAGATCGGAAAGTCCCGCATCGGGCCGGACCGGAAGAACAAGGCTCAGCGGCCCGGGCCAGAACGCCTGGGCCAGTCGCAGAGCGTCCTCGCTGAAATCGGCAATCGCGCGGGCCGCGTCGAGATCGGCCACATGCACGATCAGCGGGTTGAATTGTGGACGGCCCTTGGCAGCATAGACCGCAGCCACAGCCCGGCCGTTGGTGGCATCAGCGCCAAGACCATAGACGGTTTCGGTCGGAAATGCGACCAACTCTCCCTGCCGCAACAGCTTCGCTGCCTCGTCGAGGCCCGCATCATCCGGTGCAAGAAGCTTTGTCATTTCGTCCGACATTCCCTGACGCGGCGTTCCGCTTGAAGACCGGACACAGCAATTGCATCCTTCGGTTTCCTGCCGAGGCCTAGAGCGTTGCGCGCGCGTTGCCAAGGCACCAGCAGCGGAGTCTTCGATGAGCTATACTGCACCGGTCGATGAATTTCGGTTCCTGATGGACAATGTCGTCGGTTTCGAACAGATCCGCGAGATGCGCGACGACGACGCGACCGCGCCCGAAACCGTTGCGGCGATCCTGAACGAGGCCGGCGCGATCAGCCGGGATATCCTGGCCCCGCTGAACCGGGTCGGAGACCTGAACCCCTCGGTGCTGGAGAATGGTGTCGTAAGGACGCCTCCGGGCTTTCAGGACGCATATCGCGCACTTGCCGAGGGCGGGTGGATGGGGATGACCGCCGACCCGGAGTGGGGCGGGCTTGGCCTGCCCGTTGCGGTCGCCTGTGCGGTCCACGAGATGATGGCGGGCGGCTGCGTGGCGCTCGATCTCAACATGCTTCTGACCCAGGGCCAGATCTCGGCGCTGAGCCGTCATGCCAGCAAAGAAATCAAGTCGCTCTACCTGCCGAAACTGATCGCGGGAGAATGGGCCGGGACGATGAACCTGACCGAGCCCCAGGCGGGCTCGGACGTCGGTGCGATCCGGACGGCGGCCAAGCCCGAAGGCGACGGAACCTACCGGATCACCGGCCAGAAGATCTATATCACATGGGGCGACAGCGACCTCTCCGAGAATATCTGTCACCTTGTCCTTGCCCGCATCGAGGGCGCGCCATCGGGCACGCGCGGGATCAGCCTGTTTCTGGTTCCGAAGTTCCTTCCCGATGCCGATGGTGGGCCCGGCATGCGCAACGATCTGCGCGCCGTGAGCCTTGAACATAAGCTGGGGATGCATGCCAGTCCGACGGCGGTGATGGAATATTCCGGTGCGACCGGCTGGCTTGTGGGCGCCGAAAACGGCGGCATGGCAGCGATGTTCACCATGATGAACGACGCCCGGCTGAATTGCGGGACACAGGCCGTCGGCGTGGCCGAGGCCGCCTATCAAAAGGCACTGCAATTTGCGCGGGACCGCAAGCAGGGCCGCACCGATGGGCCGACGGGTGCAATCATCGACCATGCGGATGTGCGCCGGATGCTGGTGTGGATGCGCGCCCGGACGCAGGCCGCCCGGGCCATCGCCCTGTCCTGTGCGGTGGCCATCGACATGGAGCGCGAAACCGGTGCCGCGAACTGGGCCGCGCGCGCGGCCTTCCTGACCCCGATCGCCAAGGCTTTTTGTACGCAGGTCGGCGTCGACGTCGCGCAGGAGGCCATTCAGGTCCATGGCGGGATGGGCGTGATCGAAGAGACCGGCATTGCACAGTTCCTGCGCGATATCAGGGTCGCCCCGATCTATGAGGGCACCAACGGCATCCAGTCGATGGACCTGGTCGATCGCAAGATGCGCGACGGCGGCGAGGCGGCATTTGCGCTTCTCGACGAGATCGAGGCGAAGGCGGAAGCGTCGCGACACAGCTTTCCGGACATGGCAACGCGGATATGGGAGGCCACCGAGAATCTGCGGGAGGCCACGGAATGGATGTTGGCGCAGGATACTCCGAACGACCGTTTCGCGGGTAGCCTTCCCTATCTCAATGCCTTCGCAATGGTGCTGGGCGCGCATTTTCACTTGATGTCGGCGGTGGCCGAGGGTGGCAAAGGTCCGCGGACAGCCTTGGCGCGCAGCTTCGTGTTTCGCCAGTTGCCCGCCCATCACGGTTTTCTGGCGGAAGCGACACTGGGCGCGGACGACCTGTTTGCGCATGATCCCGAAACGCTTGCCTTATGAAGGACGGGACCCCCGGAAAGGTCGCTTTTCCCTTTGACGAACCGCCCTCCGAAGGCAGTGTGACCGAGATCGCCGAGGGTATTCTCTGGGCCCGCCTGCCGCTGCCGCTCGCCCTTGATCACGTCAATGTCTATGCGCTCGACGATGGCGACAGCTGGACGATCGTCGATACCGGCATGGCGTCCCGCAGGACTCGGGCGATCTGGCAGACCCTGATCGATGGGCCGCTTTCGGGGCGTCCCATCGGGCGCGTGATCGTCACCCATCACCATCCCGACCACGTGGGTCTTGCGGGCTGGATGATGTCCGAGTTCGGCGCAACCATCCTTGCCACGCGCACGACCTGGCTCTTTGCCCGCATGCTGCAACTGGATGCGCAGGACCGCCCGGTGCCCGAAACGGTGTCGTTTTGGAAAGCCGCCGGAATGGATCCCGAGATCCTTGCGGCCCGGATGGCCGAGCGGCCTTTCAACTACGCCGATTGCACTGCCCCTCTTCCCCTGGGGTTCGAGAAGCTTGCCGAGGGCACGGTTGTGACTGCCGCCGGACGCCAATGGACAACCCGGCTGGGAAGCGGTCACGCGCCGGACCATGCGACGTTCTGGAGCAGTGATGACACGCTTGTTCTGGCGGGGGACCAGCTTCTTCCCGCGATTTCGCCCAATATCGGGGTCTACGCGACCGAGCCCGAGGGGGATCCGCTGGCCGACTGGATCGAAACCTGTGACCGCTTCGCCGAAGTCGCACATGAGCAGCATCTGGTCCTGCCCGGTCACAAGCTGCCCTATACCGGACTTCCGACCCGCCTGCGCCAACTGACGGAGAACCACCACGGCGCGCTGCGGCGCCTGATCCGGCATCTCGAAACCCCCGCCCCGGCGGGCAAGTGTTTCCAGCCGCTGTTCGGCCGCGAGATCCGGCCCGGGGAGTACGGGCTGGCGCTGGTCGAGGCGATGGCCCATTGCCTGCACCTGTGGCACAAGGGACAGGTGGAGCGCGAGATCACGGAGGACGGCACATGGCTGTGGACGGCAAGCCGGAGCTGAGCGAGGACGACGACGGCCCTTGTGGGCGGGTGGTCCATAGTGACCCCGAGGCCAGCCCGACACCCGAGCAGGAACGCCTGCCAACCTCCGTTTCCCGCAAGCCGCGCGAGGAAAAAAGCCCGGCCGAATGGGCGTGGGAACGGTTGATTCTCTACATCCGCAACTTCGAGAACCAGCTTGACCGCGAGCATGAAATCGCGATCGGTTTCACCGACAGCGGTGCCGGGCTTCTGCGGATCGAGGGCGTGGGCTATTTCGACCCCGATATCGTCACTTTCTACGGCTCTGACGGCGCAGGAGGGCGCAGCCAGCTGATCCAGCATGTGACACAGTTGAACGTGGTCCTGCGCGCGATCCCGAAACCCGGCAACCAACCCGAACCGAAACGGATCGGCTTTCGTCTTGCCGAAGAGCTGGACGAGGCAGCGACCGCGGATTGACCTGCGGCCCTTTTGCACAGCATTCCCCCCCGTGACAGCCCCTGCCGAATGGGCTATCCACTCCCTCGAAAACCGAAATCCGAGGGAACAAAAATGGCAGAGCACCAGCATGGCTCGATGAACACCGACGCCCAGGAAAAGACCTTTGACGGGTTCATGAAATGGACCATCCGGGTGGTGATCGGTGTGTTCGTGGTTCTTCTGTTCCTCGCCGTTTTCGGCAGCTAAGGCGTGATCTTACCGGGAGGCACACGCGTGCTCGCTCGACTGGTCGCGATACTGGGATTGACCCTGCTCGCCGCCTGCGGCGCGGAGCCCAAATGGGCGCCGGAAGCGGACGTTCAGCGCGCGCTCTGGCAGGCAGAGGGGCCCGCTACCCTGACCCTGTTCACGGTGGTGAATGTCAGCAATGGATCCGGCGCGCATTCCGCATTGATGGTCAGTGGCGACCACCGGGCGATGTTCGATCCGGCGGGCACGTTCTATCATCCGGCCGCACCGGAACGGAACGATGTGCATTTCGGGATCACCGATAACGTCCTCAAGGTCTATATCGACTATCACGCCCGCGAGACGTTCGATGTCTATATTCAGGAAATCCAGGTCTCGCCCGAGGTCGCACGCATGGCGATGCGCGAGATCCAGAACTACGGCGCCGTCCCCAAGGCCCAATGCAATATCGCGGTGACGTCGATCCTGTCGCGCCTGCCGGGGTTCGAAAGCGTTCCGCGTGGCTGGTACCCCAAGCGCACGACCGAATGGTTCGCCACCTTGCCGGGCGTGACCCAGCAGATCATCACCGACGACGATGCCGACGACAATCACGGTGTCCTCCTGCAGGCCGGGAAACCGGAACTGCCCGAAGGGTTCTAGAGCGACAGAAGTGCGAAGGTTCCGCCGCCCGCGAATATCGCCGCGACCAGGTTGCCGGTCCTCCAGCCAATGAGAATGGTCACTGCCGCTGCGACCAGCCGGGCGGGGTCCATCGCCGCGCCGCCATCGGGCCAGATCACGGCGGGCGCCACCAGACCGGGCAGAACCGCCACCGGCGCATAGAGCAACAGGCGCATCGCCCAGTCGGGCATGGCGCGCGATCCGACAAGCCCGAGGAACGAGAACCGGATCACGTAGGTTCCGATTCCGATCGCGCCGATCAGCGCCCATATCTCCGTGGTGCTGTAGGTCATTGGGTCCGTCCGTTGCGGATTTCGACGCCGGCCCCCACCGCCATCGCCACACCCGCCGCGATCAGCAGGCCAAGGTTGAGCGGCACCCAGTCCAGCGCCAGGGCGATGATGACCGAACTCGCCGCAGCCGCCCAATGGGCAACCGTCCGCAAAAGCCCCGATGCCAGTGCGAGGAAGGTGATCGGAACCGCGAATTCGAGCGAAAGATCCTTGGGAATGCCCTGCCCGGCGACCGCGCCAAAGATCGAACCCGCGAACCATGAAGACAGCACCGAAGTGGACAGCCCCATGAAATACGCGAGCCGCTGTGAGAGGGTCAGTTGCGGTTCGGCCTCGTAGCGGGCGACCGACATCGCGAATGTCTGGTCGACGTTGAGATAGGCGACAATGGCGCGCTGCCACAGCGGCGCCATGCCCAGATGCGGGGCAAGTGCGGCCGAATACATCGCCATTCTCAGGTTGACGGCAAGCGCGGTCGCTACGATCACCGCGAAATGCGCGTCCTCGGTCATCAGCTGCACCGCCGCGAATTGCGAGGCCCCGGCGACCACGATGAAGGAAAACCCGATCGTCTGTGCGATGGAGAGACCCGAATCGACCGCCAGGACGCCAAAGACGATCGAAAAGGGCGCGATCGCAATGATGAACGGGGCCGCCGCGCGCAGACCCTGCCAGTAGTACGAATTGGGTCTGGAGGATGCCATGCGCCGCGCCTAGACTGTATGTCGATTGCCCCTATCCCAAGCGGAACGCAGGATCAAATGGCCATTCTGGACAATACGCGCGAGATGATCATCGCCCCCGACCCGGCGAATCCACGCCTGACCCGGGCGGTGACCGGAACCGACCATACCGGCGCCCGAACCGAAATCTCGGTTGTCGAGGAACGCCCGCTCACGATCTTTCTCAACGGGCAGGAGATCGTGACCGCGATGACGATCGGCGATTACCCGGAATACCTTGCCATGGGCTTCCTCAAGAACCAGGGAATGCTGCAACCCGGCGAGACGATCACCGGCGTCGATTATGAAGACGATCTTGAGACGGTGGTGGTGCGCACCGATGGCCAGACCCGTTACGAAGAGAAACTGAAGAAGAAGACGCGAACCTCTGGCTGTGCGGTGGGCACGGTGTTCGGCGACATGATGGAGGGGCTCGAGGGCCTTGCCCTGCCGCCCACCCCGGTCCGGACGTCGTGGCTCTATGCCCTGTCCGCCCGGATCAACCGCACCCCGTCCCTTTATCTTGAAGCGGGCGCGATACACGGCACGGTCCTGTGCCGCGAAGATCGCCCGCTTGTCTACATGGAGGACGTGGGGCGGCACAACGCGGTCGACAAGATCGCCGGCTGGATGCTGTCGGAAGGCGAAACGCCGGATGACAAGATCCTTTACACGACTGGGCGGCTCACCTCGGAAATGGTCATCAAGACCGCGCTCATGGGAATACCCGTCCTCGCCTCGCGCTCGGGCTTCACCGCCTGGGGGGTCGAGATCGCGCAACAGGTGGGCCTTACCCTCATCGGGCGGATGCGCGGACAGCGCTTCGTCTGCCTTTCTGGCGAGGACAGGCTGGTGCGCGATGCCGATCCGGGCGCGGTGGACGACGAGGACCGGAAACATCGCCGCAAAGGAGCCGAGGCATGAGCATCCCATCCCACAGCTTTCGGTTTACTTACGATCCCGCCGCGCGGGACGAGGTCGCGCGGCTTCTGGGCGAAAGACAGGGGTCGACCTTTCAGTTCCGGCACTATCGCATCCGCACCGCGGTCGCGATGTTCGGGGCCGGCATGGCGGCCGTCGTGGCGACGGCGGCGATCCTGCGACTGGTGCAGGTGCCCCACGACATCGCCGTCTGGCTTGTCTTTGCCGCGGCGATTGCCGGGGTCTACCTCTGGCGCCTCTATACCATGCACGCAAATCGCAGAATGGCAGAAGAGGCCGAGGCAGGCTCGGCGCTGACCGAGGGTGAAACCCTCTGGGAGATGACATCCGACGGGCTGAAGATCACGAATGAGGTTTCGGAAAGCTCCTTCAGATGGGCGGCCTTCGATACGGTCCTGAAGGGCAAGACGGGGCTTGGGCTTGGGTCGGGCTCGATCTTTTTCGTCATCCCCACCGCCGCCATCGGCTCGGCGGCCGAGGTCGAGGCGCTTTGCCGCGAGATCACGGGTTGGAGGGACGCATGATCCCGGGCGTGATCCTTGCGGGCGGACGTGCGACCCGGATGGGCGGCGGCGACAAGGGGCTTCTGCCGCTGGGTGACACGCCGATCCTCGCAAAGGTCATCGCACGGCTTGAGCCGCAGGTCTCGCATATCGCGCTCAACGCGAACGGGGACCCGGCCCGATTTGCGCGTTTTGGACTTCCGGTCCTGCCCGACAGCATCGCCGATTTCCCCGGCCCCCTTGCCGGGGTTCTTGCCGGGCTCGACTGGGCCGCAGGCGAGGGGGCCGAGGCCATTGTCACTGTCGCCGCCGACACGCCCTTTTTCCCTACCGATCTGGTGACCCGGCTCCAAGCCGCGGCCGAGGCGCAAGGTGTACCCATCGCCCTTGCCGCAACCCCCGACCCGGAGCGGGGCAAGGTCAGGCATCCCACCTTCGGCCTCTGGCCCGTCGCATTGCGGCACGATCTGCGCCAAGCGCTCGAGGACGGGTTGCGCAAGGTCGTCCTGTGGACGGACCGGCACGGCACCGCCACGGCGCTGTTTCCCGCCGAACCCTTCGACCCGTTCTTCAACATCAACACGCCCGAAGATCTGGCGCGCGCAGAGGCCATGGCATGAAAATCTGGGGCGTCGTCGGCTGGAAGAACTCGGGCAAGACCGGGCTGATGGAGCGTCTCGTGGCCGAATTCACCGGGCGCGGCTTCACCGTCTCGACCCTGAAACATGCCCACCACGCCTTTGACGTCGACCAACCCGGAAAGGACAGCCACCGCCACCGCACCGCCGGCGCGACCGAAGTCTTACTGTCGTCAGGACGCCGATGGGCGTTGATGCATGAATTGCGGGACGAAGCCGAACCAGGACTCGAAGAGCTTCTGGCGCGGATGGCCCCGGTCGATTTGATCCTCGTGGAAGGTTTCAAGAAGGGTCCGCATCCAAAAGTCGAGGCGAACCGGGTGGAAACGGGTCAGGCGCTGCTGGCTCCCGGCGATCCGACGATCCGCGCGGTCGCGTCGAACCATGCGCCCGCGACCGGCGGGGTGCCGCTTTTCGATCTGGACGACACCCATGGCATCGCCGACCACATCGCGGCGGAGCTGGGTCTGTGACCACGTTCGACACGGTCATCGTGGTGGACTGGTCCGCCCGGTCCGCGCCGTCGCCGGAACGCCCTTCGCCCGACGCGATCTGGATCGGTATCGCGGAAGCGGGGGCCGAGACGACCCATTATCATCGCACCCGTGACGCGGCGAAGACCTTTCTTGAAACCGAGATCGCGCGCCGCCTTGACGCAGGCCACCGCATCCTCGCGGGGTTCGACTTTCCCTTCGGCTATCCCGCGGGAACCGCGCGCAGGCTCACCGGATCGGATGATCCATTGGCGCTCTGGGACTGGCTTACGAACCGGATCGGGGATGCGCCCGACAACGCCAATAACCGCTTTGAGGTTGCGAACTCGATCAACGCCGAACTGCCCGGTATCGGCCCCTTCTGGGGCCGCCCGACCCAACTGGTCCTGCCGGAGCCTGCCCCCACGAGGCACCGACCGGATAGGCCACGGTTTCGCCGAACGCCGCGCCTGCGAAGACCTGATCCGCACCGCGCAACCTGTCTGGAAACTCTACACGACCGGCTCGGTTGGCTCGCAGACGCTTCTTGGCCTCCCCCGCCTCGCCCAATTGCGCGCCCGCTTTGGCGAGGCCTGCGCGGTCTGGCCGTTCCAATCGCCGGACCGTCCCCTTGTGCTGGCCGAGGTCTATCCATCGCTCCTTTCCGATCAGGTCGCGGCGACGGTCGCCTCGGAGCACGCGGCGATCAAGGACGAGGTGCAGGTGCGGCTCCTTGCCCGCGCCCTTCTTGGGATGGCCGGAGATGGCAGCCTTGCACAGGCCTTCGAGGTGCCCGCACCTGCCCGAGAAGAAGCTTGGATCCTCGGGCTTGGCCACGAAGACGCGCTGCGCAACGCCGCCCGTCCCGACATTCGCCCGCCGCGACTGAAAGATGACTGTTTCGCGCTTCCGCCCGGGATCGACTGGGTGCCGGTTGATAGCGCGATGGCGCGGCTGCGCGACAGGCTCTCCCCGGTCGTGGGTCAGGAAACCGTCGCCATCGCGGATGCCGCCGGGCGCATTCTTGCCGCCGATCACACCGCCCGCCGGTCGAACCCGCCGCTGCCGAACTCGGCCGTGGACGGCTATGGATTTGCACATGCGGCCACTGGTACAGGGCCACAAATCCTGCCGCTCCTGCCCGGGCGGGCGGCGGCGGGGGTGGCGTTCCGGGGGAAGGTTCCTTCTGGCCGCGCGATCCGCATCCTGACCGGGGCCAGCCTTCCCCAAGGTGTCGATACCGTGGTTCTGGAGGAAGATGTGACCCTGTCCGAGGGGCACGTCGCCTTCGAAGGGCCGGTCAAGCGCGGCAGCAACACCCGCCGCGCCGGAGAGGACGTGGCAGGGGGCGACCTCGCGCTTGCTACAGGTCACCAGATGCGCCCGCCCGATATCGCGCTTCTTTCGGCGCTGGGACTGGGCGAGGCGCGGGTGTTCCGGAAGCTGCGGGTGGGCATTCTCTCCACCGGCGACGAACTGGCGGAGGCCGGCGCGCCAGACGATCCCGCGCGAATCTACGACGCGAACCGGCCCATGCTCTTGTCGCTTGCCCGGGGCTGGGGCCATGGCGCGACCGATCTGGGCATTGCCCGCGACAGCCGCGATGCGGTGCGCGCGGCCCTCGACGACGCCGCGAGCCGCTGTGACGCGATCCTGACCTCGGGCGGTGCATCTGCGGGGGACGAAGACCATATCTCTGCCATCCTGCGCGCCGAGGGGCAGGTTCAGACATGGCGGATCGCACTCAAACCGGGACGTCCGTTGATGCTGGGGCAATGGAACGGGACACCCGTCTTCGGGATGCCGGGCAATCCGGTGGCGGCCCTTGTCTGCGCGCTGATCTTTGCGCGCCCGGCCCTGTCGGTTCTGGCCGGTGGCCGGTGGCTGGAACCCGCGACTTTCTCGGTGCCCGCCGCCTTTACCAAGCGCAAGAAAGCCGGGCGCAGGGAATACCTGCGCGCGCGGCTCGACGAACAGGGCCGCGCGGAAGTCTTTGCTTCGGAAGGATCGGGGCGGATCTCAGGGTTGAGCTGGGCCACGGGGCTGGTAGAACTGGAGGACGGTGCCCGCGACATCGCACCCGGCGATCCGGTCAGGTTCATCCCCTATTCGGCGCTGGGTATCGTCTAGTCGAAGGTTCCCGCAACCCGACCCAAGAGCATGAAGGCCCGCGCGGTGCGCGTATCGGCCAGCGCCACGATCTCGGAATCGGTCGCGTGCTTCTCGAAATCCGAGAACACGTGATCGAACTTCCGCAGGAAATGATGGGCGGCATCGCGAAAGATGTGATCCTGCCGCATCCGCGCCGCCGTGAGTGCGATGCCCGAGCGGTCCCGGATACCGCCCAGCGCGGCGATCGGACGGCCACGCTCGCCTTGGGCAAACCGGCGCCACAACTCGGGCCGGGCCCGGTCGGGCGCCATGTCGTCCATATAGATCCCCTCCTGGCTCAGAAGGGTCAGCACATCCTGGCTTGCCTGCACAAGCTGCGCGGCGCGCCTGTCCTGCATCGCCCGGCGCAGGGCCCGGAACCCTTCGGTATCCTCGGGCGTTTCGGGAAAGTTCAGCGCCGATATGAAATCCTCGATCGAAATCGGCTGGCGCTGTCCCTCGCGCGTCGCGAGGGCCAGACTGCCCTGCTCTTCGTCCTGCTCCGACTGAACCTGTGGGGCGATCGCCCGCGCGGGTGCGTCCGTCTTGCCCGGACGGATCGAGGTGAAGGTCGCCAGCGCCGCCCCGGTCTGACGCTGTGCCGCGACGATCTGATCCAGCTTCTTTTCCACCGATGGCTTGATCGAGGTTCCCGCCGCCTGCTGCTGTGCCACGTAGGCCTGCCGCATCGCGTCCAACGCCGATTGCAGCCGGCTGGACTCGTCGCGCACGATCCGCGCGCTCGAGGCGGTCATCGCGGCGACCCAGATCAGGGCAATGGGCATGAAGACCGAAAAGATCACCATCAGACCGCGCAATGGGTCGGCAGGAGCATCGCTGTTGCGCACACCCGTCACGAAGAAGAACACCGTGACCGCCAAAAGCCACAGCGCCGACAGGGCAAGGGCAATGATCTCGGCATTGGTCAGCCCGCTCATTCCCGCGCGGCGGCCGAAAACGCCCAGGCCCAGTGTCTCTTTTTTCGGTGCTTCGCTCATCTTGGTTTCGTCCACCCCTTACCCGCGCGGCCTAGCTATAGGTGATGGCGAGAATCTCATAGCTCTTTTCGCCTCCCGGAGTACGGACTTCGACGCTGTCGCCCTCGTCCTTGCCGATCAGGGCGCGCGCGAGCGGAGACTTGATGTTCAGGAGCCCCCGATCGATATCCGCCTCGGGTTCGCCGACGATCTGAAAGGTCTTTTCCTCATCCGTATCCTCGTCGACCACCGTGACACGCGCGCCGAACTTCACCGAGCCGGAAAGCTTCGACGGATCGATCACTTCGGCAAGCGAGAGGATACCCTCAAGCTCCTTGACCCGGCCTTCGATGAAGCTCTGCTTTTCGCGGGCGGCATGGTATTCGGCGTTTTCCGACAGGTCGCCATGCTCGCGCGCTTCCGCGATCGCACGGATCACGGCCGGGCGTTCGACGGATTTCAGCGTCTTCAATTCATCGTTCAGCGCGGTATGTCCCGCACGCGTCAGCGGTATCTTTTCCATATGCCAATCCAGAACCGCCGGGGGTCTCCCGGCCTGTCTCGTGTCAGGGAAACGCTCCCTGCAACTCGCGCACATGACCGAAACCGCACAAAAATTGCAAGTGTCTGCTTCTCAGGGCGCGGGGTTTCGCCATATGACCCAACGAAAGCCCCCGTCCGGTAATTGACCCCAATGCCCCATGTCGGTAGGCCTCTTGCGACAAGGACTTTCGGGCGCCGGGTGCGCTCCTTCGACGAGGAAGACGACAATGGCCGAGATCGAACGCGAATCGATGGAATACGACGTGGTAATCGTCGGCGCCGGCCCTGCGGGCCTGTCGGCCGCGATCCGGCTGAAGCAATTGGATGCCGACCTGAACGTGGTCGTGCTTGAAAAAGGGTCCGAGGTGGGCGCGCATATCCTGTCGGGTGCGGTGCTTGACCCCGTGGGACTTGACGCGCTGATCCCCGACTGGCGCGACCGTGGCGCCCCGATCACCGTCCCGGTGAAGGATGACAACTTCTATGTTCTGGGCGAAGCAGGCCAGATCCGGCTACCGAACATCGCGATGCCGCCCTTCATGAACAACCATGGCAATTACATCGTCTCGATGGGCAATGTCTGTCGCTGGATGGCGGAACAGGCCGAAGAGCTTGGGGTCGAGATCTTCCCGGGCATGTCGTGCTCCGAGATCGTCTATGGCGAGGACGGTCGCGTGGCGGGCGTCGTCGCGGGCGAGTTCGGCAAGAATGCCGACGGCACTCCGGGCGATGGCTACGAGCCGGGAATGGAGCTTTTGGGCAAGTATGTCTTCCTGTCCGAAGGCGTGCGCGGATCGCTGTCGAAGGAAGTGATCGCGAAGTTCGATCTTGGCAAGGATGCCGAGCCCCAGAAATACGGTCTGGGCATGAAGGAAATCTGGGAGATCGACCCCGAGAAGCATCGCGAAGGGTCGGTCACGCATACGATGGGCTGGCCGCTGGGCTCGAATGCCGGCGGCGGGTCCTTCATTTACCACCTTGATAACAATCAGGTTTACGTGGGTTTCGTCGTTCACCTGAACTACGAAAACCCGTATCTCTACCCCTATATGGAGTTCCAGCGCTTCAAGCATCACCCGATGGTGGCGGAGCTTCTGAAGGGCGGAAAGCGCATCGCCTATGGCGCGCGCGCGATCACCGAGGGCGGGTATCAGTCGATGCCCAAGGCCGTGGCCCCGGGCGTCGCGCTGCTTGGCTGTTCGGTGGGTCTCGTGAACGTCCCGCGGATCAAGGGCAATCACAACGCCATGCTGTCGGGCAAGGCCGCCGCGGAAGCCGCGCATTCGGCGATCCGCGATGGGCGCTCGGGCGATACGCTCGATGCCTATAACGCCGAATTGCGCGAGGGGCCGATTGGCAAGGATCTCAAGCGCGTACGGAACGTGAAACCGCTTTGGTCGTCGAAGGGTCTGCTGGCCTCGCTCACGATCGGCGGTTTCGACATGTGGACCAACATGATCGGCCTGTCGCCTGCTGGGCACCCTGAAACACGGCAAGACCGATGCCGCGGCCACCGGGCGCGCTTCGCAGCTTCAAGCCGATCGACTATCCCAAACCGGACGGAAGGCTGTCCTTCGACCGGCTGACGAATGTCAGCTTCTCGATGACCAATCACGAGGAAAGCCAGCCCGCGCATCTGAAACTGATCGATCCTTCGGTGCCGATCCGGGTCAATCTGCCGGAATATGCCGAACCCGCGCAGCGCTACTGCCCCGCCGGTGTCTATGAGGTCGTGGAGGAGGAGGGCAAGGATGCCCGCTTCGTCATCAACTTCCAGAACTGCGTGCATTGCAAGACCTGCGACATCAAGGACCCCAGCCAGAACATCAACTGGACGGTCCCGCAGGGCGGCGACGGGCCGAACTACCCCAACATGTGATCCTGCGCCGCCCACCGTGGGGCGCAGATGACATTTGCGAGGGAATCGACGCTGTTCCATTGCCGCCCTGCCCCCTACAAGCTAGCTTCCGTCAAAAGCCAGCTTGCCGGAGGCCCCTTGATGCTTCGTCTGACCGCCCTTTCCCTTGCCGCCGCAGTCGCGGTGACTGGCCTGCCAGCCTTCGCGGACGTGAATGCGGGGGCGTATCTCGCCGGCCGGCAAGCAGGATTCCACAGCGATTTCGAGATTGCCGCCGAGAACTACGCCCGCGCCCTTGCGCGTGACGCGTCGAACATGGAACTGGTGGAGGCGGCGATGACCGCCTACCTGTCCCTGGGCGATCTCGGCCGTGCGGTCCCGCTGGCCGAACGGATGGACGCCGCGGATGCCGAGCAACCAGATCTCCAACCTTGTCCTGATGGGGGATGCGGCGGCGCGGGGCGACTGGTCCCGGATCATCGAAGACCTCGACGACGGCCGCACGGTTGGCCCGCTCTTCGACGGGCTTCTGCGTGCCTGGGCGATGGTGGGGCAGGGCCAGATGGGCGAGGCATTGGCCCAGTTCGATGCGGTCACCGAAGCACGCGGCACCCAGGCGTTCGGTCTTTATCACAAGGCGCTGGCGTTGGCGTCGGTCGGAGATTTCGAGGGCGCGAACGCGGTCTTCGCCGGTGAAAACGGGCCCGGCCTGCGTCTGACCCGACGCGGAGTCGTGGCCCATGCGCAGGTGCTGAGCCAACTCGACCGGACCGCCGATGCAGCGTCGCTCATATTGCAGGTCTTTGGCCCGGATGCCGACCCCTACCTGTCGAACTTGCGTCAGACGCTGGAGGCGGGAACGCCCGTGCCATTCGACATCGTGACGACACCGGTACAGGGCGTATCCGAACTGCATTATTCGATCGCCAATGCGATTACCGGCGAGGCCGCCGACAGCTATACCCTGATCTATGCCCGGATGGCGGCCTATCTGAACCCCGATCATATCGACAGCCTGCTGCTGTCCGCCGAACTTCTCGAAGATCTCGAACGGTTCGAACTGGCCACAGCGGTCTATGACATGGTGCCGCGCGATCACCCCTATTTCCATTCCGCCGAACTTGGCCGCGCGCAGGCGCTTCGGGCCTCGGGACGCACCGATGCCGCGATCGAGGTTCTGACCCAGCTTGGCAAAAGCCATGGCGACCTGCCGATCGTCCATATCTCGCTTGGCAATCTCCTGCGCGGGCTGGAACGGTTCGACGAGGCGACAGAGGCCTATGACAGGGCAGTCGCCTTGGTGGGAGAGCCGCAACCTTCACAATGGTCGCTCTTTTTCTCGCGCGGCATCACACATGAGCGCAGTGGCCGCTGGGAACAGGCCGAAGCTGACTTCCGTTTCGCGCTGAAACTGCAGCCGGATCAGCCGCAGGTCCTGAACTATCTGGGCTATTCGCTGGTCGAGATGCAGACGAACATGGATGAAGCCCTTGGCATGATCAAAACGGCGGTCGAACGGCAACCGAATTCCGGCTACATCACCGATTCGCTCGGCTGGGCGCTCTACAGGCTTGGGGATTACGAGGAAGCCGTGGGGCATATGGAGCGCGCGGTGGAACTCCTGCCGGTCGATCCGGTCATCAACGACCATCTGGGAGATGTCTACTGGGCAGTGGGCCGCCACCTCGAGGCCGAATTCCAGTGGCATCGCGCCCTGTCCTTCGACCCGGAGGCCGAGGATGCCGACCGGATCCGCCGCAAGCTCGAGGTCGGCCTTGACGTGGTCCTGGACGAAGAAGGCGCCCCGCCCCTGAAGGTCGCGAATGACGACGGCTAGGGTCTTTGCACCTGCGAAGATCAACCTGACATTGCATGTGACCGGACGGCGCGCCGACGGATATCACCTTCTCGACAGTCTGGTGGCCTTCGCGCCAGTGGGCGATCATCTCGAACTGAGCGATGGCAATACGCTTTCCCTGACGGTCGAGGGGCCAGAGGCCGCAAGGCGTGCCAGCCGACATGGACAACCTTGCGCTGCGCGCCGCGGATCTCGTCCGGCTCGGGCGGGGGACGACGATCACGCTGACCAAGAACCTGCCCGCGGCCTCCGGCATCGGCGGCGGCTCGGCCGATGCGGCGGCAAGCGTCCGCGCGGCGCTGATGCTCGAGGACGATGCCGGATCAGAGATCCTGGCCTTGGGTCCCGAAATCCTTGTGGACACCCGGTTGCGCCCGCTCCTCGGCGCTTGGTGCCGACATTCCCATGTGCCTTCTGCCTGCCCCGCTGCGCGCCCGGGGGATCGGTGAAAAGATCACCTTTCACCCACTGCCGCCGCTTCCCGCGGTGCTGGTCAATCCGCGCCGGATGGTGCCCACCGGCGCGGTCTTTGCGGCGCTCGAAGGGACGCGACAACCCACCGATGCCAGAGACCCTGCCGGACTTCGCGGACGCAGGCGCCCTGATCGGCTGGCTTGCGACGCAGCGCAACGATCTCGAGGCACCGGCGATAGAGGTCGCCCCCGTCATCGCGGATGTCCTGTCGATCCTGTCACAGACCGAAGGCTGCCAGCTTGCCCGCATGTCGGGCTCGGGGGCGACCTGCTTTGGTCTCTACCCGGACGAGGAACAGGCAAGGGCGGCGGCTGCATGGCTGGGCACGGCCCATCCCGACTGGTGGGTCGCAGGTGGCGTTCTGGGGGATATGTCGGGGCGCGCGATGCCGCAGATCAGTTGATCCGCGCCACCACGTAATCGGCCAGATCGCTGAGCATGTCGCGGATCGGATGATCGGGCAGCACCTCTAGCGCAGCCTTCGCTCGGGCGGTCCAGTCCAGCGCTTCGGCCCGCGTGGCCTCCATCGTCCCGTGCTTTGCCAGAAGCGCCAGCGCGTGATCCAGATCGCCGTCGCCCTGCCTGCCCTTCTCGATCACGCGGGTCCAGAAGGCGCGCTCTTCGTCATCGGCCCGCGCCACGGCCTTGATCACCGGCAGCGTCAGTTTGCGTTCGCGGAAATCGTCGCCCACGTTCTTGCCCGTCGCCTTCGCATCGCCGCCGTAATCCAGAAGATCGTCGACGATCTGGAACGCGATGCCCAGCGCGTCTCCGTAGGTATGCAATGCCCGCACCTGCGCCTCCGGGATGCCCGCGATCACGCCGCCCACCTCGGTCGCGGCGGAAAAGAGCGCCGCGGTCTTGCCGCGGACGACCTGAAGATAGATCGCCTCGGTTGTCGCAAGGTTCTGTGCCGCGGTCAGCTGCAACACCTCACCCTCGGCAATGGTTGCGGCGGCATTGGACAGGATATCCAGCACCCGCAGGGACCCGGTTTCGACCATGAGCTGAAACGCCCGCGCGAAAAGATAATCGCCCACCAGAACCGACGACTTGTTGTCCCACAACAGGTTCGCCGTGGGTCGCCCCCGCCGCTGCGCGCTTTCATCCACCACATCGTCATGCAGAAGCGTCGCGGTATGGATGAACTCGACCGTGGCCGCCAGACGCACGTGGTCGTTCCCGTCATAGCCGCACATCCGTGCGCTGGCGAGGGTCAGCATCGGACGCAGCCGCTTGCCGCCCGCCCCCACCAGATGCGCCGTCACCTCGGGAATGCGCGGCGCATGCTTCGATGCCATCCGCTCCGAGATCAGCGTATTCACGGCCGCCATGTCATCGGCAACCACCGCCGCAAGCCGTTCATGCGGCTTGACGGAAACGTCATCCAACACCATGCGAAACCTTCTCCAGATCACTCGACATTGCCGCGTCCTTGTCCTTTAGTCCCAGACCATGAAAGAACTTGTCCGCACCAACGACCCCACGGTCATCGCCTTTGCCACGGCCCTGCTCAGGGGCGAAGATATAGACTTCTTCGAGATGGACGTCCACATGAGCATCCTCGAAGGATCGATCGGCGTTCTGCCCCGCAGGATCATGGTGCATCAGCGCGATCACTTTCGCGCCGCCGCCGTTCTGCGCGACAACGACATTCATGTGAGCGATGGATGATCTGACCGAGGACGGGTTTCTGGGGGGCCGCTTGCGGATCCTGCAACCCCGTCAGGGATACAGAGCCGGGGTCGACCCGGTGTTTCTGGCCGCCGCCGTTCCCGCAACACCCGGCCAATCGGTGCTGGAGCTTGGCACCGGTGTCGGTACCGCGATCCTCTGTCTGGCGCGGCGCGTGGACGGGTTGACGCTGGCGGCGCTGGAACTGCAGCCGGACTATGCCGAACTTGCCCGCAAGAACGCCCTGACCAACGGAATCGATGTCGAGATCGAGACCGGGGACCTTGCCAGGATGCCCGCGCCGCTCAAGTCCCGGCGCTTCGATCACGTGCTGATGAACCCGCCCTATTTCCATCGCGACAAGCGGACCCAGGCCTCGGATCAGGGCCGCGAGACAGCGTTGTCCGAGGCGACGGATCTGGCCGACTGGTGTGGCGCCGGGTTGCGCCGGCTTGCGCCGGGTGGACGGCTGACCCTTATTCAGGCCGCCGAGCGGCTTCCCGATATCCTTGCACTGCTCGCGCCGCAGGTCGGAACGATCGAGGTCCGCCCCCTTGCCCCCCGCAGCGGACGGACCGCGAGCAGGGTGATCGTGAGCGCGACGCGTGGCGGACGGGCGTTCGCGCTCCACCCCCCAACGATCCTGCACGCAGCCGAGGCGCACCGTTCCGATGCCCCTGATTATGCGCCCGAGGTCGAGGCGGTCCTGCGCCATGGCGCCCCGTGGCCGTGGATCGAAAGTTAACCTTCTCTTCACCCTTCGGCGACAAACTGTTGCTGTGCGATCAGTGTGAACATGCCACGTGACACGACTCACTTTCTGTGATGCACTTCAAGAATGGAATGAATAACCAGGAGGACGTCGATGACCTTGAGTTCGCACCTGCAGGAACTCCGTAGAAAACACCAGACCCTTTCAGAGCATGTCGACGAGGCGCAGCGAAGCCCGGGGACAAGCGATCTTCGGATCAGGGAACTGAAAAAGCAGAAGTTGAAACTCAAAGAAGAAATCGAGCGACTCCAAAGCGCCTGATCCTGTTCAATCAGATCCAACATCGGCCGCCGCAACAAAGTGGCGGCCTTTTTCATAGGTCTTGAACTCTTCCGCTTCGGCCCGGACCCAGTTCAGAAAGGCCGCGATATGAGGCCGCGTCTCTGCCCCTTTTGGACAGACGAACCGGTAATGCGCCTCGGTTGTCAGGGCGATATCGAACGGCGCCACAAGTTGACCATCGCGCAACGCGCTTGAGGTCAGAGAGATCCGTCCCAACACCGCACCTGCCCCCGCCAATGCTGCATCGACAGCGTGATCAGCCTGAGAAAACCGCGGCCCCGTCATGGGCGGTGACGTCAGGCCTGCCGCCTGGAACCATGCGGGCCATTCGATGGATGGCTTCAGAAACGCCGTGTCTTCCTGATGCAGCAGAGTGAGTTTCTTGAGGTCCTCGGGGTGGCGCAGCGTTCGGGCCAAAGACGGCGCGACCATCGGCGTCAGCCATTCACGGGCAATGGGAACCGCGAACATGCCCTCGTCACGGGCATAGCCAAAGCGGATTGCCACGTCGATTGCATCCCGGTCGAAATCCATGATCCGCAAACTGGCCGAGAACCGCAGTTCGATTTCCGGATGCGCGGTGGCAAATCCGAACATCCTGGGCGCCAGCCATTTCGCGGTCAGCGCAGGTCCCGCAGTGACAGTCACCGTGCGGGTATCGCTGGCCCTCTGCGCCGCTCTCCAGGCGGCGGTCAGCCGGGCGAAACCATCCCTGCAATCGGGGGCCAAAGCATGCCCCGCTTCCGTCAGTTCA
Organism: uncultured Alphaproteobacteria bacterium; assembly: GCA_963698645.1. Classification (GTDB taxonomy): domain Bacteria; phylum Pseudomonadota; class Alphaproteobacteria; order Rhodobacterales; family Rhodobacteraceae; genus Ovoidimarina. The sequence continues at coordinate 348,882 of CAVORP010000007.1, forward strand.
ACCGCGCGGTTCAACCGCTTGAACACCGGTGCGCCCAGATGCTCTTCCAGCGACTTGATCTGAAACGACAGGGCGGCGGGCGTGACGTTCAATTCATCAGCAGCTTTCGCGAACGACAGGTGCCGGGCCGCGGCATCAAAGGCACGCAATGCAGTCAGGGGAGGAAGACGCTCTGCCATCAATCAAGATTTTCTTATGTGAAGCTGCGAAAAGTCTCGTTTGTACGGAGGATATCAAAGGTGCATATCAAGTCCAGTTAAACAATAACCGAAAGGCCAAGATGATGTATGAACCGACAACAACCCGCCGCACCCGAGATGCAATCCGCGCTGGTCATCAGGCCCGCGCCGACGCCTTTGCCGCGTTCTGGGCCCATGTCGTCCCGCGCCGCAAGTAAGCAAGAGACCTCGCCACGAGAAAGGCCGGCCCCAAAGGACCGGCCTTTTCAATACGACGATGTCCCGGTCAGACGAAAAACTGCGCGCCGTTCGCCGAAATCGTGGAGCCGTTGATGAAACCCGATGCGTCAGATGCAAGGAACACCACGCAACGCGCGATTTCCTCGGGCTCACCCAACCGACCTGCCGGGATCTGGGCGATGATGCTCTCGCGCACCTTTTCCGGAACCGCCATCACCATTTCCGTCGCGATATAGCCCGGGCAGATCGCGTTTGCCGTGATCCCCGCCCGCGCACCTTCCTGCGCCAGCGACTTCACGATTCCAAGGTCGCCCGCTTTCGTCGCGGCATAGTTGACCTGGGCGAACTGGCCCTTCTGGCCGTTGATCGACGAGATCACGATGACGCGGCCGAACTTGCGCTCGCGCATGCCCGGCCAGATCGGATGCACCGTGTTGAAGACGCCGGTCAGGTTGGTGTCGATCACCTCTTTCCACTGGTCGGGCGTCATCTTGTGGAACGGCGCGTCACGGGTGATGCCGGCATTGGCGACGACCACGTCGATCGGGCCAAGATCGGCTTCAACCTGAGCGATGCCCGCGGCGCTGGCTTCGTAATCGGCCACGTTCCACTTGTAGGTCTTGATCCCGGTTTCGGCGGTAAAGGCCGCGGCCTTCTCGTCGTTTCCGGCATAGGTCGCCGCGACCTCGTACCCTTCGGCCTTCAGCGCTTTCGAGATCGCCTCGCCGATCCCGCGCGAGCCCCCCGTTACCAGTGCAACACGTCCCATTCGTTTCTCCTCCAGAAAATTCAGCAATGGGCGACGCTCCCCGCGCCGCCCGAAACCCCGATTACGGGCGTTCGATGCACATCGCGACGCCCATGCCGCCGCCGATGCACAGCGTGGCAAGGCCGCGCTTGGCGTCCCGGCGCTGCATCTCGAACAGCAGCGTGTTCAGCACCCGGCAGCCCGATGCACCGATCGGGTGGCCGATCGCGATGGCGCCGCCATTGACGTTCACGATCGCCGGATCCCAGCCCATGTCCTTGTTCACGGCGCAGGCCTGTGCGGCGAAGGCCTCGTTCGCCTCGACCAGATCAAGGTCCTCGACCTTCCAGCCGGCCTTTGCCAGCGCCTTGCGGCTGGCATGGATCGGGCCGACGCCCATGATCGTCGGATCAAGCCCCGCCGTGGCGTAGGAGGCGATGCGCGCCATCGGGTTGATCCCGCGCTTCTCGGCCTCGTCGGCGCTCATCAGCAGAACCGCGGCGGCGCCGTCGTTCAGGCCCGAGGCATTCGCCGCCGTCACCGATCCGTCCTTGGTGAAGGCCGGGCGCAGCTTCTGCATGGCTTCCATGGTCGCGCCGTGGCGGATGTATTCGTCCTTGTCGACGATGATGTCGCCCTTGCGGGTCTTGACGGTATAGGCGACGATTTCGTCGTCGAACTTGCCCGCCTTCTGGGCGGCTTCGGCCTTGTTCTGGCTGGCCACCGCGAACTCGTCCTGCTGATCGCGGCTGATCTGCCACTTCTCGGCGACGTTCTCGGCGGTCTGGCCCATGTGGTAGCCGTTGAAGGCATCCCAGAGACCGTCCTTGATCATCGAGTCGATGAAATTCATGTCGCCCATCTTGTGACCGGCGCGCAGATTCGCGACATGGGGGCTCATGGACATGTTTTCCTGACCGCCGGCGGCGACGATCGCGGCATCGCCAAGCTGGATGTGCTGTGCGCCCAGCGCAACGGCGCGAAGGCCGGAACCGCAGACCTGGTTGATGCCCCAGGCGGCGCTTTCGATGGGAAGACCGGCATTGATATGGGCCTGACGCGCGGGGTTCTGACCCTGACCGGCGGTAAGCACCTGTCCGAGGATCGTTTCGGACACGTCGGATTTCTCGATCCCGGCGCGGGCGACGATGGCTTCCAGAACGGCGGCGCCAAGGTCATGGGCCGGTATGTTTGCGAAGGCACCCGTGAAGCTTCCCACGGGCGTGCGGGCCGCAGATGCGATTACGACATTGGTCATTGAAGTCTCTCCTCTCCCGGACGGGCATGGCTGAGGCAGGGGAGACGATCTGTTTTCGGCCCCCGCCATTTGCTGCAAACTCCTAGAGTTTGCAGCCGCCAAGAGCAACAGGCGGGGTGCGTCGGATCATGCAAAATATCGCCCGCTTCGGCCAGTTCGCGGGCGAGTGGCCGTTTTATCCTTGGTTTTCGGCGGGTTCCCGAGAATTGCACATGGCGCAATTCGGCACTGCAATTCCTGCGCGCAAGACCCTAACCTGCCAGCTTTTCGGGTTTCTGTGTTGTCCACGAGGGCTTCAGCGACGGGGCGCCGAACAGATATCCCTGAAGGCAGTCGACGCCGCAGGCGGCCAGAAACGCGGCCTCGCGCGGGGTTTCGACCGCTTCGGCGACGGTGATCATGTCGAAATGCCGCCCGATATCGACGAGTGCCTGAAGGAGGACCTGATTGTCGGCGTCGTTGTTGATGTCGCGGATGAACTGGCCGTCGATCTTGAGGATGTCGAAATAGAAGCTCTTGAGATAGCGGAACGAGGTGTAGCCGGCGCCGAAATCGTCGAGGGCGAAGAGGATGCCCTTGTCCTGAAGACCGAACATGAAGGCCTGCACCACGTCGGGCATGACCATCGCCGAAGCCTCGGTGATCTCGAGGATCAGGCGGCCGCGCAGCGACGGGATCCGTGCGATGCCCTGATCCAGCGTATTGGTCCAGCGCCGGTATCCGATCGACCGCGCCGACAGATTGATCGACAGCCGCAAGCTCGGGATTGGCGGCCAGCGCGGCCAGACCCAGTTCCAGCGCGAGACAGTCGATGATCCGGCCGATCTCATTGGTTTCAATGACATGGATGAAATCGCGGGCGGGAATGACACGTCCCGTATCGTCCAGAACCCGGATCAGACCCTCGAAGAATTTCGGGCGCGACTGGTCGACGGCCTGCACCACGGGCTGATAGGCAAGGCGCACGTTTTTCGACCTGATGGCCTTCTCCACCATCTTGAGCGTGTTGCGGTCGCGTTGCTGCGACCGCGAAGGACAGGGGCGTGCCGCCGGTGTCGGATGCCGCGGTTTCGATGACTGTGTCACTGAGCCATTTCAAGTCCTCCTTGAGACCTGCCAAGGCTCGAAGGATTCAGCTAAAATCGCGTTAATATTCCCATTTTGTTCTAATTCGGCTAAAACCCCGGAATTAAGGGGATAAAGCGGAGATATCATGGGCGAGCGGTGCGACTGGTGCGGGGACGATCCGCTGTATATGCGGTATCATGATACCGAATGGGGCGTGCCCGAATACGACTCGCGGGCGCTGTGGGAGAAACTGATTCTCGACGGGTTTCAGGCCGGGCTGTCGTGGATCACGATCCTGCGGAAGCGCGACAACTTTCGCGCGGCCTTTGCCGGGTTCGACCCCCATGTGATCGCCCGCTGGGGCGAGGCGGAGATCGACCGCTGTCTTGCCGATCCGGGGATCGTGCGGCACCGGGGCAAGATCGAGGCGACGATCGGCAATGCACGGGCCTATCTGGACGATCGAGGCGCAGGGCGGCTTTGACCGGTTCCTGTGGGATTACGTCGAGGGCACGCCGGTGCAGAACCGGTTCGCGACCCTCGCCGAGGTGCCCGCCGAGACGCCGCTGTCGCGCCGGATCTCGAAGGATCTGAAGGCGCGGGGGTTCCGGTTCTGCGGCCCGACGATCACCTATGCCTTCATGCAGGCCACGGGGATGGTGAACGACCATCTGACCACCTGCCCGCAGCATGCGGAAGTCGCGACGCTTAAGCGATAGTGCGCCCGTCAACCTGTGGTGAACCGCCAAATCCTGACCAATCGTGCGGCGACCGCCCGGAGTACGGGATCCCATGTGTATTCCATGCGGTTTCCATGCGCATGCGTGAAACCATGCGCATGGCGATGCGGGCTATTCCGCGCCGTCAGCGCCGCGACGATCGACCGCGCGCTGTCGGAGATACCAGTCGGCATCGCCGCGCAGGCGCGCGATCTCGCGCCCTTCGGGATCGAGGATCACGGTGATCGGCAGACCCAGCACCGCCATTTCGCGCGCCACGGCCTGTTTCGGGTCCAGAAGGATCGGCAGGACGGTGATGTTCTCTTCCTCGAAGAAGCGCCGGATCCCCGGCAAGCGCGTTGCGGCCGGTGGCCAGCGTCACCACCTCGAAACGCTCGCCGCCGAATTCCTGTTGCAGCGCATCGAGCGCCGGCATCTCCTTGCGGCAGGGGGCGCACCACGTGGCCCAGAAATTCAGAAGCACGTATTTCCCGTTCCAGTCCGACAGCCGGTATTCCGCCCCTTCGGGATCGGTGAAGGTCTCGTCGGTGACCGGTTGTGGTTCGGCATGAAAGATCAGTTTCTTCATGTCGCCCGCGCGCAGCGCCTCGAGCGCGGCCTGTATCGGCGCTGCCAGCGTTTGCACCAAGGGCAAGGGCCGTGTAGAGGACGGCGGATAACAAGAGCTTCATTTCCCCTCCGGGACAGACGACATGACAGACAAGACCCAGAATACGATGTGGGGCGGGCGGTTCGCCGCCGGGCCGGATGCGATCATGGAGGCGATCAACGCCTCGATCAGCTTCGACAAGCGGCTCTTTGCCCAGGACATCGCGGGATCCCGCGCCCATGCCGCCATGCTGGCGGCACAGGGTATCATTACCGATAGCGATGCAAAGGCGATCCGGGAAGGGCTGCTCACGGTCTTGTCAGAGATCGAGGCGGGAACGTTCGAATATTCGACCGCGCTCGAGGATATTCACATGAATGTCGAGGCGCGGCTGAAGGAAATCATCGGCGAGCCCGCCGGGCGGCTGCATACGGGCCGGTCCGGAACGATCAGGTGGCCACGGATTTCCGGCTCTGGGTCCGCGATCAGGCGGATGCGGCGATCTCGGGGCTCGAGGCCCTGCAGCGGGCGCTTCTGGCGCAGGCCGAGGCCGGGGCGGATTGGGTGATGCCGGGCTTCACCCATCTTGCAGACCGCGCAGCCGGTGACATGGGGCCATCACATGATGGCCTATGTCGAGATGTTCGGCCGCGATGTGGGGCGGTTTCGGGACGCGCGGGTGCGGATGAACGAAAGCCCGCTGGGCGCCGCCGCGCTTGCCGGGACGGGATTTCCGATCGACCGGGACGCGACCGCCGCGGCGCTGGGCTTTGACCGGCCCATGGCGAATTCGCTCGATGCGGTGAGCGACCGGGATTTCGCGCTGGAATTCCTGTCGGCCGCCACGATTTCGGCGGTGCATCTGTCGCGGATGGCCGAAGAGCTTGTCATCTGGTCCTCGGCGCAGTTCCGGTTCGTCACGCTGTCGGACCGGTTCTCTACCGGGTCCAGCATCATGCCGCAGAAGAAGAACCCCGATGCCGCGGAACTGATCCGCGCCAAGATCGGGCGGATCCTTGGGGCGACTGTGGCGCTGTTCACGGTGATGAAGGGCCTGCCGCTCGCCTATTCCAAGGATATGCAGGAAGACAAGGAACAGGTGTTCGATGCGGCCGACAATTACCTTCTGGCGCTGGCCGCCATGGAGGGGATGGTGCGCGACATGACCGCCAATGTGCCGGCCCTGCGCGCGGCGGCGGCGTCGGGATTTTCGACCGCGACGGATCTGGCCGACTGGCTTGTCCGCGAGGCGGGACTGCCGTTTCGCGACGCTCATCACGTGACCGGCGCGCTTGTGGCAGTGGCGGAGGCCAGGGGGTGCGACCTGCCGGACCTGAGCCTTGCCGAGATGCAGGCGGCCCATGGGGCGATCACATCGGCGGTGTTCGACGTGCTGGGGGTGGACAAATCGGTGGCAAGCCGCACCTCTTATGGCGGCACGGCACCCGATCAGGTGCGGGCGCAGATCGCGCGCTGGAAGGAGCGTTTGGCATGAAGAGAGCATTGGTCCTGATCCTTGCCCTTGGAGTTGTTTCCGGGCTGGCGGCCTGTTCGAGCGGGCCCAATCTTGGCGTCGGTATCGGCGTCGGGTCGGGCGGCGTTTCGGTGGGCACGAGCGTGTCGGGGAAAGTCGGCGATGTCGGCGTGACGGTGTCGAATTGAGACGGCTGGCAGTCATGGCGCTTCTGGCGCTGACGGCATGCGGTGCCGATGGCGCGCCGGAGCAGAAAAGCCCCGCCCCCGCGCCGGGCCTGACCGTGTCGGGCACCGCCACCATCGGTGTGAGCGGGAGTTTCTGATGAGCCCGTTGCGCTGGATCTATCTGGCCCTTGCGGTCTGGGGGGCGATTCACCCGATGTATTATTTCGTGACCTATATGCGCGAGACCGGCACCGGCCTGAGCGGGCTGATCGACGCGTGGTATGTCAACGCCTCGACCCATGGGCTTGTCTGGGACCTGACGATCGCGGCGATCGCGCTGACGGTCTGGATCATCGCCGAGACATGGGTGCGGAAGAACTGGATCGCGCTGGTGGCGATCCCGGCGATCTTCTGTATCGGGGTGTCGTGCGGGTTGCCCCTGTACCTGTTCCTGCGTGCGCGCCCGGTGACCTGATGGACCATTTCCTGTATCAGGGCGGCGTGTTGTGCGCCGAAGACGTGCCGCTGCCCGAGATCGCGGCAGAGGTGGGCACGCCGTTCTATGTCTATAGCCAGGCGACGCTGACGCGGCATTACCAGTTGTTCGAGCAGGCGCTGGAGGGATTGCCGCATACGATCTGCTACGCGATGAAATCGAACTCGAACCAGGCCGTGCTGAAGGTAATGGGCGATCTGGGCGCGGGCATGGACGTGGTGTCGGGCGGCGAGTATCTGCGGGCGAAGGCGGCGGGCATTCCGGGCGAGCGGATCGTGTTTTCGGGCGTGGGCAAGACCGCCGCGGAGATGCGGCTCGCGCTGGAGGGCGGCATCCGGCAGTTCAACGTCGAAAGCGAGCCGGAGCTCGAGTTGCTGTCGCAGGTGGCCCATGGCATGGGCGCCACGGCCCCGATCACGATCCGGGTGAACCCGGACGTGGACGCCAAGACGCATGAAAAGATCGCCACCGGCAAGGCCGAGAACAAGTTCGGCATCCCGATCAGCCGGGCGCGCGAGGTCTATGCCCATGCCGCGCGGTTGCCCGGGATCGATGTGGTGGGGATCGATGTGCATATCGGTTCGCAGCTGGTGGATCTGGAGCCATTCGAGCAGGCCTACCGGAAGGTCGCGGACCTGACCCATGCTGCTGCGCGCCGATGGCCATGACATCCGGCGGCTGGATCTGGGCGGGGGTCTTGGCATTCCCTATGCGCGGTCGAATTCCGCGCCGCCCCTGCCGCTGGATTACGGCGCACTGATCAAGCGGACGGTGGGCGATCTGGGCTGCGAGATCGAGATCGAGCCGGGGCGGCTTATCTCGGGGAATGCGGGTCTTCTGGTGTCTTCGGTGATCTATGTGAAGCAGGGCGAGGACCGGGATTTCCTGATCCTCGACGCCGCGATGAACGACCTGATCCGGCCCGCGATGTACGGCGCGTGGCACGATATCGTGCCGGTGCGGGAGGCCGCGGCGGGGTCGGATCATGCGACATATGACGTCGTGGGCCCGGTCTGCGAAAGCGGCGATACGTTCGCGAAAGGCCGCGCATTGGTGCCGCTGGCCGCCGGAGACCTTGTCGCGTTCCGGTCCGCTGGCGCCTATGGTGCTGTAATGTCATCGGAATATAACACGCGGCCCCTGATTCCGGAGGTCATGGTGCATGAGCATCAATTCGCTGTCATTCGGGCCAGACCGGACTTTGACGAGATCATAAATCGCGATACCATTCCTAAATGGCTCTGACGCACTATCTTGTGCCAGAGGAACGGCGCGAGATTGATGACGACACAAAGGTTCAGCCCTGACGCGGCGGTTCGCCGTCTGACCTGGCCGGTGCGGTTGACCCGCGCGGGCCTGCTTGCCGAGCGCGCGCTGCGCGCCTTCTGGCCGCTTTTCACCATCGTGATGGCCGCGCTGGCGGCGCTGATGCTGGGCCTGCAGGACAGCCTGCCGCTCGAGGCCGTCTGGGCCGGTGCCGTGGTCGTCGTGGCGGGCGCGGTCTGGACCTTGTGGCGCGGGATAAGGCGGTTTCGACCCGCCGACCGAGGCGGAGGCGCTGGACCGGCTGGACCGGACCCTTCCGGGACGCCCCATCGCCGCGATCACCGACAGCCAGGCGATCGGCGCGGGCGATCTGGCGTCGGAGCAGGTCTGGCACGCGCATATGCAGCGGATGGCCGAACGCGCCGCCGCCGCGCGCCCGGTGCGGCCCGATCTTCGGCTGGCCGACCGCGACCCCTATGCCCTGCGCTATGTCGCGCTCATGGCCTTTGTCACCGCGCTTCTCTTCGGGTCGATCTGGCGCGTGGCCAGCGTGGGCGAGATGACACCGGTGCTGGGTGGCGAGGCGCTTGCCGCCGGGCCGTCATGGGAGGGCTGGGTGGAGCCGCCCGCCTATACCGGACGTCCGAGCCTGTACCTCAACGATATCGACCGCGAAACGCTGATCGTCCCGGCGGGCAGCGAGATCAGCCTGCGGCTTTACGGCGAGGTCGGCGCGCTGACGGTCGACGAGACGGTTTCGGCGCGGACGGGCGAAGTGCCGCCCGCATCCGATCCGACGCAGAATTTCACGGTGGCGCAGGACGGACGGATTGCGATTTCCGGCCCCGGCGGGCGCGAGTGGGAGATCCGGGTGATCCCCGACGAGGCCCCCTCGATCGAACTGACGGCGCCGCTGGAGCGCACCGTGGGCGGCGAGTTCCGCCAGCCCTTTGCGGCACGGGACGATTACGCGGTGGTTGCGGGCCGGGCCGAGATCACGCTGGATCCCGCGCGTGCCGACCGGAGGTATGGTCTGGCCGTCGATCCCGAGCCGCGCGAGGTGGTCGTGCTGGACCTGCCGCTGACGATCACCGGCGACCGGGCGGAATTCGAGGAGACCCTGATCGACGATCTGGCCCAGCATCCCTGGGCCGGCCTGCCGGTCAGTCTGACGCTTTTCGCGGAGGATGCGGCCGGGCAGACCGGCGCGAGCCCGGTGGAAGAGGTGACCCTGCCGGCGCGGCGGTTCTTCGACCCGCTGGCCTCGGCGATCATCGAACAGCGGCGCGATCTTTTGTGGTCGCGCGAGAATGCGCCGCGCATCGCCGCCGTGTTGCGCGCGGTGAGCCATGCGCCCGAGGACCTGTTCCGTTCCGAGACCGCCTATCTGAAGCTGCGGGTCGCGATCCGGCGGCTGGAGGCGGCGTTCACCTATGGCACGGTGACGACCGAGTTGCAGGATGAGACCGCCGAGGTTCTGTGGGATATCGCGATCCTGATCGAAGAGGGCGATCTGGCGGATGCGCTGGAGCGGCTGCGGCGGGCGCAGGACCGGCTGTCGGATGCGATCGAGAACGGCGCGACGGATCAGGAAATCGCCGAGCTGATGGATGAACTGCGCGAGGCGATGCAGGATTACATGCGCCAGTTGGCCGAGCAGCAGCAGGGCGACCAGAACCAGCAGGCGCAGAACGAGAACATGCAGGAGATGACCGGCGACCAGCTGGAACAGATGTTGCAGCGGTTGCAGGAACTGATGGAACAGGGCCGCACCGCCGAGGCGCAGCAGCTTCTGGAGCAGTTGCGGCAGATGATGGAGAACATGCAGATCGCGCAGGGCCAGCAGGGCCAGAACGGTCAGCAAAGCGAAGGCCAGCAGGCGATGGAAGGTCTGGCCGAGACGCTTCGGGAACAGCAGGAGCTGTCGGACGAGGCGTTTCGCGATCTGCAGGAGCAGTTCGGCCAGAACCAGCCGGGCCAGAACCAGCAGCCCGGGCAACAGGGTCAGCAGGGTCAGGGCCAGCAGCCGGGGCAACCGGGCGAGGGCCAGCCGGGCGACGGACAGCAGCAGGGCCAGGGACAGGGTCAGGGTCAGCAACCCGGGCACGGACCCGTTGAACCCGCAGGGGCTTGGCCGACCGGCAACAGGCCCTGCGGCAGGAATTGGGCCGCCAGCAGCAGAACCTGCCCGGGGCGGGCACCCCCGAGGGCGAGGCCGCGCGCGACGCGCTTGACCGGGCGGGCCGCGCCATGGACGGCGCCGAGGAGGCGCTGCGCGACGAGGATTACGCCGGCGCGCTGGACGACCAGTCCGAGGCGATCGAGGCCTTGCGCGAAGGGATGCGCGAGTTGGGCGAGCAGATGGCCCAGCAGCAGGGTCAGCCCGGCCAGCAGGGCGAGGCGATGAGCGAGGGCAACCAGGTGGGCACGCCGCGACCCGCTTGGCCGCGAAAGCGGCGAGAGCGGGCGGCTTGGCACCGATCAGAACCTTGTGCAGGACGAGGATGTCTATCGCCGTGCGCGCGAGCTTCTGGACGAAATCCGGCGGCGGTCGGCGGACCAGTCGCGCCCCGATGTCGAGCTTGGAATACCTGAAGCGGCTGCTCGACCGGTTCTGACCCGGCGCTCTGGCCGACGGGATCAGGAGGAGCTTGAGACCAGAAGGTCGGTCAGGCGTTCCACCGAGCGTTCGAGGAACCCGTCGATCGACAAGCGCACCCCGTTGGCCCAATCCACGTAGGACGCAAGGGATGGTTCGAGTGCGGGCACCATACGGCCCAGTTGCGGCGCGTAGAGATAGAGCAGGATCAGAACCGCCGTCGCCACCATCAACGCGGCGAACCCCATGCGGAAGCCAGAGCGGCGCTTCTGGACCTGCTGGACCGATTGCGCGCCTGGGTGCCGGCCGAGACCCGGTCGGAGGTCGCGGTGAGGGTCGAATTGATTTCGTCGATATCGGGCAGGAGCGTCTTGCGCGCGCTGCCTTGATCCTCGTCGCTGCCATTGCCGCGCAGGCGGGCGGTGCGGGCGCTGATCGCGCCCTCGCCGGTTTTGGCCCGTTCCGGATCGGCAAGGCCAAGATCCGGCTGCGATTCCAGTCGCCTCGGACTCTTCCGCGCGGCGGGCGGCCAGTTCGCGCTCCGCCTCGGCGCGGAGAATGCCCAGAACGGCGGCGTCGATATCGGGGCGTTCAGGGGCCGGACGTTCGGTGGCCGCATCTTCGGCGGCCGGATGGGGTGCATCGTCGTCATCCCGCCCGTCATCGTCGTCGTAATCATCGTCGGCAGGCTCTTCGGCCGCCGCCTCTCTTCGGCTTCTTCCGCTGCTTCGTCCGGCGGCTTCCTCGATGGCTTCTTCGGCGGTTTCCTCGGCGACGGCTTCGTGGGTTTCTTCCGGTGCCTCGTCGACGGAGATTTCCGGTTCGGGCTCTGGTTCGGGTTCGGGCTCTGGTTCCCGGGCCTCTGCGGCTGCGGGTTCGGGCTCCTCGACCTCCTCTACAGGGGTCGGTGCGTCCTCTTCCGCGTCCGCGGTCTCTTCGACATCATCGTGCCACGGGTCGTCCGAGCCGCTGCCGGTCCCGTCCTCGGGCAGATCGTCGGCATCGGGGCCGCGTTCCGAGACCAGTTCCGCATCCGGTTCGTCGGTCTCGTCGCGGGAAAAGAATTCGCGGGCCTCGTCGGTCAGGCCATGGCCGGAAGAGCCTTCCTGACCGCAACAGGCTCTGATCCGGCGGAGTCACCCCCCTGGAACCACGTCTTTCCGCAATTGGAGCATTGCACGTCTCTGCCCGACGCGGGGATCATCGCCGCATCGACTTCGTATTGTGCATCGCAATTGGGGCAAATCAGACGCATCAAACCCACCCGGCCTGGCATTTCGCCACTCAAATCCTGCCTCATTTGACAAGTGTCTTAGCAGGCGATTGCGAAAACGCAAAGGGATCAGGCCAATGCGCGATTGAAAGACCGACGGCGCTGAGGCAAAAGTGTCGCGCGGTGCGGTGAAGGACAGATTGTGATCGAACTTTCAGAGGTCGGCTATAGCTACGGAGATCGGCCGCTTTTGTCCGATCTGTCTCTGACCTTGGCCCCGGGGTCGTTTCATTTCCTGACCGGGCCGTCGGGCAGCGGCAAGACCACGTTCCTGAAGCTGTGCTACCTAGAACTGGCCGTCCAGCGCGGTCGGATCGAGATCTTCGGCGAGGACGCGGCCGAGCTTGACCGCGACCGCGTGGCCAAGGTGCGCCAGCGGATCGGGATCGTGCATCAGGATTGCCAGTTCCTCGACCATCTGTCGGTGGCCGAGAACATCGCCCTGCCGCTGACCGTCGCGGGGCGCAATCCCGAGGCCGAGCGCGAGAACCTGACCCAGCTTCTGGATTGGGTCGGCCTGACCGACCGCGCCCGCGCGCGCCCGCCGGAACTGTCGGGCGGCGAGCGGCAGCGCGCCGCCCTTGCCCGCGCCGTCATCATGTCGCCCGACCTGATCCTTGCCGACGAACCCACCGGCAACGTGGATTGGGAGATGTCGACGCGGCTCCTGCAGCTTCTGGTGCAGCTGAACAAGATGGGCAAGACGGTGCTGGTGGCGACCCACGACCTTGCCCTGATCCGGCAGGCCAAGGCGCAGGTTCAGGCCCGCGTGCTGCGGCTGCGCGGCGGCGCGCTGCAACTGGCGGGGACTGATTTGTGATGGAAAAGGGTCTGTTTCTGCCCGCCAAGGACGATCCGAACCGGATCGTGCCGCCCACCGGCATCACCGCGCTGCTGACGGTATTCGTGGCGGGCGCGATGGCCTATCTCTGTGTCTTCGCGCTTGCGCTTCTGTTCTCGACCGACCGGCTTGCGGACCGCTGGGCCGAGGAGCTTGCGCGGACGGCCACGGTGCGGATCTCGGCCCCCGCCGAGCAGATCCCGGCCCAGACCGCGGCGGCGCTGGCCATTCTGGAGCAGACGCCGGGGATCGCCGAGGCGCGGGCGCTGTCGGACGCGGAGCAGCGTGACCTGCTGGAACCCTGGTTCGGGCCGGATCTGCCGATCGACGCGCTGCCCCTGCCCCGGCTGATCGAGATCATCGAGACCGCCGAGGGGTTCGATGCCGAAGGGCTTGCGGCTGCGGCTTCGGGCCGAGGTTCCCGGTGCGGTTCTGGACGATCACACGCGCTGGCGGCGGCCCCTGATCGAGGCGGCGGAGCGGTTGCGGTTTCTGGGCTGGCTGTCGGTGGTTCTGATCGGCGGATCGCTTGCGGCGATGGTGACGCTGGCGGCCAGTGCGGCGCTGTCGGCCAATGCGCGCGTGATTGCGGTCCTGCGGCTGATCGGAGCCAAGGATGCCTATGTCGCACGGGCCTTTACCCGGCGGTTCACCCTGCGGACGCTGGCGGGCGCGGCGGCCGGGACGCTTGCCGGCATGGCCTCGGTCGCGGTCCTGCCCGCATCGGACACGCCGGGCGCGTTCCTGTCGGGGCTTGGCTTTGCCGGGGCGGAGTGGCTGCTGCCGCTGTCTCATCCCCCTTATGGCCGGGGTCCTGTCGTTCTGGGCCACGCGTCTGGCGGCGATGCGGCGTTTGAGGGAGACGCGATGATGGGTCACGCATTCCAGTGGCTGCGGTCGCTGATCTTCAACATCCAGATCTACGTGATGATGCTTGTGCTGGCGATCGTCTATTTCCCATGGGCGCTGTGGAGCCGGGACGGGGCGCTTGCCGCCTGTCACGCGTGGTGCCGCTGGGTCCTCTGGACGATGTCGTGGATGGTGGGGCTGAAGGTCGAGGTGCGGGGCACGCCACCGCAAGGTCCGGCGCTGGTGGCCGCCAAGCACCAGAGCTTTCTTGATATCATCGTGATCTTCGGCACCGTTCCCATGGGGCGGTTCATCATGAAGCGCGAATTGCTGTTCGCGCCGCTTCTGGGCCAGTACGCCTGGCGGATCGGCTGTGTGCCGGTGAACCGCGGCAAGCGCGGCAAGGCGATCGGGCAGATGGTGGCGGATGTGACCCGCGGGATGAAGCGGCCGGGGCAGCTTATCATCTATCCGCAGGGCACACGCGTGGCGCCGGGGGTTTCGAAACCCTACAAGATCGGCACCGGGATATTGTACGAGGCGCTGGGGCAGGATTGCTATCCGGTGGCCACGAATGTGGGTCTGTTCTGGCCCAAACGGGGTATTTTGCGCAAACCCGGCGTGGCGGTGGTGGAATTCCTGCCGAAGATCCGGGCGGGCAAGTCGAAGGAGGACTTCATGGAGGTGATCGGCGTGCAGATCGAAAGCCGGTCCGATACGCTGATGGCCGAGGCGGAGTTCGGCGGCGGGCATAGCTCTTGAAGCCGATCGAAGATCTCGCGGCACTGGAGGCGCTTTACGGCACGCCGGCGGCGCCATCGCTGCGGAAGGTCGCGGACCGGATGACGCCGGGCTATGCGGCGTGGATCGCGCGGGCGCGGTTCTGCGTTTTGGGCACGGTCGGCCCCGAGGGCACGGATGGCAGCCCCCGGGGTGACGATGGCCCGGTGGTGCGCGTCCTGGACGCCCGGACGCTGGCCCTGCCCGACTGGCACGGCAACAACCGGATCGACAGTCTGCGCAACATCGTGGCCGATCCGCGGGTATCGCTGATGTTCATGGTCGCCGGATCGACGAACGTGGTGCGGGTGAACGGAACCGCGATCGTGACGGCCGATGGCGAGTTGCGGGCCGGTTTTGCGCGGGACGGGAAAGAGCCGCGCAGCGTGATCGTGGTGACCATCGGCGAGATCTATTTCCAATGTGCCCGGGCGGTGATGCGGGCCGGGCTTTGGAGCGGGGTGGACGAGAGCGCGGACCTACCCTCGCCCGGGGATCTTCTGGCCGAGATGACCGGCGGCGCGGAGGGCGGTGCGACCTATGACGCCGACTGGGCGCCCCGCGCGGCCCGGACCATGTGGTAGGGCGTCAGGCCGCCAGTCCGCGCGATCCCATGTCGAGGAACCGCTTGCGCCGGTCCTTGACCAGCTTGTCGCCCGAAAGCTCGACGAGTTCGGCAAGCATAGAGTCTATTTCCTTACCCACCGCCTTGATCGAGGCGTTGCGGTCGCGCTGGGCCCCGCCCATGGGTTCGGGGATGATCCGGTCGATCACGCCCAGCGTCTTGAGGTCCTGCGCGGTCAGGCGCAGCGCCTCGGCGGCCTCGCGCATCTTTTCGGCATCCTTCCAGAGGATCGAGGCGCAGCCCTCGGGCGAGATCACGGAATAGATCGAATGTTCCAGCATCGCCACGCGGTTCGCCGTGGCGAATGCCACCGCGCCGCCGGAGCCGCCTTCGCCGATGATGACGCTGACCAGCGGCACCCGGACCTTGAGGCACATCTCGGTGGAGCGGGCGATCGCCTCGGACTGACCGCGTTCCTCGGCGCCCTTGCCGGGAAACGCGCCGGGCGTATCGACAAGGGTGATGATCGGCACGTTGAAGCGGCTGGCCAGTTCCATCAGGCGGATCGCCTTGCGGTAGCCCTCGGGGCGCGCCATGCCGAAGTTATGTTCGATCCGGGTCTTGGTGTCGGTGCCCTTTTCGTGGCCGATCACCATCACCGGCCGGTCGTTGAGCCGCGCCAGACCGCCCATCACCGCCATGTCGTCGGCAAAGTTCCGGTCGCCGGCAAGCGGCGTGTAATCGGTGAACAGCGCCTTGATGTAATCCTGGCAATGGGGCCGGTCGGGATGGCGCGCCACCTGGCATTTGCGCCAGGGCGACAGGTCCTTGTAGAGGTCCTTGAGCATCTGCGCGGCCTTGGCGTCCAGCGCCGCGGCCTCTTTCGAGACATCCATGCCTTCGCTGGACCGGGCCATGGCGCGCAGTTCTTCGGCCTTGCCTTCGATCTCGGCGAGCGGTTTTTCGAATTCGAGGTAGTTGGTCATGGCGCCCTTCGTTCCCTTGCGGCTGTTTCTATATGTCTGCATGAAAGGCCTGTTGCAACTCCTGCGGGGGATCGGGCTTGGCCAAGGCGAAAGAAATTCTGGAGCGCGTGTGGTGGGCCGGGGTGCGCGCGGTGCGCGGAGACGAGGCCGTCACTGTCGCGCTGGGCGATCTGACCGGCCCCGCGCCGGACCGGATCATCGCGGTGGGCAAGGCCGCCGCGAGCATGGCCCGGGCGGCGACGGACCGGTTCGGGCCGGACGTGCCCTGTCTGGTGATCACGAAATACGGCCATTCCGAAGACGCGGGCCTGCCACCCGGGACGGAAATCATCGAATCCGCCCATCCGGTGCCCGATACTGCCTCCCTTCAGGCCGGGGCGCGGCTTCTGGAGGCGGTAGGGGGCATGACGGCCGACAGTCACCTTCTGTTGCTGGTCTCGGGCGGTGCCTCGTCGCTGGTGGAGGTTCTGGAGGGTGACCTGACGCTGGAGGATCTGGCGCGGCTGAACCGCGAAATGCTGGCGCAGGGGTTAGATATCCACGCGATGAACGCGCGGCGCAAGACGATCTCGCGGATCAAGGGGGGCAAGCTTCTGGCGGAGTTTCCGGGGGCACGGGCGACAGTACTTGCGATTTCCGATGTCGAGGGCGACGCGATGGGCGTGATCGGATCGGGGATCGGCGCCGCGCCGGCGACCCGCGGTTTTGCCTATGAGGGTCGGATCGTGGCGTCGAATGCGATTGCGCGCGCGGCGGCGGCGGCAGAGGCGCGGCGACTGGGGCTGACGGTGCTGTCGTCGGAAGAGACGCTTTATTGTGACGTGGCCGAGGCCGCCGGGCGGATCGCGGGGGCGCTGGACGGAACGCCGGGATTGCGGATCTGGGGCGGCGAGCCGGTGACGGTTCTGCCGCCCGACCCCGGTCGGGGCGGGCGCAACCAGGCGCTGGCGCTGTCGGTGGCCGAGCGGATCGCGGGGCGCGGGGGTCTGAGCGTGCTGGTGGCGGGAACCGATGGCAGCGATGGGCCCACGAATGCCGCAGGGGGGCTTGTGGATGGCGCAACATGGGGCCCCGGGGGCGCCGAGGCCCTGATTGCCGCCGATAGCGGGACCTATCTGGATGCGCGGGGGGCGCTGTTCGTGACCGGACCCACCGGGACGAATGTCATGGATCTGGCGCTGGCGCTTCAGGCGTGATGCGGCTCACATGGGCCGGGTGCTGCGGATCGGCCCGTCATCGTATTTCGGGTCGGTGCCGCGGCGTCCGCCGGACCGTTCCAGACGGCGGCCGGTGGGGGTGACCTGCTTGGCCGGCTTGGGCTCCGTCTTGGCGCGGTCGACCCGCGCGACCGGATCATTGCGGCCCAGCAGGGCGCGCAGGAGGCGGCTGCCAAGCAACTGGAGCACCACCACGGCCGTCATGAACGCCGCGACCGCCGGCAGGAGCGACGAGATGCCCATGTCGATACAGGCGCCGTCGGCGCCAAAGATCAGGGCGTGGAGAATTCCCACGCTCTCCGGACAATACCCGATATCCAGAATTGCTCTGCTCCGTCTGTCTTCTGACGTCTCGGCCTAGCGCGAGAATCCGGCATCAAGATGGCAATGGGGCGAGGTCTCAGGCGGTTCGGCGGGCCGGGCCGGCAATCGCACGTTCCCAAAGCGCCTCCATCGCGGCGAGCGCGGTGGGGAAATCGGTCGCAATCGCCTCGACCCCCGTGGAGGTCAGGAGGTCGGGGAGGTCTTGCACGATCTGGCCGCTGACAAGGATCGAGACACCGGGAGAGGACTTCCGGATCGCCGCCACCAGCCGGGACAGCCGGGGAAGCGCATAGGCGCCACCGGCGGACAGACCCACGACCGGGCTGGCCGACGTCCGGATCCCGGCCACGAGCGCGTCATGGGTGAACCCGGTCTTGAGGTCGATGACCCAGCCTTCCTTGCGGAACAGATCGGCCGCCATGTGCATGCCGATCGTGTGGGTTTCGGCGGGAACCGAGGCGAAGACGGCGGATCTTCCGAAGCCCCCCGAGGGATTGGGGAAGAGGCGGCCGACCCGGCGCATGATGCCGGAGATGCGGCTGGTGCCAATGGAGACCATCGCGAACGGAACGCGATCTTCGTTCCACCATGCGCCCAGCATGCGGGCCGCGGGCGCAAGATGGTCGAGATAGACCGATTCGGCGGGCACCCCGTCGTCCAGCAGGCCCTGCACCATCTCGGCCGCGGCACCGGGGCTCTCGGACAGAAGCGCGAGGGCGAGTTTCTCGACCCGGGCCTCTGGGATCGGATCGGCGGGGAGTGTCCTTTTCTCGGCGCGCAGGGCGACGCGGGCCAGGACCTCTTTCGCCAGATCCGCAACGGTTTCTTCGGAAAGTCGGGCTTTCAGCCGGTCGATGCTGGCCTCGGTCTCTTCACAGCCCGGAGGCGGGAGTGACGTGCGGCCTTGATCGAGTAGTGTCATGGTCCATCCCCCGGACTTTCGCGTGCTCCGGCCATCCGGAGACAGAAGAAAGACCAGCCTTTTTTCAGAAATCGAACACCAGCAATGGCGATCTGTCAACTTTGATTTACATTCAAGAATCCATGATTATTGACATCATGACAGGACCGGAACCGCGGCGATCCGGCAGGAACAGGGTCTATTCGAACCCGTCGTCGCGGGCGCGAAGCGCGGCCTGTGTGCGGTTCCTGACGCCCAGTTTTCCAAGGATTTTCTTGACGTGAAGTTTGACCGTGACCTCCCGCAGGTCCAGGTCGCGGGCGATTTCCTTGTTGGACTTGCCGGCGCAGAGCCCGCGCAGGGCCTGAACCTCGCGTCCGGTCAGGCCGCAATAGGATTTTGGCCGTGTCACCGCGTTGGCGCCCACCGAGATATCGACCGGGAAGTACCGCTCGCCCGAAAGAACGAATCGGACCGCGTTGACCATCGTGTCGGCGGAGAGCGATTTCGGAAAGAACCCGGCCGCGCCCACACGCATGGCCTCTTTCGCGACATCGGGTTTGGCCACGCCCGACATGAGCGCGAATCGCGTGGCGGGAAACGCCCCCGCCGCGCGCTGAAGCCCGGTGAGCCCGTCCATGCCCGGCATGTGATAATCGAGAATGGTGAGATCGAAGACGAAATCGCCCCGCAGTTTCGCGATGCTTTCGTCAAGGGTCGAGGCGGTGGCGACGGAGAACCCGTCGGCCCGCGCCAGATAGGCCGCGATCGTGTCCCGCACCAGGTCGTGATCGTCCGCGATGAGAATTCGGGGCATCCCGTGCTCCTTGATCTTTGCCCGGCCACTGCATGACGTGTTGGCAGGCCGGCCCGGTCTGAACCGGCCCGGCCTATCCTTTCGGATAGTGACCTATGCCCATGCTTCACCGGTTCTCAGTAAAGACGGGTTAAAGACGGGCAAATTCTTGCATGGAGATCGTCATGTCGCCCGTATTTCGCGCCCTCCTCGGGGCCTGCCTTGTCATTCTCGTCGCTCTGGGGCCTGCCCGCGCCGCAGATCCGGCCCTGTCCGTCCTGTCGCGCGACGGTCGGAGCAGCGTCTATTCGCTGGCCGAATTGGATGCGATGCCGCAGGCGGAGGTCCGGACCAGGACGATCTGGACCGACGGGGTGGTGGAGTTCACGGGCGTGGCGCTGGCCGATATCCTGGCGCGCGCGGGGGCGGAGGGCACCACGCTGCGGCTGACCGCGCTGAACGACTATTCGGTCGAGATGCCCCTGCCGGGCGCGGCGGACCGGTTTCCAATCGTGGCCACCCGGATGAACGGCGCCGAGATGCCGGTGCGCGACAAGGGGCCGTTCTGGCTCGTCTATCCCTATGACGCGGCACCCGAGTTCCGGACCGAGACGGTCTATTCCCGCTCTGTCTGGCAACTTCGGCAACTCTCCGTGGTGGAATGAGCGCGGGCGGGGCGGAGCAAGGGGCATGACAAGGCAACTGATCATCTATGCGCTGATTGCCGGGCTTCTGGTCCTTCTGGGCCTGATGGGGGCGAAGCTTCCGCGCGACCTGCGCGCACTGTCCACCGCCGAGACCGACAATACCCAGTGGACGATCGTTCAGGCAGAAACCGAATTTGCCAATCTGAGCGCGGCGCTCGCGCAGGAGCAAAGCCGCGCCGTGCCGGACAGCGATGCCCTGCGCCTGCGAACCGATATCGCGCTGAGCCGGCTTGGCCTGATCCGCGAGGGCCGCAACCGGGGTCTGTGGGCCGGCAACGAGGACGCGACGCGCATCCTTGCGATGCTTGACGATTTCGCCGGCGACGCGGTGGCCATCGTCGACCGTCCCGGCGCCCTTACGATGGAGGATGTGGACCGCCTGCGCGAGATCACCGACGCGGCCCGGCCCGATGTGCGGCGGCTTGCCGTGCTTGGTCTGACGCTTGGCGCCGCCGCCGAGGAGGCCCGGCGCGAGGCGTTCGCACAGCAGTTGCGCCGGATCGGGGCCGTGGCGATGGTCCTTCTGACCTCGCTGACCGCCGCGCTTCTGTTCCTCGACCGGGTTCTGGTCGGCATGCGCCGGAAGGATGCCGAGATACGCGCCACGACCGAGCGGCTTGCCGCCACCGTCGCGGCCTCGCTTGACGGGATCATCATCGCCGACGGGAGCGGGACGATCGTCGATTACAACGCGGCGGCCGCGCGCATCTTCGGCTGGAACCGCGACGAGATACTGGGCTGCAAGTTGGAACATACAATCGTGCCGCACGACAAGCGCGCGGCCCATGCAACAGGCATGGCGCGCTATCTTGCCACCGGCACGCGACATGTCATCGACGGAGGACGAATGGAAATGACAGCATTGCGCAAGACCGGCGAGGAATTTCCGGTGGAACTGAACATCACATCGGCGCGGCGGGATGGCAGCGAGTTGTTCATCGCCTATCTGCGCGACATCAGCCAGCGCAAGATCAACGAGCGGGAGCTTATCGACGCCCGCGACCGGGCCGAAAGCGCGGACCGGGCGAAATCGCAGTTCCTGACGGTGAAGAGCCACGAGATGCGGACGCCGCTGAACGGCATCCTTGGCGTGCTCGACCTGTTGAAGACCACGGCGCTGGACAAGACGCAGGAACGCTTTGTCGAGGTCGCGGCGGCTTCGGGCGAGATCCTGCTGGAGAATGTCAACGAGGCGCTGGATATCACCCGGATCGAGTCCGGCGTGATGTCGCTGTCGCCGACCGTGTTCCCGCTTCGGGCGACGGTGTTTCGCGTGGCAGATGTGCTGCGGACGCTGGCGCTTGAAAAGGGGCTGACGCTGGTGGTGGATTTCGACCCCTCGATGGACCGGCAGTTCCATGCGGATGGCGGGCGGATCAACCAGATCCTGACCAACCTGGTCGGCAATGCGATCAAGTTCACCGAAACCGGGGGGATCACGCTGGAGGTCCGGGGGATACACGGCCCCGATGAGACCGTCGCGACATTCGCGGTGCACGATACCGGCCCCGGCATTCCGGCTGACCGGCTGGAGGACATCTTCGCCGATTTCATCGCGCTTGCCCGGTCGGGCGGGCGGCAGACGCGCGGTGACGGGCTTGGCCTGTCGATCTCGCGCAAGGTCGCGCGGCTCATGGGCGGCGATCTCAAGGCCGAGAGCCTGTCCGGGGCGGGCAGTGTCTTCACCCTCACGGTGCCGTTGGAGCGCGTCCGGCCCGAGGAGCCCGACGGCGCGCCCGAACAGCCGCCCGTATCCGTGGCGGTCTCTGCGTCCGTCTCGCCGAAACGGGTGCTGATCGTCGAGGATAACGCCATCAACCGGTCGGTCCTGCGCGAGATGCTTGCGAAATTCGGGCATGATGTGTGGGAGGCCGAAGATGGGCAGAAGGGCGTGGCGACGGCGGAGGAGAGCCGGTTCGACCTTATCATCATGGATATCAGCATGCCGGTGATGGACGGGATCGAGGCCACCCGGCGGATCCGCGCCGGGGGCGGCCCCAACACGGCGACCTATATCCTTGGGCTGACCGCGCATGGGCGCGAGGAATACCGCGTGAAGGCCACGGAGGCGGGGATGGACGGCTTTTGCACCAAGCCGCTGCGATTGCCGGTTCTGCGGGCCACGCTTGCCGGGATCGGCGCACCCGACGAGGAGGCCGTGCCCGGGTCCGGCACCCTCGCGCTCGACGTGATCGGCGACCTGCGTCAGACCCTTGGCGACGCGATGACGCGGGCGACGGTGGACCGGTTCTTTGCCGAACTGGACGCGAGCCTTCCGATGCTGCGCGAGGTATCGCCCGGGGATGCCGATCCGGCGATTTCCGAGACGCTGCACAAGCTGCGGGGCGCGGCGGGGATGCTGGGCCTGCAATCGGTGGAACAGGCGATCGACCGGGTCAGCGCAGCCTGCAAGACCACCGACCGCGATGCGTTTGAGGCGGCGTTGGACGAAATCGGGCCGGTGGCCGCCTCTGCGTCCGAGGCCGTGGTGCGCGCCCTTGGCTGCCCGAAGGGATAGACCGGCCCGGGCGCGGATCGCACCCGGGATTCCGCATCACGAACCGGTGAAGATGCTTGCCAGCCTGGGCGCTGCCTGCCAGACCTCGTGGATCACCGAGATCAGGGAGACGACGATGATCCGCACTGCTGCCACCGCCTTGTTCGCGACGACCCTTCTGGCGTCCGTCGCCCATGCCGCCGAGTTTCGCTGGGCGGGCACCACGGACCCACAGACCCTTGACCCCCATGCGGTGAACTCCGCCCCGGTCCTTGGCTTTCTGAACAACGTCTATGAGGGCCTTGTGCGCCGCGGCAAGGACATGACCGTCGAACCGGCCCTTGCCACGGCATGGGAACCGATCGGCGCCGGCGAAGGCTGGCGCTTTACCCTGCGGCAGGGGGTCACGTTCCAGGATGGCAGCGATTTCACCGCCGAGGACGTGCTGTTTTCCTATGAACGCGCCTCGGCCGAGGAAAGCGACACGCGGTCGTGGTTCGCGCCCGTATCAGAGGTTCGGGTCGTGGACGATTTCACGGTCGACATCATGACCACCGCGCCGAACCCGATCTTTCCCGACTCCATCGCGAACTGGATGATCATGGATTCGGGCTGGGCGGCGGCGAACGGGACCGAGCGCCCGGACAAGGAAAACGGCAACTATGCCACGCTGAACGCCAATGGCACCGGTGCGTTCCGCGTCACCGAACGGCAGCCCGGCCTGCAAACCGTGCTTGAGCCGTTCGACGGCTGGTGGGGCGACGCCCGAGCACAACATCACCAAGGCGACCTTTACCCCGATCCAGAACCCGGCCACCGCGGTTGCGGCGCTTCTGTCGGGCGACGTCGACCTGATCAACCCGGTGCCGATTCAGGACGCCGCGCGGCTGTCGCAATCGGAGGGCGTGAAGGTCATCCAGGGGATCGAGGCGCGGGTCATCATGCTGGGCTTTGCCCATGATCACGAGGCGCTGAAATACGGCGCGAATGCGGGCGATCCGAACCCGTTCCGCGATGTCCGCGTCCGCAATGCCGTGGCCCATGCGGTGAACGTGCCCGCGATCCTGCAGACGATCATGCGCGGCAATGCCGAACCGGCGAGCCAGCTTGTCTCGCCCGCGATGCGCGGCTACTCGACCGCCCTTGCCGACCGCCCCGCCTTCGATCCCGACGCGCGCCCGGGCGCTTCTGGCCGAGGCGGGCTATCCCGAGGGGTTCTCGTTCGGGCTGAAATGCCCCAACGACCGCTACCTGAACGACGAGGCCGTCTGTCAGGCCGTCGTGGGGATGCTGGCGCAGGTGGG
Organism: uncultured Alphaproteobacteria bacterium; assembly: GCA_963698645.1. Classification (GTDB taxonomy): domain Bacteria; phylum Pseudomonadota; class Alphaproteobacteria; order Rhodobacterales; family Rhodobacteraceae; genus Ovoidimarina. Next base: position 372,746 of record CAVORP010000007.1, read on the forward strand.
CATCGAGGCACAGCTTGATTCGATGCCGGTGTCGAACTACTGGCCCGAACTTCGCGCCGATAATTTCGACATGTTCCTCTTGGGCTGGTCGCCGGGCACCTTCGATGCCGAACACCCGATCCGCTTCCTCGCCCATACCCCCAATGACAAGCTGGGCACATGGAATTTCGGCGGCTATTCCAACGCGCGCGTCGACGCGCTTCTGCCGATGATCCAGTCGGAGATCGACGAGGGCAAGCGTCAGGCGATGCTGGACGAGGTCGCGGGGCTTTTGCAGGACGAGGCGGCCTATGTGACGCTCTACGTCCAGCCGCTGGTCTGGGGCGCAAAGTCGAATATCGACCTGACCCAGCGCCCGGACGATTTCTTTATCCTGCGCTGGGTGACGGTGAACTGAGCGGGGGCGGTTGCCCCGGAGATGAGCAAACCTTCGGCCAATCGGGCAAAGCGCGGAAAACCGCCGCAGGGTCCGATCCGCGATGCGGACGGCCTCCGCGCGCGGATCGACACCGCCCGGGTGCCGGGCCTCTCGGGGCCGGTGCTGGACCGGGTGCGGCGCATCCTTCTGGTCCTTGTCGAGGCGCAGCTTTCGCGGGGGGCGAGCGTGGCCGCCGTTCTGGGCGATATCGCGCGGGGCGCGGCGGCGGTGCAGATCGGCAGCACCGAACTTGCGACCCGCCAGCAGGATGATGCCGCCATGGCCGCCTGCCGCGCGGGGTGCGCCTTTTGCTGCATCCTGACGGGCGAAGATGGCGGCACGATCACCGAATTCGAGGCCCGCGCGCTGCACGGCGCGCTTGCCCCGCTGGCGGGCGGGCTGGACGGGCGGGCATGGCACCCGCGCGCCTGTCCCGCGCTTGACCCCGAAACCCGCACCTGCCGCGCCTATGACGCGCGACCGATGATCTGTCGCAGCTATGTCTCGCCCGATGCAGCGGCCTGCGAAAGCATCGCCGATGGCATTCCCGCCGAAGGTCCGGGGGTTCTGGGCGGGCAGTTGACCTATCTGGCCACTGCTGCGCTGGGCCGGGCGGCGCTGACCGGCACCGCGCGGGTCCCGGCCTTCAGCCTTGCCGCCCTTGCCGCAGCGGCGGTCGAGGGCAAGGATGCCGAAACGGCGCTCAAGGCGGCCCGTGCCCGGCCCGGTGCGCTTGAAAAGGAACTCAAGCGCGTCGCGCGCGGATTGGCGTGATCGTGTTGCAGGACTCAGCGTCCGTTGAGTGCCTGATCTTTGCACCAGCCGATCCCGGCCCTTTCCCACACAACGTCGCCCGCATCGGCATGAACGGTCACGCGACCTTCGGCCTCTGTCACCTTCTCGGGCGGCAGAAGGGCGAGGAACAGGGTCAGGGCTGCGGTGGACAAACACATGGGCGGGCCTCGCTTTGGGCAATTCGGGCCGGGATAGACCCTGTTTTCCGGATCGCAACCCGGTCTTGCCAGAGGCCCAGTGACACCTGCACAAGGTTAGGACGGGGTAAACCCTGCGTGCGGTTCTGATCGGGATCAAATCGCATAGCGCCCGCGACCGGTAGACAGGGAATGGGAGGTGAGTGATGAACCGAATTCTTTTTGCGATGATCCTGCTGGGTCTTTCGGCCGGCGCGGGCCAGTCGGATGACGTTCAGTGCGAGACCGTCGATCTGCAGGTGCGGGCAGGGCCCGAAGAGGCGGGACTGGTCTGCGCCGCCGCGACCCGCGCACGGGACGTGCTTGCCGAATGTGGCCTCGCGCCCGACTGGCCGGTTCGGCTGACCGTGGCGGAGGAGATAGGGGGCGCGCCCCACTGTATCGGTCAGTTCGAATGCGGCACGGGCGAGATCACGGTTCTGTCGCCGCAGGCACTGGCGGCCCGCGACGACACGGCGGCGATGTTTCCCGGAATGGCGATCTCCGATCTCTTTGCCGGCCTCGTGGTTCACGAACTGGCGCATGCGGCGCTTTACCATGTGACGGACGGGTTCCTGACCGACCGCACAACGCAGGAATACATTGCGACCGCCATGCAGTTTCAGACGATCTCGCCCGAAGACCGCGCGCGCTTTCTGGCCGCGTGGCCAGTCGAAACACCGGCGGAGGTGAACGGGATCAACCAGTTCACGCTGGCTCTTGCGCCGGGCATGTTCATGTCGCGGGCCTGGCTGCATTTCAGTGCACCGGAGAACGGCTGTGCCTTCGTCGCGGGCATTCTGGACGGCAGGGTGCGGCTGGGCCTACCGGAGCTTTGACGGCGCTTCAACGGCGCTTGACCCGACCGCGCCCGCAGACCACAAACGACGCATGCTCGCCTTCGTCATCCGCCGCGTCCTGCAATCGGTGCTTGTCCTTCTGGTCGTCGGGCTGGTGGCGTTTTCGATGTTCCGCTTTGTCGGCGACCCGATCGACAACATGCTGGGGCAGGAACGCACGCAGGCCGATATCGAGCGGCTGCGCGACGCAGCTTGGGCTCGATCAGCCCTTCGTCGTGCAGTACTGGAAGTTCCTCGAAGGCGCGGTGCAGGGCAATTTCGGCGTCAGCTACCGGCAGGGGCGCCCGGTGGCCGAGATCATCGCCGAACGCGCGCCCGCGACGCTGGAACTGGCGGCGGTGTCGGGCGTTTCTGGCGATCATCGCTCGGGATCGGGCTGGGCGTCTTCACCGCGATCCGGCGCGACGGCGGTCGCGTCGAACGTCATCATGACGGTGTCGCTGATCGGGGTGTCGCTGCCGACCTTCCTGATCGGGATCCTGCTGATCTACGTCTTTTCGGTGGAACTGGACCTGCTGCCCAGTTTCGGGCGCGGCGAGACGGTGCAGATCGGCGGCGTGGAGCACCGGGTTCCTGACCGAAAGCGGGCTCAAGGCGCTGATCCTGCCGTCGATCACGCTGGGCCTCTACCAGATGACGCTGATCATGCGGCTGGTGCGGTCCGAGATGCTGGAGGTGCTGCGGCAGGATTACATCCGCTTCGCCCGCGCCCGCGGGTCTGCGGGAACGCGCGGTCAACTTCCGCCACGCGCTCAAGAACACGCTGGTGCCGGTGATCACGGTCACGGGCCTGCAGCTGGGCTCGATCATCGCCTTCGCGATCATCACCGAGACGGTGTTCCAGTGGCCCGGCGTGGGCCTGTCTGTTCATCAACGCGATCCAGTTCGTCGATATCCCGGTGATGGCGGCCTACCTGATGCTGATCTCGGTGATGTTCGTCGGCATCAACCTGATCGTCGACCTGCTCTATTTCGCCATCGACCCGCGGCTGCGCGCCGACCGGACGGGGGCGCACTGATGGCCGAGCATGTCGCCACGTGCGCGCATGGGCATGAGCGCATGACGGACCGCCCGATCGAGACACGGACACCGGTCGCGCCTGCCGAGCCTCGGCATGGGCGCGGTTCCGCGGTCGGATTTCTATGGAAGTTCCGGCATTCGCCGGTGGCGATGGTCTCGTTCGCGGTGACGCTGCTTCTGGTCCTGTCGGCGCGTCTTCGCGCCGCTGATCGCGCCCTACGACCCGTTCGATCCCGGCAGCGCTGAACCTGATGAACGGCTTCTCGGCGCCGATGCAGCCCAACGCCTTCACCGGCGAGACCTTCTGGCTGGGCACCGACGATCAGGGGCGCGACGTGTTCTCGACCATCCTCTACGGCATGCGGATCTCGCTGTTCGTGGGCTTCGCGGCGGTGATGTTCGCGATGGTGCTGGGCGTCACGCTGGGCCTTATGGCGGGCTATGTCGGCGGCTGGACCGAGACGATCATCATGCGCGTCGCCGATGTGCAGCTGACCTTTCCCTCGATCCTCGTGGCGATGCTGATCTTCGGCGTCGCCAAGGGGATCACCCCGATCGAATACCGCGACCAGATGGCGATCTGGGTGCTGATCATCGCCATCGGCCTGTCGGACTGGGTGCAGTTCGCCCGCGTCGTGCGCGGCGCGACGCTGGTCGAGAAGAACAAGGAATACGTGCAGGCCGCCCGCCTGATCGGGCGCGCGCGGCCCGCGCGATCATGCTGCGCCACATCCTGCCCAACGTGCTGTCGCCGGTGCTGGTGATCGCCACGATCTCGCTGGCGCTGGCGATCATCGCCGAGGCGACGCTGTCCTTCCTCGGCGTCGGCGCGCCGCCCACCCAGCCGTCGCTCGGCACGCTGATCCGGATCGGTCAGGGGTTCCTGTTCTCGGGCGAGTGGTGGATCCTGCTGTTCCCCGCCGCCACGCTTCTGGCGCTGGCCCTGTCGGTGAACCTGCTGGGCGACTGGCTGCGCGATGCGCTGAACCCGAGGCTGAAATAGGGGTTTACGCCGAGCCCTGCGTCTCGCGGTGGAGGCGGTCCATCTCTTCCCAGCGGGCGACCGCGTCGGGCAGGAACTCTCCCGCCGCCGGCACATCGACCCGGTAATGGCCGAAAGGATCGCGCCCCCGCACCAGCATCGCGGAGTCCCGGTCGTGCTTTGTCTGCCGGACATGGGGAGCAAGGTATTGCACGTTCAGCCCGATCCGGCGGTCGTCGGAGCGGTTCGGCATCGAGGCGTGGAGCGTCCAGCCGTGGTGGAACGAGGCCTCGCCGGGGGCGAGCGGGCACATGACCGCCTGCGTCTCGTCCACCCCTCGCACGGTCTGGCCCTGCATCAGAACGTTCGAGGCGTCCTGCGTCGTCTCATGCGCCACCCGGCCGCCCCGGTGACTTCCCGGGATCATCCGCATGCAGCCCGACAGGTCCGTCGCGGGCGAAAGCGCGAGCCACATCGACACCTGCGCATCGTCCGACAGGCCCCAATAGGTGAGGTCCTGATGCCAGCTGACATGGGACGGGGTGTTGGGTTCCTTGATGATGTAGGTCACGTCGTAAAGCAGGATATCGGGGCCGATCAGCGCCTCGACCACATCCAGCACGCGCGGGTCGGTGGCCATGGCAAGGGGCGAGGTCATGACCGTGTGCAGCTTTGCCTTATAGTGAAGCGGGCCCTGCGCCGCCTCCGCGGCCTCGAGAGCGCGGCGATGCGCTTTCGCCTCGGCCGTCGTCAGAACCGGAACCGCCGAGACATAGCCGTCGCGTTCATATGCAGTGGCAAGTGCCATGTGATCCATCGCCAATCCCCCTGACCTTTGGATCAGCCTGATCCGAACCCGCCCCCGATTTCCAGAACCTTGCGCGACATTTGTTGTCCCTGTCGCGACATGGACGGTGATCCGCCATGATCCGTCCGAGTTCCGGTAATGGGGCACAAGGCCCTTGGGCCGGGCGACCAGCCCGCGCCGCGCCCGAGCCCGTGCGCAACGTTCATGAAAGGGCTTCAATCCAACGCCCTCGAACCAGCCCTCTACCGATCACGCATCCTTGCCCTCTCCCCCTCGCAAGGTCATAAACGACCGGTCAGTTTCACCGGAGTTCCCATGATACGCATCGCATCCGCCGCCCTTGTTGCCGTCGCCCTTTCTGTTCCGGCAATGGCCGACGAGGTGCACGACGCGGCGGAGGCTTTCATCAACAACCCGGTTCAGCAGAAACTTCTCGACGATATGCTGTCGCCCGAGGTCGCGATGGCGCAGCTTCAGGCCATGGCCCCGCAGATGCCGCCCGAGGTCGCGCAGCGGGTTCTGGTGATCGTGGTCGAGGAGATGAACGTCTTTCGCCCGGAGATGGAGGCCGCGATGATCAGCGCCGCCGCCGAAAGCTTTACCATCGACGAAATCCAGGCGCTGAACGACTTCTACAGCTCGCCCCTTGGCGCCTCGGCCATGGGCAAGATGACGCCCTATATGCAATCCGCGATGGCAACCATGGGCCCCGGAATGCAGGAGATGCAGGGCCGGATCATGCAACGGGTTCAGGAAGAGCTTCAGTAGCGGCCCATGACCGATTGGTATCGAAATACCACATGGGATGACGCGACGCGCGATGCCTTCCTTGCGCGACTGGCCCGGTCCCGCACCCAGCGCGATCAGTATATCGTGCTTCAGGCGCTGACCCTTGCGCCGGTCGTGCCCGAAGCCGCGCTGGAGTTGGTGGAGCTCTACTTCGAGACGCGGACCGACGATTTCGATGATGGGCGGGCGGAATTCGCCCGCAGTCAGGCGCTTCTGGCGCTTGGTCGGATCGACGATGTGGCCGACGCCCTTCGCAAGACGGTCGCGCTTGACGCGGCGAATGACGGGCTGAAAACGGGGGCAGCCCAGAAATACGCCGCACATGTCATCGCGCACCGGATGACCGACCGCTATGCCGAGATCGACGCGCTTCTGGGCGACGCGCCCGATCGGTTCCTCATGCCCGTCGAGGGCCATGGCTGGTACGCCGCGCGGGCGGTGATCGCGGAGTTCGCCGGTGACCGGGATCAGGCGCGCCACTATGCACGGGCCGCGCTGCGCGAGGCCGCGCGGGAGACCTCCGATCTTCCGCGGGCATCCCGAAGCTGGGGCTGGTGACGGACACGGACAGCGACCTGCAGAAATGGCTGATCGAGATGGCGGGACCGCAGGGAGAGGCGGAATGACCCAGCCCGTCCTGTCCGTCCGCGATCTTGTCGTCGAGATCCCGACACGCGACACGGTCCTGCGCCCGGTCGACCAGGTGTCCTACGACATCGCGCCGGGCGAGATCCTGGGCGTGGTGGGCGAAAGCGGCGCGGGCAAGTCGATGACCGGCAATGCGGTGATCGGCCTTCTGGACCGCCCGGCGCATATCGCGGGCGGCGAGATCTGGCTGAACGGACGGCGGATCGACACCCTGCCCGGCGACGCGATGCGCAGGCTGCGCGGCAAGGAGATCGGGATGGTGTTTCAGGATCCCCTGACCTCGCTCAACCCGCTTCTGCCGATCGGCGACCAGTTGACCGAGACCATGCTGGAGCATCTGGACATCAGCCGGGCCGAGGCCGCGGAGCGCGCCGTCGCGGCGCTGGAAGAGGTCGGCATTCCGGCGGCGCGCGAGCGGATCGGAAGCTATCCGCACGAGTTCTCGGGCGGCATGCGGCAGCGCGTGGTGATCGCGCTGGCGCTTTGCGCCGAGCCTTCGCTGGTCATCGCGGATGAGCCCACCACGGCGCTGGACGTGAGCGTGCAGGCCCAGATCATCGCGCTTCTCAAGCGGCTCTGCCGCGAGCGGGGGACGGCGGTGATGCTGGTCACCCATGACATGGGCGTGATCGCCGAGGCCGCCGACCGCGTGGCGGTGATGTATGCGGGCCGTCTGGCCGAACTCGGGCCGGTGCGCGAGGTGCTGACCGCGCCGCGTCATCCCTATACGGACGGGCTCATGGGCTCGACGCCGCTGGCCTCGAAGGGCAAGCGGCGGCTGCACCAGATCCCCGGCGCCATGCCGCGCCTCGGCGCCTTGCCCGATGGCTGCGCCTTTCATCCGCGCTGCCCCCGGGCGCAGGCCCGCTGCCGCGCGGAACCCGAGCCCGACGCTTCAGGCCTGCGACGGGCGCGCGGCCTGCTGGTTTCCGTCTGCGCCTGCGACAGGCGAGTGACGGGGGGCGCCGCATGACGGCGCTTGGTGTCGATCCGCAAGCTGACGCGCATCTTCGACGTGTCGAAGCCATGGCTGAACCGGGTGCTGGAACGCCGCCCACGGCGCTTCTGACCGCGGTGTCGGATGTGTCGTTCGAGATTCCCGAACGCACGGTCTATGCGCTGGTGGGCGAGAGCGGTTCGGGCAAATCGACCATCGGCAAGATGGTGGTGGGGCTTCTGCAACCCTCCGAAGGGTCGGTGGAGATCGAAGGCGTGGACCTTGCGCGCGAAACCGATCGCGGCCAAGGTCGACGGCGGTGCGCTCGCGACATCCAGATGATCTTTCAGGACCCGTTCGCCAGCCTCAACCCGCGCTGGAAGGTGCGCGACATCATCGCCGAGCCGGTGGCCGCGCGGGGTGGCGAGACCAAGGGACTGGCCGAGCGGCTGCTGGAACAGGTCGGGCTGTCGGCGCTGGATGCGGGCAAGTTCCCGCACGAGTTCTCCGGCGGCCAGCGGCAGCGGATCTGCATCGCCCGCGCGCTTGCGTCGGAACCGCGGCTGATCGTCTGCGACGAGCCGACCTCGGCGCTGGACGTGTCGGTGCAGGCGCAGGTTCTGAACCTGATGAGCGACCTGAAGGACGAGTTCGGGCCTGACCTACCTGTTCATCAGCCACGACCTGACGGTGGTGCAGCACATGGCCGACACGCATCGGCGTGCTCTATCTTGGCCGCCTGGTGGAAGAGGCGGCACCCGAGACACCTGTTCGACGATCCCGAAGCATCCCTATACGCAGATGCTTCTGGCCGCCGCCCCCAAGATGGACGGCTTCGGACGCGAGGTGGAACCACCGCAAGGGCGAGATCCCCGACCCGATCAACCCGCCGCCGGGCTGCGCCTTTCACCCCCGCTGCCCGATCGCGACGGAGCGGTGCAAACGCGAACGCCCGGAGTTGCGGCCCCTGCGCGGGGCGCGCGCGTCGCCTGCCACCTCGCAGAGTAGGCTTGCCTCGCGATTCGCGGCGGCGCAGGGTTGGACAACGGATCGGGGAGATTTGGATGAACGTTACGGTGTGGATCGCGCTGATCGCGATCGCGGTGGGCGGAATGGCGATCGCCACGCAGGCGCCCATCAACAGCAAGCTGGCAGGCCATGTGGGCGACCCGGTGGCGGCGGCGGCGATTTCCTTTGGCGTCGGTTTTCTGGTGCTCGCCATCGCCACGGTGATCCGCGGCGACGTGCCCAGCATGGCGCAACTGGCCAGCGCGCCGTGGTGGGCGTGGACCGGGGGCGCGTTCGGCGCGATCTATGTCTGGGCGGCGGTCTGGAGCGTGTCGACCCTTGGTGTCGTCACCATGGTCGCGGCGCTGATCTTTGGACAGCTCGCAGCGGCGCTGGTGCTGGATGCGGTGGGCGCCTTCGGCCTTGCGGTGCGCGAGATCAGCCTGACCCGTATCCTTGCGGTGGTCTGCGTCGCGGCGGGTCTGATCCTGTCGCGGGTCTGAGCGATGCGGGCCACCGACCTTGTCGTCACCCCGCGCGGGCTTCGGTTTCTGGGCCGCTACATCCCCTGTTCCCATGGCAAGGGCGGGATTCGCGCCGACAAGGCCGAAGGCGACGGCGCGACGCCCCGCGGAACCCACCGGATCGTCGGCATGCTGTATCGCCCCGACAGGATGGCGCGGCCCACCGACTGGGCGCTGCCGATCCGGCCCGGCGATCTTTGGTCCGACGATCCGCGCGACGAGGATTACAACCTGATGGTGCGCGCGCCCCACCCATATGGGCACGAGCGTCTGCGCCGCGCGGACCGGCTTTATGACCTTGTGATCCTGACCGACTGGAACTGGCCCTATGCCGAAAAGGGGCGCGGATCGGCGATTTTCATCCACCGCTGGCGCAAGCCCGGACATCCCACCGAGGGCTGCATCGCCATGGCGCCCGAGGCGCTTTCATGGATCGCCCGACGCATCCGCCACAAGACGCGGCTGGTGATCCCCTAGGCGGGGACCGGACGCTCGCCGAAGATCGCCGATCCCACGCGGATATGGGTCGCGCCCTGGGCGATGGCGCTTTCGAAATCGCTGCTCATGCCCATGGACAGACCCTCAAGGCCGTTCCGCGCCGCGATCTTGGCCAGAAGCGCGAAATGCAGGCTGGGTTCCTCGTCCACCGGCGGGATGCACATCAGCCCCTGCACCGGCAGATCGAGCCCCCGACATTCGGCGATGAAATCATCGGCGTCGTCGGGCAGAACACCGGCCTTTCTGCGGCTCGGCGCCGGTGTTGACCTGAAGGAACAGGTCGGGACAGGTGCCGATCTCTTCGGCCACGCGCGCGATGGCGCGCGCCAGCTTGGGCCGGTCCACGGAATGGATCGCGTCCACAAGCTCCATCGCCGCGCGCACCTTGTTGGTCTGCAAGGGGCCGATCAGGTGAAGTTCGATGCCGTCATAACGCTCTTTCAGCGGCAGGCCAGCGGTCCTGCGCCTCTTGCACGCGATTTTCGCCGAAGATCCGGTGCCCTTCGATCCAGCACCGCCGTGATCCGGTCGGCGGGCTGCTTCTTGGACACGGCGATCAGCGTGACGGAGCCCGGCGCCCGCCCCGCTTTCTTCTCGGCTTCCGCGATCCGCGCGGTGATATCACTCAGCGGCATCGTTGTATTGCGGCCCCAGCGCCTCCAGAAGTTCGTCAAGCTCGTTGCCGTAGCGCTGCCATGCCTTGGTGGAGGATTTGTACATCGGCTGGCGCACCTGATAGAGGCTGAGCGTCTTTACGCGGTTGTCGGACTTGTGGAAGTTCAGACAGGCGTCTTCCCATTCCAGCCCGCAAGCCTCGATCAGCTTGCGCGACTCTTCCTCGGGATTGGCCACCAGATCCTCGTACTGGATCTCGTAGAACCAGTCCGGCACCATTTCGCGCCACATGTCCACGTATTCGACGAAGTCGTGATAGACCTGCGCCAGACCCTTGAGCGAATAGGCATAGGTATGGGCGTTCTCGGGAAAGACGTTCTTGTACATCGACAGAAGGTTGTCGCGCGGATCGCGGCGCACGACGATGAACCGCGCCTTGGGCATGGCCCGCTTCACCGGCCCGATCCAGCAATAGGTCTGGATCGACTTGTCGGTGATCCGGCCAGACTCCGGGTAAAGCCGCTGAACATAGTCGCGATAGCGCTGTCCGATGACCTGATACTGGCTGCCGGGAACATCCGAGGCCATGCGCACACGGCCCTCGCCATCGCCCAGACCCCTTCATCACCTCGCGGACGATGACGCTGAGTTCGCCGGTGCTGGTGACGGTGGAATGGCTGCCGATGATCTGCTCGACAAGCGTGGTTCCCGATCGCGGCATCCCGGTCACGAAGATCGGCGCATAATCGTTGGCCTCGTTCAGTTCGACATTCTTCCAGTCGACGCTTCTGAGGCTTTTCTTGATATGCTCATCCAGCTTTTCGCGGGCTTCGAGGTTTGTCGGCCGCGCCTCGGCCATCAAGGCGTTCGCAGGGTGCAAGGTACTTGAAGACCTGATCGTATTCCTTGGCATCCTCATAGACCTTGGCAAGCGCAAAGCCGAAATGCGCGCGCCGGTCCACCGGCAGGCTCTCGTCTTCGAAGCCCTCTTTCAGCGAGGTAACGATCGGATCGTCGACAGGGACTTTCTTTGACGTCAGATAGACGCGGTAGGTCTCGCCACGGCTCGGATCAAGCTTGATCGCCTTCTTGAAGTTGATCTGCGGCCTTCTCGAAATCGCCCTGGGACTGGGCGAGTTCGGCGATCCTTGCCCGCGCCAGAAGGTTGTTGGGGTTCTTCTCGATGATCTTTTCGTATTCGGCGACCGCCTCGTCGTCCTGCCCGATCTCGGACAGGCAAAGACCCATCAGAAGCCCGTAGCCCGGCGGATAGATCCCGCGTTTCTTGGCGGCAAGAAGGACATCGCGGGCCTCGAAGAAATCGCGCTCGTCATAAAGAAGCCGCGCCAGATCGTGGGGCGGGACTTCCGCGTCGGGCTTGAGCGCGATGGCGCGCTTGAGATCCATGATCGCATCTTCGGCGCGTTTCAGATCCTTGTAGCATTCAGCCCGGCACAGGAGCGCCGAGAGCAGGCCGGGTGCAAGTCGCAGACCGATATTGCACTGGTGAACACCCTCGGGCGCGCGGCCGAGGTTCCAGAGAATCCGGGCATAGTTCGTGCGGGCCTCGGCATAGTTCGGGTCCATCCGGATCGCTTTTTCCGAGACCGGCAAGCGCCTCTTCGAACCGCCCGAGCGACGACATCGACGACCGCGAGAAGATCGTAGAGCGCGGCGATATCCGGAAACCGGCGAAGTTCGGCGACGGCTCATCGCCTCGGCCTCGGCGAAGCGACCGGTATTCACCGCTTTCACGATTGCCTCGAACCGGTGCCTTGGGCAGGTTTCCGATATTGACACGGGATTTTCCCCGAAACGCGACGGAGGTGGAAAGATCGCTCTTCTGGCGCTTGTCGAACGGCGCATTCGCAAGGGCATCGAGGAAGATCTGCAACTCGTCCTTGTCGGACAGCGTCATCACCACTTCCGACCACAGACGTCCAGATATCGAGAACCTGCGGTCTCAGGGTCGCTGCGGCCTTGATATGCCGCATGGCGCGTTCAAGGCGGTCGTTTTTCAGGAAAATCCGTGCGATCTGGAAATGGACTTCGGGAATATTCGCATTGATATCAATGATATCAGCATATTTCGACAGGGCATGCGTCGTCCTGTTCCAGTGCCTGAAGTTTCTGGCCTTCTTCGTAGAGTTCTTTGATCTGCTGCTTTGTCGCCGAGAGCATGGCGGGGTCCTCATGCTTGAGCCTGTCCGACATACCTAAAAAGCGACGGGCCGGATGTCCAGCAATCGGCGCAGTGCCACAAACAAAAAGAGCGGGCCGAAGCCCGCTCTTTCCGTTAGATCCGGTTCGTTCGATTAGAACGAGAGACCAAGACCAGCCGACCAGGTGTCTTTGCTGACGCCGTTGGTACCGGCGAAGGCAAAGCCGTCACCCGAACCGTAGCCGAACATGGCCACTGCGCCGCCACCGAGATCGTAGTTGATCGCGAGGCCGAAACCATCGGCTTCGAAGTTGCCAACACCAGCGACGGTGCCGTCATACTTGCCGTAGTTGGCTTCGATCAGCAGGGCGTCCATCTGGTAGCCAACGCCTACGCCGACGTGATCCCACTCAACTGCGAGAGCAACAGCGCCGGTACCGGTACCGGTCGCACCGCTGATGGTCGAGGTTGCAGTCGTGCGTTGCGGTCAGGTTGCCGTCAACCTTCGAGTAGTTCAGCTTGACGCCGAAACCACCGGCCAGGTCAGCCGACAGCGAGATACCGTAGACGTCGCCAGTACCGCCACCAGCGATACGTGGAGATCGTCGTACCGTTGTTGAACGTTGCGATCGCCGGCGTTGACAGCGTGCCGTCCTGGTAACCAAGACCGATGCGGATGTCAGCGCCACCGAACGAAGCCGCATAGGTGAAACCGATGCCGAGGTTCTCGGTCGTGACCAGGGGTGTTCGGACCGATTTCAGCCGACAGAGCAACTGCGAAATCGCCGAAGCTGTACTGGTAGCGAGCTACCTGACCGTCGAGCGAGCCGTCGAGGCCCGAGTTGCCGTTCCAGCCAGCATGCGACGAGTGATCGTCTGCGATTGCCGTGCCCCAAACGATGTCGTCCATCGCCCAGTCGAACGCACCGTCGGTGTCGCCCATGGTCAGCGTGCCGAAGTTACCGGACACGAAAACCGACGACAGGTTGCCGTCGGGGTCGATGCTGTCGCCACGAAGCTTCGTCGAGGTCGATGGTCGCACCGAAGGTCAGGCCGTTGTCGGTTTCGCCCGACAGAGTGATCTTCACGTCGAAGTCGTGGTGGAAGACTTCAGTCGAACGACCGAAGTTGTCCTCTGTGCCCTTAACGCCGATTTCCGCATAACCGGAGAGCTCGACGCCCTGGGCAGCTGCAACACCAGCGGTCATGACGAGCGCGGTGCTGGCAAGAAGTACCTTTTTCATTTCGTTTCCCTCGTGTTCAAAGGTCGCCCAAAACAGAACGTCTGAATTGGATATGAGCTTCATTCGCTCCAACCCCGACGATTTGCAAGTTTACCCCGAGCCCCTGACCCGAAATGCGCCCCGTCTGGTGCAACGAAGCCACAGTGTGTGTCCCGCTCGGGTTGAAAAGCGTCCGGGAAACATCTTGTGGCAGCGTTACGGCTCGGATACCAAGGGCTTGCAACAAAGGGACGGGGTTCGGATGCGGGCGCAGAGTTGGGGAAGAATTGGCCTTCTTGCCGTATTGATTCTGGCAGCGGCGGGCTGCGGACGGATCGGCAATATCTTTGGCGGCAGGAGCGATACCGTTACAGTGCGCTCGCCCGAAGAGCAGGAGCGCATCGACGCCCAGCTTCCCGAGGTGCTTACCGAAGACCGCGACACGATCTGGGACCTGTTCCGCAACGTGGACGATCCGAACACCACGCTCGAGGTCAACCGCTATATCTGGAACGCCACTCTTGATGTCCTCGACTTCCTGCCGATTCAAGGGGCGGACCCGTTCTCGGGCGTCCTGATCTTCGGCTATGGCACGCCTCCGGGCGGCGAGCCGTCCCTATCGCGCGACGGTCTATGTGCAGGACCCGGCGCTGGATGCACGTTCGCTGCGGGTGGCGCTGGCCACAAGGTCCGGCCCCGCGCCCATCGCGACGGTGCGCGCGATCGAGGATGCGATCCTGACGCGGGCGCGCCAGTTGCGCATCGCGGAAGAGGCGCTCTGACACCAACCCCGAGGCGGCTTTCACGATCCCGGAGCGTGGGGGGCAGACACCCCCGCGCGCCCGTCTCTCGGCGCGAATTTCCCGCCGGGGTATGGACCCCCCGCGGCCGCGCGACCTATCAAGTCGCGCAACCACATAGAAATATATCCGGACAGCCACGATGCGCTACAGCCCCAGTGACCTTGAACCGAAATGGCAGGCCGCCTGGGAGGCGGCCGGAACGTTCAAAGCCGTCCGCTCCGAGGACAAGCCGAAATACTATGTGCTCGAGATGTTTCCCTATCCGTCGGGACGCATCCACATCGGTCATGTGCGCAACTACACGATGGGCGACGTGATCGCGCGTCACCGGATCGCCACGGGCCATAACGTGCTGCACCCGATGGGCTGGGATGCGTTCGGGATGCCGGCGGAAAACGCCGCGATCGAACGGGGCGGTCATCCGAAGGACTGGACCTACGGCAATATCGCGGACATGCGCGACCAGATGAAACCCCTGGGCCTGTCGCATCGACTGGTCCCGCGAATTCGCCACCTGCGATCCCGAATATTACGGCCAGCAGCAGGCCCTGTTCCTCGATTTCCTCGCCAAGGGGCTGGTTTACCGCAAGAACGCGACGGTGAACTGGGATCCGGTCGACATGACGGTTCTGGCCAATGAACAGGTGATCGACGGCAAGGGCTGGCGCTCGGGCGCGACGGTCGAACGGCGCGAACTGACGCAGTGGTTCTTCAAGATATCGGATTATTCCGAGGAGTTGCTGACGGCGCATCGACGGGCTCGACAGCTGGCCCGAGAAGGTCAAGCTGATGCAGCGGAACTGGATCGGGAAGTCCCGCGGGCTTCAGTTCTCGTGGGATCTGTCGGCCCCGGCTGCCGGTCACGCGGCGATCGACGTCTATACGACGCGGCCCGACACGCTCATGGGCGCGTCCTTCATCGGGATCTCGCCCGACCATCCGCTGGCCCGCGCGCTTGAGGCGGACAATCCCGATCTGGCCGCCTTCAACGCCGATTGCCGCCGCATGGGCACCTCGGAGGAGGAGCTGGAGCGCGCCGAGAAGCGTGGCTTCGATACCGGCCTGACCGCGCGGCACCCGCTTGACCCGAACTGGGAACTGCCGGTCTGGGTCGCGAATTTCATCCTGATGGATTACGGCACCGGCGCGATCTTCGGCTGCCCGGCCCATGACCAGCGCGACCTTGATTTCTGTCGCAAATACGGGCTTCCGGTGATCGACACCTTCGTGGCGCTGGACGATCCCAGCTCGGTCGATGAACGTGGCCTTTGTTCCGCCGAAGACGGAAAAGGTGCGCTGGATCAACCATTTCGCCGGTCTTGACGTGGCCACGGGGCAGGAGGCCATCGACGCCACCATCGCCCATGCCGAAGAGCAGGGCTGGGGCACCGGCGTCACCAAATACCGCCTGCGCGACTGGGGCCTGTCGCGGCAGCGCTATTGGGGCTGTCCGATCCCGGTGGTCCATTGCGCGGCCTGCGGCGTGGTGCCCGAGAAGAAAGAGAACCTGCCGGTCCGTCTTCCCGATGACGTGAGTTTCGACCAGCCCGGCAACCCGCTCGACCGTCATCCCACGTGGCGCAACGTGCCCTGCCCGTCCTGTGGCAAGCCCGCGAAACGCGAAACCGACACGATGGATACCTTCGTCGATTCGTCGTGGTATTTCGCGCGTTTCACCGCGCCGCGGGCCACGACGCCCACGGTGGCCGAAGATGCGGCCTACTGGATGAATGTCGACCAGTATATCGGCGGGATCGAGCACGCGATCCTGCACCTGCTCTATTCCCGCTTCTTCGCCCGCGCGATGCATATCTGCGGCCACCTGCCCGAAAGCGCGATCGAGCCCTTCGACGCGCTGTTCACCCAAGGGATGGTGACGCACGAGATCTATGTGACCCGGGACGAGAAGGACCGTCCGGTCTATCACCTTCCCGAAGATATCGAGTGGACCGAATCGGGCGCCCGGCTTGGCGCGACGGGAGACCCGGTGGAGATCATCCCTTCGGCCAAGATGTCGAAATCCAAGAAGAACGTGGTCGATCCGGTCAATATCATCGCCAAATACGGCGCCGATACCGCGCGCTGGTTCGTCCTGTCCGACAGCCCGCCGGAGCGCGACGTGGAATGGACCGCCTCGGGGGCGGAGGCCGCGCACAAGCACCTTGCGCGGGTCTATCGCCTTGCGGCCGAAGAGCTGGTGGACGGCAGCGACACGCAATCGCTGCCGGAAGACGAAGACCTTCTGCGCGCCATGCACCGCACGATCCAGGACGTGACCTTGGGGGTCGAGAGCTTCGGCTTCAACGCGGCCATCGCCAAGCTCTATGCCTTCACGAACACGGTCGCGCGATCGAAAGCCGGCGCGTCACGCGAAACGCGCCGCGCTGCGCAGCCTGGCCCAGCTCATGGCCCCGATGACCCCGCATCTGGCCGAAGAGATGTGGGAGATGCTGGGCGGCGAAGGGCTTGTCGTCACGACGCCCTGGCCCAAGGCGGACCCCGCCTATCTGGTCGAGGACACGGTGACCCTGCCGATCCAGATCAACGGCAAGCGCCGCGACGAGATCACGGTGCCCAAGGACATGGACAAGGCAGAGGTTGAAAAGCTGGTGCTGGCGACCGATGCTGTGCAAAAGGCGCTGGCCGGGGGCCAGCCGAAAAAGCTTATCGTGGTACCGGGCCGGATCGTGAATGTCGTCATATAACCGCCGCAGCAGCCGTTCTGATCCTCGCCGCCTTCGCGGCGGGTTGTGGCTTTCAGCCGGTCTATGGCCCCGGCGGCTCGGCCGAGGGTCTGCGCGGCACGATCGGTTTCGACGCGCCCCGCGATCTTGAAGGCTTTCGCCCTTGTCCGCCAGCTCGAAGACCGGCTGGGGCTGGCCGATGCGCCCAGCTACCGGCTTTCGGCCCGGATCTTCACCGACGAACAGGAACTGGGCGTGACGCCGGATCAGGTCATCACCCGCTACAACCTGCGCGGCCGGGTGGAGTTCGTGCTTCTGGACGAGACGACGGGGCGCGTCGCCACGTCCGGTCAGGTCGCGAGTTTCACGAGCTATTCCGCGACCGGCACGCCCTTTGCCACGCGGACCGCGCGCGAGGATGCGACCGAGCGCCTGATGGTCATCCTTGCCGACCAGATCGTCTCGCGGCTTCTGGTGACCGCAGGGGAGTGGCGGCGGTGAAACTGACCGCGCGCGATGCGGCCCGCTATTTCCGCAAGCCCGACCCCGACAAGACCGGCCTTCTGATCTATGGCGGCGATGCGATGCGCGTCGCGCTCAAGCGGCAGGAGGTCATCGCGGCGCTGATCGGGCCCGAGGGCGCCGACGAGATGCGGCTGGAGCGGATCGCGGCGGCGGAATTGCGCAAGGACCCGGCCCGGCTGGGCGACGCGGTCAAGGCGCAGGGTTTCTTTCCGGGTCCGCGCGTGGCCTTCGTCGAGGATGCGGGCGACGGGCTTGCCCCCGCCATCGCCGCCGCGCTGGAGGATTGGGCGCCGGGCGACGCTCAGGTGATCGTGACGGCAGGGATGCTCAACGCCCGGTCGGCGCTGCGCAAGCTGTTCGAGGGGCACGGGAATGCCTATGCCGTCGGCATCTATGACGACCCCCCGTCACGTGAAGAGATCGAAGAGATGCTCAAGGCCTCGGGCCTTGCCGGGGTCGACCGCGACGCCATGGCCGATCTCGAGGCCCTGTCCCGCGCCATCGATCCCGGCGATTTCCGCCAGACCGTGGAGCGGATCGCCCTTTACAAGCTGGGCGATGCGGCGCCGCTGACTTCGGCGGAGATCGCGATGCTGGCCCCCGCATCGGTCGAGGCCGAGGTGGACGATATCCTGAACGTCGTGGCCGAGGCCCGCACCGCCGAAATCGGGCCGGTCATGTCGCGGCTCAAGGCGCAGGGCGTGACGCCCGTGACCCTGTGCATCGGTGCGACCCGGCATTTCCGCGCCCTGCACGGGGCGGCCAGCGATCCCGGCGGCGTGTCCTCGGGCATCGCCAAGCTGCGCCCGCCGGTCTTTGGCCCGCGGCGCGACCGGATGCAGCGGCAGGCGCAGAATTGGGGCATGCTCAAGCTGGAACAGGCGCTTGGCCTGCTGATCGACACCGATCTTACGCTGCGCTCGAGCAGCCGCGCCCCCGCGATGGCGGTGATGGAACGCACGCTGATCCGCTTGTCGATGCTTGGACGGGGACGATAGGAATGTATGAAGTCATAGGCGCGCTGCGCACACGCACCTTCCGGGTGCTCTGGATGCTGGAAGAGATGGGGCTGGATTACCACCATGTTCAGGCCCCGCCACGCTCGCCCGAAATCCTTGCGGTGAACCCGTCGGGCAAGGTTCCGGCGCTGAAGGTCGGGGACACGGTGATCACCGATTCCGTGGCGATCATGACCTATCTCGCGGACCATCACGAAGACCTGACCTTTGCCGCCGGAACGCTGGAGCGGGCGCGTCAGGATGCGATGACCGGCTTCGTTCTGGACGAGATGGACGGGGTGCTCGTGGATGGCCGGAAAGCACAAGTTCGTGCTGCCGAAAGAACGGCGCGTGCCGGAGGTTCTGGACAGCCTGAAATGGGAGTTCGAGCAGTCGCAGGCCCGGTTCGCGGACCGGATCGGCACGGGTCCCTTCGTCATGGGCGAAACGATGACCCTGACCGATATCCTTGCCGCCCATTGCGGGAACTGGGCCGAACGGTTCGGCTTTCCCATGGTCGATCCGGTATGGATCGCCTATCTCGACCGGATGCGCGCCCGGCCCGCCTTTCGCAAGCTCGACGCGGGCTAGGCCAGAGACGCGGCGGCGTGACGCCCGGCCCAGCGCCCGGTGGCGAAACAGGCGGTCAGAAGATAGCCGCCCGTGGGGGCCTCCCAGTCGATCATTTCGCCCGCGGCATAGACCCCCGGCATCGCCAGAACCTCGAGCCCCGGCCCGAGCCCGGTCCAGTCGATCCCGCCCGCGGTCGATATCGCCTCGTCCAGGGGGCGCGGGCCCGCGTGGCGGACCGGCAGGCCCTTGATCAGCGCCGCAAGCGCCGCGCCTTCGGGCAGGGGCCGCCCGAATTCCTGCAACAGCGCGCGGCGCACCGGATCCAGCCCCAGAACCTTGCGCAGATGCGCCGAAACCGTGGCCTTGCCGCGAGGTCGGGCAAGCCTGCGCGCGACCTCTTCGGGCGGCAGATCGGGGGTCAGGTCGATCCGCAAATCCGCCCCGTCCCGGACATCGGCAAAGACCGCATAGATCCCCCCACCCTCGAGCCCGCGATACGAAATGACGTATTCGGCACGCACGATCCTGTCGCCCGCATGCAGGGCCGTACCCTTGACCGGCGCCCCGAACAGCGGCGCCATATGCGCGCTCCACGCCACCGACAGCCCGCCATTGGACGGGCGGAACGGGGCCAGCGGCACGCCGAGGGGCCGAAGCACCTCGGCCCAGTGGCCATTCGACCCCAACCTTGCCCAACTCGCCCCGCCCATGGCCAGAATCGTGACCCTTGGCGTCACCGTCACCGGCCCCCCGGGGGTCTCGAACCGCTGGCCGCCCGCCTCGGGTCCAAGCCAGCGCCAGCGGGTGCGCACCCCGACGCCCAGTTCGGACAATCGCGCCATCCACGCCCGCAAGAGCGGCGAGGCCTTCATCGCGACGGGAAAGACGCGGCCCGACGACCCGGTGAATACCTCCTGCCCCAGCCCCTTCGCCCAGTCCTGCACGGCGCCTGCGTCGAAGCTTTCGATGATCGGGGCCAGGCGCGGGCGCGGCCGACCCATAGGCCCGCAAGAGCGCCTCGGGGGGTTCGTCCTTGGTCAGGTTCAGGCCGGATTTGCCCGCCATCAGGAACTTGCGCCCGACCGAAGGCTTCGCCTCGGCCACCAGAACCCTCAACCCGGCGCGCGCCAGTTCCTCGGCGGCCATCAGCCCGGCTGGACCGGCCCCGATCACCAGGGCCTGCGGGGCGTCCGTCACGATGGCAACCGGTCCGGCAGCGGCCCCTTGATCTCGACCACGCGCTGCGGATAGGGAATCTCGATCCCTTCCGCCTTGAGCGCATTCCAGATCAGGAACAGCACATCCGAGGTGTAGCGGTTGGGCCCGTCATCCAGCCCGTTGACCCAGAATTCCACCGCGAAATCGATGCCCGACTTCGCCGAAGCCGCGCAATTCGCAATCGGGCGGCTCGGGTTTGGTCAGGACGCCGGGATGGGTCGCCACCGCCGCCTCGATGATCGCCGGGACCTTGTTGATATCGGTGTCATAGCTGACCGAGAACGCCGCCTCGAGCCGGTTGGCAGAGCCCTGAATCCGAGTAGTTCACCACCCGGGTCGTGATGAAATCCTCGTTCGGCACCACGATCCAGCGCCCGTCGAAGGTCTCGAGGATCGTGGCCCGCGCCATCATCTTGACGATCTTGCCCGCCTCGCCGCCGTCCAGTTCGACATAATCGCCAACGGTGGCCTGACCTTCGAGAAGCAGGATCACGCCCGAGATGAAGTTCGACGCGATCTTCTGAAGCCCGAGGCCCACGCCCGACGCCGATCGCCCCGCCCAGAACCGCAAGCGTCGTGAGGTCGATGCCCATGATGTTCATCAGGACGATGAACAGGAGGCCGAAAATCGCAAGTTCCGACGCCTTGATCGCCAGTTCGCGGGTCGCCGGGCGCAGCTCTTTCTGCTTTTCGATCAGGGACTTGGATTGTCCCGTCGACCAGCGGCCCAGCCAGAACAGAAGGCTGCCCGCGATCACGCCCCGCACGATGGCAAGCGCGGTGAAGCGGATGTTGCCCAGCGCCACCTCGGTCGCGGCCAGCCACGCGGTCAGGTCGTCGAGGATGCCCAGCGCGTAGAGCGCCATCAGCGGCAACAGGACATAGCGCCCGAGAAGCTTCAGGAACGGATCGGTGACGATGTCGCGCACCAGCGCGCGGGCGGCAAGGAACAGGAACACCCGCTTGCCAAAGGCGATGACCGCGCCGGATTCGAACATCGACCGGACCACGGCCTCGCCCGCCGCGGTGAACGCATAGGCGATCAGCGGCAGGAGCAGCGCGAGGAAGCGGCAGGGTCGCCCGGCGGGCGTTGG
The DNA here is from genome assembly GCA_963698645.1 of uncultured Alphaproteobacteria bacterium. Taxonomy (GTDB): domain Bacteria; phylum Pseudomonadota; class Alphaproteobacteria; order Rhodobacterales; family Rhodobacteraceae; genus Ovoidimarina. Next base: position 394,104 of record CAVORP010000007.1, read on the forward strand.
CCGACAAGGCCGGTGCTGCCCTCCGCCGGGGCGATGATCCCGGACAGGGCCGGGCGCAACCGGCGGGACAGAAGGAGCGGCGGCAAGGAAGGCCACGATCAGAAGCGCGAATTGCGACCAAGCGGCAGGCTCCAGAAGCCACGCCTTTGCGATGTCCCAGCCCTGTTCGGCATAGCCAAGGGCCATCGTCACGATTTCCGGCTGGTTCTCCATCTCCGGCTTGTCCCCGTCGCAGACGTCCCACTCTCTTGGCGCGAAGCGACCCCGGAGGCAAGCCCGGTATGTGCAGACCACATCCGCTTCCTGTGCCAAAGGTCGATCCGCCCGGACGTACCGCGAATACGCAACCAGCGTGGCCTTGCGCGGCAGGGTGGCGCGTGGCGGGGTGGGAAACACCGCCGGAGTGCATATATGAAAATCTATATGCTTCCCTTGCAGGAGACCGACAATGCCCGTCACCTATGCAGAAGATCCCGACACCCGCACCGTGGTCCTGACCGTCAATGGCCGCGTCACGCAGGCCGACTGGGACGAGATCACACCGCAGTTCGAGACGTTCATGAATGCCCACGGAACGATCCGTCTGGTGGAAATCATCGAAAGCCTGAAAGGGTTCGATCCCGGGCTGCTCTGGGATGGGATCCGCTTTGACATCAAGGCGATCCCGCATATCAGCCATTGCGCCATCGCCACCGATATCGGCTGGATGAGCCCCATCGTGAGGGCCGCGGGCGCGGCGATGTCGATGCAGTTGCGGATCTTTCCGCTGGCCGAGGCAGAGGCGGCCAAGGAGTGGGCGGTGACCGCGGACTGACGCAGGACCGGTCCCGCATCGCACGTCCGCACCTCCCGTCGGCTTAACAAAGATCAAGGAACGGCCCGACAAACCGATCTATCCATCATGGCGTCAATGATGGGTCCGGAACTGCCCGTTTTGGGGGGTGCGAGACCGCAACCGTGGGAGGGGAGATGTTCCGTCATCACATTCGGGCGACGTTGATCGCCGTCGCTGTGCTTGTTCCCGCCAGTCTTGATGCGCAGGCGCGTATCGACGACCGCCTTTCAGAGGGCCGCCCCCCTATCGTGATCGCACATCGCAGCGCGGCGATGGGCGGCTTCCCCGAGAACTCGCTCGCATGGATCGACCATGCGATCGGCCGCGGCATCGACATGGTGCATATCAACCCGCAGCTTACGGCCGACGGCACCTATGTGCTGATGCACGACCCGACCCTGAACCGGACCACGGATGTGGAGAGTGTCTTTCCCGACGGCCCGCCGGGTGGCCCGACGCGGGTGCAGCGCGGCGGAAAGGATTACGTTCGCGACTACGAACTTTCAGAGATCAGGACATTGAAACTCGTGAACGGCACGGATGGCGGTGTCCATTCTGTGCCGACGCTCGGCGAGGCGCTGGACTTGGTCGACGGTCGCCTGCTTGTCCGCCTTGGCCTCAAATCCTACGAAGTGGAAAGCCTCGCGGCGGCGCTTGCCGGCCGCGACATCCGGAACCTGTTGTTCTTCGAACTCTATTTCTCGGGCACGGACCAGAGCAAGCTGCGCAGGCTGATGGAAGAGACCGGGATCGATGCCTCGGTTTCCCTGTTCCGCACACGCGACGCCCTTGGGGACCTCGACAGGATCGCGGGACAGCTTGGGCCGGGATTGCGGTTGGTCAGCGTAGATTTCCGCGCGGCTTACGCCCGAGTTCGTCGCGAGAGCGCGGGAGCTTGGCGTGACGGTGGCCATAAGCGGATGGGATGGACCGGAGGACGCTGCGCTTTTGCAGGATGCCGATCCGAGCCCATGGCGGGCATTGCTGGAGCGCGGCTTTGCGGCCTCAACCGACCAGCCGGATCTGGTGCTCGACCTTCTGGGACGATAGGGCGCGACAGCTCCAGTTGTGCGCCGTTCCCGGCGTTCAGATCATCACCTTGGTCGCCGCCAGATGGGCCGGTTCGGCGGTCTGAGGCAAGGAATCGATCCCAACCCCGTTCTATGGCTCTGAATGCGGGCGGGGCCGTCGGCTTCCATGCGCCTTCGACGTGCGACGCTTCCTCATCGCCCGGCCATGGGGGCATGGAGATGCAGATGAATTTCAGCGGCTCCGCACCGACATTGCGATACTGAAACGCCGTACCGACGGGGATGTCGATCGAGACGCCCGCCGAGAGCGGTGTCACCCGTTCCTCCGTCTCATCCTTCCGCCAGATCTCACCCCTGCCTCCGAGAATGTACCAGAACTCACTGACGGTCTCATGCACCGTCGCCCGGTTCACCTGTCCGGGCGGAACCGTGCTGTGAATCATGTTTCCGGTCGGGCCGTCCATGAGAAAGCATATGTCCGCCCCGGCGGGCGATTTCGCATCCGGTGAATTGGGAACGACTGTCTGTTTCACGTGATTGTCCTTCTGTGAAGTTGCCTTCGGTCCGCTTGAAACACGCGAGGTCCCTGCGTTTGGGCGTGGCCCTGCCGCGCTCAGATCATCGCCTTGATCGCCGCCACATGGGCCGGGTCGGCGGCCAGCGCATCCTCGGCCCAGATCCGCGCCCGTGCGACGGGATCGTCGTCCAGCGCATCGACCAGCCCCGCGGCAAGCGCCGCCTCCGCCGTCATCCTTTCGCCCGCCATCAGGATCAGTTTGGCCCGGGACGGCCCCACCAGCGCCCGAAGCCGCCCCGGATCGGAGGGTTGCGGCAGGAACCCCAGCTTCATCACCGGGTAGAAGAATTTCGCGCCCGGCACCGCCACCCGAAGGTCACAGGCCAAGGCCATTCCAAAGGCGCCGCCCGCCAGCGTCCCGTTCAGCGCGGCGATGGTCAGGCAGGGCAGCGCGGCGATCGCCCCCGAAAGCCGCTCCCACACCGGATCGGTGGCAAGGCCCGCGCGCGCCTCGTCCAGATCGGCACCGGCGGAAAACACCTTGCCCGTTCCGGTCAGGATCAGCGCCCGGGCGCCTTGCGACCCCTCGGCGATCTCGGCCAGATCGCGCAGCATCGCGCCGGTCAGGCTTCCGGCCTTGTCGGGCCGGTCGATCACCGCGATCCGCAGGCCGCCGTCTTCCTCGAGCCGGATCATGGGATCAGCCCGACCCGGCGGCGGATGCCCTCGTCACGCAGCGAGATCTCCTGACCGATGAAATCGTCGGCATCGGCGGAACACATCCAGACCAGCGCCCGCGCCGGCCAGTCGGGCGGAATGTGGTCGGACCAGTCAAGCTGCGAGACCGGGTTGATGCCGCTGGCCTTGATCTCGCGCTGCATCTGGGTGGCCACGGTTCCGGGCGACAGCCCGATGGCGCGGATCCCGTCGCCCGCGTTCTCCTTGTCCAGACAGCGGGTGAGCATCGCCACCCCCGCCTTCGACGCGCAATAATGGCTCCAGGCCTCGATCGGGCTGTGGGCCGCGCCCGACGAGATCGTCAGGACCGATCCGCCGCCATTGGCCACCATCACCGGAACCGCGGCCCGCATGCCGTAATAGACGCCCTTGAGGTTGATATCGATCACCTCTCCCCATGCCTCGGGGTCGGAGGCCGCCAGATGCGCCACGGGTTCGATCACGCCAGCATTGTTGATCAGGACGTCGATGCCGCCGAACCGCTGCACCACCGCGTCCATCGCGGCCTGCACCTCGGCGAACCGCGCCACGTCGCAAGGCAGCGCCAGCGCGCGCGGCCCGATCTCTTCGGCGAGGCGCGCAATCGCAGCCTGGCCGCGCGCGAGCAGGGCGACATTCGCCCCGAGATCGGCAAACGCGCGGGCCGCCGCTTCGCCGATGCCGCGACTTGCCCCGGTAATCACGACTGTTTTTCCGGTCATGTCCTGCATATATGTCTCCTGAATGTGTTGCAGCGACCCCTTGACCGCGCTTCCTGCCCGGCCAAAGCTAGCGCTGCCAAAATGCTTACGAAAGGTCCGTTATGCACAAGCCCGCCCTCTTTTCGACCGCCGCGCTGATGATGACAGCGGTTGCGCATCCGGCACTTGCCGATCTGTCCGCGGCCGAGGCCTGGGCGGAGTGGAAGAGCTTTGCCAGCTATACCGGGCAATCCCTGACCGCCGACAGCGAGCTGGCGTCGGGTGATACGCTGACTGTCAGCGGCATCACCATCGGCTCGACCTCCCCGGATGTCGAGGTGGTCGGCCGCATCGCCCGGATCGAGTTCCGAGAACGGGACGATGGCACCGTGGCCGTCAACATCTCGCCCGAGATCCCGATCGAGGTGACCGGCGAGAATCCCGAGGGGGACACCGTGACCACCAAGCTCAACATCGCGCTGGGCGGCGGCGGCATGGTGATTTCCGGCAGCCCCGGATCGTTGAGCCATGATTATCAGTTCGACCGGATGGCAATGGATATCGTCGAACTGACCGAAAACGGGCGGCCCGTCGACATCGACATGTCCCTTGCCCTGCAACCGGTCAGCGGTGTCTACGGCGTCGCGGGCAACGCGGCGGTGATCCGCAACGATTCCAATATCGGCGCGCTGGCGTTTCGGCTGGATGCCAGCATCCCCGAAGAGGATGCGGATTTCGAGATGACCATGACGATGACCGATATCGTGTCGGAATCGACCGGTACGATTTCCAGCTTCGACACCCAGCAGAACCTTGCGGTCGCATTGCGCAACGGGCAATTCACCGAGGGAACCCTGTCCCATGGTCCCGCGACGTTCAGCATCGACACCCTGATGCCGGAGGGCCGTTCGGTGGTCACCGCGCGCGCGGCAAGCGGGACGATGTCGGGCGGCCTGAACCGGGATGGCGTCAATTACGAAAGCTCCAACTCGGACGTCGAGCTATCCCTCGTCGTGCCCGGCGCGATGATCCCGCCGATCGAACTGTCGGTCGACCGGATGTCGGGCGCGCTGAAGATGCCGCTTGTGGCGGATGACGATGCAAAACCCCTTGGCTTTTCCACCCGGCTCGAAGGTGTGACGGCAAGCGACACGGTCTGGTCGATGATCGACCCGATGAAGGGTCTTCCCCGGACACCGGCCACCCTGATCGTCGAGCTTTCGGGCATGGGTCGCTGGCTTGTCGATGTCATGGACCCGGAGGCGATCGCGGCGCTCGAAGACCGGCCCGACGCCCCCGGCGAGATCGAGACGGTGACCCTCGACAACCTCACCCTGTCCGTGGCCGGTGCCGAACTGACCGGAACCGGGCAATTCGCCTTCGACAACGCGACCGTGCCGCCGGTGCCCTCGGGGGTGATCGACCTGAACATGACCGGGGCCAATGCCCTGATCGACGGATTGGTGAATATCGGCCTGATCCCCGAGGATCAGGCGATGGGCGCGCGGATGATGCTGGGCCTGTTCGCCCGGCCCGGCAGCGGGCCCGACAACCTGACCTCGAAGATCGAACTGGGACGCGACGGCTCGGTCACGGCGAACGGCCAGCGGATCAAGTAACCTGATCCTTACCGGCATGGTTTAATCCGCTGCCCCGGCCTTGCGGGTCCGGGGCGGGCGGACTACCTGCCATGGAATGACGAAAGGACCACCCCATATGGCCGGCACCAGGACCGACCTGTCCGATCTGACGGATCAGCTTCTTGCCGCGGCACGGGCCGCGGGCGCGGACGCCGCCGACGCGATCGCGGTGGACGGCACATCCGTGTCGATCGACGTGCTGGCCGGCAAGCTCGAGCATGCCGAACGCTCCGAAGGGATCGAGATCGGGCTGCGGGTGATCCTTGGCACGCGGCAGGCCTGCGTTTCGGCCTCGGATACCGCGCGGCGAACGATCGAGGAGATGGCCGAACGCGCCGTGGCGATGGCGCGCGAGGCCCCGTCCGACCCCACCGTCGGGCTGGCCGACCCGGCGCAACTGGGACAGGTCCGGGACGCAGCCGGGCTTGACCTGTTCGACGCCACGCCGGAACCGGACCCGGCGATGCTTCAGGACGACGCCGCGCGGGCCGAAGCCGCGGCCCTTGCCGTCAAGGGCATCTCGCAGGTTCAGGCGGCCTCGGCGGGTTATGGGCGACGCTACGTGCACCTGGCCGCCAGCAACGGGTTCTCGGGCGGCTATGGCCGCACTGACCGCGCCCTGTCCTGCGTCGCGATCACCGGTTCGGGCACAGCGATGGAACGGGACTATTTCGGCGACATGCGGATTCATCAGTCCGACCTGATGTCGCCCGAGGAGATCGGCCGGATCGCCGCCGAACGGACCGTGGAACGCGCGGGTTCGCGCAAGCCGCCCACCGGCGCATTCCCCGTGGTCTATGACGAACGCATTTCCTCGGCGCTGATCGGCCACCTGATCCAGGCGATCAACGGCACCGCCATCGCGCGGGGCGCGTCGTGGTTGCGCGACGCGCTGGGCGAACAGGTTCTGCCAAAGGGCATCAGCCTGATCGAGGACCCCCTGCGCCCCCGCACCTCCGGCTCGCGGCCCTTCGATGCCGAGGGTCTGGCGACGCGCGCCCGCGACCTTGTGGCCGACGGCATTCTCACCGGCTGGACGCTTGATCTGGCAACAGGGCGAAAGCTGGGGATGGACAGCACCGGAAATGCCGCGCGCGGGCCGTCCTCGCCGCCCTCTCCCAGCGTCGGAAACGCGACGCTGACCCCGGGCGCGCAATCGCGCGAGGAGCTGCTTGCGGATATGGGTACCGGGCTTCTGATCACCTCGATGATCGGCTCTTCGATCAATGCCACGACCGGGGATTATTCGCGCGGGGCCTCGGGATTCTGGGTCGAGAACGGCCAGATCGCCTATCCGGTGAACGAATGCACCGTGGCGGGCAACCTGCGTGACATGCTTCTGACGCTGCGCCCCGCCAATGACGCGCGCCCGCATCTGAGCCGCCGCGTGCCCTCCTGCCTGATCGAAGGGTTGACGATTGCCGGCGCATGATCTTGCCCTTCTGATCGACGCCGCGCGTGCCGCGGGCGAGATCGCGCGGCGCTATTTCGAGGGCGAGAACAAGGTCTGGGACAAGGGGCGCGACGACCCGGTCTCCGAGGCCGATTTCGCGGTGGACACCCACCTGCGCGAGATGCTGACCGCCGCCCGGCCCGATTACGGCTGGCTCTCGGAAGAGACCGAGGACAGCCCCGCGCGGCTGGAGAAACGCCGGTTGTTCGTCGTCGATCCGATCGACGGCACCCGCGCCTTTCTGGCGGGCGAGGCCACCTGGGCCCATTCCATCGCCATCGTCGAGGATGGGCGGGCTGTCGCAGGCGCCGTCTATCTTCCGATCAAGAACCGGCTTTACGCGGCGCGCGCGGGCGACGGGGCCACGCTGAACGGCGCGCCGATGCGCGTTTCCGCGAAATCCCGGGCCGCCCATGCCCGGGTCCTGATCACCAATGCCACGCTCGCCGAAAAGCACTGGCCCGGCGGCGTGCCCGATGTCAGCCGCCATTTCCGCCCCTCGCTCGCCTACCGGCTCAGCCTTGTGGGCGAAGGCCGGTTCGACGGCATGCTGACCCTGCGCGACAGTTGGGAATGGGATATCGCCGCGGGCGCGCTGATCGCCGCCGAAGCGGGCGCGACGGTGACCGACCGCCATGGCGCGCCCCTGCGCTTCAACAATCCGCACCCGGCGACGTCCGGCATTCTTGCCGCCGCGCCCGGCGTGCATGACGACCTGCTGCGCCATCTGGCCGAACCGGCCTAGGTTTTCGGGTGTTCGTCGTAGTCATCCGTCAGGATGCGGTTGCTGTCGCCTTCGGGATCCTCGAACTGGCGTGACCGCAAGGCCCAGAAGAAGGCCAGAAGCCCCAGCGCCCCAAGACCCAGCGAGACCGGGATGAGGATCGCGAGGATCTCCATCAGCGAAGCCGCATCGCGTTCAGCGAGACCGAAATCGACGAGAGCGACATGGCCAGCGCGGCGGCCAGCGGCGTGGCGAAACCCAGAAGGGCGATCGGCACCGCGACCACGTTATAGACGGTCGAGATCGTGAAATTCTCGGTGATCCGCTTGCGGGCCTTGCGGGCCGTGTCGAAGGCCGCGGGCAGGGGCGTGAAGTCCTGCCCCAGAAACACGATGTCCGAAGCGACGCGCGCCGCATCGAGCGCGGTCGCGGGAGAGATCGAGACATGGGCCGCCGTGAGCGCGGCGGTATCGTTCAGCCCGTCGCCGACCATGAGAACCTTGCGCCCCTCGGCGGCCATGGCCGCGATCCGGGCGGCTTTCTCTTCGGGCGTGGCTTCGGCCAGAAACGCGTCGATCCCCAACTTCTCGGCAAACCCCGCGACCGGCGCCGCCGCATCGCCCGACATCATCACGATATCCAGACCGCGCGCGCGGAAGGCCGCGATGGCCTCTGCCGCGCCCGGGCGCACCGCATCGGTAAAGGCGAAGCAGACCGGATCGCGCCCCGTGCCGCCCAGCCATGTTGCGGTCATCCCGCCCGGCTTGGCTCCGACCCAACCGGCGCGACCCAGCCGGACCGTCCGCCCGTCCGCCACCGCCTCGACCCCGTAACCCGGCACTTCGCGCAGATCGCCGACCGCCGCAGGACGCACGCCCCGCGCAATCAGCGCCTTGGTCAGGGATTGCGCCAGCGGATGCGAAGACCCCTCGGCCAGCGCAAGGACCAGCGCCAGATCGCCCGCATCGTGGGCGGCAAGATCCACGGGCTCGGGCATCCCCATGGTCAGCGTCCCGGTCTTGTCGAACACCACGGTATCGACTTCGGCCAGCCGCTCCAGCGCGGTGCCGGATTTGATCAGAAGCCCCTTGCGAAACAGCCGCCCCGAGGCCGCGGCCGTCACTGCCGGAACCGCAAGGCCCAGCGCGCAGGGACAGGTGATGATCAGCGTCGCCACCGCGATGTTCAGCGACAGCCGCGCATCGCCGCCCGAAATCCACATCCAGACGACGAAGGCCCCCAGCGCCAGAAGATGCACCACCGGCGCATAGGCCCGCGCCGCCCGGTCCGCCAGCGCGCTGTAATTCGCCCGCCCGGCCTCGGCCACCGCCACCAGATCGGCGATCCGGTGCAGCGCCGTGCCCTGCCCCGACGCCGTGACCCGCACCGTCAGGGGGCCCGTGAGGTTGATCTCGCCCGCATGAACCGCCACCTCCGGCCCGGCAAAGACCGGCAGGCTCTCGCCGGTCATCAGCGACCGGTCCAACTCGCTCGATCCCTCAAGAACGATCCCGTCCACCGGCACCCGCCCGCCCGGACGCACCAGCACGCGGTCCCCCGGCGCGATCAGGGAGGCGCGCACCACCTCTTCGCCCGCCTCCGTCAGCCGGACCGCGCGCGGCACCTCCAGCGCCGCAAGCTCCTGCGCGGCAGAGCGCGCCGAGGCCCGCGTGCGATGATCGAGATAGCGCCCGGCCAGAAGGAAGAACGTCAGAGACAGCGCCGCGTCGAAATAGGCGTGATGCCCCGACAACGCGGTTTCCCAAAGCGATGTCCCCACCGCCAGCAGGATCGCCAGCGAAATCGGCACATCCATGTTGAGCCGCCGCCCCTTGAGCGCGCCCAGCGCGCTGACATAGAAGGGCCGGCCCGAAAAGATCACCGTGGGAATGGCGATCGCCGCCGAAATCCAGTGGAACAGGTCCCGCGTCGCATCCTCCGCCCCGGCCCAGACCGCCACCGACAGAAGCATGACGTTCATGTTGGCAAAGAACGCCACCGCCAGCCGCATCAGAAGGTCACGCCCCTGCGCGTCCGCCTCGGTCGCGGTCAGCGCGGTATCGTCCAGCTCATGCGCCTCGTATCCAAGATCGGCGAGCCGGGTCACCAGATCGGCGGGCGCGACGCCCGGCGCGGCCTCGACCGCCACCCGCTTGAGCGTCAGGTTGACCCGCGCCGAAAGGACGCCGGGCGTGGCCGAAAGCCCGCGCTCGACCCCCGAGATACAGCCCGCGCAATGGATCGTGGGCAGGGACAGGCGGATCGTCTGCGGCCCGGCGGGCGCCTCCACCCCGGTCACCCGCGCCGCGGGGGCCGCCAGACACCCGGGACAGGCCGCGAGCGAGGGGTTTTCGGCAAGGCTCACCGCGCGGCCTTCACATGGATCGGAATCCGCTGCCGGAAGGGCGTGCCATCGGCGGCGGTGGCCACCAGCCGCAGGTTCCAGTTGCCCGGCCCCACCTCCACCGGCGCGACCCATGCCACGCCGTCAAAGGTGAACTCCGGCGTCCGGTCCTCGGCCACATGGGTGGCCCGGCCCAGCGTCGCCTCGATCGTCGCGGTCTCGACCGGTCCGTCCTTGTCGTCGATCGTCAGGATCAGCTGCCCCGCCTCGATCCGCGCCGCGACCTGCCAGCCCAGCCCAAGCTGCGCCGCGCGGTCCTTGTCGAAATTCTGGCTGGCCACGTAGGAGTTCTTGACCTCGAGACCGGGAAAGGTGGACACGGCCTTGAACGCCAGCGTCAGGTTCACGCCGATGATCACGGAAAACGCGGCGGCGGTGACGAAAAAGACCTGTCGGCCGGTGATGGGTTTCGTTGTCATTGCGCATTCCCGTTGAAAATCGTGTCGGTATAGACCCGCTCGCCATTGCTCAGGTCCTCGACCCAGAAGCGGAACTCGGTGCGGTCGGACAGCGCCGGATCGGAGCCGCGCGGCGCCACCACATAGACCCGCTGCAGCAATTGCTGGTTCGCGGGGACGGCCACGGATTCGTAAGGGCTGCCCTCAAGCTGGACGCGCAGCGCCGGATCGCCCCTGAGCGACAGCCGGAAGGTCCGCTCTTCGCCATGCTTGTTCAGAAGCCGCACGTCATAGGCATTGCGGATCGACCCGTCCGACAGGGTGACGAAGGTCGGGTTGCGGATCGGCGCGACGGTCATGTCGATCTCCTGCCGCATGAACAGCGCGACGATCAGCGCGATGCCGACCCCCGCCCAAAGCACCGTGTAAAGCAGGGTGCGCGGCCGCAGGATATGCTTCCAGATCGCCCGCGGCGCCTTGCCCTCGCGCTCGGCCACCTCGTCGGTCAGGGCGATATAGTCGATCAGCCCGCGCGGCTTGCCGATCCGCGCCATCACGTCGTCGCAGGCATCGATGCAGAGCGCACAGGTGATGCATTCCATCTGCTGCCCGTCCCGGATGTCGATCCCCATGGGACAGACCACGACACAGGCATTGCAATCGATGCAATCGCCCAGAAGCTCGGCGCCCTCGGCCTTGCGATGCTTGCCCCTCGGCTCGCCGCGCCACTCGCGATAGGCCACGGTGATCGTGTCCTCGTCCATCATCGCGGCCTGGATCCGCGGCCAGGGGCAGGCATAGATACAGATCTGCTCGCGAAAGAAGCCGCCGAACAGGAATGTCGTGGCGGTCAGCACGGCGATGGTCGTATAGGCGATGGGATGGGCGCTGAAGCTCAGAAGATCGCGCAACAGCGTCGGCGCATCGGTGAAATAGAATACCCATGCCCCGCCGGTGGCGACGGCGATCAGCAGCCAGACCAGCCATTTCGTCAGCCGCAGCCGCAGCTTGCGCGCATCCCATTTCGCGTTCCACAACCGCACCCGCGCGTTCCGGTCGCCCTCGATCCAGCGCTCCACCAGGATGAAAAGGTCGGTCCAGACGGTCTGCGGACAGGCATAACCGCACCAGACCCGGCCAAGGGCCGAGGTGAACAGGAACAGCCCCAGCCCCGCCATGATCAGAAGACCGGCAACGAAATAGAACTCGTGCGGCCAGATCTCGATCCAGAAGAAAAAGAACCGCCGCCCGGCCATGTCCACAAGCACCGCCTGATCGGGTAGCTCCGGCCCCCGGTCCCAGCGGATCCAGGGCGTCAGGTAATAGATCCCCAGCGTGATCGCCATGATCCACCACTTCAGGGTCCGGAACGGCCCCTTGACGCGGCGCGGAAATACCGGCTCGCGCGCGGCATAAAGCGTTTCGTTGTCACTGCTGCTCATCTGCTCGGAATCCGGCTCCCTGTTCGCCCCATCTCAATTCCAGAACTAGCCCGCGCTCACCTTGATACAGGTCAAGTCGCCTGCGGCAGAGCGGCACAGAGCGACCCGCCCTTCTTCTCTTTCGAAATATCCCCGCCGGAGGCACCGGCCCGCCCGGCAGGGCGGGCCCACCAGGGAAACGTGCCGCAAGGCACACAATGGACAAGCGGCGGTGCCTTTCGGTACCGCCGCTCCATTCATGGAGAACCAGGGAAATGCGCGAACAGGATCCAGGCATCCACGAATGTTCTGTCGCTACTCACCGCCGCCTAGGCTGTGAACATAGGTCGCGACCGCGTTGATCTCCGCCTGGCTCAGACCCCCGGCGGACCGGTACTCTTCCGACCATGCGGGCATCACGCCGAAGCGCGAATAGGTGATCGTCTCGGTCAGCCGCTCCGCCGATCCGCCGTAAAGCCAGATCGCGTCGGTCAGGTTCGGCGCGCCGATGGCCGGATCGCCCATCCCCTCGACCCCGTGGCAGGAGGAACACTGCTCCTCGAACAGCACCGCGCCCGGCACAGCCAGCGCCGCGTCATGGTCCTGACCCGAAATCTGCTGCACATAGGCGACAAGCTGGCCGATCTCGCCGGGCTCGAGAAGCTCTCCGAAGGCGGGCATCTGCGACCAATGGGAATCCGGCGATTGCTCGTTGCGGATCCCGTGGGTGATGGTCCATGCGATCTGGTCGATTTCACCCCCCCAAAGCCAGTCATCGTCCAGAAGGTTCGGATAGCCCGAGGCCTGAACCCCCGCCGCGCCGGATCCGTGGCATTGCGAACAGTTCGACCGGAACAGCGCCGCCCCGGCATTCCGGGCATAGGTCAGAAGCTCGGCATCATCGCCGATCGAGGCCAGTTCCACATTGGCCAGCCGCTCGGTGATCCCCGCGTTCCGCTCGTTCACGGTGGCGATGTCTTCGGCCACCAGCGCCCGAGTCGAATATCCCAGGAACCCCGGCGTCGCTTCCTGGATCATCGGCCATGCGGGATAGGCGATGGTATAGATCAGCCCCCAGGCGATGGTCCCGTAGAAGGTCCAGAGCCACCAGCGCGGCAGCGGGTTGTTATACTCCTCGATACCGTCCCAGACATGGCCCGTGGTTTCGACATCGTGTTTCTTGTCGGGCGTCTTGCTCATGGCTGCGCCTCCTGCTTCTGGTCCCGCGCTGCGGGGTGATCGTCATGCCGGAACGGAATGTTGCTCGCGTCCCGGTGCGTCGTGCGGCTGCCGGGGCGAAACGCCCAGAGAATCGCACCGATGAAGAAACCGAACAGGGCCAGCAGGACCCAGCTGTCGGCGATCTCGCGCAAAAGCGAATAGGTGTCCATCACGCGCCCCCCTTACCGGCTTGCGTCCGGGGTGAAGGTCGAGAAATCGACCAACGTTCCCAGCATCTGCATATAGGCGATCAGCGCATCCATCTCGGAGATGCCCGGCGCGCCGTCGAAATTGCGCACCTGCGCGCCCGGATAGCGTTCCACCAGCCCGTCCCAGTCGCCATCGGGATCGGCCTGCACAACGAAGTCGGCCCGCGCCAGCTCCACCATCTCGTCGGTATAGGGCACACCCACGAAGCGGTGCGTCGCCACCAGATCCTGGATATGTTCGCCGTCGATCAATCGGTCCAGAAGGAAGCCGTATTTCGGCATCACCGATTCCGGCACCACCGATTGCGGATCGGTCAGGTGATCCACGTGCCAGTCGTCGGAATAGCGCCCGCCGACCCGCGCCAGATCCGGCCCGGTCCGCTTCGACCCCCATTGGAACGGATGGTCATATTGCGATTCCGCCGCCAGCGAGTAGTGGCCATAGCGCTCCACCTCGTCACGCATCGGGCGGATCATCTGGCTGTGGCAGACATAGCAGCCCTCGCGGATGTAGATCTCGCGCCCTGCCAGCTCCAGCGGGCTGTAGGGCCGCATCCCCTCGACATCCTCGATCGTGTTCTCGAGGTAGAAGAGGGGGGCGATCTCCACGATCCCGCCGACGGTCACCACCAGAAGCGATCCCACCAATAGCGCCGTGGCGTTGGTTTCGATGAACTTGTGCTTGTCAAGAATACCCATGTCTCCGACCCTCCTTATTCAGCCGGAGCCATGGCAGGTGTCTCGGCCTGTTTGGCCGGGGACCTGCGCACGGTCATCCAGAGATTGTAACACATGATCAGCGCACCGGTGAGGAACAGGACCCCGCCCAGACCGCGTACGACATACATCGGGAACTTCGCGGCCACGGTGTCGGCGAAGGAGTTCACGAGGAAGCCCTGCGGATCGACTTCGCGCCACATCAGGCCCTCCATGATCCCCGTGACCCACATGGACGCGGCGTAAAGAACGATGCCGATCGTCGCGAGCCAGAAGTGCCAGTTGACCAGGGCGAGGCTGTAAAGCCGCTCGCGGTTCCACAGGCGCGGCACCAGGAAATAGAGGCACCCGAAGGTGATCATCCCGTTCCAGCCCAGCGCACCGGAATGCACGTGGCCGATGGTCCAGTCGGTGTAATGGCTGAGCGAGTTCACCGCCCGGATCGACATCATCGGACCTTCGAAGGTCGACATGCCGTAGAAGCCGAGGCTGACCACCATCATCCGGATGATCGGATCGGTGCGCAGCTTGTCCCATGCGCCCGACAGCGTCATCAGGCCGTTGATCATGCCACCCCACGACGGCATCCACAGGATGATCGAGAACACCATGCCAAGGGTCGAGGCCCAGTCCGGCAGCGCCGTGTAATGAAGATGGTGCGGACCGGCCCAGATATACAGGAAGATCAGCGCCCAGAAGTGGATGATCGAGAGCTTGTAGCTGAACACCGGGCGTTCGGCCTGTTTCGGGACGAAGTAGTACATCATCCCGAGGAAGCCCGCGGTCAGGAAGAAGCCCACCGCGTTATGGCCGTACCACCACTGCGTCATCGCGTCCTGCACACCCGAGAAGAGCTGCACCGAGCGCGAACCGAAGATCGAGACCGGAATGCTCAGGTTGTTGACGATATGCAGCATCGCAACGGTGACGATGAAGCTCAGGAAGAACCAGTTCGCCACGTAGATATGCTTTTCCTTGCGGTTGATGAGCGTCCCGAGGAAGACCAGAAGATAGGCCACCCAGACGATCGTCAGCCACAGGTCCACGTACCATTCCGGCTCGGCATATTCCTTGGATTGCGTGGCCCCCAGAAGATAGCCGGTGGCCGCCAGCACGATGAACAGGTTGTAGCCCCAGAACACGAACCACGCGAGGTTCCCGCCCCAAAGCCGCGCGGCGCTGGTGCGCTGCACGACATAGAACGAGGTACACAGAAGGGCGTTGCCGCCAAAGGCAAAGATCACGGCGCTGGTATGAAGCGGCCGCAACCGGCCAAAGTTCATGTATCCCTGCGCCCATTCGAAATTCAGCGCCGGAAAGGCCAGCTGAAACGCGATATAGACCCCCACAAGGAAGCCCACGACGCCCCAGAACGCCGTCGCCACCACGCCGAAGCGGATGACGCCGTCCATGTATTGGGTGTGATCGACCGGTACTTTTTCGTCACCTATGGTCCGCAGCGTGTACAGAAACAGACCCGCGGCGACGACCATGATGATCACCGCATGGACCATGTAAGCCACATCGCGGGCATAATTCGCTGCAATCGCCGCACATAGAGCAACTAGGCCCAAGGCGGCCAGCTTGACGTATTCCCACATATTTCGTCCCTTCGCCCTGCGTTCCGGCCGCGCGGAAGCGACGGAACATTCGTGTTGTTCAAGGGGATGCCTGCTTGGCCGCGTAAAATCCTTGATCTAGGTCAATGGAAAACCACGCGTGTGTTGACCACGATCAAGGCGGTCCGCCCGCAAACGCGGTTTGCTGGCCCAGGCTTGATTGGAGGGCCCGAAAATGCCGATTAAATCCATCGTCACCTTTATTCACGACCACGCGCGCGATCAGCATGTTCTGGCGACGGCGGCAGCGCTGGCGGATGCCAACGGCGCGCATCTTACCGCCGTCTGCCTGGGGATCGATCCGACGAATCCGGGCGCCTATTATGCCGGGGCCAATGCCATCGTGCTTGAAAGCTCGCTCGGCCGCGCGCAGGAGGAGGCGGTCGCCACCCAGAAAGCGGTGGAGGCACAGCTTGGGGTCTGGACGATCCCATGGGAAACGATGGTGATCACCTCACAGATCGGCGCGCTCAGCATTGCCGTGGGCGAGCGGGCGCAGATGGCCGACCTTATCGTCCTGCCGAAACCCTATGGCAAGGACCGGGGTGCCGAGGACGTGGTCATAACCGAGGCTGCGCTGTTCCGGACCCGGGTTCCGGTTCTGGTCGTGCCGGAGGGCCAGAACGGGGCGTTCGAGCCGATGTCGGTCGTCGTCGCATGGAATCAGGGTCCCGAGGCTCTGGCGGCCGTACGCGGCGCGATGCCGTTTCTTCAGGCCGCGGAAGTCGTCGATCTGGCAATCATCGATCCGCCCCAGCATGGCGCCGACAGGTCCGATCCGGGCGGGCTTCTTGCAACGATGCTGTCGCGCTACAACGTGCGCGGGAACGTGACGATCCTGTCCAAGACGATGCCGCGGGTCTCGGATGTCCTGATGCGTCATTGCGGCGACAAATCGGCCCAGTTGCTGGTGATGGGGGCCTATGGTCATTCGCGCCTGCTCGAGGCCGTGTTGGGCGGGACGACCCGCAACCTCCTCGAAGAGACGAAGATCCCGGTGCTGATGGCCCATTGACGCGGCACCGAGGCCCTAGCCCCGAACAGGTGGCCCGTCAGAACAGCGGGCCACCATCGGTATCGTCACCGGTCTCTTCCAGAAGCGCGTCTAGATCGGGAATGATCACCTCGCGCTTGCTTTCAAGCTGGATGATCCCGTCTTTCTTCAGGGCCGATATCTGGCGGCTTACGGTTTCAAGCGTCAGGCCAAGGTAGTCCGCCATCGCCTCGCGCGTCAGCGGCAGAACCACCGACAGGTTCCCGGACGGTAGCGACTTCTTCAACTCGGTATCGCGCCGCGCGATGATCGCGATCAGGCTTGCGATCTTTTCGCGCGCGGTCTTGCGGCCCAGAAGCAGCATCCATTCCCGCGCCGCGTCCAGTTCGTCCAGCGACATCTCCAGAAGCCGCTGACCGATATGCGGGGTCGAGACCAGCATGTCCTCGAACGGCTTCTTGCGGAAACAGCAGACCGTGACCTCGGAAATCGCGGTCACGCTATAGGGGGCAATGTCGCGTCCCGGCCGCCCGATGAAATCCGACGGCAGCAAAAGACCCACCATCTGGGTGCGGCCATCCTCCATCGTCTGCGACAGCGTGGCCACGCCCTTGACCACCGAGGCCACGAACTCCATCCGGTCACCGGCCCAGATCATCGTCTGGCCCGCGTCATAGGTACGGTAATACTTGATGCTTTCGAGATGCTGGAGCTCGTCCCCTTCGCAGCGTGCGCAAACCGCCCGATGCCGGATCGGGCAGTCGCTGCATTCCTTGAACTCGACGAGACTTCTGATTCATCGGATATCTCCTGCACTCTTGATCAAGATCAAAGCACGAATTTCGCTCTCCCGCGACTTTATCTGACATGAGCACATTGACACAACTCCGCCGACTGGGCCTCTTCGACGCACGTGTGCCTCGTTATACGAGCTATCCCACTGCGAATTATTTCAAAAACGAGGCCGGTCCGGAGCATATGGGCCGCTGGATTTCCGCCATTCCGATCGGCGCCGAGGTCTCGCTCTACATCCATATCCCCTTCTGTCGAAGGCTGTGCTGGTTCTGCGCCTGCCGGACGCAGGGCACCCAGACGGGTGCGCCCCTGCGCGGGTATCTCGATGTGGTCTTCGACGAGCTGGATCTCGTCAAACGGCACCTGCCCGATGGCGTGACATTCAGCCGCGTGCACTGGGGCGGTGGCACGCCCACGCTTCTGCCGCCCGATATGATCGCCGAACTGGCCGGAAAGATTCGCGATCTTGCGCCCTTTGCGGACAGCGCCGAGTTCTCGGTCGAGATCGATCCGAACGAACTCGACGACGCGCGGCTTGATGCGCTGGCCCGCGCGGGGATGAACCGCGCCTCGATCGGGGTTCAGGATTTCGACGAGGATATCCAGAGCGCGATCGGCCGCCCGCAAAGCTTTGCGATCACCAAGGCGGCGGTGGACGGAATCCGCGCCCGGGGCGTCGAAAGCCTCAATATCGACCTGCTTTACGGCCTGCCCTACCAGACCGAGCAACGCATCGCGGATTCGGTGCAGAAGGTCCTGTCGCTGGGGCCCGACCGTGTGGCGCTTTACGGCTATGCCCATGTGCCATGGATGGCACGGCGGCAATCGATGATCCCGGCCGAGGCGCTTCCCGCGCCCGAGGCGCGGCTGGAACTCTACGAGACCGCGCGCGACCTGTTCGTCTGGGACGGGTACGAGGAAATCGGGATCGATCATTTCGCCCGTCCCGGCGACGGCCTTGCACGCGCCGCGCGCGAGGGGCGCCTGCGCCGCAATTTCCAGGGCTATACCGACGATCCCGCAGAGGTGCTTATCGGTGCCGGGGCCTCGTCGATCTCGAAATTCCCGCAAGGGTTCGCCCAGAACAATCCCGCGACCTCGGGCTATCACAGCGCGATCCGCGAGGGGCATTTCGCCACCACGCGCGGCCATGTCTTCAACGGCGACGACAAGCTGCACGAGGCGATGATCATGGCGCTGATGTGCGATTTCCGGATCGACTATGGTGCGTTGGCAGAGGCGTTCGGGCTTGAACCCCGCGATATCGCCGCCCGGCTTGACGGGATCGACGATGCGTTCCCGGGCATGCTGGCCCATTCGGACGGCGCGGTTGAAATCCGCGCCGACGCGCGGCCCCTGACGCGGATGATCGCGCGGTTCCTCGATCAATACGCGACCGACGGTCAGGGACATTCGGCGGCGATCTAGGCCGCCCGGGTCTTACCGCCAGTCGAAGAAGCCCTCGCCCGCGCGTTCCAGAAGCCCGCGCGCCAATTCCCGCGCCATCTCGGGGCCGTCCTCGATGGGCGCCGTGGCCGCATCGGCCAAAGCCTCGCTGCCATCGGTCCGCAGGATCTCGCCCCGCAGCCGAAGCGTGCCACCCTCCAGCTCGGCAAGCCCGGCAATGGGCGTTTCGCAACTGCCGTCCAGCGCCGCCAGAAAGGCCCGCTCTGCCGCAAGCCGCTGGCCGGTGGGGCCGTCATGGATCGCCTCGAGCATTTCGGCGGCCCGCGCATCGTCCATCCGCCGTTCGATCCCGATGGCGCCCTGCGCCACCGCCGGCAGCATCTCGTCGGTCTCGATCGCGCCCGCCGCCACATGGGACATGCCCAGACGGTTCAGCCCGGCCATCGCCAGGAACGTGCAGGCCGCGACGCCCGCTTCCAGTTTCTTCAGCCGGGTCTGCACATTGCCGCGAAACTCCACGACCTCGAGATCGGGGCGCCGGTTCAGAAGCTGCGCCTTGCGCCGCAGGCTGGATGTCCCGACCTTGGTGCCCGCCGCGAGCGCCGCAAGCGTTCCGCCCGCGGGTGCCACGAACGCATCGCGCACGTCCTCGCGCGGCAGATAGGTGTCGAGGATCAGGCCGCCGGGCTGCTCCACCGGCATGTCCTTCATCGAATGCACGGCGATGTCGATCTTGCCCGCCAGCATGTCGTCCTCGATCTCGCGGGTGAACAGCCCCTTGCCACCGATCTCCTTCAGCGGACGGTCCAGCACCGCATCCCCCGTGGTCTTGATCACCACGATCTCGAACGCCGCTTCCGGCAGATCGAAGGCGGCCATCAGCCGTGCGCGGGTTTCATGCGCCTGCGCCAGCGCGAGCGGCGAACCACGGGTTCCGATGCGGAACGGCGAAGCGGGTGTGGGAAGATCTGCTCTCATGGCGCCAAGTGTTACCTGCGTCATTCTTTCCTGACAACACCGCCTGTCTTGACATTTGGACACAGGGGGCCGACCACGTAACAGGATGATGTTGCGGGGAAAACGATGGCGGAACAGAAAAAGCTGATGCGCGCGCTGGCGGGCGAGACCCAGGAGGTTCCGCCGATCTGGATGATGCGTCAGGCGGGCCGCTATCTTCCGGAATACCGCGCCACCCGCGCGCAAGCCGGGGATTTCCTGTCGCTCTGCTACAATCCCGAGCTTGCGGCCGAGGTCACGCTGCAACCCATCCGCCGCTATGGCTTTGATGCCGCGATCCTGTTCGCCGATATCCTGCTGATCCCCGATGCGCTTGGCGCGGATCTGTGGTTCGTCACCGGCGAGGGTCCGCGCCTGTCCACGATCACCGATCAGGCGGGCGTCGATGCGCTGAAACCCGCGGATGCGATCCACGATCACCTTGCGCCGGTCTATGAGACCCTGCGCATCCTGCGCCGCGAATTGCCGTCCGAGACCGCGCTGATCGGCTTTGCCGGGATGCCCTGGACCGTGGCCACCTACATGATCGCCGGGCGCGGCACCCCCGATCAGGGTCCGGCCCATGCGCTCAAGGCCGAAAACCGCCCCGTATTCGAGGCGCTCATGGCCCGGCTGACCGAGGCCACGATCGAATACCTCTCGGCCCAGATCGAGGCAGGGGCAGAAACCGTCAAGCTGTTCGACAGCTGGGCCGGGTCGCTCAAGGGTCAGGACTTCACCGATTTCGCGCTGGAGCCCGCCAAACGCATCATCGCGGAACTGAAATCCCGCCATCCCGGCGTGCCGATCATCGCCTTCCCGCGCGAGGCGGGCGAGGGCTATATCGGCTTTGCCAAGGCCACCGGCGCCGATTGCGTGGCGCTCGACAATTCCGTGACGCCGGAATGGGCGGCGGCGAATGTGCAGGTCGACGGCTGCGTGCAGGGCAACCTTGCCTCGTCGCATATGGTCACGGGCGGTCAGGCCCTGATCGACGAGACCCGCCATATCGTCGAGACGTTCCGCAACGGCCCGCATATCTTCAACCTCGGCCACGGGATCACGCCAGATGCCGACCCCGAGAACGTGCAGCTGATGATCGACACGGTGCGCGGCGCCTAGACCGGAAGCGCCGTCGTCTGCGTCACCGTGCGCAGTGCGAAGCTTGAATGCATCTGCGCCACCCCCGGCAACCGGGTGAGGTACCGGCGATGGATCTGCGCGAAATCCTCGCTATCCTCGGCGGTGATCTTCAACAGGTAATCCGCCGTCCCGGCCATCAGGTGACATTCCAGAACATCCGGGATCCGCGCCACCTCGCGCTCGAAAGCGTCCAGCACCTCGTCGGTCTGCCCCGACAGGGTGATCTCGACGAAAACCGTCGTGGGCCGCCCGATCTTGCGCCGGTCCAGAAGCGCCACATAGCCCGCGATATACCCCGCCTCTTCCAGCCGGTGCACCCGCCGGTGACAGGCCGAGGGCGACAGGTGAACCTTGTCCGACAACTCCGAATTCGAGATTCGGCCCCGCTTCTGCAACTCGGCAAGGATGCGACGGTCGATCTCGTCCAGATCGGGTTGGGCGCTCATTTCTTCGAACCTTTTGCCATTCAACGCAACTTTCTGCACCCATACAGCACATCACCCGGTAGAAATATCAACCCGATTTCATCGCAACAGGCGCATATGAGGGCAGGATATGCGCGAGGGAGGACACCATGCAGATCGGCTGCCCGAAGGAAATCAAGGCACAGGAATACCGCGTCGGCATGACGCCCAACGCGGCGCGCGAGGCGGTGGCCCATGGCCATGGCGTGCTGATCGAAACCGGCGCGGGCGCGGGTGCGGGCTTTCCCGATCAGGACTATGTCGATGCCGGAGCGCGGATCGCGGACACGGCCGAACAGGTCTTTGCCGAGGCCGACATGATCGTGAAGGTGAAGGAACCGCAGGCCGTCGAACGTGCCCGCCTGCGCGAGGGCCAGATCCTGTTCACCTATCTTCACCTCGCCCCTGATCCGGCCCAGACCCATGACCTTCTGAAGTCGGGCGTCACCGCGATTGCCTATGAGACCGTGACCGACCGCACCGGCGGCCTGCCGCTTCTGGCACCGATGTCCGAGGTTGCGGGCCGTCTCGCGCCGCAGGTCGGCTCATGGGCGCTGCAAAAGGCCAATGGCGGGCGCGGCGTCCTGATGGGCGGCGTCCCCGGCGTGGGCCCGCGAACGTGGTGGTGATCGGCGGCGGTGTCGTCGGCACCCATGCCGCGCGGATCGCGGCCGGGATGGGCGCGGATGTGACCGTGCTTGACATGTCGCTGCCCCGCCTGCGCTATCTCGACGACGTGTTCGGGCGGCAGTTCCGCACCCGTCATGCCAGCCGCGGCAACACCGCCGAACTGGTGGCAAGCGCCGACATGGTGGTGGGCGCGGTCCTGATCCCCGGCGCGGCGGCCCCGAAACTCGTGAGCCGCGAACAGCTTTCGACGATGAAACCCGGCGCGGTGCTGGTGGATGTCGCCATCGATCAGGGCGGGTGTTTCGAGACCTCGAAGGCCACGACCCACGAGGACCCGATCTATGACGTGGACGGGATCGTGCATTATTGTGTGGCGAACATGCCGGGCGCCGTCGCGCGCACCTCGACCATCGCCCTTGGCAACGCGACCATGCCCTTCCTTCTGGCTCTGGCCGACAAGGGCTGGCGGCAGGCCTGCGAGGACGATCCGCATCTTCTGGCGGGTCTCAACACCCATGCCGGAAAGCTCACCTATTTCGCGGTGGGCAAGGCGCTTGGCCTCGACGTTCTGGCGCCGCAACTGGCGCTGAAACTCTAGGCCCGGCTAGGCCAGCATGCCCTCGACCTCGCGCCGCAGACCATAGGCGGCCGAGGTCTCGTCGACCGCGACATCGGCCCATGTCAGGACCGTGTCGCGCGCGACCCCTCGCCGCATCCGTGCGCCCCCGGTCAGCCCCAGCGGCAACGCGCCCCCTGCGACCGAGACCGCCGCGGGCCGAAGCTGACCCGCCACGCAATAGCCGCCCTCGCCGTCAAGGATCTCGCCCGCCGCCAGATCGCGCTTGGCCACCGCCACCACATCGGCACGAAAGTCGCGGGCCACCCCCGTGGCCTCGCCACGAAGGCCCACATTGGCGACCGAAATGCCCAGTTCCAGCCCGATCAGGTGCCACCGCTTGTAGGCCGCGAAATAGCGGCCGCTGTCATCGGTCGTGACCTTGTATTCCTCGAAACAGCGGGCCTGGTAGTCGGTATCGGCATGCAGGCAGACCCAGACGCCCATGCGGATGTCATAGCCGATGGGCCGCCCTTCGGCGTCAAGGCTGTTGAGCACTTCGACCGTCCCGCTTTCGGCCAGAACGCCGCCGTCCCTTCGCGGGCGCATCAGGTTTGGCAGGTCGTCGATCGACCCCGACGGATAGCTCAAGCCCGCCTCGGGCACGTTCAGACCACAGGCATTGGCGATGGCCGCGCTTTCGATCGCGGGCTTGGTTCCATCGAGGAAAGAGTTGAACATCTTGGGGTTCAACCGCCCGCGCGCGGCCTGTTCGGGCGTCAGCCCGTAATGCGGCCAGACGGTATCGGGGGTCGAGAACCGGTACTCCGGCTGCCACTTGTGCCCCCGCCCCGCCGCCGCGACGGAGAAGCCACAGGTCCGCGCCCAGTCCACCAGTTCGCAGACCATCGCCGGCTGGTCGCCATAGGCCATGGAATAGATCACGCCCGCCTCCGCCGCCCGCCGCGCAAGTGCCGCGCCACAAACCGCGTCGGCCTCGACCGTCGCGCTGATCACATGCTTGCCCGCGTCGAACGCCGCCAGAAGATGCGCCACCGCCACCACCGGGTCGCCGGTGCATTCGATCACGATATCGATGGCGGGATGGGCGATCAGACCCGGCGTGTCATCGGTCACCCATGTGGTGCCCGCCTGAAGTGCCGCATCGGGGCCGGTCGCGTCGAACCGCTCCACCGGCCATTCCGCAAGCACCAGATTGGCCCGCGCCCGATCCACGGAAAGATCGGCGACGCCAAGGATGTGGATACCGGGCAACCGCCCGGCCTGGGCCAGGAACATCGTCCCGAACTTGCCCGCGCCCACGACGCCGACCCGGATCGGGCGACCCGCCTCGGCACGCGACTGCAATTGCTGAAAAAGGCTCATGGCCGGTTCCCTCCCTGACGCTCACGCGATCAGAACGGAACCGGCCGGAAGTCTCAAGGTTGAAAGCCGCTCAGCGCGCCTTCAACGCGTCCCGGATCTCGGCCAGAAGCTCTTCCTGCGTCGGGCCCTTGGGCGCTTCGGGGGCGGCTTCCTTGGGCTTCATCGCCGCGTCCTTGACCCGGTTCACCATCTTCACCAGCAGGAAGACGACCCATGCGATGATCAGGAAATTGATCAGCGCCATGATGAAATTGCCATAGGCAAAGACGGCCCCTTCCTCACCCTCGGTCAGGCGATAGCCCAGCCCCGAGAAATCCAGACCGCCGGTGAACAGGCTGATGATGGGGTTGATGAGATCCTCGACAAGCGAGGTGACGATGGCGGTAAACGCCGCACCAATGATGATACCAACGGCCATGTCCATGACATTGCCCTTGGCGATAAAGTCCTTGAATTCCTGAAGCACGGCTACTCTCCACTCTTGGGTTCCCTCACGCAGACGCTTTTGTGGTCTGCGCATGCAAACAGGGTTAACGCCGAATACGCACCAAGTCACGGGTTTCTGCGGCCGGATTTTCCCCTATGATCGGGACCCTGCCGAATAGGCAGATATCCACCGGAGCGCACCATGAAAGACACCTCGCCCCTCGCCGTCAGCGCACGCTGGCCAAGTGACAGACCCGATGTCATCCAGCTCTATTCCTTCCCCACACCGAACGGGGTCAAGATCTCGATCGCGCTCGAGGAACTGGGGCTGGACTACGAGGCGCATCGGGTCACGCTGGCGGCCTCCGATGTGAAAAGCCCCGAGTTCCTGTCGCTGAACCCCAACAACAAGATCCCGGCCATCGTCGATCCGAACGGACCCGGCGGCGCACCGCTGCCGCTGTTCGAATCCGGCGCGATCCTGATCTATCTCGCGGAGAAGACGGGCAAGCTGATCGGGCTCGACCCCGGCCCAGAAATACGAAACGATCCAATGGCTGATGTTCCAGATGGGCGGCGTCGGGCCGATGTTCGGCCAGCTTGGCTTCTTCGTGAAATTCGATGGCCGCGCGGTCACGGATCCGATCCCGCGCGAGCGCTACATCAACGAGGCAAAGCGCCTCCTGAACGTGCTGAACAACCAGCTTGAAGGCCGCGACTGGATCACCGGCGACTACTCCATCGCCGACATCGCCATCGCGCCGTGGCTGCGGCAGCTTGAGAAATACGGCGTGGATGACATGGTCGGCTGGGCTGGGTATCCGAACCTTGTGGCCTATCTCGATCGGTTCCTCGCGCGCCCGGCGGTTCAGGCGGGCCTGAACATCCCGCCGCGCGGCTAGATCCCTTGTGCGGAACAGGACGGGCGCCCCAAGCGCAAGCCGGGCGCGCACCTGCCCGTGGGGTGGCGCATTCGCGCCCGCGCGCGGCGCCGATATCGGCGGTGCGGACCAGGCGGTCACCAATCGAACCTGTCGAGTTGATGCGCTGGTACGGCTTTACGCCCTGAAAGCAACGTGCATCCGAGCTTTGAAGGGAGGTTTCTCCGAAGACGTTCAGGCGGTCTCGGCGACCGCGACGACCTGCCGTCCGCCAGTGCGGTCTTCGCGCGGCGAATGCCCGAACTTCCGGGCATAGTCCCGGCTGAAATGCGCCGTGCTTTCGTAGCCGACATCGAACGCGACGGCGGAAATGATATCCCTCCCTTCAAGGATGAGACGGCGGGCCTCGAGCAAGCGGATATCCTTCTGATACTGACCCGGGGTCAGACCGGTGACCGCCTTGAAGTGCGCGTGGAACGACGACTTGCTCATGCCGACGTGGTCGGCCAGCGCGGAAACCGAGAGCGGCTCGTCGATGGATGCACGAATGCACGCGATGGCACGGGCGACATGCTTTGACGGATCCTCCCGGCGCAGGAAGCGCCTGAGGATGGTGCCTTGGGTCGAAAGTAGAAGCCGCGCGTGAATCTCGCGAATGAGGATCGGCCCCAGAAGCGGTGCGGCGGTGTCTTCCCGCGACAGCGCGATGAACCGCGCAACGGCATCGAGAAGTGCCGGCTCCACCGGATACGACATGAGCGCGCCCACGTCTTCGTCGTCATCCGGGAAGTCGGGCACGAGGTCGTAAAATCCGCGCAGAAGGCCAAGGTCGATAGGCAGAATGAAAGCGCAATAGGGTGCCTCCGGCGACGCCTCGGTGATGCGCGACAGAACCGGCAGATCATGGCTGACAATGATGGCATGTCCCGCAGGACAACGAACGGAAATAGAGCCTGCGGACACCTCCTTGGCGCCCTGTAGGATCAGGCAAAGCAGAGGCCGGTAGAGCGTTCCCTCGATGTCCGAAGGGTGGCTCCGCCGGAGCATGACAGCCTCGCCCAGCCCAAGCTGTGTCACACCATCCCGGGCGTCGGCCGCGGCGAGTTCCCGCGCCACCTGAATGGGTTCCAACTGCATGAGACCACCCTCCTTTCCGATGTAACGATCGATAGCACATTCCGCGCCGAACTTAGCAATATCATTCCGGGTATTTGGAGAAATAGACAACTCTTGCGGATTAATTGGCAAGAAAGAAGGTGTGTTATTCTTTAGCTTTCTCCAATCAGTCAAGTCAATTGATGCGTCTAGATACGCAGGAGAAAAGCGATGAACAGCCAGTTCAACGGCACCCCCACAACAGCGACCGGCCTGCCCTTCGTCGGGTTCGGCACCTATCTTATTGCCAACGAAGACGCCCCCGGCGCCGTCGCCACGGCGATCGAAGCCGGCTATCGTCATATCGACACTGCCGCCGGCTATCACAACGAGGAAGGTGTCGGCGAAGGCATCCGTCGCGGCCTCTCCGCCAATGGTCTCGATCGTGCCGAGCTCTTCGTGACCACCAAGCTCTGGCCCGGAAATCCCGCCTGGGGTGACGCGCCGAAAGGCTATGACGAAACCATTTCGGCTTTCGAGGTTTCCCTCGCGGCGCTCGGTCTGGACTATGTCGATCTGTATCTGATCCACGCCCCTTCGGGAGGATCGGAACGGGTGAACGAGTGGCGGGCTCTTCTCGATCTGAAAGCTGCAGGAAAGGCGCGGGCCATCGGCGTTAGCAACTACACCGAAGCGCATATCGAAGAAATCCGCGCGGCCGGTCTCCCCCTACCGGAATACAACCAGATTGAGCTGCACCCCTGGTCGCAAAAGCCTGAATTGCGCGCCTTCATGGCGGCAAACGGAATCGCACCAATCGCCTACAGTTCGCTCGTTCCTCTCTCGACCTGGCGCACCGAACCCGGTCAGGACAGTGCAAAGACGGCCGAGATGCAGGCAGCAGGCGCCGACGCGGACTCTCCCTTCAAGGCGATGGCCGCAAAGTACGGCGTGACCGAGGCGCAAGTGCTCCTGCGTTGGGGTGTCCAGAAGGGGTTCGGCGTTCTGCCAAAGAGCCTGAAACCCGAGCGCATGCGCCAGAACATCGACCTCTTCAGCTTCGAGATCGATGCCGCGGACATGGCGCTGATCGAGGGAATGGATCGCGACGACGGCGTCGCTTGGGCGACGGGCGATCCGCGCTTCATGGGCTAGGTCCAATCATCGCAACAGGAACGAAGGCAGACGGATGACCGTGTTCGGATTGCCTTCTGGCACCGCCGGCACCGATAGCCCAGCGTATCGGGCTACGTGGTTCGCGCTGGCGAGCATCGCAGAAATAGCCGACTTCGGGACTCACTGCTGCCATTAGCTGCAAGCGGCAATGCCTGCGCGCAGGCCCGCCGATCCGGTGCATCCGTGGTGCTACAGCAGCCGCGCGCCTGCGCCTTCCTGCCCCAGATGATCCTCGGGGTTTGCCAAGGGGCAGCGCTCGATGCTGAGGCATCCGCAACCGATACAGATCGCCATCTTGTCCCGCAGCGCCGTCAATGTGTCGATGCGTTCGGTCAGGTCCGCGTACCAGATCGCCGAGAGGCGCGCCCAATCGGCCGTGTCGGGGACGCTGTCCATGGGCAAATGTCCTAGTGCCTTTGCAATTTCTGCAAGCGTGATCCCGGCCTTCTGCGCGACCTTGATGACCGTGATCCGACGCAGCAGTTCGCGGCGATAGATCCGGTGGTTTGCGGCGTTCCGCTCTGAACGGATCAGGCCTTTGCGCTCATAGAAATGAAGCGTCGAGATGGGGATGCCGCTGCGCCGGGAAATCTGGCCAATCGAAAGATATCTGTCAGGCATCCGTGTTCTCCAGGTTTCATCTTGACCTCAACTATAGTTGAGGTCGTAGACAGGTGTGAGTCAACGGGATCGAGGCGTCATAACCGCCTGAAAGGGCGGCAAAAGTGGCGCTAAAGATTGGTCTTCTCTCGGTTCTCGGTTTGCTGTGGGCGCTACGCCTTGCGGCGATCAAGGCCGCTGGTGTCGCGGGCATTCCCGTGCACGTCGTCGTCTCGGTTGCTGCGCTGGGGATCGCCGTCTTCTTCACAGGTGTTGCTGTCTGGCGCCGCGACTGGCCGTCCATTGATCGAACGACACTCAGCTTTTTTGTGCTGAGCGGGTTCTTTGGATTTCTGGCGCCATTCGCTTTGGAAAGCATGGTCGCGCCGCACCTGCCGGTCTTCGTGTTTGTCGTGATCATTTCCACGATGCCAATCATCACGCTGCTGCTTTCGATCACCATCGGAAGCGAACGGCTTGGCGCGGCACCGGTCATCGCCATCGCACTCGGGTTTGTGGGCGCAATGGCAATTCTGTGGGACACGACCCAAACCGATCATGCGGGCGAGATTGCAGCCGTTGGCATTTGGTGGGTCATGATCGCCTTCGGTGTTCCAACCCTCTATGCGCTCAACACCGTCTTCGTTGCAACGCGCTGGCCCGGCACGACAAGTGCAATTCACGTGGCCCATGCGCAGGCAATGATCGTGTCCGTGGCCGCCATCGTGGGAAGCGGATTTGCAGGCGCGATAGGTGACTGGACGCTTGTGGCGCGAGACCCGCTGGCCATCGGCCTGATCGTTGCAGCCGAAGGTCTGGCGCTGCTCGTCTATTTGCGGATCACGCGCGACTACGGGGCCACCTGGGTCTCTTTTGCGAACTATGTTGCGATGATCTTTGCGGCGATTGTCGGTGCAGCGGTCTTTGACGACCGGATCACCTGGCTCACTGTTGCAGCGGCCCTCGTGATTGTGGCGTCGGTTGTGCTTTACCAGCGCAGACCGGCAACCACACGAACGGAAGGGACCGGCGATGTATGATGACCAGGTGTGGCACGATCCCCTGGCCGATTGTCACGTCACGATGGGGCGTTCTGGCCCAAGACCGGGCTCGAATTCTCGGATGGTCACGCGCAGATGCGTGTCGTCGCTTCCCGTGATTGGTCTGACAGGTCCATGACGCCTGCAAGCAAGGAAGAAGTCGGCCAAGGCATCCGCATGCGCCTGACCCGGCATGGCCGCGATTTGCGCGTGAGAAACGCAATCCCGATGGCATGTGGCAGCTTGTCCGTCTTGCCCATCTCGACCTGCCGCCGATGGCGCGTGATCTGCATGGCTGATGCAAAGGTTATCGAGCATCAATACATCGCCGGTCTTTGGCGCAAGGATCGGCGGGGCCTGCTGAGGGAAGGCTACAGGCGCGCTATGTGACAGGCATCAATCTGCCGGTGGCAGGCGGGGTTCCAATGGGGATTTGAGAAGCATTTCCGCAAAGTGCGGCATTGCCAACCCGATGACGAATGGCCGCTTCGATCCGAAACAAACGCCTCTCACGGGCCTGACCCCGCCGGGAAAGCCCCCTAGCCGCCCTCGCGCCGCCGCAGCGCCTCGAGGCTGTATTCCCGCTCGATCTGCCCCGCATCACCCGGAACGAAATCCGGATCGGCAAAGACGCAGCCCAGCCCGCAAACCTGCCGGGCGACACCGGTCGTGCCATCGATGCGCCAGACCCGCCCCCCCGGGGTCGAGATGAAGCCCGCGATCTTGTCGGACACGTCGCCCGCCACGTCATCGCTTGACGGCACCTCGGAATCGGCCGCGCTGTCGAAGGCCGAATGGGTGTGGTAGCTGGCCAGAACCACGATTTCTTCCGGCCAGTCGATCTCGCAGCCGAAGGCCGTCCCCTGCACCGGCGCGGTCGCCACCATCGCCCCGCTGTCATCCGTCCCGATGAAACCGCAGAGTTCCCGGTTCTCGCGGATCGACTGCTGCTGCAACCCGTCGAGATAGGCCACCGCCGCCTCCGTCAGATCGCCATCGCCGGGCAGCGGCACATAGGTCGTCCGTGACTGCTGCCCCTGACAGGCCGCGACGACCGTCATCAACATGATCGCCATAACCCGCATCATGTCGTCTCCATCGCCGCCTGCGCACAGAAACACGATGCCGCCACCCTGCGGTCGGCCCGCGCTTCGGCGATATCAAGCTGCTGGCGGATCTGCGCGATCTCGGTCCCCTCGCCGCGCGCCCTCAGGCAGTCATGCAGGCCCCGAAGCGCCCAGACATTCCCCGGATGCACCGTCGCCCGCGACAATTGCCCGCCAAGACCCAGATCCTCGCGAAAGACCGCCTCGGCCTCGGCCACATGGCCCTGCTCGAACAAAAGCGCGCCCAGCGCGTGGCGCGAGGGCTGCATCCAGCCCCAGGGCTCGTCATAGGGCAGCCCGTCCTCGAGCGCGACCGCCCGGCGCAGGCTCGCGAATGCCTCTGCATGGGATCCCTTGCGATAGGCAATCTCGCCGCGCAGCATCGCCGCAGCGATCTCCAGAAGATCCACCACCCGGTTGTTGTGCAGAAGCCGGGTCTCCGGCACCCGCGCCTTCGCCGCCAGAAACGCCTGTTCCTCGGCCTCCGCCGCCGCCACATCGCCCAGCGCCGCATGGGCCACGCCGCGGGCATAATGCACATGGGCCGTCAGGGTACAGAACAGCTCCCGATCCTCGGGCAGTCCCAGCGCGATGGCCTCGCGCCAGCGCCCGAACCGGACGAGGACATGGGGCTCGAACCCCATGAAGCTTTCAAAGTAATCCGCCATCGGCGGGCTTTCGATCCGGAGCATCTCTTCCGGCGTCGTCTCGGCCATGCCGCGCACCGCCTCCATCGCCGGGTCGAACTGGCCCAGAAACATCGCGCCATAGATGGCGAAATGGTAATTATGTTGCCGGTAGCCGGTATAGATGTTCATCGCCCCGTCGCGCGCATAGGCCTTGAGATCGGCCGCGGATCGCCGGCGCGGTTCCAATGCACCACGTCGTGATACTGCCCGCACAAGACATCGATATGGGTCGGCATATGCACCAGATGCCCCGCGTCGGGCACAAGGGTGCGCAGCACGTCGGCGGCCTTCAGCGCCCGCTCGGGGTGGGGCGACATCTCCATCAGGTGCACGTAGAGATGCAGGAGGCCCGGATGCGACCAGACCCGCGGATCGTGCTCCAGCGCCTCTTCGCAAACCCGCTGCGCCTCCAGCGTATCGGCGCCTTCCGCAGGGCTGCCGCTGGCCAGATCCCACATCCGCCAGGGCGTCCGGTTCAACATCGCATCGACGAACACCGTGCGCAGGTCAAGGCTTTCGGGATGCGCGGCAAAGGCCACCCGCATCGCATCGGCAAAGGCATCGTCCCAGGGCGTCATGTCCTCGACCGGTTCGTCCTGCGGATAGCGTGCTGGCAACGCCCGGATCAGCGCCGCCTCGACCGCCGTCACGCCATCGATCCGGGCCAGCGCGCCGCAGCGTCGCCTCCCGCGCCGCGGCCAGCGCCCTGCGCCGCCCGGCCTCGTCGAACAGGTCCCACGGCATGTTGTAATTCGGGCCCGCCCGCATAGGCCACGCCCCACCACGCCATCGCGCAATCCGGGTCGGCGGCAGCGGCGCGTTCGAAACAGCGCACCGCCTCTTCGTGGTGGAAAGCCATAGGTCCAGATCAGCCCCCGGTCGAACCAGCGCTGCGCCTCCGGCTGCGCGGTCGTCACCGGGAAGCTGTACTGCCCCAGGTCATAGGGATAATCGTCCATGCGCTCTGTCCCCTTGCACCCGATCGGCGGGACCGGAACCCGGGCCTAGTCGCCCTCGTTCATATGCCGCCGAAACGCGCGTTTCAGCATGTCCAGCTCGGTCCGCAGCAACGCCATCTCGGCCCGGATATCGTCATCGAGAGCCGCGCCAGCGAGGATCGCGAAAGATCCCGCTGTGTTGCCCGATGCCTCGTCGCGGATCACGATGGTCTGCACCCCGTCCGAAAGAACCTCTCCCGGAACCGTAAGCTTCAGCGCCCAGATCCCGGCACCCTCCGCCGCCAGCTCCGGCGCCGGCAGTTCGCCGCTCACCCGACCACGCGGTCAGAACCGGCATGGCGCTCTCGCCATCGACCCGCACCTGCGCGTGCCAGACGCCCGACCGAAGCGTCGTCGCGGTGATCGAGACCCCGCTCACAGCTCGGCCCGCGGGCGGCGCGACAGGGTCACATCGCGAAACAGGACGCGGTTCATCGCCGGCTCCTCTAGGATCAGATCGACCCAGGCCCGGGTAACCATGCCCGCCTCGATCGCCGAATAGCCAAGATCGAACTCCACCTCCACGGCCCCGTCGCCAAGCGTCCCTTCCAGAACAAGCTGCTCGGTATTGGGGCCGTGCCGCACGTTCAGGCGGGCAAAGAAATCCGTCGCCCGTTCGGCCACCGCATCCAGCGTGACAGTAACGACATGGCGGCGTTTCAGCCCGTCAGAACCCTCATCGGGCAATTCCACCGCAAGGCTCAGGAACGACCCTTCGAAGGCCAGAACATCCAGCGCGACCGCAAAGGGCGCCCCGTCTTCGGCGCGGATGTTGCGCACCTGCCGCAGGCTGCATTCGGCCAGCGGACAATCATGGAACAGCTTGGTATCGGCCGAAATCGGGGTGCCATCGGCCGCCGCCGCATGACCCTTGGGAGAGACCGGGCCGGCCCAGGGCTCCGGCCGCCACGCCCAGTCGGCGTGAAGCGGAAGGGGCACCCGGCCCGCCCCCTCGTCGGGCTGCGACAGGCGCGCCTCGACAAGATGCAGCGCCCGGTCGATCCGGCTGCGCAGGCTGCGCCCACGCACCCTCAGGGTCTCCAGCGTCGCCAGATCCACCCGGCCCGCCATCTCCGCGGCACGCTCCCAGCGCCGTTCGGCGCGGCGGTCCAGCGCCTCGGCCACCTCGCGCCGCAATCCCGCCGCCACGTTCATGCCCGCATCCCCATGCGCCTATGCCCCGTTCTCGGCCCGGATCCGGGCAGCAAAGGCATCGAGGACCGACAGGCCCGTATCATCTGAAATCGGCGCGTCCTCGAAGCCCACGACCGACACCGTCAGCAGGCGGTTCTTCAGCCCGAACAATGCGCGCCAGTAATCCGGCGCAACGCCGATCTGCCCGGCAGACCGGTCGCGCGCATGGATATAAAGGACATCGCCACGCACCTTGGTCTCGAGGATATCCACCGTCTCGGCCCGCCCGCTGCGGCTCAGCGCCGCGCGCCCCTCGGGCGTTTCGATGAATGCGGCCATCTCGGCCAGAACCGCGCCCGCCACCGCCTCACCGGTCCGGCCTTCGGACACGGTCACGGTCAGAAGCCCGGGCACCCCCGGCGAGGGTTGCCCGGGATTGCGCGAGATCGCGGCGCAACTGCCCAGAAGGACAAAGGCCTGATCGCCATCGATCCGGCTTGCCCCGCGGTCGACGCAAAATCCCGGCGGCCCGGCGATCACCACGGAATCACTGGCGACGACAACGCTTTGCGGCGCGGCCCGTCCGACATCAATTCCGTCGGCGCAACCGGCAAGGGCAAGGATTGCCCCCGCCAGAATCGCCTTAAAGTTCAAAGTAGTCATGCTTCTCCGCATTCGCACCGGGATGGGTGACCGCACCCAGACGGGTCGGCCCCACAAGCTGAGCATATTTCCAAAGTGCGCCCGAAGCGTAAATCGTCTCACGCGGTCCCACCCAGTTTTCCTTGCGCGCGGCCAGCTCCTCGTCGGTCAGGGCCACGCTGATCTCGCCCTTGATCGCGTCAATGGTAATCACATCGCCATTCTCGATCAACGCGATGGGTCCGCAATGGGCAGCTTCCGGCCCGACATGGCCGACGCAGAAGCCGCGCGTGGCGCCCGAGAACCGGCCATCGGTGATCAGCGCGACCTTCTTGCCCATGCCCTGCCCCGACAGCGCCGCGGTGGTGGCCAGCATCTCGCGCATGCCCGGGCCGCCCGCGGGGCCTTCGTTGCGGATGACGATCACTTCGCCTTCCTCATAGCCGCGCGCCTTGACGGCGGCGAATGCGTCTTCCTCGCATTCGAACACGCGGGCCGGGCCGGTAAAGACCTGCTCCGCCTCGCTCATGCCCGCGACTTTCACGATCGCGCCTTCGGGGGCCAGATTGCCCTTCAGGCCGACGACGCCGCCCGTCGGGGTGATCGGCTTGTCGACCGGATAGATCACCCGGCCATCGGCCTCGCGCGTGATCAGGTCAAGCTCTTCGCCCATGGACCGCCCGCTTGCGGTGATGCAATCCTCGTGCATCAGCCCCGCACGGCGCAGTTCCTTCATCACCACCGGCACGCCGCCGGCCTCGTAAAGGTCCTTGGCCACGTATTGCCCGCCCGGCTTCAGATCGACGAAATAGGGCGTGTCGCGGAAAATCTCGCAGACATCGTCCAGATCGAAATCGATCCCGGCCTCGTGGGCGATGGCAGGCAGGTGCAGACCGGCATTGGTGGATCCGCCCGGTGCAGGCCACGACCCGCGCTGCGTTCTCAAGGCTCTTGCGCGTCACCACGTCGCGCGCGCGGATGCCCTTTTCCAGAAGCACCATCACCGCCTCGCCCGATGCCACGCCATAGGCGTCGCGGCTCTCATAGGGCGCAGGCGCGCCCGAGGAATTCATCAGCGCGAGCCCGATCGCCTCGGACACGCAGGCCATGGTATTGGCGGTGAACTGGCCGCCACAGGCGCCCGCGCTGGGACAGGCCACACGCTCCAGCGTGCGCAGCGCCTCGTCCGACATGTTGCCGGCCTGATGCTGGCCCACGGCCTCGAACACGTCCTGAACGGTCACGTCCTTGCCATCCAGCCGGCCCGGCAGGATCGACCCGCCATAGATGAACACGCTCGGCACGTTCAGCCGCACCATGGCCATCATCATCCCCGGAAGCGACTTGTCACAACCCGCAAGACCCACGATCGCGTCATAGCAATGGCCGCGCATGGTCAGTTCGACCGTATCGG
Source organism: uncultured Alphaproteobacteria bacterium (assembly GCA_963698645.1). Classification (GTDB taxonomy): domain Bacteria; phylum Pseudomonadota; class Alphaproteobacteria; order Rhodobacterales; family Rhodobacteraceae; genus Ovoidimarina. Next base: position 429,283 of record CAVORP010000007.1, read on the forward strand.
CAATCGCTTCGCGCGACGCCAGCGACGACCGCATGCCCTCGTGCCCCATGGCGATCCCGTCGGTGACGGTGATCGTCGTGAACTCGCGCGGCGTGCCATTGGCGTGCTTCACGCCCATCTTCACCGCCTGCGCCTGACGGTTCAGCGCGATGTTGCAGGGCGCGGCCTCGTTCCAGCAGGTGGCCACACCGACGAAAGGCTGGGCAATCTCTTCGTCGCTCAACCCCATGGCGTAGTAATACGACCGGTGCGGCGCCCGTGACGGGCCCTCGGTCACATGACGGCTGGGCAGTTTCGACTTGTCCCATTTCTTCTTCAGCATCACTCAGCCTCCCGAATTATCTTCCGTTCGTGGAATAGGTCAGGCCGCGCCGTGCCACAAGCGTGATTGCACGAACGGCCGTCCCCGGATAGGGACTGATCCGGGGCAAGAGACAGGGCACGGGCAAGACAAGGGCAGAGATGGCAGATCCCCGGTTTCACGCATTCGTAGCGCCCGCGCGGGCCTATCCCGGCCTCGGGCGCCTGCTGGCGGGAACGCTGCTGATCATCAACATCTACGCGCTGGTCACCGTCCTGATCCTTGGTCTGCTCTGGCTTCTGTCCAAGCGCGACGCCAACATGATCTGGCTCGAAGACGCGCTGGCCGCCGATACGCCGTTCTCGATGTTCATGCTGCTGGCCACCTTCCTTGGCATGGCGCTGGGCCCGATGGTGGCCGCCCGCGCGATCCACAAACGCGGCGCGGGCACGCTCTTCGGCCCCGCCGCGCGAACGCTTCGGCACTTTGCCATCGGGCTGGGGATCGCGGGCGGCATTATGGGCCTCGCCGTCCTCGTCTCGTTTCAGGTCAACGCGCCGCTTGCCGGGGCTGTCCTTCGGCACATGGATCCTGATCCTGCCCATCGCGCTCATCGCCATCGCGATCCAGACCGGGGCCGAGGAACTCCTGTTCCGCGGCTACCTGCAACAGCAACTGGCGGCGCGCTTCGCCTCGCCGGTCGTCTGGGCGGTTCTGCCCGCGCTCATCTTCGGCCTTCTGCATTTCGATCCCGCATCGGCGGGGGGCAATGTCTGGCTGGTGGTGGGCTCGGCGGCGCTGTTCGGGCTGATGGCGGCGGATCTCACCGCGCGCAGCGGATCGATCGGGGCGGCATGGGGCTTTCACCTCGCCAACAACATGTTCGCGCTCACGGTCATCGCCACCCAGGGCACGCTCACCGGTTTCGCGCTCTATCTCACGCCCTACGACATCTCGGATACCGAGGCGATCCGCGCCCTGATCCCGGTCGATCTGGGGCTGATGGTGCTGACCTGGTTCCTGATCCGCCGCGCCGTGGCCCATCGCTAGCCCCCGACGCACCCCGATCCGACCGCCAACGTCCGATTGCATTTCCCCGCCCCGCGGCATAAGTCGGTTTTGAACGCATTACGCCCCAAGGCCCGCGCATGAACTGGATCTCGAACTACGTCCGCCCCCGCATCAACTCGCTGTTTTCGCGCCGTGAGGTGCCCGAGAACCTGTGGACCAAGTGCGACGAATGCGGAACCATGCTGTTCCACCGGGAGCTGACGGAAAATCTCAACGTCTGCACCTCGTGCAACCACCACATGCCGATCACGCCGCGGGTGCGGTTCGACGCGCTGTTCGACCTCGGCATCTATACCGAGGTCGAGGTGCCGCTGCCGGTCACCGACCCGCTGCAGTTCCGCGACCAGAAGAAATATCCTGATCGCCTGAAAGCGGCCCAGAAACAGACCGCCGAGAAAGAGGCGATGCTGGTGGCCGAGGGCGAGATCGGGCGCACGCCCATCGTCGCGGCGGCACAGGATTTCACCTTCATGGCCGGGTCCATGGGCATGTATGTGGGCAACGCCATCATCGCCGCCGCCGAACGCGCGGTGAAGCTGAAGCGCCCGCTGGTGCTGTTTTCGGCCGCGGGCGGCGCCCGGATGCAGGAGGGGATCCTGTCGCTGATGCAGATGCCGCGCACCACGGTCGCGGTGGAGATGCTGAAAGAGGCCGGGCTTCCCTATATCGTCGTGCTGACCCATCCCACGACCGGGGGCGTGACCGCCAGCTACGCGATGCTGGGCGATGTGCATATCGCCGAACCCAACGCGCTGATCTGCTTCGCCGGGCCGCGGGTGATCGAACAGACGATCCGCGAGAAGCTGCCCGAAGGCTTCCAGCGCGCCGAATACCTTCTCGATCACGGGATGCTTGACCGGGTGACCCACCGCAAGGACATCAAGGACGATCTCGTTCGCATCCTTCGCATGCTGATGGGCCTGCCGCCGGCGGTCGCGGGCGACCTGCCCGCGCCGGAACAGCCCGCCGATGCCGAAAAGAACGCCGGGGCCGCACCCTCCGGTCCGCCGCTCGCCCCGGAAAAATCCGACTGATCCCGCCCGCTCTTTCGCAAAGCCGCCATCTTCCCGCACCCGCGCGCCCCGCGCGTGTGACGAGCCTCGAACGCCATGACCAATTCCGACAAGATCCTGGAACGGATGATGACCCTTCACCCGAAGGTCATCGACCTCTCGCTTGACCGCGCGCACCGGCTTCTCGCGGCCACCGGCCATCCCGAACGCGCCGCTGCCGCCGGTCATCCACGTCGCCGGTACCAACGGCAAGGGCTCGACCGTCGCGATGCTACGCGCGGGGATCGAAGGGGTGGGCCAGACCGCCCATGTCTATACCTCGCCCCACCTCGCCCGGTTTCACGAACGCATCCGCGTCGCTGGAAAGCTGATCCCCGAAGACGAGCTGGCCACCGTCCTCGACGAGGCCCTGGCGCGGAACGGATCGGACCCGATCACCTATTTCGAGATCACGACCATCGCCGCCCTTCTGGCCTTTGCCCGCACGCCGGCCGACTGGACCCTGCTCGAGGTCGGGCTGGGCGGGCGGCTTGACGCCACCAACGTGGTGGACAAGCCCGCCCTGACCATCGTCACCACCGTCGATCTGGATCATCAGCAGTTCCTTGGCGAAACGGTGGCGGAGATCGCGGGCGAAAAGGCCGGGATCATCAAGCGCGGCGTGCCCTGCGTCGTCGGCCCCCAGCATGACGAGGCGCTTGCGGTGATCGAGGCCCGCGCCGAGGAACTGGGCGCGCCGCTTCTGGTCCATGGCCAGCACTGGCACGCATGGGAAGAACGCGGGCGGATGGTCTTTCAGGATGAAACCGGCCTGCTCGATCTGCCGCGGCCGAACCTGATCGGACCGCACCAGATCGGCAATGCGGGCATGGCGCTTGCCGCCCTGCGCCACCTCGGCTTTGCCGAAGCCGCCTTCGAGGCCGCCGTGACCCGGGCCGAATGGCCCGCCCGGATGCAGCGGCTCAAGATCGGGCCCGCTGGTGGACATGGCCGGCGCTTGCGAGCTTTGGCTTGATGGCGGGCACAACCCCGCCGCGGGTCACGCGCTGGCCGAAACGCTGGTCACGCTGCCGCCGAAACCCCTGCACCTCATCTGCGGGATGCTGCGCACGAAGGACGTGTCGGGCTATCTCGACGCGCTGGCCCGGACCGCCGACAGCCTGACCGCCGTGGCGATCCCCGGCGAGACCGCGACCCTGACCGCCGAGGAAACCCGCGATGCGGCGCTCTCGGTCGGCCTCGAAGCGACGATCGCCGATGACGTGGGGCAGGCCGTGGACCGGATCGCCCGAACCCATCCCGGCGCGCGCATCCTGATCTGCGGATCGCTCTACCTCGCCGGATCGGTCCTGCGCGAGAACGGCTAGCGCCGCCGGAAATCCGTATGCATGGAATACATATGCCATGCGCATGGAATACACATGGCGCGACCGGCCCGTTTACGAGACCCGTTTACGAAGCCCAGTCGGCGGCCTGCATCTCCCGCAGACGGCTTGCCGTACGCTCGAATTCGAACGACCCCGCCCCTTCGAGGTAAAGCCGCTCCGGCTCATCCGCCGCGGTCATGACCAGCCTCACCCGCGCCTCGTAAAGCGCGTCGATCAGGGTGACGAACCTCTTGGCTTCGTTATAGTTTTCGCTCGACAGAAGCGGCACGTCCTCGAGAAACAGGACCCGCACCGCCCCCGCGATGGCAAGGTAATCCGCAGGTCCGAGCGGCTTGGCGCAGAGGTCCCAGAAGGACGCCCTCCCGACCCCGTTGCGAAAGACCGGGACCTCCACCTTGTGGCCCTTCACCTCCAGGACCAGCGGGCTTCCGCCCCCACCCGACATTTTCTCATAAAGTTCAGATACCTGGTCGCGGCATTGGGCATTCACCGGGTGGAAATAGACCTGCATTCCCGCCAGCCGGTTCTGCCGGTAATCCACTCGCGCCACCAGCTCCCGCACTTCCATCTTTTCCTTCAGAAGGTCGATGAAAGGCAGGAAGATACCGCGGTTCAGCCCGTCCTTGTAGAGATCGTCCGGCGGCCGGTTCGAGGTGGTCACGATCGCCACGCCGCCCGCAAAGAGCCGCTCGAACAGCCGCCCGACGATCATCGCATCTGCGATATCGGTGATCTGCATCTCGTCGAAACTCAACAACCTGACATCGCGCATCACCGCCTCGGCCACGGGCAGGATCGCGTCATCGACGCCGGTCTTGCGCGCCTCGTGAAGTCCCTGCTGCACCTCCTGCATGAAGGCATGGAAATGCACCCGGCGCTTCTGTTCGATGTTCACCGAGGCATGGAACAGGTCCATCAGCATCGACTTGCCGCGCCCGACGCCGCCCCAGAGATACAACGCCCTTCGGAGCGACCGGGGCCTTTGAAAACAGGCCCTTGCGGCGCAGGACGGGACCCGCCTCAAGCGTTTCCCGCAACACCTGAAGTGCCGGCAGCACCTCATGCTGCGCGGGGTCCGACCTCCAGCCGCCCTTCGCCCGCAAGACGCGTATAGATTTCCTGAATCGTCTCCGACATGGCCCCTGTTACGACGGGCGCGCGCAGGTGAAAAGAGATCGCAACCCGCGGGCGTCAATGATGTGCGGAAATGCTGGCATCGGCTCCGTTCGCGCGACTGCCCCCGCCTAGGGTCTTCCAGACGCTCTGGATGTATTTGCAGGTCATCAGGTCCAGATGCGCCCCGCCGCCATTCTTGAACAGGGTGATGTCCTCGGGCGATCGCGTGAACCGGTCGAGGTCATAGTAATCCGCGACGATATCGTCCGGCCCGATGGTTCCGGCCTCCAGCGGGATCTTCAACTCGCCGATATGCCCCATCGTCGTGTCGCGGCTGTCGACGAAGATCCGGGCGCGGGTCAGCGCCAGATCGTCCACTTCGCGCATATCCGGGCGATAGGCGCCGATAAGGTCGATATGCTGGCCGGGGCGAAGCCACGCGCCGCTGATCACCGGGTCGGTGGACATGGTGGCCGAGGTCACGATATCCGCGCGTCCCACGGCCTCGGGCAGATCGGTGACAGCGACCGTATCGGGATGCTGATCGGCAAGCGCCCGGGCCTTGTCCGCCGTCCGGTTCCAGATCTCGAAGCGGGCTTTCGGGAAGGCTGCGCCATAGGCCGCGCGCAGGCTGTTCGCCACGGTCCCCGCGCCCACGATCAGGATGCGCGAGGCACCCGGCGGGGCAAGCCTGCGCGCCGCAAGAAGACTGTCACCCGCGGTCTTCCAATAGGTCACGAGGTGGAAATCGAGGATCGCCTCGAGCGCACCGTCGCGGTCGGACAGAAGGCTGACCGCGCCGCCGATGGTCGGCCCGGCATTTCGCGGAAAAATGGTTGCGGATTTCACCACGATGCCAAGCCCGTCGATCCAGGCGGCCCGGTTCAGAAGCGTATCGGGATCGCGATAGAGAAAGGTATCGGCCACCTCCGCCCGGGGCAGGTCGTGGCCCGCCGCGATGGCCTCGGTCAGTTCGATCCAGTCAAGCTGGCTTGCGGCGGCGGGAGGAATGAATGTGGGGGTCACGGCCGACCTTCCGGACCGGGCAGAAGACCTTCGGCGACGAGACGGGCGGCCCAGCCTTCGGCGCCGTCGAACAGATGGGTCTGCCAGCCCCGCGCCGCTGCGGCGGTGATGTTATCGGCCTTGTCATCGGTGAACAGAAGGGCCTCGGGTGCGATCCCGCTATCGGCCTCGACCATGGCATAGATCTCGGGCGACGGCTTGGTCACACCCATATGGCCCGAGACATAGCGACGGTCGAACTCTGTGAGGAAAGGGAAATGGGATTCGGCCAGCGCAAAGCTTCCAATCCCGAAATTCGTAAGCGTGAAGACCGGAACGCCGCCGGCCCGCAGGCTGCGCAGCAAGGCCACCGTGGGCTCGATCACCGGTTGCGCAAGGGACAGCCAGTTGTCGTGCCAATCGCGGATCTCGGCCTGCCAGTGCGGATAGCGTTCGGCGGTGTCATAGATCGTCTGGCGAAAATCGGCGCCCCGGTCCACCAGCTCGTTCATCCCGTGCAGGTCGACCTCGTCGAACATGGCGCGGCGGCGGTCTGGGCCGATCGTCCGGTCATAGTAACTCTCGGGCTGCCATTCGATCAGCACGTTGCCGATGTCAAAGATCACCGCCTCGACCTGGGTCATCATCCGCCTCCTGTCCTTCCTGCCCTGTCTAGCGGCAGAGAGCGGCCTTGCCTAGCGATGCGCCGGGGGTCGGCTGACCGCACCGCGCCGCACGACCGTTTCGCGCCAGATCAGGACAAGGCCCGAGCCAAGGATCAAGGAGATTCCGGCGAATGCGGTCGTGTCGGGCCATTCGGAAAAGATCACCCAGCCGGTGACGATCGCGATCGGCAGCGCGATATATTCGAAGGGCGCGACAAAGGCCGCTTCGGAGGCGCGATAGGCCTGTCCGATGCCGAAACCGCCGAACGCGGTACAGACACCCGTCGCGATCATCAGCATGAGGTCGAACCGTTCGGGCCATACCCAGCCACGCAGCAGGAATTCGAGCGCGGGCATGTTCGATCCGGCAAAGCCGCCATGCCCAAGGGAAAGGCCGAAGGCGGCGCTGGCGCAGAGCATGGTGATCTGGATGTAGAAGATCAGGACCGCCGCGCCTTCGGTCGCGCCCATCTTGCGCGTCAGCGTATGGAGCGAGGCATAGGCCACGGCAGCGAGGACCGGAAACAGCGCGGCCACCTGAAACGCGGACGTTCCGGGGCGGACGACGATCACGACCCCCACGAACCCCATCCCGATGGCGGCCCAGCGGCGCGGCCCGACGGTTTCGCCCAGAAAGATGACGGAGGCCACGGCGATAAGAAGCGGGCTGACGAAAAAGATCGCGACGGCATCGGCCAGCGGCATCGAGGCGAGGCCCAGAAAGAAGAACATGTTGGCGAAAAAGACGCAGAGCCCGCGAACGATGTGCAGGCCAAGCCGCGCGTCCGCAAGGCGGCCAACCCGCCCGAAAGGGGAACGATGACACCCAGCACGACGCAGAGACCGGCAAGCGAGCGCACCAGCACCACTTCGTGCAGCGGGTAGTCGCCGCTCAGGAACTTGATGATCGCATCATTGGCGGAAAAACAGACCACCGCCGCCATGGCCCAAACGGCACCGGCCATGGAATTGCTGTCTCGGGTCTGAACTTGGGACATGAACTGGCCTAGGGTCCGGCAGCGACCGTTGTCTAGCCCGATTGCGACGCCCGGCGCAGGGCACGGTCAAGCGCATCCCGGAATCGCGACCGGTCCGCCGCTGAAAACGCACGACCTCCCCCTGACGGAACGGGTCGGCTGCGCGAAGATCGGTCATCAGGTCGCGGGTCGCCAGAACGGTTCCCGCATTGGCGCGGGTGATGGCGGTTCCGTCATGCTTGAGCACTTCGGCCCCGGCTTCGACGCAACGGGCCGCAAGGGGGATGTCGCCGGTCACCACCACGTCGCCGGGACCCGCCCTTTCGGCGATCCACATATCCGCCACGTCCGGCCCGTCCGGGACATAGATCATTTCAATCAGCGGATTGGCGGAGGGACGGATGCCACCGTTCGAGACCATGCTGACCTCGACCTTGAGGCGCGTCGCGACGGCTTCGACCTCGGCTTTCACCGGGCAGGCATCGGCATCGACATAGATCATGCGGAAAGGGCCTGGGCATGAAATGCCATGTGGTCTTCCATGAAAGTCGCGACGAAGAAATACGAGTGATCGTAACCCGGCTGCATTCGGAATGTCGCGGGCTGTCGGCGGGTTGCGATGGCCCCGGCAAGCGCTTCGGGTTTCAAGCAGGTCGCAGGAACTGATCCGAGGCGCCCTGATCGATCAGGATATGGCCCGGATGGCCCTTTTCCTGCATCAGATGCGTGGCGTCATGGGACGTCCAGGGGCCTTCGTCGGTACCCAGATAGGCCGTCAGTTGCTTGCGGCCCCAGTCGCTTGCGGTGGGATGGGTGATGGGCGCGAAGGCCGACACGCTCCGGTACCGGTCGGGAAGCGTCATGCCCAGCGTGAGCGCCCCGTGACCGCCCATGGAATGCCCGGTGATCGCCTGACGACCCTCGTCGAGGGCGAAAGGCGTCGAACACTGTCCTGGGCAGATCCCGGGCGATGTAATCCCACATCCGGAAATGCGGCGCCCATGGTGCCTCGGTCGCGTTCACGTAGAAGCCCGCGCCCTGACCCAGATCATAGGCCGTCGTCATCGGCAACGCCGTCGCCGCGCGGCGAGGTATCGGGAAAGATCACCGCCATGCCCATGGCCGCCGCATGGGCCTGCGCCCCCGCCTTGACCATCGCGTTCTCGTGGGTGCAGGTCAGCCCCGACAGATACCAGAGCACCGGCACTTTCTGCGTCTTAGCGGCGGGCGGAAGGTAGAGACCAAAGGTCATCTCGGTCCCCGTCGCTTCGGACGCATGACGATAGACGCCCTGCACCCCGCCGAAACATGCGTTCTCCGAAACCGTTTCCATCGCAGAACCTTTCCTTCAGATCAAAGAGTACCGACCCATGCCACGACCGCCGTGACGGTCAGCGACCGACATGATGGTCGAGATCAGGATCGCCGCCGATACCCGCTGGGGGGCGACGCCGTAATGCTGGGCAAGGATGAACACGTTGCCCGCGACAGGCAAGGCCGCGGCGGCGATCATCGGACCCGCCTGCGCGGGATCGACCGAAAAGATCACGAGCGCCGACAGCGGCCACCGCCGCCGGATGCAGGACCAGCTTGCAGAAGGACAGCCAAGCGGCGACGCTGAGCCGTTCGGCCGACTTGCCCGCCAGCGACGCGCCGATGGCGAACAGCGCCCCGGGTGTCGCGGCGGCGCCGAGGATTTGCAGGAAGTCGTTGACCGGCGCGGGGATCGGCAGCGCGAAGGCCGACCAGATCAGGCCCGCCGCGATCGACATGATCATCGGGTTCTTCAGAAGGCCAAGGCCGACCGTCCCGAAAATGGCGGGGGACATGCGGCCCCGGCTGGCGGTGATCAGGATCACGATCAGGCTGCCGAAAACGATCAGATCCGTGGCCAGGACCAGCAGCACCGCCCCGATCGCGCCTTGTCCCCCAACAACAGGACCAGCATCGGGAATTCCCAGAAACCCCACATTGCCGATGATGGCGCATTGCGCCTCGACCGCCGCTTCGGCCATGGAGCGTTTGCGCAGGACCGCGACCAGGGTCGCCAGAAGATAGACGGCGATGCTGGCCGCCAGATAGGCGAGTCACGAAATTCAGATCGAAGATATCGCCGATCGAGAGGTTGGCCGAAAAGCGGAACAGCATCGCCGAAAGCGCGAAGTAGAACACGAACTTGGTGAGATAGGCCGTCGCTTCGGCGCTGAAGAATCCGGTCGCGCCGGACCAGAACCCCAGGCCGATGAGCGCGAAGAAAGGCAATGTCTGAAGCAGGATATCGACCATGGAGCACCGCTATCGATCACGGGCGACAAGCGCAACCACGGCGTGTTCCAGATTCTGAAACCTTGATAAAACTAAACCGCTCAGTTTATATAGAGAAAGGGAGATATGGCTTAGATGGACATTCAGGCAGACACCGCACCGATTCTGACAGATACGGCGCCCACCGGCCGCAAGGTTTCGCAGGTTCTGGATGGTGCACGCACGGTGTTCCTTCGGGACGGGTTCGAAGGCGCCAGCGTGGACGACATCGCGCGTCAGGCGGGCGTGTCGAAGGCCACCCTGTACAACTATTTCCCCGACAAGCGCATCCTGTTCATGGAAGTGGCGAAGGCGGAATGCGTGCGTCAGGAGTCGGCGACGGACGAGATGATCGCCCTGTCGGCCTCGCCAGAAAAGGCCCTGCGCGCCACCGCAGAGCGGATGATGCGGATATTCCTGTCGCCGTTTGGAAAGAACGTGTTCCGGATCTGCGTCGCCGAGGGCGACCGGTTTCCGGGGCTTGGCAAGGAATTCTGGGATTCGGGCCCTGCACGGATGCGCGGCAAGATGATCGCCTATTTCCGGCAGGCGATCGAGCGCGGCGAACTTGCCATCGAGGATTGCGACCTGGCCGCCGATCAGTTCGCCGAGCTTTGCAAGGCGGATCTGTTTCCGAAGATGGTATTCGGCATTCAGGACAGCTTTTCCGACGAGGAAATCGCGCGCGTGGCCGACGGGGCCGTGGCGACGTTCATGGCCCGTTACGGGACCTGAACCCGGCGCTTACAGCAGGCCTTCGGCGATCATCCGGCGCCGTTTCGCATCCAGCACCTTTTCGCGCGGAACCCAGTTGTACTTGGTGTCCGTCTGCAACGGTGCCCAGAACAGCACGCCCCCCTTGCGCCACGGATCGAGGACGATCCCGTCCTCCATCGTATCGCCGCGGCGGCTGACAATCGCGGTGCTGTGATCGATCCGAAACGGGTTGTCGGCATTGGCGATGGCGCGGTGCATATCCAGCGTCCGGAACTGTTCGCGAAGCAGCCGCGCCTCCATGTCCTCGGCCCAGTGCCAGCACAATCCGCGCGGGCGCAGACCCATGTTCACCTTGGTGTTGTGGATCAGGGGCGGGTCCGTGATCTGGTATTCGATGGCCAGTTGATGCGTGTATTCATAGGCGATCTGCGCCGCGCGTTCGGCCTCTTCGGGGTCGATGTCGGCGCCCAGCGCACGGATGCTGGCCGCCAGTTCCGAGATATCCCTCCGGTCGGCGGGGTCGCGGGGGGCGGCGCATCCTGCAAGGATCACGATCGACAGAAGCGAAATCAGGCAGAGAAGTCTTTGAAACACGGGACCGGCTCCTTCAATCCACGCGACGAATCATCAACTGGTTTCCTTCCTTGCGCGTCTCGAACCGCTTGAGACCCTGCACAAGATCGCTGAGCTTGCGCTTGCCATAGGTTCGCGTGTCGAAATCCGGGGTATCGGCGACGATGAACTGGCCGATCTGGCCCAGCGTGTACCATTCGTCGTCCTGATCGATCTTTTCCATCGCCTTGAGGATAAGGGGGATCGCCTCGGTGGGGGCTGTCTTGGCCGCCGCCGTCGCGCCCCTTCTTTCCCCGGGCGGGGGCGGTTCGTCCACGATGTTCTCGATCAGGATGAACCGGTTGCAGACATTGCGCAGACTTTCGGGGGCCTTCGCCTCGCCGATGCCGATCACGTCCATGCCCTGTTCGCGAACCCGGTTCGCAAGGGAGGTGAAATCGCTGTCCGAGGACACGAGGACGAAGCCGTCGAACCGACCCGTGTGGAGAATATCCATCGCGTCGATCACAAGGCCGATATCGCTGGCATTCTTGCCCACGGTATTCGCGCTTTCCTGGTGGGCGACGAGGCCCAGGTCGCGCACCACCTTGGACCAGTTCGCAAGGCGGCCCGAGGACCAGTCGCCATAGACCCGGCGCAGGGCGGGTTCGCCAAGTGCGGTGATCTCTTTCAGGATCGCGCCGGCGAATTTTGCCGGGATGTTGTCGGCGTCGATGAGGACGGCATAGAGCGGTCGGTCGCGGTCGGGCATTGCTGGGCCTTCTGTTCAGATCAGTTCCTTGTACATGACCAATGCGTCGATGAAACCCAAATCCGGGTGATCGAAAGCCTTCGGCAGATGTCCGACAGTTTCGAACCCCGCCTGCTGCCACAGAGCGATTGCGCGGGTGTTGGACGTGACCACGAAATTGAACTGCATGGCGCGAAAGCCAGCGGCGCGCGCCGCGTCAAGAGAATGGGCGAGCATGGCGCGGGCCACGCCCTTGCCCTGGGCCGCCGGTGCCGTGGCATAGCCGCAGTTGCAGACATGGGACCCGCCGCCGCCCTGATTGCGCTTGAGGAAATAGGTGCCGAGCCCGTCACCGGCGAGATAGACGCGATTGCCCGGCGCGCACCAATAGGCAAGCGCGTCCTTGCGCGAGATATCGGGGGCGACGGTATAGGTATCTCCGGCCCGGAAGACAGGCTTGAGGATCGCCCAGAGGGCATCTGCGTCTTCGGGCGTCGCGGGCCGGATGTCGGGGGTCATTCCGTCGGTCTTTCCGTCGCAGCCGATCTCGCCCTCAAGAACCCGGGCATACCAGACGGCAGTTCCAAGACCTTCCGTGGTCACGCCGATCGCGCCGCTTTCGATAGGCGCCTGAACCGTCGCGGAGATAAGATCGTCACCACAGACGGACAGGGTCATGACCTGCCCCGACGGAGCGCCCCGTCAGTGCGCCAAATTCGACCGGCAGCGGCGTCCGACAGCGAAGATTGATCCCGGCGACTCCGTTGTCGAACCAGCCTTTGCTCTCGGCTGATTTCGGTCGCGGACAAGGCAAGAGACCCGGAAGCACTCGAAAACCTGAGGATTGCGGCATCGTCGCCGTCCTCGGCGTTACGATCCGAGGCGGTCTGCAGCGACGGGCGATGCCGCCGCCCGTCATAGACAAGTTCCATCGCACCGACCGGCGCGACGCGCCAGACCGGTCGCAAGGAATCAGGGCGGCTGATCCTCAATAATTCACCACGGACCGGATCGATTCGCCCGCATGCATCAGGTCGAAGCCGGTGTTGATGTTGTCGAGCGTCAGCTGTGTGGGTGATCATCGGGTCGATCTCGATCTTGCCGTCCATGTACCAGTCGACGATTTTCGGCACATCGGTGCGGCCCCGCGCGCCGCCGAAGGCCGTGCCGCGCCACGACCGGCCGGTGACAAGCTGGAACGGGCGGGTCGAGATTTCGGCGCCCGGCGGGGGCCACGCCGATGATGATCGACTCGCCCCAGCCCTTGTGGGCAGATTCCAGCGCGGTGCGCATCACGCCGACATTGCCGGTGGCGTCAAAGGTGTAATCCGCGCCGCCCTTGGTCAGGTTCACGAGATAGGCCACCAGATCGCCCTCGACCTCGCTTGGATTGACGAAATCGGTCATGCCGAAACGGGTCGCCATCTCGACCTTGCCGGGGTTCAGGTCGACGCCGACGATCTGATCCGCCCCCGCCAGACGCAGGCCCTGAATGACGTTCAGGCCGATGCCGCCCAGACCGAAGACGATGGCGCGGCTGCCGATCTCGACCTTGGCGGTGTTGATGACCGCGCCGATCCCGGTGGTGACGCCGCAGCCGATATAGCAGATCTTGTCGAACGGCGCGTCTTCGCGGACCTTGGCCAAGCGCGATCTCGGGCAGGACCGTGTGGTTCGAGAAGGTCGAGCAGCCCATGTAATGCAGGATCGGGTCGCCATCGAGCGTCGAAAACCGGCTGGTGCCGTCCGGCATGAGGCCCTGACCCTGGGTCGTGCGGATCGACTGGCAGAGGTTCGTCTTGGGGTGCAGGCAGTATTCGCATTCCCGGCATTCCGGGGTGTAGAGCGGAATGACATGATCGCCCTTCTTCAGGCTGGTGACGCCCGGGCCCACATCCACCACGACGCCCGCGCCCTCATGCCCAAGAATGGCCGGGAAGAGACCCTCGGGATCGGCACCCGACAGCGTGAATTCGTCGGTATGGCAGATGCCGGTGGCCTTGATCTCGACCAGAACCTCGCCCTCGCGGGGGCCATCGAGATTGACCTCCATCACCTCAAGCGGTTTTCCGGCGGCAATGGCCACGGCTGCGCGGGTTCTCATGGATGTCCTCCCTCGGATCGATTGTCGTACTGGTCCGACACTGCGCGAAACGCAGGCTCGATTCAACGGCTGGTTCGCCGGGTTTCCCTTTCGCTTGAAGCGGACTATTTCGTGGTGATGCGGTGGAGTATTCTTCTTCTGATCCTTGCGGGCTGCGCCCCGACAGTGGCTGCCAACGGAACCCGACGATTGCGGGGCCGCCGGTCTGGCATGGCTTGTGGGAGAACCTGAAAGCCTTCTGGCCGCGATGACATTCGAGGATCGGACGCGATTCATAGGCCCGGGCGACGCAGTGACGATGGATTACAGCGCCACGCGGCTGAACATCGTTATCGACGAGGCCGGTCGGATCACCCGGGTCTTCTGCGGCTGACTATTCGCGAAATTCGTTGTGGCAGGCGCTGCAGGTACCACCGATCTTCTTGAGCGCAGTCCGAAGATCGTCTTGGGTCGTGATCTCGACGGTCCCTGCGACGCGGCTGGACGTCTCGGCCAGGTCAACGAACCGGTCCCAGTCCGTCCAGATCGCGGGCTGCGCCTCTGATGTGGGATCGTTCGCCTTTACTTCGAACAGGGCCGGAACCAGCGCCATGGCGTCGGAGATGCGCCGCGCGGCATCGTTCGCGAGATCGGGATCGAAATCGGTTGCACCCTTGGCCATTTGGCCCAGAATCTTGGTGGCCTCAGCCGTCTGCATCATGTTTTGCATCCATGCCCGCACGGTGGGGTCGTTCACTTTGGTATGGGCTATCGCCGCACCCGCCATGTGCAAGGGTTGCGACAAGGCCAGTGGCGACGTGGTTGCGCCGAGGGCCTTTGCCAAAAAAGAACTGGGATACATACAACATGCCATGTCTCCTAAGGTTTCTTGCATCACGTGTCGAGGCGAGGATGTCGTTTCCTATTCCGGCCCGAGAAAAAGAAAAGACCCTTGCCGAAGCAAGGGCCTTTCCCTGAATTGGTCCCCGATGTCGCAGGCTGGGTGGGGGCTGTTAATCCGCGACACCGGGGTAGCGTGTTTTTCGCTATGACCCTTGTTTCACCGAAGATCGGGGCCGGAACACGGAAGGGGTGGCACCTTTTCCCGGTCATTTTGCGGCTTTTCTAGGGCAGCGCTTGATTTCCGCGAACCGGAGCGCCAGTCTGATTCCATGACGCTCCATTCCATGCCCCCCGTTTCGAATGCACCTGAGCAGGTGGCCTTTCATCGAACGGAACTTTCTTTGATTCTGGGGATTTACGGGCGCATGGTCGCCGCGGGCGAATGGCGAGACTACGGCATGTCCTTCCTGAAGGATGTCGCTGTCTTCTCGATCTTCCGGCGGGCGGCGGAACATCCGATATATCGCATCGAAAAACGCCCGCGCCTTCGGGAGCGTCAGGGAATGTATGCGGTGATCGGGATGGACGGTCAGGTGCTGAAACGCGGTCATGACCTTCGGGCGGTCCTGCGGGTGCTGGAACGGAAACTCATCCGGGCGGTGGATTAGAGCCGCCGGCGGACCGTCACCTCTTTGCCCTCGGCGGCGCTGATCCGGGCAATCGCCCGTTCGAGCGGTTCATAGACCACGGCCATGTAATGCGCGGTGGCATGAAGCAGTGTATCGGAATCCGCCATGATCCCGACATGTCCCGGCCAGAAGACAAGATCGCCGCGCGCAAGCTCGGCCGTGGGCGACAGCGCGATGCCCAGACCCGCCGCCTGAAGATCGCTGTCGGGGGGCGCGGCGATTCCGGCGGCACGGGCGGCGGCCTGAACCAGCCCCGAGCAATCGATCCCGAAGGCCGAATTGCCACCCCAGAGATAGGGCGTGCCGAAGAAAAGCTGTGCCACAGTGGCCGGATCGGAGAACGGGTGATCGGCCCCGCGCAGATGCGCCTTGGGGATATGCAGGCCACGGTCGGTTTCCATATGGGTGCGGGTTTCCGACACCACCCGCACGCGTGCGCCGAAACTGAGCGGCAGGACATCGCGCGCCTTTACATCCGGCGCGTCATAGCCATGGGTCGAACGGGCCGCGACGATATGGGTGGCCGAGACCGGAGGCCCCAGATCGCTTTCGCGAAGATAGCCCACATAGCCGTCATGACCCGACTGCCCGAAGGCCCAGCCCTCGCGTAGCTCGAGGACCAGAAAGTCGGTGCCGTAAAGAAGCTGGCGGTCGCGCGGCCCATCTGGCGCTGAGAGGAGATCGGCCACGCCAGCGGTGACGGACATGGGTGTTCCGTCGGTAAGGACGACGCCCGGTGCGGTATCGGCAATACCCGTCAGGGCCACACGTGCATTGGCAGGATGAAAACGGCGATCGGTCATCGGAGAATGGCGGGCAGCGCTTCGAGAAGCGCGCGTGCGCCCTGACCCACGCCGCCCTTTGGCCGCGCGGGTGCCGGGACGGGCTGCCATCCGAAGATGTCGAAGTGCAGGTAGCGACCCCGTTCGACGAACCGGCGCAGAAAGAGCGCGGCGGTGATCGACCCGGCCATGCCGCCGGTGGGCGCGTTGTCGAGATCGGCGATGCCCGGTTCCAATTTCGGCTCATAGGGTGTCCAGAACGGCATCCGCCAGACCGGGTCGCGGACCGTGCCCCCGGCCTGAGCGAGCGTTTGGGCCAACCCATCGTCGTCACAATAGAAGGGCGCGAGGTCGGGACCGACGGCCACCCGCGCCGCGCCGGTGAGGGTGGCCATGGAGACGATCAGGTCTGTGTCGTCCTCGTCGGCAAGTGCCAGCGCATCGGCAAGGACCAGTCTGCCCTCGGCATCGGTATTGTTGATCTCGACCGTCAGGCCCTTGCGCGATGTCAGGATATCGCCGGGGCGGAACGAGGCGCCCGAGACGGAGTTCTCGACCGCCGGAATGAGGACACGCAGCCGGACCTCGAGCCCAAGCGCAAGGATCATCTGGGCGAGGCCAAGGACGGTTGCGGCCCCGCCCATGTCCTTCTTCATCAGGCCCATGGAGGCGGCAGGCTTGAGGTTCAACCCGCCGGTGTCGAAACAGACGCCCTTTCCCACCAGCGTCACCTTCGGCCCCGTGTTTCCGTGCCGCATGTCGATCAGACGGGGCACGCGCGGGCTGGCGCGGCCCACCGCATGGATCATCGGGAAATTGGCGGACAGGAGCGCGTCGCCCGTCGTCACCGAAATCTCTGCGCCGAAGCGGTCGGCCAGAACGCGCGCCGCGGCCTCGAGCTCATCGGGGCCCATATCCTGCGAGGGTGTGTTGATCAGATCGCGGGTGAGCGCCTCGCCCGCCGCGATGATCGTCAGCCGATTGGCATCGACGCCCTCGGGGGCCACCAGTTCGGCCTTGGGCGGCGGGGCATCTGCGTAGCGCCCGAACCGGTAGCCTTCGAGCAGCCAGCCCAGTGCCGCCTCGTCGAGATCGGGGCCGGACAGGTCGGTGGCAAGAGCATAGGTGCCGGCGGGCAGGGCGCCGCGCGCGCGCGCCAGAAGAAAACGGCCCCGCGCACGATCCTTGTCGGAGCCAAGGCCCACCAATGCGCGGTCGATCGCGCCGTTGGGGCCGGGGACAAGAAGGACCTTTCCGGCCCCCGCCTTGAACCCCGTCGAAGCCGCCCAGGACCGGGCGGTGTCGCCAAGACCGGCGAGAAGCGCGTCAAGCCCATCTGCGGTGACCGGGCAAAGGGGAATGGCGTGCGGCGTCGGCTCGGCAAAGGCAAGTGCGTTCATCAGTCTTGTATCCGGGTCATGGCATCCGATCGATGCGGCCCAGCCTAGCGTCCCTGCCCCGCGCCGCAAGAGCCGTCAGACGGAGAGGTCGCGCAAATCCCAGACCGACATCAGCGAGGCCTCGCCCAGCCGCATCATCCGCGCCACCGTCGCGCCCATCGCCGCATGATCGCCGGCGGTCGCGGCGCGCGATGCGGCAAGCGCCGCCTTGGCCAAGCTGACAAGACCGATATGCATCGCCACTTCGGAAAGTTCCCGGGCACCATGGCAGAGGCGAACCTGATCACCGTCCTTCCACGACCTTTCGACCCTGTTCAGGCGCACGGCCAGATCTTCGAGCGTTCTGCCGATCAAACGTTCCGCACCCGGCTGCCCATGGTCGGCAAAAAGCTTCAACAGCCGGTCGCGATCCATTCGCGCCGGTTCAAAATGGCTGATCTGTGCCACGGTTGGCATCTGCTGCTCCCACACTTGATCCTTGCAACCGGGAGATAGCGGCTGTTACCGAAGAAAGGGTTGCACACCTCCCTGAAAATCGGTCGAATTTGCAGGAACCTGAAAGAGCCCCAAGGGACAGAACTAATGCCAAAGGCCGAACCCCTTCCAGATCACCTTATCGCGCGGTATCGCGACTGGCGCGAGGGCACCCATGCCGCCAACCTGTCGTATTACGAGGAGTTGGCAAGCAAGGGACAGCATCCGCAGGAGATGATCATTTCGTGCTGCGACAGCCGTGTGCATGTGACGTCGATCTTTGGGGCGACCTCTGGCGAGTTGTTCATTCATCGCAACATCGCGGGGCTGGTTCCGCCCTGCGAGCCCGCGGGCGACAGGCACGGCACATCGGCCGCGGTGGAATACGCGGTGGCATTTCTGGGGATCAATCATCTGATCGTCATGGGGCACTCGAACTGCGGCGGCGTCGCGGGGTGCTATGCGATGTGTTCGGGGACGGCGCCAGAGCTGGAGAAGCGTGGCAGTTTCGTGGGCGGCTGGATGGAGATCCTGCGGCCCGGCTATGACCGGCTTGCCCCGGAGGCGAACGAGGCGGCCCGGATGACCCAGCTTGAGAAGGAAGCGGTGATCGTGTCGCTCGAGAACCTGATGACATTCCCCTTCGTCGCGGAACGGGTCGCATCGGGCGATCTTGCGCTGCACGGGCTCTACACGGATATCGCAGCAGGCAGTCTTGATGTCTACGATCCCGAAACCCACGCTTTCATCCCGGTCTGAGCCGGTCTAGAAGCGGTCACTGCCATCTGAGGGACAGACGTGAATGACCGAAATTCTCGGCCTTGCCGCAGATAACCTCGTCTCGCCGATCATCCTGTCCTTTGCCCTTGGGCTTCTGGCGGCCTTTGCCCGTTCCGATCTGTCGATCCCGGAAGCGGTGGCCAAGGGATTGTCGATCTATCTTCTGTTCGCGATCGGGTTCAAGGGCGGCGCGGGTGTGGCCGCCCATGGCATAGACGCCCGGCTTGTGGGGACGCTTGTGGCGGGGCTGGTCCTGTCGGCCACCCTTCCCTTTGTCGCCTTCGCGCTGCTGAAGGCCCTGACGCGGCTTGATACGCTGAACGCGGCCGCGGTCGCGGGGCATTACGGCTCGATCTCGATCGTGACATTCGTGGCCGCGACATCGGTTCTGGCCGGGCGCGGGATCAGCGCGGAAGGGTACATGGTGGCCGTCGCCGCCGTGATGGAGGCACCGGCGATCCTGTCGGCCCTCTGGCTTGTCGCCCGTTCGGGGAAATCGGCGGATGTCGATGCGGGGCTGTGGCGCGAGATCCTGTTGAACGGCTCGATCGTTCTGTTGATCGGGGCGTTCCTCATCGGGTGGATCACCGGCGAGGACGGGCTGCGCGAGATCGAAAGCTTCATCGTCGCGCCGTTCAAGGGTGTCCTGTGTCTGTTCCTGCTGGATATGGGTCTTGTCGCCGGTCGCGGCCTGCGCGAAAGCCGCGGCATCCTGGGTGGGGGCGCGGTGCTGTTCGGCATCCTGATGCCCCTTGCCGGCAGCATGTTCGGTCTTGCCGCGGCACTTCTTCTGGGGCTGTCGACGGGCGGGGTCGTTCTGATGATGACGCTGGCCGCGTCGGCCTCGTACATCGCCGTTCCCGCAGCGATGCGCGTGGCCCTTCCCGAGGCCAATCCCGCGATTTATCTGACGCTGTCGCTTGGCGTCACGTTTCCGTTCAACCTGACCATCGGGATTCCGGTCTATGTGGCCATCGCGACTGCGCTTACGGGAGGGTAAGACGATGCAGATGCATCAGGCAAAACGTGTCGAGATCATGATAGAGGCGCCGATGGAACGGCGTCTGTCCAACGCCCTGACGGATAATGGCGTGACCGGGTTCACGATCCTTCCCGTTCTGGGCGGGTCCGGGCAATCGGGCCGCTGGAGCCGCGAAGGTCAGGTCAGCCGCGCG
Organism: uncultured Alphaproteobacteria bacterium; assembly: GCA_963698645.1. GTDB lineage: Bacteria > Pseudomonadota > Alphaproteobacteria > Rhodobacterales > Rhodobacteraceae > Ovoidimarina. Next base: position 449,369 of record CAVORP010000007.1, read on the forward strand.
GGGGGGATGGTCGCCGTCGTGTGCCTTGTCAGGCCGGACAAGGTGGAAAAGCTTCTGGAGGCGGTCTTTGCGGTACTGGAGCGCCATATCGGCGTCGTTTCGGTCAGCGACTGCGAGGTGGTCCGCGCCGAGCGATTCTGAAGCGGGCAGCACAGGCCGGGGAAACAAACCAGCCCATGCTGCCCTTACGCCGGTGGGGTGCGGCGTGATCCGCGCACGGCCATCTTGTGAGGGAGCTGGAAGCTCGATGACCGAACGCGAAACCCCGGTCAGCCCACGCGATCACCCTTCGGTGCTGCGCGGCTGGATGAGAAGACCAGCATCGGAAACTGTCCGCGCCGGGATTTTTCGACAGGAAAGCCGGTCAGGTTGACCGGCTTTGCCCGACGCGCGCTGACATGGTCGAGCGCCGCCTTTCGATTGCCCTGCGCTTTCAGGGCCAGGCCGTATTGCATCTGAATGCTCCTTGGACGTGATGAACGAACAGGACAGTCAAAATTGTTACACACAAGCCTGCAAGCGCAGGGATAGAGGAGGACAGCCCATCCCGAAGGAGGGGCGAGGGAGTTGAACCGAACAACCCTAGGGGCGTTTCCCGGGCGGTTATTCGCGTCAGTTCCGAGTTTTCGAAGCCGAATGTGGCAAGAACTTTGGCAATTTCACGTCAGAAACGCGGAACTTCATGAATCCGCCATATTTTCGTCACGATTGTTCGCGGCCGGAGGACAATGCGTCTTTGGGAGCCGACGCGTCTTCCTGCGATGGCGAAACAACAGGCAGACCGCCGGGTCGATTGCGGCAGTCGCGTCGTTCCGTTCCCGTCGCGGGAATCAGAGAGGGCTGCGCACCGGATCCGGACGCAGCCCTGTTCGTTTCGATTGCGCGTTTCTTGTGGTCGCGCCCTAGCCCTTCTTCAGGATCCGGTTGCCGTAAAGCTCGGCGATCTGGACGGCATTGAGCGCCGCGCCCTTGCGCAGGTTGTCGGACACGCACCAGAGGTTCAGGCCGTTGTCGACGGTTGAATCCTGCCGGATCCGGCTGATGAAGGTCGCGTAGTCGCCGACGCATTCGACCGGCGTCACGTAGCCGCCGTCCTCGCGCTTGTCGACGACCAGGATGCCCGGGCTTTCGCGCAGGATATCGCGGGCCTCATCCTCGTCGAGAAATTCTTCGAACTCGATATTGATCGCTTCGGAATGGCCGACGAAGACAGGCACGCGGACGCAGGTCGCCGTGACCTTGATCGACGGATCGACGATCTTTTTCGTCTCCGCCACCATCTTCCATTCTTCCTTGGTGGTACCGTCCTCCATGAAGACGTCGATATGCGGGATGACGTTGAACGCGATCTGCTTGGTGAACTTGCGAGGCCGCGACTTCCTGACCGGGGACATACATGCCCTTGGTCTGGTCCCACAGCTCGTCGATGCCTTCCTTGCCCGCGCCGGAGACCGATTGATAGGTCGAGACCACGACCCGCTTGATCGTCGCGCGGTCATGCAGGGGCTTCAGCGCCACGACCATCTGTGCCGTCGAGCAGTTCGGGTTCGCGATGATCATCTTGCTTGCGGTAGCCCTCGATCGCGTCGGCGTTCACCTCGGCACGATCAGCGGGATCGTCGGGGTCGTAGCGATAGAGCGACGAGTTGTCGATCACGAGGCATCCCGCCGCCGCGGCCTTGGGCGCATATTGCTTCGTCGCCTCGGAGCCGATCGCGAACAGCGCGATGTCCCAGCCGGTGAAATCGAAGGTGTCGAGATCCTTGGTCTTGAGTGTCGTGTCGCCAAAGCTGACTTCGGTGCCCAGCGACTTGCGCGAGGCAAGTGCCGCGATTTCGTCCACGGGGAACTGGCGTTCCGCCAGAATGTTCAGCATTTCGCGGCCCACGTTTCCGGTGGCGCCGACGACGACAACTCGATAGCCCATTTCGGGGTCTCCTTCAGGTATCCGCGGCGCTCTTAGCCTATCGGGGGACCAGTGAAAGGGAGCAGATGCGGCGCGGGCTGCGCTGCAATGTCAAGTTTGCTTTACAGCGGCAACACGGTAACCTGCGGCCATGAATCGACACAGCAATGCCAGCATGCCTGATACGCTTCAACCGGACCCGCCGGTCTGGACCCCTGCCGCGCCGCCCGCCGCCCATCGCAACCTGTGCACGGATTGCGGTTTGTCGCGCGGGCCGCGGGCCAAGGATTGCGGCATGGCCTGCCAGTTCATCAAGCCGGACTATCCCGCGGCGGAGGCCCGGGTGCATGGCCGCGCGGCGGGCGGCGGGGACGAGCGGTTCTTCGGCGTGATCCATGCGATGCACCGGGCCGAGATGGTCGCGCCGCGCGAAGGCGCGCAATGGACCGGGATCACCACGGCGCTGGCCGCAGCGCCTGCTGGAGACGGAGCCGTCGACGCGGTGCTTGCCGTGGTGCCCGATCCGGAGGACCGCTGGAAACCCGTGCCCGCGATCATCACCGATCCCGCGGACATGGCGCAGGCGCGGGGCATGCGCATGGGCTATGCGCCGCTGCTGCATCTGCTGGAACCGGCGCGCGAGGCCGGCCACAGGCGGATCGCGGTGATCGGCATTCCCTGCCAGGTCTATGCCCTGCGCGCGATGGAGGCGGAGCTTGGGTTTCGAGCGATCTACGTGATCGGCACGCCCTGTTCGGACAACACCACGACCGAGCGCTTCCACGAGTTTCTGGCGCTGCTGTCGGACCGGCCCGACACGATCAGCTATCTGGAATTCCGCGCCGATTATCACGTGGAGCTGCGGTTCGACGATGGCAGCGCGCGAAGCAGATCCCGTTTCTGAAGCTGCCGATCTCGGACCTGCCGCCGGATTTCTTTCCGATGACCTGCCGGACCTGCGTGGATTACACCAACGTGCTGGCCGATATCACCGTGGGCTACATGGGCGGCGAGGGCGAGCAGTGGCTGATGGTGCGCAACGAGCGCGGGGCGGAGCTGCTTGCGGCGCTCTGGGCGATGAGGTGGGCTGGTCGAACCGGGAAGTGCGGGCAAGCGGGCAGGCTCGGTCAAGGGCTTCATCGAGAACACGCGCGCGGGCGGCCGGGGGGCTTGCCGCTGCGCCGGATGCCGAACTGGCTGCGGCGGGATCATGGCATGGCTGATGCCGCGCTTCGGACCGCGGGGGCTGGAATTCGCGCGCACGCGGGTCGAAATGAAGGCGGCCGAGACGGTTCTGCACCTGCGCCGCGATCATCCCCGGCGGATGCAGAACATGGTGCCGGATCATGTCTGGGACCTTGCGGCGCCCTATGGCCTGACGCCCGAGGACGGCGAGCGCAATGAAAAGGGCCGCCGGTTTCCCGACGGCCCTGAATAGCGATCTGTACCGCTTAGTTGGTCGCGGCTTCCGGCGGCGCCAGACGAGTACAGATAGGCCCAGAGGTTTACCGCGTCATCCTCGCTACGTAGGCGGAATGACATGCCGCTGCGGGCCTTGCTGTCATCAAGCGTGGTGCGCAGGAAGCCCTGGGGATCCTGAACGTAGGCGACGAAGGTCGTTTCATCCCATACAAGCCCGCCTTCGCCCGCGGCGACGATCGAATCCTTGTAGCGGAAATCCTCGACCGATCCGGCGGTACGGCCAGCGATCCCGTAGAGGTTCGGCCCCGTCTTGGCATTACGTCCGGCGAGAACCTCGCCATCCGCGTTCTCCACGACATGGCATGTCTGGCACTGGCGGAACACTGCCTCACCGGCAGCGGCATCGCCTGTCGGCTCTGCCATGGCATGGCTTTCTGCAAAGACCGGCCCGGCCAGAAGGCACAGGGCCGCTGCAGTGATCGAAATCTTGTTCATCAGGTTTCTCCCTTGATTTCTCGGGTACTAAATAAACCACACACCGGTCAGGTAAAGTTCCTTTTTCGTGAAACTTACGCTACTTGGCGCGCAATCGCGCAATGGCTCCAGAGTTCTGACAGTGCTTCGACAAGATATGCGATATCATCGTCGGAATGCAGCGGCGACGGGGTGATCCGAAGACGCTCGGTTCCCTTCGGCACGGTGGGATAGTTGATCGGCTGAACGTAGATTCCCCAATCGTCCATCAGCATGTCCGAGATCATCCGGCATTTGACGGGGTTTCCGACCATCACCGGAATGATGTGGCTTGGGTTCTGAATGTGCGGGATGCCGATGGCGTCCAGCATGCCACGAAGCTTGATGACCTGACGACGCTGGCGCATCCGCTCCATGCTCGACTGCTTCAGATGCGCGATCGAGACCTGCGCGGCCGCGGCCACGGCCGGGGGCAGCGCGGTGGTGAAGATGAAACCCGAGGCGAAACTGCGGATGAAGTCGCAAAGTGCGGCGGAGCCGGTGATGTAGCCACCGAACGTGCCATAGGCCTTGCCAAGCGTGCCTTCGATCAGGGTGATGCGGTCCATCAGCCCCTCTTGCTCGGCGATGCCGCCACCGCGCGGACCGTAGAGGCCCACAGCATGCACCTCGTCGAGATAGGTCATCGCACCGTGTTTCTCGGCCACCTCGACGATCTCCTTGATGGGCGCGATATCGCCATCCATGGAGTAGACGCTTTCGAAGGCCACGATCTTGGGCCGATCCGCGGGGATCGCAGCCAGCTTGGCGTCAAGGTCGGCCGGGTCGTTGTGCTTCCAGAGAACCTTGTCCGCACGGGAATGGCGGATGCCCTCGATCATCGAGGCGTGGTTCAGCGCATCGGACAGGATCACCGCATTGGGCAGACGCGAGCCCAGCGTGGAGAGCGCCGCCCAGTTCGAGACATAGCCCGACGAGAAGAGGAGTGCGGCCTCTTTCTGGTGAAGATCCGCCAGCTCCGCTTCGAGCAGGAGGTGGTTGTGGTTCGTCCCCGAGATGTTCCGCGTGCCGCCCGCACCGGTGCCGCAGGCCTGTGCCGTCTCGACCATGGCCCGGACGACATCGGGATGCTGGCCCATGCCCAGATAATCGTTCGAACACCAGACGGTGACGTCGCGCACCTCGCCGTTATGGTGGTTCAGCGCCTTTGGGAAAGCGCCGCATTTCCGTTCCATCTCCGCGAAGATGCGATAGTTTCCGTCGGCTTTCAGATCATCGAGCTGAGCCTCGAAAAGTGCGTCAAAGTCCATGTCCATCCTCACGTAGCAGTGTCTTTTCGTTTGTTTTGGGTACCGGGATCATCCAGCGCCAAAGTCTCTCGTCGGGAAGCGGAAGCACCATCAGCCAGTGCTCCAGAAGCGCCAGCGCGGTGAGCGCGGCCAGAAGGGAAAACCCGACCGCATCGGCGGGCGTCGCGGCGCCGTAGATCCGCTCGAGCCAGCAGGCGACGGCAAAGCTGAGCGCCGTCACCGAGGCCGGGAAGAGCGCATTCAGCCGGGCAAAGCGGAAATAGCTGGGCAGGTGCGCCAGCGGGCCGGGAAGAAACTCGACATTGATCTTGGGCACGCCGAGAAACAGGTTCAGTTTCGCCGAGATGCGCGCGAAATAAAGGACCGCGAATGTCCAGAATCCAAAGGTGTTCGCCGCCTCCCAAGACAGCCAGAGCGTGAGCGCAAGCACCGCTGTCAGCAGGATCTCGTGATAGGCGATGGTCCCGCAGGCCCGGAAGAAGCGGTCCTGTTCGGAAATGCCCTTGGGGCAGGTTTCGGAATTCGGGCCGGTGATGACGCCGGACAGGAAGGAAAGTTCGATCCAGCCCCAGATCGCAAGTGCCGAGAGAAACGCGCCATAGATGCCATAGATGCTGTCATCGGTCATGGTTTCGCGGAGCCCGGCGACGCCGAGGACAAGAAGCGGCAAACTCAGGATAACGGACCACTGGTGGGCGTCCCTGCCCCGGAGATCGGCCCCTTTGACCACCCATAGGATAGCGCCGGTGGAAAACCACCAGACGAAGAGGGCAAAGACCGCCGCTATCCACGGGGATTCTAGCATCGGCAGGCCCTGCTTGGCGCGATCGCACCCCGAATGAGACGGGGCGCGGTCACGGTCTTATGCCATTCCGTCCGGCTCAATACGCCGGCTCCAGCCGCGTCGTTGCGGGAACGGTGTGCTTCTTGGCCGGGATCGTGAAGAGCGACAGGAAGGCCAGGGCCGCGCGTGTGCTGGCGCCAAACTTGCCAAGCGAGCCGGCGATGCCGCCGCGCTTCTTTGCCTGGTCCAGATCGGCATTGGCCTTTTGCAGCCGCTTCAGCGACGGCATCCAGCGCGGATGATCGATATCCAGCGTGATCGGGAAGACCTGTTTCGAGATCTCGGAGGTCTTTTCGAACACTTCCTGACCGTACCAGTCGGGATCGACGCCAAGTGCCTTGTGGAAGGCCGGGCGCTGATGGTCGCGGACATACATCGTGCCATAGACCGCGGTGAGGAAGAACTTGATCCACAGAACGTTGCGGCCAGAGGTCAGCTTGGGGTCGGTCTTCATCAGAAGCGCGAAGGCCTCGCCGTGGCTGAACTCGTCGTTGCACCACTCGCGGAACCATTTGAAGATCGGGTGGAACCGGTATTCGGGGTTCGCCTCCAGATGCCGAAAGATCGTGATATAGCGTGCATAGCCGATCTTTTCGGACAGATAGGTCGCGTAATAGATGAACTTGGGCTTGAAATAGGTGTATTTCTTGGCCTTGGTCAGGAAGCCGAGGTTCACCGCGATGCCCGCCTCGCGCAGCGCATCGTTGATGAAGCCGGCATGGCGTGCCTCGTCGCGGGCCATCAATTGGAACAACTGGGTGATATCCTTGTTGTTTCCGCGCCGCTTCATTTCCTTGTAGAGGACGCAGCCCGAGAACTCGGCGGTGCAGGAGGACACGAGGAAATCCGTGAACTCCTTGCGAAGCTGCGGTTCCATTCCGTCCCAGTCGACATGATCCCAGTCTTCGGTCTTGCGGAAATGGCCCTTGTTGGGGTCCGCTTCCATCTGGGCGATGAGCTTGTCCCAGTCTTCGCGCACGGAGGAAACATCGATTGCATCCATCTCATCGAAATCGGTGGTGTAGAAGCGTGGCGTCAGAAGCGTGTTCTGCATCGCAAGCGCGGTTGCGCTGTCGCTGTCATGGACGGCCTGTGCCTCTTGAATGGCAAGGCCTTCCTCGACCGTGGTTGCGTCGGCGGTATGGCTGGCATGGACGTTCATAGCGTCGCCTCCTCTGAGAAGGAGAATTCACAGAGCTCCATGAATTCGAAATCCCCGGTCATCCGGGTCCAGAGCCGTTCGAGCGCGGAGGCGCGGGTGATGCGGGCTTCGCGCTTTTCGATCACGACTTCGCCATAGGGCGCCATGACCGGCGGCCCCTTGACCAGCACCTCGTCACCGGGATGGATGACCGCGCCGTTGTCGAAGCGGACATGGGCATGGAGGCTTTCGAACTTGTGGCTGACTTCGACGGTGCAGGGCGCCGTCTCGTATTCGCGGGTAAGTAGTCCCATGGTTTCAGTTCCCTTTGTTGGCTTGTGGCGCCAGCAGGCGCTCGAAATGCGCTTTGTTGCCCTGACCGAAGGAAGACAGATGCATTTCCCATCCGGTCGCAGGATCATTGAGCGTCATGCGTCCCGAAGGGTAGCGGGTGATGATCACCGGTGGATTTTCGGTGATGCGATGGTTGAATCGTGCACGATCAAGCGCCGATCGCACAACTGTGACAAATGCGCCGTTTTCGGCGTCAAGAAGCACGGTCCCGTCAGTGGTCACGACCTTTGCGGCGTTCCCGATACCCGAGATCGTGACCTCATGGGTCGAGATCGGGTCTTCGGCCGGCGGCACGCCGACCTTTTCCGCCCCCGTCAGGACGGAAATCGCGGTGAGGACAAGCGCCATGAGCGCCAGCCCGAACATCAGCACGACCAGCCGGGTCGGGATCTTTTCCTTGTCCGGTCTGGATACCGTGCGGTTCTCGGCGTCGTAGTAGATGCCGGAATGGGTGCTTTGATCGGTCATGCCATTCCTCCTATTCAGCCGCGACAGGCGTGCCGGAAGCGGCGCGCGAGGCGATTTCAGGCTGGCTGACGCGGGTTTCCGCGGCATCGGCGACGATCTGGGCAACCCTGGCGGCATCGGGGATCGAGCGCAGCGCTGGCTGCGTCTTTTTCATCCGCCATGGCCGGACATGGGGCCAGAGAACGAGGTAGCTGAGCCGGGTCTCGCCCAATGTCTCGAACACCACGGAACCGGTCCCGTCGCGGTTCACCGCCAGATCGGCGGACGCGATGCGGGTGAAGGGCAGGTTGAGCGTCACGGTCAGTGCCGCGCCGACCCGCATGGCCACCCGTGCCGTGGTGATCGTGTAGACCGTCGTGCGGGCGAGGACATATGCCACGCCGTAGAGCACCAGGCAGGCCACGGCCCCCGAGAACGAGGAACGGAAGCCCCAGCGGCAGGGCCTGTGAGAAAGGCATATCCGCCGACGAGACGCCGACGCGCCAGATGGCGAGAAGGACGAAATATCCCGCGACCCAGTAGAGCGAGAGCGCATCCCGGGCGAGTGCGAAAGCCTGGGGCTTTCCCTGCCACAGGATCATCTCGCCCACGGGCGGTTTTTCTGGCAAGCCTTCGACCGGCTCTATTGCGAAATCGTCATGTGGCATGGCTGATGCCCTTCTCTTGATGGTTCCCGTTGAGGTGTCACCGGGCGCCCCTTCCACGAGCGCCCGGAACAGAAGTTCACGAGTAGAGCGTGCCGCCCGCGTAATAGGCGCAGATCTTTTCTTCCTCGAGTTTGGTGATCTGGTCGGTGCGCGAGATTTGCGGTACGCCGTCAAAGTCCTTTGCCTTCAGCGACCGGACCATGACCCAGCGTTCCTTGATTCTGGACAGGGTGATCGGAACGATGCGGCTGCCGGACCCCCATTCGGGCTCCAGATCATACTGCAGGTAGCGGACCATGTGTTCGGCCGCATCCACCCACATCTCGCTGACGTGACCGATGACCTGATCGTCGCGGCTGAGCACCGGCAGACCACGGGGATCGCGCCCGGCGGAGACGAAGAAGGCCTCGTGCGTGGCCATGGGTGAAATCTTGGGGTGGCCGTGGCCGTCAAGTTCCGGCTCGTCGCGGCGCGGAACCCAGGAGGCCGGGCCAACGCCATCGGCCAGCGGATTGCCGGTCGGCACCTGTGGAAAGCCTTCGCCTACCTCGGTCTTGGCAAGCGCCAGATTGGTGCGACGGTGTGCCGTTTCGTTCTCGGGCGAGGGGACAACGAGATCGCCCTTGCCGTCACGCAGCTTGAAGGTTTTCGGAGATGGGACAGGGAACGGACCCTGGTTCGGGGACAGCGAGCCATCCTCCATCTCGAGAGGGTAGCCTTCGCGCATGTTCTCTGTCTGCAGATAGTAGACGAGATAGGCGAAGAAGAGCCAGAACCCCCAGATTGCGAGAGACGCAAGATCAAAGGTTCCGAAGAAGTTGACACCGACCATTGTTGTTACCTCCAAAGGTTAGGTTGGAAAGTCGGCAAGACCGATTTTGCCGTTTTCATGTGAATTGGGTTGCGGGTTGAAGAACGAAAGTTTGACGAGCGGCCCGAGGACGATGAGCGTCCCGAAGAGCAGGCCGATCTCGAGGTGATAGACGACCGAGTAGCCCGTGGAGACAGAGCGGAGCGCCTCTCCCAGGCTGCCGGAAACGGCGAGCGCGTTGACACCGTCGCGCAGGGCACCGCCCAGTGCGATGGACAGACCCGCCGCCGTGGCCTGAGCCGCACCCCATGCGCCAAGGGCAAGGCCGCGGCCCGCGACACCGGATGCGGGCATCGTCATGGCCGCCGTCAGCGTTGCGACCGAGAACAGGCCGCCGCCCATGCCGATCCCGGCCGCGCCAAGATAGAACAGGGCCGGGGAATTCATCGGCGCGGCGAAGATCACGAAGGAAAACGCGCTGATCCCCACGAGGATCCCGCGCGAGGCCATGCGGTAGGGGCTTAGTCCACCCGCGAGCCACCGGGCCGCGATCGAGAAGCCGAACAGCGCGCCTGCGGCCCAGAGTGCCGTCAGCACCGTGGTGGCCGAGACCGACAGGCCGAGGATTTCGCCGCCATAGGGTTCAAGGAGGACGTCCTGCATGTTGAAGGCCATGGTGCCGAGGAAGACGACGACCAGAAGGCGCCCGGCGTCACCGCCGCTTGCGAAATCGGTCCAGGCGTCGGCGAAGCGCGGGCGCGGCTCTTCGCGTTCAGCGCGCGTCATTGGCCGGACCTTTTCCTGTTTCCAGAGCGCTACGATGTTCAGCACGATCGTGACCACGGCGGTGCCTTGGACCACCTGGATCAGCTTGAGATCGGTGAAGTCGCGGAGGAGCCAGCCGACGATCAATGCCGATAGGCCGGCCCCGATCAGGAACATCACGTAGAGCAGCGCGACCACGCGGGGGCGGGTGTCGTCATCGGCCCGGTCCGCGGCAAGGGCAAGCCCGGCGGTCTGGGTCATGTGCATGCCGAGCCCGGTCATCAGGAAGGCAAGTGCCGCCAGGACCTCACCCGCGAAGGGGACGTCATGGACGGTGTCGCCGCCCAGAACGAGCAGCGCGAAGGGCATGATCGCGAGGCCACCCATCTGCCAGAGGGAACCGAACCAGAGATAGGGGATACGCTTCCACCCGATCGCCGAGCGATGCGTGTCGGACCGGAACCCCAGAAGCGCCCGGAACGGCGCCACCAGAACCGGAAGCGCGATCATTGCAGCGACGATCATCGCCGGAACCGACAGTTCCACGATCATCACACGGTTCAGCGTGCCCAGAAGCATCACCGTCGCCATGCCCACCGAAACCTGGAACAGGGCCAGGCGCAGAAGCTGTGGGAGCGGCAGACCTTCGGAGGCTGCATCCGCGAAGGGCAGGAAGGACAGCGACAAACGCTTGATATGTGACTTGCCGAGGATCACGGCTGATACTCCAGGCATTGCGAGATATAGAAGCCGCGCGAGACGCGTTCGACGGTGTTGAGATCGCCCTTGAGGTGCCGGGCAAGGGTTGTGCCCGCATGGGGCACCATCGTCGGCGAACGGTCCGAGCGCGGGAAGAGTTTGCCCATGCCCCAGAACGCCATCAGGAAGGGCGTGCGCGGCGCGACGGTGAAGACCACCGCGTGTTCGGTCCGGCTTGCCAGTTTCGACAGCGCGGAGGTGATGTCGGGCACGCCGTAATAGATGAGGCTGTCCATCGCGATGACGTAGTCGAAGGACCCCAGTTCAGGCGACAGCATATCGCCGGCATGAAAGGTCACGCGCTTCTTCTGGTCATCCGACAGGCGCGCCCGGGCGATATCGATCAGGCGCGGAGAGATATCACAGGCCACGATCGTCGCGCCGCGGGCGGCAAGCTCGGCGGTCATCTGGCCCGCGCCGCAGCCCGCATCGAGAACGCGCGCTCCGGACAGGTTCGCAGGCAGGCGCGACAGCATGACCGCCCGCATCCGGTCGCGGCCTTCGCGCACCGTCTGCCGGATCTTGCTCACCGGCGCATCGGATGTCAGCGCCTCCCAGGTCCGGGTGGCGGTGCGATCGAAGTAGTCCTCGACCCGGTCGCGCGTGCGCCCGTATGTGGCCAGGTTGGTCATCAATCGAAACCCAGAAGCTCGAAAATCTCGCGGTCGGGCAGGGGCGCAGGTGCAAGGGGTTCAGTGCCCGCATAGAGCGCCTCGGCCAGCCGGATATATTCGGCCCGGGCAATGACGATGTCTTCGTCATCGGGCATTTCGAACAGCGTCTTCTTCTTGAGCCGCGACCGGCGGATCGCGTCGATATCTGGCATATGGGCAATGCGGTTGAAGCCCACGGTCTTGCAGTAGCGGTCGACCTCGTCGGTATCTTTCGAGCGGTTGGCGATGCACCCGGCAAGCCGGACCGCATAGTTCTTGGACTTCGCCTGAACCGCCGCGATGATCCGGTTCATGGCGTAGATCGAGTCGAAATCGTTGGCTGTTACGATCACGGCGCGGTCGGCATGCTGAAGCGGGGCCGCGAAGCCGCCGCAGACGACATCGCCCAGAACGTCGAAGATCACGATATCGGTGTCCTCGAGCATGTGGTGCTGCTTGAGAAGCTTCACCGTCTGGCCCACGACATAGCCGCCGCAGCCGGTTCCGGCGGGCGGGCCGCCGGCCTCGACGCATTGCACACCGTTATAGCCCACGGTCACGAAATCCTCGGGGCGAAGTTCTTCGGCATGGAAATCGACCTCCTTGAGGATGTCGATCACGGTGGGCTGCAGCTTGCCCGTCAGGGTGAAGGTCGAGTCGTGCTTGGGGTCGCAACCGATCTGAAGCACCCGCTTGCCCAGCCGCGAAAACGCGGCCGACAGGTTCGACGAGGTGGTGGATTTGCCGATACCGCCCTTGCCGTAGACCGAGAAGACCTTGGCCCCTTCGATCTTGAGATCGTCGGCCTGGTGGACCTGCACCGACCCTTCGCCGTCTTCGCCGCGCAGCACGGGGGGACGTTTGGCCAGCCCCTCTTGCTCGCGGGCATTGGCCAGCGCGGCGGGGGGGGATTTTGCATCAAGCGGGCTCATTCGTCCTCCTTCAGCGGCCTATTCGGCCGCAATTCCTTCCAGCCGGTCCTCGAGCGCGTCTGCCGCGTCCTGAAGGGCTGCGAGTGTTTCTGCGTCGGGGGCCCAGTAGTCACGTTCACTGGCTTCGATCAGGCGGTTGGCCATGCGGGCCGAGGCCTTTGGGTTCAGTTCGGCAAGACGCTCGCGCATCTTCGGGTCGAGTACGAAGGTTTCGGAGAGCCGCTGATAGACCCAGGGCTCCACCTGTCCGGTCGTCGCCGACCATCCGACGGTATTGGTCAGATGCGCCTCGATCTGGCGGACACCTTCGGAGCCGTGCTTGAGAAGACCTTCGAAGAATTTGGGGTTCAGGCTGCGCGAGCGGGTTTCAAGCGCGATCTGGTCCTTGAGCGTCCGGACCTTGCCCGAGCCGCGCGTCTGGTCGCCGATATAGATCGCCGCCTCTTCGCCCCTCGCCCGCTTGACCGCACGGGAAATCCCGCCAAGCGTATCGAAATAGTGGTCGACGCTGGTGACCCCCAGTTCGACGGATTCGAGGTTCTGGTAGGCCACGTCCACATCCTTCAGCGTCTGCTGAAGGAGGGCGGCCTGTGCGTTGGCCTTGCCATCGCGACCATAGGCAAAGGATTTGCGGGCCTGATAGGCATCGGCCAGTTCGTCCTCATCCCCGAAGGCCGAGGAATCGACGAGCTGGTTCACGTTCGACCCATAGGCGCCTTCGGCATTCGAGAAGACGCGCAGGCTTGCCGTCTCCATGTCGCAGCCCATGGTCGCGGCATAGGCCAGCGCGTGGGCCCGGACGAAATTCATCTCGAGCGGTTCTTCGGCGGTCGCGGCCTTCCACGCGGCTTCGGCAAGCATGCGCGTCTGCAGGGGCAGGAGGTCGCGGAAGATCCCGGAGAGCGTCATCACCACGTCGATGCGGGGCCGACCAAGTTCGGACAACGGGACCAGATCGGCACCGCAAAGCCGACCATAGTGATCGAAGCGCGGCTTCGCCCCCAAAAGGGACATGGCCTGGGCGATCGGGCCGCCGTCGGATTTGATATTGTCGGACCCCCACAGAACCAGCGCGACCGTGCGCGGCAGGCTTGCATGGGTTTCGAGCAGGAGCGCGGCCTGTTTCGCGCCATCGGCCATGGCGAAGGCCGTGGGCATGCGGAACGGGTCGAAGGCGTGGATGTTGCGGCCCGTGGGCAGCACTTCCGGTGAGCGGATCAGGTCGCCACCCGGCACGGGCGGCACGAAATGACCGCCCAGCGCACGAAGCAGCGCCGGAATCTCGCCGTTTTCGGCAAGAAGCGTGTCGATTCGGGCGCGCTCTTCGGCATCCACGTTCATCGTGTCGAGATGCCCCGCACGCTCGGAGGCATTCATCGACCGACCGAGAATATGCAGGCCATCGGGGATCAGCGCGTCTTCGGTTTCGAGAAGCTTGAGCCAGAGCGTATCGGGATCGGAGCCATCGAGGTCGACCGCGTCGGCCTGATCCCGGATCAGGGCCGACAGGTCGCCCCGGTCGGGGTGGTTCGGATCGAGACCGCGCCAGCGCGTGACGCTGTCCTTCAGTTCCGACAGACCCTTGTAGAGACCCGCACTTGCAAGCGGTGGCGTCAGGTGGGTGACGCAGATCGCGTTCGACCGGCGCTTGGCCAGCGTCGCCTCGGACGGGTTGTTGGAGGCGTAAAGATAGATGTTCGGCATTTCGCCGATCAGCCGGTCGGGCCAGTCGCGGCCACCCGGCCCAGCCTGCTTCCCGGGCATGAATTCAAGTGCGCCATGCATTCCGAAATGCAGGATCGCATCGGCCCCGAACGTGTTGCGAAGCCAGATATAGAAGGTCGTGAAAGCATGGGTCGGCGCGAAACCCCGCTCGAACAGTAGGCGCATCGGGTCGCCTTCGTAGCCAAAGGTGGGCTGGACCCCGACAAAGACGTTGCCAAAGGATTTGCCAAGCACGAAGACCCCCCGCCCGTCGGACTGAATCCGGCCCGGCGCGGGGCCCCAGACCTCTTCGATTTCCTTCAGCGGCGGTGTTGTGCGGACGATCGTATCGGCATCGACATGGGCGGCGACGTTGGCTTCCTGCCCGTATTGCTGCTGCGTTGCCTTCGAGGATTTCCCTGCGGAGTTCGTCGACCGTTGCCGGAGGCTCGCAGTCATAACCATCGGCCTTGAGCGCGTGGAGCGTGTTGTGGAGGCTTTCGAAGACCGAAAGGTAGGCCGCCGTGCCGACCGCGCCCGCGTTGGGCGGAAAGCCGAACAGGACGATGCCCAGCTTGCGCTCATGCGGCTGAGAGCGGCGCAGGCGAACAAGCCGCAGCGTCTTTTCCGATAGGCTCTCGATCCGTTCGAGGCAGGGGGCCATGGCGCGGGTGTCGGAAACGCTCTTGCAGCCATGGGCACAGCCCTGGCAACCGTCCTGGCCATGCCGCCCGGCGAAGACCGTGGGGTTGGTGGCGCCGTCGATTTCCGGCAGGGCCACGAGCATCGTCGTCTCCACCGGACCCAAGCCGCCGGCGCACTCGGCCCATTGGCCCAGCGTCTGGAACTCGAGCGGATGGGCGGCGATATAGGGAACGTCGAGCGCGGTCAGGGTTTCGACCGCGGCATCGCTGTCGTTATAGGCGGGTCCGCCGATCAGCGAGAAACCGGTGAGCGAGACCATCGCATCGACCTTGCCCTTGAAATAGGCGTCGATCGCCGGACGGCCATCAAGCCCGCCTGCGAAGGCCGGGATGCAGCGCAGCCCCTTGGCCTCGAACGCGCGGATCACGGCATCGTAATGCGCGGTATCGGAGGCAAGCACGTAGGAGCGCAGCATCAGCAGGCCAACGGTGCCGGCCGGCGTTTCCGGCACCGGCAGATCGCCCTCGCGCGTCGTGATGCGGGCCGGAAGATCGGGGTGATAGAGCCCGACCTCGGGATATTCGACGGGCAGCGCCGCGTCGCAGCCGCGCCATGCCTTTTCATGCGAATAGCGCGACACGAGGAAGCGGATCATCCGCTCCACGTTGTCGTCCGAACCGCCCAGCCAATACTGCATGGTCAGGAACCAGGCGCGCAGATCCTGCGCCTTGCCCGGAATGAACTTCAGGATCTTCGGCAGGCGGCGCAGAAGCTTCATCTGCCTTTCGCCCGACGAGGCCGAGGGGCTTGAATTCCCGCGGAGCTTCTTGAGCAGCGCCATGGGCCCCGATGCCGGCTTCGACATGTCGAGATCGCCCATGCGTGTCAGCTTGACGATCGCCGGGTCGGCGATCACGCCGATCATCGCGTCGCAATGGTCGCGGCGGGCCTCGAGATCGGGAAGGATCGCCCGGATATGCTCTTCGATGAACAGAAGGTTCGCGACGACGATATCGGCATGGCGCACAGCGTCGCGCGCCAGATCGAGCGCGGCGGGGTTTTCGGCCCATTCGGCCGCGGCGTGAACCGAGATCGACAGCCCGGGGAACTCCGAAGCAAGGGTCGACGACACCCGCGCGGCGGGGCCTGCGGCATGCGCATCCAGCGTGACGATGGCCACGCGGTAGCCCGGGATATGCCCGTCATCGCGCATAATGTGCCTTTGCCTCGTAGAGCGTATCGACGCTGATTTCGGAAACGCCCCTGTCGGCGGCGTAAAGCTCGGTGTTGCGCCGGGCCTTGCCGCGCACGAAGAACGGGATCTTGCGCAGCTCCTTTTCGGCATCGGCAAGCCAGATGACGCTGCCATCGGTCTGGACCACAGGGGTTGCCGGCGCATCCTCGCGGTCGGCGGCATCCACGGCGCGGGGCGCATGGCCGCCATGGTGGCTGGGCCCGGCGGCGTCATGGAATTCGAAGTCGTCGCGGAACATGTGCAACAGGTGTTCTTCGAGCCCCATCACGAGCGGGTGCACCCATGTGTCGAAGATGACGTTCGCACCTTCCCACCCCATCTGCGGGCTGTAGCGGGCGGGGAAATCCTGAACATGAACTGGTGCGGAAATCACGGCGCAGGGAATGCCCAGACGCTTGCCGATATGGCGCTCCATCTGGGTGCCGAGGATCATCTCGGGCTGAGCGGCCTCGATCGCCTTTTCGACATCGAGGTAGTCGTCGGTGATCAGCGGCTCGACCCCGAACTCCTTGGCCAAGGCACGGAT
This sequence comes from uncultured Alphaproteobacteria bacterium, assembly GCA_963698645.1. Lineage (GTDB taxonomy): Bacteria > Pseudomonadota > Alphaproteobacteria > Rhodobacterales > Rhodobacteraceae > Ovoidimarina. The sequence continues at coordinate 465,985 of CAVORP010000007.1, forward strand.
ATCACGGGCGAATTCGCGGTTGTAGCACCCAAGGCCCGCAACGTCGAAGCCCATCTCGTCACGGGCAATGCGGGCGGCGGCCTTGACATGGGTGGCATCGCCGAACACGAACACGCGCTTGCCCGTTAGGTAGGTGCTGTCCACGGATTTCGAGTACCAGGGAAGCCGCAGGCGGCTGTCGTCCACCACGCCCGTCACGCCGGTGATGGTGCGCACTTCTTCGATGAAATCGCGGGTGGCGCCCACGCCGATGGGAACGACCTTGGTGAACGGCTGGCCGTGATTGCGCTCAAGCCAGCGGGCCGCGGCCTCGCCGGTTTCGGGATACATCAGCACGTTGAAATGCGCCGCGGGAAGCCGCACGATATCCGACGGTGTCGCGCCCATGGGTGCGACCACGTTCACGTCGATGCCAAGGTCCCCGAGGATGGCGGTCAGTTCCTGAATGTCGTCGCGGTGGCGGAAGCCCAGACCGGTCGGGCCCAGAAGATTGGCCGTGATCCGTTCGGTCCGTTCCTGCGGGCGGGCAAGATGCTTGACGATCTGAAAGAATGTCTCGTCGGCACCGAAATTCTCTTTGCGCTGGTAGCTTGGCAGTTCAAGCGGGATCACCGGGATCGGCAGGCCCATGGTTTCGGCCAATCCCCCGGGATCGTCCTGAATGAGTTCGGCGGTGCAGGACGCGCCGACGATGATCGCCTCGGGGCGGAACCGCTCATAGGCATCGCGGCAGGCATCCTTGAACAGGTTCGCCGTGTCCGCACCCAGATCGCGGGCCTGAAACGTGGTGTAGCTGACCGGCGGGCGGTGGTCGCGCCGCTCGATCATGGTGAACAGAAGGTCGGCATAGGTGTCGCCCTGCGGCGCGTGAAGGACGTAGTGCAGGCCCTTCATGCCGGTGGCGACGCGCATCGCCCCCACATGGGGCGGACCTTCATATGTCCAGACCGTCAGCTTCATTCGGCCGCCTCCAGCCGAAGTTTCGCGCGGCGGCGCAGGGGGCGCGAAAAGAGCGCGGCAAGGTCACCGGCCTGTTCGTAGAAATGTACCGGGGTAAAGACGAGCTCGATCGCCCATTTCGTCGCAAGCCCCTCGGCCTCCAGCGGATTGGCAAGACCAAGACCGCAGACCGTGAGGTCGGGCCGCGCAGCACGGGCCCGGTCAAGCTGCAGATCCACGTCCTGACCTTCGGAAATGACCGGCCCCGGAGCGATCAGGTCCATGTCCGGGCCGACCAGTGTCTTGTGAATGAAGGGCGCGCCGATCTCGATCGCGTCCATGCCGCATTCGCGGGTCAGGAAGCGGGCGAGCGGCAGTTCAAGCTGGCTGTCGGGGAAGAAAAAGATCGACTTGCCATTCAACTCGGCCGCCTGCGCCGCGATCGCCTTGCGCGCCCGGGCGCGCGGCGCCGCTGTCACACGTTCGAAGGTCTCGTCCGATACGCCGAACATGTCGGCCACGGCGCGCAGCCATGCTGTCGTGCCCTCTTCGCCGAAGGGGAAGGGGGCGGGAATATGCTGTGCCCCGCGGCGGGACAGGGCGGCATGGGTTTCGCCCAGAAAGGGCTGCGTCAGGGCAAAGAGCGTATTCGGGCCTATCGCAGGCGCTTCATCCGCACGACGGGCGGGAAGGGACCGCACCCGGTCGATGCCCAGATCGGCAAGAAGGGCCAGGGCCTGATCCTCGACCACATCGGGAAGGGCGCCGACAACCAGAAGCTCGCGCTCCTGCGTTTCGGCGAGGCCCGGAACCATCGAGGCAAGACAGGCGTCTTCGCCTTCTGTAAAGGTAGTTTCGATGCCCGAACCCGAATAGTTGAGAACCCGGACATGGGGCGCGTGCTTCTGGGTCAGACGCTCTGCCGCACGGGCAAGATCGAGCTTGATGACCTCGGAGGGGCAGGACCCGACGAGGAAAAGTTGCCGTATGTCAGGCCGGCGTGACAGTAATTGGTCAACTTCCCGGTCGAGTTCGTCCTGAGCGTCGGCCAGACCCGCCAAATCCTTCTCTTCGAGAATCGCGGTTCCGAATCGTGGTTCGGCGAAAATCATGACGCCGGCGGCCGATTGCAGAAGATGCGCGCAGGTCCGGCTTCCAACCACAAGAAAGAAGGCGTCCTGCATCTTCCGGTGAAGCCAGATGATACCGGTCAGTCCGCAGAAGACCTCGCGCTGACCGCGCTCTTTCAGAACCGGAAGATCGCGGCAGCCGGAGGAGGTCTTGAGCGGGGTGTGATCGTTCATGCCGCCACCTCGGATTCAAGCCGGGCGGCGCGCAGTTTCCAGAGGAATTGACCGGCGTTCACGACATAGGCGACATAGGCCGCGAGCGCGATGGCCATCTGGCCGTCCGCCCCGACCGTTCCGGTCGCCAAAGCCCATAGATACAAGGTGTGCAGGGCGATCACGACGAAGCTGAAGACGTCCTCCCAGAAGAAGGCCGGGGCGAAAAGCCAGCGTCCGAAAACGACCTTTTCCCAGATCGATCCGGTGATCATGATCGCGTAGAGAAACCCGGTCTTGACGATGATCGAAATCGTCGCTGCGAGGTAGCCTTCGCCGGTCCAGATATACCGCAGGACGAGCGCCAGAGAGATCAGGAAAACGAGGAATTGCAGCGGCGCAAGGACCCCCTGAACGAGCGTCCAGACTGTCGCGTCCCGGCGCAACCGCTCTTCCTCTGTATAGAGGCGGCTCCGATGCGGTCCAACCTGACCTGACTGCTGCATTAAGGAAATCCCCGTGGACGAGTTATTGACAAAGACTAGCGCCGCAACTCCCGAAGTGTCAATTATGATTTACACTTTTTGGCGGGCCTTCCGAATTGTGCCGCCCCTCGCCCTGGGGTTCTTGAATCCCATTATAAAGCCCTTATTTTCTAGTGCTAACGGCACTTGGTGCCCTGACGGATGACTCTGATGAATGGCAAACTGTCAATTACCTTTGACAATGATGGCCGTATGCAAGACAATGCTTGCGTGCCCGCGCAGAGTACGACTCACATGTACCGCGGGAGGACCCGCCGAGGACCCGAATTGATGACGGACGGCCAAGAGCGAGAGATCGGCAGGATTGTCCCCGGCGATGACAGCAGTTTCACGAGGCTGGCATCGCGGGCGGTATCCGAGCTGGCCTCGACCCGGGTCGGCACGCACTCACCGGTGTCTGAACGGCTTGTGGTTCAGTTGGCCAAGGCCGCTTGCGGGCCGGGCGATCGGGCTGTCCATGGCGCGATAGCGGAGATCATCCGCACCGGCGTCACGGCCGAAGAGATCCTTGATTTCTATATTCCCGAGGCCGCGAGGCAACTTGGAGATGGCTGGTGCGAAGATACGCTTGGCTTTGCCGAGGTTTCGATCGGCGCGGCACGGCTTCAGCGCGCGCTGCGGGGATTGGCGATCGCCCCGCGCGACGGGCGCTTTGCGGTGCACGAGAACCATTCGCTTCTGGTGGCGGCACTTGGTCATGACACGCATACATTGGGCGCGATGACCGTTACCGAGCAGTTCAGGCGTCGCGGCATATCCGTCCGGCTGCTTCTGGGCGAGCCCGAGAACAAGATCATCCGGACCGTTGCTGATGGCCAGTTCGACGCGGTAATTTTCTCGCATTGCCGTTATTGAAAACCTCTCCGAATTGGGTAGTTTGATCGGCAAATTGCGGCGCGTCTCTGACGCAAGGATACCTATTCTGGTTGGCGGTGCTGCTTGCGGAATGAGCGCGGACATCAAGAAGGCTACGGGTGCGGACCATTCTACATCTGATGTTAACGAGGCCATCCGGCTGTGCGGTCTGAAGAGTTCTTCCAAAGGCGCAAAGCTTCGCGCGACGACGGAGTAGATGATGGATATGCGTCCGCATCGAAGGTCAGAGCAATGAGTTCGCGCGGAACCCGCTACTGGAGCAGTGGCTCGATCCCTCTGATCGGCCCCGATGTTCTGGGCGATATCATCTCGACCGCCAGCGATCTTGCCATCGTCATCTCGGATGTCGGTGAGGTTCTTAGCGTTCTCGTCAATCCCGCCCATCCCAGCTTTGGCGATATCGATCATTGGGAAGGCCGGAACATCCGGGATTTCCTGAGTTCGGAGTCAATTCCGAAGCTCGACCGGCAGCTTGCCGCGTTTTCCTCGGGCACAGGCTCGTTGCGCGCGATGGAGTTGAACCATTCCGATAGCGTGAACTGGGCGTTCCCGGTGCGCTATACGATCCATCAGATCGGTCCGGATGGCGCGTTGCTGCTGCTCGGCAGGGATCTGCGTCCGATCGCCGAGATGCAGGAACAGTTGGTCAATGCGCAGATGGCGCTTGAGCGCGATTACGAGGTGCAGCGCGAACATGACACGCGGTTCCGCGTTCTCATGGATGGTATCCGCGAGGCGGTTGCATTTGTGTCGGTGACGAGCGGCCGGATCACGGATCTGAACTCTGCCGCCGCAAAGCTGCTTGGCGCATCGGTCAGCGACCTTCAGAATTCGCTGTTCGGATCGGAATTCGACAGCCGGATCAAGGACAAGCTGATCGACACGCTGAGCGCCGCTGCCATTTCGGATTCGTTGAAGCCGACCGAGGTCACGGCCCGGCGGTCGAAGAAGCGGCTTTTGCTGCAGCCCAAGATATTCCGCGCCGCGGGAGACCGGTTCCTTCTGGTCCGCTTCGAGAATGCGGACGAGACCGAGCCGGCGGCGGATACGCTGACCGAGAACCTGAATGCCCTTTATCAGGAAGGTGCGGACGGTATCCTGTTCACCGATCGTGACGGGGTCATCACGGCGGCGAACGAAGCGTTCCTGAACCTTGCGGATGTCGCGCATGTGACACTTCTCAGAGGCAAGCCCCTGGCCGATTTCCTGGCCCGCGGCACGGTCGACTCGAAGGTGATGATCGACAATGCGACGCGTGCGGGGCAGATGCCCATGTATGCGACGAAGCTTGTCTCGGAGTTCGGGGGCGAGACCTCGGTCGAGATTTCGACGACACATCTCAATGACCGGACCAACCCGGCCTATGTCTTTGTGATCCGCGATGCCAGCCGTGCGGAAGCGTCGCGACATCCCGGCATCGCCGTTTCCGATGACGGAATGCGAAGCGTGATGGAGCTGGTCGGTTCGGCGACACTGAAAGACATCGTGAGTGAGACCACCGATGTGGTCGAAAAGATGTGCATCGAAACGGCCGTGCAACTGACCCGCAACAACCGGGTTGCAGCCGCCGAGATGCTGGGTCTCAGCCGTCAGAGCCTTTACGTCAAGCTGCGGAAGTACGGGCTTTTGAGCAAAGACCCGAGCTAGGGCACCTTCCCCGCGACAATTTGGGACGTTTTGACCCGGTTAACAGGTCAACGTTCTGCTTGTGCGACTCATACTGTAAGTTTAGGTTTACAGTATGAGTGTAAGCCAGATTCAACACCTGCGTCGTTACCCAGAGCCGTCAGCGTTGCTGACGCTCATCAAGCCGGTGACGTGGTTCCCGCCGATGTGGGCCTATCTTTGCGGTGTCGTTTCCTCCGGCGTTGCGCCCGGCGGCCATTGGGGGCTGGTGGTTCTTGGTGTGATCCTGTCCGGGCCGATCGTCTGTGGCATGAGTCAGGCGGCCAATGACTGGTGCGACCGGCATGTCGATGCGATCAACGAACCCGACCGACCGATCCCGTCGGGCCGCGTGCCCGGCAGGTGGGGGCTTTGGGTTGCGCTGGCGATGTCGGCGTTGTCCCTTGCGGTGGGCTCGCTCCTTGGGCCATGGGGCTTTGGCGCGACGATTGTCGGCGTCTTGGCAGCATGGGCCTATTCCGCCGAGCCTGTGCGCCTGAAGCGCTCCGGCTGGTGGGGGCCGGGGCTTGTGGGGCTTTCTTACGAGACCCTCCCATGGGTCACGGGTGCTGCGGTGCTGTCGCTTGGTGCGCCGCGGATCGAGGTGCTGATCACCGCCCTGCTTTACGGGCTGGGAGCACATGGCATCATGACGCTCAATGATTTCAAGGCGCTCGAGGGCGACCGGGCCACCGGTGTGCGGTCACTTCCCGTCACCCTAGGTCCCGAGGTTGCCGCCAAGATCGCCTGTATCGGGATGGCCCTTCCACAGATGATCGTTGTCTCGATGCTTCTGGTCTGGGGCCGTCCGCTTCATGCCGCTGCGGTGGGCGTCCTGCTTCTGGCGCAGTTCGCGGCGATGCGCGTAATGCTGCGCGATCCGAAGGCCAAGGCGCCATGGTACAACGGCACCGGCGTGATGCTCTATGTTTCGGGGATGATGGTTTCGGCCTTCGCGATCAGAAGTCTGGGGAGTCTGTGATGGGATTGTCGTGGTTCTCGATCTGCAGGCTGGGTCTGGTCCAGATGGCCCTTGGGTCGATCGTCGTCCTGACCACCGCAACGATGAACCGGGTGATGGTTGTCGAACTCGCCCTGCCGGCGATCCTGCCGGGGCTTCTGGTCTCTCTCTACTATGCGACGCAGTTCCTGCGCCCGCGCTTCGGCCATGGCGCCGATCAGGGCGGACGGCGGACGCCGTGGATCATCGGCGGCGTAGCAACCCTTGCCGCAGGCGCCATCGGCGCGGCGCTTTCGGTCTGGCTGATGGCGTCGAGCACCGCATTGGGCATTGTCGCCGCGATCCCTTCGTTCCTGCTGATCGGGATCGGGATCGGGGCGGCGGGAACGAACCTTCTGGCGCTTCTTGCCTCGCGCGTCGCCGAAGAGCGGCAGGCGGCGGCGGGAAGTGCCGTCTGGATCATGATGATCTTCGGACTGGCGGTCACCGGGATCACCGCGGGGATGCTTCTTGATCCCTATTCGCCCCAGCGCCTTGTCGCGGTCGCGGCGGGGATCTGTGCGATCGCCATGACCCTGACCCTTCTGGGGATCTGGGGACAGGAGCGCGTCGCCGCCCGGCCCGCACCCGAGCGCAACCTTGATTTCAAGCAGATCACACGCGAGCTCTGGACCGATCCGCGGGTGCGGACCTTCACCATCTTCGTCTTTGCCTCGATGCTGGCCTACAACCTTCAGGACCTGATCCTGGAGCCGTTTGCGGGCCATGTCTTTGGCATGAGCGTGGGCGAAAGCACGCAGTTGGGCGGGATGCACCATGCCGGCGCGCTGGTGGGAATGGTGGTCGTGCTGCTGTCGGGCACGGCGCTTGCGCGCTGGGTTCAGGTGCCCATTCGGGTCTGGATCGTCGGCGGCTGTGTCCTTTCGGGCAGTGCCCTTGTGGGCATGGGCATGGGCGGCCAGATGCCGGAAACCTGGCCCATTGCACCAAACGTGTTCCTGCTGGGCTTTGCCAATGGCGTGTTCGCAGTGGCCGCGATCGGCGCGATGATGGGCCTGTCCCGCGAAGGATCCGAGGCGCGCGAAGGCGCGCGTATGGGTCTTTTCGGCGCGGCGCAGGCCATCGCCTTTGGCGTCGGTGCCTTTCTGGGTACTGCCGCCGCAGACACGATGCGCGCGTTTCTTGACAGCGATGCCCTGGCCTATGGCAGCGTATTTATCTTCGAAGGCGCGATCTTCATGGTCGCGGCATTCCTGGCCTTGCGAATTTCCGCACCTTCAACCGCGCCGACCGGCGCCCTCGTTCCCGGAGAATGAACATGATCTATGATGTCGTTGTGGTTGGGGGCGGCCCGTCTGGGGCCACGGCTGCGCATGACCTTGCGCTGGAAGGGCGGAAAGTCGCGATGCTCGACCGTGCCGGTCGGATCAAACCCTGCGGCGGAGCCATTCCGCCCCGGCTGATCGAGGATTTCGATATTCCTGACGACCAGATCGTCGCCAAGATCTCGACCGCGCGCATGATCTCGCCGACCCAGCGCCACGTGGATATACCCATCGAGAACGGCTTTGTCGGCATGGTCGACCGCGAGCATTTCGACGAGTTCCTGCGGGTCCGCGCGGCCAGGGCCGGTGCGCATCGCAATACCGGCACGTTCAAGCGGATCGAGCGGGACGCGGACGGCACCCATGTGATCTATCGCGACAAGGTTTCGGGCAATGAGATGCGGCTGACCGGCAAGATCGTGATCGGTGCCGATGGCGCGCGCTCCGACGTGGCCCGGCAGGAAGTACCGGGGGGTGATACGATCCCCTATGTGATCGCCTATCACGAGATCATCAAGGCGCCGGGCGCGGTGGGCGCGTATGATCCCAAGCGCTGTGACGTGATCTATGACGGGACGATCAGCCCCGATTTCTATGGCTGGGTCTTTCCCCACGGGGCAAGTGCGTCGGTCGGCATGGGATCGGGGATTCAGGGCGTCGACCTGAAGAAGGCGACCGCCGATCTGCGCGTGGCTTCGGGTCTGGACGGGTGCGAGACGATCCGCAAGGAAGGCGCGCCGATCCCCCTGAAGCCCCTCGACCGCTGGGACAATGGCAAGGACGTGGTACTGGCAGGCGATGCCGCCGGTGTCGTCGCGCCATCGTCCGGCGAGGGCATCTATTACGCCATGGTGGGCGGCAGGGTCGCGGCAACCGCCGCGATGGCCGCGCTGGCCTCGGGGCGGGTCAAGGATCTGAAACTTGCCCGCAAGCTGTTCATGAAAGAGCACAAGACCGTGTTCAAGGTTCTGCGGGCGATGCAGGACGCCTATTACAAGTCCGACGAACGGCGCGAGCGCTTCGTGTCCCTGTGTCACGATGTCGACGTGCAGCGCCTGACATTCGAGGCTTATATGAACAAACGGCTCGTTCGGGCGCGTCCGATGGCGCATCTCAGGATCGGGCTCAAGAACCTTGCCCACCTGACCGAGACTCGTACCGGAAGCCTTTACATGACCAACATGATACCCGCGTGGGTGGATGGCCGCCTGAAACCCGTCGACAAGCTCGAAGTCCACGTGAAGGGGCTGCGGCACAAGGCCGTTTCCGTCTTCGTGATGCGCGGCGAGCAGGTTCTGATCCAGCGCCGTGCACTTTCGAAGTACCACACGCCCGGATTATGGGCGAACACCTGCTGCACCCATCCCGACTGGGACGAAAAGCCGGTGGATTGCGCGATCCGGCGTCTGCGCGAGGAATTGGGTATCAGCGGTCTGTACCCCGCGCATCGGGACCAGATCGAATACCGCGCCGATGTGGGTGGCGGGCTGATCGAGCACGAGGTGGTGGACCTGTTCCTTGCCGAAGCGACACCGGGCATGGTCGTGGCGCCCAATCCCGAAGAGGTAATGGAGACGCGGTGGATCAATCTGTACGATCTGACCGCCGAGGCTTCGCGTTGGCCAGATCGCTTTACCCCTTGGCTGCGGATCTACCTCGAGCTGCACCATGACCGGATTTTCGGCAGGCTCGTGCGCGCCTAGACCTTCGGCATCAAATCCTGAATTCGACCCGGTTCGGGGTCAGGCTCTGGCCTGACCCACCGGAAGACTGACGACGTCCAAGCGCTTCGGTCGCCTTCATTGCGATATGCCGGGCCGTCAGACCCGCTGCCGCGTACATCTGGGCCGGGCTGGCATGGTCGATGAAGCTGTCGGGCAGGGTCATCGTGCGGATGCGCAAGCCGCGATCCAGTGCACCATGGTCCGCAAGGTGATGGAGCACCAATGCCCCGAACCCCCCCGTCGCGCCCTGTTCCACGGTGATGAGCGCCTTGTGATGGCGCGCAAGTTGGCCGATCAACTGGGCATCCAGCGGCTTGGCAAAGCGCGCATCGGCAACCGTGGTCGAAATACCCATTGCCTCGAGCTCTTCAGCCGCGCGGAGGCATTCGCCAAGATGCGCGCCATAGGACAGGATCGCCACGCCCGAGCCTTCACGCAGGATACGGCCCTTGCCGATCTCGAGTTCCTGACCGCGTTCCGGCATCTCGACGCCCATGCCCTCGCCACGCGGATAGCGGAAGGCGATCGGGCCTTCGTCGAAGGCCACGGCGGTCGCCACCATGTGCTGTAGTTCGGCCTCGTCCCCGGCTGCCATGACGACAAAGCCCGGCAGGTTGGCCAGATAGCCGATATCGAACGCGCCGGCATGGGTTGCGCCATCGGCGCCCACCAGCCCCGCGCGATCGATCGCAAAGCGGACGGGAAGCTTCTGCAGCGCCACGTCATGCACCACTTGATCATAGCCCCGTTGCAGAAAGGTCGAGTAGATGGCGCAGAACGGGCGCATCCCCGAGGCCGCCAGCGCCGCGGCAAAGGTGACGCCGTGCTGTTCGGCAATGCCTACGTCGAAGACCCGCGCGGGGAACCGCTTGGCGAGGATATCAAGCCCCGTTCCGGATGGCATGGCAGCGGTGACGGCGACGATCCGGTGATCGGTCTCGGCAGCCTGGGTCAGCGCCTGACCGAACACCTTTGTATAGGACGGGGCGTTCGAGGTCGCTTTCTTCTGGGTTCCCGAGACGACATCGAACTTGGCCACACCGTGATACTTATCGGCGGAACTTTCGGCCGGGGCATAGCCCTTGCCCTTGACGGTGCAGCAATGGATCAGGACCGGGCCCGTGGCGCGGGCGCGTGCGGCGCGCAGGACCGGAAGAAGCTGGCTCATGTCATGGCCGTCGATCGGGCCGACATAGCTGAAGCCCAGTTCCTCGAACAGGGTGCCCCCTGCGCCCGCGGCGCCGGTCACCATCTGGCGGGCGCGCCGCGCGCCTTCGCGGAACGGGCCGGGCAGAAGCGCCTCGAAGCTTTCGGACATCGCCTCGATCGCCGCGCCCTGCGGGCTGGCATAGAGGCCGGAGAGATATTTCGACATCGCGCCCACCGGCGGGGCGATCGACATCTCGTTGTCATTCAGGATCACGAACAGCCTCCGGCCCTCGTGACCTGCGTTGTTCATCGCCTCATAGGCCATGCCGGCGCTGATCGAGCCGTCGCCGATCACGGCGATCGCGTCGCCCGTGGCCTGCCCCATGTCACGACCGACCGCAAAGCCCAGGGCCGCGCTGATCGAGGTCGAGGAATGGGCGGCGCCGAACGGATCGAACTCCGACTCCGAGCGTTTGGTGAAGCCCGAGAGCCCGTCCTTCTGGCGCAGGGTGCGGATCCGGTCGCGGCGGCCGGTCAGGATCTTGTGCGGATAGCATTGGTGCCCAACGTCCCAGACCAGCTTGTCGAACGGGGTGTTGAACACCGCGTGGATCGCCACGCTCAGCTCGACCACGCCCAGGGAGGAGCCCAGATGCCCGCCTGTCTCGGACACCGCCGAGATCACCTCGGCGCGCAATTCGGTTGCCAGCGTGGCAAGTTCGCTGTCGGACAGGGCCTTGAGGTCGGACGGTACCGCAACGCGGTCGAGTGTGGGGGTGTGCGGGCGGTCCATGGCAATTCCTCGGGTTTTGAATTAAAAAGACGCTGTCAGAGCGAACCCTGACAGCGCCCAGTCTCCTGTAGCCAACAGGAAGGGAACCGGGGTGTGGAGACCCCGAGGATCAGACGCCCGAAAGCGTCCGAACCGGTACGAGGGGCGGTGATGATCACCGCCGCCCCTCAAGCCAACGCGCTGGCGACGCGCGTGCCTAGCTCGAGTGCCGCGTACGGATCATCGGGCAGGATGAACGACAGGGCCCGGATCAGCAGGACCACGGCGATGATCCCGAAGAAGGCCAGCGCCGCATAGACCGCGCCCATCGCCATGTGTTTGAAGACCCATCCGTAGAGGTTCGGTTTCGGATCGTTGTCCAGATACCAGTGTTCGTTGTCAGACATTTCGATCTCTCCTTACTCTGGCGGCAGATAGGGCAGGAAATCTGCCGGCGTTTGCGCAGGCACATAGTTGTTTGCCGCGCCGTAGCCGTGGATTTGCGCCCAGGTGAACCAGTCATCGACGACCGTTCCGGTGATCAGGATACCGATTCCGCCCGTAAGCGTCGTCAGCACCGCGAACCACCATGCCCACCGGTGGATACCTTCCATCGTCGCGTTGAACCCCATCGTCCAGCGCCAGAACAGGCCGGCGCGTTCGGATGCGGTTCCGCGGTCGACGATCTGTTCCAATTCCCGGTCGCCGCCGAAGCGGGTCACCGCCAGGATCGTCGCACCATGCATGGCGAACAGCAGGGCCGAGCCATAGAGGAAGACGATCGAGAGCGCGTGGAACGGGTTGTAGAACAGGTTTCCGTAGGTCAGCGAGAACAGGTTGGTCCAGTCGAGGTGGGTGAAGATCCCGTAAGGCACCGCTTCGGACCACGACCCCATGAGGATCGGCCGGAACAGGCCGAGCACAAGGAACAGCCAGATCGCGCTGGCGAAGGCGTAGCAGACATGCTTGCCCATCCCCAGCTGGTTGGCCAGAACCCAGGACCGGATCCACCACGCGATCACCGCCACCAGAAGGAAGAAGGAGGCGATGAGATAGTAACCGCCCTCCGCCAATGGCGGGATGCCAAGGCCGTATTCCGGTGACGGGGGATCAAGCGAGAGCCAGAACAGATCCCGCATGAAGACCGCCGGGTTGTACCCCGCCTGCCCCCAGAACCAGAAACCGACCATCACGAACCAGGTTGCGCCCGCCATGAGCGACAGGACACCCCATGGACCCAGATAGAAGGGACCAAGCTGCGCATTGCCGAACCAGCCGAACAGGGCCGAGAAGGTGGTGCCCTTGGAGCGGTCGCCAAGGATGGCGTCCTCGACCATGCCCATTTCGGGCGGGCCCTGCACCTGCACTTGAGTGAAGATGTTCTGATACTCAGCCATTGACGCCTCCTGCGATATCGACCCACCAAGGCAGCTGGATGTACCAATCCCACCAGACGACCCACTGGTCGAACCAGACGGTGCCGGAGATCACGATGCAGACCGCGCTCCAGAACCCGGCGTTCAGGGCCAGAAGCAGGCCAAGACGGTGGATGCCGAGCGGCCCGATCGAGTAGCCGATGAAGTCACGGAAGAACGTGTCCTCGTGTTCGGCCGAACGGATCTCCTTGCCCTTTTCCGGGTTGACGGCGGACAGGATCAGCGACCCGTGCAGCGCCAGCGCCAGACAGTTGGTGAAGAAGAACGTCACCGCGATCATGTGAGCGGGGTTGTAGTGGAAGTTGCCGTAGAGATAGCCGGTGTAGCTGACCCAATCGAGGTGGCTCCAGATTCCGTAAGGGAATGCGTGGCCCCATGCGCCCATCAGGACGGGGCGGATCACGACGAGGGTCACATAGGCAAAGATCGCGACGCCGAAGGCGAAGGGGATATGAAACCCGATGCCCAGTTTCCGGCAGATCTCGACTTCGCGCAAAGCCCAGCTTGTGAACGCGCCGATCGCACAGATCGTCACGATCTGCCAAAGGCCGCCTTCGTTGAGAGGCGCCGGGCCAAGGCCATAGGACAGGGGCGGCGGGTTGATCGAAATCAGCCAGGGGTTCCAGGTCCCCTGCATTGACGCCCCGTAGAAGATCAGGATGGTTCCGAGGGCGGCGAAAAAGACCGTCGTGACCCCGAAGAAGCCGACGTAGAACGGCCCGACCCAGAAGTCGAACAGATCGCCGCCGACGAGTGTGCCCCCCGGCACACGATATTTTCGTTCGAAGCTGAGCAAAGCCATACTTCTTACTCCGTTTTTGGCGGCGAGGCCGGTAGTCCGGGTGCCGTCGTGCTAAGGTTTGCTGTGGGCGGGCGGACCCGCCCACAGCTGTTTTTCAAAGGGCTTACATGCCTTTCGAGGCAGCGATTTCGAACCAGTTGATGCCATTGGAAAGCACCACCAGGTGGATCATTGCTGCCAGCAGGAAAAGGAAGACTCCTTGCGCCACGAACACGCGACGCGGGTCGAAGATAAGCCATATCTTGTAGAATTTAGCCATTCTCCGGTCTCCTTATCCGAACCACGGGCGCCAGATGTACGTCGCCAAATGAGCAACGCATGCCACTATTACGAATAGTGTGAGCCCGCTCATGTAGACGGAGTGCAACTCCTGCGCCTGTTCGTCGGTCAGACCTGTAAAAGACAGGTCGGTTCTATCAGCCATAGTATCCTCCGGATCGTCAGACTGACGCCGCGTCCCCCGCGGCCGGGTCCCCTTTAGGCTGAATGCCTATCGGGCATCCGCCTCCCCGGGGGGGAGAGGCGGAATTTCGTGTCTCTGCTGTCAGGCAGAGAAGATCATTGGCGTGATGATCCGCGCCTGAGACCAGGCACGGGCCACCGGCCCCTTCTCGGGCAGGCCACCCGCCTTGAGCGCGGAAAGCGCCCAGGTCAGGCAGGCCAGCGGAAGGGTCGCCAGAAAGATGATACCGAAATAGACGCAGAACTCGGTTCTTGGCGGCCGGTGAGCGCGGGTCGATACGCTCATGTCGCTTGTCTGGTCGGTCATGTCTTGTCTCCTTGTTGGGCCGTCTTCGGCGCGAGCGCCTCGACGGTTTCTCGCACCACGCGTTCCGCCCCTTGGCTGAGCGCGGCCTTTTCGGCGGCGTCGCGCAGGGACTTGGCGGCGGAAATACGGGTGAGAATGGGGTGTTCGGCCACGATCCGGTCCAGCGCCTCCTGGGCGTCGGTATCCCACGGAAAGTCGCGGCGAAGAGTGGTTGGCGTCGCATCGGCGGCATCCATTTCGGAGCCGAGCGGCAGGATATGGAACAGCGCGTCGAACAGGCCGTTGCAGACTTCCTGCAAGAGATAGGTGGCGCCGGCATAACCCATGAACGGGGTGCCGGTGGCGCGGCGGATGGCGGCGCCCGGAAAGCTTGCCGGGATGAAGGCGGGGCTTGGGCCGTGGCCGCCCTTGAGCTCGGCGAGGTACATCTTTTCGTTGATCGACCCCATTACGATCAGGGGGCGTTTCTGCGCCATGAGCGCACGGACCTCGTCGTTATTGGTCTTTTTACCGGCGGTGCGGGCGACGGCGAAGGCGCAGGGAAACCCGAGGTCGTTCTCGAGGTAATTGCGGATGCCACGGGCATAGGTTTCGTTCGCGACGATGGCGAAACCGGCGGTGGCAAAGAAATCCTGGGTGACCGAGCGCCAGAGATCCCAGACCGGTTTGATGGTCGAGTGCTTTTCGCGTTCGATGAAGGGTTCGGGGTCGAGGCCCAGCATTTCTCCCAATGTTCTGAGGAACTTGGTCGTGCTTTCGACGCCGATGGGCGCTTGCAGATAAGGCTTGCCCAGCACTTCGCAGAGGCCGCGCCCGAACTCGCGATACATGCAGACATTGACGTCGGCATTCACGAGATTGCGCATTTCGGCAAGGTGCGCGCCCTTCGGCATGACCATGTTCACCTTGGCGCCGATGCCTTCGATCAGGCGGCGGATTTCGGCGAGGTCGGAGGGCATGTTGAAGGTGCCGTACATCGGCCCGAGGATATTGACGCGGGGCGCGTCGCCCTCTTCGCGCTTCTTCTCGGGCGGCATCCGGCCCTTGGTCATTCCGAATTCGGTGAAGATCCAGGTCATCGCGCGGTCGGCGCATTCCCATTGATCCTCGTCGATGGTGCGGGGCAGAAAGCGCTGGATATTCGTGCCTTGCGGGGTGACGCCGCCGCCGATCATCTCGGCGATGGAACCGGTCACAACGACCGCCGGCAGCGCTGGATCGAGCGTGCCCCAGGCGCGTTTCATGGAGCCTTCGGTACCTTCGCGGCCCAGTTCCTCTTCGCCCAGACCGGTGGTCACGATGGGAAGTTCGTGGGGCGGCAGGCCGTCGGTGTAATGCAGGACCGACGTGACGGGCAGGTTTTCGCAACCCACGGGACCGTCGATCACGACCTGAAGGCCTTTCACGGCGGTGAACGCATAGACCGCACCCCAGTAGCCCCCTGCCCTGTCATGATCCTGGATCAGCATGGGGCACCTCTGACGGTGCTGTTAACGGTCCGGCCGTGCGATGCGGAAACCATGCGCATCGCATGTGTATTGCATGCGCACGTATTTGCGGCATCCAACCAAGTGCGACCGCAATTGGCTGACGCCAATCGCTTACTCGCACCGAGCAAATGATATGATCCGCGACGCCGGATCATATCATTTGCTCCGCTTTCGCCGCGCGGGCCTGTTTGTCGAGTTTCTTCTGGTGTTGGGCGCGGAAGTCGGGGCGCAGGTTCGGATCGCCCTCCCAGACACCGGCGGTGTCGCCCGTGCCCACGCCTTCGAAGAATTCGCGCATGTGTTCCATCCGCGCCTTGCCGGCGATGGCGGCGTTGATGACCTCGGCCAGGCTTCCGGCACCCGCGGGGCCCATGAGGGGGCGGGCAGATATCAGGTTGGTGAAATAGAGACCCGGGATCGCCAGTTCCTTGGCCTTCTGCACGACCGGGGTCGTGCCGATGGCGAGATCCGGGCGGATCGCCTCCATCGCGGCGCAGTCGTCTTCGAGACTGGCGCGGAACTTGACCTTGACGCCGCGCGCCTCGAGCCATTCGCGATCCCAGTCGGACTGGGGCGTGCGGGGGCAGGCGGTGCCGACATAGGGCACATCCGCGCCGCTTTCGATCAGAAGGCGCGCCACCAGCAATTCGGAGCCTTCATAGCCCGACAGCGTGATCGTGCCCTTGATCGGGGTCGCGGCAAGCGCGCCCTTGATCGCGGGAAGGAAAGCGTTTTGCGCCGCGGCGACCTGATCGGCGGCGATGCCGAACGCGTCGCCGATACCGGCCAGCCAGTTGGCGGTACCGTCATGGCCCACAGGGGCAGAGCCCACGATCGGGCGACCGGCGGCGGTGAATTCGCGCATCGCGGCGGTGTAGAAGGGATGGATCGCGGCGGCGACACCGCAATCAAGCGCGGCATAGAGTTCGCGCCATTCGCGGCAGGGCACGACCGGTCCGGCGGCAAGGCCCATGGGGGCCAGCATCGCGCCGATCATCATCGGGTCGGCCGGGAACATTTCGCCCAGAAGGGCAACGGTCGGACGATCCGAGCGGCCGCCGGTGGGGGCGGCGACGGGACCAGCCTTCACCTCTTCGCGGGCGTATTTGAGCATCGCGCCCGCCAGTACGTCCTTTGCTTCCGCATGGGTCGGGATCCCGAAGCCCGGAACGTCGATGCCGACGATGCGGACACCGTCGATTTCGTCGGGCAGAAGGCGCAGGGGCACACCGGAGGCGGTGGGCACGCAGAGATTGGTCACCACGATCGCGTCATAGCGTTCGGGATCGGCCAGATCGTGGACGGCTTCGCGGATATCCTCGAACAATTTACCGGTGACGAGAGTTTCGGAATTGAAGGGCACGTAGCCCACCGAGCGGCGCGCGCCGTAGAAATGCGAGACGAAGGTCAGGCCGTAGACGCAGCAGGCGGAGCCGGACAGGACCGTGGCCACCCGGCGCATCCGCAGGCCCACGCGCAGGGACCCGAAGGCGGGGCACATGGATTGCGGCTTGTCATGCGGGCCCTGGGGATAGTCGCGGGCATATTGGTCGAGGATTTCGGACTTGCCCGCCATGCGGGCCGCGGCCTCCATCTCGGCCGCGCCGGCGTGACAGCCCATGCCGTCGCCCTGAAGCTGCGGCGCGGCGTCGGGGGACGCGTCGGGGGCAGCGGTCGAGCTGCCCATCGTCACGTCGGCCTCATGGGCCTTGTCATAGGTTACTTCGCCAGTCATTTCTGTGGCTCGGCCCCCTTGATGTCGGCGATCAGGCGGCGGAGTTGGTCGGGCGTCGCGCGCTCGAGCATATCGCGGATGGCCGCCAGCGCGTCCTCGCCATGGGTGTGATCATGCATCGTCATAGATCACCTCCAGGGATTCGACGGGTTTCGCGTTCTTGCCCCGCATGTCCATGTCGGTGGCAGGAACCAGAACGTAGTCGCCACCGGTGTCCTTGGCGTCGAACAGGCCCAGAAGCCCGTCCTGATCGAGCGGTGCCGGGCGAACCGGCGGGGCCACGGCGACGGCATCGCCCAGCCCGGCAAAGAGTGCGCCCCATTCGGATTCTGCCGTGCCCACGATCTGATAATTCGCCGATTTCTTGCGCAGATCGTCGTTCTGCGGGATCGCGGCGAGGATCGGGATATCGACGGCCTTGGCGAAAGCCGCAGCCTCTCCGCTGCCGTCATCCTTGTTGATCACGAGGCCCGCGACGCCGACATTGCCGCCAAGCTTGCGGAAATATTCGACCGCCGAGCAGACATTGTTGGCGACATAGAGCGACTGCAGGTCGTTCGAGGCGACGAGGATGACCTTCTGGGCCATGTCGCGCGCGATGGGCAGGCCGAAGCCGCCACAGACCACGTCGCCGAGGAAATCGAGCAGGACATAGTCGAAGTCCCAGTCATGGAAGCCGAGCTTTTCGAGAAGTTCGAAGCCGTGGATGATGCCGCGCCCACCGCAACCACGGCCCACTTCGGGTCCGCCCAGTTCCATGGCGAAGACGCCGCCCCGCTTGAAGCAGACATCGCCGATCTTGACCTCTTCGCCCGCCAGTTTCTTTCTGGTCGAAGTTTCGATGATCGTCGGGCAGGCCTTGCCGCCGAACAGAAGCGAGGTCGTGTCGGATTTCGGGTCGCAGCCGATGAGAAGGACGCGTTTGCCCTGCTCCGCCATCATGTGGCTGAGATTGGCCAACGTGAAGGATTTGCCGATGCCACCCTTGCCGTAGATCGCGATGATCTGGGTCTTCTTGGTCGGCTCTTCGGTAACGAGATCGGCCAGATCCTCGTGCGCTTCGTCGCGCAGGCGCTGGTCGAAATCCTTGAGATTCGGCACATCGAGGGTCATTGAACGGTGCTCCAATCGAGGATCATCTTGAGACAGGAGGCGTTGTTGAACGCTTCCTCATAGGCGGCACCGGCCTTTGTGGCCGGGCGCGTGTGCGTGATGAGGCCGCCGAGCGAGAGCGCGCCGGATTCGACCAACGAGCGTGTCGCGGTCAGGTCGCCCGGGGTCCATTCGGCGGCGATGCGGAACCGCGCCTCTTTCATGAAGGCGGGCGGGAAGGCGAAGTTCAGGGGCTTGTCGTAGAAGCCGGCCAGAACGATTTCGCCGCCGCGCGCGATGCGGGTGACGAGCTGGTCCAGAAGATCGCCCTGCCCCGAGGCATCGTATATCGCGCGATAGTCGCGGCGGTCGTCGGTATCGGGGTGGATGACCTCGTAGCCCTGGGCGCCGGTGCTGCGGCCCGGGTCGATTTCCCAGACCGTGGGCGCGGGCGCGCCCGCCGCGATCGTCAGCCGCGCGAGGAGGCGGCCGAGCGTGCCGTGGCCGATGATGAGATCGGGCGGGGATTTGTCGAGACCCGCCATGGCATGGCGGGCGGTGGCGGCAAGTGCGAGAAGCGCACCTTCGGCGCCGAGGCCCTTGTCGATGGGTGTCACGCGGGCGGCGTCGGTCACAAGGCGCCGGGTGGCGCCGCCGAACAGCCCATGCGCGCCTTCATAGCAATTGGCGCCGGGAACGAAGACATGGGTACCCACCTTGTAGGCGGACTTCGGGACCGGCCTCGACCACTTCGCCCGCCAATTCGTAGCCGGGAACGAGCGGATAGCCCATGCCGGGAAATGGCGGCATCGTGCCGGACCAGAACAGTTTCTCGGTTCCCGTGGAGATGCCGGAATGGGTGACTTCGACCACCAGATCGCGCGGGCCCGGAGCAGTCAGCGTCAGCGTATCAAGGCTGATCTGCCTTGGACCCTGAAGAATGACGGCTGTTGTCTGCACCCCGGACGCTCCCATGTCGGTCAGGTCGGCTCCGCTGAAAAGACTCAGCAGCGCTCTTTCTTAAGTGTCAGTTTAACCTGACAGTTTTGACTGTCAATCTATTTGGACATTTTCTTCGGTTGTCCACGCACACCCGTCACCACGCTTGTGATGAAGGGGCGGTTCGTACGGGGGCTGGTGATGCCGGTGAACCCGGCTTCGGCCATCAGTTGCGATATCCGGGCGGCGGACCGGGTGCGGCCGGTCTGCATCGCCATGGTATAAAGGGCGAAATAGGCATCCCCCGCCCGTTGCGGGCGATCGCCGCCCGACATCGGTTCGGACACCACGAGCCGCCCGTCTTCGGGCAGGGTCGCGTGGATTCGGGCCAGCAGATCGCGGACGGTGTCGTCGCCGTGATCGTAGAGCACCCGGATCAGCGAAATCGTGTCGGCGCCTTGCGGCAGAGGGTCGTCACGGAAACTGCCGGGGTGAAGGGTGATCCGGTCGGTCAGGCCGGCAGATTCGATCCGCTGCGTCGCGCCGGGGGTGACCTGTGGCAGGTCGAACAGCGTGGCGCGGATGCCCGGGATTCGCGTTGAGCGCCGCCACCAGAAACGCGCCGGTGCCGCCGCCTATATCGAGGAGATGGGTGGATTTCGACAGGTCGACGGCGCGCAGCGTTTCCTCGGCCACCAAAGTCTGGCTGTCGGCCATCAGGGCGGAATAGCGTTCGGCAATATCCGGGTCATCGACGCTGGCGGCGCCAAAGACATAGGGCCAGAAGCGTGCCAGTTCCGTCTCGGCGCCCTGCAGGAGGGCCACGGGATTTTCGAGATCGCGGTAGAAGGCGCGGTGATGGAGGATCATCCCTTCGAGCCCCGGGACGCCCAGAAGTGCCGCGCCCTTGCGCGCAAGGCCGTATGCGCCCGAGCGTCGGCGGGCGAGAAGGCCAAGGGCCGCGCCGGCCTGAAGCAGGATCTCCATGCGGTCGGGATCGAGGTTGCAGCGTTGCGCAAGGATGGGTGCGGTCAGATCGCCATCGGTGAGCATGTGCAGGATGCGCAGCTCCACCAGAGCGAACAGAACCTGGGAATGAACGAAGCCCGCCACCAGATCGAACAGATCCTCGCCATCGCGGCGGGCGATGCGGCGGGTCAGGGGGAAGCGGCTGGCCCAGCTTTGGAAGCCGGGAGAGGCGATCAGCCGGTTGCGCCAGCGCGACAGGGAGAAGCCGCGTCCCTTCGAGGGGCGGCCATGCAGGGTTGCATCACTCACCGGGCACGGCGTTCCGCGCCGGGGTGATCGGGGTCAGGCGCTGGGCGGTCTTGCGGACCATTTCGGCCAGCGCGGCCTCGCCCTTGCAGGACGGAATCGAGGAGATCGCGCCGGCCAGAATATCCTTGAGCCGGGCCACGGCCCCGTCGACGCCCAGAAGCGTCACGGCGTTGGGCCGGTTGTGCAGATCGTCCTGACCGGCGGGTTTTCCGAGGGTCTTTTCATCATAGAGCGCGTCGAGAAGATCGTCGGCGACCTGAAACGCCTCGCCGATCCGCGCGCCGAGTTCGAACCACGGCTCGGCGTCCTGTCCGGCGGCCACGGCCCCCATCTGGGTCGCCGCGATGAACAGCGCCCCGGTCTTGGCCTGATGATAGGCGGAGAGATCGACCTCGTCCTCGCTTTCCCAGCCCTGCCCCGCGCAGATGCCGCCCGGCATGCCGGTGCGGTAGGTCAGGATGCGGATCAGTTCGAGCGCACGGGCCGGGTCGGAATGACCGGCCTTGGCGAGAATATCGAAGGCCATGGTGATGAGGCTGTCGCCGGTCAGAAGTGCCAGCGGTTCGGAATAGGCGACGTGGACCGAGGGTTTGCCGCGCCGGATCGGAGCATCGTCGAAACAGGGCATGTCGTCATGGACGAGGCTGGCGCAATGCATGATTTCAAGCGCTGCGGCGGCGGCATCGGCCATGTGCGGGTTGTCGTCACCACAGGCGGACGCGACCGAGAGCAGGATCGTGGGGCGGATGCGCGCGCCGCCCGGTGTGACCGCATAGTGGAGCGCCGAAGCCAGCCGCGGCGGCGGCGTTCCCGCCTGTCCGGACCGGATGGCCCGATGGATCGCGGCGTCGATGCGTTGGGAAAGGGGCATGTGCGGGCTTCCTGCGTTCGTTTCGGTCGGAGCGGACGGTGCATCAACCAACTGTAAAGTCAAATAGACACATAACTGTAAATCATAGTGGACATATCGGGCGCGCGAGTCAACAATCCGGTGATGTCACACAACAGGTCACATGTGGTTGTTATCGGAGCCGGGATGGGCGGATTGTCCGCCGCGACCCGGCTTGCCCACGCCGGTCTGGATGTGACGGTGCTGGAGGCGCTGGCCGCGCCGGGCGGGAAGATGCGGACCCTGCCCAGCGTCGCGGGCCCCGTGGATGCGGGGCCGACGGTGATGACGATGCGGAGCGTGTTCGACGCGCTGTTTGCGGATGTGGGCGAGCGGCTTGAGGATCACGTGACCCTTGTGCCGGACCACATCCTGGCCCGGCATTGGTGGCCGGACGGTACCGACGCTGGATCTTCTTGCTGACGCGGAAGACAGCGCCCGGGCCGTGCGGCGCCTTTGCCGGGCCTTCCGCGGAGCGGCAGTTCCGGCGGTTCTGAAGGCCACGGCGGCGCTCTTCGAGGGGTTCGACGGCCCGGTGATGCAGGCCGAGCGGCCATCGCTTGCCGGGCTTGTGGCCCATGTGGCGCCCCGGCCCGGGCTGTGGCGCGCGATGGGCGGGCTTTCGACCATGGCGGCGCGGCTTGCGCGCGAGTTCGACGATCCGCGGTTGCGGCAGTTGTTCGGGCGCTATGCCACCTATGTGGGTGGATCGCCCTATGAGAGCCCCGCCGTCCTGCGGCTGATCGCCCATGCCGAGGCGCGGGGTGTCTGGCGCGTGGTGGGGGGCATGCACCGGCTGGCGGTGGCGATGGCCGATCTGGCCGCGCGGCGCGGCGCGGCGTTCCGCTATGACACAAGCGTCCGGCGGATCGAGATGCAGTCGGGCGGGATCGTTGCTGTTCATACGGAAGCCGGGGAGAGAATCGCCTGTGACCGGGTGGTGTTCAACGGCGATCCGCGGGCGCTGGCGACGGGGCTTCTGGGCGAACCGGCGCGTCGGGCGGTGTCGGAGCGTCATGTCGAGCCGCGCAGCCTTTCGGCCAATGTCTGGGCCTTCGCGGCCGAGCCGCGGGGTTTGGACCTTGCCCATCACAACGTGTTCTTCGGGGCCGATCCGCGCACCGAATTCGACCCTATCGCGGCGGGAAACCTGCCCGAGGACCCCACACTTTACGTTTGTGCGCAGGATCGCGGCGGGGCCGAGACCCCGACCGGGCCCGAGCGTTTCGAGATCATCATGAATGCGCCGCCCGCGGGCCGCGCACCGGAGGATATTTCAGCATGTCGGACACGCACTTTCCCGGTTCTGGCGCGGCGCGGGCTTCGGTTCTCACCGGAGCCGCCGGACGCGGCACTGACGACGCCCGTGGGCTTTGCGACGCTGTTTCCCGCGAGCCAAGGTTCCCTGTACGGGCGGAGCCCGCATGGGCTTCGGGCAGCCTTCGCCCGGCCCACGGCGCGGACATCCCTGACGGGGCTGTATCTGGCGGGCGGAGGGGCGCATCCGGGGGCGGGGGTGCCGATGGCGACCCTCTCCGGGAGGCACGCGGCCGAGGCGATTCTGACGGACCTTGCTTCCACCTCGACGTCCCGCCGAATGGCTATGCCTGGTGGTATGTCGACGGACTCTCCGATTGCGGGACCCGCGCGATCTCGGTCATCGCCTTCATAGGATCGGTGTTCTCGCCGTGGTACCGGTGGAGCGGGCGGAAGCGCCCCGAGAACCATGTCTGCATCAATGTCGCGACCTATGGCGCGGGCGGGCGGTTCACGATGACCGACCGGGGGGCGGCGGCGCTGCGCACCAGCCGGAGCGAGTTCCGGGTGGGGCCGAGTGCGCTGCGCTGGCGCGGCGGGCGGCTCGAAATCGACGTGGACGAGATCTCGTCCCTGCCGCTGGTCAGCCGGGTGCGGGGCCGGATCACGGTGACGCCCAGCGCGGTGACGGGGGTGGAAGCACCGCTTTTGCCCGATGGCACCCATATCTGGCGGCCCTTCGCGCCCGCCGCGCGGATCGAGGTGGATCTGAACCGCGGCTGGCAATGGTCCGGCCACGGCTATTTCGATGCGAATTTCGGCACGAGGGCGCTGGAACAGGATTTCCGCTACTGGACATGGGGGCGGTTTCCCACGGGTGACGGGGCCACGTGTTTCTACGATGCGGAACGGCGGGACGGGACGCATCTTGAACTGGGGGTCCGGTTCGGTGCGGACGGAACGGCAGAGACGATCGCGCCGCCGCCGCGGACGCGGTTCAACCGGACGCTCTGGGCGGTGCGGCGCGAGACGCGGGCCGATCCGGGATACCACCCCCGCCAGGTGAAGGCGATGCTGGACGCGCCGTTCTATTCGCGGTCGGTGGTCCGGACGCAGATCGACGGGCAGGAGACGGTGGGCGTGCACGAGGCATTGGATCTGGACCGGTTCGCATCGCCGCTGATCAAGCCGATGCTGGCGGTCAGGGTTCCGCGCAGGAGCGGCTGGCGCTTTACCGACGAGGCGTAGCGCCGGAGGTTTCTTGCCTTCGGCGAGGATATTTCAAAAGAGAAGAAGGGTTATTCCGCGGTGGAAACTGCGGGTTCGTCGGGGTTCAGGCGCCAGACGGACCAGTTGAGCGCCCCGGCGATGGTGACCCAGAGCAGGTAGGGTGCGAAGAGCGCGCCCGCGATGCGGTCGATCTGCCAGAAGGTGACGAGGGTGGCGGCCACGGCAAGCCAGAGCGCCACGAGGACAGCCATCCCCGCGCCCATGCGGCGCAGGCCGAAGAACACCGGTGTCCAGAGCGTGTTGAGCGCGATCTGAAGCGCGAAGAAAGCCATGGCCATGGCCGAGCCCGGCTGGCCCGCGACCCGGGAGGCGGCGGCGGCGATGCAGAGATAGAGACAGGACCATGCCACAGGGAACAGCCAGTTCGGCGGTGTCCATGACGGCTTGGTCAGGTTCTTGTACCAGTCACCCGGCTGAAACATCGCCCCGGTGGTGCCGGCGGCCATGCAGGCGCAGAGGAAGATCGCGAAAAGGGGCCAATCCATCCGCTTTACATAGCGTTCATGCGGGGATCTTCCAGATGACCCCGGTCTTTTGCCTCGAGCTGTGCCAGGGCCGCGATCAGCGCGCCCGAGCGTCCGTCGCCCCAGGCCCCGCGCGGTGCCGTTTGCCGTGCCGCGGCGTCGACGAGGTAGCGGGTCTCGTCGAGCGGTGGCGCATACATGACCGCAGAGCGCGGCATGACGGCGGTGACGGCGCTGCGCAGAAGCGAGACGCCGAGCCAGCCCAGCTTTTGCGCACGGTAGGTATGGGCCCGGTAGGAGACCGTGTCATAGCCGTTGCGCTGTGCCGCGCCGCCGATCCCGGCATAGATGTAGCGGGCGGCGAAAATGCCGGGACGCACCGAGAAGGGCAAGAGCGCGATGCCCGGTTCGGAGCGGTAATAGAGACGGTCGGCTTCGCGGAGGAGGCGTTTGACCATATCGCGGATGCGCGGGTCGGGCAGCGGATCCGCGAAGAACGCATCGGCGTCGATCCCGGCCTCGTCCAGCCAGTCGGTGGGCAGGTACATCCGCCGTTCGCGGGCATCCTCGCCCACATCGCGGGCGATATTGGTGAGTTGCATCGCGACGCCCAGATCGCAGGCGCGGGCCAGCGCGTCGGCGTCGCGCACGCCCATGAGGACGCACATCATCGCGCCCACGGCCGAGGCCACGCGCGAGGAATAGGCGCGCAGGTCGGAGAGCGACGCATAGCGCCGGTCCATCGCGTCCCAGGCCAGGCCTTCCAGCAGCGCATCGGGAAGCGCGCGGGGCATCTCGTGGGTTTCGATCACCGCCGCGAAGGCCCGGTCCACCGGCGTATTGCGCGGGCGGCCTTCGTAGATCTGGTCAAGCCGGTCGCGCAGGCGCAGGACCGCTTTCGGTTTCTCGTCGTTGAGGTCGACCGCGTCGTCGGCGATCCGGCAGAAGGCATAGAGCACGAGCGACGGGTCGCGGACGCGGGCGGGAAGGAGGCGCGAGGCCGCGTGGAAGGAGAGCGAACCATGGCGGATCGCCTCTTTGCAATGGGCGAGGTCGGGCGTGTGCATCATTCGGCTGCCAATCGCTCTGCGACGACCACGGGGGCCGCGTCGGGGACAAGTTTGCCCAGCACCTCGGCGCTGGAGACGACGCCGGGAAGGCCCGCGCCCGGATGGGTGCCGGCGCCGACGAGGTAGAGGCCCTTTGCCTCTTCGCTGACGTTATGGGGGCGGAACCATGCCGATTGCAGGATCCGCGGTTCGATCGAGAAGCCGCTGCCGTTGGGCGACAGGTAGCGGTCGCGGAAATCGGGCGGGGTGAGGGTCATGCTGGCGGTGATGTGGCTGGACAGACCGGGCAGGAAGTTGTCCTCGAGCACGCGCAGGACCTTCTGGCGATAGGGTTCTGCCTCGGCCTCCCAATCGACCGGGTTGTCGAAGCCCAGATGCGGGACAGGCGACAGGGCATAGAAGGTATCGCCGCCCGCGGGCGCGACGGTTGGATCGGTGACCGAGGGGCGGTGGACATAGAGGCTCATATCCTCGGAGAGGTGGCCCTTGATGAAGATGTCGCGCAGGAGGCCCTGGTAGCGCGGGCCGCTGAGGATCGTGTGATGGCCGACATCGGGCCAGAGGTCGCGGGTGCCCTTCGTGCCGAAATACCAGACGAAGAGGCCCATGGACCAGCGCCGCTTGTCCAGCTTCGCATTGGTCCAGCGGGATTTCCGGTGGTTCCGCAGCAGGCGCGAATAGGTGTGGCCCGCATCGGCGTTGGAGACGATGACATCGGCCTGAAGCACCTTGCCCGAGGTCATCCGGACGCCACGGGCGCGGCCGTCCTTGATGAGGATCTCGTCGGCTTCCTCGCCCAGCGCGATGCGCCCGCCCTGGTCCGAGACGACGCCCGCCATGGCATCCGCGATCGCCTGTACCCCGCCGATGGCGTAATGGACGCCGTATTCCTTTTCGAGATGGCTGACGAGCGCGTACATGGAGGTGACGTGCATCGGGTCGCCGCCGATGAAGAGCGGGTGGAAGGAGAGCGCCATGCGCAGGCGTTCGTCCTTTACCCGGCGCTGGGCCAGTTTCAGGATCGACTGGTCGGCCCGCAGAAGCGCGAAGGTGGGAAGAACCTTGATCGTGTCCCAGGCGCGGTGCATCGGCTTGGCGACCATGCCCTCGAAGCCCACGACATAGCGGCGGTGGGCATCCTTGAGGAACTTGCGGTAGCCTTTCACATCGGAGGGCGAGAGGCGCGCAATCTCGGCCTCCATGTCCTCGGTCTTTTGGCGGGCGGCGAAGGAAGAGCCATCGGGCCAGCGGATTTCATAGAACGGGTCCATCGGGCGCAGGTCCACATCCTTGTGGAAGTCGCGCCCGCAATCGGCCCAGAGCTTTTCGAACACCATGGGTACGGTGACGATGGTCGGGCCGAGATCGAAGCGATGGCCGTCCTGTTCAATCGACGAGGCCCGGCCGCCGACGATATCGAGCCGGTCCAGCACCGTGACGCGGTAGCCCTTGGCGCCCAGACGCATGGCCGCGGCGAGCCCGCCCAGCCCCGCGCCGATGACGATTGCATGGGAGCGTGCCTGAGCCGAGGAGGAAGGATCATGTAACATGGGCTGAGCGTACAACTGTCTAGTTTGATTTACAACATTGTTGATATGCGCATTTGTCGCGGGGCTTGGTGGCTTTCAACGTTGGAAATTATGTGTAAGACTAAGTTGACACTCTCGAAAGGAATTGCGCCATCCAAGCCGTGAGCCTTAGCGTTTTCAGATTTCAGTCGGCCGGTGCCCGTCTTTGGGTTCTCGGGCAGATGGGGGCTGCGCGGCTGTCTTTCATGCGGATGCCGGAGGTCGGGTTCTGGAAATTGTGCGGGTCCGGTCAGGGCGAGGGATTTACGCCACGGCCCAATACCGCGGTCTGGGCGATTCTCGCGACATGGCCCGACGAGGAGACCGCGCGGCGGAATTGCGCGGAGGCGCCGGTCTATCGCCGCTGGCGCGCCAAGGCCGCGGAGGACTGGACGGTGTTCCTGTCGCCCACTTCGGCACGAGGCGCGTGGTCGGGGGTGGCGCCGTTCGAAGCGGAGCCCGATCCGACGACCGGGCCCGATCGCCGCGCTCACGCGGGCAACGGTGAAGCCCGGGGTACTTGCGAAATTCTGGGGCCGGGTGCCCGATATCCAGAACGTGATCGGCGACGATCCGAACGTGGCCTTCAAGATCGGGATCGGCGAGGTGCCGTGGTTGCATCAGGTGACGTTCTCGATCTGGCCCGATCAGGCGTCGATGAACGCCTTCGCGCGGGAGAGCGGACCCCATGCGCGCGCCATCAAGGCAGTGCGCGACGAAGGGTGGTTCAAGGAAGAATTATACGCGAGGTTCCGGGTCCTTGGGGATGCGGGACAGTGGGGCGGGCAAAGCCCGCTCGATCGGCTTGAAAGGACAGCGGCATGACTGTGCCATTCCCATTTTCCGCCATCGTCGGACAGGACGAGATGAAGCAGGCCATGGTCCTGACGGCGATCGACCCCGGGATCGGCGGCGTTCTGGTCTTTGGCGATCGGGGCACGGGAAAATCCACGGCGGTGCGGGCGCTTGCGGCGCTTTTACCGGAAATCAAGGCCGTTCAGGGCTGTCCGGTCAATTCCGAACAGTTGGCCGATTGCCCGGAATGGGCCGAAATAGGGTCGAAACGCGTGGTCAGGCGTGCCACCCCGGTGATCGATCTGCCGCTGGGGGCGACCGAGGACCGGGTGGTGGGCGCGCTGGACATCGAGCGCGCCTTGTCGCGTGGCGAAAAGGCGTTCGAGCCGGGGCTTCTGGCCCGTGCGAACCGGGGATATCTTTATATCGACGAGGTGAACCTTCTGGAGGATCATATCGTCGATCTTCTGCTGGACGTGGCGCAATCGGGCGAGAATGTCGTCGAGCGCGAAGGGCTCTCGATCCGGCACCCGGCGCGGTTCGTTCTGGTGGGGTCGGGCAACCCGGAGGAGGGCGAATTGCGGCCCCAGCTTCTGGACCGGTTCGGCCTGTCGGTGGAGGTTCGTTCGCCCACCAATATCGACGAGCGGATCGAGGTGATCCGGCGTCGCGATGCCTATGAGACCGACCGCGAGGCGTTTCTGAAGCGCTGGCAGCGGCAGGATGCGAAGCTACGCAAGGGCATACTTGCCGCGCGGACGGCGGTGAAGAAGATCGAGACACCCGATCAGACGCTGGTCGATTGCGCCGAGCTTTGCGTGGCGCTTGGGTCGGACGGTCTGCGCGGAGAGCTGACGCTATTGCGCGCGGCGCGGGCGCTGGCGGCCTTCGAAGGGGCCACACGGGTCGAGCGGGCGCATCTGCGCAAGATCGCGCCCTCGGCGCTGCGGCACAGGTTGCGGCGTGATCCGCTTGACGAGGCGGGATCGACCCAGCGGGTCGGACGCGCCCTTGCGGACCTTTTCGGGGCTTTTCAGACGGCAGCCGAGTAGATGCATAAGGCCGACGGGATCGAGATGTCGGGATGGCAGCGGGCGCAGCTTGCGCTGGCGGTTCTGGCAGTCGATCCGGCGGCGCTTGGCGGGATATGGATCCGGGCGCGGTCGGGGCCGGTACGGGATGTCTATCTGCGCGCCCTGCGCTGTCTGCCGCTTCCGTTGCGAAAGATCCACGCCTCGGTCAGTGATGCGCAACTGTTCGGCGAACTGGATCTGGGCGCGACCCTGAGCGGCGGGCAGGTGGTGCGCAGCACGGGCATTCTGGGGGAACCCGCGGCGCTTCTCCTGACCATGGCGGAGCGTTGTCCGGTCCGGCTTGCCGCGCATCTTGGCGGTGCTCTGGACCGGGGGACGCATCTGGTCGTGGCGATGGACGAGGGCGCCGATCCCGACGAGGCGCCCCCGGCGGGGCTGACCGAGCGGCTTGGGCTTTTCGTGGCGCTGGACGGGATATCGCTTGCGGATGCCGGGGCGCGTGGATTTGCCCCCGAGACGCTTCTGGCGGCGCGGGCGCTGTTGCCGGATGTCGCTCTGACCGGTGTGCAGCAGGCCGAACTGGTGACGCTGGCGGCGGCGTTCGGGATCGGGTCGATGCGGGCGCCGATGATGGCGATGGCGGCGGCGCGGGCGCTTGCGGCGCTTTCGGGCCGGGTTCGGGTCACATCGGACGATATTCAAGGCGCAGCGGGACTGATCTATGCCCACCGCGCGACGATGATGCCGGAGGCGGAGGAAGCCCCGCCACCGGAAGCCGAGCCGCCGCAGGACAGGGACGATCCCGGAGACGGCGAGGACAAGAGCGCCGATCAGGACGAGACCTTGATCCCCGCCGAGATCCTGCTGGAGGCGGTGCGGACCGCGCTTCCCCCCGATGTCCTGTCGGCACTGGCCGAGGGGCGCAAGTCGCGCGCTGCGGCAGGCGCGTCGGGCAGCGGTGCGGCGCATCGGGGCAACCGGAGGGGCAGGCCCCTACCGTCGCGTCCGGGCACGCCCGATGGATCGTCGCGGATCGACCTGGTGGCGACGTTGCGCGCCGCCGCCCCCTGGCAGACGATCCGCCGCGCCGAAGCGCGGGAGGAGCGGGTTCTGCATATCCGGCGGGCCGATCTTCGGTTGCGGCAGTTTCAGGAGACCTCGGACCGGTTGCTGATTTTCGTCGTCGATGCCTCGGGGTCGCTGGCGATGTCGCGGCTGGCGGAGGCCAAGGGCGCGGTCGAACTGCTTCTGTCGGAGGCCTATGCCCGGCGCGACCATGTGGCCCTGATCGCCTTTCGCGGGGATGGCGCCGAGATGCTGTTGCCGCCGACCCGGTCGCTGGTTCAGACCAAGCGGCGTCTGCAGGCCCTTCCCGGTGGAGGCGGTACGCCCTTGGCCGCCGGTCTGCGGCTTGGCCTTGAGACGGCGATTCGGGCGAACGCTCAAGGCATGACGCCCACGATCGCGCTTCTGACAGATGGGCGCGGGAATATCGCGCTGGATGGCCGCGTGGACAGGACGGCGGCGGCCGAGGATGCCGCGGCGATGGCGCGGGCCATTCTGGCGCAGGGGATCGCGTCGCTGGTGATCGACACGGCGGTGCGCCCGCAGGCGGCGCTGGCAAAGCTTTCGGCAGAATTGGATGCGCATTACATCGCCCTGCCCCGCGCCGATGCGCGGCGGCTGTCGGCGGCGGTGACCGACGCTCTGGACGCGTGACGATGGACTGGGCGCGCGACGGAGAAAGCTGGCCCAATGGCGAATTCTCGCGCTTTGTCGCGGTGGCGCCGCATCGCTGGCATGTGCAGGTGGCGGGAGACGGCCCGGTCCTGTTGCTGCTGCATGGCGCAGGAGGGGCGACGCAGAGCTGGCGGCACCTTTTGCCGATGCTGGCAGAGCGGTTTCGGGTGGTGGCGCCGGACCTGCCGGGGCAGGGTTTTACCCGGATGGGCACGCGGATGCGGTGCGGTATCGGCCCGATGGCCGAGGATGTGGCCGCGCTTTGCGCCGCCGAGGGCTGGCGCCCCGAGATCATCGTGGGACATTCGGCCGGTGCAGCACTGGCGCTTGAGATCGCGCGGCAGGGGTTGCTGCAGCCCCGCGCGGTGATCGGGCTGAACGCAGCCTTGTCGAAATTCGACGGGATGGCGGGCTGGTTGTTCCCGCTGATGGCGAAATTCATGGCGATCAATCCGCTGATCCCACCGCTTCTGGCGCGGATGGCCGGGGGCGAGACGCGGATTCGAGAGCTTCTTGCTTCGACCGGATCGGAGGTGGATGCCGAAGGCGTGGCGCTCTATCGCCGCCTGATGACCGACCGGACCCATATCGACGGAACGCTTGCGATGATGTCGCAATGGGAGATCGGGCGCCTGCTGGACCGGTTGCCCGAGATCGACCTTCCGGTGTTCCTTTTCGCAGGCGCGCGGGACGGGACCGTGGCGCCCGATGTGTCGCGCCGGGCGCAGATGCAGATCCCCGGCGCGGTGTTCACGGTGCTGGACGGATTGGGCCATCTGGCGCATGAGGAAGCACCGCGGATCGTCGCGGATCATATCGAGCGGGCGGTGGACGGACTGCCCGACCGGGGCAAGGCGCTGCGCGCATCGGGTTGACCGCATGCCCGGGATGCGTAGGTTCACGGGCGACAGGATCGGGAGAGACCCATGACACAGCGGCTTCATTTCGTCTTTGGTGGCGATCTTATCGACCCCGAGAAGAACGAGTTCCGGAATGTCGACGACATCCATATGGTCGGCGTCTATGGGGATTATGCCTCGGCCTATGATGCGTGGAAATCGGAGGCGCAGCGCACGGTGGACAACGCCCATACCCGTTATTTCATCGCGCATCTGCATCGGTTGCAGGACGAAGAGGCCGAAACATCGAGCACCGAGGAACTGGGGCACTAGGGACTATGGATCTTCGTGCCCTGGTCAGGCTGCCGTTGCGGATGGCCCCGGCAGAGAGGGGCGCAGCGCCGGAGACAGCGGGCGAGGCCGTCCGCCTGTGGTGCCATGTCTCGCAATCGGTGCGGGTGCCGGCGCTTCTGGACATGCTGTCGCAACTGAAGGCCAGCCGGATCGTCCTGACCGCCGCGCGCGGCGTGACGCTTCCCGAACCGCTTGCGGAGCGGGTGGTGGAATATCCCCGGCCGCTGGACCTCTACCAGATGGTGGATCGGTTCATCGACGAAATCGATCCCACGGTGACGCTTTTCGCCGGTCTGGATTTTCCACCCTCTGCCTCGGCGGTGTGCAGGGATCGCGAGATTCCGATGATCCTTTATACCGAGAGCATCGCGCGGCAGACGGGTCTGACCCGGACCTTTCTGGAGCTTCGGCGCCGGTCGCGATTGCGCCGTGTCGACCACATCCTGACGACGGACGCCAATGACATCGATGCATTGCAGCGGATCGGCGCGGCGCCGGACCGGATCGAAGTGACGCGGCCCCTGCGCCAGTTGTTCGACCCCCTGCCCTGCAACGAATCGGAACGCAATGACCTTGCCAAGCTGATCGGGACGCGCCCGGTCTGGGTGGCTGCCGGTGTCGACATGTCCGAACAGGCAGCAGTGGAAGAGGCGCATCGGGCCGCCAGCCGTCTTTCGCACCGGCTGTTGCTGATCGCGGTGCCTCGGTCAGCCGGAGACGGGGTGGCGATGAAGCAGGCCTTCGAGGCCCGGGGATGGGTGGTCGCGCTGCGCAGCGAGGGCACGGAGCCTGATCCGGATATTCAGGTCTATGTCGCGGATGCGGATCAGGAAGAGGGCCTGTGGTACCGCCTTGCCCCGATCTGTTTTCTGGGTTCGACCCTTGTCTCGACCGCCGGCGGGAACGACCCGGGCCAGCCCGCCGCACTTGGGTCGGCAATCATCTCGGGTCCATTCGTGGGGCCGCATTCCGAGACCGAGCGGCGTCTGCGCGAGGCGGGGGCGTTGCGGCGTGCAACGACAGGCAACGAGTTGGGCGCGGCGGTGATCGATCTTCTGGCACCCGAACGCGCCGCCCGGATGGCCCATCGCGCGTGGGAGGTGTCGTCGGAGGGAAGCGAGGTCGCGGGGCGCATCATCGACCTGATCGACGGGTTTGTGGCGGGGAAGGACCGCTGATGCGCGCGCCCGGTTTCTGGTCCCGGCACAAGCCCGGCCTTGCGGCGTGGCTGTTGTCGCCGCTGGGGTGGATCTATGGCCGGGGCACGGCTTGGCGGGTCGCGCGGCCGCCGGAAGTGCGCGCCGGGGTGCCGGTGATCTGCGTCGGCAACATCAATGCGGGCGGGACCGGAAAGACGCCAACGGTCGTGGCGCTTGTGGAAATGCTGGTGGCACGCGGGCAGCGGGTGGCGATCGTGTCGCGCGGCTACAAGGCCCGGCTGGACGGTCCGGTGAAGGTCGATCCGAAGGCGCATGGGGCCGCTGATGTGGGGGACGAACCGTTCCTGATGGCGGCCTTCGCCGATGTCTGGATCGCCCGCGACAGGGCGGCGGGGGTGCGGGCGGCGGAAGCGGATGGAGCGCAGGTCATCCTGATGGATGACGGGTTTCAGAATCCGTCGGTGGCAAAGGACCTGTCGCTGGTGGTCGTGGATGCGGTTGCGGGGTTCGGCAATGGGTTCGTGATTCCCGCGGGCCCGTTGCGGGAACCGGTTGCCGCCGGGTTGGCCCGCGCCGACGCGGTGATCGTGATCGGAAACGCGGCGGCGCAGGCGGGGTTTGCCGGGACTTGGCCCCTGCCATCGGGGGTGCCCCGTCTGACGGCGCGGCTAGAGCCCCTGCCCACCGGCCTCTCGTTTCAGGGACTTCGTGCACTGGCCTTTGCCGGGATCGGGCGGCCCGGAAAATTCTTTGCGACGCTGCGCGAGATGGGGGTGGATGTGGTCCGGTCGGTGCCATTGGGGGATCACCAGCCGCTGACGCCCGCATTGATGCGCCGGCTGGAGACCGAAGCGCGCGCGCGCAGTCTGCAACTTGTGACCACCGAGAAGGACGCGGTGCGATTGCCGGATGCGTTTCGGCAAAAGGTGACGACAGTGCCCGTGCGGCTGATATTCGACGACCCCGATGCGGTCGGGCGTCTGTTGGACCGGCTCAGTCTTTCCGGAACCGCGCCCTGATCGCATCGCCGTGCTGATCGAGCCGGGGCGAGGCGCGGTCGGTCGAAAGCTGGGCATCGGAAAAGGTGATCGGCGTGCGGATGCCGGGGATGCCATCGACGTAATGCACCATGTCACGGTGGATCACCTGGGGATCCGCGAAGACCTCGGAAAAGTCGTTGATCGGACCGGCGGGAACGCCCTCGGCCTCGCAGGCAGCGAGGAGATCGGCCTTGGTGAAGGTCATCGTCGCCGCGGTAAGTCGCCGGGTCATTTCGGCCCGGTTGGCGATACGCTGGGCATTGGTGAGATAGTCGGGATCGGTCGCCATGTCGGCCACGCCCAGAAGCCCGCAGAGCCGCTGATACTGGCCGTCATTGCCGGTGGCGATGATTATCCAGCCATCGGCGCAATCGAACACCTGGTAAGGGGTGAGGTTGGGATGTGCGTTGCCGATCCGCTGTGGTGGCGTACCCGTGGTCAGGTAATTCATTCCCTGGTTCGAGGTGATCGCGGTGGCCACGTCGAGAAGCGACATGTCGATCTGCTGCCCCCGCCCGGTGCTGTCGCGCTGGCGCAGGGCGGCGAGGATCGCGGTGGTTGCATAGACGCCGGTGAAGATATCGGTGACCGCGACGCCCACTTTCTGGGGTTGGCCCGCGGGATCGCCGGTGACGGACATCAGCCCCGACATGCCTTGCACGATGTAGTCGTATCCGGCGCGGTGGGCATAGGGGCCGGTATGGCCGAAGCCGGTGATCGAACAGTAGACGAGGCGCGGATTGGACGGTCGCAGGCTGTCATAGTCGAGGCCGAATTTGGCAAGTCCCCCGGTCTTGAAGTTCTCGATCAGCACATCGGCCTCGGCGATCAGCGCCTTGGCCACCGCGAGGTCTTCGGAGTTCTTGAGATCGAGGGCAATGGATTGCTTGCCGCGATTGCAGCTGTGGAAATAGGCCGCCGATTTCTCGCCCTCGTGATCGACGAAGGGCGGGCCCCATTTGCGGGTATCGTCGCCCTCGGGACTTTCGATCTTGATGACCTCGGCCCCGAGATCGGCGAACATCTGGCCCGCCCATGGGCCGGCCAGAACGCGCGCCAGTTCGACGATCTTCAGGCCCGAAAGCGGCGCAAACATCAGTTGCCGAGCGCGGCGTCGATTGCGGTTTTCAGGGCGGCGTAATTGTTGCCCGCGATGAGTTCGCCGTTCACGAGGAAGGACGGGGTCGACCGGACGCCATCGGCGGTGGCGTTTTCCTGATAGACGGCGACCATCGCCTGCGCCATGTCCTGATCCTGAAGGCAGGCGTTGACGGTTTCGTCGTCAAGTCCCGCCGTGCGGCCAAGACGGCGCAGGTTGTCGGCGATCACGGTCGGGTCGCCGGAAGCGGTCCAGTCGCGCTGATTTTCATAGATCAGGCTGGCAAGTCCGAAATAACGCTCTTCCCCGCCGCAGCGGGCCAGCATTCCGGCCCAGAGGCCGAACCGGTCGAAATATACCTCGCGGTACACGAAGTTGATCAGGCCCGGGTCGATATACTCGGATTTCAGATCCTGGTAGCCGGAGGTGTGGAAATTGGCGCAATGGGGACAGGTGAAGGAGGCATATTCGACCACCGTCACGGCGGCGTCGGGATTTCCAAGGGTCATTTCGGCCACGCGGGAGGTGTCGACATCGGCGCTTTGCGCCTCGGCCGCGCCAAGGGTGACGCCCGGGGCCTGTGTCGAGGTGCCGGTCAGGTAGAAATACCCGGCGACGGCGATGGCCACGAGGGTGGCGGCGGAAAGAATACGGTTCATGTAAGGGACCTGCTTCACT
Source organism: uncultured Alphaproteobacteria bacterium (assembly GCA_963698645.1). Lineage (GTDB taxonomy): Bacteria > Pseudomonadota > Alphaproteobacteria > Rhodobacterales > Rhodobacteraceae > Ovoidimarina. Next base: position 502,042 of record CAVORP010000007.1, read on the forward strand.
TCTGTTGTCTTGAGATAACATTTGCGCCCAGTTTCTCAAGCGCATCGCGCAGAGAGGGGTCGGATACCGGGGCGGCGACGCGGGCCGCGGCGGCGCGGGCTTCGGGCGCGGGGCCCTTCGGTTCGGGCGGGGCGGGCGCCGGGGCGAAGACCGCCTGACCTTCGGCAAAACCGGTGGCGGCTGTCTGCGTCACGCGGACCCGGCTGATCGCCGCGTAGCCGTAGCAGGCATTGACCCGCTCGCGCAGCTTTTCCTTCTGCATTTCGACCATGGGCGCATTGGCCCCGGTCGTGAGGATAGTAAGCGTCGCGCCAAGCCCGCCGCGGCCATAGCTGACCTCGACCGGGCGTGTGTGGGCGGCAAGCCCTTCGCCCGCGATTTCGGCCCAATGGGTCAACAGGCGGCTTACAGCGAAGCCGCGGGATTCGCCCACCTCGCGGACCGGACGCGCGACAAGCTGCGCCGCCCGGCGAAAGCCGGTGAAACGTTTACGCGTCGTTTTCTGGTCATTGGGGGTCATTGCTACCCATTTCGAATTCTGACCCTATTCTAGATGCTGGACCGCGCCACGCCAGCGCAAACACCCGAGGAAGGCCGTAAAGATTGCGTGAGAGTGAAATCCCGCCGGCATTGTTGGACTGGTATGACGTTCATGCCCGCGAGATGCCATGGCGCGTGGGGCCGGGCGACCGGGCGCGGGGCATCCGGCCCGATCCCTACGCCGTGTGGCTTTCGGAGGTGATGTTGCAGCAGACCACGGTGGCGGCGGTGAGGGACTATTTCCACCGGTTCACCGCGCGCTGGCCCACGGTCGGCGATCTGGCGGCGGCGGCGGATGCGGATGTGATGGGCGAATGGGCCGGGCTTGGGTATTACGCCCGGGCGCGAAACCTTCTGAAATGCGCGCGGGTCGTGGCGGAGACGCATGGCGGCGTCTTTCCCGATACGCGCGAGGCCCTTCTGGCGCTGCCGGGAATCGGCCCCTACACGGCGGCGGCAATCGCATCGATCGCGTTCGACAGGGCGGAGGTGGTGGTGGATGGCAATGTCGAGCGGGTGATGGCCCGGCTGTTCGACATCGACACTCCCCTGCCCGCGGCAAAGCCCGAACTGACGGCGCTGGCGGCGCGGTTGACGCCAGACGCGCGGCCCGGCGATCATGCGCAGGCGGTGATGGATCTGGGGGCCACGATCTGTACCCCGCGCAGCCCCGCCTGCGGGATCTGCCCCGTGATCGATGCCTGTGCGGCGCGGCGGGCGGGGCGGGCGGCGGAATTGCCGCGCAAGACGCCTAAGGCGGCGAAACCGGTGCGGATGGGCTATGCCTATGTGGGCCGGCGGGCCGACGGGGCGTGGCTTCTGGAACGGCGCCCGGAAAAGGGGCTTTTGGGCGGGATGCTGGGCTGGCCCGGATCGGACTGGTCGGACGCACCCCGGCCCGCGCCCCCGGTGGCAGCGGAATGGACCGATCTTGAGGCCGAGGTGCGCCATACCTTCACGCATTTCCACCTTCGGCTGAAGGTGATGGTGGCGGATCTGCCGCAAGGCACCGATCCGGCGGGCGGGCATTTCGTGCCTCATCCGGAGTTTCGCCCCGCCGATCTTCCGACCGTCATGCGCAAGGTCTTTGACCTTGCGTCGGGCGCGGTGACGGCCGATTGAGCGCGAGCCCGGGACGGGATAGATTATCGCCATGACCGTTCAGGAGACACATACCTTGGCCCGGCCCGGACTGCGTGACGCAGTGCCGTTCTGGTCGCCCTTGGCGCTGATTCCGCTTGTATGGTTCGCCGCGGTCACCGGCGGCGTGGCGGTCCTTCTGATCCCGGCCTTCACATGGGTCCTGACCGGAGTGCTGGATGCGATCCTGGGCAAGAACCGGGCGAATCTAGACCCTGATACACCGGAAAACAGCCTTTTCTGGTATCATCTGATCACGGTGATCTGGCCCTTCGCGCAGCTTGCGGTGCTTCTGGGGCTTCTGGCCTATATGCCTTTTGCGGCGCATCTGACAGCGGTTGAAAAGATCGGGCTGTTCTTCGGCATGGGGGTCGTGTCGGGGACGATCGGGATCGTCTATGCCCATGAGTTGATGCACCGGCCAGGGCGCGCTGAGCGGCGATTGGCGGACCTTCTGCTGGCGATGGTGTTTTACGGCCATTTCCGAAGCGAGCATCTCTTGGTGCATCACCGGTATGTCGGCACGCCGCGCGATCCGGTCACGGCGCGGTTCGGCGAAGGGTTCCATCGCTTTTTCGCGCGGGTTCTGCCGGGATGCTACCGCTCGGCGTGGCGGGCGGAGGTGGGAATGCTTGCGCGCAAGGGCCTGTCGCCATGGAATATGCGGAACCCGTTCTGGATCTATCACGGGGCGCAGGCGGTGTTCCTGGTGGTGGCCTATGCTCTTGCGGGCTGGGCGGGGGTCGCGCTGATCCTGTTTCAGGGGTTCATCGCGATCTGGCAACTGGAACTCGTGAACTATGTCGAGCATTACGGGCTGACGCGAAAGCATCTGGGCGAGGGGCGCTATGAGCATGCGCAGCCGCATCATAGCTGGAATGCGACGCAGAAGGCGTCGAACTGGCTTTTGATCAACTTGCAGCGGCATTCGGACCATCACACGGCCCCTGCCCGCCCGTTCCCGTTGTTGCAGGCGCAGGATGGCGACGGCATTCCGCAATTGCCGCGCGGCTATCCGGTGATGACATCGCTGGCGATGGTCCCGCCGCTCTGGCAGCGGGTGATGAACCCGCGCGTGCGGGATTGGCGCAAGCGTCACTATCCGGAGATCAGCGACTGGACGCCCTATGACAAGGCGACCAATCCGATGCCGCGCTAGGTCCAGTCGAGCACGACCTTGCCGCTGGAGCCACCGCGCATGGTTTCGAACCCTTTGCGGAAATCGTCGACCTTGAAACGGTGGGTGATGACATTGCGCACGTCGAGCCCGTTTTCGAGCATCGCGATCATCTTGTACCATGTCTCGAAGATCTCGCGCCCGTAGACGCCCTTGATGGTGATCGCCTTGAAGACGATGCGCGACCAGTCGACGGGGCTTTTTCCGGGCGGGATACCCAGAAGCGCGATGCGTCCGCCCATCACCAGCGCCTCGACCATCTGGTCGAGCGCGATTTGCGAGCCGGACATTTCAAGCCCCACATCGAAGCCCTGCTTCATCTTCAGATCAGACACTATTCCGGCCAGATCCTGATGTTTCGGGTTCACCGTCACCACGTCGGCGACCCGCGCCGCGAGCGCCAGCCGGTCGTCGTTGAGGTCGGTGATGACGACGTGGCGCGCGCCGACGTGGCGGGCGACGGCGGCGGCCATGATGCCGATGGGCCCCGCGCCGGTGACCAGCACATCCTCGCCCACCAGATCGAAGCTGAGCGCGGTGTGCACGGCGTTGCCGAGCGGATCGAGGATCGCCCCGATCTCGTCGTCGATGGCATCGGGAAGGGGCACGACGTTGAAGGCGGGAAGGCGGAGGTATTCGGCGAAGGCGCCCGGTTCGTTCACGCCGATGCCGCGCGTCGCTGGGTCGAGGTGGAACTTGCCCGCGCGGCTCTGGCGCGAGGTCTTGCCGATCAGGTGACCTTCGCCCGAGACGCGCTGTCCGATGGTCAGACCTTCGACGTTGCGGCCCATATCGACGATCTCGCCCGGCGAATTCGTGACCGGTGATGAGCGGGACGGGCACGGTCTTTGCCGCCCATTCGTCCCAGTTCCAGATATGGATATCGGTGCCGCAGATGCCGGTCTTGTGGATCCGGATCAGCACGTCATCGGGGCCGATCTCGGGGACCGGGCGGTGTTCCAGCCAAAGGCCCGGTTCGGCCTTCGATTTCACCAGTGCCTTCATTTCGTTGGTCATAGGGCCCCCACGGTTTTGCCCGCCTTTGTAAACGCTTCGAGCGCTTGATCCAGATCTTCGCGGGTGAGGCTTGCGTTCATCTGGGTCCGGATCCGCGCCTGGCCCTTCGGTACGACCGGGAAGAAGAACCCGGCGACGTAAACACCGCAGTTCATAAAGCGCGCGGGCCATGTCCTGGCTGAGCCGCGCGTCGCCCAGCATGACCGGGATGATCGGGTGTTCGCCCGGCAGGAGGTCGAACCCCGCCGCGGCGAGGCCCTTGCGCCAGTAGTCCGCGTTCTCGAAGAGCCGCGTGCGCAGGTCGTCGCCCGCCTCGACGATCCGCAGCGCCTCGATCCCGGCGGCGACGACGGCCGGGGGAAGCGAGTTCGAGAAGAGGTAGGGCCGCGCCCGCTGCCGCAGAAGGTCGATCACCGGCTGCGACGCCGCGACATAGCCGCCGATCGCGCCGCCCAGCGCCTTGCCCAGCGTGCCGGTGAGGATGTCGGCGCGGATACCCGCATGGGCGGGCGTGCCACGGCCCTTGGGCCCGATGAAACCGGTGGCGTGGCAGTCGTCGACCATGACAAGGGCGTCGTAGCGGTCGGCAAGCGCGCGGATCTCGGCGCAGCTTGGCAAGGTAGCCGTCCATCGAAAAGACGCCGTCGGTGGCGATCATGATGAAGCGGGCGCCATCGGCGCGCGCCTGTTTGAGCTGCGGTTTCGAGGTCGTCCATGTCGGAATTGGCGTAGCGGTAGCGCTTCGCCTTGCAGAGCCGGATGCCGTCGATGATCGAGGCGTGGTTCAGGGCGTCGGAGATCACCGCGTCCTCTGGGCCCAGAAGCGGCTCGAACACACCGCCATTGGCGTCGAAACAGGCGGCGAACAGGATGGCGTCGTCCATGGCCCAGAAAGCGCCGCCAGCGCCTGTTCGAGATCGCGGTGCAGATCCTGCGTGCCGCAGATGAAGCGGACCGAGGCCATGCCGTAGCCGTGGGTGTCGATCGCGTCCTTGGCGGCGCGGGCCAGCCGGGGATCGTCGGCAAGACCGAGGTAGTTGTTGGCGCAGAGGTTCAGCATCTTGCGGCCCGCGACCGTCACATGCCGCCCTGCGGGCCGGTGATGGGGCGTTCGTGCTTGTAGAGACCCGATGCCTCGATTTCTTCCAGCGTGCTGCGGAGATGGTCGTGGAATGATGTCATCGCTGCCTCCTTGCGCGGCGGTGGGGCCGCGGCTGTCACCACCCTATCACCAGTCGCGCGACGCAGGGTCATCGATTTCGAAGCATCACCCAGACTGGCGGACGCTTCGCCCGGTTTCTATAGTCGGCGCAAACGCCACGTGGAAAAGGATCGCACCATGGTCGATATCGTCATTCTGGGAGCCGCGCGCACCGCCATCGGTACTTTCGGGGGGGCATTGGCCGCGACACCGCCCATCACGCTGGGCGCGGTGGCCGCGAAGGCCGCGCTGGAGCGGGCGGGCGTCGAGGGCGGTCAGATCGGCCATGTGGCCTTTGGCCATGTCATCAACACCGAGCCCCGCGACATGTACCTTAGCCGCGTCGCCGCGATGGAGGCCGGTGTTCCGGAAACCACGCCCGCGATGAACGTGAACCGGCTGTGCGGGTCGGGCGCGCAGGCGGTCGTGTCGGTGGTGCAGGCGCTACAGCTGGGCGATGCGGATTTCGGGCTTGCGGGCGGTGCCGAGAGCATGAGCCGGTCGCCCTATATCCTGCCGCAGGCGCGCTGGGGCCAGAAGATGGGCGACGCTGTCGGGGCAGGACATGATGCTGGGCGCGCTGAACTGTCCGTTCGGGACCGGGCATATGGGCGTCACCGCCGAGAACGTGGCCGCCGAGACACGACATCTCGCGGCAGGATCAGGATGCGTTCGCGCTTGAAAGCCAGGCCCGCGCGGCGCGGGCGATTTCCGAAGGGCGTTTCGCGGATCAGATCGTGCCGGTCGAGGTGCGGGTGAAGCGCGACATGGTGCCGTTCGACGTGGACGAACACCCCAAGGCCACCACCTCGACGCGCTGGCGGGATTGCGGGCGGTGTTCCAGAAGGACGGCACGCGTGACCGCCGGAAACGCCTCGGGGATCAATGACGGGGCGGCGGCGCTGGTGATGGCGCGGGGCGAGGCGGCCGAGGCCGCGGGGCTGACGCCGCGGGCGCGGGTTCTGGGCTATGCCCATGCAGGCGTGCGGCCCGAGGTGATGGGCATCGGCCCGGTTCCCGCCGTTCGCGCGCTGTTCGAGCGGACCGGGCTGAGCGCCGGCGATTTCGACCTGATCGAATTGAACGAGGCCTTTGCCGCGCAGGCGCTTGCGGTGAACAAGGTGCTGGGTCTGGACCCGGAAAAGGTGAACCCCAATGGCGGCGCGATCGCGCTGGGCCATCCGGTGGGGGCGACGGGGGCGATCCTGTGCGTCAAGTCGCTTTACGAGCTGGAGCGCACCGGAGGGCGGCGCGCGCTGATCACGATGTGTATTGGCGGCGGACAGGGTATCGCGCTTGCGATCGAACGGGTCGGAGGATGATCCCCGGTCTCGGTTAATGACATTTTTACACACCCGGGGCGATGATGCCGGCACTGTCGCTGCCAAGGACACCGGGAATGCTGGAATTCGATATCGACGAGGGAAGCGCTGCGCGCGCGGCTGGCGCAGGAACGTCTGCTGACGCAGCAACGTAACGAGCTTGCCTCGGCCAATTCGCGGATCGCCGAAAAGGCGAAGGTCCTGTCGGTCGAAGTGATCGAGAAGCGCGAGGCGGCCGAAGCCGCCCTGATGGAAGCCAGCCAGTTCAAGACCCGCACCACCGAGGCGCTTCGCAACCTGCGAAAGGCGCGTGGCGACGTGGTGATCGCCGAACGGCGGCTTTGGGCATCGATCGAGTCGATCGAGGACGGCTTTGCGGTTTTTGACCGCGACCGCAGGATCATCTCCGCCAACGGGCGTTCCTGCTGCCGTTCGCCGATATCGATTGCGTCGATATCGGGATCAGCCATTCCGAACTGATCGATATCGCCGCCGAAGAGGGGCTGATCGACCCCGGCGAGCGCAGCCCGAAGGAATGGGCGCGCTGGATGAAGACGCGCTGGGACGACGATGTGATCGACCCGGTGGTGATCCGCTTCTGGGACAGCAGCTTTGTCCGGCTGGTGGAGCGGCGCACGGATGACGGCGACATGGTCGTTCTCGGCTCGAACATCACGCCGACGATGCGGCGGCAGAAGGGCGCTTGAAAACGCCCGCCACCGGGCCGAGGCCGCGAGCCGCGCCAAGTCGAACTTCCTTGCGAACATGAGCCACGAGATACGGACGCCGATGAATGGCGTTCTGGCCATGGCCGATCTTCTGAACGAGGGCACGCTTTCGGAGGAGCAGCGGCTATGCGTCGATACGATCAAGAGTTCGGGTGAGGCGCTTCTGGTCATCATCAACGACGTTCTGGATTATTCGAAGATCGACGCGCAGAAGCTTGAGTTGAACCCCGCGCTGTTCGACCTCGAGGAAACGATCAACGAAGTGGTCACGCCTGCTGCAGCCGGCGGCGCGCGAGAAGATGCTGAGCCTTGTCGTCGACTACGACATATTCCTGCCCACCCGGTTCACCGGCGACAAGGGACGCATCCGCCAGGTCCTTATGAACCTGGTGGGCAATGCGGTGAAATTCACGCTGAAAGGTCACGTTCTGATCCGGGTCGTGGGGTTGCCGCAGGATGACGGCGCGTCCTACAGACTGCATATCACGGTCGAGGATACCGGCATCGGCATCGAACCGGAGATGCGCGCGCATATCTTTGGCGAGTTCAATCAGGCCCAGTCGGACCGGACCCGGCAGTTCGACGGAACGGGCCTTGGCCTTGCGATCACGCAGCGGCTGGTGAAGCTGATGGCCGGCGAGGTCTGGGTCGAATCCGAGGTCGATGCAGGATCGGTTTTCGGCTTTTCGCTTGTGATGCCCAGCGACGACGCCGCGGAGATTCTTGACGCCAACCTGCCCACGGGCGGGCGGCGGGTTCTGCTTTGCGATCCGGACGCGGCCAGCCGGGCGATCCTGTCGAAACAGATGATGGCGCTGGGGCTTCGGCCGGAATGCTTTGCCTCGGCCGAGGATCCGATGCTGAAAGCGGCCGGACCAAACGACCTTGTGGTGATCACCCATCCGGGCATCAACACGGGCACGGTTCGGATCGGCCTTGGTTATCCGGCGGAGGGCGATGCACCCCATACCCTTGCCCGACCGATCCTGCGGGGAGAATTGCTGGCCGCGCTGAACGCGGTGCTCGATGCGCCCGTGAGAGAAGCGCCGTTGCAGATGCAGACCCCCGGCCGCCGGTTGCGGGTGCTGGCGGCAGAGGACAACAAGACCAACCAGCTGGTGTTGACCAAGCTCCTGAAGGATCAGGAGATCGACCTGACGATCGTCGAGAACGGACAGGAGGCCGTCGCGGTTTTCGAAGGCGACGACCTGCCCGATATCCTGTTCACCGATATCTCGATGCCGGTGATGGATGGCAAGGCGGCCGCGCGTGCGATCCGGGCGATCGAAGCCCGCACCGGCCGTGCGCCGGTTCCGATCGTGGCGATGACGGCCCATGCGCTGGACGGCGACAAGGATGGAATCCTGAGCGCTGGGATCGATTACTACATGACCAAACCATTGCGGAAAGAGGTTCTGATCGAACGGTTGGACGAGGTTCGGATGTCGCAGGTCGCAGGCAAGCGGGTCGCGGTCGCGGTCAGCTAGCCCCACCCGCCGAAGTCCGGGGCGCGCGGGATGCTTTGCCCCGTGCCCCGCGCCCCGAAGATCAGCTTTCGGGATAGTCGCGCACAAAAGCCCAGGTGTCTGCCTCGCTGCGGTCGGGGTCGAACCGGTAGCCGCCATGGTCGAAGCCCTTGATCTCCTCGACATCGGTCAGGCGGTGTTCGATCACATGGCGGGCCATGGCCCCGCGCGCCTTTTTCGCGAAGAAGCTGACCATGCGCGCCTTGCCGTCACGCGTCTCGAGGAACTGCGGCGTTACGATCCGGAGGCCCAGCGCCTTTGGCGGCACCGCCCCGAAATATTCCTGACTCGCGCAGTTCAGAAGAACGGTTGCCCCCACGGCCTTTGCATCCTCGCGCAGCTTCTGGGCGATCCTGTCGCCCCAGAAATCATAGAGCGTCTTGCCGCGTCGGGTCGCCAGACGGCTTCCCATCTCGAGCCGGTACGGCTGGATCGCATCGAGAGGACGAAGCGCGCCATAGAGACCCGAAAGGATACGCAGGCGGTCCTGCGCCCAGCGCAGGGCATCGTCATCCAGCGTCTTCGCCTCGAGCCCCATATAGGTGTCGCCGGCAAAGGCGTGGGCGGCGGACCGCACGGCGTCGGGCGCAGGTTCGGCATCGAAGGCGCGGAACCGGTCGCGATTGAGCCGGGCCAGATCGTCGGACAGCCCCATCAGCCCCTTTAGCCCGGACAAGGGAAAGCTGCCGCGCGTGGCCTGCCAGAATGCCCGCTTCCTTTAGGAAGACCGGCTGTGTTTCGGGCGCCCGCGCCCCGTCCCAGTCCAGCCGCTTGGCCGGAGAAATCACGACAAGCATTCCTGCCCCCCTTTCATACCTCTGCCTGATCTAGCCGACATGCCGCCCGGCTCAAGCCCCCGACAGCACATCGAGGAACGCCGCGCCGAACCGGTCGTCCCGCCGCTCGCCCAGAATCCGGCGCATTGCTCCCTCGTCCGGCGCGCGGAGCGAGGCAACTTTGGCCAGAAGGGCCGCAGAACAGGACAGCGGTTTTTCGGTGCCGCAGGGGCCGCGGGCCAGTTGCGACTGGACCTCAACCAGACGGTCGAACAGATCGCCCGCTTCCGCGCCGGCAAGCTTGCGCCGCGACGGATGCGCGGGGGCCGGCGCGTCGCCGGTCACGACCTCGAGGAATGTCGCGCCGTAGCGTTCGAGCTTTTTCGCCCCGACGCCGCCGATATGGGCCATCTCGTCCAGCGTCGCGGGGCGTTTCTCGGCCATTTCGATCAGCGTGCGGTCGGTGAAGACGACATAGGCGGGCACCCTCTGGGCCTCGGCCAGCGCACGGCGGCGGGCCTTGAGCGCGGCCAGAAGGGGCGCATCCTCGTCCGAGACAAGGGCGCGGGCCTGTGGTCGGGCGGCGGTGCGCATGGTGTCGCGCCGCAGGGTGATATCGGCCTCGCCGCGCAGGATCGGGCGGGCGGCCTCGGTCATCCGAAGGGCACCGTGCCGTTCTGGATCGGGGCGCACAAGATCGTGGCCCATCATCTGGCGGAAGATCGCGGTCCATGTGCGGCGGTCGATATCCTGACCGACACCGAAGGTGGGAAGCTGGTCATGCCCGCGTGCCTTGATTTTGTCGGTGGCATTCCCGGTCAGGATGTCGATCAGGTGGCCCGCGCCGAAATATTCGCCGGTGCGCAGGATCGCCGACAGCGCCTTCTGCACCGCAACCGAGCCATCGAAGAGCTCCGCCGGCTGGTCGCAGAGATCGCAATGGCCACAAGGCGTGGCGTCTTCGCCGAAATAGCCCAGAAGCGTCACCCGTCGGCAGACCTGCGCCTCGGCCAGACCGAGGAGCGCGTTGAGGCGACCATGGTCGGCGCTTTTGCGGTCGGGCGGCGCAAGGCCTTCGTCGATCTGGCCCCGGCGCAGGCGGATGTCATCGGGGCCGAACAGGGTGAGGGTTTCGGCAGGCGCGCCATCGCGCCCCGCGCGTCCGATCTCCTGGTAATAGGCCTCGATCGATTTCGGCAGGTCGGCATGGGCGACCCAGCGGATATCGGGCTTGTCGATCCCCATGCCGAAGGCGACGGTCGCGACGACGATCAGCCCGTCCTCGGTCTGGAACCGCGCCTCGACGGTGCGCCGGGTCTCGGGGTCCATCCCGCCGTGATAGGCGCAGGCGGCGTGACCCTCGGCCGAGAGTGCGGCGGCGAGGGTTTCGGTTTTCGCCCGGGTACCGCAATAGACGATGCCGGGCTGGCCTTTGCGGGCGGCGGCGAAGTCGAGGATCTGGCGGCGCGGGCCATCCTTGACGGAGAAGGCAAGGTGGATATTGGGCCGGTCGAAGCCGCGCAGGAAGGTTTCGGGCGGCACGTCATCGAACAGGCGGGTGACGATTTCGGCCCGGGTTTCGGCGTCGGCGGTGGCGGTGAAGGCGGCAAGGGGCACATCCAATGCCTTGCGCAAGGTGCCGATGCGCAGGTAGTCGGGGCGGAAATCGTGACCCCACTGGCTGACGCAATGCGCCTCGTCGACGGCGATCAGCGTGGTGTTGATCCGGCGCAGGAACCGGTCCGTTCCGCCCGAAGCGAGCCGTTCGGGGGCCATGTAGAGGATTTTCAACTCGCCCTGATCGAGCGCGGCGTGCACCGCGGTCGTTTCATCCTCGGTATTGCCGGAGGTGAGTGCGCCCGCGGCGACGCCCGCGGCCTGAAGCCCCCGCACCTGATCCCGCATCAGTGCGATCAGGGGCGAGATGACGACGGTCACGCCATCGCGGCACAGCGCCGGAAGCTGAAAGCACAGGGATTTCCCGCCGCCCGTGGGCATGATCGCAAGGGTGTTGCGACCTGCGGTGACGGCATCGACGATTTCCTCCTGCCCCGGGCGGAAGGCGTCGAATCCGAAGACGGTGGAAAGCAGAGCTTTCGGTTCGGGCATTGGTCCTGACGATTTTATTCAAACTGCTCGTTTGGGATGACCATCGCAGATGAAGAATCGGTGAACAAGGACCGAAGGGCTATAAAACCGCCGCGCGGTAGAGCTCGGGCAGAATGAAATCGCGCAGCGAGATGATGATCAGGAAGGCCACGAGGGGGGCAAGGTCCAGCCCGCCGGTACTGGGAAGCCAGCGGCGGATCGGGCGATAGATCGGCTCAAGCAACCGGTTCAGCCCGTCCCAGATCTGTGCCACGAGCGGCTGGCGCATGTTCAGCACCTGAAAGGTGATGAGCCAGGAGAACACGATGTGGACGATCATGATGAAGAACGCCACACTCAGAAGCATGTCAAGAATTCCGAAAAGCGCGTTCATGGGGTCGTCCTGTAAAGATTCCTTCGGCGGATAGGTAAGCGGCACGGGGCCGGGACGCAAGTCAACGGCATTTGGCCATTGCACCGCAACCGCACCCCGGGCTTAGTGCCGAAAGGAAAAGGGGCGCTTCGCGGGAATGGCAGTTTCGAACAGGCGACGTATCTGGGGCTGGATGTTCTTTGACTGGGCAAGCCAGCCATTTGCGACCCTTCTTCTGACCTTCATCCTTGCTCCTTACATCAAGGAAATCCTTGGCGACGGCAGCGACGCGCAGGCGGCGTGGGGCTTCGGCATCGCCGCCGCTGGTATCGTCATCGCGCTTCTGGCGCCGGTCATGGGGGCGATCGCCGATTCCACCGGTGGGCGGATGCGGTTCATCTGGCTCTTCTCCGGCCTTTATGTGGTGGGCAGTTCCGGCGTCTGGCTGGCCGCGCCCGACGATTTCAACCTTGTGCTGGTCTTGGGGTTGTTCGCGCTGGGGCTTGTGGGGATGGAGTTCACGACGATCTTTACCAACGCGATGCTGCCCGACCTTGGGTCCAGGGAGGAGATCGGGCGGATATCGGGCAATGCCTGGGCGTTCGGCTATCTGGGCGGGCTTGTCGCGCTGGTGGTCATGCTCCTGTTTCTGGCCGAGAGCGCCACGACCGGAAAGACCTTCATCGGCATCGCCCCGATTTTCGGGCTGGACCCGGTGGCGCGCGAGGGCACACGCGCCGTGGGGCCATTCACCGCGCTGTGGTACATCGCTTTCATGGTTCCGTTCTTCTTCCTCGTGCGGGATCCGAAGGCCCGGCGGGCCGAACCCGGTGCGGTGCGGGCGGCGCTTTCGGGGCTGCGGGGGACGATCCGGACCCTGCCCGCGCAGCGCAGCATGTTCGCCTATCTGGGCGCATCGATGTTCTATCGCGATGCGTTGAACGGGATGTATGCGTTCGGCGGGATATATGCGGCCGGGGTTCTGGGATGGAGCGTGATCGACACGGGCGTGTTCGGGATACTTGCGATCATCACGGGGGCAATCTTTGCCTGGATCGGTGGCCGGATCGATTCCGCCTTTGGTCCGAAGCCGGTGATCGTGGCCTCTATCCTTGTGCTGACGACGGTGGCGGTCTCGATCATCTTCATTTCGCCCCGGTCGGTCTTTGGCATCGCGGTTGGGGACGGATCGCCCCTTCCCGATATCGGGTTCTATATCGTCGGGGCGCTGATCGGCGCGGCGGGTGGGGCGCTTCAGACCGCGAGCCGCACGATGATGGTGCGGCAGGCCGACCCACGGCGGATCACCGAGGCGTTCGGGCTCTATGCGCTTGCCGGCAAGGCCTCGTCCTTTCTGGCGCCGCTGTCGATCGGGATCATGACCGCGGCGACCGGAAGCCAGCAACTTGGCGTCATTCCGCTAATCGTGCTTTTCCTGATCGGGCTGGTTCTGCTATCCTGGGTGAAACCAAACGGAGATCGGGCAGGATGATCCTCCGCATTCTATGCGTCATCGCGATGTTCGCCGCCGGTCCGGCCGGTGCAGAGCCGCTTGCCAAGGAGTTGTTCGGGGCAAAGCGCGACCCCTCGGCGCAAAAGGCACAGCCGCATGGGAGCTATGCCAAGGGCTGTGTCGCGGGGGCGGTACAATTGCCCGAGACCGGTCCGACATGGCAGGCGATGCGGCTGTCGCGCAATCGGAACTGGGGCTACCCCGAGACGATCGCCTTTATCGAGCGGCTGTCGAAGACCGCAGCCCGGCAACCCGGTTGGAGCGGGCTGTATATCGGCGACATCTCGCAGCCCCGGGGCGGACCGATGCTGACCGGCCACCGGTCGCACCAGATCGGGCTTGATATCGACATCTGGATGCGGCCGGCCAATGACCTGCGACTGTCGCGGAAGGCACGCGAAGATATCTCGTCGATCTCGATGCAACGGTCGAAGGGGGCCTTTGTCAACGATCAGTGGACGCGCGCGCATCACGAGATCATCAAGGCGGCCGCCAAGGACAAGGCCGTTGCGCGGATTTTCGTGTTCCCGGGCGCAAAGGTACAGATGTGCAAGGACGAAAGGGGCAACCGCGACTGGCTTCGGAAAGTGCGGCCGTGGTGGGGCCATCACTATCATTTCCACGTGCGGCTGACCTGTCCGCGCGGGGCGGGGTCCTGCGAGGATCAGTCGCCGCCGCCTGCGGGCGATGGCTGTGCGGATGCCGAGAAATGGGTTCAGGATATCCTGAATCCGCCACCACCCGATCCGAATGCGCCGCCGCCAAGGCCGCGCCGTGAATACGTGCTGGCCGATCTGCCGCGTGCCTGTTCCGCCGTCCTGTCGTCACGCTGATCTCAGGTATCCGTCGCGCGTATCCGACCCCGGCCGGTGCGGTAGTAGGGGGGTCGGTACGTACGGGATTTCCAGCCGGGTGCGACGTCTGGCGCCGGTTGATGACCGGCGGTCGGAATGGCTTGATCCTGTCTTTGCGTTTCGTTAGATGGCGGCGTCCCGCATGTCGCGGGGCCAAGTCTCCGCTACCTTGAAAAAACGGAAAAACCTTATGAAACAAATGCTTCCTGGCATCGTTGCCATGGCCATTGTCGTTGTGGCGTCGAATATCCTTGTGCAGTTCCTGTTCGGGTCCTGGCTGACATGGGGGGCCTTTACCTATCCGATCGCGTTTCTGGTGACGGATGTGATGAACCGGGTCTATGGCGCGCAGGTGGCGCGGCGGGTCGTGTTCATCGGATTTCTGACCGGCGTAGCCTGTTCGCTGATCGGCACCCAGATCATGGGCGAGTTCGGGCCACTGGTCACATGGCGCATCGCAATCGGCAGCGGCATCGCGTTCCTGACCGCGCAACTTCTTGATATCGCTGTGTTCAATCGGCTTCGCGAAGGAAGCTGGTGGCGGGCGCCGCTGGCGTCGAGCCTTTTGGGATCGAGCGTGGATACCGCCCTGTTCTTTACCATAGCCTTTAGCCAGTCCCTTGTTTTCATTGAGCCCGCGAATGATGTGAGCTGGGCCGGTGAGATCCTTCCGATCCTCGGGATGGGTCCGGAGGCGCCGCTTTGGGTCTCGCTGGCGATCGCCGATTGGTGTGTAAAACTTGCCCTCGCCCTGATCGCACTGGTGCCATTTCGCATAATTGTGAGGCGAATGATGCCACAGGTAGCGTGATTTGTTTTGACAAACGCAATATCTGTGCCAACCTTTCGGTATCGGTAACAAACGAAAGGAGGTGGTCCAGTGTCGAGAGTGATATTGGAGAGAGGTGTCGGAACAGTCGGGGGGACCGTCTGACCCGGGCAGACCCGGGTAGAAAACACTCCTGATTGGGCTCCAGTCCTAACTGGCCCATCTCTGAATGACTCGAAGGGCCACCGACATCCGGTGGCCCTTTTCGGTCGAAATCGGCTATGCGGAAAGCATGTGTATTCCATGCGGAAACCATGCGGATAACAGATGATTAACGTAAACGAACAGATAACGATCGAGGATTGGGAGATCACCGAGCAGTTCGTGCGCGCCAGCGGCCCCGGCGGGCAGAACGTGAACAAGGTGGCGACGGCGGTGGAGTTGCGGTTCGAGGCGGCGCGGTCGCCGAACCTGCCCGAACCGGTGAAGGCGCGGCTGAGGCGGCTGGCCGGGCGGCGCTGGACCAAGGATGGTGCAATCGTTTTGCAGGTCAGCGAGGAGCGCAGCCAGGCCCGGAATCGGGAACTGGCACGCGAGCGGCTGGCGGATCTGATCCGGAGGGCATGCGAGCGGCCCAAGCGGCGGGTGCCCACGCGGGTGTCGCTGAACCAGAAGCGCAAGCGGGTGGATGCGAAGAAGAAGCGCGGCGCGGTGAAGGCGCTGCGGGGTGGAGTCGACCCGGAATGACGCCCGGATCGGGAACCGCGCCTCATTTCTGACACGTTCTTGGGTGAACCGAGAAGCTCTGTTCAGAAGGATCGACCCCGCGATGAAATCGAAACTCGTTCTGTTGCTTGTCGTCGCATTCGGCCTGACCGGGTGCATCGACCCGAAGGATTACGAAAGCGAGCCGGTGGAGGTTTCGACGCCGGAAGGGATCGTGACCTGCCAGCTTTACACCAAGGAGCGGGTGTTGTGGGACCGGGCGATCAACCGGCCCGAGACGATGTCGGTCGAGGCGGCGGATGCGGTTTGCATGCAGGAAGGCCAGCGGCAGGCGGCATCCTGAGGTGGGTGCGGATCGATCGGTTGGCGACGGGCGGCTTTGAGTCCAGTTTACCTGATGCTGCAGCTTGCACCAACGACCGCTTATTAAGAGCAGCCAAAAACGTGACAAAATCAAAGGCAATTTTGCCAAGGGTTTGTGGCACATAGGTTTTGGCAACACGTCTATGTCCCAAGTGTGGACGTGCGAAGCTGACTTTCATCTACCGTACCGCTAGGCTCCTGAAATGAGAACTTCACCTGACCTCGGATTGTTACTTCTTCATGCCTTACCCTTGGATGGGCGGATGTGGGAGAACCAGCTTCAGATCATGCCCAAGAACACCATCGCACCGGACCTTTATGAGTTTGGCAGCGACATCACTCAGTGGGCAGCAAAGAGCTTAGAAGCCACTTCACAGGATCGGCTGATCGTCGTGGGATGCTCGGTAGGCGGATCATGTGCTTTGGAAGTTATCAACCTCGCTCCTGAGCGTGTTGCGGCAGCGATCCTGATTGGAACCAAGGCGCGGTGTGATCCCAATCCGGCGTCCCTTTCCGATGCCTACCGAACAATTGAGGATCAGGGGGTTGCGGGCGCATGGGAGCGCTACTGGCAACACCTCTTCTACCTTGAAGGTGTGGATAACGTGGCTCAGCGTGCCAAGGAAATCGCATTGGATCAGCCCGAGGAGGGTTTGGTCAACGGCCTCCATGCATTCCACACACGCAACAGCCGGGAAGAGTTGGTGGCGGAAAGCTCAATCCCGATTCATATCGTGACAGGTGACCGTGACGCGCTGCCAGGCCTGAGTTATTCCCAACGACTTGCCGAACTATCAGATGAAGCGCGTCTCCACGTGATTGCGAACTGTGGCCACTATGTTCCGATGATGCAACCGATGGCGCTAAATGGTCTAATTGCAGATGTTATCAGAGAGGCCGACACGGGATAGCGCTAGCAGCTCGCCAGGACATCTTTTCGATGCGATGAATTGTCGGGCTCTGGTTACGGGATCACCGAAATACTGGTCTGGACCGAGATGCTTGCGCGCGTTCAGCTCTTGAGTGTCAAGCAGCGGGAAGTCGATTTCTACAATTTTGGCATCCCATTCTGGATATCGAGTTTGATAGCCTCTCCAGTATCGCGCCAACAGGCTCTCACGGAGCGAATAGCCATGAAAATCGAACGATACCTGACCGTTCGTCACAAACATATGGTTGCCAGTAAAGCCCTCGTTTGGGACGATCCACTCCCCGTAGAATCCACCCATGGGCGCTTCTTCAAGAAATACTCCGGCCAAGATATGGCATGCGCCGAACCCGAAGAAGATGCGATCTGGTTGGTTCCAGCGTTTTTCAGGATCCTTTTTTATTCCAGGAATTGGACAATACATGAGGATGTTCATAGCGCTTCATCAAGCGGCCCGTAAAGTAGGAGACCCGGCCAAAACTCGTACGTTTTTGGCACTGACATATAGGACCATTTTTGGCAGGGTGTTTCCTGAAGACAGACCTTGGCGCTCGCGCAGCGAAATGGTGCTTCGTCCCGCATCGCGGACTTTCAACTGTGTGCATGGGATCAATTGAAACGGTAGTAGGGACGCATATCGCGCGATCGGGGGCGATGGCGGCCTTTCCTCCGCTGCGCACGAGTTGGCGTTCGTTCCACGGGGTCGCGGTCTTTGTGATCCTGCGACCGCGGACAGCGCGCGGGGCCGTCTCGTTTCGCCGTTTCTGTTGACTTATCCGCCGATAACGCCGATATGCCTCTCAACGTTGACGTTCTGCCGCGTGAGCAGACGGCCCGGATATACGGGCCACAGGCGAGCGTTGAACTGATTTCCTACATCACGCGAGGGGGTCTGCGCCGGGCGAATTGCCTTTGATGCGCACCCGAACCTGCTGGGCGGCCCTTTGGGCGGCCCGGTCCGATTATTTATTGCGGGGATGCGTTCCCGCGCCGAAAGGACGATCCGAATGGATTTCGATATGCTGGGCTTTTCGCCCAAACTGGTGGCCCGCCTGAAAGAACAGGGCATTACTGATCCGACGCCGATTCAGAGGCAGGCGATTCCGCATGCCATGAACGGGCGCGACGTGATGGGGCTGGCGCAGACCGGGACGGGCAAGACCGCCGCGTTCGGCCTGCCCTTGATTCATGCGCTGACGACCGCGGGGGTGGCACCGGGGCCGAAAGAGGTGTTTGGCCTCGTACTTGCGCCGACGCGCGAGCTGGCGAAACAGATCGCCGATCATCTGGCAGCCTATACGCGGGGCTCGCATCTCAAGGTGGCGATCGTCACCGGGGGGGCGTCGATGAACCGCCAGATGGACAGCCTGCGCAAGGGTGCCGATCTTGTCATCGCGACGCCCGGGCGGCTGATGGACCTGCTGGACCGCAAGGCGGTTCGGCTGGATCAGACGCGGTTCCTGGTGCTGGACGAGGCCGACCAGATGCTGGACATGGGATTTATCCACGCGCTGCGGAAGATCGCGCCGCTTCTGTCGAAGAAGCGTCAGACGATGATGTTTTCCGCCACGATGCCCAAGCTGATGGCGGACCTGTCGCGGGAATACCTTACCGATCCGGTGCGGGTCGAAGTTGCGCGGCCGGGCTTGGCCGCCGACAAGATCACGCAATCGGTGCACTACGTTGTGCAGGACGAGAAGACCGGGCTTCTGACCGAGCTTCTGGGTGATCACGTGGGCGAACGGGCGCTGGTTTTCGCGCGGACCAAGCATGGCTCCGAGCGGTTGATGAAGAAGCTGCGGGGCGCCGGGTTCGAGGCGGACTCGATTCATGGCAACAAGAGCCAGGGTCAGCGCGACCGGGCGATCCGGCAGTTCAAGTCGGGCGAGGTGACGGTTCTGGTGGCGACCGATGTGGCCGCGCGCGGGATCGACATTCCCGAAGTGAAATACGTCTATAACTACGACCTGCCCAATGTGCCGGAGAATTACGTGCACCGGATCGGGCGGACGGCGCGTGCCGGCGCCTCGGGCCGGGCGGTGGCGTTCTGTTCGAAGGACGAGAGCGGCGAATGGCGGGCGATCCAGAAGGTTCTGGGCACGCAGGTCGCGGTTGCGAGCGGGACCGCGTGGGAGGCCGACCGGCAGGCCCAAAAGCCCAGTGGCGGCGCGGGCCGGCGGCGGCGGAAGCCCGCACGCGGCAAGTTCAAGCGCGCGGCGTGATGAAAACGCCCGCCCCGTGATCAGGGCGGGCGTTTCCAATTCCGGTTTCCGAGATCGTCCTCGGGGCGGGCCTCAGGCGGCGGCGACCAGCATGCCGTCGCGCTTCAGACCCTCATAGGTTTCATCGATCGCGCGCCATGCGCGGTCGATCAGCATGTCGATCTCGGCACGCGTGATCACCAAGGGCGGCGAGATGATCATGCGGTCGCCCACATGGCGCATCACAAGATTTCCGGCGAAGCAGCGGTCGCGGCAGCGCAAGCCCACCGTGCCCTTGGGCGCGGCGAAGGCGGCGCGAGCCGATTTGTCGGGCGTGAGCGCAAGGCTTGCCATCATACCCTTGATCACGGTTTCGCCCACGAGGGGATGTTCTCCCAGCGTCGCCCATTTTTCAGCCAGGTAGGGGCCGGTGTCTTCGCGCACCCGATCGACGATCTTTTCCTCGGTCAGGATGCGCAGGTTTTCCAGCGCCACGGCGCAGGTCATGGGATGGCCCGAATAGGTGTAGCCATGGTTGAAGTCGCCGCCGGAATTGATCACTTCGGCCACTTCGTCGGTGAGGATCGAGCCGCCGATGGGCGCGTAGCCGGAGGACAGGCCCTTGGCGATGGTCATGACGTCGGGGCGGATGTCGTAGGTCTGGGACCCGAACATGTTGCCGGTGCGCCCGAAGCCGGTGATGACCTCGTCGGCGATCAGCAGGATTTCGTGGGCGTCGCAGATGGCCTGGATTTCCGGCCAGTAGGTTTCAGGCGGAACGATCACGCCGCCAGCGCCCTGCATCGGTTCGGCAATGAAGGCCGCGACCTTGTCTTCGCCAAGCTCGGCGATCTTTTCGGCCAGTTGCCGGGCGCGGGCGCGACCGAATTCGGCCGGGTCCATGTCGCCGCCTTCGCCCCACCAGTAGGGCTGGTCGATATGGGTGATATCGGGGATCGGCAGGCCGCCCTGCGCGTGCATGGGCTGCATCCCGCCAAGGCTGGCGCCGCCCATGGTCGAGCCGTGATAGGCGTTCTTGCGGGAGATGATGATCTTTTTCTCGGGCTTGCCCTTCGCGGCCCAGTAGTGCCGGACGAGGCGGATATTGGTGTCGTTCGCCTCGGACCCGCCGGAGGCATAGAAGGTGTGGTTCAGGGTGCCGGGCGCGAGTTCGGCCAGACGCTCGGACAGTGCGATTACCGGCGGGTGCGAGGTCATGAAGAAGGTGTTGTAATAGCTGAGTTGCAGCATCTGGGCGTGGGCCGCGTCGGCGATTTCCTGACGGCCATGGCCGATATTGCAGCACCAGAGGCCGGCCATGGCATCGACCAGATGCTCGCCCTCGGAATCGGTGAGCATGACGCCCTTTGCGCCGGTGATGATACGTGCACCGCGCTTGGCCAGGGCGTTGCCATCGCTGAAGGGGTGCATGTGATAGGCCGCGTCGAGACGCTGGAGTTCTGCGGTGGGCAGGTGGTTGGCTCGGATATTCATAGTGCGTCCTTCTTCGGATCATTAGTGTGAGTGAGATGCGAGGCATGGGCGAGAATTCTGTCCATGCCCTGTGCGATATCTTCCGCGAGAGCGGAGCGAAAAGCGGGCGCGTCGCCATCGGCGAGGGCGCGCAAGGCGTTCTGATGGTGGTCCTGACCGGGCAACTGGCCATCGAGGCTGTCGCAGACGATACGCATGCCGGGACCGAAGCGGAGCCACAGATGCTCGGCCAGTTCCAGAAGGACAGGCGCATTGGCGGCCCGGTAGATCGTGAAGTGGAAATCCCGGTTCGACCGCATGTACATCGCGGTATCGCGGGACAGGACCGCCTGTGTCACCTCGGCGTCGATGGCGGCGAGACGGTGCTGCAGTGCGGATCTGCCGGGGCCGAGGGCGGCCAGCTCTGCCAGCTCGCCCTCGATCGCGATGCGGGCGTAGCGGAGTTCCGACAGGGTATCCGCGCTGAGCGGCGGCACGACGATGGTGCGGCTGTCGCGGAATTGCAGTGCGCCGGCGCCCACCAGACCGCGCAGCGCATCGCGTGCAGGAATGATGCTGATGCCTTCGCGTTCCGCGATGCGACGAATCGATATCGCCTCTCCCGGAGCGAAACCGCCGTCGTAGAGATCGATCTTGAGACGCGCGTTCAGAGAATCGGCCAGCGTGCTGGGTCGATACCGTTCCGGTCCCGTATCGGTCTGTTCGCCTGTCAAAAGAGGTATCCCGTTTTCATTGCGACTAGAAATTATGCAAAACTTCCCGCTTGAGTCCGTCTCCGGGTTGGGGTTGGATCATCTGGGGTTTCACGAATGTTTACGCGCTGCGTGCGCGTGTTATAACACGAGAATGGACCTGCGAAAAAGACGGGTCAAGCACGGGAGCAAAAAATGCACAGAAAAAGATTTTCGCCGGGCCGCCGGTCTGTCCTTCAGGGGATGGGCGCGGTTGGTCTGAGCTTTTCGATGCCGAAGTTCGCTTCGGCACAGGGCGGCACGGTCAACTTCTACAACTGGGATACCTATATCGGCGAGAACACCCTGTCGGAGTTCACCGCCGCGACGGGGATCGATGTTCAGTACGACCTGTTCGCCGATAACGAGGAGCTGTTCGCGAAGTTCCGTAACGGGAACCCGGGTTACGATCTGATCGTGCCCACGAACGATTTCGTCGAGCGATTCATCGTGGCCGATCTTCTTCAGGAGCTGGATCATTCGCGCATTCCGAACATGGCGAATATCGATCCGGCCTTTGCCGATCCGGCGCATGATCCGGGCCGCCGCTATTCGATGCCCTACATGTGGGGCACGATCGGAATCGGGTATCGCAAGTCGGAAGTGGACGGCGTACCGGACAGCTGGTCGCATCTGTACACATCGGACGAATACGCGAACAAGATCGCGCTTCTGGCAGAGCCCACGACGGTGATGCAGATGGCGTTCAAGCTGATGGGCAAGTCGCTTAACGACTGGAGCGACGAGAACATCGCCGCGGCCGAGGAAATGATCATCGCACAGAAGTCGAGAATCACCTCTTTCGCGCCCGATAACGGTCAGGACCTTCTGCTTGCGGGTGAAGTCGCCCTTGCGCAGGAGTGGAACGGCGACATCCTTCAGGCGATGGATGAAGATGATGACATCGGCTATGTCGTGCCCAAGGAGGGCGGTCTGCTTTGGGAGGATGACCTGTGCATCCCCGTCGGCGCACCGAACCCCGAAGGCGCCCACGAGCTGATCAACTTATCCTCGATGCGCAGGTCGGAGCGGAGATCGCCGACTTCATCTACTACGCCACGCCGAACGCCGCGGCGAAGGCGCTGCTCGAGCGATGACTATACCCAGAACCCCGCGATCTTCCCGCCCGCCGAGGCGATCGCGAAATCCGAGGTTTCGGTCTTCCCGGGTCAGGAAGTGCTGTCCAAGATCGACGCGGCCTGGACCCGCGTGCGGGCGGCCGGGTAACATGAAATGGGGCCGGTCTGCGATGTCGGACCGGCCCGTTTCACGCTGAACATGGAAAGTTTTCGCAAAAACCTGAGCGTTTTTCTGGCGTTCTTCACTCCCAGCGCAGGCTGGTTGTTCCTGTTCTTTGTCGCCCCGTTGGGCATCATCTTCGTCTATTCCTTCAGCGAGACCGATCTCGCTGACCGAGGTCAAGACGACCTGGACCTTCGAGAATTACGCGCGATTGCTCGAACCCGAGATCCAGACCCTGTTCTGGCGGTCGATCTGGCTTGCGTCGATATCGACCGCGATCTGTCTGGTGGTGGGCTATCCCATGGCGCTTGTGATCGCGACGGCGCCGGCGAAATGGAAGCCGTGGCTTCTTCTGATCGTGATCCTGCCGTTCTGGACCAACCTGCTGATCCGGACCTACGCGCTTCTGAACATTCTCGGCACGCGGGGCCGGGTCAACGAGGGGCTGGAGTGGTTGTGGATCCGGGCCGACGGGTTTCTGAACTTCGTCGGGCTGGGCGCCTATGACCTTATCGGCGAGGAGTTCGAGCCGATCGTGTTCCTGGGCCGCTGGAGCGGAGTGATCATCGGTCTGGTCTATGTGCAACTGCCATTCACGATCCTGCCGATCTATGCGTCGCTGGAACGGCTGGACCGGTCCTTCCTCGAGGCGAGCCTTGATCTCGGGGCGAGCCAGTGGCGGACCTTCCGGTCGATCCTTCTACCGCTGACGATGCCGGGCGTGATTACCGCCGCGATCATCACCTTCATCCCGATGCTGGGGTCGTTCCTGACGCCCGCGCTGTTGGGCCGGGGACAGGTGGACATGATCGCCAACGTGATCGAGCGTCAGTTCAAGGGGGCCAATGACTGGCCCTTCGGGTCGGCGATGTCGCTGTTCCTGCTGTATCGTGACATTCATCATTCTGGCGATCCAGGCCTTCGCGGCGATGCAGAAACAGAGGCGGAGAGACCGGCGTGGCTAGGGCAAGAAGGGAACGACCGGGACCGTTCGATTATGCGCGCAAGCTGTCGTTGCAGTCGGTTTTCGTGCTGGCCACGATCTTTCTTTATGCGCCGATCGTCGTCCTGATCATCTTTTCGTTCAACGACTCGCGTCGGGGCGGCAACGTCGATCTGGCGCGGGCTTCACCACGGACTACTACGTGAAGGCCGCGAACAATGCCTCGCTGATGGAGGCCTTCGTCAATTCGCTGGCGATCGCGGTGATCTCGACGATCTTTGCGGTGATCCTTGGCGCGATCACGGCGATCGTGCTGTGGCGGTTCCGGTTTCCGCTGAAGCCGGGCTACGAGGGGCTGGTGGCCCTGCCGATCGTCATTCCCGAGATCTGCATGGGTGTGGCGATCGCGGTGTTTTTCTCGGCCATGGGACTTTACGTGTCGCCGGGCACGCCCTGGCCGTTCAACCTGACGAATATCATCATCGCGCATATCACCTTTTCTTTCCCCTTCGCCGCGATGGTGATCCGGACGCGGCTGAACAATTTCAACCGCGAGATGGAAGAGGCGGCGAAGGACCTTGGCGCGAGCGAGTTTCAGGTGTTCCGCGATATCCTGTTGCCGCATATGAAGCCGGGGCTGATCGCGGGCGGGCTTTTGGCCTTTACCCTGTCGCTGGATGATTTCGTCATCACATTCTTCACCTCGGGTCCGGATACGGTGACCTTCCCGGTCAAGGTCTATTCGATGGTGCGCTTCTCGGTCACGCCCGAGATCAACGCGGCCTCGACCGTCCTGATCCTGATTACGCTTGTCCTGACCGCCATCGCGATGCGGTTTCAAAGCTTCGAAGAGGAGCACAAGTGACGGACGCCATCATTTCGATCCGCAATGTGACCAAGCGGTTTGGGTCTTTCACCGCGGTGGAGGATGTGACGATCGACATCCAGCCCGGAGAGATATTCGCGCTTCTGGGCCCGTCGGGCTGTGGGAAATCGACGCTGTTGCGGATGATCGCCGGGTTCGAGACGCCCACCGAGGGCGATATCCTGATCGACGGCAAGGACGTGACCGATGTGGCCCCGAACCAGCGGCCGGTGAACATGGTGTTCCAGTCCTATGCCGTGTTCCCGCATATGTCGGTGGCCGATAACGTGGCCTACGGGCTCAAGATGGACCGGATGCCGGCGGGCGAGATCAAGGAGAAGGTGGCGGAGGCGCTGGAGCAGGTGAAGCTGTCGGAGTTTTCGCACCGGATGCCGGACCAGTTGTCGGGCGGGCAGCGGCAGCGCGTGGCGCTGGCGCGCGCGCTGGCGAAGCGGCCCCGGGTGCTGTTGCTGGACGAACCGCTGTCGGCGCTGGACGCGAAGCTGCGCGATGCGATGCGGCTGGAGCTTGTGAAGCTGCAGGAAAGCGTGGGCGTGAGTTTCGTGATGGTGACGCATGACCAGTCGGAAGCCTTGGCCATGGCCGACCGGGTGGCGGTGCTGAAGGACGGGCGGCTGATGCAACTGGCCGATCCGATGACGCTGTACAAGCATCCCGTCGACCGCTTCGTGGCGGATTTCATCGGGCGGGTGAATTTCTTTGATGTCGAAGCCTTCACGCCGGGATCGGCGGAGGTGCGGGTGCAGTCGCTGGGATCGGTGGTCTTGCCCCAGCCGGTGGAGTTCGCGGCGGGCGAGAAACTGGTGCTGGCCGTGCGGCCCGAATACATGCGCATCCGCCCGTGGGACGGGACCGGGGTTCCGGGCAAGCTGGGCGATGTGGGGTTCCAGGGGGACAGTTCCATCGTCGAGGTGACGCTGGAGAGCGGTCAGGTGGTGCAGGCGCTGTCCGGGATCAGGGAGACGCCGGTGTTGCTGGGTTTGGAACCCGGCGCGAAGGTGTCTGTGGATGTGGATTTGGGGGAAGGGCGGGTTTTGCGGGGGTAGAGCCTCTAAACCACCACCTCCAGCTCCTCCTGCTCGCCTACCCCGAACACCCGTTTGTAGCGGGCGATCTCGGCCTCGGGGCCCATGGCTTTTCTGGGGTTGTCGGAGAGTTTGACGGTGGGGCGGCCGTTGGCGGAGACGGCCTTGCACACGAGCGAGAAGGGCGCGAGGGCGTCGTCGGCGATCAGGCCGCGGAAGTCGTTGGTGAGCAGCGTGCCCCAGCCGAAAGAGACCCGGACCCGGCCCTGGAAGCGGGATTGCAGCTCGAGGATCTTGTCCACGTCGAGGCCGTCGGAGAAGATCACCAGCTTTCTCGCGCGGATCCTCGCCCCGGCTTTTCCACCAGCGGATGGCGATTTCGGCCCCTTCGGCCGGGTCGCCTGAATCGATGCGGATGCCGGTCCAGCCCGCGAGCCAGTCGGGGGCGTTCTTCAGGAAGCCCTCGGTCCCGTAGGTGTCGGGCAGGATGATGCGCAGGTTGCCGTCATGCTCTTCGTGCCAGTCGGCCAGCACGTCATAGGGCGCGCGGGCGAGGTCGTCGTCGCTGTCGGCCAGTGCGGCATAGACCATGGGGAGTTCGTGGGCGTTGGTGCCGATCGCCTCGAGATCGCGGTTCTTGGCGATGAGGCAGTTCGAGGTGCCGACGAAGGCCTGTGCCCAGACCCTCGGTCATGGCCTGCACGCACCAGTCCTGCCAGAGGAAGGAATGGCGGCGGCGGGTGCCGAAATCGGCGATGCGCGGGGTATCGTCGGAACGGAGCGTTCGATCTTTTCCCAGAGCTTGGTCATGGCGCGGGCGTAGAGCACCTGAAGTTCGAAGCGGCCCATATCGCGCAGGACGGCGCGGCCGCGCAGTTCCATCAGGACGGCGAGGGCGGGGATTTCCCACATCATGACCTCGGGCCATTTGCCTTCGAAGGTCAGTTCGTACTGGTCGCCGACGGCGTTCGAGCTGGTAGGGCGGGAGGCGCAGATCCTCGAACCAGTCCATGAATTCGGGGGTGAACATCTGGCGCTTGCCGTAGAAGGTGTTGCCGCGCAGCCAGGTGCTTTCGCCGCGGGTGAGGCGAGAGGGAGCGGATGTGGTCGAGCTGTTCGCGCAGTTCGCCCTCGTCGATGAGGTTGGCCAGCGGGATGCGTGTCGGTGCGGTTGATGAGGGAGAAGGTGACGGTGGTGTCGGGGCGGTTGCGGAACACCGACTGGCACATCAGGAGCTTGTAGAAATCGGTGTCGATCAGCGAGCGGACGATCGGGTCGATCTTCCACTTGTGGTTCCAGACGCGGGTGGCGATGTCGACCATGGGTTCCTCCCCTTGCTTTGGCTTTGTGACGCGGGGGGGCGGGCTTGTCTAGCGCGGGGCATCGGAGGTTTCGGTTTGATAATTAAGGAATTGGCAACCTTTTGCCACAATTTACCTGCAATATCCGGGCGTTCCGGGGCGTTGGATAGGGGTCATACATGGCTCTGCGTTATGATTTCGAGTTTCGCTCCGGGGATCGGGGCCTTTATGCGATGTTCTCTGACCCGCAGACGGTGGAGGCGCTGCGCGGTGCCGACGAGATGGTTCAGGCCTATTTCGTCGCCTCCGGGTTCCGACTGACGCTGCCCGATGCGGAGGGCGAGGACGCCGCGGGTGACGCGGCCCGGTTGGAGATGGTGGAACGTCTGTCGCTGAACCTGACCTCTTATGCCATTGGCGGGCGGGAGATGAACGGGTTCGATTTCATGGCGTTCATGGATCATCTGGAGCAATCCACCCCGGTCCGGCTGCCGGTGGCGCGCAAGCGTGTTCTGACCGCGCCCTTCGAATCCGCGCGCAATGCCATGGCGAGCGGTGTCGCGGCGGTCACCGTGGCCACGGTCGTGGTCTGGCAGGGTCGGGCGCTTCTGGGACTTTGATGCGCGTTCAGGCGAGGGTGACGCCCGCCGCGCGCATGCCGTCGCGGGCCGCATCGAGCGATCCGTCCATGTCGATGGCGCGGCAGAGGCTTGTGATCACCCGAACCTTGTAGCCGCAGCGCGCCGCATCGACCGCCGAGTAGTTGACGCAGAAGTCGGTGGCGAGGCCCACGAGGGTGACGGTATCGACGCCGCGGCTGCGCAGGTAGCCATCCAGCCCGGTGGGCGTTTCATGGTCGTTTTCGAAGAAGGCCGAGTAGCTGTCGATGCCGGGGCGAAATCCCTTGCGGATCACCAGATCGGCGGGATCGGTGTTCAGGGCCTTGTGAAAGGCCGCGCCATCGGAGCCCTGGATGCAGTGATCGGGCCAGAGAACCTGGGGCCCGTAGGGCATGTCGATCACCGTGAACGGATCCTGCCCCGGATGGGTCGAGGCAAAGGAGGAATGGCCCGCCGGGTGCCAGTCCTGCGTCAGGACACGGACCTGAAATTCGGGGATCAGGGCGTTGATCGGGGCGATGATCTCGTCCCCGCCAGCCACGGCGAGGGCGCCGCCCGGGCAAAAGTCGTTCTGCACATCGATGACAATCAGGGCTTCGTTGGCAGGGCGCATGGGGGTCTCCGATCCTGTTTCGACTTGGGTAGGCGGCGGGGAAGGCCGATGTCAACGGTGGCTTGATGACGGGCCCATGTCTGGTTAGATGCTGGGCGCATGTTTACCGTGGCCGCCCTGTATCGTTTCACCCCGTTCGAGGATCCCGCAGCGCTGCGGGCGCCGCTTCTGGAGCGTTGCCTTGCCCATGGGGTCACCGGGACGTTGCTTTTGGCGCGGGAAGGGATCAACGGAACGATCGCGGGGACGGCGGAGGGGATCGCGGCGGTTTTGGCGCATTTGCGGACCCTGCCCGGCTGTGCCGCGCTTGAGTGGAAGGAAAGCCATGCCGAGGCGCAGCCGTTCAACCGGATGAAGGTGCGGCTGAAGCGCGAGATCGTGACGATGGGCCAGCCTGACGTGGATCCGCGCGGCGCGGTGGGGCGCTATGTGAAACCCGCCGACTGGAACGCGCTGATCGCCGCGCCGGATGTGGCGGTGATCGACACGCGGAACGACTATGAGGTGGAGATCGGCACGTTTTCCGGTGCAATAGACCCTGAAACCCGCAGTTTCGGAGAGTTCCCCGATTGGTGGAATGCCCATCGTGATGAGTTCGAGGGCAAGAAGATCGCGATGTTCTGTACCGGCGGTATCCGCTGCGAGAAGGCCACAAGCTGGCTGATCGGCCAGGGGGTGGAGGAGGTGTTTCACCTTGAGGGTGGAATCCTGAAATACCTCGAGGAGGTTCCGGAGGAAGAGAGCCTTTGGGAAGGCGAGTGCTTTGTCTTCGACAAGCGGGTGTCGGTGGGTCACGGGCTGGCCGAAGGTCCGCATATCCTGTGCTATGGGTGCAGGCGGCCTCTGGAGCCCGCGGATCGCGACCACCCGGCCTATGAGGAAGGGGTCAGCTGCCACCGCTGCATCGACGAGCATTCGGAAGCGGACAGGGCGCGGTTCCGGGAGCGGCAGCGGCAGATCGCGCGGGATCAGACCGCCAGCAAGCGCGCCATACGCTGAACCGCGAAGCGGTAGCCATCGGTGCCGAAGCCCGCGATGACGCCATCGGCCCGTTTTGACACATAGGAATGGTGGCGGAACGGCTCGCGTCGGTGGATGTTCGAGACATGCACCTCGAGCACCGGGCCTTCGAAGGCGGAGAGCGCATCGAGAATGGCCACGGAGGTGTGGCTGTAGGCACCGGGGTTGATGATGATGCCGCGCGGCCGTGCCCCGCGCCTCCTGAATCCAGTCGACAAGCTGACCTTCGTGGTTCGACTGGCGCGCATCGAGTACGAGGCCCAGTGCAGCTGCCGCCTCGGCGCAGTCGCGTTCGACATCGGCAAGCGTTTCAGCCCCGTAGATATGGGGTTCGCGTTGACCGAGAAGATTGAGGTTCGGCCCGTTGAGAAGCAGCACGGTCTTGGTCACGGTTTTCAGTCCTGAATGGTGCAGGCACAGGAGTGCCTTGGATCAGGGGAGCGCGCAAGACGGGCCGCGCGATTTCACGCGGGCGTTGCGGTGCGGCACTGTCGTGATCCGGTCGCGCGTCAGGTATCGAGATTGGCGACGTTCAGGGCGTTCTGCTGGATGAACTCGCGGCGGGGTTCGACGACATCGCCCATGAGCTTGGTGAAGATGTCGTCGGCCTCGGCCACATCCTCGACCTTGACCTGCAGAAGGGTGCGGGCTTCGGGGTCGAGCGTTGTTTCCCAGAGCTGGCCCGGATTCATTTCGCCCAGACCCTTGTAGCGCTGCAGCGAGAGGCCCTTTTCGCCTTCGTCGAGGATCGCCTCGAGCAGGCTGAGGGGGCCGGTGATCTCGAATGTCTTGTCCCGGCGAGTGAGGCGGGCGGAGGTGGCATAGACCTCGGCAAGGCTGTCGGTGAGGTTGGCCAGACGGCGCGCCTCGCCCCCCCGCAGAATCGGGCCGTCGAGGGTACGGGCCTCTTCGACGCCGCGCAGCGCGCGGGTCAGCCGGATACCCTTGTCCTGGGTCGGGCGCCCGACCCAACCCTTTTCGTATTCCAGCGCGACCTGATCGAGCCGTTTCGCCACGGCATCGGCCACGCCCTGAAGATCGGAGTCGACGCGGCCCGGAACGAAGGCACCGGCGACGGCGGCCTGTTCGATGATCATCGGCAGATACTGGTTCGGGAAGGCGTCGATCACGCGGCGGGCATGACGAGCGTCCTCGACAACCCGCGCGAGGTCGGCGCCCACGATTTCCTCTCCCGTGCCAAGCCGCAGCATTGCGCCGTCGATGCCCTGTTCGATCAGGTGATCTTCGAGGGCGGTCTGGTCCTTCAGGTAGACCTCGGACTTGCCTCGGGCGACTTTGTAGAGCGGTGGCTGGGCGATGTAGAGATAGCCGCCGTCGATCAGCTCCGGCATCTGACGAAAGAAGAAGGTCAGAAGCAGGGTGCGGATATGCGCGCCGTCCACATCGGCGTCGGTCATGATGATGACCTTGTGATAGCGCAGTTTCGCGATGTCGAATTCGTCACGCCCGATGCCGGTGCCCAGCGCCATGACGAGATTTCCGATTTCCTGGCTTCCCAGCATCCGGTCGAACCGCGCCCGTTCGACGTTCAGGATCTTGCCGCGCAGGGGCAGGATCGCCTGTGTCCGGCGATCGCGGCCGGTCTGGGCGGAGCCGCCGGCCGAGTCGCCCTCGACGAGGAACAATTCACGCTTTGCCGGATCCTTTTCGGAGCATTCCTTGAGCTTGCCGGACAGAAAGCTGACATCGTTCGTGGACTTCTTGCGCGTCATCTCGCGCGCCTTGCGGGCGGCCTCGCGGGCCAGCGCAGCCTCGACAATCTTGGTCACGATCATCTTGGCCGGTCCCGGGTTTTCCTCGAACCATTCGGCCAGCTTTTCGTTCATCAGGCCCTCGACGGCGGGGCGAACCTCGGATGAGACGAGTTTGTCCTTCGTCTGGGAGCTGAACTTCGGGTCCGGGACCTTGACCGACAGGACGCAGGTCAGACCTTCGCGGGCGTCGTCGCCGGTGAAGTTGACCTTTTCCTTCTTCGCGATGCCCGACTGGCCCGCGTAGAGGTTCAGCGTACGGGTGAGCGCGCCGCGGAAGCCCGCGAGATGGGTTCCGCCGTCCCGCTGGGGAATGTTGTTGGTGAAGGGCAGTACCATCTCGTTGTAGCTGTCGTTCCACCACATCGCGACCTCGACGGTGATCCCGTCGCGTTCGCCGATGATGAAGATGGGTTCCTCGATCAGCGGATGCTTGTGACGGTCGAGATACCGGACGAATTCCCGCACCCCGCCGTCATAGAACATCTCGGAGCGCTGGGGTTCGGCCTCGCGCTCGTCGATCAGAATGATGCGGACGCCGGAATTGAGGAAAGCCAGTTCGCGGAGCCGGTTTTCCAGCGTCTTGAACACGTAGTCGAGGTTCGAGAATGTCTTGGTCGAGGCGAGGAAGCGAACCTCGGTGCCCTTGCGACCATTGGCATCGCCCACGACGCGCAGATGTTCGACCGTATCGCCGCCTTCGAAGCGGGCGTAGTGTTCCTTGCCGTCGCGCCAGATGCGCAATTCGAGCCAATCGGAGAGCGCGTTCACCACAGAGACGCCAACGCCGTGCAGACCGCCCGAGACCTTGTAGGAGTTCTGGTCGAACTTTCCGCCCGCGTGCAGCTGGGTCATGATGACCTCGGCGGCGGAGACGCCTTCTTCCTGGTGCAGATCGACCGGAATTCCGCGGCCATTATCGCTTACGGAAACCGAGGAATCCGCGTGGATCGTGACCGTCACCGCATCTGCGTGACCGGCCAGAGCCTCGTCGATGCCGTTGTCGACGACCTCGTACACCATATGGTGCAGGCCAGAGCCATCATCCGTGTCCCCGATATACATACCGGGGCGCTTTCGGACCGCCTCTAACCCTCTGAGAACTTTGATAGAATTGGCACCGTATTCGTCCGGTTGGCGAGCCGCTTCGGCCATGCGCGCTTTCCTTGGTCATTTAGGTGATTTTATAGGCTTTTTTGGGGGGGATGTCACGCCCGAGACACAATATTTAGTATCCGGGCGCGCATTCTTCAAACAGCGGTCATGCCCAGCCGGGCGACCGTTGCGATCCAGCCCTCGACAGTCTGCCCCCGGGCTTCGGAGGCGGGCGAGAAATGGGTGTGGCGGGCCGGTTTGATGCCGACGAATCCGAGGATCTGCTTGTTGATCTGGTGGACGATGCTGCGGTTGTAGAACCAGCGGAGAATCCATCCCGGCGTGTCCGAGGTCATGATGACGCGGGCTGTGCGGCCACCGAGAAGGGGCGCGGGCAAGCCAATCCTGTTCGGGTTGCGCGGGTCGAAGGCGCGGCCCGGCACGAAGGCACGGTCGAACAGCGCTTTCAGTTTCGCGGGAAGGCCACCCCACCACATCGGCAGGGTGACAACGACATGTGTCGACCATTCGAGATCAGACATGAAGGTTTCGAGTTCCGGTTCGAGCGGTTTCCAGTTCTTGTAGTTGCCCTGACCGAAATCCATGTCGAACGCCATTTCGGAGAGGTGGTGCAGACGCACGTCGTGACCCGCATGTGAGGCGCTTTCCGCATAGGTTTCGGCGAAGGTGCGGGACAGGGAGCTTTGACCCGGATGGCCGTCGAGAACGAGTATTTTCTTTGTGGGCATGGTGTGATTCCTTGTAAAAGTGACCGTGGTCATTTTGATAGTCGCAAAAAGTGACCGCGGTCAATATATAAATTTGACCGTGGTCATTTTCTTTGGTATTCAACTGGAATGTCCCGTGCGCCGCAGAAACGCCGACTTGAAACCCGCGCCCGCCTGTTAGAGGCCGCGTGTGCCATTGTCGCGCGTGATGGTGCCGCCGCGCTGCGGGTCGAGGATGTGGTGCGGGATGCGGGCGTTGCGAAGGGGACGTTCTTTTCGCATTTCGACGACAAGGACAGCCTTCTGGCGCAGCTTCTGGGCGAGGAGATGCATCTCCTTCTGGCGAAGATCGCAAGCGGACCGGTGCCGCGGAACGTCGAGGAATTGTGCGATGCGTTCGAGCCGCTTTACGAGTTCATGGCGCAGGACCGCTTCGTCTTTGATGTCGTCATGCGGTATTCGGGGGCCGCTGCGGTCGATGATGCGACCGAGATCGCCCTGAACTTTCTGCATCAGGTCGAGCTTTTGATGCGCTGGTTGCCGCAGATGCCCGGGATCCGGCGCGATGTGGACACGGAGCTTCTGGCCGAGGGGGTTCTGGCCTTCGCGCTAAACGCGATCGGGCTGAAATTCTGTGCGCTGCACAATGCCAGTTCGATCAAGGACCGGGTGAGGCCCTATATCCGTGCGTGGTTGCAGCCGGGTTCAGGTGAAGGGGATCGCCAGGCCGACGCAGATCAGAAGGATGCCCGAGACGGTATCGGTGCGGCGTAGGATGCGGCGCGGCGCGACGGCGTGATCGTCATCCGGGCACGACGTGGGATTGCCCATCCTCTTCGGTGACGGACAGGTATTGCGCGCGGTCGCCCAATGCGTCGAACAGTCCCCGTTCGGTGCCGGTCATCCATGCCTGCGCGCCCAATGCGCAGATCTCGTCATAGAGCGCGGCGCGGCGGTCGGGATCGAGATGGGCGGCCACCTCGTCAAGAAGCACCATGGGGGCGTTGCCGGTATCTTCGGTCAGGGCGCGGGCGTTGGACAGAATCAGGGAGATCAGGAGCGCCTTCTGTTCGCCGGTGGAACATTGCGCGGCAGAGACGCCCTTTGCGGTATAGGTCGCCTCGAGGTCGGCGCGGTGGGGGCCGAGAAGGGTGCGCCCCGCACGCAGGTCCGCCCCGCGGCTGTCGGCCAGCGCATGCTGGAGATCCGGCGCATCCTCGGGTTCGGTGAGAACGAGGGCCGCGGCGGGAAAGACGGTGTCGGCCCCGTCCTGCGCCGTGGCGAGCCGCGCGAGGGCGGCGGCACGATTTTCGCGGATGCGCGTCGCGGCATCGGCCATCTGGGCCTCGAGTGCCGCGTACCAATGTGCGTCGCGGACCATGTCCTTCAGAAGCCGGTTCCGTTCGCGCATGGCCTTTTCATAGGTCAGGACCGCATCACCGTGCAGCGGTTCGAAGGACAGCGTGATCCGGTCGAGAAAGCGCCTGCGGCCTTCGGCGCCTTCGATCCAGAGCCGGTCCATGGAGGGGACGAGCCAGAGGATGCGGGCGATGCGGCCGAGGGCCACCTGTGGCGCGGTCTTGCCATCGATGCGCAGGCTGCGGGGTTCGCCCGGTTCGGCGCGCGTGTCGATCTCGTGCACCTGGTGGCCCGAGCGAAGCGTGGCCCCGATCCGCCAGCCCAGCGCCTCGGGCTGGCGCGAGAGATCGCCGGGGGCGGCGCGGCGCAGGCCCCGGCCGGGGGAAAGGAGCGAGACGGCCTCGAGAATATTGGTCTTGCCCGCGCCATTGGGCCCGGAGATCGCAACCGGGCGCGGATCAGTGTCGATCTGCGCCAGACGGTGGGAGCGGAAATGCGAGAGCGTCAGGCTTATGAGCGCATGAGCGGGCATGGTCAGGCCTTTACCCCGCGCGGTTCAGCCGTGTTCGGGTTGATCCGAAGCCGCGGGTCACACGCGCATCGGCATGACGACAAAAATCGCGCTTGTGTCGTTGCCTTCATGCATGAGCGTCGGGCGGTCCGGCGTGTCGAACAGAAACACGGCATTCTCGCGGTCGACCTGGCTTGCGATCTCGAGAAGATACTTGGCATTGAAGCCGATCTCGAGCGGTTCATCGCCATAGGCAACCGCCAGTTCCTCTTCCGCCGCGCCGGCATCGGGCGCGTTGACCGAAAGGACCAGCTTGTCGGTATCGAGGCTGAGTTTGACCGCCCGGGAGCGTTCGGAGGACACGGTAGCGACGCGGTCCACGGCCTTTGCGAAATCGGCGGCATCGACTTCGAGCCGGCGTGTGTTGCTTTGCGGGATGACGCGCGTGTAGTCGGGGAAGGTGCCGTCGATGACCTTGGATGTCAGGGTGATCTCGGGCGTGGCGAAGCGGATCTTTGTTTCGGAGACCGAGACGGCAATCTGCATCTCGTCATCGTCGAGAAGTTTGCGGAGTTCGCCCACCGTCTTGCGGGGAACGATCACGCCGGGCATGGTTTCCGCGCCCGCCGGAAGATCGGCATCGATGCGGGCCAACCGGTGGCCATCGGTGGCGACGCAGCGGAGCACCTGGCCGCTATCGCCCGTAGCCACGTGCAGGTAAACACCATTGAGGTAGTAGCGCGTCTCTTCGGTCGAGATGGCGAATTTCGACTTGTCGAACAGGCGGCGCAGCAGGGGCGCGGGTGCGGAGAAATTCGCCTCGTATTCGCTGCTGGCCATGACCGGAAAATCCTCGCGCGGCAAGGTGGCGAGGGCGAAGTTCGAGCGGCCCGCATCGACGGTCATGCGCCCGGAGGCGCCATCGTCGGAGAGGGTGACAAGCGCGCCGTCGGGGAGTTTGCGCACGATCTCGTGCAGGGTGACGGCAGGGACAGTTGTCGCGCCGGCGCGGGTGACCTGCGCAGGGGCTCGGTCCACGACTTCGATATCGAGATCGGTCGCGCGGAATGTGACATGATCGCCCTCGGCCTCGATCAGCACGTTTCCGAGGATCGGAATCGTGTTGCGCCGCTCGACGACTGATTGCGCCTGGGCGACGGCCCGCAAGAGCGCTGCGCGTTC
The DNA here is from genome assembly GCA_963698645.1 of uncultured Alphaproteobacteria bacterium. GTDB lineage: Bacteria > Pseudomonadota > Alphaproteobacteria > Rhodobacterales > Rhodobacteraceae > Ovoidimarina. Next base: position 537,807 of record CAVORP010000007.1, read on the forward strand.
GATGGAGAATTTCATTTCCTGTCCCTCACCTCGGATGCCGGGGCGGAAAACCTATCGGTTTTCTGCGCCCGTGCAAGCGGATTACGCAGACTGTGGGGAATCCCCGAATCGGGGTCAAGGGGAGCGGTGATGCACCCCGGCCCATCTGGTGGAAATAATGCGGAAGCGGGGCGTTCTGGCGGGACTAACCTTCGAGTGCGCGGCGCAGAAGTTCGAGATCCTCGGCAAGCTGGCTGTCGCGGGCCTTGAGTTCCTCGATCCGGCGCACGCCGTGCATGACGGTGGTATGATCCCGGCCCCCGAAGCGACGCCCGATATCGGGCAGGCTGCGGGTGGTCATGTGTTTGGCGAGATACATGGCGACCTGTCGCGGGCGGGCGAAGGTGCGGACGCGTTTCGGGCCGATCAGATCGCTGAGGCGGATGTTGTAGTGATCGGAGACCTTGCGCTGGATTTCTTCGACAGTGATCTTGCGGTCGGTCGCGCGAAGGATGTCGGCAAGGCAGTCCTGCGTCAGTTCCAGCGTGATCTCGCGTCCGACGAGACTGCCGAAGGCGAAGAGCCGCATCAGCGCGCCTTCGAGCACGCGAACGTTGGACGAGATACGATGGGCGAGAAATTCGAGAACGCCCTCGGCGATCTCGAGGTCGCGGAACTGTTCCGAGAACTGCTCGACCTTTTGCTGAAGGATGCCGAGGCGAAGTTCGTAGTTGGTTGGGTGGAGGTCGACGAGAAGGCCCGACTGCATGCGGCTGACGATGCGTTCCTCGATCCCGTGGATTTCGGTGGGAGCGCGGTCGGCGGAGAGGATGATCTGCTTGTTCTGATCCACCAGTGCGTTGAAGGTGTGAAAGAACTCTTCCTGTGTCGCGTCCTTGCCCGCGATGAACTGGATATCGTCCACCATGAGCACATCGACCGAGCGGAACAGTTGCTTGAAGCCGATCATGTCCTTTTCGCGCAGGGCCTGAACGAAGCGGTACATGAATTGCTCGGCGGAGAGGTAGACGACGCGCAGGTCGGGGCTCTTTGTCTTCAGTTCCCACGCGATGGCATGCATCAGGTGAGTCTTACCCAGTCCGACGCCACCATAGAGGAAGAGCGGGTTGAAGGTGACCTGCCCGCCTTCGGCAACGCGGCGGGCGGCGGCATGGGCGAGTTCATTGGGTTTGCCCACCACGAAGCTGTCGAAGGTGAAGCGCTGATCCAGCGAGGCGCCGGGGAGCGGCTCGAGCGATTGCTTTGGGTCCGGCTGGGGGTCGGCGGTGACTGTTTCTTCCCTGGCGCCGGAGCGCCTGAGCTTTGGTCGGTCACCCGGGCCCTGTACCGCCATGGGCGGGACATCGAATTCGATCCGGCTAACCTTTTGCCCGTGCCCTGTCAGGACGCGAAGGATCTGATCGCCGAAATTCTGCGAGACCCACGTGCCCATGAACTGGGTGGGGACAAGGAAGCGGGCGACCCCGTCCGCGAGTTCAGAGAACTGAAGCGGCTCGATCCAGTTCACATAGTTGTTTCGGCCAACCCGCCCAATGAGAATTTCACGAATATCCCCCCAGATTTCTTCCGTCATACTGTCCCGACCCGGTTTTCAAGTTCTTGTTCAAGACTGGCGCCATGCCAGCCCCCGGGATTTCCAGCCATTGACCGCCCCCCGGTGTCCTGTCGGACCCAGATCGCCCTCGAATCCTTCGGCCACGTTCAGGCAGACCGCCGACCTGCCTTGAGAAGACAAATGGTCAGCGACCGCCTGAGCGGCGCTCAAAGATCGCGCTCCGGACCGGCAGAGGAAAAGCAGATGCGACGGTGCAGCTCCGTCCAGCTTTTCCTCGAGGTCCGCGACAAAGCGCGGGTTTACGGACATGTCGGGAAACAAGGACCATTCCACGAAGATCGTGGACTTCCTCAACTCCCCGAGATCAGGCGTGCCGACGAATTTCCATTCCGCCAGCGTCCTGACATCGACCAGCACTGCACCAGGATTCGTTACCAACAAATCCCACGCGTCGGATGGTGAAATCTCACCAACCGGCGCGACCGCGCCGTGCCCTGTCATCCATGTCCCCCCAAGACGATGTGAATCGCCTGAGGACGCTAGCAACGGCACGGCCTCTTCCGCAACAGAACTTCAACCTTGACTCACACTTTGTCGGAACGAATCCGGAGTGCGTGTCCGGCGTGCACATTCGGGTCGTTGGGTAACCCAAATCAGGCAAATAAAAAACGCGCCCGGAGGCGCGTTTCAGCATCACGTGACGTCAGGCAGAGTTCAGCCGATGGCCTTTACCCGGCTCGACAGGCGCGACATCTTCCGTGCAACGGTGTTCTTGTGAAACACGCCTTTGGTGACGCCGCGCATCAACTCGGGCTGAGCGGCGCGGAGTGCGGTGCCTGCTGCATCCTTGTCGCCGGAGGCAATCGCCTCTTCGACCTTGCGCAGGAAGGTGCGGATGCGCGAGCGACGCGCCTTGTTCACGGCAAAGCGCCGCTCGTTCTGACGGGCGCGTTTCTTGGACTGGGGCGAGTTAGCCATGCGTACGGATTCCCAATTTCGGGTCGTTTCAATCTGAAGTCGCGCTTCTAGGCGCGAGTCGTGCGGCTGTCAACAGCGGTTTGCGGGACAAACTGCGGAGTGTCGCGGGTCATGCGGCGAAGCGGGTGGAAAGTGCGCGGATATGGGCGGGGCCCACCTCGCAGCAGCCGCCGATGATCGTGGCGCCATCTTCGACCCAACGGGCGGCGAAGGCGGCATAGGCGGCGGGGTCGAGATCGGTGCGCGCGCGAAGCTTGTCGACGGCGGATCCGGCGGACAGGAAGCTTTGAGAGATACCGTTGAAGCCGTTGGCATAGGCGCCGACCGGCACCGGGGCGCCCTTGAGTTGCGCGACGGCTGTACCGACCGCTTCGGGGATCGAGCAGTTCACCAGGAGCGTCGCGAAGGGATAGTCGTCAAGGAGGTCGATGACGCGGGCCACCGGTTCGCCCGAGCGGAGCCGTGTTCCGTCGTCGTCGTCGACGCTGATGGCGAGCCAGACGGGTTTGCCATGACCAAGCGTGCCTTCGAGCGCTGCGCGCGCACGGGCAAGAGAGGTCACGGTTTCGATCAGGTAGAGGTCGACATAGTCATTCTGGATCGCCGCGATTTCCGCGAAAGCCTGTGCGGCAATCGCGAAGGGTGGGCCATCATCGCCGCGATAGGACCATTCGAGCGGTCCGAGAGCCCCTGCGACGCGGCCCCGGCCATGGGCATCGCGGGACAGGACGGCCTGTTCGCAGGCAAGGTGATGGAGTTCCTCGAATCGCGCGATTTGCCCGGCAGGCTCGAGCCGGTCACGGTGCAGCGCATAGGTGTTCGCGGTCGCGATCTGTGCCCCGGCAGCGAAGTAGTCGTCATGGATTTCACGCACCAGATGCGGCGTGTCGATCATCACCTGCGTGGCCCAGAGGCCGGTGGGCGCGCGGCCGGACCGGCGGACCAGTTCCTGACCCATGCCGCCATCGAGAATCGTGACGGCGGCGGCGTCACTTGTCACGGAACTGCGCTTCCCGCTTGTCGAGGAAGGCCTGCATCCCTTCCTTCTGATCCTCGGTGGCGAAAAGCGCGTGGAACATGCGGCGTTCGAACAGAAGACCCTCGTTCAGGGTGGTCTCGTAGCTGCGGTTCACGGCTTCTTTTACCGCCATCGCCGTGAGCATGGATTTCTCGGCGATCTTGTTGGCTGCCGCCAGCGCCTCTTCCATCAGCTTCTTGGCAGGAACGACCCGGCTGACGAGGCCCGAACGCTCGGCCTCCTCGGCATCCATGAAGCGGCCGGTGAGGTGCATTTCCATCGATTTCGACTTGCCCACGAAGCGCGTGAGCCTTTGGGTGCCGCCGATGCCCGCGATGACGCCAAGGTTGATCTCGGGCTGTCCGAATTTCGCGGTGTCGGCGGCGATGATGAAATCGCACATCATCGCGAGTTCGCAGCCGCCGCCCAGCGCGTAGCCTGCGACGGCGGCGATGATCGGTTTGCGGCAACGGGCGATCTGTGCGGTTTCCTGGCCGAACTTGTCGGAGGCGAATACATCGACAAAGCTGAGTTCCGCCATTTCATTGATATCGGCCCCGGCGGCAAAGGCCTTGGCCGATCCCGTCAGGATGATGCAGCGGATCTTTTCGTTCTCTTCCGCCTCGCGCACGGCCTGAGAGAGCTCGCCCAGCAACTCGGCGTTGAGGGCATTCAGGGAGTCGGGACGGTTGAGGGTGATGGTAGCGACGTGATCTTCGTTCTCGACGATCAGGGTCTTGTAGGCCATGGCAACCTTCTTTGGATCGGACCAAGTCAGACGGAAGGCTTATCAGCCCCCACAGTGCTTTCAAGCCCGGATTGGCCTTGCGCCGCGCTATCTTTGGCAGGTTGGACAGAAGAAAGTCGAGCGTCCGGATTGCACGATGCGGGTGATCTTGCCGGTGCAATCGACGGTGGGGCATGGCGCGCCTTCGCGGCCATATGCCCGGAAAGTATGTTGAAAATAGCCAAGTTCCCCATCCGCCTGCCGGTAATCGCGGAGCGAGGAGCCGCCCGCCTCGATTGCTTCGGACAGAACCTTGCGGATCACGGGAACCAGTGTCCGGACCCGGTCTGCGGCGATCCGGCCGGCCTTGCGACGTGGCGAGATCCGGGCGCGGTGGAGCGTTTCACAGACATAGATATTGCCCAGACCCGCAACGATTCGCTGGTCGAGAAGCGCAGCCTTGATCGGTGTGTTGCGGCCACGGAGGGCGGCGACGAGGTAATCCTCGTTGAAGGCGTTTCCGAGCGGTTCGGGTCCGATCCTGTCGAGCAGCCAATGGGTTTCGACCGCATCGGTGGGACAGAGGTCCATCGCGCCGAAGCGGCGCGCGTCGTTGAAGGTCACACGCGCGCCGTGATCGGTGTCGAGCACGACATGGTCGTGTTTTTCGGGTGCCGGGTGATCGTGATGGAACTGGCCGATCTGGGTGCCGGAGATCAGCATTCTGCCGGACATGCCGAGATGGATGATGAGCGTTTCGCCGGAAGACAGGTCGGCAAGGATGTATTTCGAGCGCCGCCGCAGCGCGACCACGGTCTTGCCCGTCAACCGCTCTGCCATGCCCAGAGGCAGCGGCCAGCGCAAGTCGGGGCGGCGAATATCGGCCCTGACGATCACATGGCCGGTCAGGACCGGGTCAAGCCCCGACCTGACCGTTTCGACTTCTGGCAATTCCGGCATAGGCCCCCAATTTCGCTTGCGCCGTTTCGATCAGGTCATCGACGCCGGCGTAGTTGAAAGAGATAGAGGCCTTCCTGCCGTTCTTGAAGACAAGAACGTATCGTTTCAGGTCGGGCAGCTCCTGAATGTCGGTCAGATCGGCCCATTGGAACCGCTTTCGGCCCCCGAGATTGCCCGAAACGCTGAGTGTCGCGTTGTCGTAGCGAATCCGGGCCGTCAGAAGCACCAGCGCGAAGAACACGGTGACGATCCCGCCCAGTTGGAACGCCCAAGGCGCTTTGGTCGTCGGGTCAACGATCGGAAGCGCAAAGAACATGGCGGCGATGCAGAGCGTGGAGAAGGTCAGGAAATAGCGGGTGCCGGCGCGGAGACGGAGCACCTTGTAGCCATGAATGTCGGTTCGTGCCCGGTTCGACCCAAGCCTGCCGATGGCGTGGATCAGCGCGGTGAGCGGAAGCCCGACGACGATGGCCAGTATGAGCTTTGCACCCGACCTGAAAGTGCGGCTGTCGCGGTCGATCCCCTGTGACTCGAGCATCGGCTCCCACCATTCCGGGTGCTGTGCGACATAGGCCACGAGCGCGAAAGCGCAGGCTGTGATGGCAAGAAGAGTGAGGACGCGGGCCATGCGACAACTTTCCAAGCTATGCCCGCCGCCCGCGTGAATATTAGCCCGGAGCGCGGGATCGGGGGAAGCCAGTCTGGAACAAGAGATCGGGAATGACGCGTTTTCGCAACGGGATGGCGTGAGGCCGCGGAGGGTGCGCCTAGCCCCAGGGGGACTGGACGCGGTCGCGCTGTTGAAGGACGGAATGGGCAAACTCGATCAGGTGACCGATTCCGGAGTAGTAGGCCGAGAGACGCTGGTTTCCCTTGTCGCCGAAGCGGAGGATCACGTCGCCCGCGCCGCCATCGAACTCGATTCCCGTGAGGTCGTCCCAGCGATGTTCCCGCCAGCGCAGGCTGTAGTAGAGCGAAGCCACCCGGTCGTCGTCATACCGCGCGCGGACGGCGAAACAGAGCACGAGCCCGTAGAGGAAGGCCAGGATCAGAGGCGACACGAAGAGCCAGATGCCAAGCGGCTCCTCCTTCCAGATCAGGGCGAAGAGGAGCATACCCAGAACAATCAGGGTGAACCCGACGGCGGTGTATTTGGCGCCGGGCGCGAGGCGAAGCTCGAAACGTCCGGCGGCATCCGTGGTGGCGGGCTCGCGGCCCTCCGGGTCCGAGCCCAGGACAATGAACGCCGCGATAACCCCGGCGAAGGGAGACGCAAGAAGAAGCACGCCGAACAGTTTGAGCACCGGGGCGAGCCAAACCGATTTATGGAGATCGAAGGGGATCCAGTCCGGCATCGGCACGTCTTCGCGGAGGATCAGGGCGATAAGGACGAATACGCCAAAGGCGCAGGCGAGAATGACCAGACGGGACGCGACTGTTTTCATATCCGGGCTGCGTCAGTGTTGCGCGATTGAGTGTTGAGACATTGGCCTATATGAGAAGCGGAACGTCCAAGAGGCAAGATGATGACGGATCACTCTGAAAAGACGACGCATTTCGGCAACCGTACGGTTGCGGAGGAAGACAAGGCCGGGCTGGTCCACGGTGTCTTTTCCAATGTCGCCTCGAAATACGATGTCATGAACGACGTGATGAGCGTCGGGATTCATCGTCTTTGGAAAGACGCGATGATGGATTGGCTGGCGCCCCGGGCGGGACAGCGCCTGCTGGATGTGGCCGGGGGGACGGGCGACATCGCGTTCCGGTTCCTGCGGCGGGCGGGGTCGGCCCGGGCCGTGGTTTGCGATATGACCGAAAGCATGCTTGTCGAGGGACAGAAGCGGGCGGAGGCCGAGCATCTGGCGGCCCAGTTGGACTGGGTCGTGGGCGATGCAATGGCGTTGCCCTTTGAGGATGCCGAGTTCGATGTCTATACGATTTCCTTTGGCATCCGGAACGTGACCCGGATCGAAGAGGCGCTGCGCGAGGCATTTCGGGTTCTGAAGCCGGGGGGGCGGTTGATGGTGCTGGAGTTCAGCCAGTTGCCCAATGCGGCGATGCAGGCGGCCTATGACGCCTATTCGTTCAACGTGATCCCGCGGATGGGCCAGATGATCGCCGGTGACCGGGACAGCTATCAGTACCTGGTGGAATCGATCCGGAAGTTTCCCGATCAGGAGACATTCGCGGGCATGATCCGCGAGGCAGGGTTCGAACAGGTGAAGTATCGCAACCTGTCGATGGGCATCGCCGCACTTCATTCGGGTTGGAAGCTTTAGTGCGGGGTCCCCACAATATCTTTCGATTGATCCGGACCGGTGCGACGCTGGAGCGGACCGGCGCGATGCGGGTTGTGCTGGACGCGTTTCAGGCGCCGCCGACCCTGCGCATCGTTGCGCGCATTCTGGGCTGGCCGTTCAAGTTCCTGGGGATCAAGGGCGACCCGTCCCTGCCGCCGGCGACGCGGGCGCTGACGGCGCTGGGCCCGGCCTATATCAAGTTCGGCCAGATCCTTTCGACCCGCCCGGACGTCGTGGGCGACGAGTTGGCCATGCAGTTGCGGGTGTTGCAGGACAAGCTGCCCCCCTTCCCCACCAGCGTCGCCAAGCGGATGGTGGCGCAGGAGTTGGACCTTCCGGTCGAGACGATCTTTTCCGAGTTTTCGGAGCCTGTCGCGGCCGCTTCGATCGCGCAGGTGCACCGGGCGAAGCTTGCCGATACCGGCGAGGATGTGGCGGTGAAAGTGTTGCGGCCAAAAATCGAGCGGGCGTTCCGCACGGATATCGACGCCTTCTATCTGGCGGCGCGGATGATCGAGTTTCTTGCGCCTTCGGCCCGGCGGTTGCGACCGATGGATGTGATCACCCATTTCGAGGGTGTGGTTCTGGGTGAGTTGGATCTGCGGCTCGAGACCTCGGGGGCGGCGGAATTCACGGCGAATATCGGGCGGGACGAGGGGTTCGCGGCGCCCGATGTGCATTGGTTCCTGTCGTCCCGACGAGTGATGACGATGGGCTGGGTCGAGGGCATTCCGGCCGGTGACGTGAAAGCGATCGAGGCAGCGGGGCATGACCGCGCGGCGCTGGGCGAGCGGGTCCTGCGGATGTTCCTGATGCACGCGCTGCGGGACGGATATTTCCATGCCGACATGCATCAGGGGAACCTGAAGATCGCTCCGAATGGCGATATCGTCGTCTATGATTTCGGGATCATGGGGCGGCTCGACGAATATACCCGCCGGGTCTATGCCGAGATCCTGTTCGGGTTCATCCGCAAGGACTACCGCCGGGTGGCCGAGGTGCATTTCGAGGCCGGCTACGTTCCCGCCGACCGGGATATCGACGAATTCGCACGCGCGCTGCGTAGCGTCGGCGAGCCCATTTTCGGGATGGATGCGACGCGCATCTCGATGGCGCGGCTTCTGAGTTATCTGTTCGAGGTGACGGAGCGGTTCGGGATGGAGACACGGACCGAGCTGATCCTCTTGCAGCGTACGATGGTGGTGGTCGAGGGAGTATCACGCTCGCTTCATCCACATATCAACATCTGGGAAGTGGCCCGTCCGATCGTCGAGAATTACATCAAGGAGAACGTGGGGCCAAAGGCCCTGCTGCGGGATCTGGCCAAGACGGCGCGGGTGCTGGCCCGGTTTGGGCCGAAGCTGCCGGAACTGGCCGAAGCCGCCCTGATCCGACAGAGCGCGCCCGAGCAACCGCCCGCGACCTCGGGCCGCGCGGTGGGGCTGGGCCTGTTCGCGGCGGGGCTGGTGGCCGGGGGCGGCGCGATCTGGGCGTTTCTGCAGTTCTGAGGTCTAGAGCTGCGGCAGGCGAACTGCCGTCACATCATTGGCCTCGAGTGTTTCGCCTGATGCGAAGACGATCACCGGATCGCCGTCGACAAGCCGTGCCTCGGTGATCCGCGCATAGGTATCGACCGGCTCGGTTGCGATCAGTTTTCCGTCCTGCCGCGTTTCGATCTCGAAGCTGTAGAATCCGTCGGGCAGGGTGGCCCCGCTTGAATCGCTGCCCACCCATTGAATCGGTTCGCTGGACACCGGGATGGCGATGCGCGCCATCTCTTCGCCCGCGTCATTGCGGGTGATCAGCGTGGCCTGATCGGCACCGAAGGGCATTTCCGGGTAGAGCGTCACCGGTGTTCCGTTCCAGCGCGCTGCGACAGGTGCGCGGGCCTCCATCCCCACCCAATCGGCCACCTGTGAGAGGCCTGAGAAAGTTTGCTGACCCGCCATCGCCGCGAGCAAGTCATTGGTGCGGACCTGCTGCTCCACCCCGGAAAAGGTGGCGAGCTGGACCGCGAAATCGGCGGATTGGATCGGGTTGAGCGGATCCTGGTTCTGCATCTGGACCGTCAGCATCCTGAGGAATGTCTCGAAATCCGAACTGAGCGCCGAGGCCTCTTTCGTTTCGGGTTCGGGTACGGGCAGCGCGGATGATTTCGCGGCTTGGGCGGTTGTCGAATTGATCTCCATCGAAAGCTCCTTTCAGAGACGTATGTCCAGACCGCCGGTCGGGCCGGTGAGGTTCTGGATCGGTCTGGGTGCGTGGGTCTGCTGCGGCAGCGCGACAGATGGGACATCGCCGCCGGTGCCGAATTGCGCGGGTTGCCGCGGCGGGCTGTCGCCTCCCTTCGGGTTACCAAAGTCGAAGCTGAGGCCTGTGAAACCCGCATCCCGGGCCTCCTGCTGAAGGAGGTCGAGGTGCCGGCGGATCAGATCGAGCGTCTCGGGCCGATCCGCGGCGACCGTTACCGCAAGCGCGCCGTCCTGTGCCGAGAGGGACAGCGTCAACCGGCCAAGCTCCTCGGGCGAGAGGGTGACGTCGACCGTGCCATTGGCACCATTGGACAGACGCAGCTGTTCGACGATCTGGGCGATCACGGGACGGGCCTGTTCGGCCATGGGCCGGGATGCGCCCTGATCCTGTCGGGCAGGCGCATCGGATCCGCGCGCGTCGGTCAGGAGAGGCTCGCCGATGGCGGAAGGATCGGACTCTCCCGATGACCGGGATGCGGCGGAGATCGGGACGGGGGTGGCGACGGCGACGGCGGAACCGACGGGAGTGACGGCGGGTGTTGCGGAAACCGGGCGGTCCTGCCCATTGGCTCGCGCCGTCTCGGATGAGTTTGCGTCGGATGCGCGATCGGGCCTGCCGTCCTGCAGGCGGGATTGAATTGGTAAGGTGGCCGGAGCGGGACTTGGTGCTGCGACCGGAGCGGGGGTCGTGGCGGAGGGCAGTTGGGACGGGCGTGTCATCGGCAGCTTGCGTTGCGATCCGGACCGGCCCCCCGCTGGAAGGGATTCCGGGCGCATCCGGCGGCGGAAGACGCGATGGGGTTTCGGCGGTCCGCACGGGCTGAGTGGCGAGGCCCGCCAGGGGTGTTGCCACATCTGCTTCGGAAAGAAGGGTCGCGGCGGGGGCGCGTTGAACGGGTGTCGGTAGCTCTGCCTGTTGCAACGGCTCTTGTTGCAACTGACGTGGCTGGTTCGGAACGGGTGGTGGCGCAACGGGTCGCCCCGGGAGGGGCAACGGTGCCGCATCGTTACGGTCGGGCGGGTTCGTGGTGGTGACGGTCGGAGGCGCGCCCGGGGTGGTTGCGACACGAATGACGGTTTCGGCCTGCGTGGCCGCGGGAACCGGTCGTTTTTCCCCGGGTGAGGCGGCGGAGGTCGCTACAGCGGTTGCGCCATCGGGGCCGGGCAAGGCTGCGCGCCCATCTGAAGTGTCACGCGGCGGCGTGGCGACGGGCGCTGCTGCCCGGATTGATGGGTCGGCAGCAGGAGGGACGCGGGTAGGCACAACCGTCGCGGGGACCGGGTCAGCGAGTGGCCGGGGCACAGGCGTTTGCGTCGCATCCGAGCGGAGTACTCCGGCCTGCGGAGCCAGGCGGGGATCGGAGGCCAGGGGCGGCGGCCCCGGAACCTCGACAGAGGTTGCCATTCCTTGAAGGGGCAAGACCGGTTGGTCTGCGTCACGGGAGGCGGGTGAGACGCCTGACCGCGCTGGCGCCGTGACCAGGGTCGCGATCTCGGCGGCGATTCCGGCGGCCCCACGTGCATCCGGGGTGGCGGCCGGTGGCGCGAACACCGGATCGGATTGCAGGCCGGTCGGCATCCCGGAAAAGATGCGTGGCAGCGCGGCGGATGCGGGACCATCCGCTGTCGGAACGGGAATGTTTTCGCCCGAGACGGCGGCGAGAATGCGCGCGGCGACGAAGGGCTCGGCCGGGACGCCCGGCTGTGGCGGGATCTGCGACTGCGGTTGTGGAGCGGGCGTGGCGATCGCGAGGTTCGGAAGGGTTGGCTCACGGACCGCGCCCGACGATTGAAGCGCGGACTGGAGCGCGGTGAAATCGACGATTTCAGGACGGGCAGGAACCGCGAGCATGGGAGTTTCCACCGGGTCCAACTCCTCGCCCATATCCAGCGAGAATGTCGCATCGGAGGCGGTGTTCGCATCTCCCTTGATCCCGAACAGACCGCGCGCGGGCGCCGCCGAGATCGTTTGTGCACCATCCGTCAGGGCGACAGGTGAAGTCATCATGGGACCTTCCGAACATTCTGTTCAACGAGACCCGATATGCACCACCCAGAGTTACCGGAAATTTACCGGTGCCATGGATATTGATCCCGAAATCCAAAGAATTGGAGACATTCATGATGCAGATCGGATCATCGGGACCGCCGCCGGTAGCGCCCCGGAGCGCATCGGATCCGGTCTGGGTCGCTGCACAGAAACTCGAGGCCGCCTTTCTGAGCGAGATGCTCAAATCGGCAGGTCTTGGTGCCCCACGGGAATCCTTTGGGGGCGGTGCGGGCGAAGAACAGTTCTCGTCCTTCCTGCGGCAGGCGCAGGCAGAGGAAATGGCCAAGGCTGGGGGAATCGGCCTGGCGGAGGCGCTTTATCGTTCAATGACAAAAGGACACGATGCCGATGGATAGACCCCTGTTTGAATTCGAGCGGCTATTGGATGAGGAACGCGCGGCCCTGAGGGCCGGGCATCTGGAGGCGATCCGCGGCTTTTCGGAGCGACGGGACGCGCTTTTGGGACGTGTGTCGGCAGCGGGTGCGGATCCGGGCGAGTTGCAGCGGGTACAGGAGAAGATCCGCCGCAACTCGGTTCTGCTGGACGCGGTGCGCGGCGGAATCAACGCCGCAATCCGTCGGATCAACGAGGTGCAGAAGGCGACGGGACCGATCGCGAGCTATGGGGCCAATGGCGACCGGCGCGAGATCGGAAGAAGTCGTCCGAATTGGGAGCACAAAGCCTGACCCCCATTAGGCTGGTGTTAGGGTTTCGTCGCTAGCACGAAACTCGCATCCCCCTGCGGATGGCGCGGCGCGTCGAAAATCGAACCTGCCGCATTCGTCAGAACGGCGCCTGAGTTTCGTCCTCACGGGCGAAGAGGAAACCGGCGCAAAGCGCCCCGAAGACATAGGGGAATCCAATGTCAAGCATACTTACCAACACGAGTGCGATGGTCGCGCTCCAGACCCTTCGTGGCATCAACTCCAACCTGACGATGGCACAGAACGAAATCGCAACAGGCAAGAGCATCTCGTCCGCCAAGGACAACTCAACTGTCTGGATCACTTTGGCATTTGACGAATATGCTCTTTGGGTCTGGATCAGCTGAGTGAGTTCACCTGCCACGTCGGTTGCGGATTCCTCGAGTGCAAAGCCCACAACATCACCCGTTGGCCCATCGGCAGCATCCCAGAGGAAGAATGTTCCGCTTTCGTTGGAAGCGCGGTAGGTCTGATTGTCTTCAGCGATCAGGCCATTGGGATTCGGAAGGTCGATCAAGGGAATCTGATAGATCGTCCGGGTGATCCCGATATCGAAGTTCGCTCGGACAAAGCCGTTTGCGTCCACTTCTACCGAAATCAGGTTCCCTACTGGCGACCCGTCTTTCGAAATAGAGGTCGGGGCAAAACTGTCGGAGAGCTGGGTCAGGCCCTGGCCGCTGCCCACGGCACCGATATTGATCGAGATCGGACCACCAGCGACGTTCACCGTCAACTCACCGGTCAATCCGTCATAGGCACCGCCGGAGACGGTGGTCACAGATGCGATCGTACCGCCCGAGCCGCGGGTGTCATCGAACACGACGGTGTATTCGCCGATCTGCGTCCCTCCGGTCGCGGAATCGCTGAAGAGTCAGCGTCCATGTGTTGGAAGCACCCGGCCCGACGGGAATGGTGGGTGTGAATTCGATCGCGATATTCTCGGAAGTTCCGAGGTTGTCGAAATATTCGATCGAGAGTTCAAGCGGGGTGCCTGACGCGCCGAATTCGGTCTCGGTCGCCGGGAGGTTGACGCCCATCGCGATACGGGTCGTTGGTTCCGACGTGAACTGGTTCACGTTGATCTGAACGGGTTCGAGGCCATCCCCGGTATCACGCGGGAAGGTCGGGATCGTACCGTCCGGGTCAGCGGGCCAACCCATCAAGACGATACCGGTATTCGTCTTGAGGAACCCCTCGGCATCGGTGCGGAAGGACCCGGTCGTCGCAAAGAAGAGCGGATAATCCGACGTCCCGCTATTCAGAGCGCTTTCGGTCGTGACAGGCAGGAAGCCACGTCCGCGAACCGCAAGGTCAGTCGGGTTGTTGGTGGACGCCAAGGCCCCCGGTTGGTCGATGAGGCGTTGTGTCGTGACACGCACGCCCCCCGCGGAATAGGTGCCCGCGCCCGATGAAATCACAAGCGAAGAAAAGTCGGCCTCGGCCCGTTTATAGCCGTAAGTCGCCGAGTTCGCGATGTTGTCGGAAATCGTGGCAAGCCTACTGGCATTGGCGGCAAGTCCGGCCACCCCGGCGTTCAGCGAGGAAGAAATTGTCATTACTGCACCTTTCTGCTGCATCATCCCCCAGTTGACCGATTGCTATTGGTCCGGGCTTAACAGCCAGCTAACAGATAAAATCCTCTTCGCTTTTCTAGATCCGGTCCCGCAGCAGGATGAGCTCGACCCGATCATTCCTTTTCGCCATCGGGTTCTGCGTCACGGGTCTGCGGTCTGCGTAGCCGGTGATGCGCGCGATGCGACCCGGCTTGAGCCCCGAAGATTCCAGAAGTCTTCGGACCGCTTCCGCCCGTGTCGTGGTGACATCCCAGGTGTTTCCATCCTTCAGAACGATCGGGATCGCCCGGGCATGGGCCTGTACCGCGATGTTGTTAACCACCAACTGGAAAACAGGGGTCATCGATGCGATCAATGTGTCGAGCAGTTCCGTTGCCGAGCCGTCGTCATTGAAGAGAGCTGCATCGTCGGTCTCGAACAGTTCGATCACGAGGCCTTCGTCGCTAAGACGGGTGACCACATGTCGCTGCATCAATTCGGTGACCATGCTTTCGCCGCCCACGCCCTGAAGCATCCGCTGGACTTCTTCGAGGGCAGTCGCGCTTGCATCTTCGCTTCCGGCCTCGCCCTCTTCGGAGGTATCCAATCCGGTCTCACCCCGCGCCTGGTTCTCGGTCGCGGCGCGGACCTGCGTTGCGCCGGTACCATTGCGGGACAGGGATCCCTCGGAAAAGACACTGTCTCCGCCAAATGCCCCGGATCCGCCGCCCGACGCTCGGACGACAGGAATTGTCGGATTGAAATAGTCCGCAATACCCTTGCGTTGCTTTTCATTTGTCGCACCCAACAGCCACATCAGCATAAAGAAGGCCATCATGGCCGTCACAAAGTCTGCATAGGCGACTTTCCATGCCCCACCATGGTGGCCGCCACCAGAAATGACCTTCTTACGCTTGATGATGACTGGCGCATTTGATTGCGCAGTCATGATCCACCTCTCATCTCACCCGAGAGAAGATTTAGACCGAGGACCTGAACGAAGCCTTAAGCCGCCCGGGGGCGGTCGAAATAGAGCGCTGCAACGAAGCCAGCCAGAAAGCCGCCGAGGTGCGTTTGCCAGGCAAGCTGGCCGTTCATGGCCCACCAATGAACGAGATTGAGCGCTCCGAAACCGGCGATGAAGGCAATGACCGGCAAGAGCGGTTCCTTGTTCCTGCGACGGTCAAGAAACTCCCAACCGACGATTGCCCCGGAAAGACCGAAAAGCGCGCCCGATGCTCCGACCATCGGAACCAGTCCCGATGTCAAGAACCCGAAGGCGCATGCACCACCCAGAAGCGAAATGGCGTAGACGGCGGCAAAGCGCCATTGGCCGATCCTGTCAGATACCATGCGGCCGAGAAGGATGAGAAGGGACATGTTGATCAGAAGATGTGATGCGCCGAGATGGAGAAATCCGTAGGTGACGAACATCAGAAACGGTTGGGCGGCATAGTTCGGACGCCAGGTGCCGAGAAGCCCCGGCCAGAATCCACCATAATAGTAGCCTAACTGCCGGAGATTGCGGAATTCGATCAAGCCGTGATCGCTGAGCTGCGATGCGGTTTCAATGGCCACGCATACCGCAAGGATTGTCCAGGTAACCGGTCCGATGCGGATCTGCTTCAGAAGCCCTCTCATTGTCACGGGGTCATTGTGCAGAAGGCGAGTGGGGGGACGGAGCCGGTTCCCGGATCACGGGCGGATCGAAAAGCTGCGTCCGATCGAGGTGGAGAAGACATTGGCAGAGCGAGATTCCGAATTGTCCGGCTTGGAATACCTGTTGGTATAGCCGAGCGTCCAATCCCATTCTTCGGTCAACTGATGACGATAGGTAAGTGACAGATCCGCGCGGGTGCCTTCATCGATCACACCTGCCCCAATATCCTCGATCTTTGCGATATCCAGACCGACTTCGAGCCCTGCGACCGGCGTCAGTTCGCGGAAGAAATCCAGTCCGACTGTCGTGCGCGCGACCTCGTCTTCGTCAGAGGCAATAGACGCCGTGCGTTCGAGCGAAGCGCTTATGAACCCGTCGGGAAGTTCCCTTGTATAGTCGATCGAACCGATCAGAACCGTATCACCCACATCGCTTTCGCTTACGCCCAAAGAATAAGATAGCCCGCCATCCGGAAGTTCCATTGTTCTGGAGGCGGAGATCTGAGTGCGGGCGATCGAGGTCGCGACGCGACGCGACGCGGCCACGGTGTAATCGCCGTCGGGCACGGTGCGCGTCAGCGACAGATCAAATTCGATGCCGTCGTCCTCGGTGAAAACGGGGCTGCCCAGAACAATCTCGGTTGATTTCAATCTTATTGAGAGAGATTTCGCCATCAAATGTGAGAACGGGATTGATCTCGTATGTCAGGCCGATGCCGGTTGCGGTCGTATCACGCTGCGGTCTGCTCGAGGTCTTCTGCATCGTATTTCGTCAAGGATGTGAAGACGCGGCCCGTTGCCGTCGGAGTAAGCTGAAAGCGAAGATCGACACGGGCCGTATCGGTGGTGTTGTCGAAAAGGTCCGTGCTGATCGTATCGCTGTAGTCGCGCTTGTCACGCCGGACACTAAAGTCCGCTCCGAAAGGGGCCTCTAACCCAAAGGAGAAGGCCGCGCCAATTGACGTGTTTTCGATCTGGCCTACGGATGACAGGAACAGGTCGTTGACGAGGTCGGCGTCGGTATCGAGGGCGAGAGTATCGACCAGATCAGACTCGCGATAAGAGCCGTCGAAGGTGAGAAGCGTATCAGCGCCTTCCCGTTCGAACCGGAAATTCGCAAATGGATCGACAAAGCCGTTGTCGTCGAATGCGCCTGGCGAGTCCTCGAACTGGACAGTGCCGCCGAACGACAGATTCAACTTGCTGAGCGGAGAACTCGGCAGCGATATCGAGACCGATACGCGTTCCGAATACCGTTTCGGTGCCAGCCGATGTCGGTGCAAGCGATGGGTTGTCGTCAATCTCGACTGTGCTTCGGATCGTTCCGGTCACGGAAAACGCAGACCCAGTTTCCTGGGCCCGCGTCGAATGGGCCGTAAGCCCCGTAGCAGATGCTAAGACCAGCCCTGCCGTTATCTTCTTGCCCCACCCGCCCGTCATAGGACCTTTCTTTCTACTCGAATAGCTTTCGCTGTGGGACGACAATCACGTCGCCATCGGAAAGAACCGTACTTCCGGAAATCTGCGCTCCGCTTTCGACAGCACGGTAGTTGAATGGATATGTCACGTAGGTTTTGGTCTGAGGATCAACCCGGCGCAACTGAATTCTTTTCGTCGCGGCAAACTTGGTGAAACCGCCGGTTTGCGACAACATCTGAAGGAGAGTCGTTCCACGACGCACTTCGATCATTCCAGGAGTGCCGACCTCTCCGATGACGTAGACGTCGATCGTGCGGCCGGAACCGGAGGTCCCGCTTCCGGAAGACCGCTGGCCCAATGCGAGAACCGACACGAACACCGATGGTGGCGATGCAAAGTTCGGAGCGAGCGCTGAAGACAGCTCCTGGCGTACGTCGTCGGTGGTGCGACCACCGGCGTTCACGCTTCCCACGAGCGGGAAAGAGAAGCGACCATCGGGGAGGACCAGAGCCTGACGATTCAGGCTGGGGTCTTCCAGAACCTCGATAGAAATCTGGTCACCAGCCTTGATCTGATAACCTTGCTGCGCGGCAGCAGTAACTGCCCAGAAAAGGGCGAGGCAAACGACGAAAAGGCGATGCAGCATTGTCATTTCCGAGACTTTCGCTTTGTGTTGACAGTTATGGTACCTGAAGCCTTCTGTTAGAACCGTTTTCCAGCGATTCTGGCACCAAAACCATGATTATTGTGGTCGGTCGTTCCCGTTTGGCAACAATTAACCCTTTCGATGGCGCATTCAGTTTGCATCCGTTGACGACAACAGCGGCTCGAGCCTTGTGATCTCTTCGCGGGCGGTTGTGAACTGGGTCCTTGTATCGGCCGGACCGGCGATTTCGAGCGCTTTGCGAAGCTGTTCGATCGCCTCTTCGTATCTTTCCGCCGCGCTGAGCGCCATGCCATAGTGAAATTGGACGATCGGATCGTCCGGCAGACCTGCCGCTGCAGGCTCGAGATGCTCCAGAGCCTCGTCAACGATACCGCGCCGGTGAGCGATCCATCCGTAGGTATCCTGGAACGCGGGGACTTCGATGCCCCGGAGACGACGGGCGATGTTGAAGGCCCGCTCGATCTGAACCGGATCGTCGCGATAGGTCGCGATCAAGCTGGCGAGGTTGTTGGCAACGACGGGAGAGTTGGGCGCCGTCTCGTAAAGGCCCTCATATACCTCGATCGCTGAATCGATTTCACCGTCTCGTTCCAGTTCGATGGCACGGAGCCACAGGAGGTTCGGCGCATCGGGCATCGCCGCAAGGGCGTCTTGTAGAACGGAGCGCGCCGCATCGATATCACCCAAACCGACCTCGGTCGAATAGAGTGCGCGCCATACGGTTTCCCGACGATTGTCCTCGGCGATGAGAGATTTGTAGATCTCCTTGGCTTGGTCGATCCGATCGCTTCTCAGATAGACGGCGGCGAGGAACATCTTGAGAGCTGCGCTGTCTGGCTGCTCGGCCAACTGACCGGTTACGTAGTCTTCGGCTGCCTGAATGTCGCCGGAATCAAGGTAGGTGCGCAGAATGGCCAGTTCCGGAGCGCCCGCGCCCCCTTCCCGCGCCGCAAGTTCCTGCAGAAATTGCTGGGCTTCACCGCGACGATCCTGTGCCTGAAGGCGGGCGACGCGCAGTGAATCCGCGACCTGAACAGACGGGTCAGTCTCGATACGGCGCAGCGTTGCCTCGACCTGCTCGAGGCGCGGCCAGTCCTTCTGCCGCAGATAGACCTGACCGAGGACTGAAAGGACTTCGACATGATTGGGTTGGCGCCGAAGAGCTTCGACGAGCACGGACTCGGCAGTCGCGAGATTCCCGTCCGCGAGAAGGAAGCGTGCATAGTCGAGCGACTGCAGCCGGAGCATTCCCGGATACATCTACCGCGAGTGAATACATCTCACCTGCAAGGCCACGGCTTCCGTTCCGAAGATGCGCCTGCGCCATGAGCGTCATGATTTCCGGATCGTCCGGAGCAAGGTCCAGCGCCGTTCGGAGCTGGCCAATCGCCGCATCGGCCATATCATCCTCGATCAGCCAGACAGCGCGCATCTTGTTGGCCTCAGTATGGCTGATATCGGCTTCGAGGACCTCTTCGATTTTCTGTCGCGCGGCAACATCGTTGCCGACAGCGACGAGCATGCGCGCCAAAGCAACCTTAACGTTGTTGGTTTCGTCGCCGGGCTCCCGACCCGAAAGAACCGCTTCGAGATCGGCAATCGCCATCTCCCTGTCACCGGCGTCGAAGATCAGACCCGCTCGCATCGAATGGAGAAGCAACGCATCTTCGCCATCTGCAATCATCGATTCAACTTCTGCCAGCGCAGCTTCCGGGCCGTTCAGGTCGCGAAGAAATCGCATCAGAAGGATCTGCTCACCAGTTCGACGGTCGCCCTCGGCTTCGGCGATCCGTTGACGGATGTAGCTTTCCGCCGCAGCCACGTCCCCTTTCGAGACATACCATTGGATGAGCGCCGTCCCATAGGTGGGGTTGTCGGGGAACCGGTCGATCAGAGTTTCGAGCTGAGCCAAGGTTCCTTCGTCGTCCCCGAGCTGCGAAAGGATCTGAAGCTTGAGTTGCTGATATCTCTCGACTTCCGGGTTGTCCGCGAGAAAGATCTCGATCTCTTGAAGTGCGCCGGTGAGATCTCCGTCGCGCAACTTGCTGTCGATGACGACCTGAGACGTCAAATGGCCCGATTCGAGCTCGGCGCTGACAAGCTTTGCCTGATTGGCAGCCGCTCGGCGTGCGGAAGAGTCACCTTCTTCGAGCGCGTCCTGATAGGCCAACATTGCTGCCACAGCGCGGGATCGCGCCGAATTGGGATCAAGCTCGACCGCGCGCAACCCATGACGTCGCGCTTCGGTCCAGTTGTTGGCGCGGATAGCAAGTTCGGTGAGTTCAATGCGCGCCTCGGCATCGGTCGGATCCTGTTCGACCAGCAGGAGGTATTGTGAATAGGCTTCCTGAATCTCGCCCATGTCACGGACGGTATTCGCATAGGTGATGCGCGCCTGACGGTGCAGGCCGTTCAGATCAAAGACGTTCCTGAATTCGACAAGAGCGCGGGCGACATCACCTGCTTCGAGAAGCTCGAGACCGCTCTGATAATGCGCTTCGGCACGTTCCTCTGCGGTATCGCAACCAGCGACGAGCAAGATGGCTGACGCCGCCATAGCAATGGACAATACCCGCAGCTTGCGAATCGAAGTCATGGAACTCTCCAACGGATTTTTCGGTACCTGCTACCAACGCGCAGATTATCAAAGGAATTCAAACGATGCCACAGGCAGCTATCAGCTAGGCAGACCGAACAAGACGCTGGTTAACAACCGGTTCCCCGAAATACGACAGCTAGAGTTCTTACAAGAACGCGAAGGTCCGTCGCGAAAGACATGGAACGAGCATACATCGCATCATAGAAGGCCCGTTTGCTGAACGAACAATTGTTGCGATCGGAAATCTGCCAGAAGCCCGTAATGCCGGGACGCATCAGGTAGTAAGCTGCGCCGGGATACATAGCCTGTTGCTCTGGCAGCATCGGACGAGGGCCGACCAGAGACATGTCACCCGTCAAAACGTTCAGCAGTTGGGGAAGCTCGTCCAGCGACGATTTACGAAGAAACCGACCGAACGGTGTGACACGCGGGTCGTGCTTGAGTTTCTGGTGCAGGTCCCATTCACGCCGCGCCTCGGCATTTTCGTCGAGATACTGGGCAAGGATCGCATCCGCGTTGTGCACCATCGTGCGAAATTTCCAGATCGTGAATACGCGATGGTTGCGACCAACCCTCGGCTGCGCAAAAATTGCATCCCCGCCCGACAACGAAAGAAGCGCCCAGACTATAAGGAGAAGCGGCAGGACGATCGGCAAGCTCAATACGATCAATGCGATATCGAACAGTCGTTTGCCGTGTTCAGCATACCATCCTAGTTCTTTAGATCCCCCTGAGTCCGGAAACTGGACTTCGACACTCGTCGTCTCGATAGCTTCAAAATGTACTGTCATTACCAAATAATCGGCAGCAACGCCGACATCCCTTACTCATTCATCAAGAGAAAGACGAACTTTCCCCCGTGAAGCACAACGCTTCAGTACGCATGGCCCCAGTGCCACGTTTTAACCTTAACACTGCGTTATGGTTACTTCAAATGATCCGAACGGTTCGCGAAACGTTTCTTTTGGCTGTCCGGTCGGGAACTTGAAGTTAAGCGTTTGATATAAATATGCTTTTTCCGTTCGGCTTGGGAACGGTAGTTTGGAGGGTCCCAATGATGCAGGTGTAGAATGTGAACAATTGTGGCAAAATCAGGCCGATTAAACGCATGATTGCGTCAGGGAAGCCGATTCGAATCCAAAATGACGGGCGTAAAGGTTAACTTGCGATTGCCTCCCTATTTGAAACAAAGCACTGGCAGACCGGGCCATTGCAGCACAAGTCAATCAACCGAGAACTTCTGGCGTTCGTTGCAGTGACTTCCTATGTGTTCTGCGGCAGTGCTACTTCGACGCCACCAAACGATGAGTGTGTAATCTGGAGATGTGTGAGTGATTATGGAGAGCGAAGCGGGTCTGTATACGGAGCAGTTCAAACTGCATGAACGCCCGTTTACACTTGTTCCGGACCCAGATTTCATCTTCTGGACTCCGATGCATCGGCGCGCCTACTCGATCCTCGAATATGGAATACTGACCAGGGCTCCGATTACCGTAATCACGGGCGAAGTTGGCGCCGGTAAGACCACGCTTGTTCAGAAGCTCTTGAGATCGCTCCCGGACGATGTGCGACTGGGCCTGATCTCGAACGCGCAGGGTGGACGGGGCGAACTTTTGCGCTGGGTTCTTTACGCGCTGGACGTCGATGCATCAGGTGCAACCGATTATGTCGGGCTGTTCCAGCTGTTGCAGACATTCCTGGTGGACGAATACGCCAAGGGGCACCGGTCGATCCTGGTGATCGACGAAGCGCAGAACCTTTCGGTTGAAGGCCTCGAAGAACTAAGAATGCTGACTAATGTGAACTCGAACAAGGACGAACTTCTGCAGCTTGTTCTGGTCGGGCAACCGGAACTTCGTGAGATGATCCTTCGCCCCGAACTTCGGCAGTTCGCGCAGCGGGTAGTGGCCAACTTCCACCTCCCGGGAATGGATAAGCAGACGGTTGCAGATTATATTGCGCACCGGCTGAAGGTGGCGGGCGGGCGTGGCGATGAGTTCACGAAACAGGCCTGTGAACGCGTCTGGGAAGTGTCGCGTGGCATCCCGCGACTCGTGAACCAGATCTGTGATTTTTCGATGGTATATGCAGCGACCGGTGATGAACGACTTGTACTGTCGTCCGTTGTCGACCAGGTGGTCAGCGATGGTGTGTTCTTTGCAGGATACAGTGGGGACGAGGTAGGGCATGAATAGCGAGTTGCGGTTTTACATTTCGATCTTTCTTCGCAGGTTCCACTATTTTGCTTTGGTCACGATTGTCGTTTCGGCGGCTGCGATCGCGACCTCGATCCTGCTTCCGACCAAGTATTACTCCGATGCATTGCTTCTTGTTGAGTCGCCGCAGATTCCCGAAGAGCTTGCCGCGACCACGGTCCAGTCCAACCCAGCGGAAATGCTCGAAGTGATCGAGCAGCGGCTTCTGACGCGCACCAATCTTCTTGAAATCGCGAGCCAATTCAATGTGTTCGAAGATCGCGCAAGCATGTTCCCGGATGACGTTGTCGAGGAAATGCGACGTGCGACGACCACCCGGATTTCAACGGGTCCTGACCGTGCCTCGCTCTTCATGATCGGGTTCGAGGCGGAGGATTCGCAAACGGCGGCTTTGGTCGTCGGCGACTATGTGACCCGCATTCTTGAAAGCAACGTAGCGCTTCGGACCGGTCGGGCCGAGGGTACGCTTGAATTCTTCGAACAGGAGATCGAGCGGCTGAGCGCCGATCTTTCAAGAAAGAGTGCCGAGATCCTTCAGTTCAAGAATGCGAACATAAACGCCCTACCAGAGAACCTCGACTACACCCTTGCGCGACACGACGAGATCCGGGACCGGCTTCTTGAGATCGACCGCGAAATCGGTGGGCTTGGCCAGCAGCGCGAGCGGCTTATCCTGATTTTCAATGCGACCGGGGGGGTCGGGTCGAACCAGCAGGATCTTCGGTCGCCGAAAGAGCGCGAACTTGATCAGGTCAGAGAAGAATTGACGGAAGCCCTGACGATCTATTCAGAGACAAATCCACGCGTAAAGCTTCTTCGGGGTCGGATGGAACGCCTCGAAGCCGCCGTTGCCTCGGAGACAGGTAGCGAGCCGGATGAGGCGGGCGCGGCAAAACCAGTCACAATTCTGGACGTTCAACTTGCCGAACTTGATGCGCGCGTTGCACAGCTCAAGGAAGAGAAAGTCGGGCTTGAGGCGCAGTTCGATATCCTTTCAGAGGCATTGGCGAAGATCCCCGGGAACTCGATCGCTCTTGAAGCGCTGGAGCGGGACTATGTGAATATCCAGACGCAGTATAATCAGGCTGTTTCCCGCGGATCGGACGCCGCAACAGGAGAGCGCATCGAGCTTTTGTCGAAGGGCGAGCGGATCTCGGTCATCAATCCGCCAGTCGCATCACGCGAGCCCTCGTTCCCGAACAGGCCCCTGATCGCGATCGGCGGTATCGTCGGCGCGGTGTTTCTCGGGATCTGCCTTGTGCTTCTCATGGAGGTCCTCAACCGATCCATCCGCAGGCCGACCGAGCTTACCCGTTCCCTTGGTATCTCGCCGCTTGCAACAATTCCGCTGATCCGGACCCCTGGTGAGATCGTGATGCGACGGGGGATCATTCTGGGCTCGATCGTCATGGTGACTTCGGTCGCCGTCGGCGCAATCTTCTACACGCATACACAGATCATGCCCCTCGATCTACTGGCTGATCGCACCTTATCGAAAATCGGACTTTAGGCAGCTGGAAGGACGGAGACCGGACCATGGAAAGACTTCAGGCTGCCATCGAGAAAGCGCGGATTCAACGAGCTTCGACGCGTCCGGCAACACCGCAAGGCTCGGTATCAAAGAGCGCTCCGGCGAACATCTGGACAGAACTTCCTGAACTGATCGTTGATGAGAAGGCCCTTGTAAAGAAACGGGTCTTCTTCGGAGGGTCATCCCTTGAGGCATCGTATTTCGACAAATTGCGGACGAAGATTCTGCAGCTTTGTAGCGACAATGGCTGGACCAGAATTGTCATCACCTCACCGACCAAGGGGTGTGGAAAGACGACGACAAGCTGCAATCTTGCGGCCAGCTTTTCTCGCCAGCGCGACCGAAAGTTGATGCTGTTCGATATGGATATGAGGCGACCAGAGATGGCGCGGACGCTTGGGATGGATCCGGGGGCCGGGTTCTCGGATGTGCTGGAAGGCAAAGCGGAAATCGAAAACGTTGCGAAGCGATTGAAGTCGAATGTTGTGATCGCTGCGAATCTGGGTCCGCATCCGAACCCGGCGCAGCTGATCCTGCAAGATCAGACACCGCAGATCCTAGACGAGATCCAGGCGCGTTATAGCCCTGACATCATGCTTTTCGATGCACCGCCCCTGATGGCAACGGACGAAACGTCAGCGATGCTCAAGTTCATGGATTGCGCCATTCTGGTGGCCGCGGCGGAGATGACGACAATGGACCAGGTCGATACTTGCGAAAAGGAAATCGCTGAGCAAACCAATGTCCTTGGTGTCGTGCTGAACCGCTGCAATTATCTCGATCCGTCGGAAAAGTACGGCTACCGGTACTGATCAGACCTCTTCCGAAGATCGCGCCCAAAGATTGACCTGTTCGTCGGTGGCAACGGCGTCGATGGCGGCAAGCTCGCTTTCGGAGAAGTCGAGATTCTGGATGGCGCCGACGCATTCCGTGATCTGGGAGGCTTTCGACGCGCCGATGAGCGCCGTCGTGATCCGACCGTTTCGCAATACCCATGCAAGCGCCATTTGCGCCAGACTTTGACCACGATTTTTGGCTATGTCATTGAGGTCGTTGAGTTTTTCGACGATGTGATTGGAAATCAAGTCTGCGTTGAGTGATTTTCCCTGCGCGGCCCTGCTGTCTTTCGGGATGCCGTTCAGATACTTCGTTGTCAGGATGCCCTGGGCCAGCGGGGTGAAGGCGATGGAACCGATCCCAAGCGATTCAAGCGTTTCGGGCAGGCCGTCGCGTTCGATCCAGCGGTTGAACATGTTGTAACTGGGCTGATGGATGACGCATGGAGTGCCCAGCTGCTTCAGGATCGCAACAGCCTCGCGCGTACGCTGGGAATTGTAGGATGAAATGCCCGCATAGAGCGCTCGCCCCGACCGCACGATGTGATCGAGCGCTCCCATGGTCTCTTCCAAAGGCGTGTTTGGATCAAAGCGATGCGAATAGAAGATATCCACGTAGTCGAGCCCCATACGTTTGAGGGACTGGTCGCAGGAGGCGATGAGATATTTGCGGCTGCCCCACTCACCATAGGGTCCCGGCCACATCAGGTAACCTGCCTTGGACGAAATGATGAGTTCGTCGCGGAAGCCCGCCAGATCGGTCCTGAGGATTTCGCCGAATGCCTCCTCCGCACTGCCGGGAGGAGGGCCATAATTGTTCGCGAGATCGAAATGAGTGATGCCGTGGTCGAAAGCGGTCTGACAAAGAGAGCGCTTGAGATCATGGGGCGTATCGCCCCCGAAGTTGTGCCAGAGACCCAGCGAGATTGCGGGGAGCCGCAAGCCGGATGCCCCGCAGCGACGGTATTCCATGGTGTCGTAGCGATCTTCGGCGGGTTGGTAGGACATCGGTTTCTCCCTGGTGCACGCTAGCTTCTACCGGCTCCGGGCCGGATCGTCATCCCTGCTTGTCGCGTAGAGCCGACGCATGAGGATCGGGGTCAGGTACATCGGAAACTGGTAGCAGCCGATGAAGATCAAAAGCGGGTCGGTGACGTCCGGAGGGAGCGCGAGGAGGAACAGCGCCACATTGCGATTGCCGGCAACGATGCTGATTGGAACCGCCGCAGGTTTGTTGCGCAAAATGACGAAAGAGGCCGCCTGCATGCCCAAATTGACCGCCATCACACCGATGAACCACGCGGCCAGTACCAGTGGCTCTTTGTCGAGCGTCGGACCGATTGCCGACATCAGGCCGACGACAGTGATGGCAAGGGCGATTGCCCCGGCCCCGTCGAGCGCTTGCATGCCATCCGGCGTAAGGTCGGAGAGGAAAAGGGATCGGAAGATGAATCCGAGGGAGGTCGCGCCGAGGATCGTCAGCAGGACCCGCATTCCGGCAAAAAGAACCTCGGACACGCTTCCCAATCCGGGAGCCAGCCAGAGCATCGGTAGAACCGTCAGGGGGAAGAGAGCAGTTCCAACGATCAGAAGCCGCATGGCAGGTGCGGGATCCTTGCCCAGAAGGATCGTGAAATTCGGCGCGCCAGTCACGGATGGGGCTGAAAGCATGAGAACGACTGCCACCACGAACGGGATGGTCCATAGGCCCAAGACCCATGCGACGGCAAAGGCGGCTAGGGGAAGTGCCACTTGAAAGACGAGGACAATCGTGAGGGTCTCTCTCAGGTCCCCAATCTGACCCAAGGCTTGGCGGGGCCCGATGCGAAGTGCCGCGAAAAAGATCAGCAGCCCGACCAGTTCGGGCAGCCAGGGGCGCAATGCCTGTGCTGCCTGTGGCAGTAGCAACCCCGCCAGGAGGCCTGCGACAAGGCAGGCGCGGCCATGGCGGGCGATGTAGCGCAGGGCTGTGAGCACGGGAGCTATCGGCCTAGGGGCCCTGTCGGAGGTTTTCGGGGAGCCATGTCGCGATTTCCGGGAACCAGATGAGGATGAAGCACATCAGAACCATGATGGCGAACATTGGTAGTGCGGCCTTCGTGATGTAGCCCATTTCATGTTCGGTCATTCCCTGAAGAACGAAGAGGTTGAACCCGATGGGCGGCGTTATCTGGGCCATCTCGACTACGACCACGACGAAGATTCCGAACCAGATCAAGTCGATCCCGGCGTCGCGCACCATCGGTTCGACAACCGCCATGGTCAGCACAACCGAGGAAATGCCGTCAAGGAACATGCCGAGGATGATGTAGAATACCAGGAGCGCCATGAGAAGCTGGAACCGAGAAAGGTCCATTGCCGCAATCCCGTCGGCAAGTGCACGTGGCAGGCCGGTGAAGCCCATGGAAAGTTTCAGGAAGGCCGCGCCGGCGAGGATCAGGGCGATCATGGCACTTGTCCGGGTCGCCCCCATCAGGGCTTCGCGGAACGTGTCCCATGTCAGGGATCCCTGCCCGGCCGCCAGAATCAGCGCGCCGATTACGCCGAATGCCGCGGCTTCGGTGGCGGTCGCGATACCCAGATACATGGACCCGATCACGACAAGGATCAGGCAGATGACCGGCAGAAGGAAACGGGAATTCCGGACCTTTTCGCCAAAGGTCATTCCAGTTTCCTGTTTCGGGTTCCAGTTCTTGGAGAGCTTGGAGTAGATCGCCACATATCCCATGAACATCAGCGCGAGGATCAAGCCCGGGAAGACGCCCGCGAAGAAGAGCTGGGTGATCGACTCGTTGACGGTCACACCATAGACGATCAGGGCGAGCGATGGCGGGATCATCAACCCCAAGGTGGCGGCACCTGCAAGCGTGCCGATCACGATCTGCTCGGGGTACTGGCGCGCACGCAGTTCCGGAATAGACATCTTTCCCACGGTGGTCAGTGTCGCGGCCGAAGAGCCCGAGACCGCGGCGAAGATCGTGCAACCGACGATGTTCGTATGAACCAAGCCCCCGGGAAGACGCGCGAGCCAGGGGCTAAGTCCGCGGAACATGTCTTCGGAGAGGCGGGTGCGATAGAGGATTTCCCCCATCCAGATGAACAAGGGGAGCGCGGTCAGGGTCCAGCTTGAGGAGGACGCCCAGATCGTCGTGATCATGGTGTCGCCAACCGGTCGGGTCGTGAAGAGTTCCATTCCGACCCATGCGACGCCCATGAGCGCCAGACCAACCCAGACGCCAGTGCCGAGAAGCAGGAACAGGACGAACAGGAAAAGCGCAATTGCGTAGAGTTCGGTCATGGTCCTATTCTCCGAAACTTTGATCAACGAGATCGCGTTCGATCCGGTGATTGCCGCGGAAGATGACATGGACCAAATGGTCGGTCAGGGCGATTGCGAGGATGCCGCCGCCAAGAACCATGACCGATTGTGGGATCCAGAGCGGGCTTGCGTCCTGGGCTTGACTGACTTCGTTGAATTTCCAGGACCAGAAGGTGAACCAGTAGGCGTAGTAGGTGAAATACCAGGCGATGGCCGCGCCAAGTCCAAAACACCAGATCTCGAGAAACCAGCGAAAGCTCTTAGAAACGGCATTGAGCAGGATCGATACGCGGATATGCGCGCCTCTGTTCAAGGCGTTTGCGAATGCGAAGAAGCTGGCAGCGGCCATGCAGTAGCCCGCATAATTTGCCGCGCCTGGAAAGATTTCTCCAGTCCATCTGGCGACCATCTGGGCGACGATCAGAAGAAGGATTGCGATAAGACACAGGGCGGCCAAGACGCCGGCACCCAGATAAATGGTATCCAGCACCGATCTGATGCCCCTCAGGATTCGGCCCATGTGGTTGCCCCCGTGTGTAAATGATGGGGCGGCCGCAGCTTGATGACGCGGCCGCCGGATCTGCCCTATTGGGCGGCGCGATAGGCGTCGACAATCGCCTTGCCGGTGTCACCAGCCGCTTCGAGCCATTCGTTGGTCATCGTTTCGCCGATGGCCTTGAGCTCTTCCACAAGTGCATCGCCTGCCCGACCAACGGTCATTCCGCCTGCTGCAAGACCTGCCAGCGTGAAGCCCGTGTATTCCTTTGCCCGCCAAGTGCCCGCATATTCGGCCATTTGTGCGCAGGCGTTGATGATGTTCTTGTTGGCATCCGAGGTGCCTTCCCAAACTTCGGAATTCACCATCACGTAGTTACGCGGCAACCATGCATCGACTTCGTAGAAATGGCTGAGGCTTTCCCAGACCTTGCGGTCATAGCCAGTTGCACCCGAAGACACCATGGATTCTGCCACGCCCGTCGCAAAGGCCTGACTGATTTCGGCGGCTTCGATTGTGACAGGCAGCATGCCCGTAAGCTCCGCCATCCGGTTCGTTGCGTTATTGTAAGAGCGGAACTTGACGCCGGCCATATCGGCGACCGAGTTCACTTCCTTGTTGAAGTACAGGCCCTGCGGTGGCCATGGCACGGAATAGAGCAATGTCAGGTTCTGATCGGCCAAAACCTCTTCCATGTAGGGCTTTGCGATCTCCCAGAGCTTCGCATGTTCATCGAACGACGAGACGAGGAACGGGATCGAAGTCGACACCGAAAATCGGATCTTCGTTCTGGTGGCCGGACAGGAGTCGCTCGCCAATCTGGACCTGACCGGTCTGGATGGCACGCTTGATGTCGGCCCCTGCAAAGAGCGATCCGCCCGGATGGGTTGTGATCTCGATTTCGCCTCCGGTACCGGTGGTGACGCATTTGGCAAACTCTTCGCCAGTGACCGAATGGAAATTCGAGCCCGCATATGCCATTGGCATATCCCATTTCTCTGCTGCTGCTGCGGGCGCTGCCGCCGCAACGGTCAGCGCGGTTGCCGCCATCAGGCTTGTCAGTGTCTTCATGTCTAGTTCTCCCATGTTGTGTTTTGTTTGGTTCGTATCTTGTTCCGCTTGGTTCACTGAAATCGTGCAGGTGAGTAGGGGGACACGTCAATGTTCGGGTTCCGACCCTGTATGAGTTGTGCAAGGATCCGACCCGTTTTGGGGCCAGCAGTCAGTCCAATATGGTGATGACCGAACCCGGCATAGGCACCAGAAACGTTCGGAATTTCGCCAATGACGGGAATGGAGTCCACGGGTGCGGGGCGGTGGCCCATCCATTCCACTTCTTTCTTCCATGTCATTCCGGGAAATACGTCTTTTGCGTTCCGGCGCAGAAGTTCAAACGGTGCGCGCGAGGGTGGCGCGTCGAGTCCGCCGAATTCGACAATCCCTGCGAGCCGGATCCGGCCGTCCATCGGCGTCGCGACGAACTTGCCCGCAGCGACCATGACTGGAGCGCGTGGCATTGCCGAAGGCTCCCAGAGCTCGAGGTGGTATCCACGTTCGGATTCGAGCGGCACTTTCAAGCCCAGCTTTGCGACCAGTGGCGCCGACCAGAACTCCGGTTGCAATGACGACCACGTCGCAGCTGAGGATTTCACCCCCGGCGCGAACGCCCGTGACGTGACCATTTTCCCTTACGATATCAGTAGCTTCCGCATTCAAGATGCGCCCGCCGCCTGTCATGATCTTTGCGGCGAGATCTTTGACGTAGCGCCCCGGATCGGAGATACAGCCGTGGTTCCCCATCCGAATGGCAAAGTCCAATTCAGGCGTGAAGATCGGGTCATAGGCGTGAAAGTCACGTCCTTCGAACTCGTCCCAGATGATCCCGTGCTTGCGGCGGATCGACCAACCAAATGCGTCTGCTTCGAAGGCCTGGCGGTTCTTGTAGAGATAAAGATAGTCCGAGGGGACGATCCATTTCTCGGCGGGCGTGCCCCGGGCAAGCGCCTGATGTTCGGCAAGGCTGTCCCCTACGACACCATGGAGCGCTGTTGCAATTCGCTCCGTATCAGATGCGTTTGCGTGACGCAGATAGCGGACGAGCCAAGGCAGCAGTTTGGGCAGATAGCTCGACCGCATGAAGAGAGGTTGGTTCGGGTCGAAAAGCATCCGGGGCGCTTTCTTGAGCAGGCCCGGAACCGTGACGGGAACAACGGAGCAGGATGCCAGAACACCGCCGTTTCCGTGGCTCGTGCCTTCGCCCGGTCCGGCTTTGTCGATGACGGTAACGTCACAGCCATCTCTTTGCAGCCAGAGCGCAGTCGAAACACCGACAATTCCGGCTCCGATTATCACGACATGCCGTTTCATGGATGCGCTGATCGCTCAAACTGCATTACTTTGCCCAAGGCGAGACTTCGCGAACACTCTGCCCGATTCTGACAGAACGTCAACGTTTTGTTGCTGTTTTGCCAAGGTGGAGTTCCTGTTCCCTGCCTTTCGGTCGAAACCCGGGCAGTGAAAGCATGACGCATCACGGCTTGACCTGACGATCAATCAAACGAAACTCCGTTCCATGGTCGGCGCGCTACTTGCGGCATGCGGGCGAAGAACTCGACTCTGGGGAAAGTGATTGTCATGATCGTAGCAGGCGGGAAGCCGATCTATGGTGCGCAGATCGGCATACTGATGCTCGATGCGGTGTTTCCTCGCATCCCCGGTGACATGGGAAATGCTGGAACTTGGCCTTTTCCGGTGCACTATCGGATTGTGAGGGACGCATCTCCGGACCGGGTGGTGCGGCGGGGCGCAGAGGGGCTCTTGGAACGGTTCATCGCCGAAGCAAAGGCTTTGGAGGCGGATGGGGTCGACGGGATTACCACAAATTGCGGGTTCCTGTCGCTCTATCAAGAGGAACTGGCGGCCGCGGTTTCCGTTCCAGTTGCGACTTCGTCCCTGATGCAGGTCGGGTTCGTAAACCGACTTCTTCCGGCGGGCAGGCGCGCCGGGATCCTGACGATATCGAGTTCTTCCCTGACCAAAGCCCATCTGGAAAAGGCAGGGGTTCCCGAGGGAACACCCATCGGAACGACCGAGGGCGGGCGGGAGTTCACGCAGGCCATTCTGGACAACCGGATGACGCTGGACGTCAATGCGGCACGGGCGGATCTTGTCGATGCCGCCCGGTCCATGCACGCGGACCATCCAGAACTTGGTGCGCTGGTTCTGGAGTGTACGAACATGACGCCCTATGCCGCCGATATCCGGGCCGCCACGGGTATCCCCGTCTTTAGCATGGTCGGGTTCGTGGAGTGGTTTCAGGCAGCGCTGTCACCGCGACGGTTTGCCGATCCCTGACGCCGATGGTTCAGAAGTAGATGTTATAGGCCTTTCGGATCGCCGCATCGACATCGGGCGGAAGCTGACATGGGGCGGTTGCAAGGATCTCATTCTTCCGCCGTTTGACGCGGTCGAGCAGCAGCGGACGATTTGCCTCCTGCCATTCCTTCGGGCTCATCCTGTTGCCGCAGGTCGGATAGATGTACTCGGTCTGCATCAGCGCGAGCGTCTGGTCGGTCCCAAGATAATGCCCGGGCCCATCAAGACAAACGGATTTCATGGCTTCGATCGAAACCGAGTCCTCTGTCACGTCGATGCCCCGGACGCAGCGAAGGACCTGTCCGATGATATCGTCGCCCAGTACGAGGCTTTCCTGGCAGAAGCCAAGAAGTGAGGCGTGCATCCCGGCGGCCTCGTAGACCATGTTGAGCCCCGAAAGACCTGCCAGCGTATTGGTGATCATCTGCTCCCATCCAGCCTGCATGTCCGGAAGTTTGCTATCCGAGATGCCGGCCGCGGCGCCGCCGGGAAGATTGTAGAATTTGTGCATCTGGGCGCATCCCGCAGTCAGCAGCGCTTGTTCCGCAGAGCCGCCAGACATGGCACCCGTCCGCAGATCCGACACGAAGGGCCAGGTTCCAAAAATCGCCGGATGGCCGGGACTCACCGAATTGACGTAGACAATACCCGCAAGACATTCGGCGACCGCCTGAACAATCGCCAGCGCGATCGGGGCCGGGGCCGTGGCACCCGCCTGTCCCGCCGACAGAAGAAGTACGGGCATGCCAGCGCGGATGCAATTCTCCATCGCCATGCAGCTTTCTTCGGCGAATTTCATCGGTGGGACGACAAAACAGTTCGAGTTCGAAATGAAGGGCCGCGCGCGCCATGTCGCCTCGTCCCCCGCAATCATGTGGATGACGTCCATGCAGGGTGCGACGTGCGAAGGGTCGGAGAAAGAAGTTCCCACATGCTTGGTCGTGCCCGAACAGCAGGCAACGAGAGTATTGATATCCATCTCGAGGTTGTCGACGACATCGCGGCAGACCATGGCCCTTTGAAAGAAGTGCAGGTTGTCGAGATGGTGGGTGATGCGCGCAGCATCATAGAGATCGCGGGCGGTTGTGTCGCGATAGTCGCCAGTCTCGGGATCGACGATATGCACGGCTGCGCCTGCAGTGCCGAAATGCACCCGGTTTCCCGAGAGGAAGAGATCGTGCTTGGCATCCCGGCTGAACAGGGTGATGTCGCGGGCAGCCAGTGCAAGCATGTCTTCGACAAGGGCGCGCGGAAAGCGCAAACGACCATCATCGCCGAGGATCGCCCCGGCGGCGGTCATCGCGTCGACACCGGATTGCGGAGCCTGTGACAGGCCGATCTGTTCGAGCGCGTCAAGCGCTGCCTCGTGGATGCGCAGGACCTGCGCGTCGGTCAGGGGCCGGTATTGCCCCCCCGACAGGCCCGGGCGCACAGGACGAAGATCTTCGGCCAGCGGCGCGGCCCGGAGCGCAACGCGCGCAGCACGGCCTCCGGCGCGGCGGGATTTGGGATCGCCGTTTGGTTGGCCGATATCGCCTGTCGGATCGATCATTGCGGTCTCCTGTTTCCTGATAGTAGGATCTTGTGGTCCATGGGGCGCGCTAACTGCGGAGACGCTCGTTTTTCGGGTCCCAAAGGGGTTGGTCTTCTTGAACGGTGGCCCGGCGCATGTCTCCGTAGATGTCGACCATCAATTCCGTGCCGGGCACGGTGAGGTCGCTGCGAAGCATGCCCAGCGCAATCGAGGAATTCACGCGATAGCCCCAACCGCCGCTGGTGGTTTCGCCCACCACTTTTCCGTCATGCCAGAGGGTCGACATATAAGGGGCATCGGCCTCGCCTGCGTCGACTTTCAGAATGACGAAGCGTTTCTTCACGCCCCGCTGCTTCTCTGCCAGTAGGGCCGCCTTGCCGGGGAAGTCCTGCAGCTTGTCGAATTTGATGAATCGGTCGAGGCCGCCTTCGAGGAGGCTGTAGTCGGTGGACAAATCGCCCTTCCAGGCGCGGTAGCCTTTCTCGATGCGCAAGGCGTTCAAGGCCCACATGCCGAAGGGCTTGGCACCTGCGTCGAGAATGGCGTCATAGATCGGCGGAATGCTTTCGAGCGGGGCGTGAACCTCCCAGCCCAGTTCGCCGGCAAAACTGACGCGGGCGAGGACGGCGGGGCGTCCGGCAATTGTCGACATCTGGTGGCTTAGCCAGGGTTGACCGAGATCGGCATCGGAGATCTTCGCTAAGAGGTCGCGGGATTTCGGGCCAGTCACGATAAGGGTGGAGAGGTCACGTGTGCGATCGACGAGCGTCAGCTTGTCCGGCAGGTCGCCGGCCAGCCATTCGTAGTCATGCCATTGGGCCGCGGCAGCCGTGATGAGCGTGTAGTCGTCTTCACCATTGCAGGCGACGGACATCTCGGTGACGATCCGGCCCCGGTCATCGGGGAAATAGGCCAGTGCAAGCCGTCCCGGCTTTGGCAATCCGCCCGCGATCTTCGAGAGCAGCCAGTCGGCTGCACCCGGTCCGGAGAGGTGGAACCGTGAGAATCCAGGCAGGTCGAGCACCCCCACCCCGTCGCGCACCGCTTCGCATTCCTCGCGGATGCGCTTCTCCCACGGTCCGGCGCGATTCCATGTTTCGGTAGATTCTATCGAGGTGTCGTCGCCAGGATGCGCGAACCAGTTGGCTCGTTCCCATCCGCCATAGGCGCCCATCTGGCCGCCCAGCGCCTTCACCTTGTCATGAACTGGCGACAGCTTGCGGTCGCGCCCCGCAGGCCAGGATTTCCACGGGAAATGCATGCCGTATTCGTGGCCGTAGATCTCCATCCCCTTCTCGATGCAGTGCTGCGGGTCGGTGTAGTCGGTGAAGCGCCGCGGATCACAGGACCACATGTCCCATTCGGTCGCGCCTTCAGTAATCCATTCCGCGAGGACCTTTCCCGCACCACCAGCCTGCGCGATCCCGAAGGTGAAGACGCATGCCTCGAACGCATTGGGCACACCAGGCATGGGGCCAATGAGCGGGTTGCCATCGGGGGCATAAGGGATCGGGCCGTTGATGACCTTGGACACGCCGGCGGTTCCCAGGAGAGGAACACGCGCCATCGCATCTTCGATATACCATTCGAGGCGATCAAGGTCGTCCGGATAGAGTTGGAAGCTGAAATCATCGGGCAGGGGATCGTCGGGTGTGATCCAGTGCGCCTTGCAGTTACGTTCATAGGGACCGAGGTTGAAGCCTGTCTTTTCCTGCCGGAGATAGTAGGAAGAATCGACATCCCGCAGCAGGGGCAGTTTGCGCCCATGTTCCTTTGACCATGCCTCGATCTCGGCGATCGGCTCTGACAGCAGATACTGGTGGCTCATCACCATCATCGGAACAGTACGGCCGCCATAGGGAACAAACCATTCGCCGACGCGCTGGGCATAGTAGCCGGCCGCGTTCACGACATACTCGCAGCGGATCTCTCCCTTCTCCGTCTCGACGACCCATTCGCCGTTTTCCCGCCGCACACCCGTGGCAGGGGTGAAGCGGAGGATCCTCGCGCCCAGATCGCGTGCGCCTTTTGCACAGGCCTGCGTCAGCTGCGCCGGATCGATATCGCCATCGTTGGGGTCGTAGAGCGCACCCGCGAGATCGTGCGTTTCGAGGAAGGGATAACGATCGCGTATGTCTCCTGCCGCAAGGATTTCGAGGTTGACGCCCTGATAGCGGCCCATGCCGCGGGCACGCTCGAACTCCTGCATACGTTCCTTTGAATGGCCCAGCCGTATTGAGCCGGTCACGTGGTAATTCATCGGGTAGTCGACGTCATCCGCGAGACCGCGATAGAGCTCAGTCGAGTAGCGCTGCATGTTCATGATCGACCAGGATGTCGAAAAGGTCGGGACGTTGCCGGCAGCATGCCAGGTCGACCCCGCGGTCAGCTCGTTCTTCTCGAGTAGCACACAATCAGTCCAACCGGCGCGGGCAAGGTGCAGGAGTGAGGAGGCACCAACGGCACCGCCACCAATGATCACGACCCGGGCGGTTGTCGGAAAGTCGGACATGTCTTCTGTTCTCCCTCGATCTTGGCGCAGTATTTACCGGGAACTCCGCCAGTTCAATTCACAAGTCGCATTGATATTAATCGGAGTTGTCGATTAGATGTGTGCATGCAGATGGAGTTGA
This sequence comes from uncultured Alphaproteobacteria bacterium, assembly GCA_963698645.1. GTDB lineage: Bacteria > Pseudomonadota > Alphaproteobacteria > Rhodobacterales > Rhodobacteraceae > Ovoidimarina. The sequence goes on from CAVORP010000007.1 coordinate 574,189, forward strand.
TCGAGACATTTCTGGATCTGTGCGAAACCCGCAGTTTCAATCGAACTGCAGAGCAGATGGGCGTGACTCAATCGACGGTTTCGGGCCGCATTCAGGCACTTGAGCGCGCTTTGGGATGCAGGCTCTTCGTCCGGAGCCGCGCGGGAACGCGGCTGACGACGGAGGGGCTTCGGTTCGAGCCCCATGCCCGCAGCCTGCGGCGAAGTTGGATCGAGGCCCTGAATGCAACCCGAGACAGATCGGCAGCTGCGCTTACCCTGCGGATCGGGATTCAGCAGGACCTTGTGATCGACCATGTGGGAGACTGGATCGGAACGCTGCGGGCCGTTCTTCCGGAGGCCGCACTTTATGTCGAGGCCGATTTCTCGGCGCAGATTTCCAGTGACGTCATCTCGGGCGAATACGAGATCGGGATCATCTATACGCCGAAACCGCATCCCGATCTTCATTTCGAGACATTGGGCGAAGTTACCTATCGGATGGTTTCTACGGATGTGACTTCGATCGCAGAGGTGTCGCTAGATTCCTATATCCTGCCGAATTTCTCACCGGCGTTTTCGCGGGTGCATGCCGCGCTGTTGCCGAACCTGTCATCGGCAAAGACAGCGAGCGGGCAGAATGCGATTGTCGCAGGTCTGGTGAGTTCGCTTGGGGGGGCGACCTATGTGCTCGATGCGACGGCGCGGGAACTCGTGGCTGCGGGGCATTGCAGCCTTGTTCGCGACGCTCCGACCATTGATCAGTCCGTCTATGCCGTGATCCACCTCCGGAACCGGCATCGTACACCATTCCGGCGCATGGTGCAGTTGATCCGGCAGCAGGTTTCCGGGGTGAGCATGGCGCGTTCGGGCGGCCGATAGACCGCAGAAGGCGGTTAGTGAAAATCCCGCGACTTCGGAATGATCCTTACATTGCGGGGATGCCGGGGATGTGGTGAACGGACCGGACGCTTGACTTCGTCGGCGCGGGCGATGGGAGTCGGCATGGTCGTATCGGCGAGCCGGTTGAGAGCGTCGCTGCGGTCTTCGAGATGATCTGCCACGACGTGAATGATATCGCCATCGCGCTGCACCCTGCCCCGAACCGCGATCAGGCGCGCGCCCATGATCGTCGCGCGGTAGGCCTCCATCACCTTGGGCCAGACCACCAGATTGGCAACGCCCACCTCGTCTTCGAGCGTGATGAAGCAAACGCCTTTGGCGCTGCCCGGCCGTTGGCGGATGAGGACGATACCGGCGAGCACAACGCGCTTGCCGTGATAGGCATTGGAAAGTGTGCGGGTCGAGATGTAGCCTTGGCGATCAAGGCTTGTGCGCAAGAATGACAGAGGGTGCGCCTTCAGGGAGAGGCGAAGCGTCTGGTAATCCGCAACGACCTGTTCGCTTTTCGGCATGGAGGGCAACTCTACGGATAGATCCTCCCCTTCATCCCGAGTCTCGGATGCTGTGAAGAGCGGCAGATCGGGAGCGTTCTTCAGCGCGACAGCCTGCCAGAGTGCCGCACGACGGTCGAGCGCCATGGATCGGAAGGTATCCGCGGCGGCAAGGCGGCGAAGCGTTCCGGCATCAAGTCCGGCTCGGCTCTTGAGATCTTCGAGATCCGTGAAAGGCGCGTAACGTACTTTCACGAGACGTTCCGAGGCGGGCTTTTTCATTCCGTCGATCTGACGCAGACCCAAACGCACCGCGAATCTTCCCGGTGAGATCGGTTCCAGCGTGTTGTCCCATTCGCTGAAATTCACGTCCGGCGCGCGAACCTCCACTCCGTTTTCACGGGCATCCCGGACGATCTGGGCCGGCGCATAAAATCCCATGGGCTGTGAATTCAAGAGCGCTGCGCAGAATACGTCGGGATAGTAGCATTTGATCCAGCTCGAGACATATACCAGGTGCGCAAAACTGGCGGCATGGCTTTCAGGGAAGCCATATTCGCCGAAGCCCTCGATCTGGCCGAAACAACGCGCGGCGAATTCCGGATCATAGCCGCGCTTCACCATGCGTCCGACCATCATCTCCTTATGTGCGCTGACCAGCCCTTTGGCGCGGAAAGTAGCCATGGCCTTGCGCAACTGGTTCGCCTCCTTGGGCGAGAACTCGGCTGCGACCATGGCAATCTTCATGGCCTGTTCCTGAAAGATCGGAACGCCGAACGTGCGCTTCAGAATACGCTCCAGTTCGTCCGGAGGGCCAAATTCCGGGGATGGGGAAGGATATTCGATCTTTTCGTTACCGGAGCGGCGTCTGAGATAGGGGTGTACCATATCGCCCTGAATGGGACCGGGCCGGACGATCGCCACCTGAATGACCAGGTCATAGAATTCGCGGGGTTTCAGGCGCGGAAGCATGTTCATCTGCGCGCGGCTTTCCACCTGAAAGACGCCCACGGATTCCCCGCGACACAGCATGTCATAGACGCCCTTGTCCTCTTGCGGCACCGTAGCGAGTGTCAGCGGCCTGTCATGATGGGCCTCGAGCAGAGTCAAAGGCCTTGCGGATGCAGGTGAGCATCCCGAGACCCAGAACATCGACCTTGAAGATACCCAACTCGTCGATATCGTCCTTGTCCCATTCGATGAAGGACCGGTCGGGCATGGCACCGGTTCCGATGGGAACCGTGTGACTGAGGGGAAACTGGGTGAGGATGAAACCACCCACGTGCTGGCCCAGATGGCGCGGCATCCCGATCATCTGATCCGCCAGTCTGATCGCGCGCGACAGATGCGGATCCTTCAGATCCAGCCCGGCCTCGGCGGCCTCTCTTGCCCCGATCTCGCGCCCGAAACTTCCCCAGATGGTACGGGCGAGGGCAGAGGTGATGTCTTCGCTCAGCCCCATGACCTTGCCCACCTCGCGGATCGCCATGCGCGGGCGATAGTGGATGACCGTGGCACAAAGACCAGCCCGGGCACGGCCATATTTTTCATAGATGTGCTGGATCACCTCTTCGCGGCGTTCGTGTTCGAAATCGACGTCAATATCGGGAGGTTCCCGCCGTTCTTCGGAGATGAAGCGTTCAAAGAGAAGGTCGTTCAGATCCGGATCAACCGACGTGATCTTGAGGCAATAGCAGACTGCGGAATTCGCCGCAGAACCGCGGCCCTGGCACAGAATGCCGATGCTGCGCGCATAATCGACGATATCGTGTATGGTGAGAAAATAGCGGGCGATGTCGAGCTTGGAGATCAGGGCCAGTTCTTTATTCAGTGTCGCCCGGATCTTTTCGGATACGCCGTTCGGGTATCGATCATGTGCCCCGGCCCATGTGAGTTCCGCGAGATAGGCATCGGGGTTCTTTCCCTCCGGAACCGTCTCGTCAGGATATTCATAGCGCAATTCGCTCAGTGAAAAGGTCGATGCATCCGCGACCTCGCGCGTTGCGCGGATGGCATGGGGCCATTCCGCGAAAAGCCGGATCATCTGGCTGGGGGATTTGAGGTGCCGTTCGGCATTTGCATCAAGCAGGAAGCCAGCCTTTGCGATGGTCGTCTTTTCGCGGATGCAGGTCATGACATCCTGAAGCGGTCGCCGGTCGGGGATGTGATAATGGACATCATTGGTTGCCAGGATCGACAGGCCATGGGTGCGGGCCAGCCTGTCCAGTCTGTTGATCCGGGCCCTGTCGTCCCCGCGGTAGAGATAGCTTGCCGCGATATGACGAAGAGTTGGCATCATGCGAAGGAGACGGGGAAGTTCGGCTTCGAACCGGGTCAGGTCCCTGCCCGGCAGTGCAATCAGTTGGACGCCCTCGGAATGCTCCGCGAGGTCCTTGATCGTAATCTCGCAGAGACCCTTCTGCTGCCATTCTCCGTCAGGCTTTGACATCTTGCCCTTGGTGAGCATCGCACAAAGCCGTCCGTAACCGGCCCGATCCCGCGGATAGGCCAGAAATGCCTCGCCCGTCACAAGCTCGACACGGCATCCGATGACGGGGCGGATATGGACCTTTCGCGCCTCGGCATGGATCCGGACGACGCCGGCCATGGTGTTGCGGTCGGCAATACCCAGGGCGTCATAGCCCTGCTCCCACGCGGTTGCGACAAGATCCACGGCATCGGACGCGCCGTGAAGAAACGAGAAACAACTGGTGACGCCGAGTTCGACGTAATCCGTACGCGGGTTCGGGGCCAGATTCTCCACTTCCAGCGTGCGGCGCGGGTGTTGATGATCGTTCTGTGGCATCAGGCGAACATACCGTGCAGAAACCACCGCGGCGCGCCGCCACGACCATCGTCATGCGCCCCCTCGCGATAAAGCCAAAGACGGCGCCCGGTCTGATCCTCAACCTTGAAGTAATCCCGTAGCCTTGTGCCCGGTCGGTCCTTCCACCATTCCGGCGCGATGCGTTCCGGGCCAGAATAGCGGGTGACCTGAAGGCTTTGACGCCTCCAGACGAACTTTGCAGGCGGCCCTTCGGGCAGGTCGTAGAGAACGCGAACTTCTTCGGGGGGTTCCAGAATGCGGATCGGGCGATCGCATAAGGGAACGGTCGCAGTGCCCCCGGGCGTCCGATCCAGTGCCGCGACCCAGCGCTGGGCCCGTTCGGGCACATGGCTTTCGTACAGGACCGGATAGTTGACGGAGCGAGGTCCGTACCGGGCCGTGAGTCTGTCGATCAGGTGGGATAACTGAAGGGTCTCATCTGAGCCGCCATCCAGACAGTGCTGGGCCAGCGCGATCGGCTCGATCGCTGCGGCTTCCAGCGTGATCAGGTCGAAACCGTAGCCGGGATTGATACGCTCCAGTTTGCCGTCGAAAAGGCGCGCGAGATGCTCTGCTGTTCGGCTGGGACGCGACGTGGCGACCGTGACCGCACTGACTTCGCCATCTGTACGATAGACCGTGAGCCGCAACCGGCGGCACCCTGCCCCAGCGGCCTCAAACTGACTGCAGAGATCCACGCAGAGGTTCGGCACATAGGGCGCAGGATCCTGTATCGGTTCGGCGAGACGGCAGACGATCCGAAATTGCGGCTGTTCCTCTATGCTGGAGACAGGCTCGGCCATGCGCCCCATGGCCTGATCGAGACGCAGGAGCGGGTTGTCTTTCAGGTCTGCCCGTTTGAAACGGCGGGCCAGCGAAAGGCGTGGGATCGCGGCGATATCCGCGATGGTCTTGAGACCCAGTCGATGCAGAAGCACTACGGTATCATGGGTCAATCGCAGGCTTTTGACCGGTAGGGGCGCGAGCCTCGCAGCCAGATCGGTTTCCTCACAGATGGCCCGTACCGGTCCGAATCTGGCCAGAGCCCAAGCTGCGCCCCATGTCGGTGCAACAGCAAGCTGGATCGAGAAGCCAAGAAGCGCGAAACGCGTTTCAATTTCTCGGAGAAGTTCCGCTTCGCCTCCGAAAAGATGATCGGATCCGGTCGTATCGAGGATCAGTCCGTTGACCCCGTCGGTCACCGTCCAGGGGCACCATTGCCGGGCCCATAGCATGAGCCGGTCCAGAAGCCGCCTGTCGCCTTGAAGGTCGGCATATTCCACCTGCAAGGCCGGGCAGAGCGCGCGCATGTCCACCACCCGCTCTCCGATCTGGATACCTGACTGGCGGGCCGTCCGGTTGATGGCATGGATCACCGGTCCGTGGGGACCTTCGGTGGCAAGCGCGATCGGCAGATCATCTGGCGCTGCGTTGCCAGCCTGCTCCATTGCCCGCAGCCACCGCTCCATCGCGAACTGCGGCAGAAAAATCGACACGACCCGCCGCCCGGTCATGGGTTGCCACCCATGTGCCCGGTTGTGCCTGACGCGAGCGGAACAGTTCTATATGCCAACGTGGATCGCCGGGGGCCCTCGCGTCGTTCTGGTCGGGTTTTGCGGGTAACGAAGCGACACGCCAGCGGTTGCGGGCGGCGCTGAGATTCGGTGATGCGGCCCGGCGCAGAAGCCAACACGGTATGGCATTCGCCTCGGACCGCAGCGCCAGACGTTTGGTCGCAGTGAAGTCGAGTACGGAAGGTTCGCCCCAGATCTCTCCGATAACTGCGCCAAGGGAGGCACAATGCAGCCCATCCTCCATCGCCTGCAGAACATCGGCGGGATGACTGAGATGCACCCGCAGAACAGGGGCCGTCATGTGCATGTACGGCAGGTAGGGAAGGCCAGTTTCCTTGCAGGACAGGCGATCCTGTACCCACAGAACAGGGCGTGTCCCCTGAGCGAGTGTGGACATTACAAAACCGATACCCCCGGCATCGAGCGCCGTCGGCAAAAACACCTCTGCCAGCGTCGCGGCATGGCTGATCGCCCGGATATCGGTCCTCCGGGGGCGCACCCTTGAGAGAGAAAGAACAGATGTCATTCACATCAACAGCCATTTTGTTCTTGTTTTGTTCTAATGTCTCTCTGGCAAGAGTCAAATGATGTTTCGTGTTCCAGCGATACTCTCGCCTTCAGCGATGACGCCCCGATCTTGCGGGTAACTTCGCCGCTACCGCTGCGATGTTTGCCAGTTCGGGTGAACCCAAGGCTTGGCATTCGAGGCAGCAAGGGGCTCCCGTCCAAGAATGTGGTCCGACGCCTTCTCTCCAACCATGATCGTCGGTGCGTTCAGGTTTCCATTGGTCACGCGAGGAAAAATCGAACTGTCCGCAACGCGAAGCCCGTCCACACCGATCACCCGGCATTCGGGATCGACCACCGCCATCGGATCATCCACGCGGCCCATCCTGGCCGTGCCACAGGGATGGTAGGCACTTTCGGCATGCTCGCGGATGAATGCGTCAAGCTCGTCATCCGTCTGACAGCCAGCGCCCGGCTGAATCTCGTCACGAACGAATGCTTTCATGGCCTCCTGACCGAAGATTTCGCGCGTCATGCGAATGCATTTGCGGAAAACCTCCCAGTCTTCGGCGTGGCTCATGTAGTTGAAGAAGATTCGCGGATCGTCCTTCGGATCGGCGGACTTCAACGTGATCTCACCGCGCGAGGGGGAGCGCATCGGCCCGACATGGGCCTGAAATCCGTGCCCTTCTGCGGCGGCCCGACCGTCATACCGAACCGCGATCGGCAGGAAATGATACTGAATATCCGGATAGTCGATACCCGGTGCCGATCGCAGAAATGCCGCAGATTCGAACTGGTTGGAGGCGCCGGGACCGGTTTTCGTCAGAAGCCACCGCGCACCCACATAGGCCTTGCCCAGGAGATTCCAGTATCTGTAGAGCGTCACAGGCTGCAAACTGGACATCTGGATGTAGAGTTCGAGGTGATCCTGAAGATTCTGGCCAACACCGGGCCGGTCCGCGACGACAGAAATCCCGTGTTCTGTCAAATGGGCGGCAGGGCCGATGCCCGATAGCATCAGAAGTTTCGGTGAATTGATCGAAGAGGCCGCAAGTATCACCTCGCGCCGCGCCCGAATTTCTGAAACGCGCCCGCCGCGTTCCAACTCGACGCCCGTCGCGCGGCCATCCCGGAAGAGCACCTTGTGTGCCGTTCCCCGGACAAGATCGCAATTCGGGCGTTTGAGTGCCGGACGCAGATAGGCATTTGCAGCGGACCAGCGCCGCCCGCGGAAAACGGTCTGATCCATCGGTCCGAAACCTTCCTGTTTCTCGCCATTATAATCATCCGTAACTTCGTATCCTGCCTGTTTGCCAGCCAGGACGAATGCCTGATGCAGCGGATTCTCCCGTGACCCGCGCGTGACGTGAAGCGGGCCATCGGTTCCGCGCCAGCCCGGATCGCCGCCATGGCCAGCCGGATCCCAGTTCTCCATGCGCTTGAAATAGGGAAGAACGGAGGAATAGGACCAGCCCGCGGCACCGCTCTCCTCCCAATGGTCGAAGTCATGGGCATGCCCCCGGACATAGACCATGCCATTGATGGAGGAGGAGCCGCCGATCACCTTGCCGCGGGGTGCAGCAAGCCTCCGGTTTCCGAGATGCGGTTCCGGTTCCGACCAGAAGCCCCAGTCGTAGGTCTTCATGTTCATCGGATAGGAAAGGGCACCGGGCATCTGGATGAACGGGCCGATATCGGAACCGCCCGCTTCGATCACGATGACGGAATTCCGACCGTCTTCCGAAAGCCGATATGCCATGGCACAGCCGGCCGAACCGGCCCCGACGATGACGAAATCCGCTTCCATTTCGATCCTATCAGTATGCAGACTCGACCGGAGTCATCGCAACGTAGACAGATTTCAACTCGCTATAGTGTTCAATCGCGGCCTTCGAGTTTTCGCGACCGACGCCCGAGGACTTTGAGCCGCCGAAAGGTGCCTGAACAGGGGCAAGGTTGTAGGTGTTTATCCAGCAGTTCCCAGCCTGAAGCCGGGCAACGACACGATGTGCCCGCGTGAGGTCATTCGTGAACACGCCAGCAGACAGACCAAATTCCGTATTGTTCGCACGGGCGATGACATCGTCTTCATCCTCGAAGTCGAGGATCGACATGACCGGACCAAAGATCTCTTCCCGGGCAATGGTCATGTCATCGGTCACATCGGCGAAGGCCGTGGGTTCGACAAAGTAGCCTTCCTTGTCTGCAACCCGATTCCCGCCGCAGATCAGACGTGCGCCTTCTTCCGTTCCGATCCTGATATACCCCAGGACCTTCTCGAGCTGTGCAGCGCTGACAAGAGGTCCCATATGGGTCGCCTCGTCCATCGGGTCACCGAGCTTGATCGCGGCGGCACGTTCAGCGAACCGTTTGCAGAACTGTTCCTTGATCTTCTTGTGCACGAAGACGCGGGTTCCGTTGGAACACACCTGGCCCGAGGAGTACATGTTGGCCAGCATCGCGCCGCTGATCGCTTTCTCGATATCTGCATCGTCGAAGATGATCAGTGGAGACTTTCCCCCGAGTTCCATCGTCACGTGTTTTACGCCCGCGCCAGCCGCAGCGTAGACTTTCTTTCCGGTCGGGACCGAGCCTGTCAACGAGACCTTGTCGACACGGGGGTCGGTGACAAGAGCACCACCGACATCGCCGTAACCCTGGACCACATTGTAGCAACCACGGGGCAGCCCTGCTTCGACAAGGATTTCGGCGACCTTCAGCGCGCAAAGCGGGGTCACTTCGGATGGTTTGAAGATGACCGTATTTCCGCAACAGAGAGCGGGCGCGCCCTTCCAGCAGGCAATCTGGGTCGGGTAATTCCATGCGCCAATCCCGACGCAGACACCCAGCGGCTCCCTGATCGTGTAAACGAAATCGTCACCCAAGGGGATGTATTCCCCGGTAATCGCTGCCGCAAGACCGCCGAAATACTCCAATGCATCCGCGCCGGAAGTCGCATCGGCGACCAGTGTCTCCTGAAGGGGTTTTCCTGTATCCCAGGTTTCGAGAAGCGAAAGCTCACGGTTGCGCTCGCGCATGATGTCCGCAGCACGTCGCAGGATCCGGCCACGCTCGACCGGAGGGGTCCTCCCCCAGGTGGCCTGTGCTTTGCGCGCCGAAGCGATGGCATGTTCAACGATCCTTGGCGTCGCGGAATGGACCTGGGCGATCTTCTCGCCCGACGCAGGATAAATGACATCAATCAGCGCGCCATCGGTGTCTTCGACATAAGCCCCATCGATGAAGTGACTGGCTTTTGGTTGTACATCCGTCATGAAACGGCCCCCGAAATTGTGATGGCCCGAATAGCACGGGTCCTGGCGGTGATTGTCTGTGTCCGATGCTGGCCTTCCGCATTTGGACGGACTCCAACTCTGAACCGATGTCGTCTCATTAGCGGGCGTTGCAGCGATTGCCAATGAATCGGCTTTGCCTTGCTGCCGCAACTCTGTCGCGACGCGATCTGGTCTTAGGGTCAGTCGAGACCTTGGCTGAGCCGGTTGACAAGGCTTTCCGCGCTGACCGTCCCGATTGGAGTGCCTGAATCGACAACCGTTAGCCGGGATTCCGGACCGCTAAGATCGCGGATGATCTCACGCACCGGCGTTTCGGCGGCGATTTCAGCAAGGCCGTCCTGGATCGAAGGCGCCATCACGTCGCGGGCGGTCAATACGCCCAACGGGTTCATGTTGGCGACGAAATCGGCAACATAGTCCGAGGCAGGCGCAGAGAAGATTTCGCGCGGTGTGCCGCACTGGACGATCCGCCCGCCCTCCATGATCGCGATCCGATTGCCCAGCTTGAATGCCTCGTCGAGGTCGTGGCTGACGAAGATGATCGTGCGTTTGAGCTGCTTCTGAAGACTCAGGAGCTCGTCCTGAAGATGGTTACGGATGAGCGGGTCAAGCGCCGAGAACGGTTCATCCATCAAGAGGATCGGTGCGTCGGTGGCAAAGGCACGCGCGAGCCCCACACGTTGCTGCATGCCACCAGAAAGCTCTCCGACCTTGCGGTCAGCCCAGTCCGATAGCCCCACGAGCTCGAGTTGGCGTTCAACGGTTTCATTGCGCTCCGAAGGCGCTACGCCCGCGAGTTCGAGGCCGAAGCCCACATTCTCGCGCACCGTGCGCCAGGGTAAAAGACCGAACTGCTGAAAGACCATCGCGACATGTTTCTGGCGGAGAGTTCGCAATGTCTTGGCGTCGGCATGGGTGACATCGGTCATCTGCGTGCCGTCGTTTATCGTCACGTGACCGCGAACCACCGGGTTCAGGCCATTCACCGCACGCAGCAGCGTAGATTTGCCCGAACCCGACAAGCCCATGAGGACAACAATCTCGCCTTCGCCAACCGACAAACTGCAATCGTGGACACCGAGAATCTGACCCGTCTCGGTCTGGATTTCGCTTCGGCTCTTGCCGTCATCGGCCAACGGAAGCGCCTTTGCAGGGGTATCGCCGAAGACTATGCAGACGTCGTGGAATTCCAACGCAGTCTTCATTGTTGCCCCACGCGCAGCATCCGGTCGAGCATGATCGCTACGACCACGATGATGAAGCCGGATTCGAAACCCAAACCGGTGTTCACCTGGTTCAACGCGCGCACGACGGGAACACCCAAACCATCAGCGCCGACCAGTGCCGCGATCACCACCATCGAAAGCGAGAGCATGATCGTCTGGTTCAGCCCCGCCATGATCTGCGGAAGCGCATAGGGAAGTTCGATTTTCCAGAGCGTCTGGGATGGCCTCGCGCCAAAAGCCTCGGAGGCTTCGAGAAGCGCCGTTGGCGTCGAACTGATTCCAAGATGGGTTAATCGGATCGGTGCGGGGAGAACAAAGATCACCGTCGCAATCAGGCCAGGCACCATACCGATTCCGAAGAATACGATCGCGGGGATGAGGTAGACGAAGGTCGGCAGGGTCTGCATCAGGTCAAGAACCGGTCGCATTGCCTTGTAGAGGCGCGGTCTGTGTGCGGCGGCTATTCCAATGGGTACACCAATCCCCATGCAGACGACGCAAGCGGAGAGCACAAGTGTAAGGCTTTCGGTTGTCTCTTCCCAATAGTCCTGGTTGAGAATGAAGAGAAAACCTGCGGCCACGAAAAGCGCGGTCTTCCAGTTTCGCTGGATGAAAAAGGTGAGGGCGACGAAGGCCAGGACGATGACCAGAGGATGCGGCGTCTGCAGGATCCACAGGATCGCTTCGATCAGCCACTCCATGACCGCCGCCATCCCGTCAAAGAACCAGCCAAGGTTGTTCTGGAGCCAATCAAATACCGCCTCGGCGGCATCGTCGATCGGAATCTTGTTTTCGGTCAACCATTCCATGTAGACAAATGCCCCCGCAGTCTGGCCCGGCCGCCATGAGCGGCCAGGCAATTTCGTCTGACTTCAGCCGGTCACATTCCGAGCTTGGACATCACTGCGGCAACGGCATCCCCGCCATCTTTGGTGGTTACGCCGTCAAGCCATCCTTTGACGGTGTCGGAATTGGCGGCGAGCCATGCGGTGGCGGCTTCGTCCGGATCCTGACCGTCATCGAGGATCGCTCCCATGATTTCGTTTTCCATGGCCAGTGTGAATTCAAGATTCGTAAGAAGTTTGCCAACGTTGGGACATTCATTGACATATCCGGAACGGGTATTCGTAAAGACCGTCGCACCCCCTAGGTCAGGTCCGAAATAGTCGTCTCCACCTGTCAGATAGGTCAGGTCGAAATTGGCATTCATCGGATGCGGTTCCCACCCGAGGAAGACGATGGGTTCGTTGCGCTTTGTCGTGCGATCGACCTGTGCAAGCATCCCCTGTTCCGAACTTTCGCGTACCTCGAAGCCTTCGAGGCCGAATGCGTTGGAATCGATCATGTCCTGGATGAGGCGGTTGCCATCATTCCCAGGTTCGATCCCGTAGATATTTCCTTCGAGTGCATCGGCATGCGCCACGATATCGGCGAAGTCCTTGATGCCGAGCGCCGCTCCGACGGAATTCGTTGCGAGTGTGTATTTCGCTCCCTGAAGGTTTGCACGAACGGTGTCGACCGTGCCTGCATCGCGATAGGGTGCGATGTCAGCCTCCATGGTCGGCATCCAGTTGCCGAGGAACACGTCGATGTCACCATTTGCCATCGATGTGTAGGTAACCGGAACCGAAATGACCTTGATGTCCGTGTCATAGCCCAGCGCATCCAGAACCACTGTGGTTGCCGCAGTCGTTGCCGTGATGTCGGTCCAACCAACGTCTGAGAAGGTCACGGTGTCGCACTGTGCCGCAGCAATCCCGGCGGTCAGGACGTATGTCAGCGTTGCTGCTGTGAGCCTTTTTGTCATGTCTGGAGTTCCTCGTTTCTGCTTTCCCTAAGCCATAAGGCGACCGATAGCGCCATTTTGCAATGGTCGGGATCGAATGGCTGATGATTTCGACCATTCTTGCGAAGATGCCCGATCGCTGCAACCCGCGTTGCGACTGCCAGAGTCATTGCTCTGGTTGCACCGGCTTGGTCCGCAACATGGTGCGATTGTGCCAAGTCCGCAGACCGGCCAAATTGAGATGTCCTCGGAAAGTGACAAAGCTCCGGGCGGGAGCTGGTGCCGCTGAAGGGACTTCGAACCCCCGACCCCATCATTACGAATGACGTGCTCTACCAGCTGAGCTACAGCGGCGACGGGAGCCTGTTATCAACCTTTTCTGACGGGTGGTAGTCCTATTTTCGTGCTGATTCTACTTCATCGGCGCGTGTCGTGTTGGCGGGTCCAATCACCACTTCGTCAGGATCCAGAGTTGCGTCTCCGCTATCTGTGGCGCTCGGAGAAACGACTTGTCGTCTCCCGGTCTCCTCCTCGATCACCATGGCGTCCTCCGCATCCGACGCAGGTTCGATCTGGGGAGGTGTACCAACGATCATGGGGATCATCGCGCCGCCGGTCGCCGAAGGGTTCTCCGCACCGACAGGCGCATCCTTCCAACTCATTGTATCGAATGCGCCGCAATTGGAGCAGACAGGCTCCCATTTACCGGGGATGTTTTGGCAATTGTCGCAGATCCATTGCGGCCCCCGGGGAGCGGCCAGCGCCTGGGTGAGATATCCTTTGACCATATCGTCGGAAGCTCCTTCACCCCGTTCGATCGCGGCCATGATCGTGAGGCTTCGCGCCGTCGGCTTCTTGACCGCAAGTTCTCCCATGGCACGGCGAGCTTCGCCGAAACGCTCTGCAGCGATGTTCAGCTCGGCCACGAGCATCCGTGTTTCGGGGCTCGCAGGGTGGAGTTTGGTCAGCGTCAGAAAGCGCTTGATGCGGGCGATGGGGGTCTCATCGGGTTCGATCGCAGCGAATGCCGCCGCCAGATCAGGGTGAGGCTGTACCGCCCACGCCTTAGAGATAACGCGCGATGCATAGCGTTTCTGGTTTTGTTCGATGTAGCTTTCTGCCGCCATGACCGCCGCCGGAACCAGATCGGGAGAAAGTTTGTTCGCGGTTATGGCCGCCTCTCGTGCTTCGATCGATTTGCCTTCCTCGACGATCGATTTCGCTTCGCCGAGGGCAAGGACGGCATCGCGACGGCGAAAGACATTCCGTGGGAGCGCGCCGTATTTCAGTTTTGCGCCCAGAGTTTCGCGGGCGCCGGACCAGTCACCCTTGTCGGCCTGAAGCCGCAACAACACATCCTGAGTCTCTTCGTGACGAGGTTTGAGGGCAAAGGCCTTTTTTGCCAGTTTCAGAGCGGTTTCGGTGTCACCGTCCGAGAGCTTCTGTCTCATGATCCCGCGGACGCCGACAAACCGCGTGCGGTCGTCCTGCAGAAGACGTTTGTAGACTTCCTCGGCTTTCCGGCGGTCGCCCGACATTTCCGCAGCCTGCGCGGTGATCAGATTGGTAAGTTCAGGGCGTTTGAGATACCTCTCCGCGCGCGCGGCCTTGGACATCGCCGTGCGGCCTTCTCCTGATGCGAGCGCCATGAGACCATCGGCAAGTGCCTCGAATCCCTTGCGCTCTCGATTTCGATCGAACCAGCGTGAGATCGCCGTCTCATCACCATTCAGAAAGCGAAGGACCGCGACCCCCAGACTTGCGATCTTGAGGAGAAGCCAGACCGAGACGATCAGCAAGATCATCGCAATGGCAGCTTGTAACGGACCCAGGTTGAACTCGAGATTTCCAACTGCGACCCGAACACCCCCGCTGGTTTCGATCAGGTATCCTGCCCCAAGGGTAAGCGCGGCAATGATGCCGATAAACAGAATGATTTTGATAAGTGACCAGAGCATTCAGGCTTCCCTAGTTCGAGTTCAAAGTCTGCGACACAGACTCGGCAGCCTCAAGCGCGATGAGTCTTGACTGGACCAACTCAATCCACCCGGCGAGTTGGGCTTTTCCGGTCTCCGGCATCGGTTCCAGCTCGACAAGCGCTGCGGCCAAGTCACCGCTTTGGACAAAGGCCTCGGCGCGAGACAGGATCGCATCGGGATCGTCGCCTTCGCGCGGCGAAAGCGACCTGACGCCGGACTGCGCCCGAAGGAATGCCCCCAGCCGATCGAATGCATTGCCATCGACAGAAGCCCTGATCGATGCCGAGAGCGCCGCTCGGGCGGCATCGGGAAAGGCTTGTTGCAGTTCCGACAAGGAAGGAACGCCGTCGACTGCTGCCCCGGTGAGCGCGTCAGGGAGATCAGTCTGAAGCACGTTCGCCGCTTCGGCAAGCGGTTCGGAGAAGGGCGCGCCACTATCGAGCGCGGCCTGAACCTGGGCCCATGCCGATCGCGCAAGGGCGGCCTGTTCGGCTTCGAACGCCTGCTCGGAAATCAATGTAGCTTCGGCGCGCGCCTCGGAAATCTCAGTTTGCGCCTGCTGAATCGCTTCCGAGAGTTGAGCTCTGAACTGCGCAAGAGCATCGTCGAACTCCGTGGGGTCGAGCGTTGCGGTGGCTTCTGGTCTCAGGGCGATGGTCTCGACCCGCTCGGATAATGAATCCAGTCGCTCCGATATCGAGGCAAGCGCCTGCTTCAGGGATCCGACCTCGCCAATCACAGGATCGACCGACCCTGCGACCAACTCTCGAAGTTGGCCAGTCTGGTCCCGGGCAGAAAGGGCTTCGAGATCGGATTGTAGGGCTGACAGTCTTTCGGATTGCTCAGCAAGCGCTGCGGCGTTCTCGATTGTCGTCGGGGCACCGGTGGAATTCAATGCGGCATCGTCCAGATAGCGTGCAACGATGAACCCGACGAGAGCAGCCAGCATGCCCCCAATCACCATCGGGACAATCGATGCCGACAGAGATGGGGCCGGAGCCCGCCTGACTGCTTCGTCTATGACAGGCTTCGGCTGTTCCGCCTCGGGTTCAGGCGACACTTCAGCTTCGGCTTCGGCTTCGGCTTCGGCTTCGGCTTCGGCTTCGGCTTCGGCTTCGGCTTCGGCTTCGGCTTCGGCTTCGGCTTCGGCTTCGGCTTCGGCTTCGGCTTCGGCTTCGGCTTCGGCTTCGGCTTCGGCTTCGGCTTCGGCTTCGGCTTCGGATGAGCGGTCTGGCAACATGCTCTCTTGGTCAACAGCGTCCGGATCTAGCGTCGTATCGGCATGTGCTGCTCCGACAACCAACTTCTGATCGTCGTCCTGAACAGGCGGCATCGTTGGGGCGTCATCCGAGGAACCAACAATGCCCGCGTCATCCGTGGAATCGATTGGCTCATCCGAGCCGCTCTTCTTGCGCGATCTTGCCAAAGCGACGAAACCTCTCACATTTCTCGTTTGCCGGCATCCCGGAGACCGGCAAGTATTAGCCTAAACTGCCGCAAGTTGATCAACAAGGCGAGTCACTCTGAATCGCTTCGATGACTGAGGATAGCATGGACTCAAAGTCAGGTTGATCCGAGACTCGAACCGTTCGGGCAGCAGCATCCCACGAATGAGCCACTGCATCGCTTATTGCCACCACATAGGGCTTCGAGGGCACATCGGAAAAACGAGCCGAAAGCAACCGCGCTGTTCTTGCCGAGAATACCGGAACGATCAGTTTCGCACTGCTCTGCAAAAGGGCCACGGTTTCAGGATCAAACGGCAATTCGACCTGATCGTAGACGACCGCCTCCTCCGCCACCAGACCCGCTGGACTGCAACCTCTCCGTAATCTCGCCCTGAGCATGGACGCCTCTGATGTGCAGGACGCGGCCGCGCGGCTTCGCCTCGACAATCTTTTCGAGAAGCGCTTCGGCAGTGCCGCCGCCATTTATCGCGGTGAACCCAGCCTCGGTCGCCTTTCTGCGGGTCCGTTCGCCGACGCAGTAGGCTGTCAGCCCGAATGCCTTTTCGGAGTTGCTGACTGCATCTACAGCGTGCGCCGAAGTAAAGATGACCGCCGAATACCCGAAAAGGTCTGTCAGATCGGACATCGGCTCGATCCCCAGTAGCGGTGAAATGGCGATCGTAAACGGCAGATCACAAGCCGCCTTGAGCGCGCTCCCAAACCGTTCGGATCCCTCTCGGGGACGGGTGAGCAAGACGACGGGACCGGCCTGGAGCATTTGGCCCTCATGATTGCAGGGTGCTGTCTTCGGTGGTACCTGCCGGGCCAATCCCTTGCAACAGCGAGCAACATGTCCGACGCCCTTACGATTCTTGCGCTTGAAAGCACCTGCGATGATACCGCCGCAGCGGTGGTGAGCGATACGGATCGCGGTCAGCGGATTCGGTCGTCGGTTGTATGGAGCCAAACGGATCTGCACGCACGTTATGGTGGTGTGGTTCCCGAGATCGCGGCACGTGCGCACGCTGAGCGCATCGACGATGTTGTATCGGATGCGCTATCGAAGGCCGGGGTCGGGTTGACCGATATTGACGGGGTTGCTGTGTCGGCAGGGCCCGGACTTATTGGCGGTGTTCTTGCAGGTGTCATGTGCGCAAAGGGAATTGCAGCTGGGTCCGGCTTGCCCTTGATTGGCGTGAATCATCTGGCGGGCCATGCGCTAACGCCACGTCTGACCGATGATTTGGCCTTTCCGTATCTTACGCTTCTGATATCGGGCGGACATTGTCTGTTCATTATTGTCCGCGGTCCGGACGACTTTACGCGGATTGGCGGCACGATAGATGACGCTCCGGGAGAAGCGTTTGACAAGACAGCCCGCGTTCTTGGCTTGCCCCAACCAGGTGGCCCCGCGATCGAGGCCTGCGCGCGCGGCGGCGACGAGACCCGGTTTGCCTTCCCCAGGCCGCTGCTGGATCGTGCCGATTGCGATATGTCCTTTTCGGGCCTGAAGACTGCGCTCATTCGCGCCCATGAAAGCCTTGTGGCAGCGAATGGTGGATTGACCGAGCGGGACCGCGCCGATCTTGCGGCCGGATTCCAGGCTGCGGTCCGCGATGTCCTGATTGACAAAAGCCGGAGGGCGATTTCTGCTTATCTTGATGAGCGACCCGCCGAGCCCGCCTTTGCCGTTGCAGGTGGCGTAGCAGCAAATGCAGCAATTCGTGGTGCATTAGAGTCTGTTTCGAAAGCTGCGCAAGTGCAGTTCGTAGCGCCTCCATTGGCACTTTGTACCGATAATGCCGCAATGATCGGATGGGCAGGGATAGAGCTGGTGCGGGCCGGACGGCGGGATGGGATGGACCTAGCCGCCCGGCCGAGGTGGCCGCTTGATACAGCGCAGGCCCCGATGCTTGGCTCTGGGCGAAGGGGGGCCAAGGCATGAGAAGTGTCTCGGTTCTGGGGGCCGGGGCCTTTGGCACCGCGCTTGGAATTGCGTTGACCGAGACCTTTGAAGAAGTCGTGCTTTGGGCGCGTTCCAAGAGCTTTGCCGCCGAAATGGAGATCGCCCGTGAGAACAGGCGTCGCCTGCCGAACGTTACTCTTCCCGACAATCTCCGGGTCACATCCGAATTGCCGATGACAGATATCGTCCTGCTGGTCATACCGACGCAGGCGCTTGGGCAGTTTCTTGCGGAACGCCCGGAAATGTTGTCGCAGTCCGTGCTGATTGCCTGTTGCAAAGGTATGGATCTGGAAACCGGACAAGTCCCTTCGGAAATGATCGGTCAGCATTGTCCCGAGGCGCGCAGCGCAACACTGACCGGTCCCAGCTTTGCCGTTGATGTGGCGGCGGGACTTCCGACGGCTTTGACCCTTGCCTGCAAGGACCCCGAACTTGGGAAGGCGTTGCAGGTCCGTCTGTCGACTCCGACCTTGCGTCTCTATCTGAGCACCGATCCGCTTGGTGCGGAACTTGGGGGGGCGTTGAAGAACGTGGTGGCGCTAGCGGCAGGGCTTACTATCGGCGCCGGGCTTGGCGAGAGCGCTCGGGCCGCAGTTGTGAGCCGAGGCTTTGCCGAAATGCAAAGAATTGCCCGCGCACTTGGTGGGCGCCCCGAAACCTTGGCAGGATTGTCCGGTCTGGGTGATCTGATTCTGACGTGTAGTTCCGAAAAATCCCGGAACTACACTGCGGGCAAACTGATCGGACAAGGGAAGGGCATCGACCAGGGGGTCACGATTGAAGGCCTGGCCACAGCGAAGGCTGTTTCAAAACTCGCCGCGTCACTTGCGCTCGATGCGCCGATTTCGAACATGGTTGGCGCTGTCATCGAAGGAAGAGTATCGGTCGAGCAGGCAAAGGACCTGCTGCTGTCACGTCCATTGAAGGAGGAATGAATGCTGGTTGCCCTTATCGCTTGGGATAAGCCCAATGAACTGCAGACCCGGATCGCGAACCGCGACGCGCATCTTGCTTATATCAATGAGACGGGGGTCGTTCAGCAGGCCGGCCCATTCCTCTCTGAAGATGGACAGATGATCGGCTCGATGATTGTTCTGGATGTAGACGACATGAACGCGGCAGAGCGCTGGGCCGAAAATGACCCCTATGCAAAGGCCGGGTTGTTCGGGTCTGTCAGGCTGGCACCATGGAAGAGGGTGATCGGGTAATGCGCTATTGGCTCTTCAAATCCGAACCCTCTACGTGGAGTTGGGAAGATCAGGTCGCGCGCGGCGAGGCGGGTGAGGAATGGGACGGGGTGCGCAACTATCAGGCGCGGAATATGATGCGCGAGATGGCGGTGGGCGATCTGGGCTTTTTCTATCATTCGCAGTCCGAGAAGGCGGTTGTCGGAATCGTAGAAGTGATCGCGGAGGCACATCCTGACAGCACCACCGATGACGAGCGTTGGAGCTGCGTGGATATCAAGGCAGTTCGCGCGATGCCGCGTCCCGTGACCTTGGAAGACTGCAAGGCGAATCCACGCCTGACAGAGATGGTTCTTACAAGGAACACTCGGCTGTCGGTTCAACCTGTCACGAAGGACGAATGGGACGTCGTCTGTGGTATGGGCGGCCTTGCTGGCTGACACTGCCAGGCGACGCTATCAGGCCGGTCGACCAAGGCTCCAGAGAAATTGGAGGGTCCCGACCCCTCGGAACCCTCCATACCCCACGTGATCCCCTCGGTCACACGTCCTCATCTTGGAAAGCCCCGCCATCCTGGCCGGTAGACTTCTGATATCGGAAACAGAAAGCCGTGCCTAGCATTGGATACCAAGGATTTTCCGAAAATGCCTTATGTCAGCGGTAGACTGACTCTTTTCCAAAGTGTTTGGTCAGCATGTAGTAGACGACCACCCGATACTTGTTGCGCTCGGATTGCCCGTAAGTCTTGATGACTTCATTGATTGCGTCCATCAAATGTGGTCCATCGGCAAGTCCAAGCTTCTTGATGAGGAAGTTGTTCTTTACCGTCTCGAGCTCTGCTGGCTGCGAGCCGGCTACCGTCGAAGCGTCAGCGTTATAGATCGCCGGACCACAGCCGATCGTCACCTTCGTCAACAAGATCCATGTCCGGCGTCATGCCACACTTCTTCTTGAGGTCGTCCGCGTACTGCGCGATCAAATCGTCTCTCTTGCCCATCTTACTCTCCCAGTCTTGGCCATGAGGCAGAAAAGCCCCTAATGCCAGGCAAATCTGGCCTGCCATGCGCCCTAAAGAAAGGGGAAACTGCACGGAGATGGCTCATTTCTGCCTATCCTGGGTGTCGGGAAGAGGGAAAACCGCACGGGCCCGGATCGAATCCAACGAATTTCATCCTTCTGGCAATTGTCCCGGCATTGTGGTGACCTGATCGAAATGAGTCCTTCAATCAAAGGATGGATCGGAAAAATGACCGGAGAAACTGTCAGCTTCACCGAAATGAAATATGGGACGCGGGAGGATTATGAACTTCTTGCCAAATTCGAGAAGCCGTTTCATGCCCTGACCCCCGATCGCATTCTGACTGAGCTGGAAAATCACGGAAAGAGCACGCTCGAAGGCTACCGGATCACCCGGCTGGATCACGGGTTGCAAGCAGCAACGCGCGCGTTGCGAGATGGCGCGGATATCGACTGGATCGTGGGAGCGCTGCTGCACGACATCGGTGACGGTCTAGCGCCGCAGAACCACGACCGGTTCTCGGCAGAAGTCATTCGGCCATTCGTGCGCTGGGAAGTCACTTGGGTTGTCGAACACCACGGGATTTTCCAGATGCTGTACTACGCCCATCACTATGGGTGGGATCGAAATGCCCGCGACGAGTTCAAGGGTCATCCGTGCTTTGATGTCTGCGCCGACTTCTGCGAACGTTGGGATCAGGCGTCATTCGATCCGGACTATGGCCACGAGGCGCTGGAGCGCTTCGAACCCCTGGTGCGGGAGGTGTTCGGTCGAAAGGCGTATGATCCGGCAGTCATTCGTGAGGGCGAGGTGACGGGATTGCCGCCCCTCGCCCAATGATGTCGATCAATAGCGGTAGTGCTCTGGCTTGAATGGGCCTTCCGGCGCAACACCGATGTATTGGGCCTGATCCGGTTTCAGTTCGGTAAGTTTCGCGCCAATCCGCGCGAGGTGAAGCCTAGCGACCTTTTCGTCCAGATGCTTGGGCAGGATATAGACCTTGTTGTCATATTCCTCACCTTTCGTCCAAAGCTCGATTTGAGCAAGAACCTGGTTCGTGAAGGAAGCCGACATCACAAATGAGGGATGGCCGGTCGCATTGCCAAGGTTCAGGAGCCGGCCTTCGGAAAGAAGGATGATCCGGTTGCCCGATGGCATCTCGATCATGTCGACCTGTTCCTTGATGTTGGTCCACTTGTGGTTTTTCAGGTTTGCGACTTGAATTTCGTTGTCGAAGTGACCGATGTTGCCCACGATCGCCATGTCTTTCATCGCGCGCATATGCTCGATGCGAATGACGTCCTTATTGCCCGTTGTCGTAATGAACATGTCAGCTGTTTCGACTTCGTCTTCGAGTAGCGTCACTTCGAATCCGTCCATCGCGGCCTGAAGGGCGCAGATCGGATCGACTTCCGTGACCTTCACCCGCGCGCCGGCGCCGCGCAGCGATGCCGCAGACCCTTTGCCGACGTCCCCATAGCCACAGACCACTGCGACCTTACCCGCCATCATCGTATCCGTTGCGCGGCGAATGCCATCGACGAGGGATTCCTTGCAGCCGTATTTGTTGTCGAATTTTGACTTCGTGACACTGTCGTTCACATTGATCGCCGGGAATGGGAGAAGTCCCTTCTTCACCAGTTCATAGAGACGGTGCACACCGGTGGTTGTCTCTTCGGAAACGCCCTTGATCGCATCACGCTGTTTGGTGAACCAACCCGGGCTTGCCGCAAGCCGTTTCTTGATTTGCGCAAAAAGGTATTCTTCCTCCTCCGAAGTGGGGACCGCGATCAGATCCGTTTCGCCGTTCTCGACCCGGGCACCGATCAGGATGTACATGGTGGCATCTCCACCATCATCTAGGATCATGTTGCATGTGCCGCCTTCGCCGCCGAATTGAAAGATCTTGTCGGTATAGGACCAGTAATCCTCGAGCGTTTCTCCCTTGATAGCGAAAACAGGTGTTCCGCCCTCGGCGATTGCAGCGGCTGCATGGTCCTGTGTCGAGAAAATGTTGCAGGACGCCCATCTGACATCAGCGCCCAGTGCCTTGAGCGTTTCGATCAAGTACCGCCGTCTGGATCGTCATGTGAAGCGATCCGGCGATCTTGGCGCCCTTCAGAGGCTGGATTTGACCATATTCCTCGCGAAGAGCCATCAGGCCCGGCATTTCGGTTTCAGCGATGTCGAGCTCTTTCCGTCCGAAGGCAGCGAGCGCGATATCCTTTACAACGTAATCAACGGCCATTGGCCCTCTCCAAACAATTTCTCTGGTTGCGGGGCACTTAGCACCGTCACACCCTTGCGGCAACGTATGAGTCCCAAGCTTTCTCGCGATCTTAGTCGCTGGAGGTCGCTGAACCCGACATCCCATCCCGCTTGAAGACTGCCAATGTCCCACTGGACGCGTTTGCTCATCCGGTCCAATTGTGGTGCAAATGTCTGGTCGCCGGATCGGCAGGTTGCGCGAAAGGGAAATACCTTGGCAAAGACGCCGAGAGCCTGGCAAAGAATGCTGTCGGGAAGAAGATTGGATCTACTTGACCCAACGCCAGTCGATGTTGAAATCGAGGACATCGCGCACGGCCTGGCCTTCGTCGCCCGCTGGAATGGCCAAACGCGGGGCGACTATCCCTACTCGGTCGCAGAGCACTCGTTGCTGGTGGAAGAGATCTTCGGCCGTCTGCAGCCTGACATCCCCTTGAAATGGCGTCTTGCCGCCCTTCTTCATGACGCCCCGGAATACGTGATCGGCGATATGATCAGTCCGGTAAAGGCCGCGGTTGGGCCGGGCTACAGTTCCCTTGACGATAGGTTAGCGGCGGCCATTCATCTTCGGTTTGGCCTGCCCGCGATGCTTCCAAAAACGGTCAAGGCCCAAATCAAGCGGGCGGACAAGGTTTCGGCCTGGCTGGAGGCAATACAGATTGCAGGGTTTTCAGAACTGGAGGCGACCAAGTTCTTCGGGCGTCCAAGAGAACCCGTCGTCGAGAACTTGGCAATCGTTCTGAGGCCCCCGAGTCGAGGCGCGACGCGCATACAAGGACCGCTTTGAGGAGCTGATGGCGCGGATCTAGGATCTATTTCGGCGAGCGCTTCGCAAGAATTCGTTGCAATGTGCGCCGGTGCATGTTCAGCCGACGCGCCGTCTCGGAGACGTTCCGGTCGCACAATTCATAGACCCGTTGAATATGCTCCCAGCGCACACGATCCGCAGACATCGGATTCTCGGGAGGCGGAGGCAATTCTGCGTCTGTCGCAAGAAGAGCGGCGGTTACGTCGTTGGCATCCGCAGGCTTCGAGAGGTAATCCGTCGCTCCGATCTTGACCGCGGCAACTGCGGTGGCGATCGCACCGTATCCTGTGAGGACGACAACCCTGCTGTCTGGTCGCTTCTCGCGGATCGTTTCGACCACGTCGAGACCATTTCCATCTTCGAGGCGAAGATCGATCACCGCATAGGCGGGCGGTCGCGCAGTTGCAATTGCGCGGCCAGCGGTGACGGAACCGGCGGTTTCCACTTCGAATCCACGCTTTTCCATTGCGCGGGCCAAGCGCTTGAGAAACGGCTCGTCGTCATCGACGACAAGCAAAGACCGATCTTGACCTATATCCTGCAAGGCGCGTTCCACCATGCGTTCCCTTCGAATTCTTGCCTTTATTGCACAAGAAGATAGGGCGACGGAATATCCCGGTCAAATAACTTGGTCAGACTAGCGTCCAAAAAGCAGGCAACCCGGTCGGCAAGTACTTCTTCGGGAATGTCGCGGCGAAAGAATTCAACGAAGCCAAGTTCCGGAAGAACGAGGTAGGTGAAGGTCGAGTGGTCAACGAGATAGAACTCGTCCTCGGACTCGTGAACCCGGTAGTAAGCGGCATAGGCTGCAGCGGCTTCCTTGATCTGGTCAGGGGTCCCCGTAAGGCCGAGCATATCCGGATGAATGTTGGCGGTGAAGTCGTCCAGGACTTCAGGCGTATCGCGCATTGGGTCTACCGAGATGAAGACCGGCAATACGTCATATCCCCTTGAAGCCAGGAGTTCGACCGCATCGGCATTGCGCACCGTATCGAGGGGGCAGACATCAGGGCAGAACGTATATCCGAAGTAGACCAGACTGGGCTTTGTGATCACATCGCGATCAGTAACCGTATCCCCGGACTCGGACAGGAGGGTGAATGGACCGCCAATGCTCGCAGTGCCCCCTGCCACGGCAGTCGTCCTGCAGGGACCAAAAGGGTCACCGGACCTCCCTATAGTCATCAATCCCAGCGACAGGCCGAGCCCCGCAACAACTGCAAGGATTGCAGCGCCAGCATAGTACTTCGTCATTACCAACTCCAGTCTGGTACAGGTGCCGATTGATAATCAGACGCCCGAACTCTTAGGATGCTTCTGTTAAGCTCGGTGTCTTTAGTCAGGTAAACACAGAAATGGCAAATCCAACCCTCGGACTTGTAGGGGCATCAAGCCGCGTCAACTGGGTACGCCTGCGGACCCTGATCGTGCTTCGCTGGATTGCCATTGCCGGGCAATTGGCCGCAATCACCGTCGCCCAGCGCTTGTTCGATCTGAACCTCGAGTTGGGTCTTGCGTTTCTTGGGATTGGCGCCGCGATCACGGCCAACCTGATTGCTATCTTTGTCTACCCCGAGAACAAGCGGCTGAGCGAAGCCGAGGTGGCGATGCACCTAGTTTTCGACATAACACAGCTTGCATTTCTGCTCTATCTTACCGGTGGTCTTCACAATCCTTTCGCCCTGCTGATGCTTGTCCCAGTGACTGTTTCCGCGACTGCACTTCAGTTGCGGACCACTGTGTTCATCGGCGCACTGGCGATCCTTCAGGTCAGCTTTGTCGCTCAGTACCATATTCCGCTGCGAACCGATCTTGGGTTTATCATGCGCATGCCGACCGACTTCGTATTCGGTTTCTGGGTTGCGATCGTCATCGGTGTCATCTTTCTAGCGGGTATTGCCCAGCGTGTGACAGCCGAGGTTCATGCCATGTCGGATGCCCTTGCCGCGACCCAGATGGCATTGGCGAGAGAGCAGAAACTGACGGATCTTGGCGGTGTCGTCGCAGCCGCGGCACATGAGCTTGGTACACCACTGGCCACGATCAAGCTGGTGAGTTCGGAGCTTCTGGACGAATTGTCCGATCGTGAGGATTTGAAGGAAGACGTTGCGCTGATCCGTGAGCAGGCGGACCGATGTCGCGACATCCTCCGATCCATGGGCCGCGCAGGAAAGGATGACCTTCACCTGAAGCAAATTCCGATCGCGGCAATTGTCCGGGAGGCCGCAGAGCCGCATCAAGACCGAGGTATCCGGATCAATTACTACATCGCACCAATTGAAGAGGCCGATGCGCGCCAACCCATCGTCGAACGACGACCGGAGATCATCCATGGGCTGCGCAATCTCGTCCAGAACGCGATCGATTTCGCAAATGCGGATATCTGGATCGACATCAGGTGGAGCGATGCGAAGCATCTCGATTCGGATCATCGATGATGGACCAGGATTTCCACCCCAGGTCCTTGGGAGAATTGGAGATCCCTTCGTTCGGCAGCGACCGGAATCCTCATTTGACGCCAGGCGACCGCAATACGAAGGGATGGGGCTGGGGCTTTTCATCGCGAAGACACTTCTCGAACGTTCAGGCGCCGAGCTGACATTCGCCAACGGGCGCGATCCGCTTGCCAGCTCGCCTTCGCAACCTGCGCGGGGAGGCGCAATCGTCGAGACGCTCTGGCCCAGACAAGCGATATCTGCGACACCGTCGCTAACACGGCCGGCGCTCGGAACGAACCGTGAAATCGAGGTGTGACTCGAGGTCAAGAAACAAATTCTCAATAGTCGTTAACTGAGGGTTAACGAGTTAGCTTTAAGAAGACGTGGATTGGGGGCAATCTTCTCGGAGGCGACGTGCTTAGCCAGGTGTCCTGGGATACTGCCATATTGGGAATGTTGGCATCTTCGATGGCAGCCCTGATTGCGGTCGGGTACCTGCTGATCACGCGAATTCAGTCCGGGAGCCTAGCCCCGGTTGACGCCGAGAGGATCAGTGCCGCGTTTCTTTTCGACGGCAAGGATCTCGTCGATACCGATCAGGCAGCAGAAGATATCTTTGCAAGTACAGACGCCAATGGCAGCGATTGGTCCCGGATAATGGCCGCAATCACACCGTTATTCCCAGGTGCGCCGGAGCGGCTTGAACTTCTCACCTCAACGACGAGCGTTTCGCTTCACTCGAAGGCGGGAAATAGCAGACTTGTCGCGAATAGCGTCGCCGGGCGGGTCCGGTTGGTTCTGATGGAAAGTGAAGATAGTCCGGTCAAGCCGTCAGAGAACAGTATTACCCAATACAAGCTCTCAAAGGAAATCGAGGCATTGCGCGCAGCCACAGATAATCTTCCCTATCTGGCGTGGAGGCAGGTGCAAGGCGGCGAAATCAGCTGGGCAAATGCCGCTTATATCGAAGCGGTACGAGCAAAACTGGACATGAACACTGATCCGGAAATGCCATTGCCGCTGATCTTCAGCCGTGAGGCGATGGACGAGGTCTTGCGAGATGGGAGCACGCGCCGTCAGTGCATCCGGAACAAGAGCAGTGGCGAAGAGCTCTGGTTCGAGTGCTCAGCCACTGCATTGGAGTCTGACACCCTGTACTTCAGCATTCCAATCAATGCCGCAGTGAATGCCGAGAGGCAGCTTCGAGACTTCATGCAGACCCTCACCAAGACATTTTCGCACCTGACAACCGGTCTTGCCATCTTTGACAAGCAACGGCGGCTGACTCTCTTCAATCCTGCGCTCACAGACCTGACCAGTCTGCCAGTGGATTTCCTTGCCGCTCGACCGACACTCTATAGTGTTCTCGACCAGTTGAGGGACCGTCGGATGATGCCGGAACCAAAGGATTATGGGGCGTGGCGGCGCCAGATATCAGAGCTCGAGGCCGCTGCCGCCGACGGGACATACTCCGAAACATGGTCCCTCCCCGACGGGCGAACATTCCGGGTGACGGGCCGGCCGCATCCGGGCGGCGCGCTTGCATTCGTGATCGAGGATATCACTGCAGAGATTTCCATGACCCGCCGCTTTCGAAGCGAATTGGAGCTCGGCCAAGCTGTCATCGACTCGATGGACTTCGCTCTTGTTGTATTCTCGCCGACTGGTGCCGTATCGATGGCAAATCGGGTCTACCAAGAGCTTTGGGGCGTTGAGGTTCTGGAGGCGATCAATGCGCCGAGCATCACGGAACTTTCGCGTGAATGGATGGCGCGGTGCCGCACCACAAACCTTTGGGGTGAGATTCGGGACTTCGTTCTGAATGACAAGGAACGGACCTCTTGGGGTGAGGAGATAACGCTTGCTACCGGCGAGATTCTCTATGTTTCGATCCGTCCGGTTATCGGAGGGTCGACCGTCGTGGGGTTCGAACGGATCGATGCCACCGGCGCGCCACTACAATCGACACGCAAGTTGGCCTAACCGGGGTTGCGGCGGAAATCGGACAGCGTCAGAGTTGTCCTATGCCGACTGGTATTTCAAAGACACTCGACCTTAGAAGCGAAGAGGACACTCTTCGTTTTGCACAGGCGCTTGCCAGAATCTTGCGCCCGGGGGACACAATCCTACTCGAGGGACAACTTGGGTCCGGAAAGACATTTCTGGCACGACACATCATCCAGACTCGCCTGGCATTCTCTGGGCGTCAAGAAGATGTACCTTCGCCGAGTTTCACACTTGTGCAGACATATGACGACGGGGAGTCAGAGATCGTTCACGCCGATCTGTACAGGCTGAATGGTATCGGCGATTGCATCGAGCTTGGACTCGAGGATGCCTTCGGTACAGCGATTTGTCTGATCGAGTGGCCGGATCGGCTGGGTGCCTTCGCTCCCGTGGGGTCTCTTGTGCTTCGCCTTGCACAGGGCCCAGGTTCAAATCAACGCATTCTCACGATTGAATGCGCAACCGATGCCTGGAACGATCGGCTTGCCCTCCTCGCCTTTACGCCTGAGACCAGTGTCGATGCAGTTTCTAGATGCTGGCGACTGGGCGGGCACATCGCGTATTTCTCTTGCTGGCGACGCATCAAATCGCAGATATGAGCGCCTAGTGCGGGCGTCCGGCGAAACCGCGGTTCTGATGATCGCGCCTCCGACCTCAGGAGAGGACGTGCGGCCGTTTCTTCAAATTGCCGGTCACCTTGAACAACTAGGTCTCAGCGCTCCCAGGGTTCTGCAGGCAGATGTGGGGGCCGGATACCTGCTTCTGGAGGATCTCGGCGATCAGCTCTACGCAAGATACGCGGCAAAGCACCCGGATGAGGAACGTCGGATCTATGAGGCTGCGGTCGATGCCTTGGTCTTTCTGCACCGACACGAACCGCCAGAGAATGTCGGGGACTACGATATTCCATTGCTGGTCGAACGCGCGGCCTTGTCGGTCGAATGGTACGGCAAGAACGGTGCAGGTTGCCACTTTTCCGAAGAGCTGGAAGAAAGGTTTAGCGCTCAGTCCGACAGAACTGCCGTCCTTGCGCTCCGAGACTTTCATGCGGAGAACCTGATATGGCTTCCGGACCGATCTGGCGTTCGGCGTGTGGGGCTTCTGGATTTTCAGGATGCGCTGGCCTGTCATCCTGCCTACGATCTCGTCTCTTTGACGAAGGATGCAAGACGCGATCTGGGAGATGGCTTGGAAGACGTCCTGATCAGACGCTATCTCGAAAGCACGGGCCGTGACCACAGTGCCTTTCTGTCATCGTGTTCACTTTACGGCGCGCAGCGTAACCTTCGGATTCTGGGCGTATTCGCACGTCTTGCCAAACGCGACGGCAAATCTGGCTATCTGAAGCTTGTTCCACGCGTTTGGCGGCACCTACTTACAAGCCTTGCCGATCCAAAGCTCGAAGCGCTGCGCGCGCTTGTTCTAAAGGCCCTGCCGGAACCGACCGAAGCCTATCTCGCGCATCTGGAGCGATCATGTCACCCAAATCCGTAATGGTCTTTTGCGCAGGTTACGGTACGCGCATGGGCGCGCTTGTATCGGATCGCCCAAAACCGCTGATCGAGGTTTCCGGGCGCAGGTTGCTTGACTGGACCCTTGACCTGATCGATGGCGCAGGCATTGCCGAAGTGGTCGTCAACACGCACTATATGGGATGGATGATCAAAGAGCATCTTGCGCAGCGACAGATCAAGATCTCTCATGAAGAAGAAGAGATCCTGGATACGGGCGGGGGATTGAAGGCCGCGCTTCCCTTGCTTGGCCAAGGCCCGGTGTTCACTGCAAATGCCGACACAATCCTTTTCGGGCCGAATCCGTTTCTCGCCCTTGCGGAAACCTGGGAACCTGAATTGATGGGTGCGCTTCTCCTGCTCGTGCCACGAGACCGGGCTCTTGGCCGAGTGGGCGGCGGCGACTTCGCAATTGCGAAGGATGGAAGGCTGACCCGAGGCGGAGATCTTGTCTATACCGGTATCCAGATCCTCGAAACCGAACCGGTCACCCGCGTGGAGAAGAGCGTTTTTTCGCTGAATTTGATCTGGGACGTGCTGGAAGAGAAAGGGCGTCTGTTCGGCGTGCTGTGGAACGGTGATTGGGTTGACGTCGGACACCCGGAAGGCATTCGGATTGCGGAAGAACTCATTGAAAGTCGCTCCGTTGATTGATCTTGAAGGCGGACCGAACATCTATGGAGTTCCTCCGGGAGCAGACTTTCCTGCGGCACTTGTTTCAGGACTGATGCAATGGGCGAAAACGAGACCTCCCGAAGCACTTGCGCGCGTCACCGTCTATGTGAACTCAACAAGGACGCGACGGCGATTGATCGCTCTTCTTGCGGAGGAGCACGCGGCGCTTCTGCCAAATATACGACTCATCTCCGAGATTGGCGGCGACGCTGTGCTTGCGGAGGCGCATGCGGTAGCGTCGCCCCTCCGTCGGCAGCTTGAACTGGCCGGCGTGGTCGGCAAGCTTCTTGAGGCACAGCCTGATCTTGCGCCGAGCGTGGCTGTATTCGATCTGGCCGAAAGCCTTCGTGCCCTTCTCGACGAGATGCAGGGCGAAGGCATTTCCCCCGACGCCCTCCAATCACTCGATGTATCGGACCAATCCGGCCACTGGATGCGGAGCCTTACCTTTCTAGGGATTGTGCAGACATACATGTCGAGCGAGGCGGGAATCGCCTTTGGTTCGGAAGCCCGCCAGCGTCTGGCGGTTGGTCGAATGATAGAGGACTGGAAGACCTGCCCACCCGAGAACCCGATCATTGTTGCAGGATCAACCGGATCTCGTGGTACGACGGCCATGTTGATGGAGGCCGTCGCACGTTTGCGAAACGGAACGCTCCTTCTACCAGGGTTCGATTTCGACATGCCCGATTCCGTCTGGGCGTCGATGTCTTGCAGGTTTGATGCCGAAGACCACCCGCAATTCCGCTTTGCAAAATTGCTGACAGCGCTTGAACTTGCGCCCGCAGATGTCCGGCCCTGGCCGGGGAGCAAAGCCCCCGACCCTGCACGCAACCGGCTCTTCTCTCTGGCCTTGCGTCCGGCGCCGGTCACGGATCAGTGGATGAAGGATGGCCCGGCTCTTGGCTCAATGCCAGAGGCGACAGCGCGGATCACCCTGATAGAGGCACCGTCGCGACGCGCTGAGGCGACCTCGATTGCGCTTGTCTTGCGAAACGCGGCTGCTACGGGTCGGAAGGCAGCCTTGGTCAGTCCGGATCGAATGCTAACTCGTCGCGTCACTGCCGTTCTCAACGGTTGGGGAATCTTACCAGACGATAGTGGCGGAATTCCCCTCGGGCTCTCGGCGCCGGGTCAATTCCTACGCCAGATCACGAGCTTGATCAGCGGACAGACGACCGCTGTTATGCTTCTGGCGCTCCTGAAGCATCCGCTTACGCATACCGGGTCGGCGCGCGGGCCGCATCTTCTCCATACCCGAGAGTTCGAACTTTGGGTCAGGAGGAACGGCATCGCATTTGTCGATGCGACCGTAATTCGGCGGTGGGAGCAATCACGCGAGACACGCGAGTCAGAGCGCTGGTCCTTGTGGCTTTCGGATTGTCTGGCCCTTGTTCCAGGGCCGCGCATCCGTAGTCTGACAGAGAATGTGGATATCCTTCTTGACCTCGCCACCGCCTTCTCGGCAGGTCCGGATTGCGACGGCTTTGGAGATCTGTGGGCGGGGTCCGCAGGCGAAGCTGCGAAGGCCGCGCTCGACCATCTTGAACGTGAAGTCCGTACATGGCGGTCGCGTTTCTCCGTTTGAATTCGAAGACTCTGCTTGGTGGATTCCTTGCTCAGGAAGAGGTTCGTGACTCAATTTCTCCGCATCCCAACGTGATGATCTGGGGAACGTTGGAAGCGCGGGTTCAGGGGGCTGACCTTGTTGTCTTGGGAGGCCTGAACGAGGGCTCGTGGCCTGAAGCGCCCACTCCCGACCCATGGCTGAACCGACAGCTGCGAAGGCAGGCCGGGTTATTACTGCCGGATCGGAAGATCGGGCTTTCGGCGCACGATTTCCAGCAGGCATCCGCAGCACCGGAAGTCGTGCTCGCACGATCAATTCGAGATGAGGAGGCTGAGCCCGTACCGTCGCGTTGGCTGAACAGATTGACCAATCTTCTGGGTGGGTTGACGACAAACAATGGTCCCGAGGCCCTTGATGAGATGCGCGCACGAGGTGCTGGATGGACCCGTCTTGCGCACGACCTCGAAAGGCCACAGGAGATGCTCGATCCATCTCCGAGACCCTCTCCAATTCCACCCGTAGCGCTCAGGCCAAGAAAGCTGCCCGTCACCGCAATCCAGAAGCTTATTCGTGATCCATACGAAATCTATGCAAGGTATATTCTGCGCCTGAAGCTGTTGGATCCGTTGATCCCAGATCCCGGTGCGGCCCTTCGTGGCCAGATCCTTCATCGAATTCTCGAGCGTTTTTTGGTTGGTCATCCCGAAGGGGACGAGAAGGCGCGCTTGCTCAAGATCGCGGACGAAGTTCTGGGAGCAGAGGTTCCATGGCCGCTCATCAGGCGATCGTGGTATGGACGGCTTGAGAGGGTTGCAGACTGGTTCGTGGCGGATGAGGCAACGCGAAAGGAAAGGTCTGCCTTTCTGGCATCGGAGCGACGGGGATCGATCATCTTGCCAGAGATCGGTTTCGAGTTGACCGCCATCGCCGACCGGATCGATCGTCTCGCGAACGGTGACCTTGTGATCATCGACTACAAGACAGGTTCGACCCCTACCCCCGCAGAGATGCAGCGTTTCGACAAACAGCTCTTGCTGGAAGCGCTGATCGCAGAGGCGGGAGGGTTCGAGGGTATCGACATCTCAACAGTGGATCATGTCGCGCATATCGGGCTTGGGTCTGATCCCGAATATCGCGCCCACAAACTTGTCGACAGCGAAAAGTATCGCTTTGCAACCGAGACTGTCAGAATCGGACTTGTCAGGCTTCTGACGGCGATGTTGCATGAGGACCATGGTTTCACGGCACGTCGTGCCGCGCGCGAAACGCGGTTCGAGGGAGATTTCGATCATCTCTCTCGATTCGGCGAGTGGGACATGAACGAGAAGCCGGTAGGGTTGCCGGTCGGATGATCAAATTCAACGAAGCGACACAGCGTCAGGTACAGGCTTCCGATCCGGCCAGTTCAACCTGGCTGTCTGCCAATGCCGGGTCGGGGAAGACCCGTGTCCTGACAGACAGGGTAGCACGGCTTCTGCTGCAAGGAGTCTCGCCGCAGAACATTCTTTGCCTGACTTTCACAAAGGCTGCCGCAAGCGAAATGCAGAACCGGCTGTTCAAGCGCCTTGGCCAGTGGTCGATGCTGGGCGACGCAGCGCTTTCCGATGCGCTCGAACAACTTGGTATGGTCGATCATCCAGACCTTGCAACGGCCCGAACGCTCTTTGCCCGGGCGATCGAAACGCCGGGTGGACTCAAAATCCAGACGATTCATTCATTCTGTTCGACAATCCTGCGCGCCTTCCCATTGGAAGCTGGAATCTCGCCGCGGTTCGTTGAAATCGATGACAGCGCGCAGAAGCACCTCCTAAGGCATGTTGGAGATGACCTTGCGGACCTAGATCCGGATTCTATCGTCTCGGATTTTCTCAGGATGTCCGCGTCGAGTGACATCGTCGATGTCATGAAGGAGATCGTCCGTCAGCGCGGCGGCTTTGAACAGTCGAAGACGCTGGGTGACATTCTGGTCGAGTATGACGCTCCATCCGATACTTCCGAAGAATCGATCATTTCCGGTCTTCGTCTGGACCCCGGTCTGATTGCCCGAACGATCAAGGCGCTTTCTTCGGGGACCGACAAAGAACAGAAGACCGCCCGCCACCTTGCAGCATGTAATACGGAATGTCCCGCCCTGAAGGACCTCGATATCCTGGGGGACCTGTTTCTCTACAAGAGCGGTGAAAAACAGCTCACGGCAAAAGTTGGCGCCTTTCCGAACAAGCCGACCCGTGAGGCCATGGGCGGCGATGCTTATGCGCTTGACGACCTCATGTGCCGGGTCGAGCAGGCAGTTGCGCTGCGCCAATGCCTTTCGGCAGCGAGGGATACCCTCTCGCTGCAACGGTTCGCCGTGCTTCTGTTGCAGGCTTACGATGAGGCCAAGCAGGTGCGGGGCATGCTTGATTTCGATGACCTGATCAACCGTGCTGCCTGGCTTTTGGGGAATTCCCATGCTGCGCAATGGGTCTTGTATCGGCTGGATGGTGGCGTCGATCATATTCTTGTCGATGAAGCGCAGGACACCAGTCCCGCCCAGTGGAAGGTCGTCGAACTGCTTACACAGGAATTCGGTTCTGGTCTGAATGATCGCTACCGGAGCTTCTTTGTCGTCGGGGATAGAAAGCAGTCGATCTACTCGTTTCAGGGGGCGGACGCCGAAGAGTTCGACCGAATGGAGGCGTTTTTTCAGCAACGCCTTGCGCCGGTGGGGGGGTTGCAGAAACTTCCGCTCGACTTCTCATTCCGGTCGTCGCCAGCAGTCCTCGAAGTTGTCGACGAGACCGTTAGGGCGAGTTCGACCCGGTCCCTTGAAAAGGATATCCAGCACCGGCCCTTTTTCGATAATATGGCGGGCAGGGTGGACCTTTGGCCTTTGGTTCCAAAATCCGACGATGCGGAACATGGTGATTGGACAGACCCGATCGATCGGGTTTCTGAAACACATCCATCGAAGATCCTGGCCCACGAAATCGCCAAAGAGCTTCATCGATTGATCAAAGTCGAACGAGCCACGATCCCGGTTCGTCCTGACAAGGCCGGGAAGGCCCAGAGACGTTATTTGACCGAAGGGGATGTCCTGATCCTCGTGCAGAGACGCCAGGGGGCAGGAACGCTTTTTCAGTCCTTGATCGCGGCGTGCAAGGCCATTGGCCTAAGAGTGGCCGGAGCGGATCGGCTGCGCGTCGCATCGGAACTTGCCGTACGCGATCTTCGCGCGGTTTTGGCATTTCTTGCGCTGCCCGAAGATAGCCTCTCTCTGGCTGCGGCGCTGAGGTCGCCAATTTTCGGCTGGAGCGAAAACGATCTATTCCGCCTTGCTGCGCAGCGATCAGAAACGCACCTTTGGGAAACGCTGCGCAAACGCGCCGACGAACATCCCGAAACCTTTGGCATTCTCTCAGACCTTCGGGACTCGTCCGATTTTCTTCGACCATATGACCTGCTTGAACGCATTCTGATTAAGCACGATGGCCGCAGAAGGCTGCTTTCCAGGTTGGGGCCAGAGGTCGAAGACGGCGTTGACGAACTTCTGAACCTTTCTCTTGCCTATGAACGGACGGAAACGCCCAGCCTGACGGGCTTTCTGGCGTGGCTTCAGTCGGAAGACGTTGAAATAAAGCGACAGGTCGACACGGCGAACGACATGATCCAGGTGATGACAGTCCATGGGGCGAAGGGGCTGGAGCGACCGGTGGTTATCTTGCCCGATACGATGCGGGCTGAAACCACCAAGAGCACCCCCATTCTGCGCAAAGGGCAGGGAACCGCGCATTGGCGTCCAAAGAAAGATCGGCTTCCGCCTGCGCTTTCTTCTTTGGCTGATGGGCTGAGGCTGGCGGAAGCAGCGGAGCGAAACCGTCTCTTGTACGTGGCGATGACGCGGGCGGAGTCGTGGTTGATCGTTTGCGGCGCGGAGGGAAGATATAAGGCTGAGGGCACGTGGTACGAGGCCGTTCAATCCGCGATGGACGAACTCAAGGCCGACCCCTTTGAATTCGGTGTTGGATCGGGTCTGAGATACGCAACTGGCGAATGGACGGACGGCGAGATTACAAATGACGAGAAAGGTGCGTCTGTCAAACCATTGTCGCTGGATCTTCCAGATCTCCCGGGGGCGATTTCAATGCGGTCCGATCACATCCTTTCGCCGTCGGATCTGGGAGGTGCCAAGGCCCTACCGGTCGAAGGACTTGAGGCGGCGCAGGATACAGATGCTTCGCTTCGGAAAGGAAGGAACCTGCATTTATTGTTGGAAACCCTGCCTGAGTTTCCGCAATCGCGCTGGCCAGAAATTTCCGGCAGCCTTCTGAGGCGCGATCAAGTTTCATCGGACCCCGGATATGAAGTCGAACTTGTAGACGCGGCTGGGCAGTTGCTTTTGCATCCCGATCTTCGCTTCATCTTTGCAAAGGGAACTCTGGCGGAAGTGGCATTTCATGCGAGCGCTTCCCGAATTGGGGGGACGACAGGTTCAGGGCGTCATCGACCGGCTAGTGATCGACTCGGACCGGGTTCTTGCGGTCGATTTCAAAACCAACTAGGTGATTCCGGAAAGTCCGGAACAGGTTCCTGAAGGGATCCTTCGACAAATGGGCGCCTACATTTCCGCATTGCGGCAAATCTATCCGAACCAGCAGTCCGATGTCGGAATCCTTTGGACAGAGACCAGGCGCCTCATGCCACTGCCGCACGACATCGTGATAGAAGCACTCAAGAGATCGACTATATCTTGACGCTGGCAGCGCTGAACTTAGGTTTTCCATCCGAGTTCAGTCGCCCCCAGGAGAGAACCCAATGGCCACCCTTGCAGTTACCGACAGCACGTTCGACACTGAAGTGAAACAGTCCGACATTCCGGTCGTCGTCGATTTCTGGGCCGAGTGGTGTGGTCCCTGCAAACAGATCGGCCCGGCACTTGAAGAGCTGAGCGCCGAATACGAAGGTCGCGTCAAGATCGTCAAGGTCAACGTCGACGAAAATCCAAACTCGCCGGCTCAAATGGGGGTTCGTGGTATTCCCGCGCTCTTCATCTTCAAGGATGGTCAAGTCGTTTCGAACAAGAATGGAGCAGCTCCCAAGGCCGCCATCGAGAGCTGGATCAAGGACGCCATCTGATCCCGTCGAGCCTGGAAAAACGATAGTGAAGCAATGGGTGCCTTCGGGCGCCCTTTTGCATAGATGCGGATCGCGATGAATGAGGAGGCTTCAATGGCCGAGAAAGAGTTTCCAGGATGGCACGGCACGACGATCATTGGCGTCGCGAAAGGCCGGAACTGTCGTGATCGCCGGAGATGGTCAGGTCAGTCTTGGGCAAACCGTCATCAAAGGCTCTGCCAAGAAAGGTGCAGGCGCCTGAATCCCGGTGGACTTGAGATCGTAGCCGGGTTTCGCAGGATCGACTGCTGACGCTTTTACATTGCTTGAGCGCCTGAAGACAAAGCTCGAGGCTACACCAGGACAATTGCAGCGTGCGTGCGTCGAGCTTGCGAAGGACTGGCGGACGGACAAATATCTTCAGAAGCTTGAGGCTATGCTGATCGTCTCGGATGGAAGAGATCTCTACGTCGTGACCGGCGCTGGCGACGTTCTTGAGCCCGAGCATGATGTGGCGGCGATCGGTTCAGGTGGAAACTATGCCCTGGCCGCCGGGAGGGCGCTGATCGACACCGATATGACCGCCGAGCAGGTCGCGCGGCGCGCGATGGAAATAGCCGCAGACATCTGTGTCTATACCAACGGGAACGTAACGATCGAGACGATCGGAAGTTGATCTTGCCTTGTGTTGCGAGACGACGTTCGATCGCCATCAGTCACCTGCTTTCCGCAAGTCGCCGCCGATGTGCATCTATCCGGTACTAAATCGGCCTTTATTCCCTGTGCTCGGCCCATACATCAGGCTCAAGAAGAGGATAGGCGAATGACTGACCTGACACCCCGCGAGATCGTCTCGGAGCTTGATCGATTCATCATCGGACAGAGCGACGCGAAACGCGCGGTCGCGGTCGCGTTACGAAATCGTTGGCGGCGAAAGCAGCTCGCGGCGGATCTGAGAGACGAAGTGTATCCGAAAAACATTCTGATGATTGGCCCGACGGGGGTCGGAAAGACAGAAATAAGCCGAAGACTTGCAAAGCTGGCGAGGGCGCCGTTTCTGAAGGTCGAGGCAACGAAGTTCACCGAGGTCGGATATGTCGGCCGGGATGTGGAGCAGATCGTTCGCGATTTGGTCGAAGCCGCGATTACCATGACGCGAGAACAGATGCGCGAAGATGTGAAGACCCGCGCACAAGAGAATGCCGAAGAGCGCGTTATTCGTGCGATTGCTGGCAAGGACGCTCGTGAGCAGACCCTAGAAATGTTTCGTGGAAAGCTTCATCGCGGCGAACTTGATGACACAGTGATCGAGCTTGATGTCGCCGACACCTCGAATCCGCTTTCCGGAATGGAGCTACCGGGCATGCAGCCGGGTCAATCCGGCGGAATGATGAATCTGGGCGATCTATTTCGGCGGAGCGTTCAAGGGCAGAACTGTTCGCAAAAAGATGACCGTTGCTATGAGCTATGACGTACTCTTGCAGGAGGAAGCAGACAAACTCTTGGATGACGAGGCTGTCACGAAGGACGCGCTGGAGGCCGTTGAACAGAACGGTATCGTCTTTCTAGACGAGATCGACAAGGTGACAGCGCGGAGCGAAACGCGCGGGGCAGATGTAAGTCGGGAGGGTGTTCAGCGGGACCTTCTTCCGCTGATCGAGGGAACGACGGTCAGCACGAAGCACGGGCCAATCCGCACGGATCATATCCTTTTCATTGCTTCCGGCGCATTCCACGTCGCGAAACCTTCGGATCTTCTGCCAGAGCTTCAGGGTCGTTTGCCCATTCGGGTCGAACTTCGTGCGCTGACTGAGGAAGATTTCGTGCGCATCCTGACGGAGACGGACAACGCCCTTACGCTTCAGTACGCGGCCCTGATGAAGACCGAAGAGGTCACAATCTCTTTCCTTCCGGACGGGATTGCCGCGCTTGCGAAAATCGCGGCGGATGTGAACCAGAGCGTTGAGAATATTGGCGCGCGGCGGCTCTATACGGTCATGGAAAAGGTGTTTGAGGACATCTCGTTTTCCGCGCCCTATCGCGGGGGCGAAACGATTGTGGTAGATGCCGCGTTCGTCGAGAAGAACCTTGGAGAGCTTGTGCGGTCCTCGGATATGAGTCGTTACGTTCTTTGAGTTCTGCTTAACGCCGCACCTTTCAAAAAGAGGGGCCAAACGTGATGCGCCAGTTCCTGTTCGTCATTCTGTTTGGTCTTGCTGCCTGTACTCCTCAGGTGGCAACTGTCAGGCCGCCGAGCACCGATCTTTCCGCCGATGATCGTGTTTTTGTCGCGACGATGCGCACGATCAGCGACACCGGTGTCATCACGTCTTCGCGGTCCCCAGAGAGTTCATTCATGAGTCTGGGTGTCTCGGTCCCAGTGGACCGGGAAGCCGGATCGATCCGCGTTGCCAGTGGATCACCGGATCAGGATCGCGATTTCTTCCTGAGCGATGCCTTGATCTATTCTGGCAAGAGCGACTTCCAGAGAAACGTGGCTGCTGCCTTGCGGCAATTGCCAAGGCAAGATCGCGAGATTGTCGTCTATGTCCATGGGTTCAATACAGCGTTCGCAACAGGTGTCTATCGGCTCGCACAGCTACGGCGTGACCTCGATTTGCCGGGCGTGCCGGTGCATTTCTCCTGGCCAAGCGCCGCGAACCCGCTGAACTATGCCTATGATCGCGATAGTCTTCTTTTTTCGCGGGATGGGCTGGC
Source organism: uncultured Alphaproteobacteria bacterium (assembly GCA_963698645.1). Classification (GTDB taxonomy): domain Bacteria; phylum Pseudomonadota; class Alphaproteobacteria; order Rhodobacterales; family Rhodobacteraceae; genus Ovoidimarina. The sequence goes on from CAVORP010000007.1 coordinate 613,467, forward strand.
CGACCTTTTGACCGGGCTTTCGGAGGTCGGGGCAGAGCGGATCATCGTGGTGGCGCATTCCCTCGGCAGTATGCTGACGATGGAGGCAATGAGCCGAATGGGTCAGGGTGAGGCGGCCCGCATTCTCGATGGTGTCGTGCTGGTCTCTCCCGATATCGATCTGGATGTGTTCAGGTCGCAGGCAAGAGCGATCGGGACGCTTCCCGAAACGTTTGCTATCGTCGTCTCCGAGCGCGATCGCGTTCTGCAGCTATCCGCACGCCTGACTGGACAGACGAACAGGCTTGGAAACCTTTCCAATCCAGCCGAAGTTGCCGATCTCGATGTGTTGCTTTTGGACGTTACCGCGTTCTCGGAAGGGTCAGGACATTTCACGCCCGGAACCTCCCCGGCTCTCCTCGCCTTGCTTGCAGAAGCATCGCGGCTGGGCGACACCTTCAGCAGAGATGCATCGGGTCGTCCTGGGTTGATCCCGTCGACTGTTCTCACCGTTCAAAATGCAACCCAGATCATCCTGCGGCCCGGACTCTAGAAATATTCCTCTTTCTTTTCGGGCCAGCGCGGTCGAAAGACGCGCATGGGATTCTTCGATTTCATCCAGCGCAATGCGCCGTTCTTAACGGTCGGCGCCCTGCTGACATTCGCATCGAGTTTCGGTCAGACCTATTTCATCTCTGTCTTCGCGGGTGAGATTCGAGAAGAGTTCGGGTTGAGCCATGGCGAATGGGGGTCAATCTATGCCGTCGGAACCATGGTATCGGCCGCGGTGATGGTATGGAGCGGCGCGCTCACAGACACTTTCAGAGTCCGCGTTCTGGGTTTGTTTGTTCTTCTGGGACTTGCTTTGGCATGTGCCGGAATGGCCATCCTCCCTAGCGTATGGCTTCTTCCCGTGGTGATCTTTGCGCTTCGGTTCTTTGGGCAGGGCATGTCGAGTCACATTGCAACCGTCGCGATGGCGCGATGGTTTGTCGCCGCCAGGGGAAGAGCGCTCAGCATAGCCAGCCTTGGGTTTGCGGTTGGCGAGGCATGTCTTCCAATCATCTTTGTCGCGCTCATGACCGTCCTGCCATGGCGCGCGCTGTGGCTCATCGCAGCGCTTGTCCTCCTCCTGATACTTCCAATCGTCCTGCGTTTGCTTCGTAACGAAAGGACGCCGCAATCTGCAACAGAAGGCACGATGGCGACGGGAATGGAGGGGCGGCACTGGTCCAGAATGGATGCTCTGCGGCACTGGCTCTTCTGGTTGATGGTACCGGCAATTCTCGGGCCGTCGGCTTTCGGAACTGCCTTCTTCTTTCAACAGGTGCATATCGCCGAAGTCAAAGGCTGGACCCATCTCGAATTGGTGGCGTTGTTCCCGATCTATACCGCGACGGGCATTTTCGCGATGCTTGCTTCCGGCTGGGCGATCGACCGTTGGGGAACTGGCCTCCTCATGCCCCTATCGCAAATCCCCGTTGGGCTAGGGTTTCTGTTGCTGGCAGATGCCGAAACGCTTGGAATTGCAGCGGGCGCCATCATGCTGATGGCGCTGACTTTCGGTGCAAACGCCACCCTACCGGGAGCGTTTTGGGCCGAATTCTATGGCACAAGGCATCTCGGTGCGATCAAGGCTTTGGCAACGGCCGGCATGGTCCTTGGTTCGGCTATCGGACCGGGATTAACGGGAGCTTTGATCGATCTTGGCTATGATTTTCCAGACCAAATGACATGGATCGGACTTTGGTTCATCGGGGTATCTCTTGTCGTTGCCGTGGGCCTTGGCCGCGCTCGCAAATCGCTATCGGCCCCGTCTTAGATAGACATAGAATGCCCCGGCTCCACCGTGTCGCTGATGGGCTGGGGCAACCTCAAGAACGGCATGCGCCAGAGAAGGCGATCGCAGCCAGATAGGAACCTGAAAACGAAGGACCCCCTTTCGCATTGGAATTGGTCCATCATCCTCGATGTTCCGGCCTTTACCGGTTATCACCAATACGAGCCTCAGCCTTTCCGAAAAGCAATTCAGAATAAAGCGATGGAGGGCTGGCGAAGCGTCCGCAAGAGTCATTCCGTGAAGATCGAGTCGCGCTTCTGGACGGAGTTTGCCCCGCGTCATCCGACCGAAATGCTTGCGGTCCATATTGATCGCAGTCGCTGGTGATGTCCCGGTGCTATCTGGTTTCTTGCTGGGCTTGGGTTCCGTCATCATTATGCCCAGCGCGAATTTCTCCGGGATCTGAACAATTGGTCGGGTCTTCGCTCCGGTCTTCTCGATACGTGACGTACTGGTTGCGGAAAGATCGGTCGGTGATTTCTTTGGAAGGGGGGTCGCGTTTTGCACAACTCTCTCCCAAAGATCCCTTTCGTGCGCATTGAGATCACGCCCGCCCTTTTTTCGAGACATCCGATCAGCCGCCAGTCGACTTCGAAAGCGCTGTCGCGATTGGCAGAAGCGTTATCATGCGGCCCGGGTCACGGATCCTGCCTGCCTGCCTGCCTGCTTCATGCCCGCTCCCGTAAAAGACATCGGCGCGTTGCGCGCCCTTGATCGCCGATCCTGTATCCTGCGCGATCATCAGTCTGCTAAACGGGTCCCGCCCCTTCTTCTCTACCCAGACCGGAGCGCCGAGGGGGATGAACTCAGGATCAACGGCGATTGAGCGCAGTGCCGTAATCGACCGGTTCATCGCACCGAGAGGTCCCTTGTCAGACGGCACCTCGGACACCTCTCGGAAGAAGATATAGGATGGGTTGTGCTGAAGAAGCAGGCGGCCTTCTTGCGGGTTGCGGCGTACCCAGCCGCGGATCGTTGCCGCCGAAACCTGGTGGCGTTGATATAGCCCCCTGCGGACCATTTCTTCGCCAACAGATCGGTAATCATGGCCGTTGCGCCCGCCATAACCGACACGGATTGACGTGCCGTCCGACAGTTTGATCCTGCCCGAGCCCTGGATATGAAGAAAGAAGAGATCGACGGGGTCGTCGAGCCAGGCAATCTCGAGATTCCGATCCCGCAGGAGTCCGAGTTGCTCTATCTCTCTCCGAGTTTTCCATAACTGGCCAGGCACGACTTCGGGTGGGGTACGATAGATCGGATAGCGATACACGCCGTTGGGTGTTCTGGATCCGCGCAACTCGGGCTCATAGTAACCGGTAAAAAGCGCCGGATCTCCGTCTTCGATCAGTACAGGCAGGAAGAAGAGCTCAAAGAAGGTCTGTGCGCTCTGCTGCTGCTGAGAAACGGCGCACAGGACTGCCCATTCTCGATCATTGAGATCTGGACATGTTTCGTTGAAAACCGATAGCGCGGCCTGGTGATCGTCATCATCCCACCCGGAAAGATCCGACCAGTCCAGGATTGTAAATCGTGGTTCTGCCATTGCCATCGTTCCGACCACGAAGAAGGCAGTCAGGGCAGCGACGACCGTATTACGCATTACTCGCCGGTCGCGACCAAGACCCAATTCGGATCATCTACGCCCATTTTGCGCGAGAACGTCCAAACATCTCGCTGACGCTTGATCTCGGTCGGGTCGCCTTCAACTATTTCTCCCTCGGCGTTCGAAACGACAGATGTAAGCTCGCCAACGAAGCGTACCGTTACGTCCCCTTCGGACGACTTCCTGTCGAATTCTGCGGAGACTAGCGAGATCTCTCGAACACCGACAAAACTTGCCTCGATCGTCAGGCCCTTGCTCTTTCGATCTGCAATCACCTCGTCAAATGTCCCGGCGACCTCGGGTGAAAGAAACCCTCGCACCTCTTCTATATCGCCGCGCTCGAACGCCATGAGTATCATTTCATAAGCGCCCCGTGCGCCTTCGAGAAATTCGGTCACGTTGAATCCGGGTTCGGACATCTTCATTGCGGCAAGGGCTTTTGCAGCACTCGATCCATCTTCGACATGGTCGGTGATGTCACGATCGGGACCGCCTTCAATCACATCGAATTCCGGGCGTCCGGTCCGTCTGCGATCACCGGCACCGGGCAACGGAGTTGTCGGCTTTTCGAAACCATCACGGGTCCCTAGAACGCTGCGAAGCCGTAAAATAAGAAATACTGCAATACCTGCAAGTACCAGGAGCTGGATGATGGCGGAGCTCATCTAAACCTCGTCTAAGGACACGTGGGTTGGAATTCTTCTTGTCTCGCTCTTATGTAGGTTGTCGATAGGCATGAGTCTACCGCAGCACCGGAGCGATTGGGGCCCACATGTGGTTGTTTCTTCTTTTTCTGACGATTCCGCTGATTGAAATCGGTCTTTTCATCCAGATTGGCGGATTTCTTGGGCTGTGGCCGACACTTGGGATCGTGGTCCTAACGGCGATTTTGGGAACGGCGCTGGTGCGAAGCCAAGGGGCTGTTGCAATTGCAAGGCTGCGGAGATCCTTCGATGAACTGAATGATCCGACCGAACCTCTCGCCCATGGCGCCATGATCCTTTTCTCCGGTGCGCTTCTTCTGACCCCGGGCTTCTTCACCGATGCGATCGGATTCCTGCTGCTGATCCCGGGTGTGAGGTCGTTTGCCTACAACTACCTGCGGCGGAGGATGGCTGGGTCTCAATTCGCCTATGGTCGAACCGGCGCGCATGACGAAACGCGTTCGGGTGTCGTGATCGATGGGGAATATGAAGAACTGTCACCTACACCCAAACCCGGTGATTCTCCATCAGGCTGGACGCGGCATTGAGGCGGTCAGAAGCCTCTGATAAGGACAACTGCAACTCATCGGACCAAGGAGATCAGAGCATGGCCGAAACCGAAAATGGCGCCGTATCAAATAGTCCTGAGGCTGCAGGACAACCAAGATTGCAGATCATGGCGCAGTTCATTCGGGATCTGTCATTCGAGAACATCGTTGCCCAGAAGGGTGTGCAGGGCGAAGTCAGTCCAGACACGCAAGTTCAGGTGGCGATTGATGCAAAGAAGCGCAGCGTCGAAAACCAGTACGAGATCATTAGCAAGTACATGATCACGTCGAAGAACAAGTCAGATGGCAAGACGCTCTTTGCGCTCGAGATGGAGTATGGCGGGATTTTTCTGATCGAGAACGTCCCTGACGAACAGCTTCATCCCTATCTGCTGATCGAGTGCCCCCGGATGATGTTCCCATTCGTCCGGCGTATCGTAAGCGACATCACCCGTGATGGCGGTTTCCCCCAGCTGAATCTGGAGGTCATCGATTTCGTGCAACTTTATCGCCAGACGCTGCTTCAGCGGCAGGCGAAAGTCGCAGAGGGTGCTCCTAAGGCGAGCTAGGCGGACTTCCAGAGCGCCGAATCTCCGATCATCTCGATCAGGGCATCATGCGCTCTCGATTCTTCTTGGGTCAAACGCGGTCTCAACGGCACCTTGCGTGGTTCGGCGCGCCATGACCCTGAAGTCTCGACGACAGTGGTTTTTTGTTCGGACGAAAGCGCGAAATCCGGTTGGCGCCCCCCGATCAACTCCAGATAGACCTCTGCGAGGATCTCGCTATCCAGCAATGCTCCGTGAAGTGTGCGGGATGAGTTGTCGATGCCAAACCTGCGGCAAAGCGCATCAAGGGAGGCCGGTGACCCCGGAAATCGCCGCCGGGCCATTTGAAGCGTATCGATCGCGTTTTCCCAGGGAATGATCGGCGCTCCGATCCAGCCCAGTTCGGCATTGAGGAACTTCATATCGAAAGCGGCGTTGTGAATGACAAGTTTGTCATCACCGATAAACGCGAGAAACTCCTCACTGATTTCACGAAATAGCGGCTTGTCGCGCAAGAAGTTGTCATCCAAGCCGTGAACCGCTCGGGCTTCTTCCGGCATAGATCTTTCTGGATTGATGTATTTGTGAAAGGTGCGTCCGGTAGGCATGTGCCGGATCAACTCGACAGCCCCGATCTCAACAATTCTGTCCCCTGACTCCGGATCGAACCCGGTGGTCTCGGTATCAAGTACAATTTCGCGCATCCGGGATTTTCCTGATATCTTTTAGAATTTTCTCTACGTCCTCGATGGCGGAGGCTGGTGTTGATGTGTCTATCACGTAGTCCGCCCGGCGTCTTTTTTCAGCATCGGGGATCTGTCGCTTCTGGATTTGCTGGAAGCGGTCTTCAGTCATTCCAGGTCGGTCAAGAACCCTTTGCCGTTGATTGGCTTCAGACGTCGAAACGACAGCGATTGCATCAACGGTATGATCCGCGGCTGTTTCAAACAATAATGGAATATCAAGAACAACGATCGGGGCCGGGTTTTTGGCGATAAAATCCGTGCGTTCGAGTGCGACCAAGGGATGAACTATGCTTTCCAGTTGGGAAAAACGATCCGGATCAGTACCAAGCCACCGCGCGAGTTTGCTCCTGTCGATCCTCCCGTCCTGCACCACATCGGGAACGAGTTTCGAGATGGCCTCGACCGCCTTTCCCCCTTGATCATACAATCTATGAACGCATCTATCGGCGTCCCACACCGGAATACCTCGATCCGCAAAGAGCTTTGCGGTCGTGGACTTTCCCATGCCGATCGAGCCGGTAAGTCCGAGGAGGAACGGTTTACTCACGACTCCAACAATACTTTTCGAGTGTCGTCGTCAACTTCGGGCTTGACCCCAAACCAGCGCTCGAAGCCGGGCGCAGCCTGATGAAGAAGCATTCCCAGACCGTCGACTGTTCTGCAGCCGATTTCCCGCGCTGTTTTCAGCAACGTCGTTTCAAGTGGAGTATAGACGAGATCTGTCACGACAGCAGATTTATCGAGACCGTCGAGGGGAACCCTGAAATCCGCTTTCCCCTCCATGCCCAATGACGTTGTATTCACAACCGTGGCAGCGCCTTCGATTGCGTTCCCTGCCTGCACCCAATCGTAGACAACGACCCTGTTCCCAAATTCAGCGCGCAGGGCATCGCTGCGCGCGCGCGTACGGTTGGAGATACGAACCTCCTGTATGCCGACGCCAAGCAGAGCCGAGATGACTGCCCGCGCTGCGCCACCTGCACCAAGGACCGCCGCCGGGCCGGACTTGGGGTTCCAATCAGGAACTTCGGAGCGGATGTTTTCCAGAAACCCGTAGCCGTCGGTATTGTCGGCATGAAGCTTTCCATCCGATTGGAAGATCAACGTATTCGCAGCGCCAATGAGCGAAGCGCGGTCGGATACAATATCGGCGAGCCCCAAAACAGCAATTTTATGGGGTATCGTTACGTTGAGCCCAACAAATCCCAGCTTTGGGAGGACTCTTATGGCCTCCACCAAATCGGTATGGGCGATATCCATCGGGATATAGTGTCCGCGCAGTCCGTAGCGCCTCAACCAATACCCATGAAGTTTTGGGGACTGTGAATGGGCAACCGGCGATCCGATCACACCTGCTAGTGGAATTCGATCTACACTCATGTCTTCAGGATCTCCCTGAGCGTCAAATAGGACAGTATCTCGAGGAGCGGGAGACCCAGGATCACAAAATGGCTCCCATCTATACGGCTGAACAGGCGAATACCCTCATCCTCAATCAGGTACCCTCCCACTGAGAAACGAACCTTCTCCCAATTCCTCTCGAGGTAAGATTCGATGAATTCAGGTGTAAGGGTTCGCATTTGAAGAGTTGTCGTCCCTATATGACGCCAGACTGGTTTCTCACGGTCATAAATGACAGCCGCAGAATGCAATTTGTGCTTCTGACCCGAAAGACTCTCCAGTTGTGACCTTGCCTCCGACAAAGATCTGGGCTTTCCGATCGCGACCTCATTCAGCTCTAGAACCTGATCGCATCCGAGTACAAGTTGCTGCTGCATGTAAGATCCGGCAGCGCGGAATGCCTTCATCTCCGCCAGATGGTCTGCCATGTCTCGCGGACTGACACCTTCTTCCGACAGGCTTTCCCGTACCGTTTCCTCATCGATAGAGACTGGGTGAACGACCACGTCGACACCTGCTTTAACAAGCAGGTTCTTCCGAACCTCGGACTTCGAAGCAAGGATCACGGATTTGATCATGGTATGTTCCTATGGATAGGAGGTTGAACTGCCTGGGTGTGGTAGTGGGCGCTACGGTTCCGAAATGCCTGTCGACGTCAGTTTATCGCATCTTCCGGTAAGTTACTGATCAGGTTATTCCACCTGGGATATCTGTTTGCCGCCCCCGTGCACAAATGCACATTTCCAGTGAAGACGAAACGGTAGTTTTCAACTGAAATTCCCACATATGTATTTGATATATATATGTTTATTTTCTTTTCTTCCGACGCATCTCCGATGTGCCCTCTTGTGGATGAACTTGTGGTCAGAATTGTTATCCCCACTGTCCCAAGCCCCTACAAGTACAACAATCTTTTTTCTTTTCTTTCTTTATATTAGGGGGACCTTCAAGAGTGAGGTATGCATGTACGACGCACTGATCGCGGCCTATCCTTGGACAAAGAGCCTTCATGTGATCTCGGTGATCGCTTGGATGGCTGGTCTCTTTTATTTGCCTCGGCTTTTTGTTTATCACGCAGAGAAGGCAGCAGACAAACCGGAGCTCGACAGTCTTTTTCAGACGATGGAGAGGAGGCTTCTACGGGCCATCATGAACCCCGCGATGATCGCGACTTGGCTTTTTGGCTTGGCGCTTGCCGCAACACCGGGCGTCATTGATTGGACGGCGGTTTGGCCTTGGGCGAAGCTTTTCGCAGTTCTTGGAATGACCTGGTTTCATATGTGGTGCTCGGCCCGAAGACGGGAATTCGCCTCTGGATCGAATATTCGGACGGGTCGGACTTATCGGATTGCCAACGAAGTTCCGACACTCCTGCTGATCATTATCGTGGTTTCGGTAATCGCCAGACCATTCTGACGAAATTGTTGACGCGAGAGCTCTCGCAACTTATCTAGCGATCGCGGCCGTCCGGTCGCATGTTTTTCCACATTCTTACCTGATCTCTGGCTCACGTGCCGGAATCGAAGGATTTTCCATGAGCGACCGTCTGAACCTGTCGGACCTGAAAGCACAAAGCCCCAAAGATCTTCTTGCGATGGCGGAAGAGCTTGAAATCGAGAATGCATCGACCATGCGCAAAGGCGACATGATGTTCTCGATCCTCAAGGAGAAGGCTGAGGAAGACTGGGTCATCGGAGGTGATGGAGTTCTTGAAGTTCTTCAGGATGGATTTGGTTTTCTTCGGTCGCCTGAGGCGAACTATCTGCCGGGCCCGGACGATATTTATGTTTCACCGGATATGATCCGTCAGTACTCGTTGCGGACTGGGGATTCGATCGAAGGTGTTATTCGCGCTCCGAATGATAGTGAGCGTTACTTCGCTCTGACCAGCGTCGAGCGAATCAACTTTGAAGATCCTGAAAGGGCGCGACACAAGGTTGCTTTCGACAACCTGACCCCACTTTATCCTGATGAACGGCTTGACGATGGAAATCGAAGATCCGACGATCAAGGACCGATCCGCACGAATTATCGATCTTGTGGCCCCGATTGGTAAGGGTCAGCGTTGCCTGATCGTCGCTCCGCCGAGGACGGGTAAGACCGTTCTTCTTCAGAACATTGCGCATTCGATCGAGCTGAACCACCCGGAGTGCTACCTCATTGTTCTCTTGATTGATGAACGGCCGGAAGAAGTTACCGATATGCAAAGATCGGTAAAGGGCGAGGTCATTTCATCAACGTTCGACGAGCCGGCGACCCGTCACGTTGCGGTATCCGAAATGGTGATCGAAAAAGCCAAGCGTCTGGTTGAGCACAAACGGGATGTTGTCATTCTGCTCAATTCGATCACCCGCCTTGGCCGTGCCTTCAATACTGTTGTTCCATCCTCTGGCAAGGTCCTGACTGGCGGTGTCGATGCAAATGCCCTCCAGCGACCCAAGCGGTTTTTTGGTGCGGCACGAAACATCGAAGAGGGCGGCTCGCTTACGATCATTGCGACCGCTTTGATCGATACCGGAAGCCGGATGGACGAGGTCATTTTCGAGGAATTCAAGGGTACGGGTAACTCGGAAATCGTCCTAGATCGTAAGGTTGCGGACAAGCGTGTGTTCCCGGCTATGGATATCCTCAAATCTGGTACGCGGAAGGAGGAGCTCCTTGTCGACAAGAATGATTTGCAGAAGACCTTTGTTCTCAGACGAATATTGAACCCGATGGGGACAACGGATGCGATCGAGTTCCTGATTTCCAAACTCAAGCAGACAAAGACGAACTCGGACTTTTTCAACTCGATGAACACCTGACAATTGTTTAAAAACAATGGGTTAAGTGTATGACGACCATCTTTGCACTGGCGAGTGGCCGGGTCAAATCTGGTGTAGCCGTTGTGCGAAATCTCAGGTGCGATGTCATATCAGAATTCTTGATAGTCTGACTTCAAGACCCGTACCGGTTGGCTCGCCCAAAGTCCGGAACCTGAAGAGCGCAGATGGCCGTCATCTGGATACTGCCCTCGTTCTCAAATTCGGAAGGGGCGCGAGCTTCACCGGTGAAGAGACGGTTGAGCTCCATCTGCATGGAAGTATTGCCACTGTAAATGCCGTGTTGGCGGTTTTAGCCGCTTTCGAGGATACACGTCTGGCGGAGCCGGGGGAATTCACTCGGCGGGCGCTTGAGAACGAAAAACTTGATCTTGCGCAGGTTGAAGGACTAGCCGACCTGATCGAGGCTGAGACCGAGGCTCAGAGGGTCCAGGCGCTACGGGTGCTGTCTGGTGCACTGGGGGCCAAGGTTGAAACTTGGCGCAGGGATCTGATCCGGTCCGCAGCACTTCTGGAGGCAACGATTGATTTCGCCGACGAAGATGTTCCAGAGAATGTGACACCCGAAGTCCTGCACCTTCTCACGGTCCTGTCGCGGAGTTTGGACCAGGAAGTTCGGGCATCGGCCGTTTCGGAGAGAATTCGCGAAGGTTTCGAGGTGGCAATTGTGGGTGCGCCTAATATCGGAAAATCCACTCTCCTGAACGCAATCGCTGGCCGTGATGTCGCGATCACTTCAGAAATCGCGGGGACGACGCGGGATGTTCTCGAAGTCCGATTGGACCTCCGCGGTCTGCCAGTCACGCTCTTGGACACGGCAGGACTGCGTGAGACCACTGATCCTATCGAAACATTGGGGATAGAGCGAGCGCGGAAAAGGGCCTCCAATTCGGATCTGCGGGTCATTCTCCTTGACCCGGACAACCTTGTTCCGATCTTGGAACCAGAACCAGATGATATCGTTCTTGTTGGCAAGGGCGATCTCTATAAAGGCGAGCTACCCAAGGTTTCAGGTGTGACCGAGGAAGGGATTACCAAACTTATCGATCTGCTCGCCGACCGCCTGGAAACTCGTGCAACTGGTGCCGGGACGGGTATCCGAATGCGGCACAGATTGGCGATAGCCGAAGCCCTTGATCATATCCGCGCTGCATCAGATCTTTTGGCGAGCCAAGAGACGAAGATTGAGTATGCAGTGGAAAATCTTTACAGAGCGCTCCAAGCGTTGGATTCTTTGATCGGACGCGTCGATGTCGAGCATATCCTTGACGAGATATTCTTGAGTTTCTGCATAGGAAAATAGGCGGGAGGGTGTTTCACGTGAAACATTCGGATTTCGATGTTGCGGTTATCGGCGGCGGTCACGCCGGCTGCGAAGCGGCTCATGCCGCTGCGAGGGCTGGTGCGCGTGTAGCCCTGATCACCCTTTCCCGCGATGGCATAGGTGTTATGTCCTGCAACCCCGCGATCGGTGGATTGGGCAAAGGCCACCTTGTGCGCGAGATTGATGCCATGGATGGCGTTATGGGTCGCGTTGCGGATGCGGCGGGTATTCAGTTCCGGCTCTTGAATTGAAGGAAGGGGCCTGCTGTTCAGGGGCCTCGTGCGCAGGCTGACCGACAGCTTTATCGGCGGGCGATGCTTCTAGAGACCGATGCAAATCCGAATATCTCGATTATCGAGGCCGAGGTTAGCGATATCTCTGTCATTGGCGGCTGTGTTGCCGGCGTTGTCCTGAATGACGGGAGCCTTGTTTCCTCTGCGTCGGTTATCCTGACGACCGGAACATTTCTAAGGGGCGTGATTCATATCGGAGATGAGCGTCGGTCAGGCGGTCGGATGGGCGAAAAGGCGACGGTTCGGCTTGCAGAGCGGATCGAGGAATTTGGTGTCCGGTTGGGGCGCCTCAAGACCGGGACGCCGCCGCGAATCTCGGGGCGGTCGATAGATTGGAGCGTTCTTGAAAGCCAGCCCGGTGACGACGATCCTGAGATGTTTTCATTCCTTTCGAACGGTCCCACGGCGCGCCAAATCGCTTGCGGTATTACGCATACGAACGAACGGACACATGAGATTATTAGGGGCAACCTTAATCGTTCAGCGATGTATGGCGGACATATCGGCGGGATCGGACCCCGCTACTGCCCATCTATTGAGGACAAAATAGTACGGTTTGCCGAGAAGACATCCCACCAGGTCTTCCTCGAACCAGAGGGGCTGACCACAGATACCGTTTACCCCAACGGAATTTCCACCTCGCTCCCCTTGGAAACGCAGATCGACTATGTTCGTTCGATCCACGGGCTAGAGGCCGCAGAGATCCTTCAGCCGGGCTATGCGATTGAATATGATTACGTAGATCCGCGATGTCTCGGCGACAGCCTTGAAATGAAAGGTGTTTCAGGACTTTTCCTAGCGGGCCAGATCAATGGAACGACCGGGTATGAAGAAGCAGCGGCACAAGGGCTGGTCGCTGGTCTGAATGCCGCCCGAAAATCGCTTGGTCTTTCCGAGGTTCGCTTTGACCGGAGCACGTCCTATATCGGCGTCATGATCGACGATCTGGTCACGCGCGGCGTTACAGAGCCGTACAGGATGTTCACTTCTCGGGCAGAGTTCCGCCTGTCGCTCCGGGCCGACAACGCTGATCAGCGCCTTACCCCAGTGGGGGAAATGGCAGGATGCGTCGGCGCGAAGCGGCTGGAAGTCTTCAGGCGCAAGATGGATCAGATGTCGTCAGGCCGGCGAGCGTTGTCGGAAAGGAGCTGGACCTCGAGTCAGCTCCGAGCAGAAGGCATCGGCGTATCCGAGGATGGCGGGCGTCGGGACGGGTTTGAGCTTCTTTCAATTGATGGGATTACATTCGGGTCGCTCATCTCGCTTGACCCCAGTCTTGTCTTCATTGAGCCGGAGATTCGGCGGCAAATCGAGAGAGACGGAATGTACGCTCATTACATCGCGCGTCAGGCCCGTGATGTTGAAGCCATGCGTCGTGACGAAGCACATGAGATTCCCACTGACTTCGACTACGCGGCCGTGGACGGACTTTCGAACGAGGTTCGGAGCAAGCTGGCTGCAGTGCGCCCCCGTACACTCGCGCAGGCGGGTCGTATCGAGGGTGTTACGCCGGCCGCGCTTACGGTGCTGTTTGCGAGAATCCGCAAAGAAAGCCGAAGATCGGCGTGAGTGTTGAGCGAAGTGAGTTCGAGCTACAGACGGGTGTTTCACGTGAAACATACGAGAAGCTCGACCGATATGTAGAGCTCGTGAAGAAATGGTCGCCACGGATAAACCTCGTTGGCAGATCAACGCTTTCGGACATCTGGACCAGACATATTCTTGATTCCGCGCAATTGGTGTCCCTTTGTCCGAAACGCGCGGAACACTGGCTTGATATCGGGAGTGGGGGCGGCTTCCCCGGTGTTGTTGTTGGGATCATGGCTGCAAGCCACGAAACCAGAGCTCAGGTTGACATTGGTGGAAAGTGACCAGAGGAAATGCGCGTTTCTTTCTGCGGCGCTTCGTGAAACGGGCGTGCATGGAAACGTCTTGTGTGCGCGGTCCGAAGAGCTTGATCACCTAGGCGCCGATGTTGTTTCCGCGCGCGCCCTCGCGCCGCTTTCCGCGCTTCTGGGGCATGCAGAGCGGCATCTTTCATCCGGAGGAACGGCGCTCTTTCCAAAGGGTGCAAACTATCAGAAAGAACTGATCAATGCCCTTGATTCATGGTCTTTCCACTGCGAAACACATCCGAGCAAGACCGACACCGATGCGGTTGTCTTTAGCATTTCGGAGATCAAACGTGCATGACCCGACACGGCCCGGTACGCCGAGGATTATCGCAATTGCAAATCAAAAGGGGGGCGTCGGAAAGACGACGACCGCGATCAATCTTGGTGCTGCACTGGCTGAAATCGGAAAGCGCATCCTTCTGGTCGATCTGGACCCCCAGGGCAATGCCTCAACCGGTCTCGGGTTTCCGGCGTCCAAGAGAACACACACGACCTATGACCTAATCCTCGATGAAGCGTCACTGGACGAAGTTATCAAGGAAACCAAAACGCCAGGTTTGTGGCTTGCCCCGGCGACGACAGATCTTAGTTCCGCTGACATCGAATTGGTGGCGAACGAAAAACGCAGCTTCTTGCTTCACGATGCGCTCCGCCAGCCGCAAATGGATCGCTACGATTTTGATTTCATCCTGATCGATTGCCCACCATCGCTGAGTCTTCTGACGGTCAACGCAATGGTGGCGGCGCACTCCATTATTGTTCCGCTGCAAAGCGAGTTCTTTGCACTCGAGGGGCTCTCACAGCTTTTGCTCACCGTGCGCGAGATACGGGAAACAGCCAACAAGGAGCTCCGGATCGATGGGATCGTATTGACCATGTATGATCGTCGGAACAATCTCAGTCAGCTTGTCGAGCAAGATGCCCGGGAAACGCTGGGGGATATGGTATTTGAAACGATCGTGCCCCGAAACGTCAGGGTCAGCGAGGCACCTTCTTACTCGATTCCTGTTCTTGAATACGACAGCAAGTCGAAGGGAAGCGAAGCATATCGCTCTTTGGCACAAGAAATGGTATCTCGACATGGATAGAATACCATATGGGGCTAGTCGACGATGACTGAAAAGAAGGAAAGACGTGCACTTGGGCGTGGCTTGTCTGCGCTCATGGCCGATGTCGCAGTTTCGGATAAGGAGACGGAGACGAAAGCTCTCGGTGCCGACGCGCTAATTCCGATCGACAGGATAGCCCCGAACCCGGATCAGCCCCGGCGTCGGTTCGACACGAGCGATCTCGAAGACCTGGCTGAATCCATCCGTGCTCGAGGCATCATCCAGCCGCTTGTCGTCCGTAAGGATCCAAGAGAACCGAAGAAATTTCAGATTGTTGCCGGCGAAAGACGCTGGCGTGCCGCCCAGCTTGCTCAGATTCACGAAGTACCTGCCGTGATCCGCGACTACGATGATCTTGAGGTCTTGGAAATTGCGATCATCGAAAACATCCAGCGCGCGGATCTGAACCCTATCGAAGAGGCGGCTGGGTACCGCCAACTTATGGATCGGTTCGGACATACGCAGGAAAAGCTCTCTGGCGCATTGGGAAAGAGCAGAAGCCACATCGCAAACCTGATCCGACTCCTCGGACTCCCCCCGGCGGTCCAATCTTACGTGATCGACGGTCGCCTATCTGCCGGCCACGCGCGTGCAATCATCACTTCCGAAGATCCGGAGACCCTGGCGAACCTTGTCGTTCGAAAGGGCCTTTCGGTTCGTGAGACTGAGCGTCTTGCCAAGGGGAGGCAGGGATAAGGTCGATGTATCGAAGAAGGCCACAAAAGATGCAGACACCAGAGCGCTGGAGGCAGATCTGAAGGCGGCACTAAAGATGAAGGTCGCTCTCGATCACAATAGTCGGACCAATGGCGGGAGGCTTTCGATAGATTATCGGAACATGGACCAGCTTGATGAACTCTGCAAAAAGCTCACAACAGTGACAGAAGTTTCTTTCGACTAGGCCATCAGACGAAGGATCACCGCGTTCAGGACCGGACGATAATCTTCTGCAACGCGAAGATGAGAGTCGGACTGAATGAGGATGCCCTCATTAATTAATGTATTGATATTATTCGATAAAATGTCTTCTGGGGCGAGGTGGACCAAAGGCCACTCGAGTCCATCGACAAGTCGCAACCCCATCATGAGGCGTTCCATAATATCGTCTGCAGGATCAAGCAATTGGCGCGGGTCTTCGCCATTTCCCCAATCCTCGACCCTCTTCAGCCATGCATTTGGAGCCAGCGGAGTTTGCGTCGTGGTGCGTAGGTTATTTAATGTGAGGCGTCCATGCGCTCCAGGACCGATCCCGACATAATCACCACCCCTCCAATAGATCAGGTTGTGCCGAGACTCGCTTCCCGGTTTTGCGTGGTTCGAGATTTCGTATGCCGGTAGACCGGCGGCAGTCATCATTTCTTGGGTGACAAGATACATGTCAGCGCCAAGATCGTCGTTGGGCAAGCCGGCAAGCTTTCCCCTTCTCGCCCGGTCTCCAAAGGCAGTTCCGGGTTCGATCGTCAGTTGATAGAGCGACAGATGTTCTGGCTCCAGGTCAAGGGCCAGACGGAGTTCGGCCTGCCATGATTCCAAGGTTTGATGCTGGCGGGCGTAGATGAGATCAAAGCTGACCCTGTCAAATACGTTCCGGGCAATTTCAAGCGCGGCGAGCGCTTCTTGAGACGAATGAAGTCGGCCCAGACGCTTGAGGTCGCGATCGTCGAGGGCCTGAACGCCGACCGATACACGATCAACACCGCTGTCGCGGTAACCCTGAAAGCGCCCCGCCTCGATCGAGGTCGGATTTGCTTCAAGTGTGACTTCCAAAGAATTTGACATGATCCAGGCTTTGCGGACTGACTCCATGATGCGACCAACAGTATCCGGGTGCATCAAGCTGGGAGTTCCGCCGCCGAAGAAGACCGACGAAAGCATCCGTCCCCGTGTTTCTTCTGCCGCGCGTTCGATTTCGGAAACGAATGCGCGCGCCCAGTGGTCCTGATCGACACTCGAGACGACATGGCTGTTGAAATCGCAATAGGGACATTTGGCCGAACAGAATGGCCAATGAAGATAGAGACCAAAGCCAGCGGATTGCCAGTTCTCAGGCAAAGTAGGCCTTCATGAACTTTTCAAAAGCTTTCGCACGATGGGAGATCGCGTGCTTTCGTACAGGGTCCATCTCGCCGAATGTTTCCGTCTGGCCTGTGGGGACAAACATCGGGTCGAAGCCAAAACCTTGGTCGCCACGTATCGGCCAGGTGAGAGTGCCTTTGACGAAACCCTCGAACAGCGCATCCTCGCCATTTGGCCAAGCAAGGCAGAGCGTGCAACAGAACTGGGCCAAGCGCGGTTCTGGAGCGTTCCGTTCTTCGAGTTTCGTCCAGACGGAGTTCATCGCCATGTCAAAATCCCGCCCGGTGGGTGTCTCGGCCCAATCGGCCGTGTAGACGCCGGGATCCCCGCCGAGTGCGTCGACCATCAACCCACTATCATCCGAAAGAGAGGGAAGACCCGACGCATTGGCTGCGGAATGGGCCTTAATTCGGGCATTACCGGCAAAGGTGTCTTCGGTCTCGGCGGGCTCGGGAAGACCGAGAGATTTCGCAGAGAGAACGTTGACGCCGAAAGGCTTCAGTAGGGTGCTGATCTCAGACACTTTGCCGGCGTTGTGCGATGCTACGACAAGGCCATCTGGGAATAGCCTCTCGTTCATGCCGTTGCGGCCCTCTGGGCCTCCACAAGCGCCTTTGACCCCAGGTCAGCAAGCTCGAGAAGCTGCTGCATCTGATCACGGGAAAAGGTCGAGCCTTCTGCTGACATCTGAACTTCCACCATCTGTCCCGAACCAGTGACAACAAAGTTACCGTCAACGCCCGCTTCGCTGTCTTCGGGGTAGTCCAGGTCGAGGATGGGCTGCCCTGCATAGATCCCACAGGATACTGCAGCGACATGTTCAGTGATCGGGTCGGAAATGATGTCACCTGCTTTTAGGAGCTTATTGACGGCAAGCCGGAGGGCAACCCAACCGCCGGTAATGGAAGCACAGCGCGTACCTCCATCAGCCTGGATCACATCGCAATCCACGGTGATCTGGCGCTCGCCAAGGGCAACACGATCAATTCCCGCGCGCAGCGATCTCCCGATAAGCCTTTGAATTTCTTGCGTCCTTCCGGATTGACCGTTCTTTGCTTCTCGGCGCATTCGCGTATGTGTTGCCCGCGGCAGCATTCCATATTCCGCAGTTACCCACCCAAGTCCGCTATTCTTCAAGAACGGCGGAACCCTTTCATCAACACTTGCGGTACACAGCACATGCGTGTCTCCACATCGGATCAGGCATGACCCTTCTGCGTGTCGCGTGATGCCCACCTCGATAGAGACGGGGCGCATTTCGTTTATCTGACGGCCTGAGGGTCGCATGCTATATCCTAGTGTTTGGAATGACGTCTGATACCTGTGCGCCCGATCACGATGCAAGCCCGATTGACGAAGTCGCATCCCTGCACTTAATACCGTTGGTCAGTTTTGGATGGATATGTCGAACAGATCAAAACTTCTCGACGAAATGAACGACCGGAGCCGGGAGGTATTTCGGCGGGTTGTCGAAGGCTATCTTTTGTCTGGAGATCCGGTTGGATCACGCACACTTACCAGAGAAATGTCAGAAAAGGTAAGCGCTGCGACTATCCGAAATGTTATGCAGGATCTCGAGCATATGGGGCTTCTTGACAGCCCGCATGTATCTGCTGGGCGCATACCCACCCAAAGCGGCCTGCGCATGTTCGTGGACGGATTCCTCGAAATTCGTGGGCTCGACGATGGGGATCGTCTCCGGATCGACGCAACGCTTGGGTCCAACGAAGGTGATGTCGCTACGGTTCTGGACAGGATAGGATCTGCTCTCTCCGGAGTGACACAAGGTGCAAGTCTCGTTCTGTCGCCAAAGCATGAAGCGCCAATTCGCCATATCGAGTTTGTGAGCCTTGCCCGCGATCGCGCGCTCGTGGTTCTCGTGTTTGACGATGGACATGTGGAGAATCGTGTCTTTACGCCCCCTTTGGGTCAGACACCCTCGTCCATGCGAGAGGCAGCGAATTTCTTTAATGCGATGGCTGAAGGCCGGACGCTTTCCGAGCTGCGGAGAACAATCTCGAGCGAAATCGCCAAACGCCGGCAAGAGCTCGATGGACTCGCGCGGACTATGGTCGAAAGCGGTCTGGCAATTTGGGAGAATGAAGGGGAGCCTACGGAGCGCCTGATCGTCCGTGGGCGGGCAAACCTGATCGACGGGCACGGAACCGACGAAGACGTGGAGCGCATTCGGACACTATTCGACGATCTGGAGCGGAAACGCGATATCGCCGAGTTTCTCGAGTTGACGGAACATGGCGAAGGCGTTCGGATATTCATTGGATCCGAGAACAAGCTTTTTTCACTTTCCGGTTCCTCTTTGGTGGTCTCTCCCTATATGAACGCTGATCGCAAAGTGATTGGCGCGGTCGGTGTAATAGGACCCACCAGATTGAACTACGGGCGTATCGTTCCGATCGTCGACTACACGGCGCAGCTTGTGGGCAGGCTTCTGTCCGAACGAGGCAAATGAGTAGACTATGACCAAACCGGAAAAACATCAGGAAATCGATCAGGTGGCGACACAAGAGACAGCGGCTGAAGACGAAGCCCATATCGACGTGATGGATGAAGATGGATCGTTCGAAGCGGAGTTGGAGCTTCTTCGTGCCGAGCGGGATGATATGCGAGATCGCTTCATGCGGGCACTTGCGGATGCGGAAAATGCCCGGAAGCGAGGAGAGCGAGACAGAAGAGAGGCCGAGCAATACGGCGGATCGAAACTCGCCCGCGATATGCTACCCGTTTACGACAATCTTCGACGTGCGCTCGAGGCCGCCAACGAGACCCAACGCGATCAAGACAAAGCGCTTCTTGACGGAGTAGAGCTCACCATGCGGGAGCTTGTGAACGTGTTCAAAAAGCATGGAATAGAGCCTATTGAACCTGCTGTCGGAGAGACGTTCGACCCGCAAACGCATCAGGCGATGTTCGAGGCGCCGGTACCGGGAACCAAGGCAGGCGAAATTATCCAGGTCATGACAACAGGTTTCATGTTGCACGACCGGCTCTTGCGGCCCGCCCAAGTTGGCGTAAGCTCTTCCTCGGCGTCATGACGCCCGAATCTGAGTATGTAGGGCGCAAATTCCCCGTGAAGGGGTTTCATATTCCCTCATTCTGGCGCTATATTCTGCATCGACTATCACCCTTGCTCAATGTTTTCTGGACCAGAGAAGTCCGGCGGTGGTTTGAGGCAGTGACAGCTGGAGGCTGCAGTACCCGATGACGAAGGCAGGCATTTACGGTCTCTTTATGGCCATCCTTGTTTCGACCCTAACGGCGGCTTCCGCACAGGAGTCGTCTAACCGCGTTGCGGCAAAGTCAGATTGGTCGGTTTTTGTCGAACAGAATCCGACGGAGTGCTGGATCGTGTCCGCACCCAAGGAAAGCGTCAATATGCGTGACGGACGCGTCGTCGCCGTGCGTCGAGGTGATATCCTCTTGTTCGTAACGCATAGGCCTTCCGACAATATCCATGGCGAGGTTTCGTTTACAGGCGGCTATCCGTTCGCAAGCGGATCCACGGTTACGCTGGAAGTTGGCGGCACTACCTATGAGCTTTTTACCGATGGCGAATGGGCATGGCCCGCAACGACCGGGGACGATGCCAAGATCACAACCTCGATGAAGCGTGGATCAGAAGCTGTGCTTACGGCGCGCTCGGCTCGCGGCACGGTCACAAAGGACACGTTCTCTCTGTTAGGCGTGACTGCGGCTCTCGAAGAAGCAGAGAGTCGGTGCAGCGGCTGACGCAGACTGTTTCAATATCTTGAAAAACCCTATATCAGGCCCGGATTATTCCGAGGCTGACATGACCGTAACTGCTCCCATCACTCAGGACGTCCTGACCATTCCGCGAAAGCTCGAGGAAGGGCCCGTCAATCTTGTCGGCCTTACTCGTGCGCAGCTACAGGAAACACTGATCGCAGCGGGTACGCCCGAACGTCAGGCGAAGATGCGAACCGGCCAGATCTGGCAATGGATCTATCAGAAGGGCGTTCGGTCTTTCGACGAGATGACGAACCTGGCGAAACCCTATCGGCTTGAACTGGCCGAGAAATTTGTGATCGAGATTCCCAAGGTTGTCTTGCGTCAGGTTTCCGATGATGGGACGCGAAAGTATCTGGTCCGGATTGCGGGCGGCCATGAAGTTGAAACCGTATATATTCCCGAGGACGGTCGCGGGACGCTTTGTATCAGTTCGCAGGTTGGCTGCACGCTCACCTGTTCTTTTTGCCATACAGGAACGCAACGGCTTGTCCGCAACTTAACCGCCGCGGAAATCATCGGTCAGGTTATGATTGCCCGAGACGACCTTGGCGAATGGCCGGAACCCGGGCGCGCGCCCAAGGACGAGACGCGGCTGTTGTCGAACATTGTTTTGATGGGGATGGGAGAGCCTCTCTACAACTTTGAGGCCGTTCGCGATGCAATGAAGATCGCGATGGATGGAGAGGGAATATCTCTCAGCCGCAGGCGGATAACGCTTTCAACAAGTGGCGTCGTTCCCGAGATTGCGCGGACCGCCGAAGAGATCGGGTGCCTTCTGGCCGTTTCGTTTCATGCGACCACGGACGCGGTTCGGGACAATCTGGTTCCGATCAACAAGAAGTGGAACATTGCTACATTGCTCGACGCGCTTCGGGCGTACCCAAAACTTTCCAATTCCGAGCGCATCACCTTCGAATATGTAATGTTGAAGGATGTGAATGACAGCGATGAAGATGCGCGACGCCTCATCAAGCTGATCTCGGGGATTCCTGCAAAGATCAATCTCATACCATTCAACGAGTGGCCCGGTGCGCCCTATCAGAGGTCGGATTGGAGCCGGATCAAGTCCTTTGCCGATATCATCTACAAGGCGGGATATGCGTCACCCATTCGTACACCCCGCGGCGAAGATATCATGGCGGCATGTGGTCAGCTGAAGTCCGAAAGCGAGCGCGTGCGCAAGACACGCAAGGCAACGCCCTCCGAAAAGGTCGAATTGCGCTAGCTCCTGACATTCTCTGCGAGGGCCTTTGGGCCCACCTTTTCCCCTCAACGTCCCGGAATGTGACCGCGCTTCTGGCCGGCATTGGGCCAGTTGTCGATAGCATCGACAGCCTCGTCCGCGGTTTCCACAAACCGAAACAGTGAAAGGTCTTCTTCTGAAATCGTACCGGCATCCGAAAGTGCGTCCCAATTGACGACGGACTTCCAGAAATCCTTTCCGAACAGAAGGATTGGGATCTGCTCCATGCGGCCGGTCTGAACGAGGGTCAGCGTTTCGAAGAGTTCATCCAGCGTTCCGAAGCCGCCCGGAAAGACGACGACGGCGCGAGCGCGCATCAGGAAGTGCATCTTGCGGATGCCGAAGTAGTGGAAATTGAAACACAGCTCGGGCGTGACAAATTCGTTCGGAGCCTGCTCGTGCGGAAGAACGATATTCAAGCCGATCGAAACCCCCCCGGCTTCGAATGCGCCTCGGCTTCCGGCCTCCATCACGCCCGGTCCACCACCGGTGACGATTACATCCGAACGATGACCATTTGATTTGCTCCGCTCCGTCATGATCCGCGAAAAAACCCGCGCCTCCTCGTAGTATCGAGAAAGATCCGCAAGGGTCTTCGTACGCGCCGATCCGCGCTTCTCGGGGGAAGGGATTCTGGCGCCACCAAAAAGAACAATCGTCGAATCGACACCAAACTCGCTCATCAACATCTCGGGCTTGAGCAGCTCGAGCTGAAGACGAACGGGGCGCAGCTCGTCGCGGCAGAGGAAATCCGGATCGTCGAAAGCAAGCCGATAGGCTGGAGCCTGTGTTTGGGGTGTATCCGGAATGCCCTGAGTGGATTCGATGTCTTGATGTGCGTCGCGGAAAGGCCGCTTCCGATCGTCTTTCACTGCAGGCTCCCTGTTGCGTTGCGTGGGGGGTCGCAACCGCATATAGCCTCCGCCTAAGCGAAGCCAGCCACGAATTTGAGGAAATCCGATGTCGAATGCCGCACTTGAAACTTCAATCGAAGCCGCATGGGAAAACCGAGACAGCATCACCCCGCAGACCGTCGGAGAGACCCGGGATGCTATTGAAACGACGCTTTCGGACCTTGATTGCGGAAAGCTTCGCGTTGCGGAGAAGCAGGACGATGGTTCTTGGCACGTCAACCAATGGGCAAAAAAGGCGGTTCTTCTGGGTTTCCGACTTCAGGACATGGAGCAGCAGCCCGGCGGCCCCCAAGGGGGAACATGGTGGGACAAGGTCGATTCCAAATTCAAAGGATGGGGGGATAATCAATGGAAAGCCGCCGGTTTCCGCGCTGTTCCCAATTGCATCGTGCGCAGGTCTGCCTATGTCGCGCCGGGCGTCGTATTGATGCCATCGTTCATCAATCTTGGGGCCTATGTCGACACGGGAACCATGGTTGATACCTGGGCAACGGTCGGATCCTGTGCCCAGATCGGGAAGAATGTCCACTTGTCCGGCGGCGTGGGCATTGGCGGAGTTCTTGAGCCGATGCAGGCCGGGCCGACGATCATCGAAGACAACTGCTTTATCGGCGCGCGTTCAGAAGTCGTAGAGGGCGTTATTGTCAGGGAGGGGTCGGTTCTGGGAATGGGTGTCTTCATCGGCCAGTCGACCAAAATCGTCGATCGGGCCACCGGAGAGATTATGTATGGGGAAGTGCCTCCCTATTCTGTTGTAGTGGCAGGCTCGATGCCATCTTCGAACGGAGTTCATCTCTATTGCGCCGTAATTGTAAAGCGAGTCGACGAAAGAACGCGATCAAAGACGGGTATCAACGATCTGCTTCGCGATTAAGGAAACACAGCGTTTCCTCAAACTGGCTGATCGGCCCGTCTATTGCCGTGGTCCCGCCGGATTGCTGGTCGATGCTTTCGAGATGGTAACGAGTTCGAAAGATGTTTTTGCTTTCAGGACGCTTCAGGTGATTCACGATCTGAAGTGTCTGGCGTTCATGGCGTCTGATGACACCTTGAAAAGGATCGGTGCCGGCGTCTCCCCGGGCGACGGGGAGGCAGGTCTGCGGCGATTGATTTTCGAGCAGGGATGCAAGCTTACCGAGGAAGACGCGCAGGAGCTGGCAACAGCATTGCTGCTTGCCGCAACTCTCCCTGACGATGATCATGCGGCCTTTGTGACATCTACGGCTGTTTTGCTCGCTGATCGGCTGCAGTTCGGTGCGGGACACGATGACCTGTACTGGCATTGGGATGCTTTCCAGCAATACTACCAGCTCATCGACGCTGCGGGCAGGGCTGCAATCTTTCAGGGCTATTTGTGTGCGCACCGGAACGGGCGCGTTCATCTTTCGGATCCCCCCCGGGCCGCTCTGAGTACGACACTGTCGGGGGACCTAGCGCGAACTCGGCTGCAAGACCTGGTCGGCACAGCAGACCCGGAGCCGGTTCGTGTATTGATCGAAGCGCTTTCAGGTGGCGATACCGACGCTGCTTCACAGATATGGGCCGGGAAACACTCCCTGCATTTCAAGTTTGATGATGCCTTTGGTCGGGGAATGATCTCGGCCTTCCGGCACCTCTTTGAAGTGAACGAGGGCTGGGACCCATACAAAGGTACCGCGTTTACGGTTCTGGATCAGTCGCCGCGCTTGATCCCGTTCCTTCCGGAATAGACCCCGATCCCTTGCGCGCTGCCTGCGTCTCTGTCAGTTGACGGAAATGGTGTCGGAAAGAAAGAAACAGTCGGTCTATACACTCTTGGTGCAGGTTGGACGCAAGAGCGGTGATGGCTTGCCGGTAGATTCAACCGGGGCGGCCCTTATGTGTTATGCCAGCGGTGTTTCTGAGGATGAGGCCGTTCGCGAAACGGTCGCGATCCTCAAGCAGGCGGGCCTCGCGCCGCTTGATGTTACCGGATATGGCACCGCTGCCGAGCGCCGCGCCATGGGTCATGATGTCGAACAGGAAGAAGCAGATCTCATGGAACGAGCTCTCGCTGAAAACTCAGTGATCGTGGCAAGCATCGAGACGCTTTATGGAGACGCATCGCCCAGTTGATCACCGACGACGCCAAGGGTATCGCCAAAGAATGAAAGAATTCGAGAAAATTGATCCAGTGGAGTTGACGGCCGAACTCATTCGGCGACCGTCGATCACACCGGAAGATGCCGGTGCGATGGAGGTGGTTGAGCGGGAGCTGGCGCGCGCTGGTTTCGAATGCTTCCGCGCCGATAGGAATGGGATCGCGAATCTTGTTGCCCGTTGGGGAGAGAAAGGCAGCGAACGCAGTTTTGGCTTCAATGGGCATGTGGATGTCGTTCCGCCAGGAAATCCTTCGGAGTGGCGTATCAACCCATTCGAGGGCGCTATCGAAGGGGGTCAGATCTGGGGGCGTGGCGCGGCGGATATGAAATCCGGTGTTGCTGCGTTCGTGGCGGCTGCCGTTGATCTTGTTCGCGATCAGCCCCCGGACGGATCGATCATTGTCACCATCACCGGCGATGAAGAGGGTGATGCAACCGACGGAACAACCGCGATCCTCGACTGGATGAAAGCAAACGACGAGCATATGTCGGTCTGCCTTGTTGGAGAGCCGACCTGTGCCGAGTTGATGGGCGATACGATCAAGATCGGTCGCCGGGGCTCGATGACACTACGATTCAAGGCGATTGGAAAGCAGGGTCATTCCGCCTATCCCCATCGCGCAAGGAATCCAGTGATGGCCATGTCGACGCTAATGCATAATCTGGGACGGAAAGTGCTTGATACGGGAACCGAACACTTTGACCCTTCAACCCTCGCCATTACAACGATCGACACTGGCAACCCGGCGACAAATGTCATTCCGGCGATCTGCGAAGCGACGGTGAACATCCGCTTCAATGATGCGCAAAGCTCTTCCGGTCTCTCGGACTGGGTCGCCACTGAAGTCAAAGCCGTGGAAGATGAAACCGGCATTTCGTTTGATGTGCAGACCCGCGTATCAGGAGAAAGCTTCCTGACACCTCCGGGAAGCTTCACGGAACTGGTCGTATCTGCGGTAGAAGCCGAGACAGGAATGCGACCAACGCTTTCGACGACCGGCGGGACTTCGGATGCGAGATTCATCAGGGCGCACTGTCCGGTTCTCGAGTTCGGTCTGGTTGGCAAGACCATGCACCAGGTGGACGAGAGGGTGGAGACCGCGCATATCCTGCAACTCAAGGCGGCCTATCTCCGTATCCTGCGTGACTATTTCGCCTAGATTCCGCCGCCGCGTCGTGGTGATGGTGAAAGTGCCCCGACCGGGTAAGGTGAAGACACGGCTTGGGCGCGAAATCGGTCTTATCGACTCGGCTTGGTGGTTCCGACATCAGGTAAGGCGTCTTTTGCGCCAAGTGTCTGATCCGCGCTGGGATCTTGTCCTGGCTGTCAGTCCCGACAAGGAGGGGCTTTGCACGCGGTTTTGGCCAGATCGGATTCAAAGGGTTCCGCAAGGGGAGGGGGATTTGGGCGCGCGCATGGCAAGGGTCTTTCGCAACATGCCCTTCGGTCCAACGATCGTTGTCGGAGCCGATATCCCACAGATGTCCCAACAGCATCTTGTGCGCGCCTTCGATCTCTTGGGGCGAAACGATGGAGTGCTGGGGCCGGCTCCCGATGGTGGCTATTGGTTGATCGGGTTCCGGCACGGGAAACGGTTGCCCGCAGGCGCATTCACCAACGTGCGTTGGTCAAGCATGCATGCGCTGCAAGATACACTGGCCACACTTGACGGTGTGAAAATCGCGATAGCGGATACCTTGGCTGACGTCGATCGGGCGGCGGACCTGAAATCCAAATAATTCCGATGACGACATTCATCGGTCATGATAGCCGGAACCATGGCTCGCTTACCTTCCAAACCCGAAATACTTGAATGGATTTCCAATAACCCGACACAGAACGGGAAGCGCGAAATCGCAAAGGCGTTCGGTCTCAAAGGATCGGACCGCATCGATCTCAAGCGACTGCTGAGAGAGCTTCAGGACGAAGGGCATCTCGAGAAACGCAAGCGGAGCTATCGCGACCCCCAGAAGCTGCCGCCGGTATCGGTTCTTCAGATCGAGCCGCTTGGAAAAGACGGTGATCAATATGCCCGGCCGCTGGAATGGGGTGGCGACGGACCGGCACCTGCAATCCTTTTCGTTCCGCGGAACTCCGATCCCGCGCTGGGCGAAGGCGATCGAATTCTTGCGCGGTTGACGGAAGTCACCGACGACGACCACGCCTACGAGGCAAGGCTTATCCGTAAGATCGGCTCGAACCCCCTCCGGATACTTGGGGTCTTCCGAAAGCTGACCGAGGGCGGCCGGATTGTACCGGTGGACAAAGGTGTGGCACGCGAATGGCAGATCCTGGAGCGCGATCTGAATGGCGCGCAAGACGGTGAACTTGTGGAGGCGGAACAGGCGGGGCCGCGGTCCCGTTTGGGGCTTCCCACCGCGCGGGTGATCACAAGGCTGGGAAATCCATCTGCGCCCAAGGCCGTTTCGCTGATTGCCATCCACCAGCACGGGATTCCCGACAGGTTCACCGATGCCGCGATTGCCGAAGCCGATTTGATGCATCCTGCCGATCTGGGCGGTCGTCAGGATCTTCGGGATTTGCCGTTGATTACGATCGACCCGTCCGACGCCCGGGATCACGACGATGCCTGCTGGGCCCATTCCGATGAGGACCCTGAAAACAAGGATGGCCATATCATCTGGGTCGCGATTGCGGATGTCGCGCACTACGTCACGCCCGGTTCTGCACTGGACCGCGAAGCGCAATCGCGCGGTAACTCGACCTATTTTCCCGACCGTGTCGTACCGATGCTGCCGGATAGGCTCTCGGGAGATCTTTGCTCACTCCATGAAGGTGTCCCACGGGCTTGCATCGCCGTTCGCATGAAGGTCACGAAAGACGGGACAAAGATCGCGCATCATTTTGTCCGCGGATTCATGAAATCGCTTGCTTCGTTGACTTATGAAGAAGTGCAAGAGGCCGAAAACGGCAATCCATCGGCACGTTGTGCAGCACTTGCAGAAGATGTCATCCATCCCCTGTTTCGGGCCTATCGCGCGCTGTGTAGAGCACGGGAAATCCGCCAACCCCTTGACCTAGACCTTCCGGAACGGCGCATAGAGCTTGATCCAAAGGGTATTGTGCGTTCGGTGAACTTCAAGGAACGGCTAGATGCGCACAGGATGATCGAAGAATTCATGGTTTTGGCAAACGTCGCGGCCGCCGAAGAGCTGCAGAAGGCGCGCATTCCACTACTCTACCGTGTCCACGAAGAGCCATCCCCCGAGAAACTTGAGGCTCTCCGCGAGGTGGCTTCCGCGTCCGGTCTTGTCCTTGCGAAAGGCCAGGTGCTCAAGACACAACATCTCAATCAACTTCTTGCCCAGGCCGAGGGGACGGATTTTGACGAATTGATCAATCTCTCGACGCTTCGCTCGATGACGCAGGCCTACTACTCGCCAGAGAACCTCGGTCATTTTGGTCTGGCTTTACGGTCCTATGCGCATTTTACCTCTCCGATCCGCCGCTACTCCGATCTTGTCGTGCACAGGGCTCTCGTTTCGGCTCATCGTTGGGGTGATGATGGGCTTTCAGATACAGAAATAGGTGCCCTGTCCGAAACAGCACGGCATATTTCCGAAACTGAGCGCCGGTCCATGGCCGCCGAACGTGACACGACTGACCGGTATCTGGCCAGCTATCTTTCCGAAAGGGTCGGGAGCGAGATGACCGGGCGCATCTCTGGAGTGGCACGCTTTGGTGCTTTTGTGAAACTCGACGAAACGGGTGCAGACGGACTGGTGCCCATCCGGTCGATCGGGCGTGAATTCTTTCATTTCGATCGCGAAGCCCAGACGCTCATGGGGTCCGATACTGGTCTCGAGATAGGTATCGGCCAGCGAGTCAAGGTCCGACTTGTCGAAGCTGAACCTGTGACCGGCGGCTTGATGCTCGAGATCGTGGAGATTGAGGACAAGATGCTGCCATCGCCGGTGCGTGGGAAGCGGCGCGCGCCCATTCCCAAGAGAGGTTCCAAGAGGGTTACGCGCCGGCACCGCAAGAAATAGCCGACCCTCGTTCCCGGTTATCTTCTGTGTTTGAGGTCTTGAAGCACTACGCTACATTTGAATCGAGCAGAAAAAAATGAATCAGGTGTTCCCATGCGAATTGCTTTGGCGGTGGCGGCTTTTCTCGCGACTGCGCTTCCATCATCTGCACTTGCGCCGGAAACGGCGCCGCGTCCGAAGGCAAGATTTCTCGACCTTGGTGCGGCTTCCTTGATTGTGCCCGTAGCAAATACCGCGTTCCAGAGATGGATCGGAGACTTCCGACTACGTGCGGTGCGACAGGGCATTCGCGGTGATGTGTTCGACAAAGCGTTTCGGGAAGCCCGGTACAATACCGATGTGATCGAGAAGGATCGAAACCAGTCCGAGTTCACGAAGCCCATCTGGGACTATCTCGACAGCGCTGCGAGTGAAACGCGCGTCAAGAACGGGCGCGCCGCGCTGCGCGAAAATCGCAGGATTCTGGAAGAAATCGAGGCGCGATTTGGCGTCGAGGCAGAGGTCGTAACCGCAATCTGGGGGCTGGAAAGCGCCTACGGCGCGTTCAAGGGGGACACCCCACTTATCTCCGCACTAGCCACGCTAGCATTCGACGGGCGCCGCGGACGGTTTTTCGAAGAACAGCTTATCGCAGCGCTCAAAATCATCCAACAAGGCGATGTAAGCCCCCGGGACATGACGGGTTCATGGGCTGGAGCGATGGGCCATACCCAGTTCATTCCCACCTCCTACCTCGCCTATGCAGTGGATTTCCGCGGGGATGGCAAGCGGGACATCTGGTCCGATGATCCAACCGATGCCCTTGCATCGACCGCGGCCTATTTGCGTAGGTTCGGTTGGACAAAAGGTCAGCCTTGGGGCGCGGAAGTAAGACTTCCGCAAGGGTTCGACTATGGTCTGACTGGGGAGCGGATCAAGAAGAGCCCATCGGACTGGGCGGCGATTGGTGTGCGCGATATGAATGGGCGCGCCGTTCCGAACCACGGGCGGGCGTCTATCCTGCTTCCGGCCGGGGCGCAGGGCGCGGCGTTCATGATCTTTGACAATTTTCACGTGATCGAGCGCTACAATACCGCTGATGCCTATGTGATCGGTGTCGGTCATCTTAGCGATCGGATTGCCGGAGGTCCGGAATTGAAATCGGGCTGGCCCCGTGGCGACAGGAACCTGAGATTCTCGGAGAAGCAGGAAATGCAGAAGCGGCTGACCGAAGCGGGATTTAATACGCAAGGAGTTGACGGAATTATCGGGCCGAACACGATTGCAGCGATCCGCTCTTTTCAGCGTTCTGTCGGGATGGTTCCGGACGGGTATGCCAGTTACGAGATCCTGCGCCGCTTGCGATAGGGTCTCATGCCGACTGAAGCTTCAGACAGAGAAATAACATACCGATTGTTGCGTCGGAATACTTCGCTGTTCCTTAGCGTCTCGTTCAGACGTTGATCGAGCCGGTGGCGCCGACGCTTACTGACAAGCGTCCGCAAAGCTCTCTGAATGAGCCAACGAAGCCGCGGACGTTTTTCGGCAAGTTCGTTGTCGATCCGCGAAATCGCGTGACCAACGACATTGAACAGAGCCTGCTCCAGATCTACCGAGGGCGCCACGCTGTCGGTGATATCGACCTGAGTGATGTGCTTGAATGGTGTGTCCGGAAGTGCCCTTTCGAATTCCGCAAGCCGGTGTCCGCCGCCGACCACCGCATGATCGCTACCATCGAACGCATCCGATCGAAAACAATCCGCCAGAAGGACATGTCCTTCGGGAGAGAGAAGCCGGGCGCACTTGGTTAGCCCGACTTCAAGGGGAATATACTGATAGCTTTCAGAGAAGAGACAGAGATCGAACTTCTGATCTTCTCTAAAGTCTTCGAAGCGCATTTCATGGACGCGCGCCCTAGGGGCATTTTCGCGACATCTGCTGGCCAGATATGCAGATGGCACAATGATGTCGACCCTATGGCCAAGCGCGCAAAGTTTGCCTGCGGTCTCGCCCGCACCTCCACCAATGTCGAGAATTTTGAGATTTCCCCGAGGGAGAAACGAAAAGAGCTTCTCGGTATAAGCGTCCTGTGCCTTGCGAAGGTTTCCGGCGGTGGGCTCGATCCCATCCCAGAGACCGTAGTGCAGGTTCTCCGCACCGGTTAGCCATTTGGTGAATGCCAATCCGACATCCAGACCAATTGCACGGGTATCAAGTTTTGAACGCATGGGGTCCTTGTCAAAGGATGTTACGAAGTCGGCTTCCGAAGGTGTTGGGCGAAGTGATCTAACACCTGCCCATAGACCGCGCGCTTGAAAGGGACAATGCCTTCGACGACTTCCGACGGGCGCGCCCATTTCCAGCGCGCGAATTCCGGATTGTGCAGGTCGAGCCGGATGTCTGAATCGGTACCGTGAAAGAGGAACAGAAACCACTTCTGCTCCTGACCCCTGAAGCGGCCCTTCCAGGCATTGCCGACCAGGTCCTGCGGAAGATCGTATCGAATCCAATCCGGAACTTGGTCGACCATTTGTACCAGGCGTTTCGAGATCCCGGTTTCTTCCTCCAGTTCGCGCAAAGCAGCGCTTTCGGGGGTTTCGCCGTCGTCGATTCCGCCTTGAGGCATTTGCCATGCGCCGGGGACGTCGCTGCGTTCACCGAGAAATACGCAACCATCGGAATTTGCCAGAACGACACCAACACATGGTCTGTAGCGCGAGCTCATCGGGACCCACCAGTTCAGAATTGCCGGCCACCGGGCGATTGATCACCCGGTGGCGATGAGTGCTATTCTACGGGTCCCAGCGCCGAAAGCCCCTTCAGAATGTCGATTGCATAGGCCAGCTGATAGTCCTCGTCCCTCAGCTTCGCCGCAGCTTCGACCTTGGCACGATCTTCCTCAATCTGACGGCGCTGGTCATCGGTCAGGCTGTCATTGTTGAGGCTACCCCGAAGGTCGGATTCGAACCGGTTTCGGTTCACAGCTTCCTGATCCGATTCGGCTTCGCTTTCGGGGCGACGAGGTGGCTGCTGAACGATGATATCCGGCGAGATGCCAAGGGCCTGGATCGACCGACCGGACGGCGTATAGTAGCGCGCTGTCGTCAGGCGCATCGCGCCTTCCTGGCGAAGTGGCATGACCGTTTGTACGGATCCCTTGCCGAAGCTTTTCGTGCCGATGACGATGGCACGACGATGATCCTGAAGCGCCCCCGCAACGATTTCAGAAGCAGAGGCCGAACCGCCATTTATCAGGACGACGATCGGCTTGCCTTCGACGAGATCGCCTTCAGTCGCGTTGAACCGCTCACCGTCCTGCGGGTCTCTTCCGCGTGTCGAGACGATTTCGCCAGCATTCAGGAACGCATCCGAAACTCGGATCGACTGTGTCAAAAGACCGCCCGGATTGTTGCGTAGGTCAAGAACGATACCATTGATATTGTCGAGACCTCCCGCGGCCTCGATTTCCTTCTCAAGCCCGTCCTTCATGTTTGGGAATGTCTGGTCGTTGAATGTCGTCACACGGAGCACAACCGTTTCGCCGACGGTCCGTGTCCTGACCGCGGTGAGTTTAATCGTGTCGCGAATGATCGATACGTCGAACGGATCATCCGTGCCCTCACGCACGACCGTAATTACGATCTCGGAACCTACAGGACCCCGCATCATCTCGACGGCGTCATCAAGCGTAAGACCCAGAACGCTTTCTCCATCGACATGGGTGATGAAATCGCCCGCTTCGATACCCGCTTCATCCGCAGGCGTGTCATCGATCGGCGAGACCACTTTCACAAAGCCCTCTTCCTGCGTGACTTCGATTCCAAGGCCGCCGAACTCGCCCCGCGTCTGAACGCGCATCGCCGCTGCATCGCGCGGCGAAAGATAGCTGGAATGAGGATCGAGAGAGGTGAGCATACCGTTAATCGCGGCTTCGATGAGATCTTCCTCATCAACCTGCTCGACATACTGAGCGCGGATGCGTTCAAAGATATCTCCGAACAGATCGAGTTGTTCGTAGACCGAGCTCCGCTTGTCGGCTTCCTGCGCGATCAAGGGTCCTGCGACTTGTGTCGAGATCAAAACTCCCGCCACGGTCCCGCCGATTGCTGCCCACATGAATTTTTTCATCGTTGCGTCCTATTCCAGAGCCAGACGAAACCAATTGGTCGGATCCAGCGGCGTTTCGCCTTTTCGAAGTTCTATATAGAGCGTTTCGGAGCGATCTTGACCACTTCCGTCACGAGATTCGATCAAAATCTGTTCAGCGGCAGGAGTAGACCCACCCATCAGACCGATTGCCTCTCCCTTTTCAACGATTCCTCCCGGCTGCCCAAAGGCCTGTGCAAGCCCAGACAGAATCAGAAGATAACCAGACTCGGGCTCAAGGATAGAGACATTTCCCAGATCCAGAAGAGGGCCAGTGTATCGAATCGTCGCGGTGTGAGGTGTCGTCACAAGTGCACCCGGCGCGGTGGCCATCAGGATGCCAGGACGCCGTATGCCATTGCTGTCAGGTCGATTGAAGTCCGTAAGGACACTCCCCGTTACCGGCGGTTCCAGTTCACCCTCCAAATCGGAAAAGCCGGTTGCGATATCATCGGGACCATCTTGAACCGTCGCAAGGCTCGCAGCAAATCCTTGCAACGTATCGGCACTATTCACCAACGCCTGCATCGTCGCATTCTCGATCGCGGAAACATTCGATGGTGCTCTGCGCTCCTGAACCGCTTTGCTCAGGGCAGTTCGCGCCTCTTGGGCACCGGCCAGACTTTCCGAGAGGACGGAAAAGGCATTGTCCTGAAGGCTCCGCATGATTGCCAGTTCCGAAAGCCGGGACTCCAGATCCGCAATCTCTCGCCTCAGAATGGGCGAGACATCGGACAGGATCATCCCGGCCCGCGCGCTTTGAACTGGGCCTGCGGGGTGAAGCAAGGCAAGTGCCTCAGGGGATGTCTGCATTGACAAAAGGGCACCAAGCAGGGACGAGAGCCGACTCTCCTGCGAGCGGATTGAAGCCTCGATCTGTCGTTCTCTCAGGGCAGCTTGGCGAATGCCCTCGCGGAGTCCCGAAAGACCTTGCTCATAGGCCCGGATCGTCTTGGTGAGAGCATTCACGCGGTCGCCGGACGAGTTCGCCTCGGCAAGGTTTTGAGCAGCTTCCTGAAGTGCGATCACGGCACTTTCGGCAACCTGCGCGGGGTCGGTTTCCGCGTTCGCAGGTAGAGTCGCCGCAAGAAATAATCCGATCAGGAGCCGAGTCAGCATTTTCGGATCAAGCTCTTTCCGGTCATCTCGTCGGGTTTGGGCAGACCCATCAACTCAAGAAGCGTTGGGGCAATATCACTGAGTCGTCCGTTCTCCAGCGCGACATCCGCAGGTGCCCCGAAAAGGATCACCGGTACCGGATTGGTCGTATGGGCGGTATGCGGGCCCCCTGTCACGGGATCTACCATTGTTTCGCAATTGCCGTGATCTGCCGTCAGGATCATGGCGCCGCCCACGCGCTCAAGGGCGCCGACAACCTTGTGCAAGCCACGATCAACGGCTTCGCAGGCCGCAATCGCTGCAGCAAGATCGCCTGTATGCCCGACCATATCCGGATTTGCGTAATTCGTAACGATTAGGTCATAACCTGTCTCGATCGCCTCGACAAAATGCGCGGTCACCTCATCGGCCGACATCTCTGGCTGGAGGTCGTAGGTGGCGACCTTGGGAGATTTCGGCATGAACCGGTCTTCTCCGGTTTCGGGCTCTTCCTTGCCGCCGTTCAGGAAGAAGGTCACATGCGGATATTTCTCCGTCTCGGCAAGCCGGAACTGGCGCAGCCCATGTCTTGCGACCCACTCCCCCAAAGTGTTGACCAGCTTACGTTTCGGAAAGACCGCACCATACCATGCGTTATGTGCCTCCGAATATTCCGCCATCCCGAGAAGCGCGGAGAATTGCGGCGTCTTCTCTCTTTCGAAGCCCGAAAACGCCGGGTCTGCGAGGGCGGCAAGGATCTCTCTTGCACGATCCGCCCGAAAATTCAGGCAAAAGAACCCGTCACCATCCGAGATTCCAGAATAGTTCCCCATGACAGTGGCAGGAAGGAATTCGTCGGTGAGACCACTTTCATAGTATCCGGCAATGGTCGCGGCAGGCGTCTTCGGGCTGTGATGCTCAGCTTTCCCAGCTGCGATGGCGTTATAGGCCTGCTCCACGCGTTCCCAGCGATTGTCGCGGTCCAATGCGTAGTAACGGCCCGTGACAGTCGCAATTCTGGCGGTTTCGGGAAGTTCCTCGGACAAACGCCTTGCAAATGCTTCTGCGGATTTTGGTGGTACATCGCGTCCGTCGGTTATCGCGTGGACAATAACCTTCAGTCCCGCGTCGGACAGGATCTCCGCAGCGGCAATCATGTGGTCGATATGGCCGTGAACGCCACCATCGGAAATCACACCCATCAGATGCGCGGCGCCCCCCGCCGATTTGACATTTTGGATGAAACGGACAAAAGCCGGTTGTTTGGCGAGGCTTCCGTCTTCGATCGCAAGGTCGATCTGGCCCAGATCCATCGCGACGACCCGCCCCGCCCCAATATTCGTGTGCCCAACTTCGGAGTTACCCATCTGGCCCGACGGCAGACCAACATCTGGACCATGGGTCACAAGCCGGGCGTTGGGGCAGCTTTCCATCAGGCGGTCATAGGTTGGCGTCTTGGCGAGGAAAGGAGCGTTTGCGGTTTGATCGTCGCTCAAACCCCAACCATCAAGGATGCACAACACGACAGGTCTGGGGGTTTTCATCGCCACCTCTTTTCTTCTGCGTCTTCTTGTACGCCGTTCCGATGCAATGCGAAACCGATCACCAGGCGATATGTAAAAAAATGACCCCGCGGGTTGAGCGCGGGGTCAGTCACGTGCCGTGGTTGGCCACAAGCACAGGCGGTATCTTGCTACGACATCTCTGCGCGAATTTGTTGGCGCAGGATATCGATCGGAATGTTCTGGCCCTCGCGGCGATAGTGCCAGTAAGTCCAGCCGTTGCAGGAGGGGGCGCTTTCAAAGGCCGCACCGACTTGATGGATCGATCCCTTTACATCTTCGGCGATCAGGGTGCCGTCTGCGCGGACCTTGGCGGTCTTTCCGCGTGGACTGGTCAACACTTCGCCGGGACGGAGTAGACCGCGTTCAACCAATTGTCCGAAGGGAACTCGGGGTTCGGAGCGCTTCGATGCCGTGACCGCCAGAGCCTCATTGTCGAACTTCCGAACCTTTGCCAGCCGGTTTTCGGCAACTTTGCGATAGGTCGCCTCGCGCTCGATTCCGATGAAATCGCGTCCAAGCATCTTTGCAACAGCGCCGGTGGTTCCGGTTCCAAAGAATGGATCGAGGATCACGTCGCCCGGATTGGTTGTGGCGACGAGAACCCTGTGCAAAAGGCTCTCGGGTTTCTGTGTCGGATGCGCCTTGTCGCCGTTGTCGTCTTTCAGGCGTTCATGGCCCGTACAGATCGGCAGGACCCAATCAGAGCGCATTTGAACACCCTCGTTCAAAGCCTTGAGCGCCTCGTAGTTGAATGTGTACTTCGCGCCCTCGTCTCTCGATGCCCAAATCAGTGTTTCATGGGCATTGGTGAATCGCTTGCCACGAAAGTTTGGCATCGGGTTCGACTTGCGCCAGATCACATCGTTCAGAATCCAGTAGCCTGCATTTTGCATGGCCGATCCAACCCGAAAGATGTTGTGATATGACCCCACGACCCAGATCGCCCCATTGGGCTTCAGCAAGCGGCGCGCTGCAGCGAGCCATGCCTTGGTGAACTCGTCATAGGCCCCGAAGGACGCAAAACTGTCCCACGCATCGTCGACGGCATCTACCCTGCTGTTGTCGGGACGATGCAGGTCGCCGCGCAATTGAAGATTGTAGGGCGGATCAGCGAAGATCAGATCGATCGACGCCTCCGGAAGGCTGTTCATCGCGTCGATGCAATCGCCCGAAATGATCGTATTCAGCGGAAGCGCTCTGGCTCCGCGATCGGTTTTTGTCGTCATCTCTGCCTCTGTCCCGGGCCTGCTTTGGGCCGCATTGTTGGGGACGAGGATGATTCAAACACGATTCGCCGTCAA
This sequence comes from uncultured Alphaproteobacteria bacterium, assembly GCA_963698645.1. Lineage (GTDB taxonomy): Bacteria > Pseudomonadota > Alphaproteobacteria > Rhodobacterales > Rhodobacteraceae > Ovoidimarina. Next base: position 650,503 of record CAVORP010000007.1, read on the forward strand.
TTTCTTTTTTGAATCAAGAGGTTACAGAATTATCTCGACACAAGATATTGTGGACGGGTTTGAACGAACGTCTATGGTGTGGGGTGACACCCAAATCTCGAATCGCCTGCAAATGCGCCTTGGTGGGATAGGCCGCGTTTTGCTCCCATCCATAGCCGGGGTGCTGTTGCGCTAAATCCACCATGATCCGGTCACGCGTTGTCTTTGCAACGATCGAAGCTGCTGCGATAGACAGGCTCAATGCATCTCCTTTGATGATCGATCGCGCTGCAAGTCGCAGAGTCTTGGGGATCAAATTGCCGTCGATCAGTGCAAATTCCGCGGCTTGGGGAAGTGCATCCAACGCACGGATCATGGCAAGGTGCGACGCTTGGAGGATATTGATCTGGTCAATTTCTTCTACTGTTGCGATGCCGACGCCGATCTCTGCGCATTTCAAGAGGCGCGCAGTCAGTTCGTTCCGCCGCAACGATGTGAGCCGCTTGGAGTCGTCCAATCCCGCTGGGATATCATTCTCGTTTCAGTATGACAGCTGCCGCCACGACCGGGCCAGCAAGCGGGCCCCTTCCTGCCTCATCCACGCCGGCAACGCGCGAATAGCCTTCTTCACGGGCAATACGCTCTGCTTCGAAATTGGGTGTCGTTCTTCTCATATCCAAGAAAGATGGCATTCCTTCGGGTCTTGCAAGCTTATGGGTTTGCCCTTCGGGCCCGGGAAGACTCCCGGACCAGGCCCGATGTGGAGTGATGGCTACCGCTTCCAGCGGCGCGTATCCTCGATCGTCCAGCCGGCTCTTTGAACGCATCGCGATCCGTATGCATCACGGAAATCCGCGGTCGGTCCGGACAGAGATCAGACATTCCTGAGGAAGGCGTCCGATCCTGACATCGTTCCGCTCAAGACAGCGCGCCCCGAGGACTTGACGGTCTTTCCGCCCGGGTCGGTCGATCATGCGAATGCACTCGGCCGGAAGCGTTCGCGACTTCTTGCGATCCTTGCCGTAGCGATAATTCTGCCCATGTCTTCCGTACTGCGACGTAACTGGAACGCGCGATGCCTCGTTGCGCTTGTCCTTGAGCTCTTTGCTAATGACGGCAATGGCGGCCGCACCCGCCAAAAGTGCCAGCAACTCCTTGTCGCTCAGGGCATGGGCAGGCCGCGTGCCGAGCGGTACGAGTCCGATCGCGAATGCAAGCACCGCAGAAATGGCGACGTTTTTCATGGCGTTTCCTTTCGTTTCCGAGGGATGGACTGATCCCTGGTGCCACGAAGAACGCCCTCGATACCGACAGGCAATATCCCCGCCCTGCTAGCAAATAACCGTCTGATACCATTCGCACGGATATTGAATAACCGCGCCATGTGGATCAGGGTTGGTGCATGAACAGACTATTCATCTCAACCCTAACCTGCCTGATGCTCGCGGCTCTGCCGGCAAGCGCTGCCTGTTTCGCCGACTACAAGGCAAAGAAGGACAATCCGCTGCGGCTGCATTATGGTGTGATCGAGATCCCCAGTGCGCTTTGCGGTGGGACTGATGTCGCTTTAGAAGAAGTGAAGAGACGGATCGCGGCAGGGGGCTGGACCTTGCTGAACGTCATTTCGGTTTTCGACGAAGCTGGGTTGGAGCAAAGGAAAGAGAGTGCGGCCAACTTCTTCCTCCGCTTCTGATAGTCGCGCCGCCGGCGTGCGCATTGTTACTGTGGGTGTCGTTGCGATCATCGTAATTCTCGGCGCTGCGGCAGTCTTCTTGTTCCTGAATCTGCCAGACGCAAATGCCTTTAACGCCCGGGTCGAACGTCTCTTTGTTGAGAACAACGACCTTACGTCGGGCGCAGAGATAAAGCTCCTCGAGATCCTCGCCCAATCCGGAACGGCATTTTCCGAAACGCTGACGAGTTATCGTGTCGTTATCTTCGTTCTGATGCTTTTCGCGACCGCATTGTTGGTTGCCTCCCTCGTATTCGTCGTGACCATCATCATCCTGAACCGTCGGATGGGCGAGATCGAGCGTCATGGTATTCAGGTGTCTTCGCTTCTCATCAGCCGTGACGACAACGCTGTCTATTTGAACAATCTCGAATTCAAACTGACTGGAGCAATGGTGGAAACGCTCGCTGTTCTTGCCGAAGCGCGTATGGATGACGAGGTTCTGAACGGCGCAGAGCTGGAGGCGATCATATCGGGACGCGATGCGAGCGACTGCGACGAAGCTGCCGGAGCCACTCGGATCAAGCGGCTTCGGGATGCGTTGGGCAATCAGATGGTCAGCGAATTACTGATCAAGACGATTGCCCGCCGTGGCTATGTTCTTGCCATAGAAAAGGACGTCATCAAGATGGTTTAGGTGGGGCAGTTGTTGGGATTATTCCCCTTGCCGTTCCCCTTGCCATTGCTATTCCCGTTCCCGTTCCCGTTCCCGTTCCCGTTCCCGTTCCCGTTCCCGTTCCCGTTCCCGTTTGACGGATTTGGGCAATTCAGAGCTACCGTCGTCGACGTGCCTCCAGAACCTCCACTGGAGACAGAAGTCGTTCCACCATTGGTACTTGGACCTGTGTTTGGGTCGGTTCCCCCATTCGTTGCTGTCTGGTTTGTCCCTGTGCCGGTCGGATCCGTTCCCGCTGTTGCGGAGCCGTTCTGACTGCCCGTAGTGCCACTTGGCGCGGTGTCTTGACCGGCAGAGACGTCGCCAGCACCCGCCGCTGTCGTTGTGCCGCCCGATGCATCCGGGCCGTCACCATAGCCATCGCCCTGGTTTCCACCATAACCGCCACTTGATCCGCCTGTGGAAATGCCCGGGGTTTCACCCTTTGAGGTGGAGGCCTGGTTGACCTCTGCCGACGCGACGCGTTCGCCGATACGATTTGCCGCGTTCTCGGCGCTTGAACCGATAGACGCCATCGTAACCGCACTCAAAGCAACGATGCCCGCCGTAATGACGACCATGTCGGATGTGGCTGCTCCGGAGCAATCATTCCAGAAGCGCTTGAAGGGATTTGGGTTCGGGCTGTTGGCCCCCGGCTGTGTCGCCGACTTCAGAAAAACCATTTACTCATACCAACTTTGCTACCGCCAGGATGGGCGGACAAGCTTGGTCTATTGGCGCAAATTGACGAAAATAAGAGACAAACAAGGCATTAATTGCCAAGAGAAATCGGGATACTGCTCGGTTCAGGATTCTGAAGCGAGCCTGGTCCCTTGCCGTGCGATATCCGCAGAAGTCACCAATCGGCAAAATGAAGGCTTCTGTAGAAATTCGATTTTGAATGAATTGGTCGGAGTGAGAGGATTCGAACCTCCGACCCCTGCCTCCCGAAGACAGTGCTCTACCAGGCTGAGCTACACTCCGACCGTGATCAGCGGGTTAGCGGCTGGAACTCGAATTTGCAATAGTCTGCTTTGACGTGTCGGGATGCCGATCTGTGGTTCCGACGCGTGGAGTCGTTCCGGTATCTGGACGGGTTCTGGTCCGAAGCACGGGGGTCGTCAGAGATATCCCCGACAGGCTTTCGCGCAGGACGATGTAAATCCCGCTTGCGATAATGATCCCGGCACCGATCCAGGTGATCCGGTCATTGCTTTCGCCAAAGAAATAAGCGCCATAGCCCGCGGCCCAAAGGATCTGGGAATACTGCATGGGGGCGACGATCGCAGCATCACTTGCCTTGTACGCGACGATGAGGAGGAGGCCGGCGGTGAAGGCGAGTATGGAGATGAGGCCGAGCGCGCCGAGGTGTTCGATCGGCATGGGTTTGTAGATGAACGGCAGGAGGCACCCCATCGCGACGAAGTTCGCCATCATGGGATAGAGCAGCAATACGGCACTGCGCTCGTCGCGGCCGATCTTGCGGACAATTACGGAGGCGAAGGCACCGCATACCGCCGCTGCGACCGCTGCGAAGTGGCCTAGCTCAAGATCCGTGGCGCCAGGACGGATCACGACAAGAACGCCTGCCAGACCAACGATGATCGCACCCCAGCGATGGGGTCCAACCTTCTCTCCGAGGATTGGGATCGATAGGATGGTGATCAACAAAGGTGCAGCAAAAAGAATGGCATAGACCTGCGCGAGGGGGATCGCCGAGAAGGCGTAGAATGCCGAGGATCCGGTGATGATGATCGCAACCGTCCGTGCGGCACTCCACCAGGGATGGACCGGAATCAGGGTGCCTTTCGTGGCGTCCCGCATGAGCATCAGGAGGACGAGCGGGAAAGACAGCAGGACGCTGAAAAAGATGATCTGGAAGACGGAATACTGGCCGCCAAGGAACTTCACGACAACATCATGCGCGGCAAAGAGCGCGAAAGCGAAGAGCGCCAGAGCGGCGCCGCGAAGGTTGGATCTGGCTTGATCGGTCATATGCAGAAACGATGCGGAAAGGATGTGTATTTCATGCGCATGATTTGCGCATCTCACAACCCCCTCCGTCTGCATAGCGGATGCCCGGCTGGCTCAGGGCTATCGGCTGGGGATGCGGGCGGGCCGATTGGCCCGCCATGCGCTCATCAGATTTCAGAAAGCTTGGCGACGATCGCATCGCCCATTTCCGAGGTCGAAACCGGAGTGCCGCCAGCGGGGCCCATGAGGTCTGCTGTCCGCAAGCCGTCTGCGAGAACGGCCTCGACGGCCTGTTCCAGCTTCGTCGCGGCATCGCCTTGGTCGAAGGAGTAGCGCAGGGCCATTGCAAAGCTCAGAATGCAGGCGATCGGGTTCGCCTTGCCCTGGCCTGCGATGTCGGGAGCAGAACCGTGGACGGGTTCGTAAAGCGCCTTGGGCCTGCCATTGGCCATCGGTGCGCCGAGCGAGGCCGACGGCAGCATCCCCAGCGATCCGGTGAGCATCGCCGCCAGATCGGACAGAAGATCGCCAAAGAGGTTGTCGGTCACGATCACATCGAACTGCTTGGGCCAGCGGGTAAGCTGCATCGCGCCGGCGTCGGCATACATGTGCGACAGTTCGACATCCGGATATTCGGCCGCGTGCACCTCGGTCACCACCTCGCGCCAGAGAACGCCGGATTCCATGACGTTGGCCTTTTCCATCGAACAGACTTTGTTGTCCCGCTTGCGGGCCAGTTCAAAGGCCGAACGGGCGACGCGTGCAATCTCGGATTCCGTGTAGCGCTGGGTGTTGATACCGACGCGTTCGTTGCCTTCCTTGAAGATCCCGCGGGGCTCTCCGAAATAGACGCCGGAGGTCAACTCGCGAATGATCATGATGTCGAGGCCGCCCACCACATCGGCCTTGAGCGACGAGAAATCGGCAAGCGCGTCAAAGCATTGAGCGGGGCGCAGGTTCGCGTAGAGATCCATTTCCTTCCGCAGACGCAACAGCCCCCGTTCGGGCTTTACGCTGAAGTCGAGCACATCGTATTTCGGGCCGCCGACCGCGCCCAGAAGAACCGCATCGGCCTGTTGCGCGCGTTCCATCGTCTCGTCCGTAAGCGGTGTGCCATGGGCGTCATAGGCCGCGCCGCCGACCAGATCTTCGGAGACATCGAAGCCAAGGCCCGCATTCGTAGCGAACCAGTCGATCACCTTGCGCACTTCGGTCATCACCTCGGGGCCGATGCCATCGCCGGGGAGGATCAGAAGAGAGGGTGAGGTCATGGGATGCATCCTTGAAAATCCAAAGTCGCGTTCGGGTATCGCGAGGCGGCGGGGCGGTCAAGAAAGGACCTTTGCCAGATCTTCTGCCATCATGTTCCAGACCCGCCTGATGCGGGGCGTATCGCGCAACGCGGCATGGGCCGTCAACCATACAGAAAGCGACGGAACCGGAATGCCGAGATCGACCTTTTCGACCGATGGATCGGCGGCCGCCACCGGGATCGGGCTGAAGCCAAGTCCGCACCCCGCCCGCACGAGTTCCCAGTTCGCGGCCTGTGCGTCACACCGGGTACGGAAGAAATCGCGCCCCACATTCCAGCCGGCGTCGCGGAAGCCGCGGATAATCCTGTCGTTGGTATCATAGCCGACGAAATCATGCTTCATCAGGTCACCCTTCTCCTTTGGGCGGCCACGTCTGTCGAGATAGGATACGGCGCCGTAAAGACCCATCGGCATATCGCCGATGTGCTGGGTCACGACCTCGAGTTGCGACGGACGGAACATGCGGACGGCGATATCGGCCTCTCGGAACAAGAGATTTTCAGCCGCATCCGAGGAGACGAGATCGAGTGCGATTTCCGGTTCGTCCCGTCGAATCCGCCCGAGAATCGGCGGCAGAAAGTGATGCGCCGGCAAAGACGCTGGCGGTGATCCGGACCGTCCCGCTGAGCTGGTTGGCAGCTCCTGCCGCGATGATCGAGAAACTCCCGGCAGCCTCGCGCATGGCACGTGCCGGTTCGATCAGCGCCATTCCCTCTTTCGACAAGGTCATTCCGTTCGGTTGACGGCGAAACAGGGCGGAGCCAAGGGCGGATTCGATCTCGCGTACCTGTCGGCCGATAGTGGGCTGACTGCGCCCGAGTTGGCGTGCCGCAGCGGAGAGCGACCCGGTTTCGGCGACGGTCACAAAGGTTTCGATCAGGGACCAGTCAAGTCTGTTGAGAGGAGTAGCCATTCATAATTGAATATCAGATCTTCGAAATCTGTAAATTTCCAAATGGAACAGAGGATGGCAGACAGGCCGCATCATCAGATTTGGAGGCACAGATGTCAGGATCTGTACTTGTGCTTGGTGGAAGCGGCCGCTTTGGTCGTCACGCAGGCGAAGCATTTTGGAATGCAGGGTGGCGGGTCACGCTGTTTGAGCGTGGATCCGGAGATCTGGCGCAATTTGCGAAGGGGCACGATCTGATCGTGAATGGTTGGAACCCGCCTTATCCCAGGTGGGCCGCCGATCTTCCCGGATTGACAGAGCAAGTGATCGATGCGGCCCGGGCGAGCGGGGCGACCGTCATTCAGCCGGGCAACCTTTACGTTTACGGTGCCGACTTGCCCGAGGTGCTAGACGGCGCGACGCCACATCTTGCGCGAAACCCCTTGGGGCGGCTGCGAATCGAGATGGAAGATCGGTATCGGGCATCCGGTGTGCCAGTGATCATGCTTCGGGCCGGGGATTTTCTGGATACCGAAGCGTCGGGCAACTGGTTCGACAAGGTCATCGCCGCATCGGTCACGCGGGGCCGGCTGAGCTATCCTGGTGATCCGGAGATTCCTCATGCCTGGGCATATCTTCCGGATCTGGCGCGCGCGGCTGTCGCCCTTGCCCGGCGGCGCGAGAAGTCTTCCACGCTTCTGCGAGGTGTTGTTTCCCGGTTGGACGCTGTCGGGACGTGAGATGGCGACGATGAGCGCGCGGGTGCTAGGCCGCGAGATTCGCGTGGTGCGGATGAGTTGGTTGCCCCTTTATCTTGCCGCGCCGGTCTGGCCGGTCGCGCGAAGCCTTATTGAGATGAGGTATCTCTGGCGGAAGCCGCACCGCATTGATGCGGCGCCCTTCGACGCGCTCCTGCCGGAATTCCGAGAGACGCCGGTCGAAGAAGGCTTGCGTCGTGCGCTACTGGCGGAGATCGACCCAGACGAGACCATGGCGGGAGATCGTGCGGCGATCGTCCTCTGAGAGGTTCGTGTCAGTTTCGGGCCATAACACACCCGACTGGACCACGATCCAGTCGGCAGAAGGAAGGATATAATCGACCCTCAGATTGCCGGGGCCGGGATTGTCGCGCCAGTTCGCGGTATCAAGTGCGGCATCGCCCTTGTGCCGAAGATTCGCACCGGCTTCGGCCGCTGCTGCGTCGGTTGCGGCGGTGCTGCGGGGGGCAGGATCGTGTAGCCTGGGGTCGGTCAGAAGGGCGCGAAGGGCATCCGGAAGGCCATCTCCATCCTCGGGGTCGAGGTTGGCGTCACCGGCGAGGATGAACCGCGATGCCGGTGGCGTCAGTTCCAGCCGGTTGTCGAGGAAGTGGCTCCAGATCGCCGTTTCATCATGGTTGCGACGGCCGTTGCGATCTTCGGGTCCGTCGAAGATCGGGGGTGTTGCATGGAATGTCAGGAGCGTCAGCGGAGGCATCTCCGCCGGTGCGAGCTCGACAATCCAGTGGCTGACGCTCGAAAGCCGCTGAACCTCGTATCCGGAATCCAAGGGGAGCATCCGGGTTGACGGAAGATCGCGCCAGAGCGTTTCGGTAAGGTCTTGATGGCGGGCGATGGGATGTTTGGACAAGAGCGCCATGCCGCCCTGCCCCGCGAAAACGCCATAGCCCTGAGCATCCCGCGGCTCGCCGATCCGTCCGTTCAGGTCGAGATCGAGGCCTGTTTGCAGACCGGTATTCGGTTTAAGCGCGAAGAGGTGTGGATAGGTGCCTCCATACTCGGCGATACGTGCGGCAAAGGCGGCGAGTGCGACGTGATCGAGATCGTAATCGATCCCCTGAAGAACAATGATGTCGGCTTGCGAGCGGGCGATGCGCGTTGCGGCTTCCTCGATATCAGGGGAATCCTGACGCAGGATATCGCGCAGGAACAAGCCGGGACCGTCCCGCGAAAGTTCGGTGTTGAAGGTAGCGATGCGAAGCGGATCGGACAGGGCCGCGGATGCGACAATTGCAAATGCCGCAATCAGGCCGGCAAGAGTTCCCCATCCGCATTGGCGCTGGATTCCCGGCGCTTCTGCTGGATCATCGAGGCGATACGACCCATCGCGATGCCGCGCATGAAGAGCGAGGCGGGGAGAAATGCCCATGCGGCCACCGTCCAGATCAGGGTCTGCGGATTTTCGAGCGATATGGCCCCGAAGTTGGACGCCGCTGCCTTGATCACCGCAGGGGTCAAGAATGGCAGCAAAAACCCTAACGCAATATTAACGCGAGCATCCCGCTCGAGGCGTTCGACAACATCGCCGCCAGCCGTCGGATCGAATGTGGGCAGGTTCACCCAGACATTGAAGCTTCCATTACGGTTGGGCCAACCCTGCAGGCGCAGAATGATCAGGAAAGCCGCAAGTGTCAGCAGCGAGACCAGATAGCTGATCCCCGCAGCGGTCCGTACCAGCGTGATGTGCTCGATGCCCGTCTCTTCGGGGAGCATCAGAACGACAAGGCGGACGGGGGAATAAGGGAAATCGATGGCGTGGCCGATCAACGCACCGATCGCTTCGATGAAATTGGAGAAGGTGCTGGGCTCATAGACGCCGCGTGTGACAATCGTCAGCAGAAGTACCGTGATGAAGAGAGAGCCGAAGCGGACGCGGTTGAACGGCGGGGCATCGCGAAACTCGACAAGGCCGGGATAGGCCGAGGCATATTCGATGATGACGAGGGCCGCGGCGAAGATGGCGACAAGGGCCACGATCTGGGCTGAATCGGAACTGACACCCGGCAGAAGGAGCGAGGGCATCGCGATCAGCAAAATAACGAGGAAAGCGCGCAGCAGGGTCGCCGCCAAACGGGTAATCACAGTGTACTGCCCCACATCAAGACCCCGGAACGTAGAGCACCGAACGTCAGATTTCTTTGTGTGTCCCGCACATTGTGGCGGGTTGCCTTATTTTTGCCCAATTTCTGACAACTTTCGTTCCGCGCTTCAATCTTGCGTTAACTATGTTCGGACTATGGGGCATTTTCGTGGTCAAACTGGTGCGGCATTGCATCAATTTCAGTTCAAATTCAGGATGATGCGCAGTCCCTCACCAGATGTGGTGGCGATGGACAGGATTGGCACAAAAGGAAACCCGACAATTTCTTGCCGGGTTTCAATAGCTCTTAAGTGACTGGACCGGGGCTAGATCATACCCAGGGACGTTCGACCTGTGCCTTTGCCTCGAACGCGTCGATGGCGGCGGATTTCTCGAGCGTCAGCCCGATATCGTCGAGGCCATTCATCAGACAGTGTTTGCGGAACGGGTCGACATCGAAGGCGAAGACCTCGCCATCAGAGCTTGTAACCGTCTGGGCGTCGAGATCGATGGTCATGCGGGCATTCGCGCCCTTTTCTGCGTCCTTCATCAGCACATCGATTTGTTCCTGCGGAAGGACGATGGGCAGAATGCCGTTCTTGAAGCAGTTGTTGTAGAAGATGTCGGCATAGCTGGGCGCGATCACGCAGCGGATGCCGAAGTCGAGAAGTGCCCAGGGGGCGTGTTCGCGCGACGAGCCGCAGCCAAAATTCTCGCCGGCGACAATGATCTGCGCCTCTCGGTATTGAGGCTTGTTCAGGACGAAATCCGGAATCTCGCTTCCGTCATCGGCATAGCGCATCTCGTCGAACAGATTCACCCCAAGGCCGGAGCGCTTGATCGTCTTCAGGAACTGCTTGGGGATGATCATATCGGTGTCGATATTGATCAGGGGCAGTGGTGCGGCGATGCCGGTCAGTGTTGTGAACTGGTCCATTACATCATCTCCCTAACATCGGTCAGCCGTCCAGTCACCGCGGCCGCCGCGGCCATTGCTGGGGACATCAGATGCGTCCGACCCCCCCTGCCCTGACGGCCTTCGAAGTTGCGGTTCGAGGTGGCGGCACAGCGTTCGCCCGGCGAAAGCTGATCGGGGTTCATGGCGAGGCACATGGAGCAACCTGCAAGACGCCATTCGAATCCGGCCTCCTTGAAGATATCGGCCAAGCCCTCTTCCTCGGCTTGAAGGCGGACGAGGCCGGAGCCGGGAACGACCATGGCGCGCATGCCTTCCTTGATCTTCTTGCCCTTCACGATGGCAGCGGCGGCGCGAAGATCCTCGATCCGGCCATTGGTGCAGGAGCCGATGAAGACCGTGTCGATCTTGATTTCCGAAAGCGGGGTGCCGGGTGTCAGACCCATATAGTCGAGCGAGCGCTTTGCGGCCTCTACCTTGCCGCCCGAGAAGCTCGCCGGATCGGGCACGGTGCTGGTGATCGGCAGGACGTCTTCGGGCGAGGTGCCCCAAGTCACGACCGGCGCGATATCTTCGCCCCGGATCGTCACGACCTTGTCCCAATGGGCGTCGTCATCGGAATAGAGGGTCTTCCACCATGCCATCGCGGCTTCCCACTGAGCGCCCTTCGGTGCGTGAGGCCGGCCCTTGACGTACTCGAATGTCTTTTCGTCCGGTGCGATCAGGCCCGCGCGCGCGCCGCCTTCGATCGCCATGTTGCAGACGGTCATGCGGCCTTCCATGGAAAGCGAACGGATCGCCTCGCCCATATACTCGATCACGTAGCCGGTGCCGCCAGCGGTACCGGTTTTGCCGATCACCGTAAGCGTGATGTCCTTTGCAGTGACGCCGGGACGAAGCTGGCCGGTAATTTCGACCTTCATGTTCTTCGACTTCTTCTGGATCAGCGTCTGGGTTGCCAGAACATGCTCGACTTCGGAAGTGCCGATGCCATGGGCAAGCGCCCCAAAGGCACCATGGGTGGCGGTATGGCTGTCGCCACAGACGACGGTCATGCCCGGCAGTGTCCAGCCCTGTTCCGGGCCCACGATGTGGACGATGCCCTGACGGATGTCGTTCACCGGGTAATAGTGGATGCCGAAATCCTTGGCGTTCTTGTCGAGGGCCTCGACTTGAATGCGGGACTCTTCGTTGTCGATTCCCTTTTCGCGGTCCCATGTGGTGGGGACGTTGTGATCGGGGACCGCGATCGTCTTGTCGGGCGCACGCACCGTGCGGCCCGTCATGCGCAAGCCTTCGAAGGCCTGCGGCGATGTCACCTCGTGAACAAGGTGGCGGTCGATATAGAGAAGGCAGGTGCCATCTTCGGCCTCATGGGCAAGATGCGCATCCCAGATTTTGTCATAGAGTGTGCGGGCGGTCATATCGGTCCTCTCCCGGAATGTGAAAGATCTGTCAGGTGACGGATTGGTAGCTGGCTAAGGGCGCGCCAGAATCGACCGGGCGGCGCCGAAGAAGCGCCACGGAAGCCTCGTGCGGTCGCCGATATCAAAGACAGGTTTCATCGCAGGCGTATCTACTCTGCGCCCCGAATTCTTGCAAGGTGGATCAGGTTCCGGAAGGGACCGCCTCGAGAAGGTCTCCGGGCTGGCAGTCGAGCACCTCGCAGATCCGGGCGAGAGTCTCGAAGCGGATACCTTTTACCTTGCCCGATTTCAGCAGGCTGATGTTCTGTTCGGTTATTCCAACGCGTTCGGCAAGTTCGCGGGAGCGCATCTTGCGCTGCGCGAGCATGACATCGAGGCGGACGACGATTTCCATCAGACGATGCTCGCGTTGTCTTCGGCGATGCGGGCGGCGTCAGCCATCACGTGACCGATGACGACCATCAGGCCGCCTGCCAGGGCAAAGCCGATATCCGACGAAGTGATGCTCAAAGCCAGAACGCGTTCGCCCGGCGCGTTGCCGGAGGTCAGAAGGAGGATCTGTAGCGGGCGGAACACGACCGCAAGGGCAGCAGTACCGGCGAGCCCGAGCCCGATTGCCCGCAGGCGCTGCGCGGCAGCGCGGGTCAGAGCCATGTCGTGGCGGTAGAGGACGAAGAGCGCCTGAACCTGCCAGAGGGTCCAGAGCACGATGCATCCGGGGACAAGTCCGATCGCAAAGGCGGATAGGCGAATGCCGAAGCCGAGATCCGGTGCGATTTGGATCGATGGAAGCACCGATGACAAAGCCTCTACCGAGACGCCGCGCGCGAAGGCTGTGCCCAGAACGGCGATGGGCAGGCCGATGAGGGCGGCCCATGTGAGCCAGTACAGCGTGTCAATCAGTCGAGGCAACATGGGACTCCTTGTGAGTTCAGTTTTTATTGTTTTACGTTAAAAAATAAACGAATCAAGTAGAATATTAAATGTTCAGTTTTGTTCTTGCTTTTGCTGTCGCGCTTTCTGGCTGCGGGACCGTCGATGTCTTTACCGTGGCCAGGCTGGCCGCCATTTCGCCGCTTGAGGCCGACCCGGCGGGATTCGCAGTCACCGCGGATCTCCCCGAGGGGTTGCGGTTGCGCCCGGATGGGCTGGTTCTGGAGCTTGAGGCGCAGCGGGCGGATCTGGGTGAGGCAGTCGGGGCCCGCTATGTCCTGGTCGCGCAGCAGGAGGGCGGGCGGAAGGTATGGCGCGTCAATTCTGACGATCTCTCGGAGCTTAGGATGCTTCAGGCGAAAATACTTGAATGGGAAGCGTCGGCACCGGACGCGACCGAGGGCCATCTTGGCGTCTATGTCGCCGGCTGCGCGGTTGGTGCGGGTCCTGATCCCGAAGGGACGATCTCGGTCTTTCTCAGGACCAGTGCCGAAGACCCGCTGCGCCCCTTGATCCGAAACGCCCCAATGAAGGATGTGATTTCATTTGTGGGCGAGGTTGTCATTCCGCCCTGTGACGTATTGGCCCAAAGATGATCGGGAACGGCCCATTTGCGGTCGGCGCAGGGTAGCCCGATCAGTTTGGATTGTCGCCGCTTCCCGGGGCTGTCATTGTAGGACCGGGAGGCGGCGATGGAACAGGATCCAACCGGAATCGTAGACGGGGCTGAAGAGATCGTTCAGATCGGCCAAAGTCTTTGGACTCAGGCCGAGGTCTTTCTGCAATCCTTCCTGCGGCCGTGGAACGCCTATCAGCTTGCGATCATCGTCGCGCTTTTCCTTCTGGCGCATGTTCTGGCGCATTTCTTGTCGCCTCGCGCCAGGGACTGGTTGCGGGATCAAGAGGGATGGCCAAAATGGCGTTTGCGGCTTGCATTGGTCATTCAGCAACGGATCAGGATGATCCTGTTCGTGGCGTCGATGTGGTCCGTTGCGCTTGTCATGCGGGAAGTGACGTGGCCAAGCCGGTCCTATCTCTTGCTGATCGTCGCAAACCTGGCGCTCGCTTGGCTCATCGTCAGTTTCGCCTCGCGACTGATTGCGAACCGACTGCTTCGAAGGGTTGTTCTGTACGGGGCGTGGATCTGGATCACGCTCCGAATTCTTGGCCTGACCGACGAGACAGAAGGCATTCTTGACGGCATCGGTTTTCAACTGGGCGAGATGCGGCTGTCGCTTTGGATCGTCATTCAGGCGATCATCATTCTCGGCCTCTTTTTCTTCGGTGCGCGCCTTCTGTCCAAGACCACCACCGCCCGGATCGAGGCGGCCGAGGACTTGTCGCCTTCGATGCGCGTCCTGGTCGTCAAAGTTCTGCAGGTGGTCTTGTATGCTACCGCCTTCTTCTTTGGCATGCGCGCTGTGGGCGTCGACCTGACCGGACTCGCGGTTCTTTCGGGTGCGATCGGTGTCGGTCTTGGTTTCGGCTTGCAGAAAGTGGTTTCTAACCTTGTTTCCGGGGTCATCATCCTGTTGGACAAATCTATCAAGCCCGGTGACGTGATCAGTCTGGGAGATACGTTTGGCTGGATCCATTCATTGGGCGCGCGATACGTTTCAGTCGTCACCCGTGATGGCAAGGAATACCTGATTCCGAACGAGGATCTGATCACCGGGCAGGTGGTGAACTGGTCCCATTCCAACGAATTCGTACGCTTGGACATCTATTTCGGAACCGCCTATACCGACGATCCTCATGTCGTCAGGCGGATCGCCATCGAGGCGGCTTCGGGTGTGGACAGGGTGCTGAGAGACCGAGCCGCAGTTTGCCATATCGTCGGCTTCGGGGATAGTTCGGTGGACTACATCCTTCGGTTCTGGATCTCTGACCCGACTGCCGGACTAACGAATATTCGCGGAAACGTGTATCTTGCGCTGTGGGATGCGTTCAGGGAACACGATATCTCGATCCCGTTCCCGCAGCGGGAGGTGAAGGTGCTGGAAGGCAGCCGGATCGATACGAAGCCCGGCGACCCCTGAGATGGATCGTGATTGGCGTTATCGTGGACTAAGTGCAATGCAGTTCTAGGGTATTGGCGCGTCAGGGAGTGTGGGCAGACTTGAGCACAGGGTTTCGAAATCGGGTTGCGGCTGGCGTTTTGCTTGCCTGCGTGTCGTCCGGACCGGCGTTTGCGCTGGATAGTTTCCGGATCGAGGCCCCCGGAGCGACCGCAGCGGTGGCCAAGTCGCTGGAGCAGGCATCGCTTCTGGCCGCTGCATCGCGTGAAGGGGTGCAGGCGCCGACGGAGCTTATGGCGGCGGCGCGGGCAGAATATGCAAGGCTGGTCGGCGCTCTTTATGGCGAGGGGTATTATGGCGGCACCGTGCGCGTGCTGGTGGATGGGCGCGAGGCCGCAACCATCGATCCGTTGTCACCGCCCGACCGGATAAGCCGGATCATCGTTCAGGTGCAGACCGGTCCGCAATACCGGTTCGGGCAGGCCACAGTTGCTCCGCTCGCATCTGGGACGGAGATGCCAGAGGGTTTTCGTACCGGGGCCCCTGCCCCATCGGGATTGATTCAAGAGGCTGTCGATGCCGGGATCACCGGTTGGCGGATGGATGGTCATGCAAAAGCCGAAGTGTCCGGGCAGAGGATCGTTGCGGACCATGCGGCGGACCGGCTTGATGCCGAGATCGCGTTGGAGCCCGGTCCGAAACTGACCTTTGGACGGTTGATTCTGGACGGCGAGTCGGCCGTGTCGCCAAGGCGGATCGTCAAGATCGCGGGCTTGCCCACAGGGGCCGTCTATTCGCCGATCGACATCGAGCGGTCCGCGAGAAGGCTGCGCGATACCGGGGTCTTTCGATCGGTTTCCCTGACCGAGGCGGAGGTGCCCAATCCCGACGGATCGCTGGATATCACCGCGGCGATCGTCGACCAGAAGCCGCGGCGTTTCGGGTTTGGTGCGGAGCTGGCGACAGATGAGGGTCTGACGCTTTCGGCGTTCTGGATGCATCGGAACCTGAGAGGCGGAGCCGAACGGCTTCGGATAGACGGCGAAATTTCCGGAATTGGCGGTGATACGGGTGGAATAGACTATAGTCTGGGTGTCGAGTTGGGTCGCCCTGCGACAATCGACGCCAAGACCGACGCTGTTCTGACCTTTGATCTTGCGCATGAGGATGAGCCCGATTTCACCTCGGATTCATTGAGCCTCGGGCTTGGCTTCATTCGGGAAGTACGCGACGAACTTACGGCGCGGGCATCGATCGAATACCGGTTCTCGGATGTCGAGGATTCAACCGGAAAGGTCCAATACCGGCATCTGGCCTTTCCACTGGGTTGGACCCTTGACCGACGCGAAGGTCTATTGAACACGAACGACGGGTATTACGCCGATTTTGAAATCGCACCGTTCATCGGGCTTTCCGGATCGGAGAGCGGGACGCGGATCACATTCGATGCGCGTGCCTATGAGGATTTCGGCCCGGACAATCGCTATGTGCTGGCGGCCCATCTGCAGGTGGGAAGCATTGTCGGGGCATCGCTGACCGGATTGCCGAATGATCTTCGATTCTATTCGGGCGGCGGCGGAACGGTGCGCGGGCACGAGTACCAGTCGCTAGACGTGGATCTGGGTGGCGGCGCGCGGTCCGGTGGACGCAGCCTGGTCGGATTGCAAACGGAACTACGCGGCAGGGTTACCGATGCGATCTCGGTCGTCGGTTTCGTGGACTGGGGATATGTAAGCGCCGGCAGTACGCCGGGCAAGGATGGTGCCGGGCATACGGGTGCGGGGCTGGGTCTTCGCTATGATACGGGGATCGGACCTTTGCGCGTCGACGTGGGTGTGCCGGTAACCGGGCCCAAAGGAAACTCCAACTTCCACATCTATATCGGCATCGGACAGGCATTCTGATGCGGTGGCTTGTGAAATCAATTGTGCTTCTTCTTGCGCTCGCGGGTCCGTCTCTGGCGCAGGACGGCGGGTTCCTTGAGACCTCGCTTGAGGATGCGCTATCGGGAGACGGGCGGATCGTGCAGATCGAAGGGTTTCGCGGAGCCCTGAGTTCGGACGCGACGCTTGACCAAATGACAGTAGCCGACTCCGAGGGCGTCTGGCTAACCTTGAAGGATGTCGAGCTTCGCTGGACGCGGTCGGCGCTTCTGCGGGGCCGGGTCGAAGTGGAACGGCTCGTTGCTGGTGAGATCCTTGTTGAGCGCGCACCGGTTCCAGCGGGCGGCGCGCCGTCAGCTCAAGCCTCGGGCTTCAAGCTTCCCGAACTGCCAGTCGCAGTGAATATCGGAACGCTCGCCGCAGAGCGGCTTGTACTTGGGGAGGCGCTGATCGGCGTTGGGGCAGAGCTGCGGATCGAGGGGGGATTGCAGCTTGAAGCCGGGATTGGAAGCGGGGCGTTCATTGCGGAGCGGACCGACGGGGTCGATGGCCGGTTCGAAATTACGGGCGGATTCGATAATGTGACCCGGGTCCTGACACTGGAGGCCTTGATCGAAGAGGCCCCCAGGGGGTTGGTGGCAACACTGGCAGGTATTCACGAAGCCCCGTCGCTTCGGCTTGAGATCGCGGGCGAGGGGCCGTTGGCCGAGTTTGCCGCCACCCTTTCCCTTGCAACGGATGGGCAAGAACGGCTTGCGGGACAATTGGCTATCCAGCCAACGGAGGATGGTGTCGGCCGGTCGTTCCGGGCGGATGTTTCCGGAGATATCGCACCCTTGTTCGCGCCAGACTATCGCGCGTTTTTTGGCCCTGGAATCGATCTTGTGGTGTCTGGGACGCAGAAGGCGGAGGGGGGGTTCCGTCTGTCGGAGATCGATCTGCGTGCGGCGCAATTGGCCTTGCAAGGACAGGTCGAAACCGGCGCGGACGGCCTGCCTCTGTTCATTGATCTGACCGGTCGCATCGAGGGGGCCGGGGGTAGTGCCGTCCTGCTTCCGATTGCCGGCGACGAAACGCGGATCACGGCGGCGAACCTGAGGCTGCGGTTCGACAAGGCGATACGGGACCAGTGGACCGGTGCGATCGTTGTGCAGGAGCTTCAGCGGGCCGGATTGTCCGCAAGAGACCTTCGGTTGACCGGCACAGGCGATATCGAGGGGAATGGCACGCAGCGCGTGCGCGCCGATTTGGAGTTTACCGCGACGGATCTGGATTTGAGCGATCCCGAGGCGAAGCGGGCGCTGGGCGGCGCCGTATCGGGCGCAGCAGAGGTTGTTTGGGTCTCTGGTGGGCCGCTGGACTTGCGGCGCGTATCGGTGGATGGCGAGACCTATTCATTGGCGGGAAACGCCACATTCGAGATGATCGAGGGCGGGGTTGCGGTTTCCGGGAATGCGCGAGCCGAAGCCGAGGATCTTGCGGCGTTTTCCGGAATTGCCGGGCGTGATCTGGCGGGCCGGGTCATGGTCGAAGTCGCGGGGCGCGGAGAGCCGATTTCGGGCCTTGTGAACGGGTCGCTGACGGCGACCGGTTCTGACCTGACACTGGGGATTACAGAGGTAGACCAGCTTCTTTCGGGCGGATTCGATCTTGATGTCAGCGGGCGACGAGATGAGACCGGGACCCATGTGGACCGGCTCACCGCCCGCAGCGATGCCGCGCAAATTTCTGCGGAAGGGCAGCTTCTGGCCGAGACGGGGCGGGCGGTGGCGGAAGTCACGCTGATCGATACCGGGCTGATTGCGCCAGATGTTCCGGGGCCGGTCATCTTGGACCTGACCGCGGATGGTCTTGGGTCGAACTGGGGAATCGTGGCCGCCGCGCGTGGTCCGGGTCTTCGGCTGGATATCGACGCGCAAGCCGAGCTTGGTGGTGACGTGCCGGATATTTCGGGATCGGTCGATGCGGATCTTCGAGACATCGCGCCGTATTCGGGTCGCATCGGACGGCCTGTTTCAGGCGCGGTTGCGGGTCGGGCCGAGGGTAGGCTGACGGCGGATCTGGAGTTCCTCGATCTTGCGATTGCGGCGACAACCGAGGATTTCAGGTTTGGGCAAGCGCAGGCGGATGCGCTCTTGAAGGGCCGGGTCGAAACGACTGCGACGGTGGTGCGCACTCTTGGCGTGTTGCGCATCAGCGATCTGGCCATGGCTGGCGATTTCGGAATGCTTCAGGCGCAGGGCTTTCTGGGGGAAGACCTTACGGTCGGGGGCAATGTGGATCTTGTCCTGCGGACTCCCGAAGCGGTGCTTCCGGGGTTGCCGGGTCCGGTCGAGGGGACCGTGGAGGTTGCCGGCGGTCCAGACGAATACGGGGTGGTCGCCCGGGTAACTGGCCCGGGAACGGATGGTGCGGCGGATCTGACAATCGATGTGCGCGGGGCTTCGCCCGTGGTCTCGGGCCGGATGAATGTCACTGCAAACGACCTTGCTCCGTTTTCGGAGATTGCCGGACGGCAGTTGGGCGGAGCGTTGGAGACGACCGCGGAGGGATCTCTTGCGTTTGATCTGAGCACCTTTGACGCAAAGGCGACGGCGCGGCTCGAGAGCGTGCGGATTGGCCAGGAGGATGTCGACGCGGTTCTGCGCGGCACGAATGACGTGGTGATCGACGCATCGCGATCGGAGGACGTGATTCGGATAGAAACGTTTTCGGTTGAAGGGCCACAGCTTCGCGCAACAGTGCAAGGCGGGTTTGGCGCGCGTGAGAACGATCTTGTCTTTGATGCGAGGCTTGCCAGCATCGAACGGTATCTGCCGGGCCTGTCCGGAGCGCTGAGGGTTCAGGGGCGCGCGGATCAGGCGGCTGGCGATGATTGGACGGTCGCGGTCGAGGGCGGCGGTCCGGGAGGATTGCAGGCGCGGGTTTCGGGCGGTGTTACTGAGGATCTGAGCCAGGTCGATCTTGTCGTAGACGGGAGTTTCCCGCTTGCCGCGGCGAACAGGTTCATCGAGCCACGTGCTTTGGCGGGAACGGCGAATTTCGATCTTCGCGTCTCTGGCCCCCCTGCCCTCGACAGCGTCAGCGGACAAATCAGCACGAGCGATGCCCGTTTTGCCGCACCAGTCCTGGGTGTGTCCTTAACGGGGCTTGGCGCGGATATTGTCCTGTCCGGCGGGCGCGCCCAGATCGCCGTGGACGGGGCTTTCACGACCGGCGGCCGGGTGTCGGTGACCGGACCAGTGACCCTGACAAAGAATTTTCCAGCGGATTTGAGCGTAGCATTGCAAAATGCCGTCCTGACCGACCCCGCCCTGTTCCAGACAACCGTGAATGGCAATCTTGCGATTGAGGGAGGTTTGACTGGTGGCGCGCGCGTGTCAGGCGCAGTTGGCCTGGGTGCGACCGAGGTTCGGATCCCGTCGAGCGGCTTGGGCGGAATCTCTCCTATTCCGGATCTTGTTCACCTCAATGAACCCGCGGACGTGCGGGCCACGCGCGCCCGGGCGGGGTTGATTGAAGTAGTGGGGACAGCGAAGCGGCGCGGGCAGCCCTATGGTCTTGATA
The DNA here is from genome assembly GCA_963698645.1 of uncultured Alphaproteobacteria bacterium. Classification (GTDB taxonomy): domain Bacteria; phylum Pseudomonadota; class Alphaproteobacteria; order Rhodobacterales; family Rhodobacteraceae; genus Ovoidimarina. The sequence continues at coordinate 670,651 of CAVORP010000007.1, forward strand.
TCTCGGTGAGCGCGCCGAACCAGATCTTCCTGCGCGGTCGCGGGCTGGAGGCAGAACTGGGCGGCAACATCCGGCTGGGAGGAACCACCGCAGACATCGTGCCGTCGGGGCGGTTCGAACTGATCCGGGGGCGGCTTGATATTCTGGGCAAGCGGCTGGTGTTGACGGAAGGTTTTGCCACCTTGCAGGGGGATTTCAACCCGTTCCTTCGGCTTGTGGCCGAGACGAATGTCGATGACACGGTGATCAGGATCGTCGTCCAGGGGCTCGCATTGCAACCCGAGATCCTGTTTCTCTCCGAGCCCGAGTTGCCCGAAGATGAAGTTCTTGCGCGGTTGCTGTTCGGTCGCGGGATAGAGACCCTGTCGCCGCTTCAGGCCGCGCAGCTTGCCGGGGCAGTAGCGAACCTGGCCGGGGTCGGTGGAGAGGGTATCGTCTCGAGGCTCCGGAAGGGCTTTGGTCTGGACGATCTGGATGTCACTGGTGACGCGGAAGGCGGAGTTGGCGTTCGGGCGGGAAAATATATCTCGGATAACATCTATACCGATGTCGAGATCGATAGCTTGGGGCAGGCAGAAGTGTCGATCAACCTTGACCTGTCGCCGTCTGTAACGGTCAAGGGCAGCGTCGATAATGAAGGCCAATCGGGGATCGGTGTGTTTTTCGAACGGGATTACTGACGTATTTTAGCGTCAATTGTCGCGGAAATACGCCGTACCGAACAGGCAGGTTTGCCAAGTTGCGTCTATTGGCATTGAGATTCGGACATCCGGTTGCTACATTTCATCTGTGCCCAGTGCCGGGGCTTGTCGGCGCGTCGCGAAGGAGGACGATGTCCTGTCTCAGCTTCACGAGGCGGTCCGTGATCAGACCGCAACGGATTCGGCCATGAGCGCTGGTCCGACATTGGCATCAGGCGAATTGCTTGATCGTATTCTCAAATCGCTGGATGACGACAAGGCCGAGGACGTAATTGTCATCGACCTGACCGGGAAATCGGAGATGGCGGATCATATGGTGATCTGTTCGGGCCGTTCCTCGCGACAGGTTGCGTCGATCTCGGAGAAACTCGTCGACAGGCTTAAGCAAGAACTTGGCGTTCTGTCGAAGATCGAAGGCAAGGATACCGGCGACTGGGTCCTGATCGATACCGGCGATGTGGTGGTTCACGTGTTCCGTCCCGAGGTGCGCGAGTTCTATCAACTTGAAAAGATGTGGATGCCCACCGGCCAGCCGGCAGCCAAAGAGGTCTGATGCGCATCGGAATTTGCGCGGTGGGCCGCCTGCGCGGTGGCCCGGAAGCCGCGCTGATCGACGACTACCGGACCCGTTTCGATCGGACAGGTCGTGGGATCGGGCTTGGCCCCCTGACAATCACCGAAGTTGAGGACCGCAAGGGTGGCGGTATGGTCGCTGAAGCAGCGTTGCTGCGGCGGGCCGTTCCCGATGGGGCGGTTCTGTGCCTGATGGATGAGCGGGGTCAGAACCTGACATCGCCTGACTTTGCATCACGAATTTCGGATTGGCGCGACCAGGGGCGGCAGGAGGTCAGTTTCGTGATCGGCGGCGCCGACGGAATAGCGCCGGAGTTGCGGGCCGATGCCGATCTACTGATTTCTTTCGGCGCGATGGTGTGGCCGCATATGTTGGCTCGTGTCATGCTGACCGAACAGCTTTACAGGGCAGCCGGTATTCTGGCAGGGACGCCATATCATAGAAGTTCTAGCGGCGGCGCGGGCACAAGACAGGAGGTAGAGTTGGGTGATCTTTGGTTCTGGGTAATCCTGTTCGCGGTGTTGTTTGTATTCTTTCGCTGGCGGCAGAAGAAGAAAAGCAAGAGCGAATAGCGCCCTACCCCGCCTGCCAGTCCCGAACCACCTCCAGTGGCCAGAGCAGCATGAGGATATTCAGGGCGAGCCCGTCGCGGATCACGACGGCGGTCAGAACTTCGGCCCCGATCAATAGGGCGATGCTTGCCCAGACGGGGATAGTGCGTGCGAGCCAGAACCCTACGAGCATTGCCAGGATGTCGGCCGTCGCGTTCAGAACGCTGTCGCCATAGTAATCGAGTGATATCGTCACCGCCCGGTAGCGCTCGATGATCGCATCCGAATTTTCGATGATTTCCCAGGCGCACTCCACCAGCGTCGCGATTGCCAGTCGCCAGCCGATCGACAAGCGCGGGACCATGAACCAAAGCGCAGCGTAGAAGATCAGCCCGTGCAGGATGTGCGAGGGCGTGTACCAGTCCGTGATGTGTTGCGAGTTCTCGGAGCTCATCGTCTCGCCATGCCAGAGCTTGACATAGCCACAGGTGCAAATCGGCTCTCTACCAATAAGGAGAAGCCATGCCGCCGTTGCGACGACGATCAGGGCGGTGATCCAATACGGGAGAAGCGCGCGTTGCATCCGCGAAGGGAATCACGGCCAGGACGTGCAGTCCACCGAAATTGAGGGCCGGTGCGCCGCTTTTGCCATCAGACAGGTCTGCGCCGTTACTGGATCAGGGAGCAGGCAGTGGAATCCGATGGGCTTCGTCAAGTATCCAAGCCTCGCGCTTTTCAAACACGGCCGCTGTGAGAACGCGGTCATAGCCTGCTCCGGTGTCTAGGTTGACACGGTTGCCGCAATGGACGGGCGCAGAGACGGGCGTGTGCCCATGGATGATGAGCCTTCCATGATCGCGCTCGTCGTCAAGAAAATCGCGACGGATCCAGAGAAGATCCTCCTCGATCTGTTCGGAGAGGGGGAGGCCAGGCCGGATGCCGGCGTGGACGAAAAGAAGATCCGGCGATTCGTAATAAGGCAGAAGGCGGTTCAGGAACGTCTTGTGGTCATCCGGAACTGCCTGCTGAAGGGCGCGGTGGCGTTTGCGTGGAAGCGAGAATGCGCCCCGGTCGACGCCGTAGGAGGCGAGTGTCGCATCGCCGCCAATGGAAGGCGACAGCCACGAAGCGAAGGATGCTCGCGGGGAAGGGATGTCGGCCAGAAGATCGGCGAACATCTGGTCGTGATTTCCCTTCAGGACGATCCAGGGTTCTCCGCGCTCGATTCCGTCGATCAGATACTGGATGACGGCGCGACTGTCCGGACCCCTGTCCACCAGATCGCCGAGATGCACGACGGGTGCGGACGCGTCGCCGGTGCGCCGACGATCCGCGGCAATGCGTGCATGGGCCTGCGTGAGCATGCCCAACTGACCGTGAATGTCGCCGATCGCATAGATGCGCATGTCTGTGCCTCCGGCCCGCAGGCTATCGGTTGCCGCGGGCCGGCGGAAGAGCCGTCAGTTCACTTCGAACTCGAGCGTGCGAATGGCCTGGAACAGGCCGGTTTCGGCCAACTGATCCAGCGCCGCCTGGGGAAGCGGTTCGTCGACATAGAGTAGGGCTATGGCTTCTTTCCCCCGGTCGGACCGGCCAAGCGTGAAGTTCGCGATGTTCACGCCGTTCTTGCCCAGCGTCGTGCCCAAAGCGCCGATGATACCCGGCACGTCGACATTCGTCGTGTAGAGCATGTGGCTCCCGATTTCAGCGTCGATATTGATGCCCTTTATCTGAATGAAGCGTGGCTTTCCGTCCGAGAAGACCGTTCCGGCGATGGAGCGTTCACGCTGGCCGGTGACGACGGTGAGTTTGATATAGGCGTCGAAAACACCGGTCTTGCCCTGTGTCGTGGTGGCCACGTCGATTCCGCGGTCTTTCGCGATCACCGGTGCAGAGACCATGTTGACGTCGGGATTGACCGATTTCATCAGGCCCGCGATTGCCGAGGCGTTCAGCGCCGCCGTGTTCATCTCGGCCACATTGCCGTTGTAGAGGATGTTGACCGCGAGAATCGGTTCGTCCGTCATCTGGCCGACAAAGGAACCCAGATGCGCCGCAAGCTTGATCCAGGGCCCCATCACCTTGGCTTCTTCGGCTGTTACAGATGGCATGTTGAGCGCGTTCGAGACCGCACCCGTCATGAGGTAATCCGACATCTGTTCGGCAACCTGAATGGCGACGTTTTCCTGTGCTTCTGTGGTCGAGGCCCCGAGATGCGGTGTGACGACGACATTGGGGAGATTGAATAGCGGGCTTTCGATGGCTGGCTCGGTTGCGAAGACATCGAAGGCCGCGCCCGCGACCCGGCCCGATTTCAGCGCGTCGGCAAGTGCGGCTTCGTCCACCAGACCGCCGCGAGCGCAGTTGATCAGACGTGCGCCTGGCTTCATCTTCGAGATCGCCTCTGCCGACAGGATGTTCCGAGTTTTTTCCGTGACCGGGACATGCAAAGTGATGAAATCGGAGCGCGCCAACAGCGTATCGAGATCGACCTTGTCGACCCCAAGTTTCGTGGCGCGATCTTCGGAGAGGAAGGGATCGTAGGCGATGACCTTCATCTTAAGGCCAAGGGCGCGATCGATCACGATGGACCCGATATTGCCGGCGCCGATGACGCCAAGCGTCTTGGCCGTCAGTTCGACACCCATGAACCGCGATTTTTCCCACTTTCCGGCATGGGTCGAGGTGTTTGCCTCGGGTATTTGCCGCGCGACGGCCATCATCATCGCAATGGCATGCTCGGCCGTCGTGATCGAGTTGCCGAAGGGTGTGTTCATGACGATCACGCCGCGCTTTGACGCGGCCGGGATATCGACATTGTCGACACCGATACCGGCGCGGCCGATCACCCTGAGGTTCGTGGCCGCTGAAAGGATCTTGTCGGTCACCTTGGTTGCCGACCGGATTGCGAGGCCGTCATAGTCGCCAATCGCGGCAAGCAGCCGATCCTTGTCCTTTCCGATGCTGGGATCGAAGGTGACGTCAATGCCGCGATCACGAAAGATCTGGATTGCCGTTTCGGAGAGTTTATCAGAGACGAGTACTTTGGGGGCCATGTTTGGCGCTCCTGCAAAAGACGGGCGATTTGCCCTACGTTAGACACTGTTTTTGGGTTCAGGCAGCTTGGGACTGTGCCGCGATCTCTGTCTCGAATGCCCACTCGATCCACGGAAGCAATGCCGCAATGTCCGATGTCTCCACCGTGCCGCCGCACCAGATGCGAAGACCTGGAGGCGCGTCGCGATAGGCACCGATGTCATATGCAACACCTTCGCTTTCCAGCCGCTTTGCGACGGACTTGGCGAATGTGGCACCATCGGAAATGCGGGGATCGGTGAATTTCAGGCAGACCGAAGTATTCGACCTTGTTGCCGGATCGATTGCGAGGTTTTCGATCCAATCGCGGGTGGACGTGAAATCGTGGATCAAACCGGCATTTGCATCGGCACGCGCGATCAGGCCGTCAAGACCGCCCACCGAACGTGCCCAGTTCAGGGCATTCAGATAGTCCTCTACGGCAAGCATCGATGGGGTGTTGATCGTTGCACCCTCGAAGATCTCCTCGATCAGCTTTCCGGCCTTGGTCAGGCGAAAGATCTTTGGCAACGGCCATTGGGGCGTGTAGCTTTCCAGCCGCTCAACTGCGCGTGGACTGAGCACGATCATTCCGTGAGCCGCCTCGCCGCCCAGAACCTTCTGCCACGAGAAGGTCGTGACATCGAGTGCCTTCCAGGGAAGTCGCTGGGCGAAAGCGGCAGAGGTCGCATCGCAGATTGTCAGACCGGTACGATTGGCCGGAATAGACACTGAATCCGGAACGCGAACGCCGGATGTCGTGCCATTCCAGGTAAACACGACGTCTTGTGCGAAATCGATCTCGGAGAAGTTGACGATCTCACCGTAGTCAGCGGTGCGGATCGTCGCCTCGAGCTTGAGCTGTTTCACCACATCTGTGACCCAGCCTGCCCCAAAGCTTTCCCACGCGAGCACGGTGACCGGGCGTTGGCCCAGAAGGTTCCACATAGCCATTTCCACCGCCCCGGTGTCGGACGCGGGAACGATGCCGATGCGGTAATCCGTCGGAATGCCGAGGATTTCCCGGGTTCCCTCGATGGCCGATTTCAGCTTCGCCTTGCCGATTGCGGCGCGGTGCGAGCGTCCGAGCGGGGCGTCCTGAAGAGCGGAGAGTGAGAAGCCGGGGGGTTTGGCGCAGGGGCCAGAGGAGAAACGCGGGTTGGCCGGCCGCGTGGCCGGGTGTGTCGTGCTCATATCAGATATCCTTCCAGATATGTGCCCCTCGTTGGGGAGGGGTGTCCCACGGATCGGGATAATGCGGAGGTGGTGCCGACGCAAGATGGAAAAATCGATGCAGATCCCGCCTTTGGTTTCGGATGATTTGAATCGTCGGTCTGATCGTCTATGAGGGCGCGACAACTGCGGAGTGGCTGATGTTTGTTGCGACACTTCTGACCGATCCGAAGGAGCCCGGGCTTGAACCCGCGCTTGTCGATGCGGTGCGGAATGCGTGGGGTGGTGGCGAAGCTGTCTGGCTTGCGTTGGACGAGGCGGCCGAATTTGCCCTGACCGAGATCCCGTCAAATCGCTGGGATGTCTGGGAGAGCTTGCAACGGCGAGGGGTCGATCTGATCGTGCAGCCGCTGGACGGCCGTCGGAAGTCCGTTCTGCTGGCTGATATGGATTCGACCATGATCCGGCAGGAGTGCATCGACGAGTTGGCCGATGTGGCTGGCGTCGGTCAGCGGGTGGCCGAGATTACGCGCCGGGCGATGAATGGTGAAGTCGGATTCGAGGGCGCCCTGAGAGAGCGAGTATTGCTCTTGAAAGGGCTGGATTCCGGCGTTGATAGACACTGTTTTGTCCGAGAGAATTGAGATGATGCCGGGGGCGGATGTGCTTGTCCGGACGATGAAGGCCAATGGCGCCTATACGGCGTTAGTCTCGGGCGGATTCACGGCCTTCACCGGATTTGTCGCGTCGAGACTTGGCTTTGACGAGAACCGAGCAAATACGCTCGAAATCGAGGAGAGCCGGCTGACCGGCCGGGTTGTCGAACCGATCCTTGGCCGCGAGGCAAAAGTCGCGGCGCTTGAAGAGGTGACCGCGCGTCTGGGGCTTGCCGAAAGCGCGGTGCTTGCCGTGGGCGACGGCGCAAACGATCTGGGGATGCTGAAACGGGCCGGATCGGGCGTTGCTTTGCATGCAAAGCCCTCGGTTGCGGCAGAGGTCGATCTTCGCGTGAATTTCGGAGACCTGACCGCGCTCTTGTACCTCCAGGGCTATTCGCGGGACGACTTCGCCTGAGCCTCTTTCAGCCGGTAGATGAGATCCAGCGCTTCCCGCGGGCTTAGTTCGTCCGGCTGGATGTCCATCAACAAGGCCTCGGCGGCCGAGACCCTGCTGCGTTGCGGTGGTGGCGCGGCGAAGAGCGGCAGGTCGTCAACGAGCGCTTTCGCACCTGCGCCACCTTCACGGGCGCGCTTTTCGAGCGTTTCGAGTACCTGGCGGGCGCGATTGATGACGGTGGGCGGCAGCCCTGCGAGGCGGGCGACCTGAACGCCATAGCTTCGGTCGGCCGCACCCATGCGGACTTCGTGGAGGAAAATCACCTCGCCCTCCCATTCCTTGACCGAAACCGTCGCGTTGCGGACGCCGGGGAGCGTCTCGGACAGCGCGGTCAACTCGTGGTAATGAGTGGCAAAGAGCGCCCGGCAGGAGTTGGCGTTGTGCAGGTGTTCAAGCGTGGCCCAGGCAATGGACAATCCGTCATATGTCGCCGTTCCGCGCCCGATTTCGTCGAGGATGACAAGGGCCCGGTCGTCTGCCTGATTGAGGATCGCCGCCGTTTCCACCATTTCGACCATGAAGGTCGATCGCCCCCGGGCAAGATCGTCGGAGGCGCCGACGCGCGAGAAAAGTTGCGAGACAAGTCCGATATGGGCCGAGGCGGCGGGAACGAAACTGCCCGATTGGGCAAGCAGCGCGATCAGGGCGTTCTGGCGCAGGAAGGTGGATTTGCCGGCCATGTTCGGACCGGTCAGAAGCCAGATGGCGGCCGTTTCCGTTGCCGTCAGGTCGCAGTCGTTCTCGATGAAGCGCGCACCTCCTTCGGCGGAAAGTGCCCGTTCGACAACAGGGTGGCGTCCGCGTTCGATCACGAAGCTGCGTGAATTGTCGACCTTCGGCCGGGTCCATCGCTCGGTCTCGGAGAGATCGGCAAGTGCAGTTGCAAAATCGAGTTCCGCAAGGGCGCTGGCCGCTGCGCCGATCTTGGCGGAATGCCCCAGAACGTCGTCTTTCAGCGCGGAATAGAGTTCTGTTTTCGATCTCGAGCGCCCGTCCGCCTGCATTCAGAATCCGGGTTTCCAAATTCGAAAGATCGACAGTCGTGAACCGCACCGCGTTGGCTGTCGTCTGGCGATGGATGAAGCCATCGGTCGCATGCATCTTTTCGGCATGGGTCGCCGTGGTTTCGATGAAATAGCCGAGGACGTTGTTGTGTTTGATCTTGAGCGACGCGATGCCGGTCTCGCTCGCGAACTGTGCCTGCATCCCGGCAATGACCGACCGACCCTCGTCGCGGAGTTTGCGGGCCTCATCGAGGTCGTCGTCGGAGCCTGCGGCGATGAAGCCACCGTCGCGTGCAAGGAGGGGTGGATCGGCGACCAGCACTGCGTCCAGTTTGGCATGCAGGGTCTCATGGCCCGAGAGTGCATGGGCGGAGGAGGCGATGAGATCCGGTGCGTCCCCCGGGATGAGGTCGGCAATTGCCTGGGCCTGAGCGAGCCCATCCCGGATTGCCGCCAGATCGCGCGGCCCGCCGCGATCGAGGGCGAGCCGCGACAGTGCCCGGTCGATATCGGGGACGCGCCGCAGGCGCTCGCGGATATTTGTCCGGAGGTCGCGGGAGTCCACCATGAAGCTGATCGTATCGAGCCGCGCGTTGATCGTTGAAAGACTGCAGGATGGGCTCGAAAGCCGCCGCTCCAGCAGTCGTCCGCCCGATGCGGTAACGGTGCGGTCGATCGTCGAAAGAAGCGCGCCGTCACGTTTGCCTGAAAGACTGTGCGTGATTTCGAGATTGCGGCGGGTGGCGGCGTCGATCTGCATCGCGCCTTCGGGCATTTCGCGCTGGGGTGGCCGCAGGAGCGGAAGGTTTCCGCGCTGGGTGATGTCGAAATAATCGACGATGGCGCCCATTGCCGCGACTTCGGCGCGCGAGAAAGTGCCGTAGGCGTCGAGCGAGGTGATATCGAAAAGGGCGAGGAGCCGCTTTTCGCCCGAGGTGCTGTCAAAGCTGGTTCGTGCGAGGGGCGTCACGGAAGCGCCAGTTTCGGTCGCGATGCCTTCGATCCGGTCATCCGCGGCTTCGGAGAGTACGATTTCGCGGGGCGCGAGGCGGGCAAGATCGGCGCCAAGGCGCAGTTGAGTGGTCTCCGTCACCCGGAACTCTCCGGTCGAGATATCGGCCCATGCGATGGCGTAGCCGTCGCGGACGACCGAGATCGCCGCGAGGAAGTTGTTCTGGCGGGCATCGAGCAGGCTGTCTTCGGTCAGTGTGCCGGGGGTAACGAGGCGGGTGACGCCGCGCTTGACTACCGATTTCGAACCCCGCTTCTTGGCCTCGGCCGGGCTTTCAAGCTGCTCGCAAACCGCGACGCGAAAGCCCTTGCGGATCAGGGTCAGGAAATATCCGTCGGCTGCGTGAACCGGCACGCCGCACATCGGGATGTCGTCGCCCAGATGCTTGCCGCGCTTCGTCAGCGCGATGTCCAGCGCGGCGGCAGCGGCGACCGCATCATCAAAGAACATCTCGTAAAAATCGCCCATCCGATAGAAGAGCAGAGCATCGGGGTAGTCCGACTTGATCTCTAGATATTGGGCCATCATCGGTGTGACGGCGGCGTTCTGGACGGTCACGAGCCTCCCCCCGGATGATCGATGGGGGGAGTTTAACGTTGGTGGGAATCAGGCGAAAGGCGAAAAGAGTTAGCCCACAAAGGGGGCGGCCTTGCCCCAAAGCTGGCGCACCCGTTGATCCCGGCCACAGCCGTTGCGATAGAACTTGTAGGCCTCTTTCTTGGACTTGGGTCCGCGACGTGTGATCACAATGTCGGATTTCTTGTAGTAGTCCTGATGGTATTCTTCCGCCTCATAAAAGGTCTTTGCGTTCAGAACAGGTGTCACAATGCGCTGGCCCAGGTCGCTCTGCGCTGATTTGATCGCTGCGATGGCGGCCTGTTTCTGGCGGTCGTTTGCGGCGAAAATTGCGGTTCGGTAGCTATCGCCCCTGTCGCAAAACTGACCTCCCGCGTCGGTGGGATCAATGGAGCGGAGGAACATATGAAGGATCTGGTCGTATGTGATCACAGAAGGATCGTAGGTGATTTCTACCGCTTCATAATGGCCGGTTCCGCCGCGGGAGATCTGTTTGTAGGTGGGATTCTTCGTAGTGCCGCCGGTATAGCCCGACACGACCTCGATCACACCGCGGACCTGTTCGAAGTCGGCCTCGACGCACCAGAAACACCCCCCGGCAACGATGGCGGTCGCCCGATCGGCGGCTTGCGCCTGATTACATTCGGCCGCGATGCCGAAAAGGATCGCCACGGCCAGAAGAAAAGGTTTGATGCTGTCGAACATGAGGGTCATTGAACGTCTCCTGAATTGCGCAGATCATGGGCCGAGAGTTCAACACGGGCAATTCAACCGGTTGTGATGTCACGCATAGGTGAGAGGTGTTTCAATGGGTGATCCGGTTCGAATTGCAATGTGGTCGGGGCCGAGAAACCTGTCCACCGCGATGATGTATTCGTTTGCGCAGCGGGCGGATTGCGCGGTGACGGACGAACCGTTCTATGCCGCATATCTTGCGGCGACAGGCAACGATCACCCGATGCGGGATGAAGTGCTTGCGTCGCAACCTCTGGACCCGGCGCAGGTCGCGGCCGAGTGCCTTGGCCCGGTGCCGGGGGACCGGCCAGTTTGGTATCAGAAGCACATGACGCATCACATGCTCGAGGGCTTCCCGCTGGACTGGATCGCAAAGGTGCGGAATGTCTTTCTTATCCGTCATCCGGCACGGGTCGTGGCGAGCTATGCGCGCAAACGGGAAGCCTTGACGCTGGACGATATCGGGTTCGAGACGCAGTGCGCTTTGTATGAGCGTGTAATCGCTCTTGGACAGGTGCCGGTCGTCGTCGACAGCGCGTCTATACTGGCCGATCCTGAACCTGCGCTGCGCGTGCTTTGCGAGGCGATCGACCTTGCCTTCGACCCGGTGATGCTGAAGTGGGAGGCGGGCCCGCGTCCGGAAGACGGTGTCTGGGCCCGGCATTGGTACGGGGCGGTGCATCGGTCGACCGGGTTCGATATCGGCGAGGCGCCGTTGCCGGAACTTGAAGGCGATTATGCCGTGCTGGCGGAGCGCGCCCTGCCCTTTTACGAGCGGATGCGGGCGGCAATTTAGCGGGCTTCGATGAACTCCCTGATCGCCTCGATCCGCTTCCCAGAAGATGGGTGGGTCGAAAACCAGTCTCCGCCCTTCGATTGGGCATCCGGCAAGGTTTCGAAGAACCGCAACAGACCTGCGGGATCGTAACCCGCATCGGAGGCGAGGCGCATTCCCAATTCATCGGCTTCGCGTTCATGTTCCCGCGAATTGGACAGGGAGAGCAACACGCCGCCCTCAAGAAGGACGTCGTTCAGGATCGGACCAGTATCGCCCGCGACGAGCGCGACCAGAACATAGATGCCAAGAGACCTGTAGAGTTGCTCCAACCCATGATGGGAGACGACATGGGCAATCTCATGCCCCAGAACGCCTCCGATGATATCCGGATCGTCGAAGGTCTGGGCGAAGGCATCGGTAATGACGACTGTACCACCGGGAAGTGCAAAGGCATTGGGGCCGATCCCGGGGACGTCACGGAACGTTAGTTCGAATGTGAACCGCTCGCGGTCCTTGTCCGGCAATGTCTCAAGAAGATCGTCGAAAATCCCTTGGATAGAGTCTTTTTGCGCGATGCTGAGGCGTGAGGCGTCGGCAATCGTGAGGTCGAATGACTGGAGCGTTCCTGCATCCATCGCCGTCTTCAGAGGTGCCGGTGTCAGCCAAACAGCAATATAGACAAGGGCCGGCAAGGCGAAGCGCCAGATGCAATATGCACCGATCAGGCAGAGGATGGTGATGATGGTCCAACCCCGCCGAAAGCCCTCGAGCCGGTGCAGGATCTGACCACCAGACCCGGAGTCCAGTGCGTCAACGGCGGCCAGGTCTTCGGTTTCGAATAGAGCGCCATCGGGGAGCGACAGGCGGCGCGGAGCCCGCCCAATCGGGGCGTCAAAGCGAGCTTGACCATGATGGTCCGCGATTTCGGCGTTATCATCCCTTGCACGAATGACAAAGCCACGCGGCCCGGCAAAGAGGTTTGCGGGAACAGCACGCGAAGACCGGGCCGGAAAGAACCGGCCCGGTATCGTGATTTGGTCGCTCTCGCCCGGCATGAGCGGTTCTTGTTCCCTGTGCTTAGACGGGCAAGCCCATATCGAAACCTTCCAGATCAGTATAGGCGTCGCCCAGCGCACTGGTCCGTGTTTCAAGTTGGCCTACGAAATGATCGAGAGGACCGGCTGGAATGAGCGCAGTATGGTCGGTCAGATACCGGAACATCCGGACCTGCGCCCAGGGCAACAGAAGGCCGAGTGAAACAACCGTCAGGATTGCGTTGCTGATCGCGATCCAGATCAGCGAGACAGGACGCACATCCGATGCAAATCTGTGCCCTCCCTCCAGTGCGAGGTTGTTGAGCGTCACGTTGCGGACGAAGGCCTGATAGATCGTCATCGCCGGGAAGAAGGCGATGAAGATCGCGGCATAGATCCCGGCAATCAGGGCCAGGGACGCGCCGGGATCCGTCTCGAGCGTGCCGAGGTCAAGCGAGCCGATCGAAACGAAAGTGACACTGCCGATGATCATCAGCATGCCGACGATCCAGATCGCCGCGGCGATGAAGGCGCGGTAGAACGGTCCTATCGCGGAATCGAACGAGAAGCTGTGCCCACCAAGGGAATAGCCGTTCAGCGCAAATCGCTTCATCGCGCGGTCGAGGAAGGGGAATGCAAGATACAGCGTCAACGCGGTCAGGATCGGATAGAGGATGAAGGCGAGAAAAGCACCGACATAGCTGCCTTCGAAGCGAAAGCGGACGTTGGACCAACTGGACATCTGCGCGTTAAACTTGAAGGACCGGATCAGGAGGAACGGTACGGCCAGGACTAGCGCGAGGGTGGCGAGCAGGCCGATGAGCGGGATCGCGGAAATGACCGAAAAGGCGATGATCGCCGCAATGACGATGGCGCGGCCGATCAGGATCTGAAGCCCGGTTGCGTGATAGTCGAAGTTGCGACCATCAATGTAAGTGTTCTGGTAGAAATATTTCTTCGTCCGGACTTTGGCCCAGGCAGAGTAAATTCCAACGGTGATGATGGTGAGAAAAAGGTTGGCAATCCAGATGCCGAACCATTCTTTTGCCGATCCGCGAAATTCGAACGGCTCGAGCCGGGGGTTATCGTAATTCATGCGCACTCCTCGCCCCCGCCAAGGAAAATACCGGCCCATTCCGATTCCCAGAAGCAGGACGAGAGATAGCGCCAATTTCTCCTAGAAGTTGTGGCCTATCCGCATCGCCTATTTGGCCAGACGGCGCTTGCGGGCAGCAAGAAGCTTGAGCCGGAGGGCATTCAGCTGGATGAAACCCGCCGCATCTTTCTGGTCGTAGGCGCCGGCGTCGTCTTCGAATGTCACATGTGCTTCGGAATAGAGCGAATGGTCCGACCAGCGCCCAACTGTGCGTCCGCTGCCCTTGTAGAGCTTGAGCCTGACCGTTCCGGTCACATGTTCCTGGCTCTTGTCGATGGCCGCCTGAAGCATTTCGCGCTCTGGCGAGAACCAGAACCCGTTGTAGATCAGCTCGGCGTAGCGGGGCATCAACTCATCCTTCAGATGCCCTGCACCGCGATCGAGGGTGATCTGTTCGATCCCGCGATGGGCCTCGAGCAAGAGCGTGCCGCCGGGGGTTTCGTAGATCCCGCGGGATTTCATGCCGACGAAACGGCCTTCGACCAGATCAAGCCTGCCGATGCCGTGTTTTCCGCCAAGTTCGTTGAGGCGGGTCAGAAGGGTGGCAGGCGAGAGCGGCTCTCCGTTGATCGAGACTGCATCACCCCGCTCGAAGCCGATTTCAACGAATTCCGCTGAATCGGGCGCGTCTTCGGGGTTCACCGTCCGCTGATAGACGTGATCCGGGGCTTCGGTCGCCGGGTCCTCGAGGGCTTTGCCTTCGGAGGAGGTGTGCAGAAGGTTCGCATCCACCGAAAATGGTGCCTCGCCGCGTTTGTCCTTCGCGATCGGAATCTGATGTTGCTCTGCGAAATCGATCAGCTTGGTCCGGGAAGAAAGATCCCAGATCCTCCAAGGTGCGATAACCTTGATGTCGGGATTGAGTGCGTAGGCGGACAGCTCGAACCGGACTTGATCGTTGCCCTTTCCGGTCGCGCCATGGGAAATCGCATCGGCCCCCGTCTCTGCCGCGATCTCGACCAGGCGCTTTGAAATCAGGGGTCGGGCAATGGACGTGCCCAGAAGATAGAGACCTTCGTAGAGCGCATTCGCACGGAACATCGGAAAGACGAAATCACGTACGAATTCCTCGCGAAGATCTTCGATGTAGATCTCGGATACACCGAGCATCTCGGCCTTCTTGCGCGCAGGCTCCAGTTCTTCGCCCTGACCAAGATCGGCCGTAAAGGTCACGACCTCACAGCCGTATTCCGTTTGCAGCCATTTCAGGATGATGGATGTATCAAGGCCACCGGAGTAGGCCAGAACGACTTTTTTGGGATTGGACATGGGAGACCCGCGATTGCGCAATTCGCCGGGCGTTTAGAGGGTTTTCCATGGCGCGACAAGGGTTCGCGCCTAATCCAATCATGCGAGATCGGTGAATCCGACCCCGACCTTAGACGCGTGAGCGCGCGTCCGGACGTTTCGGAGGTCTTACCGAGCGAGATGGCGCGAGATCCGTTGCGTCAGAGAGATCGATGGTCATGAGCGCGCGGGTGGGCGTCGAGATCGCTCCAGATGCCTTGAGCGCGGCCCGGCTTTCGCGCTTGTCGCGAGAGTCGTTTCCTTCGCCACCACCGCCAACGCGCTTGGCCTTTCTCGCTTCCTCCGAGTTCTTTCCGCAATTCGGAACACAGCCTTTGCCGTTGTTCCCTTTATTGGGCTTCTTCGGACCTTTCGCTTTCTTCTCTTTCTTTTCCTCTTCTCTTTCTTCTCTTTCTTCTCTTTCTTTTCGCTCTTTTCTTCTTCGGCGGACTTCTTTTCTTTCGTTGCTGCCTCGGGCAGTTCGGGGGACGCTTGCGCGAAAGCGGGACTTGCGGAGTTCACGGCAGCGACAGAGCACAGAAGAAGCGCGGCCAAGAAGGATGGGGCCACGCGCATCAGCATTGGTTTCGACGTTTCTACAGTCATTGCTCTATCCTAAAGCTACTCATTCAACAGCCGCACCGAACACGGAGGGCATTAACTACAACTTTCATAAAGCTTTACAGATGTGGCGATTCTGGGGCAGTCGTGGTTCCTTGCCGCGGCATTTACCGTGGTCCATTGCTGGCTAATGGAGTGGGGCGATTGAGCGGGAAGGTGGGGTTTTCAAAGCAGGCCGTTGCCGCAGAACAGGAAATGCGAACCCTGTTCGAGCCCACACCATTGATAAAAAACGAATTCTTGTCAGAGCGCTATCAGGCCGAGATCTGGTTGAAGCGAGAGGATCTTAGCCCGGTAAGGTCCTACAAGATCCGTGGTGCGTTCAACGCGATGCGCAAATCTATCAAGGTGGGGGGTCCGCAGACTTTCGTCTGTGCAAGCGCAGGGAATCACGCACAGGGCGTCGCATATGCCTGCCGGCATTTTGGTGTGTCCGGAGTTGTTTTCATGCCCGTCACCACCCCGGACCAGAAGATCTACAAGACGCGGGTATTCGGCGGCGACGCCGTTGAGATCCGGCTTGTGGGGGATTATTTCGACGACACCCTTGCCTCTGCCCAGGCCTATTGTGCCGAGGCAGGCGCGCATTTTCTTTCGCCGTTCGACGATCCGGATGTGATTGAGGGGCAAGCCTCGGTTGCGGTTGAGATTCTCGAGCAAATGAGTGGTGTGCCGGACCTGCTTGTGCTGCCGGTGGGGGGTGGCGGTCTCTCTGCCGGTGTGCGGAGCTATTTGAAGAGCGCCGGGTTGACGTTGGATATGGTTCTGGCCGAGCCCAGCGGTGGTGCAAGCCTAGCCGCCGCTCTGAGTGCTGGCGCGCCGGTGACACTGGCCAATGTGGACACGTTCGTTGATGGCGCCGCCGTTGCCCGCGTTGGGGCACGGACGTTCGAGGCCTTGGCCGATATGTCTTTGGATGATGTGCTGTCGGTGCCGGAAGACCGGATTTGCACGACAATTCTGGAGATGCTGAACCATGAGGGCATCGTGCTTGAGCCCGCCGGCGCGTTGGCGGTCGATGCTCTCAAGGATCTTGCGGATCGGGTGCGCGGACGCCGGGTCGTCATCGTGACGTCGGGTGGCAATTTCGACTTCGAACGGTTGCCCGAGGTCAAGGAACGTGCGCAGCGGTATTCGGGAGTGAAGAAGTACTTTCTTTTGCGTCTCCCTCAGCGACCTGGCGCCCTGCGCGATTTTCTGGAGCTCCTGGGACCGGATGACGATATCGCGCGTTTCGAATACCTGAAGAAATCGGCGCGGAACTTTGGCACGGTTCTGATCGGGATCGAAACCAGTGCACCGGAGAATTTCTCGCGTCTGATGGCGGCGTTGGATGAGGCTGGCTTTTCCTGTCGAGATATCACCAACGATCAGGCTGTCGCCGAATTCGTCGTTTGATTTCAGAGTTTTGGGTAGCGTTGACGCAGGCCGTCGCGCGAGCTTTCGAAGATGGCGATGATGTCAGACGCATGCGAGGGATCGGCGTCAGCCTCTGCAAGCGCGCAGAGCCTTGCCATCTCTGAAAACCCGAGATTGAGCGCACTGCCTTTCAAACTGTGAAAGTTGTCGGAGAGGGCGGCAGGATTCTGGATGGCGGAAAGGGAGGCCAGAACCTCCTCGACCTCTTCCAGGAAGAGACTGGCGATCTCGACGAAATCGTCGAGACCGACCTCTTCCTTCAGTTCGTCTATGCGTGCCCAGTCGATCATCGAATGCATCCCACACCAGTTTCGGTCAGCGTAGAGGGCTTCCGCTGACGCAGCCTTAATCCGCAAGAGAAATTCAGGGGCATTTTAGGTTTCACCGCCTGTTAAAAATCCACGTCCATAGGTTTCTCCCATGACAGCAGAGTTTCTGGCACAGAACCATTTTTCAGACGAAACGGACCGGGAGCCAAACGGTCCGGTCGTTTCGGCGGCAGAGTCGGCGATCCGGAAGATCCTGATCGTCGATGACAGTCGTGCGCATCTCAAGCTGACGGGCGGGGTCCTGCGGCGCATGGGCTATGAGGTCGTGGAGGCTATCTCGGGCGACGCCGCGCTTGCCGTGCTGGGGCAGGGCGGGATCGATCTTGTTTTGAGCGATTGGGTCATGCCCGAGAAATCCGGCTTGGATCTTTGCCGGGAGTTTCGGGAGCTTGGTGGTGACCGCTATGTATATTTCATCCTGCTGACCTCGAAATCCGATCGCGGTGACGTGGCCACCGGCCTTGCTGCGGGAGCCGATGATTTCCTGTCGAAACCGATCGACAAGGAGGAGTTGAAGGCACGCATCTCGGCTGCGGGGCGGCTTGTGGCCGTGCAGCGATCGCTTGAGGAAAAGAACCGGCTGCTCGAGGATGCGCTTACCGAGATACAGACGCTTTACGACATGGTAGGGCGCGATTTGTCAGAGGCACGGAGGCTACAACAGTCACTGGTTCCCGAACGCTTGCGGAAGTACCCGGGTGCAAATGTAAGTCTTCTTTTGAGGCCCTGTGGACAGGTTGGTGGTGATCTGGTCGGGGCATTTCGAGTGAACGAGACCCGGATCGGGATCTTTTCCATCGATGTATCCGGTCATGGAATCGCGTCGGCGCTTATGACGGCGCGACTGGCCAGCTATTTGTCCGGATCGTTGCCGGACCAGAATGTGGCCCTGAAGGCGGATGAAACGGGCTCCCATGTCATGCGCCCCCTGGTTGAGGTGTGCACCCGTCTGAACCATCTGCTGATTGATGACATGGGGTCCGAGTTATATTTCACGATGGCCATCGCGGATTTCGACCTTTTGACCGGTCATGTTTCGATCGTGCAGGCCGGGCATCCGCACCCGTTGGTCCAACGCGCGGATGGAACCATGGAATATGTAGGAGACGGGGGGATGCCCATCGGCCTGGTCGACAATGCCCCCTATTCGTCGTTCGAACTGAAGCTTTCGCCGGGAGATCGGTTGTTCCTGCACTCCGATGGATTCACGGAGGCCGAGAGCCTATCGGGCGAATTGCTTGGCGAAGATGGGCTGGCCCGGATTGTGGGGTCCATTCCGGATACGACCGCGCTTGATTTCACCGAGACGATGCTTTGGCTCTTGTCCGAGCATACAGGGCACACGGAATTCCAAGATGATGTTTCAGGTGTTGTTCTTGAATATTGGGGACCGGACTTACAGGAAGCGTGAGACAAACATCCTGTCACCATCGTTTCCGAGGATTTCGCAAGCGACCGATGCGGGTGTCCAGATCGCCGTGTGCCCCGGTTCGGATGGGACGGAGTGAGGTCTGACAGGGCGGGCCAGATAGATATGGCAAAGCTTCTCCGCCCAGAGATCGTACTCCGGCATATAAGTGAAACGCCGGAACGCACCGATGCGCCGAGGCTGCGCAATGCGCCAGCCGGTTTCTTCGAAGACCTCGCGGTGGAGCGCCTGGACCGGGGATTCGCCCGGGTCAATCCCGCCCCCGGGAAGCTGAAACTCAGGCTCTGGTTCTGCCTGGTGGGTGAGGAGAAGATCCGTCCCGCGCGGAAGGATCGCGTAGACGCCTGTGCGTTGCCGGTATCGCATACCTGCCTTGACCGCTTCGCCGACCCGCCTGATCACCTGCTTGGACCCTCGCCACCAATCCCTATATAGTCATCGTATGCCAATCATCGGCGACTAAGGAAACCCCATGACACTTGGATCTCAGATTGCCTGGGACGATACCATTCTGCCCTTTCAGCTTGATTATTCGGACATAAGGGGCCGGGTCGGGCGGCTTGACGGAACCCTCGAGGCCGTCCTGGCGCAGCACGACTATCCTCCTGTCGTCGAGGCGCTGATCGCGGAAACCGCGCTTTTGACAGCTTTGATCGGCCAGACGATGAAATTGCGATGGAAACTGTCGTTGCAGGTGCGGGGAGATGGACCGATCCGCCTGATAGCGACCGATTACTATGCACCCAAGGGCGTGGGTGAACCTGCCCGGATCAGGGCCTATGCCGGCTATGATGCTGAACGACTGACCGAAGCGTCGGGGTTCACGCAGATCGGCACGGGATATTTCGCGATCCTGATCGATCAGGGTAAGGGAACGACACCGTATCAAGGAATTACACCGATTTCCGCGGGGTCACTTGCAGAATGCGCGGAGACCTATTTCGCGCAATCGGAGCAGTTGCCGACGCGGTTCGCGCTAAGCTTTGGGCAATCGGTTCTGCCTGGGTCGGTGTCGCGTTGGCGTGCCGGGGGCGTAATGCTTCAAATGATGCCGAAGGCATCGCCATTCGCGGCAGAGGGCGGAACCGGTGAAGCCGGGCTACTGAAACCAGAGGATGTGCTGGCAGGTGAGGCGCTTGAGAATTGGAACCGAACGAATATTCTTCTCGACACGGTCGAGGATCTTGAACTGGTCGGTCCCACGCCGCACCCCACGGACCTTTTGGTCCGTCTGTTTCATGAGGAGGGGCCTCGCGTGTTCGATCCCCAGCCTGTCGCATTCGGATGCACCTGCTCGGAGGAGCGCGTGCGCGAGAGCCTGTCGATTTATTCGGCGAAGGACATTGCACATATGACCACCGATGAGGGGATCGTAACGGCGGATTGCCAGTTTTGCGGGGCGCATTACGAGATGTCGCCGGCAACATTGGGATTCGAGGCGACCGAGGCGCCAGGTTGAACGGGGACGCGGCGCGCAGACTTCTTGAAGATCTGGTCAACCGGGATGGTGCGCCCTCCTCGGATTTCGATCTGAACAAGAGTGTCGTTCTTCCTGCTGACCGGAGGTTGCGGGACGCGGCGGTGCTGGTCGCGGTTCGGGAGCGTGCGGGGGTGGCCGAGCTTGTTCTGACAAAGAGGTCTTCGCGGCTGAAGCATCACCCGGGGCAGATCGCGTTCCCGGGCGGAAAGGTTGACGAGACTGATCTGGGTTTTGAAGCGGCTGCCTTGCGCGAGGCGGAAGAAGAAATCGCGCTTTCGCGCGGCAATGTGGAGTTGCTTGGCACGATGCCGCCCCACGAGACGGTGACGGGGTTTTCGGTGACGCCGGTGCTGGGCTGGATCAAAAGGGATTTCAGCCCCATCCCGGAGGCGGGGGAGGTCGCGGAAGTGTTCTTTGTGCCCCTCGCCCATGTGCTTGACCGACGGCAATTCGTGATCGAGTCGCGGCATTGGCGCGGGCAGCGCAGATCATATTATGCCGTTCCGTGGGGACCCTATTACATTTGGGGTGCAACGGCGCGTATCCTGCGCGCCTTGGCGGACAGGATGGACGCGTGAGCCAGATTTCCGGCAGCTGGGTGACCGACCCGCAGACCCAATCGGTCATGGCGGTTCTTCAGGGTGCCGGATACCGCGCCCTTTTCGTCGGCGGCTGCGTCCGGGACGCGTTGCTGGGCAGACCGGTCGCCGATATCGACATCGCGACCGATGCGTTGCCGGAGATGGTCGTGAAACTGGCCGACGCAGCTGGCTTCAAACCGGTTCCGACAGGGATCGACCATGGAACCATTACCGTCGTGACGCGGGATCGCGGCTTTGAAGTGACGACCTTTCGGCGCGATGTGGAAACGGATGGACGCCGGGCTGTCGTGGCCTATTCCCGCGACCTCGCGGATGATGCGCGCCGTCGCGACCTGACGATCAATGCGCTCTACTCCGAAGCGGATGGCACTGTCATCGATCCGCTTGGGACAGGTCTTTCAGACCTTGCAAAAGGAATCGTTCGTTTCATTGACGAGGCGGATGCGCGGATTCAGGAAGATTATCTGCGCATTCTGCGCTTTTTCCGGTTCTATGCATGGTACGGCAAGACCGATCAGGGTCCTGATCCCGATGCGCTTTCCGCGATTTCCGACAATCTGGATGGCCTGGCCTCTGTTTCGCTTGAACGCATCACCCATGAGATGCTGCGTCTGCTTGCCGCGCCTGATCCGACCCCTGCCTTGGCCGCGATGACGGCAACCGGCGTGTTGGCGCGTGTTCTGCCAGGGGCGGACCCAAGCGGTTTGGGGCCTTTGGTGAATGTGGAGCAGACCTATTCTATCGCACCGGATCCCATTCGGAGGCTTAGCGCGCTCGGGTGCCCGGATGTTGCCCTGCGGTTGCGTCTTTCGCGCAGGGACGAAAGAGCGCTTGCCGTCCTGCGGGCAGGGATAGAAACCCTCGATGGCCCGCAAGCGCTGGGATACAAGTTGGGGGCGCAGCATGGCTTGGATGTTGTCCTTCTGCGGTCGGCGCTTGCCGGTACGGAGCTTCTCAAGCGTGATCTGGAACTAGTGATGCGCGGGTCAGAGGCGAAGATGCCGATCTCGGCCGCAGATCTTATGCCCGCCTATCGCGGCGGCGCACTGGGTCGCAAACTGGCAGAGCTTGAGGCACGGTGGATCGCTTCGGAATTTACCTTGTCCCGAGAGGCTCTCTTGAAGGATTGAACGTGGTTGCCTTTTCGTGTCTGAGCGGACCATGGAATTCGATCCACTATATGCGTTTGTCTTTGCCGGGCTTTTCTCGCCCGGGCCAAACGTCATACTTCTGACAGCTAGCGGTGCCCGGTTCGGATTTCGGCGAACGGTGCCACACGTTCTTGGCGTCGCACTGGGCGTCGGGATCATCGCAGCATTGACGGGTTTGGGGGTCGGTGCCGTATTGGCGGCGCGTCCGGGCCTTGAGTTCACGCTGAAATGCGGCGCATTCGCGTGGATCCTGTGGATGGCGTGGAAGATCTGGACCTCCACGCAATCGACGAAAGCGAAGGAAAGGGACCGCCCGTTCACACTGTTCGAGGCCATTCTGTTTCAGTGGGTGAACCCCAAACTCTGGGCAGTGGCCCTTGCTGCATCATCCGGATATGCGATTGGACTTGCTCCGGAGAAGGAAGCATTGCGTCTTGCCAGCGCGTTCTCGGGGATCAATCTTTTCGTCTGCCTTTTCTGGAGTTTTGCCGGCAGCTTGCTGTCTTACTTGCTGTCCAGCCCGCCGATCTGGAAAGGGTTCATGCGGGGGATGGCCGTTCTCCTGGCAATATCGGGTGCGATGGTTTTCCTGTAACCAAATCCGGGCTATATCAGCGGCAGAGCTGAAAGGCATCCCCGGTGTTCCGCTTCTTCGAAAACCTGGTCGACCCGTATGTCGCATACGAGGAGAACGACCGGCCGCCGACGCGTCTCTGGCCGTTCATGAGAGACTATTCCCGCCCATTCACCGGGGTGTTTTGGGCTGCGGGTATCGCATCCGTCGTCGTTGCGGTCGTGGAAATTTGGCTCATCGCCTATATGGGTCGGGTCGTCGATATCCTGTCGGACAGCGGACCGACCGAGATGTGGGCCCAATACGGGACAGAGCTCTTGCTTGTCGCTGGATTTCATCCTGATCGTGCGGCCCTTGTTGCAAGCTCTCGACGTGGCGCTTCTCAACAACACGATCCTTCCGAATTTCGGGACGCTTATCCGCTGGCGCGCCCATAGGCATGTCCTGCGCCAGTCCGTCGGCTGGTTCGAGAACGATTTCGCGGGCCGTATCGCGAACCGGATCATGCAGACGCCCCCGGCAGCGGGGGAGGCCGTGTTTCAGCTCTTCGACGCGCTGACCTTTTCGATTGCCTACTTCGTCGGGGCCGCCGTGCTGCTGTCGCAAGGCGACCCAAGGCTTGCCGTGCCGCTTCTGATCTGGGTCCTGCTGTACGGTGTTCTGGTCTGGTGGACGACGACACGTGTCGGCCCTGCTTCCAAGGAGGCGTCGGATGCACGAAGTGCGGTCACTGGGCGGGTTGTCGACAGCTATACCAACATTCATTCGGTCAAGATGTTCGCGCATCATGACCGGGAGATGGATTATGCCCGGGAGGCGATAGAGCGGTCGCGGGAGACGTTCCAGGCCGAGATGCGGATCTACACGATCATGGATGTCACCCTGACGTTCCTGAACGGGCTTTTGATTATCGGATGCGTGGGATGGGCGATCTGGCTGTGGATGATCGGATCGGCTTCGGTAGGTGTCGTGGCGGCGGCGACGGCCGTGGCGCTGCGGCTGAACGCCATGACGGGCTGGATCATGTGGGCTCTAACCAGCTTCTTCAGAAATCTTGGCGTGATCTCGGAGGGTATGGAGACGATCGCACATCCGATTGCGCTGGTCGACAAACCCGGCGCAAAGGACCTCGACCTGAGCAGGGGCGAAGTCGTTTTCTCGGATCTGGGCCACCACTATGGCAAGGGTGCAGGCGGTATCAGCTCGATCGATCTCGTGATCGGGTCCGGCGAGAAAATCGGGCTTGTCGGGCGGTCCGGAGCGGGCAAGTCGACGCTCGTCAAGCTCCTGTTGCGGTTCTACGATCCCGACAACGGAACAATTACGATCGACGGTCAGGATATAGCCGGGGTGACCCAGCACAGCCTGCGCAGGTCGATCGGAATGGTGCAGCAGGATTCGTCGCTGATGCACAGATCGATCCGCGACAACATTCTGTACGGTCGCCCAGATGCCAACGAGGCGGAGGTGGTTGCCGCTGCAGAACGTGCACAGGCGCACCAATTCATTCTGGATCTGGAGGATTCCGAGGGTCGGCGCGGATACGATGCGCATGTCGGCGAGCGGGGGGTCAAGCTTTCGGGTGGTCAGCGCCAGAGAATTGCGCTGGCCCGAGTGATTCTGAAGGATGCGCCAATCCTCGTAATGGATGAAGCAACGAGCGCGCTGGACAGCGAAGTCGAGGCCGCCATTCAGGACACGCTTTATGGGATCATGGAGGGTAAGACGGTGATTGCCATTGCGCATCGTCTGTCGACCCTCAACCGGATGGACCGGATTCTCGTGATGGATGATGGTCGCATCATTGAGGATGGGAGCCATGAGGCCCTGTTGAAGGCCGGCGGGCTTTATGCCCGGTTCTGGAGCCGTCAGTCGGGCGGGTTCATCGGAACGGTCGAGGCTGCAGAATGAAGCCGGGTGACTGGATCGATGCCTTTCAACCGGCGGATAGCCCACCGCCGCAGTCGCTGGGTGCATTTTTCCGCTGGGCCCTGCGCGGTTCCATGCCAGTTCTGCTTTTCGCGGCGCTCTTGTCTGCGATTGCGGGGACGCTAGAGGTCGTGACCGCCTTTATCCTTGGGGCGGTGGTCGACCGGGCTATTGCCGAAGGGCCGGTCGCGTTCTTCGCAGATAACTGGCTTCTGCTGACCGGGTTCGTCCTGTTTTTCGTTGTGGTCCGGCCTGTTGCGTTCGGTCTGAGTTCGGCCGCGAATTCCATTGTCGTGATGCCGAACATCAACCCGCTTGTCCTGTCGCGGCTCAATCGCTGGACACTTGGACAGTCGGTGACGTTCTTCGACGACGATTTTGCAGGGCGACTCGCGCAGAAGCAGATGCAGACCTCGCGCGCGGTTACGGATGTTGCGAGCGAAATGATCAACGTGGTGGCCTTTGCACTGGCGTCCCTCGTGGGGTCGGTGTTGCTTCTGACGTCCATCAACTGGCGTATGGCGCTGAGTTTGGCGATCTGGTTGTGTCTCTATTTCGCGCTGATCAGGTATTTCCTTCCCGAAGTGCGCAAACGGTCGACGGCCCGAGCCGGTGCAAGAGCGATGGTGTCGGGCCAGATCGTCGACACGATCACCAATATCAAAACCGTCAAGCTCTTCGCGCATGCGGAGTTCGAGGATCGTGCCGCGCTGGGTGCGATGGAGACGTTCCGTAGGCGTGCCCTGAACTACGGCTATACGGCTGCAATATTCCGGTTCTCGCTCATGGCGTTGGCCGGGACACTTCCTGTCCTGCTTATCGGTGGAACGCTCATGCTGTGGACCCGTGGGATGGCCACACCGGGTGACATCGCGGCGGCGGGGGCGGTTTCAATTCGGATTGCCCAGATGACCGGTTGGGTCAGTTTCACGCTTATGGCGATCTATTCGAGTGTCGGCGAGGTTGAGGATGGCATGCGGACGCTTGCGCGACGGGACCGGCTGACAGATGCGGAAGATGCACAGGAACTTGTCGGAACAGGCGAGATCAGGTTCGAGGATGTCGATTTCGCGTATGGTCGTGAAACCGGTGGCGTCGAGCGGATCAACCTGACCGTCGCTCCCGGAGAGAAACTCGGGATCGTCGGTGCCTCGGGAGCGGGCAAATCGACGCTTGTCGCGCTATTGCTGCGTTTCTACGACCCGGAGGCCGGACGCATCACGATAGGCGGGCAAGATCTGCTCAACGTCTCGCAGGAAAGCCTGCGGCGGGCGATCGGGATGGTTACTCAGGAGACGGCGATGTTCAATCGCTCGGCCCGCGAGAATATCCTCTATGGGCGTCCGGAAGCGTCGGAAGAGGAGATGATCGAGGCAGCCCGGCAAGCCGAAGCGCACGAGTTCATTCTTGGGCTTCGGGACCATATGGGGCGCACGGGGTACGACGCGCATCTTGGCGAACGCGGCGTGAAGCTTTCGGGAGGGCAGCGGCAGAGAATCGCATTGGCCCGCGCGATACTGAAGGACGCGCCGTTCCTTGTTCTGGACGAGGCAACGAGTGCTCTGGACAGCGAAGTCGAAGCATCCATCCAGACAGCGCTCGAGCGTGTCATGAAGGGGAAGACCGTGCTGGCCATCGCACACCGGCTTTCGACCCTTTCACATATGGACCGGATTGTCGTGCTGGATCAGGGGCCATATCGTAGAACAGGGAACGCACAAGGAGTTGCTTGCGCAGGGCGGGCTTTATGCGCGCTTCTGGAACAGGCAATCTGGCGGATTTCTTGGGTCGCAAGAGGCAGCCGAGTGACGCTGAACATCAAGCGTTTGGGGCATCTTGGGGAAGGCGTTGCCGATGGTCCCATCTTTGTTGCACGCGCCTTGCCTGGCGAAGTCGTGGATGGTGATGTGATCGACGGACGGATCACTGCGCCACGCATTCTCACGCCATCGCCGGACCGGGTTCGTGCGCCTTGTCCGCACTACAAGGCATGCGGTGGCTGTGCTTTGATGCACGCCAGCAATGCTTTCGTCGCCGGTTGGAAACGGGATGTGGTGCGGCGCGCCTTGCAGTCGCAGGACCTCGATCCGGAGGTGACCGGGCCCGATACATCGCCGCCACGCTCGCGCCGACGGGCCGTCCTGTCGGCCCGGAGATTGAAATCGGGTGTCGTGGTGGGGTTCCATGGGCGCGCGTCCGGTACGATCATTCCCGTCCCCGAATGCCATCTTTTGGCTCCAGAACTCTTGGCTGCCGTCCCCACTTGCGAGGGGATCACGGCACGTCTTGGATCGCGGAAGGGCGAGATGAAATTCACGCTGACCCTTTCGGAGGCAGGCGTTGACCTGTGTTTCGAAGGCGGGCGCACATTGGTTGGTCCTGAGCGCATGGAGCTTGCTCAGCTTGCCGAGGCGGCCAATCTTGCCCGGCTGGCATCGGGAACGGACGTGATCGTCGAACGGAGGGCGCCCGTTCAGATCTTTGGTTCGGCGCACGTCGTGCCTCCGCCCGGGGCGTTTCTTCAGGCCACTGCCGAGGGCGAAGCGGCTTTGGTCGGGGCGGTAAGGGATGCCATAGGGCCGGCGCGACTTGTCGCGGATCTGTTCGCCGGCTGTGGGACATTTGCCCTTGCCCTTGCATCGCAGTCGGAAGTGCACGCTGTGGAGAGCTCGCATGACATGTTGGCGGCGCTAGACCGCGGATGGCGGTTTGGAACCGGCCTGAAACCCGTGACGACAGAGACGCGGGACTTGTTTCGCCAACCACTCCTTAACGACGAGCTTGACCGGTTCGATGCGGTCGTGATCGATCCGCCACGTGCAGGAGCGCTGGCGCAGATGCAGGAACTTGCCCAATCAAGCGTGCCGCGGATCGCTGCGGTTTCATGCAATCCAGTTACTTTCGCGCGGGACGCCAAGGTGCTGGTTGCCGGCGGCTATCGGCTTGTATCGGTTCGGGTCGTGGATCAATTCCGCTGGAGTGCGCATGTGGAACTTGCGGCGTCCTTCGTGCGCGACCATATCGCGGTCGGTGCCGTGAAGAAGGAAAGATAAGTGCGTAAATCAATCGGTGACTGGCTCGAGCGCCCCGGGGTGAGGAATGCGATCATTGCGGTGATCCTGTTCAATGCGGTGATCCTCGGACTGGAGACTTCGGACCCGGTGATGGACCGGTTCGGGGCGCTTGTTCTGCTGCTCGACAAGGCTTGTCTTGCGGTCTTCGTGATCGAGATCGCGCTGAAGCTGTTTGCGCATGGCGGACGGTTCTTTCGATCCGGCTGGAACGTTTTCGACTTCACGATCGTGGGAATTGCGCTGGTGCCGGGGGCGCACAGCTTTGGGGTATTGCGGGCCTTGCGGATTCTTCGTGTCCTTCGGGTCATTTCCGCGGCGCCAAGGCTGCGGCGCGTGGTCGAAGGGTTCATCACGGCGCTACCGGGAATGGGCTCGGTCTTTCTGCTGATGACGATCATTTTCTACATCGGTGCCGTCATGGCGACGAAGCTGTTTTCGGACAGCTTTCCACAATGGTTTGGTAGCCTTGGGCAGAGCGCCTATTCCCTGTTCCAGATCATGACGCTGGAAAGCTGGTCGATGGGCATCGTGCGCCCTGTGATGGAAATCTATCCCTATGCCTGGGCGTTCTTTTTGCCGTTCATTATGGTGACGACGTTCGCTGTCGTGAACCTTTTGGTTGGCTTGATCGTGAATTCGATGCAGGACGCGCACAATGTCGAAGAAGGTGAGAAGACCGAGGCCTACCGGGATGAGGTCTTGCTGCGGCTCGCCGAGATCGAGCGACGGTTGAGCGAGCGCGATCAGGGGTAGATGCTGATCGGTGTGCCATCCCGGACCATTGCATAGATATCTTCGATTTCGTCATTGGTGACGGCGATGCATCCCCATGTCCAATCGTCGCGACCGGCGAAGGGATTCGGTGTGCCGTGAATGAAGATGTCGCCGCCAGGCGACTGTCCGAGGCCGCGTGCAACCTCGACATCGTTCGCATTGGGATAGGAGATACCGATCGACAAATGGAAGCTTGAGTTCGGATTGCGTCGGTCGATGATATATTCTCCTTCCGGCGTCCGCCCGTCGCCTTCGATCACCTTGTGTCCGTCGGGCGCAAAGCCCAGTTCGAAGTCGAATGCACGCAATGCTGTGTCGTGATGCATCAGGTACATCCGCCGATTTTCCTTGAAAACAAGGATCCGCGTCACCTCGGGTCCGTTATAGGTCTTGAACTTCGAAGCGCATCCGGACAGCGCCATGACCACGGCCAAAAGGCCCGCCACCAAAAACCTGCTCATCTCTGCCCGCCTATACGTTTGCGATGCCTCTTTTGCGGACTTTAGCTGATGGAGATCGTCGGGGGAACAGGATTTCAAAGATCGGAACCGCGATCCGAAGCGGAAACTGATCCAATTGCCCGCCATAAGCGTAAGTTGGATTAGACAGCCTCAAAGTTTACATTTGCGGAGACCTCATGGTCGATCTGATAAACATCCTGCTTGCCTGCATCAGCATTGGCCTTGGCGCCATCGGATGGCTGGCGCCCCGATACACGATGCAACTTCTTGATATGGCGCCGGTGGGCAGCACGATGGGCTTGTCCGAGATCCGTGCTGCATCCGGGGCGTTGTTCATCGGCCTGGGCGTCGGCGCATTGCTGCTTGGGACGCCAATCGGTTTTGCAATGGTCGGATTTGCATGGGCGGGGGCGGCGATAGGCCGACTGACATCAATCCTTGCAGACGGGTATCAGAACACCCGCAAGATAACGTTCTTTGTGGTGGAAGCTTCGGTCGCTGGGGTCCTTCTGGCGATCAACCTGTGACGCCTATCCGGAGCCGATTAGAATACCGGCACCAAGAACCAGACCACCGCCAAGAACGACCTGAAGCGCAGCCCGGAAAAATGGCGTTTCCATATACCGGTTCTGAATCCAGGCAATTGCCCAAAGTTCGAAAAAGACGACAATTATCGCTGTGATTGTAGCGGTCCAGAAATCGGAGATGAGATACGGCAAGGCATGACCGAGACCGCCTAGTGTTGTCATCACGCCTGACGCAATTCCGCGTTTAAGCGGACTTCCGCGTCCGGAAAGCTCTCCATCATCGGACGCAGCTTCGGTGAATCCCATGGATATTCCTGCGCCTACCGAAGCTGCCAGGCCGACAAGGAACGTGTTCCAGGTATCGCCGGTGGCAAAGGCGGCCGCAAATATGGGGGCCAGGGTGGAGACCGAACCATCCATCAGTCCCGCCAAGCCGGGCTGGACCCATGTGAGGACGAATTGGCGATGTGCATCCCGATCTTCGCGGGAAACGGCATCTTCGGTCAGGTGGGTTTCGGCGAGATCGGCGGCGCTCTGTTCGTGGCCTGCCTCTGCGGCGGCCAGCGTTCCGAGAAGTTTCCGTGTATCCGCGTCCTGCGTACGTTGCGCGGCCTTTTCATAGAACCTCTGCGCCTCGGTCTCCATGTCGCCAGCGATGTCACGCATCTTTTCGAGGGGGAGTTGCTCCATCAACCACACGGGGCGGCGCGCATAGAAGCCCGAGACATGCTCGCGCCGGATCAGAGGGATCGTTTCTCCGAAACGTTGGACATGCAGATCGATCAGGCGCTTTCGATGACTGTCCTCTTCGGCGGCCATCCCCTCGAACACCGCCGCGGTCGAGGGAAACTCCGTACGCAGCTTTTGCGCGAATCCACGATAGATCCGTGCATCGTCTTCTTCGGAAGAAATTGCGAGAGCGATCATTTCCTGATCGGAAAGATCATGGAAGCGCTTCCGCCCCGACAACATTGATCGCATGAGATGCCTCGACTACCTTAGAATAATTCTAAGATAGTCGATCTGCCCATTCTGGCAAGTCCGGCGTCAGCTTCCCAGCACCAGTGTCCACCAGATCTTTGCCATTGGGCTCCTGGAACCAGTCGAAGCCCATATTGCGCGCACGGGGATCGAGAATCACGGCGCGGGGTCCCGGCTCTTCCATCCAATCGGAGAGGGTTTCGAGTTCGGTCTCGTAGGTTTCACGGATATTCTCGCCGACAAGGCCGCCATCGTAACCAACGCGGGCGATCCGGTCGAGCGGCGAGGAGCCATCTGAGCCGAAGTTCCAAGGCCGGTTTTGAATCGACATATCGCGCGAATGAGTGGCCGCCGCGGCAATCAGTTTGGAGTCGAGGGAGAGTTCCGGGAGCCCGGCAGATCGGCGAAGCGCATTGACGCCTTCTTGCATTCGGATCTTGATCCGATCCTCGTCCGAGCCATTGATTCGATAGACGGTTGGCAATGGCTGGCCGTCGGGCCCGATACTTGGCCTCGTGTTGGTCGGCGCCGTTGCGCAAGCTGCCAGTAGCGCAAGCGCGACAAGGGAAATGAAGGTAGGACGCATTCTTTGACCCCGGAAAGCGAATTGCTTTCTGCGCTTTAGCGCTGTTCGACCAGACGTTTCAAACCGAGATGGCGGAACTTGGCCAAATGCCAACCGTTTGATTTGCGGGCAAACGTCGTCGGAAGTCTATAAACATTGCGTGACTTGGTCATGATTCAGAGGATTGAGATGACAACGCAAGAATTCTTCGTTATTGAGCCGAAGAGGTTTTTTGGCGACCTCTGCAATGACGCTGGCCGCACCGGCGCTTGCTCAGGATAATTCGACCGAATATCGCGAGGAGGTCGTGCCGAATTGGGTGGATACTACTCCAGTTCGTGGCAATTCGGCGAGTTTTCGGGCTTTGGAGTGGCGACCCTACTTCTCGAATCTTCGCAATGGCGCGATCCTCGTCGACATCAATTCGCGCGCGCTGCATTTCTGGAGCGCGGATGAGAGCATATACAAGCTGTATCCGACCAGCGTTCCGGTCACCGAGGATCTCACGCGCCGCGGTAGTACAAGCGTGGTTCGAATGGTTGTAGGGCCTGATTGGCGTCCGACGCCCGCAATGCGCAAGCGCAATCCCGAATGGCCTCCCTATGTGCCGCCGGGGCCGGACAACCCTTTGGGAACGCACGCGCTTTACCTGTCATGGACCTACTATAGAATTCACGGCACCCATGATACGCGCAAAATCGGCCGAAGATCCTCAAACGGATGCATTGGCCTTTACAATGAACACATCGCCGAATTGTTCAGCTTGACCAAGAATGGCACACAGGTGTTGCTAATTTGACGACTCTTTCGACGAATCGCTTGGCTCTTGAAGCGGCCTATTTGCCACTTCCGCGAAAAATTGGTTATACGGTCGTACGAGGTACGGATATCGTGTCGGCGTCCGTCTGATGACAGGCGCCGTTTATTACTTGGAGGGAAACTATGAAGAAATTCGTTCTGGCAGCCGCTCTTGCCGCTGCAGCATCGACTGCAACTGCTGGCAGCATGGATGCGCCGATGATGGAGCCGGAAGTTATCGTGGAAGAGTCCGCGGGAACCTCGGCTGGTGGAATTGTTGTTCCGCTGCTTCTTCTTCTGGTAATCGCCGCTGCTGCGTCGAACTAAGAAGTCTGCAGGAAACTGCAAAAAAAGGGCGGTGGTTCAACCACCGCCCTTTTTCATTTCGGATTTTCGCGAGAGCGGATCTATCTGTTCCTGCCAATCCATCCTGAAAGATTTTCGTCGATCACCGTTGAAAGCGCTTCGACATGCGCATCATCATCGTTGAGGCACGGGATATAGGTGAATTCCTCGCCGCCAGCCTCTTCAAAGCTCTCACGGATCTCTTCGTTGATCTCCTCAAGCGTTTCTATGCAATCGGCAGAAAACGCGGGCGCGATGACTGCAATCTTCTTTTTCCCGGTCTCTGCGAGCCGCGCAACCTCCTCGACCGTATAGGGCTTCAACCACTCTTCAGGGCCGAACCGCGATTGAAACGTAGTTACAATCTCTGATTTGTCCCAACCAAGTCGCTCGCGCAGAAGCCGCGTCGTCTTCTGACATTGGCAATGATAGGGATCACCCTCCATCAAGTAGCGGCGCGGGACGCCGTGGTAGGACGCCACCAGGATGTCCGGCCGGGTCTCCATGGTCGCGTATGCACGTTCGACAGACTGGGCGAGCGCTTCGATATATTTCGGATGATCGAAATAGGCGGGAACCGTCCGCACCGTCGGCTGCCACTTCTCACTCAGAAGCGCTCGGAAGAATTGATCATTGGCGGTCGCGGTCGTCGCTCCGGCATATTGCGGATATAGCGGGAAAAAGAGGATCTTCTGACATCCCTGTTCGGCCAGCTTCCGGACTTTCGACTGCGTCGAGGGGTTACCGTAGCGCATGCAGAAATCAACGATCACGTTGTCGCCATAGCGTTTCGCCATAGCGTCTTTTATCTTGGCCGTCTGATCCTTGGTGATGGTCATCAAGGGGCTTTCACCGGCCTCGTGATTCCAAATCGATTTGTAGGCAGCACCGGAGGAGAAGGGACGTTTGGTCAGGATCACGGCCTGAAGAAGCGGTTGCCAGATCCATGGACTATAGTCGATGACACGGCGGTCGGAGAGGAATTCGTTCAGGTACCGGCGCATCGACCAGTAGTCATAGTTGTCTGGCGTGCCCAGATTCGCCAGAAGGACGCCGATCCGCGGTTGCGGCACCAGGGGGATGATCCTTCGGTAGGTGGCTTTCCATAACTTCGGCACTTTTCATCTGGGCACCATCGGCGAGACTTTTGTCGACGTCGAACATTGCGCGTTTCCGGCTGTTGTGATGACTTAGTTTCCTGGGGACATAAACGCAAATCGCTCCGGGTCAATCTTGTCGGGGTACCGTCGTGTCGCCTGCGAGGGTTTCGACCGTACCCAGCGCGTCCGCGAACCGCTGTGATGCACTTCCCGGTCGAAGTGGTCTTTGCTGGCTTTCGGCAGGGTGACCAGCCGCTGAGAAAGATGATCTCGAAGGTTGCGGTGATCCGATTCGGCGGGGCGGGAAAGTTGATCGCATAGATTCACTTGAAAGATCGAACAGGCGGCGCGGCGGAATCCGCTTGTCGCGGCTTGCAAGGGCGTTTGTCTCGCCCATGGCCCGCAGATCGTGCAGGAGATGTTTGGGCGAGGAATAGGTCGTCGTGAGCTTTGGACTGTCCGCGACGGGAAGGGCGAGGCCCGCCCGCTGAAGAAGGCCACCAAGGTCACGGATCTCTGCCATGGGCGCGACGCGGGGAGAGAGTCCGCCAAGAACTCGCGTTTCGGCCTCTGCCAGCGTCCTGCGAAGTTCCTGAAGGGTCTGCCCGCCGAGTGCGGCCGCGATCAGCAACCCGTCGGGACGAAGTGCGTGGCGGCATTGAACGAGTTGACCGACAGGGTCGTCGGACCAGTGAAGCGCCATGGCGTGAATGACTAGATCATGGGCGCCGGGGCGAGGCGAGCGTTTCGTATCGGGAATGACAGGTGGCATGCGGAAAATCATGCCAGATTTCGGGGAAACCGGTCACGATCACTGGATTTTAAAGGTTCTGTTAACCTCTTCCAGCCTTTCGTCGATTTCAGCTCCGAACCGTTTCGTGCAGGAAAAGCGCGGGTTCGCCTGTACGTCGCGCACGGGCGCGGTGCAATTCAAGGGCAGTCCGATCTGTCAGGCGGGGCGTCATGGGCGAAACCTAGGGAGTGGAAGACGGAAATGCAAAACCCGCTGCGCATTCTTTACCCCAATCAATGCATCGCCTGTGGTGGTCTTGTCGAATCCGCCCACGGGCTGTGCGGGAAATGCTGGACCGAGACACCGTTTATTTCGGGGTCTGGTTTGCGATGGGTGCAGTCTTCCCCTCATTGGCGAAGGAGATGGTCTTCGCTCTGTCTGCGATGAATGCATGACCGATCCCCCACCTTGGGACCATGCAACTGCGATCATGTCCTATCGCGATACCGCGCGTCGCATGGTGCTTCAGCTCAAGCATGGGGATCAGGCTGGATCTTGTCAGGCCAGCTGCCAAGTGGATGGCCGCTCGCGCCTCGTCCCGGATCGATGTCGAGACCTGCCTTGTGCCGGTTCCGCTCCACTGGACGCGGCTTCTGCAACGCCGGTTCAACCAGTCGGCGGCGTTGGCCAAAGAAATCTGTCGGTTGACTGGCGCGAACTATTGCCCCAACGCCGTGGTACGGACCGCCGGACGCGACCTCAGGAGAAGATGACCCGTGATGAGCGGCGGCAAAACCTTGAAGGAGCGATCCGCCCGCATCCCCGGCAGCGGCAACCGCCTCGCCGGGCGCGCTGTCATGATCGTCGATGATGTGATGACCTCGGGGGCGACGCTCAGAGCCACAGCCATGGCGGCGAAGGAAGCCGGCGCGGAGAAGGTTTCTGTGCTGGTGCTGGCGCGCGTTGTAAAGGACGGGTGAGAGTCTATATCTTCGGGAGTTCAAGGAGATTGCCGATGAAATCCGTCGAGATTTATACCACATCTCTGTGCGGCTTCTGCCACGCTGCGAAACGGCTTCTGACGACAAAAGGCGTCAGTTTCGTCGAACATGACGTGAGTGGCGATCCGAACTGCGGCAACAGATGATGGCCCGTGCGAATGGTCGGCACACTGTGCCGCAGATATTTCATCGGGGAGCACCATGTGGGTGGTTGCGACGATCTTTATGCGTTGGATCGCTCCGGCAAACTCGACGCCCTTCTTGACGGGTTGACCGGGATGCGGGTTGGTCTGGTTCAGCTTACATCGTCGGATGATCCGGCAAAGAACCTTGATCAGACGACAGTCTTACGTCCGCGAGGCGAGCACGTGCCGGTGCAGAATTCATTCTTACGCCAGAAGTCACCAATTGTGTTTCGTCGAGCCGGGAGCATCAGGAACGGGTTCTTCAGTCAGGAAGAGGCCGATCTTACGCTCGACGGGCTGCGGCATGAGGCACGGGCGCATTCGGTCTGGCTTCTGATCGGTTCGCTGGGCCTAAAGGTCGCCGGCGGGGACGGAAGGTTCGCAAATCGGTCGTTCCTGATCGATCCGGCGGGTGAGATCATGGCGCGATATGACAAGATCCACATGTTCGACGTGGATGTGTCGGACACCGAGACCTATCGGGAATCGGCGGGCTATGCGCCCGGGTTCGACAGGGCGGTTGTGGCAAAGGTCAGGGACACGACCGTCGGTCTTTCGATCTGTTATGATCTGCGGTTTCCGCATCTCTATCGGGCCTTCGCCAAGGCGGGTGCGGAGATACTGACTGTGCCGGCGGCGTTTTCGCCCGGAACCGGGCCGGCGCATTGGGAGAGCCTGTTGCGCGCTCGTGCGATCGAGAACGGTTGTTTCGTTCTGGCCCCAGCGCAGTGTGGGCAGCATGATGTTTCGGAAGGTCGACCACGCCGTACCCATGGCCACAGTCTTGTCGTTGCTCCTTGGGGAGAAATACTTGCAGATGGCGGCGATTTGCCCGGGGTCACACTGGTTGATCTGAACATGGCAGAGGTGGATGATGCGCGGCGACGGGTTCCATCTCTGAGACACGATCGCCCCTTTGAAGGACCGCAATGACCGAATCGAATGATTCACTCTCTGTCGCACTGTTGAGCGAGATCTTCATGGCAGATCAACTGGCGCGAAATCGTCTCTCGAAGGCTCTGTCCAAAGGGGATGGAGTTGTCGCATTTCTCGGTGCTCAACCACCTGGCCCGGTCCGGAGGTGACAAGACGCCCGCGCAACTGGCCCGGACATTTCATGTGACGCGCGGCGCGATGACGAACACCTTGGGAAAGCTGGAATGGGCCGGCCATGTGCATGTTCGTCCGGATTGGGACGATGCGCGGCGGAAGTTCGTTTCTATCAGCCCGTCGGGCCGCGCCGCCCGCGATGCGGCAATGGCAGCGATCACGCCAATCGTGGCCGAAGTCGTGACGCAGATCGGCGCGGAAAAGGTGCGCGCGGTCTTGCCGGTTCTGCGCGAGGTGAGAACCCGGTTCGACGACAGTCTCTAGGTGGGTTGACGCTGGCGGTGACGTAGTTCACGCTCAGGTCACGGTCTGAGAGGCGCCATGACCATGCCACCGGGTTGAAGACGAAGCCGGTACGATCGACCGGATCGAGCCCTGCATTTCGGATCAGTCCATAGAGTTCGTCGGGGGTGATGAATTTCGACCATTCATGCGTCCCCTTGGGTAGCCATCGCATGACGTATTCCGCACCGATGATCGCCATGACGAAGCTTTTCGGATTTCGGTTGATCGTCGAGCAGATCATCAACCCGCCGGGCCGCAAGTAGGCTCTTGCAGGCGTTCATATAGGCCTGTGGGTCGGAAACATGCTCGACCACTTCCATGTTCAGGACCACGTCGAACTGTTCACCCGCTTCGGCGAGCGCCTCGGCGGTTGTGTGGCGGTAGTCGATCTCGAGACCGGATTGTTCGGCATGGATCCGTGCCACGGGAATATTCCGTTCCGCGGCATCGGCACCCACGACAGTCGGCGCCCAGCCGTGCCATCGGCTCGGACAAGAAGGCCGCCACCGCAACCGATATCGAGAATGCGCAAACCCGCGAAGGGCGCGTCGGAGGACAAGATCACGGTCGAACTCTGCCGCGATCTGGGTGGTGATGTAGTCCAGCCGGCAGGGGTTCAGCATGTGCAATGGCTTGAACATGCCGTCGGGATTCCACCATTCGGCGGCCATCTTCTGAAATTTCTCGATCTCGGCTGCGTCCACGGTATTGGTGGCGGTTTGCATCTGAGTGTCCTTGCGTCCAGTAAGTGAAAAGTGGCCTCGTTTACGACCGTTCACCGCGCTATATAGGGCGTATGGACAAGGTGGCAGTACAAAAGGGTGCGACCCAGTTTCTCTATCCGCCGATCGACCCGTTCGATCAGCGGATGCTGGAGGTTGGCGATGGTCACCGGATTTATGTGGAACAATGCGGCAACCCAGACGGGTGTCCCGGTGGTCGTGCTGCATGGTGGGCCAGGAGGTGGGTGCAGCCCAGCGATGCGTCGGTATTTCGACCCGATGCATTACCGAATCATCCTGTTCGATCAGCGGGGATGTGGCAGGTCGCGCCCCCATGCCAGTGTCGAGGCCAATACCACCTGGCACCTGATTCGCGATATCGAGTTGATCCGCGAGCACATTAGGGTTCGAGAGTTGGATCGTGTTCGGCGGTAGTTGGGGGGCCACGCTGGCGTTGCTCTATGCGCAGACACATCCCGAGCGGGCTTTGCACCTTGTTGTGCGGGGTATCTTTCTGATGACCCGCGCCGAGCTTGACTGGTTCTATGGCGGGGGTGCGGGTCAGTTCTGGCCAGATGTTTGGGCCCGGTTCGTCGAGCCGATACCCGAGGATGAGCGGCATGACCTGATCGGTGCTTATGCACGACGACTGTTCTCGGACGATCTGATGCAGGAGACCCGTTATGCGCGATCTTGGGCAAGCTGGGAGAATACGCTCGCCTCGATCTCGAACGATGGCCCAGGGGGTGACAGTCCGGCAGAGTATGCGCGCGCTTTTGCGCGGCTCGAGAATCATTATTTCATGAATGCCGGTTTTCTCGAGAAGGACGGTCAGATCCTCGAGAATATGGACCGGCTGGCGAAGGTTCCCGGCACGATCATTCAGGGGCGGTATGACATGATTTGCCCGCCCGTCTCGGCCTATCGGTTGCACAAGTCTTGGCCGGGTTCGCGGCTGACCATCGTGCCACGGGCGGGGCATGCCCTGTCCGAACCGAGCATTACCGCGCAACTGGTGCAGACGACGAACGGGCTTCGGCGGGATTTCAGGTCATCAATGCATGTCGAGGGGCGCCTATGAGCGATTGGACGGTTCAGTCCCGACGGATAAGCAGACGAAACCTTATCCGGACCGGTGCCGCGGCGTCCGTCTTTGCCGCGACAGGTTTTGTGTCGGTTGCATCTCCCCAGCCGGGCGGAACGCTTCGAATTGCAGTTCCGGGTCCCGGCGATGCGGGGCCATGGGCAGTTGCGGATCTGTTCGGGCGGCTCATTGCGCCCGGGAGTGTGTTCGACTGTCTGACCGAAATCGGACCCGATGGGCAATTGCGTGGCGAGTTGGCAGAACGCTGGAGTGCAGACGCCAGCGCAGTGGTGTGGGAGGTCTTCCTGAGGTCAGGAGTGAGGTTCCATGATGGGCGCGATCTTGACTGCAATGGATGTGGTTCATTCCCTGCGTCGACATCTTGGGCCTGAGGGTGTTCTCGCGAATGTCTCGCGCGTGCGGGCCATGGGCGGTGGATCGATCCAGATCAGGTTGCGATCCGCCGATCCGCAACTTCCGCTGCTTCTGGCGCATCCGTCACTGGTGATCCGGCCATCGGGTGCAGGCCCCGGCGATCTTGTCGGGACAGGGATGTACCGAGTTTCCGCGTTCGCGCCCGGCGAACTGGCCCGGCTCGAGCGCGTCACCGCCCACTATCGCGACGGGCAAGGAGGCTGGTTCAATGCGATCGAGTTGCTTCGCATTCGCCAACCGGTTGCCCGTGCAGATGCTCTCGCGACTGGCCGGGTGGACGTTGCGGCGGATATCGACCCTGGTTTTCAATCTCGGCTTGCATCCCGAACCCGACAGGGCGTCCTGCGTGTTGGAGGCCGCCGTAATGCTGTCGTCAGCGCCTTCGGAGTGAAATCATCCGCATTGCGGGAGGCGCTTGAGGCAGGGTTGGACCCGCGTGGCCTTTCCGCATATTTGTCGGGGGACGGAAAGGTGGAAAACGTCATCTCGGATTACCGGGCTGCGCGCGATGTATTGCGCGGGGCCAAGGTTAGGGAAGTGACGGTATCAGTTGCGGAAGCGACCGAGGAATGGCCGGGTGCCGGCCGCATGCTTCAGGCCATGTGGGCGTTTGCGGGGGCGACCGATCTTTCGGTCAAACCGCTTCGTTCGGGCGCTGATCTGCAGGTTTCCACGACATGGGGTCAAGCCGGTGGAGCAGGTCCCGAGCCAGCACTCAGTGTCGAGGTGCCATCTTACTGGGGGTTTTCGACCAGATTGAGCCAAGTTGCGAACTCCGCCTCGGAGGAGTCGATTGATGCAAGCAGGATCGCGGAACGCTGGTTCTTTGCCTGAGGGCTTGCAGTCCCAGCAATGCATGCGTATATCAGCCTCAGCAGCGGCGACTTGGCCTCCACCCCCAAGCCTCCACCGGAAAAATCAGCGGGCCGCGGGCCCGTTTTTTTGTTTTTTGGACACCAATGCCAGACCTGGTTGCAAAAGCCATTCTCGATCGGCGTATCGCCGAGATCATAACCCCTGTCATCGAGGACATGGGGTTCGAGCTTGTGCGTGTCCGCTACATGGGTGGCAAAACACCGACGGTTCAGATCATGGCCGAGCGTTCGGAAGGTGGGATCGAGGTCGATGACTGTGCCCGGATCTCGACGGCTGTGAGTGCGACACTCGATGTCGAGGACCCGATCGAGGACGCATATACGCTTGAAGTTTCGAGCCCGGGTATCGACCGGCCCCTGACCCGGCTGAAGGATTTCGAGACATGGACCGGCTACGAAGCGAAGCTGGAAACCGGCGAGATGATCGACGGACGCCGACGCTTCAAGGGCATGCTGCAGGGGACGGAAGGCACCGAAGTCCTGATCGAGATCGATGTGAATGGAGAGCCCCTTACCATCGGGCTTGAATTCGATTGGCTGACCGATGCCAAGCTTGTTCTGACTGACGATCTGATCCGCGATGTGCTGCGCGCCCGGAAGGATGCGGGCGAGGTAGACGAAACGCAATTCGACGAAATTGAAACCATCATCGATGGGGATGAGGAGACCTGAGAATGGCCATCACTTCGGCAAACCAGCTGGAACTGTTGCAGACGGCAGAGGCCGTCGCCCGCGAAAAGATGATCGACCCTGCATTGGTCGTGGAAGCGATGGAGGAGAGCCTCGCGCGGGCCGCCAAGAGCCGCTACGGCGCGGAGATGGACATTCGGGTGTCGATCGACCGCAAGACTGGCCGGGCCACGTTTACGCGCGTACGCACCGTTGTCGAAGAGGAAGATCTTGAGAACTATCAAGCCGAGATGACGGTTGAGCAGGCCAAGCAGTATCTGGATGATCCGAAGGTTGGTGACACCCTTGTCGAAGAAGTTCCGCCGGTCGAAATGGGCCGGATCGCGGCGCAATCGGCCAAGCAAGTGATCCTGCAGAAGGTGCGTGAGGCCGAGCGCGATCGCCAGTACGAAGAGTTCAAGGACCGCGCTGGTACGATAATCAACGGCGTGGTGAAGCGCGAGGAATACGGCAATATCATCGTCGATGTGGGTGCAGGCGAAGGTATTCTGCGCCGCAACGAAAAGATCGGGCGAGAAGCCTATCGGAACGGCGATCGGATTCGGTGCTACATCAAAGATGTACGTCGCGAGGCACGGGGCCCGCAGATCTTCCTGAGCCGTACCGCCCCGGAATTCATGGCCGAGCTTTTCAAGATGGAAGTGCCCGAAATCTATGACGGCATCATTGAGATCAAGGCTGTGGCCCGAGATCCGGGCAGCCGCGCGAAGATCGCGGTGATCTCGTATGACAACTCGATTGATCCGGTGGGGGCCTGTGTCGGTATGCGCGGCAGCCGTGTTCAGGCCGTGGTGAACGAGCTTCAGGGTGAGAAGATCGATATCATTCCATGGAATGAAGATGCCCCGACATTCCTTGTGAACGCACTGCAGCCGGCTGAGGTCAGCAAGGTCGTTCTGGACGAAGAGGCAGAGCGGATCGAAGTGGTCGTTCCCGATGAGCAGCTTTCGCTGGCCATCGGTCGCCGTGGGCAGAACGTGCGTCTTGCAAGCCAGCTGACCGGCCTTGATATCGATATCATGACCGAGGAAGAGGAAAGTGCGCGCCGTCAGGCAGAGTTCGAGGAACGCACGAAGCTGTTCGTCGACACTTTGGAT
The DNA here is from genome assembly GCA_963698645.1 of uncultured Alphaproteobacteria bacterium. Classification (GTDB taxonomy): domain Bacteria; phylum Pseudomonadota; class Alphaproteobacteria; order Rhodobacterales; family Rhodobacteraceae; genus Ovoidimarina. The sequence continues at coordinate 711,799 of CAVORP010000007.1, forward strand.
CTGGACGAGTTCTTTGCGCAGCTTCTGGTTTCGGAAGGTTTCACGTCGCTTGAAGAAGTCGCTTATGTCGAATCCGACGAGCTTCTCGTAATCGATGGGGTGGACGAGAGCACGGCCAGCGAATTGCAGGCACGGGCACGCGACTATCTCGATGCGCAGAATGCCAAGGCACTTGGAGAACGCCCGCGCCATGGGTGCGGAGGACAGCCTGATCAACTTCGAAGGTTTGACACCGCAAATGGTGGAAGCGCTTGCCAAAGATGACGTTAAGACGCTCGAGGATTTCGCGCACACTGGCAGACTGGGAGATCGCCGGCGGCTGGACGATCGTCGATGGCGAACGCTCCAAGGATGACGGTGTTCTGGAACCTTTCGACGTCGGGCTTGAGGAAGCGCAGAACATGGTGATGACCGCGCGGATCCAGCTTGGCTGGGTCGATCCTGCGGATCTTGTTCCGGACGAGATGCGACGGCGAAGGCGTCGACGGCGAAACCGAAGCGGAGGCCGGGGCCTGATTGCAGGTCCCGGGTGGCGGCCATGTCTCGCGGAGGTCGGGATAAGCAGCGCATCGAGCCGGAACGCCGGTGCGTTGCCACGGGTGAGGTCGGGACCGACATCGGGTATGATCCGTTTCGTCCTGGGACCTGACGGCACCGTGGTTCCCGATATTCGCGGGAAGCTGCCTGGCCGTGGCATGTGGGTAAGCGCGAGGCGCGACGCTCTGGAGCGAGCGGTGGCGAAGAAGCTCTTCGCTCGCGCAGCCAAGGCGACCGGCAACCGTACCCGCGGGCCTTGTCGATCAGGTCGAGGCGCAACTTGTGCGACGGGTGGTCGATCTGGTGTCGATGGCGCGCAAGGCCGGGCGGGCGGTCGCGGGTTTCGAGAAGGTCAAGGGATGGCTCTTGACTGGCGAAGCCGTGGTGCTTCTGCAGGCCACGGATGGGTCGGATCGGGGAAAGTCCCGATTGCGGCCACCGGACGGAAAAAACTCGTTTTTTGATGTTTTGAATGCATCAGAATTGGGTTTGGCTTTCGGACGGGAACATGTGATACATGCGGCGCTTGCCGCGGGCGGACTCACTGAACGGATCAGGGAGGACGCCTTGCGGCTGTCGGGCGTTCGCGGGACTGGCGGTGGTGAATCCACTGGAAAGGCAAAGAAGACAGTATGAGCGATAATGACGGCAAAAAGACTTTGGGTCTTCGCGGCGGGCCGCGTGCGGGTCAGGTAAAGCAAAGCTTTAGCCACGGCCGCACGAAAAGCGTGGTCGTCGAAACCAAGCGTAAGCGTGTTGTGGTGCCGAAGCCGGGTGCCGGTGCAACTGGCGGGGCAAAAGCTGCCGGCGGTGCGCCCGCCGGCGACCCTTCGAAGCGCCCTGCCGGGATTTCCGATGCCGAATTGGAGCGTCGGATGAAAGCACTTGCCGCCGCAAAGGCGCGCGAGGGCGAAGAGGCTGAACAGCGTGAAGCCGAAGAGCGTGATCGTGCTGAAGAGCGCGAGCGTCGCCGTGCCGAGGCGGAAGCGAAAGAGCGTGAAGAACGTGAACGCGAAGAAGCTTTGAAGCGCAAGGCCGAGGAAGAGGCCCGTTCAGCAGAGCGTGCCGCCGAAGCCAAGGCTGCTGAAGCGGCTCCGCCGCCACCGCCCCCGGGCGATGAGGGTGCGGCCCGCGGGCCAAAGCCGTCTGCCGCGCCGCGCAAGACGGAACGGGATGATCGCGACCGGGCTGCGAAGCCCAGTAAGGTCCGCGACGATAGTGGACGCCGGGCAGGCAAGCTGACGCTGAACCAGGCGCTGTCCGGAGGCGAGGGCGGACGCCAGCGTAGCCTTGCCGCGATGAAGCGGAAGCAGGAGCGCGCGCGCCAGAAGGCGATGGGCGGTCAGGTCGAGCGTGAGAAGGTTGTTCGCGACGTCAAGCTGCCGGAAGCGATCATGGTGTCGGAGCTTGCAAACCGGATGGCGGAGCGCGTTGCCGACGTGGTCAAAGCGCTGATGCAGAATGGAATCATGGCAACCCAGAACCAGACCATTGATGCGGACACTGCCGAACTGATCATCGAGGAATTCGGGCATAACGTGGTGCGCGTGTCCGATTCCGATGTCGAGGATGTGATCGATGCATTCGAGGACAAGGACGAAGATCTGAAGCCACGTGCGCCGGTCATCACGATCATGGGCCATGTTGACCACGGCAAGACTTCGCTTCTTGATGCGATCAGGAACGCCAAGGTCGTTGCGGGCGAAGCGGGTGGCATTACCCAGCATATCGGTGCGTATCAGGTAACGCAGGACGGCAAGAAGCTTACCTTCCTGGATACTCCTGGCCACGCGGCCTTTACGTCAATGCGTGCACGCGGTGCGCAGGTCACCGACATCGTGGTACTTGTGGTTGCAGCCGACGATGCGGTCATGCCGCAGACGATCGAAGCGATCAATCACGCGAAGGCCGCGAAGGTCCCGATGATCGTCGCGATCAACAAGATCGACAAGCCTTCCGCTAACCCGGACAAGGTGAGGACGGATCTTTTGCAGCACGAAGTGGTGGTGGAAAAGATGTCCGGCGAAGTTCAGGACGTCGAAGTTTCCGCGATCAAGGGCACGGGTCTTGATGAGTTGCTTGAAGCGATCACGCTTCAGGCAGAAATCCTCGAGCTTAAGGCCAATCCGGATCGCCCTGCATCGGGTGCCGTTATCGAAGCCCAGCTTGATGTGGGCCGTGGGCCGGTTGCGACGGTTCTCGTGCAGAACGGGACACTGCGTCAGGGCGATATCTTTGTCGTCGGCGAGCAATGGGGCAAGGTGCGCGCCTTGGTCGACGACCAAGGTGAGCGGGTCTCGGAAGCCGGTCCTTCTGTTCCGGTCGAGGTTCTGGGCCTGAACGGTACGCCCGAGGCCGGTGACGTTCTGAACGTCGTCGAGACCGAAGCGCAGGCGCGTGAAATCGCCGAGTATCGCGAGAAGGCCGCGAAAGAGAAACGTGCGGCGGCGGGCGCTGCGACGACGCTTGAACAGTTGATGGCGAAGGCAAAGGACGACGAGAACGTAGCTGAGCTTCCGATTGTCGTGAAGGCCGATGTGCAGGGGTCTGCAGAGGCGATCGTGCAGGCGATGGACAAGATCGGAAACGACGAAGTACGCGTCCGTGTCCTTCACTCTGGTGTTGGTGCGATTACGGAGACTGATGTCGGGCTTGCCGAAGCATCCGGTGCACCTGTTTTCGGCTTCAACGTGCGGGCGAATGCCAGTGCGCGGAACACCGCGAACCAGAAGGGTGTCGAGATCCGGTATTATTCGGTCATCTACGATCTGGTCGATGATGTGAAGGCGGCTGCCTCGGGTCTGTTGTCGGCCGAGGTACGCGAGACGTTCATCGGGTATGCCGAAATTCGCGAGGTCTTCAAGGTTTCGGGCGTCGGCAAGGTTGCCGGTTGTCTTGTGACCGAAGGCGTGGCGCGGCGGTCCGCCGGCGTGCGCCTGTTGCGCGACGATGTCGTGATCCATGAGGGCACGCTGAAGACGCTCAAGCGCTTCAAGGACGAAGTCGCCGAGGTACAGTCCGGTCAGGAATGCGGCATGGCATTCGAGAACTACGATGATATCCGCGTCGGTGATGTGATCGAAATCTTCACGCGGGAAGAGGTCGAACGTAAGCTTCAGTGATCCGTTCTCGGTTTCTGATGAAAAGAGGCGGTGATGAACCGCCTCTTTTTCGTTCGTCTCTGACTGTACGTTTCCGGCCCGCGTCGCTATGCGGTGCATTGCCTCGTCCAGAACTGAGCGAACATGGCTGATGCTCACGACCCGGAATGATCCGCTCATACGGAGAGACGGATTTCATTACGGGAATTCGTGCCATAGCCGCGACAATGGTTGTCGTGATTCATACCGGTGCATTTTCGGGATGGGGTTCGGTTGGGGACGCCATCACGAGTGCTGGAAAATACGGCGTCGATGTCTTCTTTGTCGTATCGGGATTTACGATCGCCAAGACAATTGCGGATGCGCGAGGATTATCGATCTTATCTCTTGCGGCGGTTGTTCAGGATCGTTCCCCTTTATTGGTTCACGATCACCTTCGCATTCTTACTCGCGTCTTTTGGACTAGTGGTGTCGACTTGGATGACCGAGTTCGCCGTCGCTCCCGGACCTGCGCAACCTGCTGATGCATTTCGCGTTTGTCAGCTTCCTTGATTACCGGATTGCCAACTCGTTGATCGGCGTCGAATGGACCATTCCCGTCGAGGTGTTCTGGTACATCTTTCTGCCATTTCTGTTGCCATTCGCGCAGGGGATCTGGCGTTTGATTCTGATGTGCTTCGGATTTCTGCTGGTGGCGGTCTTATCGGGTTGATGGCGAAAGAGGTACTTGGAACTTCTCTTCCGGTGAGGTGGTCTCCCATCGCCTATGCGCATTACTTTCTGATCGGAAGCTTTGCCTATTCGATGCGGTGGCGGATTCAGGCGTCGGATGGGCGACTCCAGCGTTGCGCGTGCTGGCTGGCAGTCTTTATTGCGATTCTCTGCCTTGTGCTCAATTTCCCCGGCCGTGGAGAGCTCCTGTCTCTCATGGTCGCGGTGCTTCTGGCATCTCTGACGCCGTCCGGTGCGAAGGGTATCAATATCGGTTCTCACCTGGCGCCCATTGCTTTTCGTCGGATCGATCAGCTACAGCGTTTATCTTCTGCACATGATTTCAATCGCCCTCTTGCACGGGGTCGGTATCGAGTCGGGATTCGGCCTCGTGAACTTCTTGGTCGTCTACATCCTTACGCTTGTCCTGTCTGCCCTGACTTACCGACTGATTGAGCGTCCCAGCAATGAGTTCGGCCGTAGGTATGTTCAGGGGTTGGAACCCCAAAACCGGGCGAGTTGACGGACTGCAAGCATGCTAGAGCCAGTCGCGAAGGATCGGGATCAGGGGGATGTCGGCCGGGGGCATCTGATAGGTGCGAAGGTCGTTCGGCCGGACCCATTTCAGCGTCTGGCCCTCACGAGACATCGGCTGACCCTGCCACTTCCGGCAAGCGAAGAGCGGCATCAGCAGATGAAAATCCTCGTAGGAATGGCTGGCGAAGGTGAGCGGGGCGAGGCACGACGCCCAGGTGTCGATTCCCAGTTCCTCTTGAAGTTCGCGGATCAGCGCGGCCTCCGGGGTCTCTCCGATCTCGACCTTTCCACCCGGAAATTCCCAGAGGCCAGCCATGGACTTGCCTTCAGGGCGCTGTGCAAGCAGAACGCGGCCGTCACGATCGATCAGAGCGACCGCCGACACAAGGACAGTCTTCACGACCGGTAATCCGCGTTTATTTCAATGTATCGCTTTGTCAGATCGCAGGTCCAGATCGTGGCAGTTCCGGTACCGATTCCGAGATCCACGGATATATCGATCTCTTCGCCCTTCATGTGAGCGGCACCTGCCGCTTCGCTATAGGACGGGCGACACCCAGCCGTTTTCGGCCACAAGAATGTCACCGAAGCGGATCGAAAGCTTGTCCCGATCGGCGTGGGCACCGGATTTTCCGACCGCCATGACGATACGCCCCCAATTCGGATCCTCGCCTGCGATGGCCGTCTTGACCAGGGGGGAGTTGGCGATGGCCATCCCCACCTTATGCGCATCGGCCTCGTCTGCGGCGCCCGAGACGTGTACGGCCACGAATTTCGTCGCACCCTCGCCGTCACGGACGACCTGATGCGCCAGGTCTTGCATCACCGTGAACAGGGCATCGGAAAAACCTTCGTCGCCTGCTGCATCGGCCCCGGACGCGCCCGTCGCGCAGACCAGAAGCGTATCGGATGTCGACGTATCGCTGTCGACAGTGATGCAATTGAACGTCCTTGCGGTATGACGGGATACCAGTGCCTGCAGATCGTCGAAGCCGATCTTTGCGTCCGTGAAGACGTAGACCAGCATCGTCGCGAGATCGGGCGCGACCATGCCAGAGCCCTTTGCGATGCCTGGCGATTGTGACGGTCTTACCGCGGATCTGGACGCTTGCGACCGAGCCTTTGGGGAATGTGTCGGTGGTCATGATCGCCTTTGCGGCGTCGGCAATACCGTCCGCGCCGGAGGCTTTCGGCAAGGTCGGGAAGTTTCGCAACGATCCGATCATGCGGCAGCGGTTCGCCGATCACGCCGGTGGATGAGGTGAAAGACCCGGTTCACCGGTATCCCGGTTGCCGCGCAACGGCGGATGTGATCGCCTGCACCGCTTCGGTTCCATGACGGCCCGTGAAGGCATTTGCGTTCCCGGAATTCACAAGGATAGCAGCCCCCTCGGACGCAGGCCCACCAAGCTTTTCTTCGCAATCAAGGACCGGCGCGGCCCGCGTTGCAGAGCGGGTGAATGCGCCTGCAACCGTGGTACCGGGCTGAAGCGTACCAGCATGACGTCGTATCGACCGGCATAGCGAACACCCGCGGCCCCCGATGCGAATTCGACACCTGCGATGGGTGGCAGGTTCGGGAACCCTGCCTTTGGGGCCAATGGAGAAATGCTGGGCATTGTCTCTACTCATCCAGAAGAGATGCCGTTGCTGAGGACGTTGGGGTCGATCGTACCGGCTTCTACCCGCGTGATCTCTGCAGCTGCGGTTGCCTCGTCGAGGAGGGCCTCGACTGCGGAACGCTGCAATTGCTCGGTGAGCTCGCCGCGAACGTCTTCGAAGGCTGGTGCTCCCTTTTTCCGGATCTCGTTGAGCCGGACGAGGTGCCAGCCGAACTGGGTCTCAACCGGGCCGCCGACTTCACCGGGTTGAAGGGCAACAACCGCTTCTTCGAAGGGCGGCACCATCATGCCAAGTCCGAACCAGCCGAGGTCTCCCCCGTTCGGGCCGGAGGGGCCTGTCGAATGCTCGCGGGCCAGGGCCCCGAAATCCGCGCCGAGTTCAGCTCTTCGAGAAGCGCCTTCGCTTCTTCCTCCGTCTCGACAAGGATATGGGCAGCATTGAATTCGTCTTCCGGCTCGAGATTTGCATAGGCTTCGTCATAGGCGGCGAGCGAGTGCGTCTTCGGTGACGGCGTTTTCGGTCAAGGCGTCTACGACTTCCGAGACGATCAGGGCACGACGCTCATATTCAAGCGCAAGCACGCCACGTCTTGAAAGCGTGTCGTTGGTGGCGGCGACTGCGGCTTGTTGGACCAATTGGTTGAGAAGCGCGTCAAACAGCACATCATCTGGCAATTGCCGGAACTGATCGGGCAGACGTTCCTTTGCAATGATCATGTGACCGACTGTAATGTCCGCCCCGTTGACTGTCGCGACCACGGTGTCCGCCGTCGTTTCCTGAGCAGCGGCAGGAAGCGAAAGGAAGACGGTCAGGGCCATTGCAGCCGGGATACGATTGAGCATTGTATATTCCTTCAGACTTGCCGTGGTGCGCCCCGGCGTTGACACCTTCCATACGGCCCCTTACATCGCCTTTGTCCTACCGAGGGGCTAAGCACGTTCACGCGTGTTCTATGGCGGGCCACAAGCGGCGGCAAGCGCAACCCCTCACACGATCCTGTCAAAAGCGCATTGAGGCGATTTGAAAATGCTTGGTTTCGGAACGATCACGAAGAAGGTCCTTGGTACGCCGAATGACCGCAAGGTCAAATCGATGCGGTCCGTGGTCGCCAAGATCAACGCGCTTGAGCCCGAATTCGAGAAGTTGACGGACGAGGGGATCAAGGAAAAGACGGCCGAATTGCAGGCACGGGCGCAGGTCAGGAGAACCGCTTGACGACCTGTTGCCCGAGGCTTTCGCGAACTGTCGCGAGGCAGCGCGCCGCGCATTGGGTCTGCGCGCGTTCGACGTACAGCTTTTGGGTGGTATCTTTCTGCATCAGGGAAATATCGCCGAGATGAAGACGGGTGAGGGCAAGACGCTGGTTGCGACCTTTCCGGCCTATCTGAATGCGCTCGGCGGCAAGGGCGTACACATCGTGACCGTGAACGATTACCTTGCAAAGCGCGACGCCGACTGGATGGGAAAGGTCTATGGAGCGCTGGGAATGACGACGGGCGTCGTCTATCCAAGGCAGCCGGAGTCCGAAAAGGCAGAGGCCTATGGCTCGGACATTACCTACGCGACTAACAACGAACTGGGTTTTGACTATCTTCGCGACAACATGAAGTCGGAACTCAAGGAGATGCACCAGAGGTACCATAATTTCGCTATCGTCGACGAGGTGGACTCGATCCTGATCGACGAAGCGCGAACACCGCTGATCATTTCCGGGCCAAGCCAGGACCGTTCGGAGCTTTACAAGGTTATCGATGCCCTGATCCCAGAGCTTCTTGACGAGCATTTCGAGCTGGACGAGAAGACACGGAACGTGACCTTCACGGATGCTGGCAACGAATTCCTTGAAAACCGCCTTCATGAAGCAGGCATCCTGCCCGAGGGGCAGTCGCTTTATGATCCGGAATCCACGACGATCGTACACCATGTGAATCAGGGTCTGCGGGCGCATAAGCTGTTTCAGAAGGACAAGGAATACATTGTCCGTGACGGCGAGGTGATGCTTATCGACGAGTTCACAGGCCGGATGATGCCGGGACGGCGTCTCTCTGATGGCTTGCATCAGGCGATCGAGGCGAAGGAAAACTGCGACATTCAGCCTGAGAACGTCACGCTCGCCAGTGTTACGTTTCCAGAACTATTTCCGGCTTTACGACAAGCTGGCAGGGATGACCGGCACGGCGGCGACGGAAGCTCAGGAGTTCGGCGAGATCTACGGGCTCGGAGTTGTCGAGATCCCGACGAATAAACCCGTCGCGCGTGTCGATGAACACGATCAGGTGTACCGGACGGCGCAGGAAAAGTACAAGGCGATCATCGATGGAATCAAGGAAGCCAATGATCGGGGTCAACCGGTACTGGTTGGCACTACGTCGATCGAAAAGTCCGAGTATCTGTCGACACTTCTAAAGAAAGAGGGCGTTCCGCATAACGTCCTCAATGCCCGTCAGCACGAGACAGGAGGCGCAGATCGTGGCTGATGCGGGGAAACCCGGGGCTGTTACGATCGCGACGAACATGGCCGGACGCGGAACCGACATCCAGTTGGGCGGGAATGTTGAACTGAAAGTGCTTGAAGCGCTTGCCAAGGATCCCGACGCGCATCCCGACGAAATCCGGGCGCGGATCGAAGCCGAACATGCCGACGACAAGAAGAAGGTTCTTGATGCGGGCGGCCTCTACGTGCTGGCAACCGAGCGGCATGAAAGCCGCCGGATTGACAACCAGTTGCGCGGTCGGTCGGGACGTCAGGGGGATCCAGGGCGGTCATCTTTCTATCTGTCGCTCGAAGACGATCTTATGCGGATTTTCGGGTCGGAACGGCTGGACAAGGTCCTTTCGTCGCTGGGGATGAAGGAAGGCGAAGCGATTGTGCACCCCTGGGTCAACAAGAGCCTCGAAAAGGCTCAGGCCAAGGTCGAAGGACGCAACTTTGACATTCGAAAGCAGTTGTTGAAATTCGACGACGTGATGAACGAGCAGCGAAAGGTGATCTTTTCGCAGCGACGCGAGATCATGGAAGCCGAAGAGATCTCCGAAATCGCCGAGGATATGCGTCATCAGGTGATTGATGACCTCATCGATGTCTACATGCCCCCGAAATCCTATGCGGACCAGTGGGACACCGAGGCACTTCGTGAAGAAGTACGGACCAAGCTTGGTCTCGACGCTCCTGTTGACGAGTGGGCGGCCGAAGAAGGCGTGGATGATACCGAGATCCGTGAACGGCTTTATCGGGCAACGAATGAGCTGATGGCAGCGAAAGCCGCGCAATTCGGGCCCGAAATGATGCGCTCGATCGAAAAGCAGATCCTGCTCCAGACGATCGATCAGAAATGGCGTGAACATCTCTTGACGCTCGAACATCTGCGTTCGGTGGTCGGTTTCCGCGGCTATGCACAGCGTGATCCGCTTAACGAATACAAGAACGAGGCGTTCCAGCTGTTCGAAGGTTTGTTGGATGGTCTGCGCGAGGATGTGACGCAGAAACTTGCGCAGATCCGACCGATGACGCCAGAGGAACAGCAGGAAATGGCAAGGCAACTGGCCGCACGACAGGCCGCCCTTCAACAAGCGGCCCAGGCGCCGTCAGAGGAACCTCATGAGGCCGCGGCAGTCGATGGGTTTGACGAGAGCGATCCAACGACCTGGGGCAATCCGGGCCGGAATGATTCCTGCCCATGCGGATCTGGGAAGAAATTCAAGCATTGTCATGGCCGCCTGAGCTAAGGCGGTCTTCTTGGAATTGGGCTGGATTTTGGCGCTTCCATCGTGGTCGATGGCGCAAGAACTACAAGATATGCGATCAAACGCGAGATCTTGTGATTTGGCTAGGTGCTTGATTTCTTAACGATTGTCGGAACTCTGCCATAGGAATGGCGTATTCCCCTGCCAGAACCGCCTTGTTTGGTGCTTGAGGGGAAAACAAAGTGCTCACTTGGCGGATGGCAATGACCGCCGTCTTCACGCTTGTGATTGCGGCGGGAGCGGGACACATCATGCAGTACGGTATGTCGGGTGAGACCAGCCAGGCGATGCCGGCGCCGCGGCCGTCTCAGTGGAAACCGATGCAGACCCGAGCAGATGCCTCGGTTTTGTTCTTTCCATCACAGACAGCGGTTTCTTCGGCCCCCACAGTTTCGACTATCGCGCTTATCTTTCCCGAACCTGAAGCCCTTGCTACAAGACCTTCATCTCTTCCCCGAACCCGCCTTTCACGCATCTCGGTTCCTGCGGATTCATTTATTGCGCCGCCAGGGGACAACGAGATCAATCTCAATGACTTCGGCATGGCCTGCGAACAGAATCTGAGTGCATCTGCAGCCCCCGGAGCGATGATCGCGCTTCAGCTTGATGCACCCTGTGAGCTGAATGCGGTCGTTGACATCCAGCATGCAGGTCTGAATTTCAGGATGCGTACCGATAAGACCGGACAGCTTGCCGTTTCCATCCCGGCGATGACTAGCGAAGCTTCGGTCTCGGTCATTGTCGGAAACAACATCGCTTTGTCGCGGGAAGTTTCGGTGCCTGATGCAGCGGATTATGATCGCGTTGCGATGCAGTGGAATGGCTCTTCCGCGCTTTCGCTGCATGCTCTCGAATTCGATGCGGGGCCGGGTGATGCGGGGCATATCTCTGCCCGACGCTCTGGGCTTCCGACAAGCGGTGACCGCGCTGCGGGAGGATTTCTTCAGCGGTTCGGGGAGCCCGAGCTTGAAAATGCCCGAATGGCGGAAATCTATTCCTTCCCTTCGGGCTATATCGACCGCGACGGAACAGTCCGGCTGTCAGTGGCTGTGCGAGTAACGGACGCCAATTGCGGAGAAACACTTCCCGTTTCGCGGATTCAGACTCGCGCCGGGGAGCCGATCGAGGTCACCCAGATTCAGATCAGCCTGCCGGGCTGCGACTCTGCTGGAACAATTCTGGTGTTGAAAAACCTTTTGGAAGACCTGAAGATAGCCGGAAAGTAGGTTTGGGCCACTCCCACCGATGAACTTTCCAAGACTGGCGGCGCTGGTCATCTCCCTCGGACTTGCCTCAGGTTCTGCGAGCGCCGCGGACCGTGTAACGTTGACATCGCATGACGGGACGATTGTCCTGACAGGTGATCTGCTGAGTTATGATGGCGAATTCATTCGCATCGAAACCGTGTATGGCACCCTGACGATTGCAGGATCAGGTGTAGTTTGCGAAGGGGCGGCTTGTCCCATTCCCGACTTCTACATGGCCGAGTTGATGATCTCCGGTTCGGCTCTGACTGGGACGGACCTGATGCCCCGTCTTTTGGAGGCATTCGCCGCCCGCAAGGGGCTGACATTCGTACGTCAGGACGAGGATGAGACGCATTTCCTTTACGTTCTGACCGACCCGGCGAGCCTGAACCCTGTGGCCCGGATTAGATTTCGCATTACTACGACTACGGAGGGCTTCGCCGATCTCGTTTCCGAGCAAGCCGATATAGCCATGGCGTTCCGTGAAGTGTCGGACTCCGAGAACGCGCGATCGATTGAGGCCAATCTGGGTGATCTGCGTCGCGATCAACGAAGCCAGATCGTTGCGCTTGACGCCATCGCCCCCCTGGTCGCCGAGGAAAATCCCGTGAAGGCCATCAGCGTTCCCGATCTGGGTCGTGTCCTTTCCGGAGAGATTCGGAATTGGGCGGATCTTGGCGGCCCTGATGCCGAGATCGCTGTCCACCTGCCCGGATCAGAGCATGGTCTTTCCGCGCGCTTCATTCCTGTTGCCGATCAAGAGGGTGCGGTCCCCTGGATTACCCGGCATGGCGGTGTTGCCGATGTCGCGCGGGCTGTCGCTGGGGACAACCGCGCGCTTGGACTGGGAACAACCTCACGAATTGGAGACGCTAGAGCCCTGTCACTTTTGGGCAGCTGTGGGCATTTCGTGGCGGCGCAAACCGGTGCGATCAAATCCGAGGACTATCCGCTTTCGGCACCGCACTATCTGTACACGCCCGCGCGTCGCTTGCCTGCGATTGCGCGGGACCTTCTGGATTTCCTTGCCTCGGGTACGGCGCAGGACGTGGTTCGGGCCGCAGGGTTCGTTGATCAAGGTCTGGAATACAGGCCCCTTGCCGAACAGGGCGACCGACTGAGCAGGGCGATTCTTGCGACGGGGCGAGAAGTGGGTGCCCCGGATCTGCGCAGGATGGTGGCAGCGCTTCAGAACGGCGCCAGGGTCAGCCTGACGTTTCGGTTCGAAGATGGGTCGGCGGATCTGGACGCACCCTCACGAGCGAACGTGACGGTGCTGGCGAAGCATATCGTCGATGGTCGGTTCGGCGGAGGAAAGCTGCTCTTCGCGGGGTTCAGCGATGGGCAGGGGAGTGCGGGGTCGAATCTGGAGCTGTCGCGTCGCCGCGCCGAGACCGTGCGGGATGCGGTCATTGCTGCGATTGGTGCAGACGCCGATATCAGAACAGAACTCGTTGCGGACGGTTTCGGTGAAGTGATGCCGATGGGCTGTGACGAAGACGATTGGGGTCGTCGGATCAACCGCCGTGTTGAAGTCTGGTTGCATCAGAGATAGCCGCTGGCTCGAAATGAAAGCTCGGTCTCTTTTCCAATGATGAGGTGATCGTGAAGTGTCAGACCAAGGACCTGCGCTGCCTTGTCGATCTCCTTGGTCATTGCGATGTCTTCGGCCGAAGGGCTTGGATCCCCGGACGGGTGATTGTGGACGAGGATCAGGGCAGAGGACGACAGCTCCAGCGCTCGCTTCACGATCTCACGCGGATAGACCGGCACATGATCGACGGTGCCATGCCCCTGTTCTTCGTCGGCGATCAGGGTGTTCTTTCGATCCAGAAACAGCACACGGAACTGTTCCGTGTCCTTATGTGCCAGCGCGATATGGCAATAGTCCAAGAGTGCCTGCCAACCTGAGAGGACCGGTTTGCCCATGACGCGCGATCGGGCCATGCGCTGGGCGGCAGCTTCGACGATCTTGAGCTCTTGAACTACCGATGGGCCGACCCCCGATACTTCCGTAAGCCGGTTAGGTGGGGCCGAAATCACATTGTTGAAGTCGCCAAACCTGTCAAGAAGCCGCCGGGCAAGGGGCTTGACGTCTTGCCTGGGGATCGCGCGAAAGAGAACGAGCTCGAGAAGCTCATAGTCCGGCATCGCGGCGGCTCCGCCTTCGAGAAATCGGGTTCGAAGGCGCGCGCGGTGGTCGCGGATGTAAGAGGGCAGCTTCGGTTCGGGCATCACCGAAGTCGCCATTGGCACCTCGAACAAGGACGGCAGCGCATCTGAGAAATGGTGCTTACGCGGTGGCATATGCCGACACTCGCCGTGCAAGGTCAACAAAGCGTTAATCTCGGAAGAGCCGACTGATTTGCTATATCAGCACGATCAGGTGAGAGGGCTCAGCCTAGCCCTTCATATTGTCCCAGAAGCTTTTTACCGCAGAGAAGAAGTCTGACAATTCCGGGTTTGTATCTGTCTTCGACAACTCCTCGAACTCCCTGAGGAGTTCTTTCTGCCGGGAGGACAGGTTCACAGGGGTTTCCACCGCCAGCTCAAGGTACATGTCGCCCTGCCCGCCGCCACGGAGCATGGGCATCCCCTTGCCACGCAGGCGCATCTGCTTGCCAGACTGACTTCCCGCAGGAACCTTTACACGCGATCGCCCGCCGTCGATGGTGGGAACTTCGATATCTCCACCCATGGCTGCGGACGTCATGCTGACGGGAACGCGGCAATAAAGATGCTGGCCGTCACGCTGAAACAGCGGATGGTCAGTGACCTCGATGAAGATGTAAAGGTCGCCAGATGGGCCTCCGCGCATCCCGGCCTCGCCTTCGCCGGCAAGACGTATCCGAGTTCCGGTTTCGACCCCGGCTGGAATATTCACCGACAATGAGCGATCTTTCTGGACGCGTCCGGCGCCCCCACAGCTCTTGCAGGGGTTTTGGATGATCTGGCCCATGCCGGAACAGGTGGGGCAGGTGCGCTCGACAGTGAAGAAACCCTGCTGCGCGCGAACCTTGCCCATGCCCGAACACGTGGGGCAATTTGTGGGCTCGGTTCCGGATTCCGAACCCGACCCCCTGCACGTGTCGCAGGTAAGCGCTGTCGGGACCTTGATCGTCTTTTGCAGGCCGGAGTAGGCATCTTCAAGTGTCACTCGGAGGTTGTAGCGCAGATCAGAGCCGCGTGCCGCGCGTTGCCGTCCGCCACCCTGCCGTCCGCCCATGAAATCGCCGAACAGATCGTCAAATACATCAGAGAAGGCGCTCGCGAAATCGCCGCCCGCATACTGGCCGCCGCGTGGTCCACCGCCGCCCATGCCGCCTTCAAAGGCGGCGTGACCGTAGCGGTCATAGGCGGCCTTCTTGTCGGCGTCTTTCAGAACCTCGTAGGCTTCGTTCGCTTCCTTGAACTGCGACTTCTGCATTGGGGTTGTCCGCATTACGATCGGGATGCAGTTCCTTCGCTTTCTGACGATAGGCTTTCTTGATCTCGTCGGCGCCCGCACCTTTCGAGACCCCCAGAACCTCGTAGTAATCCCGTTTTGCCATCTATGGTCACCTTGCCTTGAACGCGATGGCCGGCCTGCGTTCGCAGGCCGGCCAGATGCGTTCGGGACGCGTCTTCAAGAGGCGCGCTTGTCGTCGTCCAGATCTTCGAAATCGGCATCGACGATCTCGTCGTCAACATCACGAGGACCGTCTTCCGCTTCCGACGGTTCGCCGGCGGCTTTTTCCTGCTCGGTCTTGTAGATCGCTTCTCCAAGCTTCATTGCCGCTTCGGTGACGTTCTGGATGCCGGACTTGATCTTTCCGGCGTCATCGGTCTCCAGCTGATCCTTCAGCGCCGAGATCGCAAGTTCGATGGCTTCGATTGTCGTCGGATCGACCTTGTCACTATGCTCTTCCATCGACTTCTCGGTGGAATGGATCAGGCTTTCCGCCTGGTTCTTGGCTTCGACAAGTTCGCGACGATCCTTGTCCGCCTCGGCATTCGCCTCGGCATCCTTGACCATCTGTTCGATCTCATCGTCCGAAAGACCGCCCGAGGCCTGGATCGTGATCACCTGTTCTTTTCCGGTGCCCTTGTCTTTTGCGCTGACCGAAACGATGCCGTTGGCATCAATATCGAAGGTAACCTCGATTTGCGGCAAACCGCGTGGCGCCGGCGGGATGTCTTCGAGATTGAACTGTCCCAACAGTTTGTTGTCGGCAGCCATCTCGCGTTCGCCTTGGAAGACGCGGATCGTCACCGCGTTCTGGTTGTCCTCGGCAGTAGAAAAGATCTGGGACTTCTTCGTCGGGATCGTGGTGTTGCGGTCGATCAGGCGGGTGAATACACCACCCAGCGTCTCGATGCCCAAAGACAAAGGTGTCACGTCGAGCAGGACCACATCCTTGACATCGCCCTGAAGGACGCCGGCCTGAATTGCCGCACCCAAGGCGACAACCTCGTCGGGGTTCACGCCCTTGTGGGGCTCTTTGCCAAAGAACTTGGTCACTTCTTCGACCACGCGGGGCATCCGCGTCATACCGCCGACCAGAACGACCTCGTCGATGTCGCTGGTGGTCAGGCCTGCATCCTTGAGCGCGGCCTGGCAGGGTTTGATCGAATTCTTGATCAGGTCGGAGACGAGGCTTTCCAGCTTTGCACGCGTCAGTTTCATGACCATATGCAGCGGCTGACCACCATTCGGGTCCATCGAGATAAACGGCTGGTTGATTTCCGTCTGCGACGAGGACGACAGTTCGATCTTGGCCTTCTCCGCAGCTTCCTTCAAACGCTGCAGAGCCATCTTGTCCTTCGTCAGGTCGACGCCGGTCTCTTTCTTGAACTCGTCCGCTAGGTAGTTGACGATCCGCATGTCGAAGTCTTCACCGCCAAGGAAGGTGTCGCCATTGGTGGATTTCACTTCGAACAGACCGTCGTCGATCTCGAGGATGGTGATGTCGAACGTACCGCCGCCAAGGTCATAGACAGCAATGGTCCGGGTCTCTTTCTTGTCGAGACCATAGGCAAGTGCAGCAGCTGTGGGTTCGTTGATGATTCGCAGAACTTCGAGGCCGGCGATCTTGCCCGCATCCTTGGTGGCCTGGCGCTGGGCGTCGTTGAAATAGGCCGGAACGGTAATGACCGCCTGTTCAACCTTTTCGCCCAGATAGGATTCTGCGGTTTCCTTCATCTTTTGCAGGATGAATGCCGAGATCTGCGAGGGGCTGTACTTCTCGCCTTTCGCCTGGACCCATGCATCGCCGTTACCGCCATCGATGATGGTGTACGGAACAATGTTCTTGTCCTTCGTCACCTCGGCGTCGGTAACGCGACGACCGATGAGGCGCTTGACGGCAAAGATGGTGTTTTCAGGGTTCGTCACGGCCTGACGCTTGGCCGGCTGACCAACGAGGCGTTCGTTATCCGTAAAGGCGACGATCGAGGGCGTGGTGCGTGCACCTTCGGCGTTCTCGATCACGCGCGGCTGCGATCCGTCCATAATCGCGACGCAGCTGTTTGTGGTTCCAAGGTCGATACCGATGACTTTGGCCATATCTATTTCCTCTTCTTAGGCGATGTTCCGGACCCGTGGCCCGTTGCGGCACCACAATCCAATCCCAGAGTTTCAGTCGGGGACCTGCCCCAACCGGGTTCCGAGCGTATATAGGGACAGCGAAATTGGGCTGCAAGCGGGCGTATGCCACGCGAAGGGTTAAAAATCGGGGCGTTTCTCATGGGTGACGGATTGGCTGCGCGAAAAATGGCAAGCGAAACGGTTCGCATCGCTGACGCCGGGTTCTGGCAGGGGCTTCTTGATCCGGATGAGCAGAGCGCAATCGTCGATGCGGTTCGGTCTGTAGTGGCACAGGCGCCCTTGTTGCATCCCGAAACCAGCCGCGGAAAGAAGATGTCGGTGCAAATGACATCGGCGGGGTCTTACGGCTGGATCTCGGACCGGCGCGGGTATCGCTACGAACGGCGGCATCCTTCAGGTGTGGACTGGCCGCCGATCCCCGAGACGGTCCTTGCGGTTTGGAAAGCCGTCAGTGGTGTGAGTCGTGCGCCCGATACCTGTCTGGTCAACTTCTACGGCGAAGGCGCAAAGATGGGCCTTCATCAGGATCGCGACGAAGCCTCATTTGACTGGCCGGTCGTTTCGATCTCGCTTGGTGATGACGCCTTGTTCCGGATTGGCGGAAAAGAGCGAAGCGGCAAGACGCAGAGCGTCTGGCTGAAGTCGGGTGATGTTCTGGTGATGAGCGGGGCGGCACGGCTTGCCTATCACGGCATTGACCGGATCAGGTTCGGTTCCTCAGGGCTCTTGTCCAATGGGGGCAGACTCAATCTTACCCTGCGGGTCGTGACCTAATTCTCACTCAGCGTGCAGCAGCCTGAAAGAAGTTCCGATCCGGCAAGACCGTCGATTATCACGTCGGCATCGATCGCGAAGAGCCGGTCCGACATTCCGTCCGAACATTCCGCCCGGTTGAAACGAAGCCAGATCGTGGCGTCCGTGCTTTCGCCGCGGATCGCATAGGGTGCGATTCGCCCGGATGCGGTGATCGTGTCGGAAATTGCATATGTGATCGTCGGTCTGTCGAGGCCCGAGCTGATCAGATTCCCGTCCTTTCGGTCGAGCGACCAGAAGGGCTCTGTTCCGAAACAATGGGCGACGGCCGGAACATTACTGTCGGATTGATTCGCCTGGCGCGTGACAAAAACCAACGACACCCAGCCTGTGGATTCCCCGGCGTTCACCTGCCCCCATTTTCCCTGGTCGTCCGGCCAAAGGATTTCGATCCCTGTCGCGTTGGATGCAAGAGTTCCTACGATCTCGGACGAAGCGTCCGGTCGTGACCGGATATTCAACACATCGTCCACCGCGACATCCGATACGTCGAAAAGCGCAGGCCAGTCATGCTGCGCCGCGAATGCCGGGTAGGTGAAGGTTAGGAGGGCGAGAGCGAAAACCGACCTCACCTCCGGGCGCTCCAACTGATCGAGGCGTGTTTGCGGGTATAGAATTCGCCCATGAGCCCTATCGTCAGGCAGGCGATCGATACGTAGAACGGGTAGTCCAGAGATGTGAAATGCGGATTGTAGTTGATGAACACAAAGCCCCGAGCCTGATCGATGCAATGAAACAGCGGGTTCCAGTCGAACATCGACAGCATGTAGGCGGGAAGCGAGTTCGCGACGAACATCTTGCCCGATGCGAACATGTTCGCCCGCTGAAACAGCGTTGCGCCCATGTCCACGAAGCCGGGCATCCAGGGTTTCAGAGCAAGGAAGATCATTCCGATACTGAGGCCCGAGAACCATGCCAGAAGGACCATCGCATAGGCGCCAATCGGGTCATGTATCTCGATCGGTCCCCAACCGGCATGGTAGACGAACAGGACGATGAGCATCGACAGTGTCTGAATGTAAAGCGAGCCGAGCGCAGCCGATGCGATTGCAACCGCCGTATTCATCGGAAGGTGGTGCATCATCGCGGATGCCGGACCTTCGGATTTAACGACAGAGGAAAGTGCCTTGATATGCACCATGAACAGGAAGATTCCGGACATGATATAAAGGAGGAAATCACCCCGAATCGCCATTCCCCGTAGCCCGAGAATCGAGAACATCACGTAGAAGACGGCAACCATAAGCACCGTTTGAACGATATTCAGCAGCAGTGCGATGACTGCGTTGCCATGGGTCTTTCGCACGGATCGGACCGTGTTGTGAAAGATCAGCCGGAGCATGCTGCCAGCCGATCCGATCATTCCGATTGATTCACGAGCCTCAAACATTGGTTGTCCTGCCTGGCCTGAGTATTGGACATAGCGCGGAATTCTTGCTGTTCCGTGTGAGCCGTACCATAAGGTTCCGCAACCGTAGTATCAATGACGGAGCAGCCCATTGGATTTCGACCGACTTGCCGCCGAAATGCGGAGACTTTCCCTCGCGGCGGGAGCCAGGATCATGGAAATCTATGCATCTCCGGATTTCGAAGTACGGAGCAAGTCGGACGCAAGCCCGGTCACGGAGGCGGACGAGGCCGCAGATGCAATCATCAGTTCCGGCTTGCGTGCGGCATTCCCGGACATTCCACTGGTGACAGAGGAGCAGGCGGACAGCCACGATATCCAGGCAGACGCATTCCTCATCGTCGATCCTCTTGATGGGACGAAGGAATTCATCCAGCGGCGGGGCGATTTCACGGTCAATATCGCTTTCGTGCAATCGGGCATGCCGACCCGGGGTATCGTATATGCCCCTGCAAAGGAGCGAATGTTCTATACGCGTGCCGATGGCAGTTCGGTTGAGGAACTGGGACCGTTCGATCCGGACGCGCCCGGGGAAATGATCCCGATCCATGTTTCGAGGCCCGATCCCGCGGCATTGCGTGTGGTTGCGTCGAAATCGCATCGCGATGCCGCTACAGACAGGTACATTGCGAAATATCCGGTTGCGGACATGAAAAGTGCGGGCTCATCGCTGAAATTCTGTCTAGTGGCGGTTGGCGAGGCCGATCTTTATCCGCGGCTCGGTCGGACCATGGAATGGGATACCGCGGCGGGCCATGCGGTCCTCGCTGGTGCTGGTGGCGCAGTTCTGAACTTCGAAGATCACACACCGTTGCGCTATGGCAAGCCGGGCTTCGAAAATCCGTTCTTCATCGCTTACTCGCCGGAAACCAAATTGGTGCCTCCAGAGAATCATGATGGCTAACTACGCTCCATGAAGGAGATGAGCGTAAGCGTCATCGTCGCCTCTCGCGACAGGCCCGAGGCACTAGCGCTTTGTCTGACGGCCTTGGGACAGCAGCGATATGCACTATTCGAGGTGATTGTCGTGGCCTGCGAGGCAGGTATCCGTGCAGCACGGGCACATCCGCTGTCCGAGAATCTGAAAATAGCGGAATGCTCCGAAGCGAACCTATCAGTCGCCCGGAATGTGGGTTTATCCTCGGCGAGTGGGGAAATCGTGGCCTTTATCGACGATGATGCAATTGCAGAACCATTCTGGCTGGCGCATTTGATCCATCCTTTCATCGCGCCGGAGGTGATGGCGGCGGGTGGCTATGTGACGGGGCGCAATGGGATCAGTTTGCAGTGGGGCGCCCGTTCCGTCGATCCTCAGGGCTGGCACCACGAGATTTCACTCGAGGGGCCCGATCCCGTTGTGTTTTCGGGCTCGCAAGGTCGGGCGGTTCGGACCGAAGGGACGAACATGGCCATTCGGAGGGCTGCCCTCGCAGAACTTGGCGGCTTTGATACGTCTTACGCGTTCTACATGGACGATACCGACCTGAACATGCGCCTCTTTCGGGAGGGTCTTGCAACCGCCTTGGTGCCGAGGGCGCGGGTCTGGCATCGGCAACTGGCCTCGCAACACAGGGGCACCAACAGGGAGCCGCGCAGTCTTCGCGAGATAGGTCGGAGTCTCGCGCGGTTCTTGTCCCTCTACTGTCCACCGGATCAGGTTGAAACTGCGATTGACTCGCATCGGGGCGACCAGCGTCGCAGATTGTTGCAACACATGGTGGCCGGGCGGATCATGCCCGACGACGTGCCACGCCTGCTCCGGGAGTTCGATGAAGGATGCGCGAGTCCAAGGATAGGTGGTCCCGGCGGACATCAGACGGGTGGAGTCCCGTTCCAACGTCTTCCGGCCGAAGACCCTTCGAAGAAGTTGAATGTCGAGAGTCGGTGGTGCTGGGCGCGCTCAGCCGACGACGCAGTCCGCCCGGATTGGCTCTTTCGTTTGTCGCCCACCGCGCTCTTTCACAAGGTTTCTTACCAAGAAGACGGATCTTGGCTCCAGAAAGGGGGTCTCTGGGGTCGATCAGATCGAAATGGTCCCCTCTTTCAACGGGTGGGTTTCGATCAGAGGATTCAGCAGGAGTTCTGAGGAAGGGGCGCTTTCCCGCCAATTTTCCCCTTTTGTAACCAATTGGTAAGAAAATACGATAAAGAATGCCCTGCGGTCATAAATCTGCCCAGATGCATGAGTTAGCTGTTAACGGTTCTTAAGGGTTGGGATAGACTGATGTTCGGAATGGACAGAAAAGTAACCAAAGCAGTCTTTCCTGTCGCTGGTCTTGGAACGCGCTTCCTGCCGGCTACGAAGTCGATTCCCAAGGAAATCATGACATTGGTCGATCGCCCACTGATACAGTATGCGATTGATGAGGCGCGTTCCGCTGGCATAACCGAGTTCATTTTCGTGACTTCTCGCGGGAAGAGTGCCCTCGAAGACTACTTTGACGCTGCCCCCGACCTCGAAGTCGGCCTTGCGCGAAAAGGGCAAGGACGACCTTATCGAGGTGCTCCACTCAACGAATATGGACTCCGGCGCGATCGCCTATATCCGTCAGAACCGTCCTTTGGGTCTGGGTCATGCCGTCTGGTGCGCGAGACGCCTTATCGGAAACGAGCCCTTTGCAGTCATTCTGCCAGATGATGTCATTTCCGCCGACAAACCCTGTCTTCAGCAAATGGTTGAAGCCTATCAGGAAACCGGAGGCGCGATGGTTGCCGCGATGGAAGTTCCTCCGGCCATGACCTCGTCCTATGGCATTCTTGATGTATCCGGGACCAACGGCTCTTTGGTCGAAGTAGGCGCAATGGTGGAAAAGCCAGCCGAGGGGTCCGCGCCTTCCAACCTTGCCGTGATTGGTCGGTATATCCTTCCCCCGTCCGTGATGAACAGCCTATGCAACATCGGAAGTGGTGCGGGCGGCGAGATTCAGTTGACCGACGCAATCGCGCAGGAATTGAACGAAGGTCGTCCTGTACATGGGTTTTGCTTCGAGGGCGATCGGTTCGATTGTGGTTCGAAGGCGGGATTCCTCCAGGCGACAGTTGCCTTCGCTCTTGGACGGAAGGACCTTCGCGATGAACTCCTGGACTACCTGGCAAGCGTAACCGCGATCCGTCAGGCCGCCCAGTAGCGCGAATTGTCGTTGCAGAAATCCGGACAACTGACGACACTCCTGTCCCATGGCTGCTGAACGACATTTGTGACCGGCGGAGAGGTGCTCTGTCTTGATGTCACCCGACTGGTCAGCCGCGTCGGGCGTGGTCCATATACCGGAATAGACCGCGTCGAATACGCCTGGCTTGTGGGCCTTCTGGACCGCAACCTCCCCTTAACCGGGTTGGCACGAACGGCCGCAGGATTCTGTTTCTTCGACCGCACCGGTCTTTCTGCCCTCAAGGACAGGCTCGACGGACGCATTGTCTGGGGCGAACCCGATCTCGTTTCGCGGTTGTCGCGGTCGCTTAACCCCGCCCGCCGCGCAGCAGAGGCGGATCTGCGCCGGCTGGCGATTTCATCAGCCACCCGGATGGGATTATCGCGCCTGTTGACGAAGTCTCTGAAGCCCGGTTCTCTCTATCTCAATCTGGGTCATAGTAACCTTGATGCGCCGGTACTTCGCGCCGTGTCCCGCCATGCGCGCGTCGTCGTAATGCTGCATGACATGATCCCCCTCGATTTGCCCGAAACACAGAGGCCGGGGATGGCCGAACGTTTTCGGCGGCGCGTCTTGGCGGTTCGGGATCATGCCGATTTCATCGTCTGTCCTTCGCACGCAGCCGCATCGGATGTTCGCCGCTACATTCCGGAAGCTGCCCCCGTCGTCGCGCCTCTGGGGGTGACCCTTACAGCCCCGGGACGGATGGCACCGAGGATCACAGCGCCCTATTTCAGCTGCCTTGGCACAATCGACATGCGAAAGAACCAATCGCTTCTCCTGGATGTTTGGGAAGAGCTTGGTCTGGAAGCGCCCCCTCTCTACCTTCTGGGAAATCGGGGCTGGTGCGATGCTGCACTGACTGCGAGGCTGGACAGGTGTCCGCCCAATATTCATGAAATTCCGAACCTGGATGACGGCGCGGTCGCCGCGTTGATCGCACAGAGCACCTGTTTGTTGCATCCGAGCCTTGCTGAAGGATATGGACTTCCGCCACTGGAAGCGTCCTTGCGTGGCGTTCCTGTGATATGTTCGGACTTGCCGGTGTTCCGGGAAACGCTTGCCGACATCCCCATTTACGCAGGGCCTGACGACCGGTATCAATGGATCGAAAAGATAAAGCAGGTACTGGACAAGACATCGAGCGCCCCGCAACGGCGGGATCCTGCAAGTGTCCAACTGGACAGGCCCACATGGGATAGACATCTGAACCTTGTATTGAGCCAGCTATGGAACTGAACGCGATGCAAGGGTTTTGATCCGGAGGCTATCCATGGGAATAGCAACCTCGTATCGTCTGCGGTGGCGCAGAAGAAGGCGACGCTATCGAGCCTGGCGAAAACGCCATGAGCTTTCGCGGGTCGTTGATCGCACCAAGGCGATCAGGAAGGATCAGATCCTCTGTTTCACGGTTCTGCGCAATGAGATGGTGCGGCTGCCGTATTTCCTGTCCTACTATCGCGATCTTGGCGTTTCCCATTTCCTCATGATCGACAACGGGTCGACCGATGGGTCTGGCGACTATCTCGCCGAGCAGCCTGATGTGTCCCTTTGGCGGACCGAGGCAAGCTATCGTCGCGCGCGCTTCGGAATGGACTGGGTCAACTGGCTCCTTTCGAAGCATGGTCATGGTCATTGGTGCCTGACGGTGGATCCCGACGAATTTCTCGTTTATCCGTTCTGTGATACACGAAAGCTTCCCGCACTCACGGAATGGCTGCAGTCGGCGCAAATACGTTCATTCGGTGCGATGTTGCTGGACATGTACCCCAAGGGCCCAATCGCCGAACAATCATATCAGCCGGGCCAGAACCCGTTCGAAATCGCATCGTGGTTCGATTCCGGGAATTACACGATCACGAGGCACCATCTCCTTCGAAACCTCTTCATCCAGGGGGGGCCGCGTGCCCGCGCGTTCTTTGCTGACGACCCGGACAGTGCCCCTGCACTGAACAAGGTTCCTCTGGTGCGCTGGAACCGGCGATTTGTCTATGCCAGTTCGACCCATGCGCTGCTGCCGCGCGGGTTGAACCTGGTCTATGACGAGGCCGGCGGAGAGAAGGCATGCGGTTGTTTGCTCCACGCGAAATTTCTCGACAGTTTTCCGGAGAAAGTTGTCGAAGAAATCGAGCGGGGCGAACATTTCGCGGGTAGCAGGGAATACATCGCGTATCAGGAAAAATCTGCTTCGCAGCCAATGCTTTGGACGCGTTGGTCCGAGGAATATGTGAACTGGCGGCAATTGGAAGCGCTCGGTCTGATTTCCAAGGGTGACTGGATATGAGCCGTTTGGGCTTCGTCATTCTTGCGCATGAGCCATTGGATCGCGCGTTACAGATCACCCGGTATTGGGCCAGTGCCGGATGCCCGATTGTCGTCCATCTCGACAAATCGGTTTCGCGCGAAGCGCATGCGTCGTTCGTGAAGGCTCTTGAGGATCTTCCCGGAGTTCTCTTCGGGCGCCGATTGAGATGCGAGTGGGGAACGTGGTCCCTGGTGCAGGCGACACTCGACGCAACGCGGTTGCTGTTGGAGCGGTTTCCCTCCGTCCGGCATGTTTATCTTGCCTCGGGGAGTTGTCTCCCCCTCCGCCCGGTCTCTGAACTTCAGACATTCCTCGACGCCAATCCCGACACCGACTTCATCGAAAGCGTCACGACGCGCGATGTTCCCTGGACGATCGGTGGGCTGGATGCCGAGCGGTTCACACTTAGTTTTCCGTTCGCTTGGCGCCGCCGAAGACGTTTGTTCGACTTGACGGTCGAACTTCAGCGGAAGCTTAATCTCAGCCGCCGGATTCCGCAGGAGATCGAACCCCATCTGGGATCGCAATGGTGGTGCCTGACCCGCAAGACATTGGAAGCACTCCTCGGGGACCCGCGGCGGCGCAAATTTGAAAAGTACTTCAAGCGCGTCTGGATCCCGGATGAGAGTTACTTTCAGACACTGGTCAGGCTCTACTCGGAGCGGATCGAGGGCAGGGCCCTGACATTGTCGCGCTTCGACTATCAGGGAAAGCCGCATGTCTTCTATGACGACCACCTTCAGCTTCTGCGACGGTCTGACTGCTTTGTCGTGCGCAAGGTCTGGCCGGGTGCGAACCAGTTATACGATACATTTCTGGGTGATGGTTTGGAGCATTTCAATCCCGCGCCACCGGCGCCGGTGCGCATTGAACGCAGCTTTTCTCGTGCGGGAGAGCGCCGCCAGGTCGGTCGTTCGGGTCTTTACATGCAAAGCCGGTTCCCGCGCCAATTCGAAGAGAATGGTAAGTCGGCCGCCCCGTACACGGTTCTGTCGGGTTTCGACGAATTGTACGAAGATTTCGAAGCATGGTTGTCGCGGACAACCGAATGCCGAACCCACGGTCATCTCTATGCGCCGGAACGCGCGGTTTTCGCCGATGGTCACACCGATTTTGCCGGTGGCCTCACAGACAATGCCCGTTTGCGGGACTACAATCCGAACGCGTTTCTGACAAACCTCATCTGGTCGACAAGGGGTGAACGGCAGGTGTTCCAATTCGGACCTGACGACCGGCAAGAGATTGCCAAGTTCACGTCGGTGGACGCCAATGCGCATATCTGGGTGATCAGCGGGGCATGGTCCATACAGCTTTTCAGGTCCGGGCGCGACATTTCGGTGCTCAGGGAAGAAGCCGCGCGGCTTCAACGGATCGAAACCGACTACATCAGGCTGCTGCGATCTCGGGAGACAAAGGCCCGGGTTCGCATCTGGACCCTGGCAGAGTACCTGAACGCCCCGATCGAACGGCTTCAGATTCTGTCTGCCGAGACGCGGTTGCGGGATGGGCATGCGCTTTTCGAAGCGCCGCAGATGGCAAATCTTGATGCGTTTCCAGAGTTCTTGAGGGCGCTGCACAATGACGGGCTCCAGCTACATCTGGTCGGCGATATCGGCAGTCTGAAGGGCATGCCCGTTGTTACGCACAAGGCCGCTGCTCCTCGAGTGGTGCACTAGATCATGGCAGCGAAATGGACAAGTTTCGTCATTCTTGCCGACATGCGCACCGGATCGAATGCGCTTGAGGAAAAGCTGAACGCATTTCGCGAACTGGTTTGCCACGGTGAGTTGTTCAACCCGCATTTCGTGGGGGTTCCGAAACAGAAGGCATTGTTCGGCATCACCATGAAAGTGCGCGAAGCTGATCCGGGTGCCATGATCCGATCAATGCGTGAACAGACTGAAGGACTTGGTGGTTTCCGACTTTTCTCGGACCATGACCAGCGTGCGCTGGATTTGTGCCTTTCCGACCGATCCTGTGCCAAGATCGTGCTGACGCGAAATCCGCTTGCCAGCTATGTCTCACTCAAGATTGCGCGAAAGACAGGTCAATGGTGGCTCGGCGATCTCAGTTCGGCGAAAGCCGGTATGACACGTTTCGATGCAGTGGAATTCGCAGAATACCGGGCGGCGCGCGCCGACCATTTGAACCTGGTACGGGAACGCCTCCAGAAATCCGGCCAGACGGCCTTCTGGATCGATAGCGAGGAAATCGACAACGCCGAGATCATTGCAGGTCTGGCGCGATTTCTTGGCGCCAGGGATGAGCAGCTGCCGATCCGGACGGGTCGGCGCCAGAACCCTGTCCCGATGTCCGAGAAGGTCGAGAATTACGAAGAGATGAAAGCTGCCCTGGTGTCGGAAGATCCTTTCGGCGTCGATTTCTTGCCAGACCATGAGCCCGCGCGTGGTCCGAATGTGCCTGCTTTCCTCGCGTGTCGGAGTGTTCCGCTGCTATACATGCCGATCAAATGCGCATCTGATCGGATCGTTCGGGAATGGATGTCCCGCCTCGACGGTGTTTCCGAGAGTGATCTCGAACAGGGGTTCACTCAGAAAACCCTTCGCCGCTGGAAGCGTCAGAACAAGGACCATCAAAGTTTCACAGTTGTCACGCATCCGCTGGAGCGGGCGCACGAAGCCTTTTGCCGGTTCATCATGCCGGTCGAGGAAGGAGCCTTCACGGGAATTCGCGAGACGCTTCGGCGAAGCTATGGCGTTCCGCTCCCCGATGATCCGAACGATCCGGGATACGACCGCGCATCGCATCATGCGGCGGTTCTGGCCTTCTTGGTCTTTCTCAAGGGCAATCTGGCGGGCCAGACATCAATCCGGGTGGATTCCGCGTGGGCTTCGCAATTCGCGACGCTTCAGGGGATCTCGGGGTTTTGCATTGCCGATAGGGTATTGCGTGGTGAACGGCTGGATCAGGATCTGAAGGCCCTCTTGCCAAATGGGGCAAGGAATTCGCCCCCGGTCCCGGCCGTTCCGTCGGGGACGTTCGCACTGGCCGATATCTATTCGAAGGAATTGGAGCGCGCCGCGCGCTCCGCATACCAGCGCGACTACCTGATGTTTGGCTACGGGCCCTGGAAGCCGGATCAGGCCGCCTGAGTCGATTGTTTGGCGGTCAGGATCGCATGCAGCGTCGCCGCATCGCTATTTGCGCGGAGCTTCGCACAAAGCGTCGGATCCCGCATCGTTCGCGAGACAAGCGCCAAGGCTTTCAGATGATCCACGCCCGCATCTTCGGGTGCGAAGAGCGCGAAAACCAGATCGACTGGCAGGCGGTCAACCGCATCGAAATCTAGCGGCTTTTCGAGGCGAACAAATACGCCGGTCACCGCAGAGAGTTCGCTGGTGCGCGCATGGGGAAGGGCGATGCCATTGCCCACCCCGGTCGGACCAAGACTCTCGCGCGCCTGCAGCGCGTCAAAGGCAATTCCAGCGGGCAATCCATGGGCGGTTTCGATGATCTCGCCCAGCTCCTGAAACAGGCGCTTCTTGCTGGTGCATGCAGGGAGTACGCGAATAGCCTCTGGCGAGAGGAGTGACACAAGTTCCATTCAGGTTAGCTCTTTCCTTGGCACAGGGTCACCGTTCTCGGTCCGCCCCAGGTCAATTCGGTTTCCGGCTAGTTTGGGTTGATCCAGCCAATATTTCCGTCGTCGCGCCGATAGACGATATTCAGTCCGCTGTCCTGTTTTTCGTTGCGGAACACAAGAACCGGCGCTCCGGCAAGCTCCATCTGCATCACGGCCTCTCCAACGGTCAAAGACGGAATTTTGGTTTCCATCTCGGCGATAATGATCGGCTGAAGCGTATCCGGCTCCGATTCGTCCAACTCATCCGTTGCGGCGAGGATATAGGAGGATGCACCCATGAGTTCAACCGGTTGAACCCTGTCCCTATGATGGTCCTTCAGCCTGCGCTTGTAGCGCCGCAGTTGCTTTTCCATCTTCTCGGCACACTTGTCGAACGCGGAATAGATCTCTGTGTCATGCGCACGAGCCTGGGCAGTCAGTCCGGTCGAAAGATGAACTACGGCTTCACAGACATATTCGTGTGCATCCTTTGAGAAGATCACGACCGCATCC
Organism: uncultured Alphaproteobacteria bacterium; assembly: GCA_963698645.1. Lineage (GTDB taxonomy): Bacteria > Pseudomonadota > Alphaproteobacteria > Rhodobacterales > Rhodobacteraceae > Ovoidimarina. The sequence goes on from CAVORP010000007.1 coordinate 740,660, forward strand.
GTAGGGCGACCGGCATACTTCTTTGCGACGTTGCCCAGTTCAGTCTCCACATGTGTCTGAAGCGCCATTCCAATGTCGATTTGCTTACCGCTAATCTGAAACCGCATCGTTCCTCCCTCAGTCGTTTTGATCGGCCCTTCAGCCCCGAACAGGTCGTGGCAAATTTCCGATGATTGTTCTTATATGAGATGTGCCGGACCCGGTCATTCTCAGCTTGCCGCTTTCTTCATGACACAAGGCGATGCCTCTGCGATCGATGTAAGTCTTGTCCGTCATCGAGATCATTTGGCGGCACTTCACGGTTGCTTGTCAATGATAACAGAACGGCGAACTGCAGGATTTCCTTTAGCCACAATATCTTGGGGAGCAGTCTCGGCGAAGTCACAAAAGACAAAGCTAACCAATCTTGAAATGCTGGCCCAGATAGACGCGGCGAACATTTTCATCCTCGATGACTTCCTCGGTGGTTCCGCTCATCAAAACCTGACCGTCATGCAGAATATACGCGCGATCCACGATCCCCAAGGTCTCGCGCACGTTGTGATCGGTGATCAGAACGCCAATTCCGCGATCCTTGAGATGGGCGACAAGGGTACGGATTTCACCGACCGCGATCGGATCGACACCTGCGAACGGCTCGTCGAGCAACAGGTACTTCGGGTCGGCCGCCAGACAGCGTGCGATTTCGGTCCTTCTGCGTTCGCCACCCGAAAGCGAAAGGGCCGGCGCGCGTCGCAAATGGGTGATCGAGAAATCCGAAAGTAGCTCGTCCAACCGCTCATGCCGCTTTGTCCGGTCCGGTTCCGATATCTCGAGAATCGCAAGAATGTTGTCTTCGACACTCAGCCCCCGGAAAATCGAGACTTCCTGTGGCAGATATCCGATCCCGAGGCGCGCCCGACGGTACATCGGCAGCATTGTCACGTCACGCCCGTCCAGTATGACCTGGCCGCCGTCAGGGGTGATCAGACCCGCCACGGCATAGAAACTCGTCGTCTTCCCCGATCCGTTCGGACCCAGAAGTGCAACCACCTCCCCCCTTTGAAGGGTCAGGCTTACATCCCGCAGAACCGGTCGTTTCCGATAGCTTTTTCGAAGACCAACGACCTGCAGGCCCGGGGTTCCCGGCGCCAGTCGCAGATCGGCTTTGCCATCAGTTGTTGTCCGTCTGAAAGACGGTTCGTACCCGACCTTCCATGACACCGGTGCCTGCGGCCAGATCCACAACCAGCCTGTCACCCGAAATCACCCCGGGACCCTGCGTCAGGATCACGTCGCCGGTCATGACAAGCGCGCCCTCTTCCGGACTATAGATCGCTTCGCGCGATTCCGCTGCATCGGTTCCGTTCGTGTAGGTCACGCCACCAGTGGCATGCATTTCTCGAATGTCTGTGGTGCCCCCATCGACCGCCTGACCATAGTCTATCTCGATCCGCCCGGCACCAAGCCGCATCGACCCCTGTATCACTACGACATCGCCATCGAACACGGCGCGACCGTTTTCGTTCGCGATGCTCAGGCTGTTCGAAGAAACTTCGACAGGCAGGCTTGTGTCATGTTCGAGGCTGCCAAGATTGATACTTGTGCCCTGTGCCATGGCGACCGTCGCGGCAATGGCAATCAGCCCGGCCATCAATCCTGAAATCAAACGCGGCACGACGATATCCCCTATTTCCTCGGCTCATATACCAGTTTCACGCCGTCGTTGAAAACAAGAAGATTGCCCTCGGAATTCTCGCTGCTCAAGAGAAGTCCGCCGGCCTCGAGCGTTCCGAAGGGTGCTTCGCCCCGAACAGCGCCATCCGTCTGTGCATAGGTCTCGTTGAGGCGCGTCATGAGGTCCTTGGTGAGAACGTGAAAGCCATCCGAGGTATCCACTGAAACCACACCTTCGAAGAAAGCTGTGTTTCCGGCGACATCGATCTGCCCCTTGGGAGCCGCCGCCTGAATGATCCGGCCTGACGGGGTCTCGATCCGTCCGGTGATTTCGTCGGCGACAAGGGTATTCGGGTCATTCGGGGTCGGGACCACCTCCTTGGCGCGCAGGATCACCTCCGATCCATCACTCGTCAGCCCGAGGAATTCGGGCGCGGCAAGCCGTTCCCCCGGCGTATCCGGTCCACCATCGGTGAGAAACGGGATCTCGCGCTGTCCGTCATTTTCACGCGCGAAAAAAACAACGGTGGATAGGATTGCAAGAGCCGCGAGAGGCAGGATGATCTTCAGCCATGCGACCAGATGCGAGTAGAAGTTTTCAAATGCCATTGGCATGGCCCCGGAAATGGGTGAGCGCGCGGATCAATGAGTGAATATGTCTATTTCGGGCCAACCGGCCAGATCCAGTTTGGCGCGCGTCGGAAGGAACTCGAAGCAGGCCTGAGCCAATTCCATCCGACCTTCCCGACCAAGCCGCTCGTCGAGCTTTTCCCGCAGGCGGTGCAGGTAGAGCACATCCGAGGCAGCATAGTCCAATTGGCCTTTCGTAAGTTCCGGCGCGCCCCAATCGCTCATTTGCTGAAGCTTGGAGATGTCGACCTTCAGCAACTCCTCAAGGAGGTTCTTCAGCCCGTGCCGATCCGTATAGGTTCGGATCAGTTTCGAGGCGATCTTGGTGCAATAGACAGGTTCGGCAAGCGCGCCGAACGCGTTGTAGAGAGCGGCAATATCGAAGCGACCGAAATGAAATAGTTTCAGGATGTCGGGATTGGTCAGAAGTCGCGCCAGATTGGGCGCCTCGGTCTGACCCGGCGCGATCTGGACGAGGTGCGCATTTCCGTCCCCGCCCGAAAGTTGCACCAGGCACAGCCGGTCACGCATCGGGTTCAGGCCCATCGTCTCGCAGTCGATGGCAACCACCGGCCCAAGATCAAGTTCGTCAGGAAGGTCGCTCTGATAAAGATGGTTCGCCAAGGAATAAGCCTCTCTGCCGTTGCGCATTGCGATACGGTGTTTGGGCTGCGAACTCAACTGCGCTGAGCGCGTCGGGGCGGAGGATTGCCCGGCACTTCAGGCGTGAATCGCCGTCTCGATGGCCACCGAGAGCTTATCGACGAGTTCGCCGATCTGATTGTCATCGATAATGAAGGGGGGCGCGAGAAGGACGTGATCGCCGTTCTTCCCGTCGATCGTGCCGCTCATCGGATAACAGATCAGCCCCGCATCGAAGGCCGCCGTCTTGATCCGCGCCGCGATCTTGCGCGCGGGGTCGAATGGTTCCTTCGTCTCGCGGTCTGCCACCAGTTCAAGTCCCTGGAACAGGCCCCGTCCGCGGATATCCCCGATATGGGGATGTTGTCCGAACCGTGCCTCCAGCGCCGCCATCAATTTGCTGCCCTGCCCCTTTGCGCGCGGGACGAGATCCCGTTCCAGCATGGCGTTCACCACGGCCACGCCTGCGGCCGCCGCAACCGGATGGCCGAGATAGGTATGACCGTGCTGAAAGAAGCCGCTGCCATTCTCGATCGCATCGTAGATCTTGCGGCTACACAGCATCGCACCGATCGGCTGGTACCCCGCGCCAAGGCCCTTCGCGATGCATAGAATATCGGGCGAAACGCCCTCCTGTTCGCATGCAAACAGGCTGCCCGTCCGGCCCATTCCGCACATCACCTCGTCGAGGATCAGAAGGATTCCGTATTGGTCACAGATCTCGCGGACGCGTTTGAAATAGCCGGGCGCGGCTGTGAGCGCCCCGGCGGTGGCCCCCACGACGGGTTCGGCGGCGAATGCCATGACGTTTTCGGGGCCGACGAGAAGCAGTTCTTTTTCCAGAAGGTTCGCTGCCCGCAATCCGTATTCTTCGGGTGTCTCGTCGTCGCGTTTGAGGCGGTATTCATAGCAAGGGTCGATATGGCTCATGTCGATCAGCAGGGGGCCGAACTGCGCCCGTCTCCATGCATTGCCACCTGCCGAAAGCGCCCCCATCGTATTGCCGTGATAGCTTTGCTTTCGGGCAATCACTCTTCCGCGACCCGGTTGCCCGATCTCGACAAAATACTGCCGGGCAAGCTTGAGCGCGGCCTCCATCGCCTCCGAACCTCCGGACACAAGATAGACCCGGTCAAGATCGCCGGGCGCATGTTCGATCAACAGATCGGCCAGAGTCTCGGCAGGTTCCGAGGTGAAGAAACCGGTATGGGCATAGGCCAGTGTATCGAGTTGCGCTTTGATCGCGTCGATGATCGTTCGGTCACCATGCCCGAGACAGGACACTGCCGCCCCCCCAGATCCATCCAGATACTGCTTGCCGCTTGCGTCATAGAGGTAGCATCCCTCGCCCCGCACCGCGACGGGCGGAAGCTGCTTCGTATGGCGTGGAAAAATATGCGACATCGGGGTCTCCTAAGCGGCGCCCGGGATTTGAACCCTGCGGCCACCTTCCTGAAAATTGTCCATCGCAAGAACTCCAGACCGTGCCGGGCCAGCGTATTTCCATCTGCCCGAGGCGGGGCCGGTAGACGGCTGTGTAGAGCGTTCCGAACCCCACGTCGAACGCTGTCGAATAGAGCGGAGGCCGAAGAAAGGCGCCGATGAATTTCTCCTCGGGATCGCGGTGCAGGGTCAGACGCTGGAGCAGAAAGCGCTCGCGTTCCACGGTTGCGGTGAAGCGCGCGTGACTGACCCACTCGACGTTTTCCTGATGGTTGGTGGCAACGGCTGCATGGGTGATAAGCGCCGGACGATCGGGCGCCATCATCGCGGTGAGATAGTTGCGCTTGGCATCAAGAACGGTGACGTTGTAGCTCATATGCGTCGGCACGCGTGCCAGAACCTTGCCAGCCTCTTCCGCCGTTTCGCAGGTCTGAAGGACATAGCGCAGGATAAGTGGCACGCCAAAACCATCGCCGACCACACGTCTTCCGCCAAAGGTCAGCGAAATGGAAAGGCCCGCCTCGTTCATCCCGTCAACCATCCCCCACAGCCCGTCCGAAGTCCCCATGACACGGCGACCTTGCCAGTTGGTGTGCAGGATCAGGCTGTCGAACGCATTGGGATCGTAGTCGTAGTTCCGGACCATCACGGGCTCTTTGCCAGGCCAGATCGCCTGTGAGCAGCCGGCCAGATACGGGGGCGGGCAATAGAAGCTGAGGAACCGCGCTGCCTGATCGCCACCACCGGCCAGTTCGCACAATTCGTCGTATAGCGGCAGGATCTCTGGCATATGCTCGCCCAAGGCACGGCGGCATTCAAGATAACTCGGCCGTGCTGCGTCACCCTCCTTGAGCCACCAGCGCTTGTAATCCGGCCAATACTCGGCAAAGAGCCCGGCCCATTTCGGACCGGGCGAATCTTCGCTGAGGGCGCGCCAGAGCAATGTCCCTACCTACATGATCTTGAAGGCCGGATCGGCCAAGGCTGGACCTGCATTCGCCACAGGCAACGGCTGACCCGCCACTGTCTGCTTGATCCCGTGGATCCATTTCCGGGCACGTTCGTTCAGTTGGAACCCTTTCGTCATCGAGCGGCCACGCGTCACGAGGATGCCGATATCCGCGCCTTCATAGCGATAGTCGCCCGGTTGCAGAATACGCAGGAAGAACGCCTCGTTCTCACTTTCGACCGCACGGCGGTGATAGTCGAACCGGTCGAACACGACGCGGCCATCCTCAAGCATCTTGTAGATCCCCGTTTCAGGGGCGGCCGTGCAGATATCCACGCTATCGTCCGTGTGCTTGATGACCATCTGCGACCAACTGTCGATCATGTCGGGATCGGCCCAGCGGCTGTTCAATTCGTCCACGTCCAGATCGAATTTCTTTTTCGAGAATTCAAGTAGGTGGAAAAGGAAAAGTGGCGCGTCCGCGTGCGCAAATGCCGCGTGGTTGGTCATGGATGAGGCGCCTGTGATCCGGGGATTCAGTTCTCCGAGCCACAGATCGCCTGTTTTCTTGTCGATCAGGAAGTCGAGCTCGAAATAACCGCGATACCCTTCCTTGCGAAGCTGTTCACCAAACTTGAACGTCAGATCGCGGGCCTTTTCCCGGACCTTGGGGGGAAAGGCAGTCGACAGGATTTCGTTGCCGCACCAGCCGCCGCGATAGGGCGTCAATTCCTTGAAGCCGACGAGTTCGGTCATCAGCGGGCCGACGATGGTTCCTTCTCTTGTCGCACAGGCCTCGATCGCTGATCCGCGACAGTCGATACGCTTCATGATCTTGATCTCGCCCTCGCCCACGATTTCATGCTCATGGCGACGGAAGTCGGCTTCCGACTTGATGAAGAACGTGGTGTGCCCGCTATCGCCGAACGCCGATTGCAGGACCAGATCGTGGCCGATCCCGGCCTTTTCGCAGGTCTTCTTCAGATCCTCGTAGGATTTCACCTCCGCCAGCACATTGGGCACTGACGGGACGCCAGCCTTGTTGCCGATGCGGACGGTTTCGATCTTGTTGTCCATCTTCGTGCGCAGCTTGGCCTTCGGGAACCAGACCTCGGCCCCCAGTTCTTTCGACAAACGCTCTGTCTCTTCGTCGAACATCAGGAAGACGAACTTGGGCTTGCCGCCGCGACGCTTGATGAAGTCGATGACTTCCTTGTGCTGCAGAAGGTAGTTGTTGATATCCTCGATCGACTGAAATTCGGCATGCGGCTGCTCGGAAGGGCAGAACACGTTGGGGTGCTTGCCGCCATAGCAGTCGATATAGCAGATGTACTTGAAGTTCTTGACCCATTCGTCGAGGCCCAGAAGATTGAAGTTGGTCGCCGAAATGAAATAGATCGGGTCTTCGTTGCGGTGGAAGAAACGCCTGATCTCCGAGATATTCCTAAGCGTAGTTGGCATGGTGATCTCCTTCTTTCATTCGGCGGTGGTTTTGATTTTTTTGGCGCCCAGCAAAGCTGACAAGGCGTCTTTCGTGAAGACTCGCAACCCAAGATCCGCGCGATAACCATGGATCTCGTTCACGTCGAGCGCGCGCATGAAGGCGAGGATTTCCTGACTGATCACCTGTCCGGGGACAAGGATCGGAAAGCCGGGTGGGTAGGGGATGATGAAGCTGGCGGATACAACTTCTTCGCCTGCATCCAGGGCTTCCTTGAGCGAGCCGTCCAGTTCGAGATAGTCACAGTTCTTCTCGTCATAGCTCAGGTAATAGGCCGTGCGAATATCGCCCTCGGGGGTGATATTGTCAGGGCGGAACGCATCGTGGAACCTGCTGAAATCCGGTAGAGGCGGATAGTTCTCGGTGAGGTTCTTCACCCTCCGGTCAAACGACAACCGCTCCATCTTGGAGGCATCATCCAAGAGGTCGTCCAGTTCGTTCGCGATCTCGACCAGAACTTCGATCAGATATGCCACGGATGACCGGGTGGTCCCGATATTGGTCATGAACAGGACCGAGTTGCGCGAAGTCTTGTTGATCTGGATACCGTATTTATCCATCAGGACCTGGGTCTTGAACGTGTCGCCGTCCCAGCCCGTGCCGCCCACCGCAAGGGTAACGCGCGTCGCATCCAGTACGAAGTCGTCATGCTCCCAGCAATCCCACATATCGGTCCAGCCTTGCTCGCTGTCGTAATAACTCGACACTCCGCTTTGCCGGTATTGTTCGGGGATCATGTCGCCGGCGGTCAGGACGCGGAAATACTTCTGAAGCTGCGGGTGGCTTGAGATGGCGCGACGCATGGACATCGCCGCCTCGATCTGCCGCTGAACGAACTCGAACCCTTCCAGTTCGACCTGCCTGCGCCCGACATCAAGGCTCGCTATGATCTGATAGTTCGGCGAGGTCGAGGTATGGGTCATATAGGCTTCGTGGAACGACTGTTCGACTTCGCCTTTGAAATCCTGATCGTTCACATGGATCATCGAGCCCTGCCGGAGCGAGGTCAGCGTCTTGTGCGTGGACTGGGTCGCGTAGACCCTGATGCGCGACGTGGGCGGCGCGATCAGGCGCGCGTCCAGCCATTCCTCGTCCGAGGCGCCCTCCAATTCTTTCTGTTGCGCCTCATAGGCTGCCGCATGTTCCGTAGTCCGAAGGCGTTTGCGGAGGTTGTTGGCCGTACGCATCGCGGTGCGCTGTCTATATGTCGGGCTGAACCGGGCAAAGGCGAACCATGCCTCGTCCCAAAGAAAAACGAGGTCGCGTTTGATCGCCAGGCACTCTTCCATGACCCGCTCGACGTTATAGACGAGACCGTCGAAGGTGCAGTTCGTCAAAAGCAGCATCCGCACGCGATCCAGCTTGCCTGCGGCCTTCAATGCCAGGAGCTGGTGCTTGATTTCCCGTAGCGGTACCGCGCCGTACATGGAGTATTCGTTGAGCGGATAGCTATCGAGATAGACGACCTCGGCACCCGCCAATACCATTCCGTAGTGATGGGACTTGTGGCAATCCCGGTCCACAAGAACGATGTCCCCGGGCCGGACCAGTGCCTGCACCACGATCTTGTTGCAGGTCGATGTACCGTTCGTTGCAAAGAAGGTCTGCTTTGATCCGAAGGCGCGGCTGGCCAGTTCCTGTGCTTCCTTGATTGGTCCATGCGGCTCCAGAAGGCTGTCGAGACCACCCGATGTGGCCGAGGTTTCAGCAAGAAAGATATTCGGGCCATAGAAAGCGCCCATATCCTGAATCCAGTGGGACCGGCTGATCGATTTGCCGCGGCTGATCGGCATCGCGTGAAAGACGCCGGTAGGTTGCTTGGAATAATTGACCAATGCGGTGAAGAACGGGGTCTTGTTCCGTGCCGCCACGCCCCGCAGGATGTTCAGGTGCAACTCCATGAAGTCTTCCTGATTGTAGAAGACCCGGCGGCATATCCCAAGATCAAGTCCCGCGATGTCTTCGACCGATCGTTCGGTCACCAGATACGCGTCGAGTTCCGGTCGGACTCGGGCAATCAACCGGCACAATTCCGGCCCGTAATCCTCAGGCCGCATGGCATCTATGACTTTGGAATCGCTTGCGTTGCTTAGGTACTTTGTAAGGATTTCATTCGCGTTCTTGGACTTGAGTACCAATCCGGGCCGCACGACGATCGCCTGGATGTTGTGGTTGAACAGCACGGCGATCAGGGCGTCCTCAAGGCTTGGCACAACGACCGCCTCGTAGTGGAACGGGTCCTCGGGACGTCGCATTCGGGACACGTTGCTCTTGAGCCAGCGTTCCTGCAGGTCGTTGACATTGTCCACGATCAGCACTTCGAAATAGGGACGCGTCATCGCACGCGCCTCGGGCGACAGCATCGCCTCGTCGTTCTGTTCCTCTTCGTCGGTGCTGTCGCGATCCAGCGGGATGCTGCGGCGTCTGTATGCCCCCGTCGTCAGCGCGCGCGTGACCCGGTTGACGGTAAACGCGAGGTCATCGAAATTCCCGTGTTCGAACTGGCGCCGCATATGATCGAAGGCCGCCATCCCAGGAAATGCCCAATAAGGCTCGATCAAAGCCAGGGATTCAAACAGGTCAGAGACCTGTGACTTGAGAGCAGCAATCTTTGACTTCTCGGTTTCACGACAGATGGATGTGATCGATTCGCGCAATACGCTCCACCGGTCTGCGCGTAGCTGCGTCGCGGAATAATAGTCGCTTACGGAATCCATCGATCGTCCTTCCAAACAGTGTTTTCTGGCGCCGACCAAGACGCATCGCATTGTTGCGGGGGACGTCTAACCAGACGTCGTCTTCCCCATTACCGGCGAAATCCCGAGACCCTGACCAGGGTTGTTCGCCCGCGCTTCGGCCTCGGCATCCATCGGAAGATCCACATGCAATCCTGCACGTGAACCCTGTTTCGGTATCTCGAGCGGGCCGAGGGATCTCAGGTAGGAATCCACCCCACTGGCGCGATCGTAGACCGAGAAGTCGACGGAGCGGTCGCGAAAGCTCTTCAGGACCTGCCCAAGACCCTTGAGACCGGTTTCGCGCTGTCGCCGGACCATGGACATGTCGACTTCGATCGGGAACATGTCCTCCTGCCCCTGTGACTGGTGCAGGACAAGGGATGTCGGATCGACAATGCAGGACCGCCCAACGCCGCCCGCACCCAGCCCGTTCACATCGATGACATAGCACTGGAATTGCGCCGCCGTGGCGCGCGCAATGGCCAGTTCGGCATCGCGATCGGTCGTTCCCGTCAAGACCGGGTGAAGCAGGACTTCGACCCCCTGACTGGTCAGTTGGCGGGTCGTTTCCGGAAACCACATGTCATAGCAGATCGACAGGCCGAACCGGCCTACTTCCGGCACGTCAAACACACAGAAATCCGACCCTGCAGCGACGCCCGCCTCGTAGGGCAGGAATGGGAACATCTTTGCGTAACGCCGAATGATGTTGCCATCCGGATCAATGACGATGGACGTATTATAGACCCTGCCATCTTCGGGTGAGGTCAGGAACATCGACCCGGGAATAAGCCAGATCCGGTGCCGCCGGGCGGCTTCGCAGAACTGGTCGATGACATCGTTTTCCGGCGGTAGCTTGAACTTTTCAAGAGGGCCGAACGGGGCCAGTTCACTGAACAGGACCATCTGGGTCCACGGAAAACGCATCATAAGGACGTCAAGGCGGTGCAGCATGCCTTCGACGTTTGAGTGAAGCGCATTGACGTGCATCTGCACGCCAGCGATGGCGAATGGGGTCACGAGAGATGATCTCCAAGAAGTCGGAGGCGTGCCATTGGGGCCAGCTTGTGTTCCGCTTCGCCTGACACTTACGACCTCACGACAAGAACGGAAACAGGCGATCTGCGCACCACCCGGTCGGCATTCGATCCCACGAGGAACTCCCGGACGCGGTCCGGTTTATGTGAAGCCATCACCACGAGATCGCATTGGGTCGCCTCGATCGCTTCCAGGACCTTCTCGTGGATATTTCCGAATGCCAGGTGCTGTTTGACCGATATGTCCTCGGGCACTTCCTTCGAGACGAGGTCATTCAGCGCCGCATTGGCCGCAGCGATGGCCTTCCGCTCGAAATCTTCCGGAAAGAAGCCTTCGACGATCGGCATGCCCAGGTCGGGAACGACCGACATCACATGCAATTCGCCCTTTGACAGCCGGACCAGCGCGACCGCCTGCGGAAGGGCACGTTCCCAGGACGCGGAGTGGTTCAGGTCGACGGTCAGCAATACACGATTGAACATGGGCTGCCCCTTTCTATGCCGCAGCAGTCTTGCGGGTGCCGCGGGCATTGCGTCCGCGTTGTAGGAAAACGACCAGGGCAAGAAGTGCCAGGGCCGGAATGAACATCAGGTATTTCGTGGGCTGGTCCACGGGGCGAAGCACGCGCAAAACCTCCTGATCCCAGTCAAGCCCGGCAGCTGCCGCAGGGCTTCCAAAGCTGACATCGTCGATAAGAAGCTTTTCGCCTTCGTCTCGGAACAGAAGCCCGGCATTCTCTAGCCGCTCTTCGCCGGTCGCGCCGTCCGCTATCGGAAGGATCGCGACGAATTCGATCGGGTCGCCCAGATCGTTCAGGCCGGCCACGCGCAGGCGCAGATCTTCGCCGGGCGGCGTAGCCATCGCCGCATCGGCGATCGCGATCGGGCTTTCCTCGGCGTAGGGTGGAAAGACCATATCCATCCAGAAACCGGGGCGGAACAGCGTGAAGGCGATCAGCAGAAGTGCCAGCGTCTCATAGATCCGGTTCCGGGCGATAAACCACCCCTGTGTCGCCGCCGCGAAGAGTAGCATCGCTATGGTCGCGACAATGAAGACGAATATGCCTTGCGCCCATGTCACATCGATCAGCAGAAGTTCCGTGTTGAAGATGAACAGGAACGGAAGCGCGGCTGTCCGGAGGCTGTAGAAGAATGCCACGACACCCGTCTTGATCGGATCGCCACCAGAAACGGCGGCTGCCGCGAAACTGGCGAGCCCGACCGGCGGTGTCACATCCGCCATGATGCCGAAGTAGAAGACGAACAGATGGACGGCGATCAGCGGAACGATGAGGCCGTTCTGCTGACCGAGCGTCACGATCACCGGGGCCAATAGGGCCGAAACGACGATGTAGTTCGCCGTTGTCGGAAGGCCCATTCCAAGGATCAGCGACAGGATCGCGGTGAGGAACAGGATTGCAAGGATGTTACCTCCCGAAAGAACTTCCACCACATCCGCCAGTGCCGATCCCACGCCGGTCTGGCTGACCGCGCCGACGATGATGCCAGCGGTGGCTGTCGCGATCCCGATGCCGATCATGTTGCGCGCGCCGGTCTCGAGTCCTTCGATCAGGTCCTTGGCGCCGCGATAGATTGCTGCGCCCAATGCGCCATCGCCACGCATGATGGCGGTCAGCGGGCGCTGCGTCACCAGAATGAACACCATGTATGCCGTGGCCCAGAAGGCTGACAGGCCGGGCGAAAGCCGGTCGACCATGAGGGCCCAGACCAGCACCACGACAGGCAGGATGAAATGCAGACCGGACCGTATCGTCGGGCCGGGCAATGGAAGCGCCGTCACCGGCGCGTTGGGATCGTCAAGCTCAAGCGGTTCTTCGCGCGACGAGACATAAAGCAGACCGATATAGACCAGCGAAAGGAACCCGAAAATGATGTAACCCGCGCTATTGGGGAAGGCCGGCCGAATCCACCCCATTCCGTAATAGACGAGGAACGAGATCGCGCAGATCGCGGCGATCGTAAACGCGATGCCGATAAGTCGCTGGACGATGGGCTTCGGCGTATAGGCGCGGGGCAAGCCCTCCATCCCGGCCTTCAATGCCTCGAGATGGACGATATAGACCAGCGCAATGTAGGAAATCACGGCTGGCAGGAATGCATGTTTGACAACGTCGAAATAGGGAATTCCTACATATTCGACCATCAGGAACGCGGCAGCGCCCATCACCGGCGGCATGATCTGCCCGTTCACGGAGCTCGCGACTTCGACCGCGCCGGCCTTTTCGGACGAGAAGCCGACCTTCTTCATCAGCGGTATGGTGAAAGTGCCGGTCGTGACCACGTTCGCGATGGAGGAGCCGGAAATAAGTCCGGTCATCGCTGACGACACGACGGCGGCCTTGGCGGGTCCGCCTTTCATGTGGCCCATCAGGCTGAACGCGACCTGAATGAAATAGTTGCCCGCCCCGGCGCGATCCAGAAGGGAGCCGAACAGAACGAACAGGAACACAAAGGACGTCGAAACGCCAAGCGCGATGCCGAACACGCCCTCGGTCGTGATCCACTGGTGGTTCACGATCTCCGAAAGGCTGTTCCCCTTATGCGCGATGATGCTGGGCATGTAGGGGCCCAGCACGGTGTAGATGAGAAAGACAGAGGCAACGATCATCAGCGCCGGGCCCAGAGCTCGCCGCGTCGCTTCGAGCAGCAGCATCAGGCCGATGACCGAGACCACGAAATCCTGCATGATCGGCGCACCGACGCGCCCGGAAATATCGCGGTAATAAACGTAGAGATAAAGCGCCGCGGCGGCGCCGACCAGCGCCAGCGCCCATTCCCAAACCGGAACCCGGTCTTTGGGTGAGCCCAGTACGACAGCGGCGACGACGGCGATGGCAACCAGAGGAATCCACCAGGTGACGGTACCCTCCTTGGCGCCCAGCATGAACAGGAAGGCAAGGATCACGGGAACAACGACCCCCAACCCAAGTTGAAACTTCGACCGCGTCGCGGGGAACGCCGCGAAGGCAAGGAAGATCGCGAATGCAAGGTGGATCGAACGGCTTTCGGTGTCGTTGAAGACGCCCCATCCGACGATGAAGGGAATGGGTGATGCGATCCAAAGCTGAAACAGCGACCAGCCAAGCGCAACGCAGGTCAGAAAGATCCCGACCGTGCCGGATGCACCGCGTCCGCCGGTATCGGAAGATGCGACAAGCGCGTCGAGCTCTTCCTGACTTAGGCCTCCGCGACCGGCGGCTTCGTTCTCGACGCGTGCGGCTTTGTACTGATTTGGATCATCGGTCATGTGCGTTCCCCGTCACCGGTCCTTGCAAGGCGGCATCTGTTGGCCTTTCGGGTCGACCTCTTCGGGTGATCCCGGAGTGGCAGCGGCCGATCGAGGCCGCCGCCTGTCTTCACGATAGCGGATTACATCCAACCGCGTTCCTTGTAGTAGCGCTCGGCGCCAGGATGCAGCGGGGCGGAAAGCCCGTCACGGATCATTTCCTCTTCCTTCAGGTTCTCGAAGGCCGGGTGCAGCCGCTTGAACCGGTCGAAATTGTCGAACACGGCCTTCACCACCTGATAGACGACCTCGTCATCGACATCCGCGGATGTCACGAACGTGGCCTTCACGCCGAAGGTGGCGGTGTCGTTGGGCGACCCGTCATACATGCCGCCCGGGATCGAGGCTGCGGCGTAATAGGGGTTATCCGCGATCAGCTTGTCGATCTCCGGTCCGGTCACCGGGATCAGGACGGCGTCCACAGTCGAAACCGCCTCCTGGATCGACCCGTTCGGGTGGCCGACCGTATAGATGATCGCATCGACCTTGTTGTCGCCAAGAGCGGCGGCCTGCTCTGCGGGTTTCAGTTCCGAAGCAAGCGCGAAATCATCCATGGTCCAGCCAAGGGCATCCATCACGACCTGCATCGTTGCGTACTGGCCAGATCCCGGGTTGCCGATATTGACCCGCTTTCCCTTCAGGTCCTCGAAAGTCGCGATGCCGGCATCTGCGCGGGCGATGACCGTGAACGGTTCGCCGTGCACAGAGAACACCGCACGCTCCTTGTCGAACTTGTTGCCCTCGAATTCCGAGGTGCCGTTATAGGCGTGGAATTGCCAGTCGGACTGGGCAACGCCCATGTCCATGTCTCCGGCCATGATCGCGTTGATATTCGCGATCGAGCCACCGGTCGACGGGGCGGTACATTTGAGGTTGTGCTCGGCGGTGCCGCGGTTGACCAAGCGGCAGATCGACTGTCCGACGACGAAGTAGACCCCTGTCTGCCCGCCTGTCCCGATCGTGATGAACTTTTCCTGCGCCGTTGCGGCGGTCCCTGCCAACAGGGCGCCTGCAAACGCAAGATGCTTGAATATCTTCATGGCTTTCTCCCAGTTTCTATCGTTGTCTTCTTCCTCGCGGGAAGATTTTTCGCCGATCGGCACGAACCGTCTTTGGTTGGAGATCTCTGGCCCTAGCGAAGCCAGCCCGATAAGCCCAAGGATGAGGCGTATCACCGTCCGTGCCCTTTCAACGCATATTCCATAAGCCTGACGAAGCCCGACCTTATCCGCAAGCAGATTTATGGAGTGGACGCTACGGCATCAGAATGCCGACGTGCAGTCACTCCAAGGCATTCGCCTTGATTCCATGGGCGCTGGGCGCGTTCGAGCATTCTGTTTTCCGCAGGCCGGAGGGCGCCGCAGGACCCTGGTGGACCCTGCCTGAGATCGCCGAATCAAGTCCCAGAACCGTAAGAACCGGGCGCCATGCGGCGCCGGCCACGTCAGGGCTTCGCCTGATCCTGCTCGTCGACGACCGGGTTCGCGCAGATGCCGATGCCTTCGATCTCAATCTCGATGGTCTCGCCGGGTATGAGCCATCGCGGGTTGGGCTTCTTCGCGTGACCTACCCCCGGCGGCGTCCCCATGGCGATAAGATCGCCGGGCTCAAGCGTCGAGTATTCGGAAATCGTCGCAATCGTCTGGGCGACCGACCAGATCATGTTGCCGGTGTTGGACGACTGCAGAATTTCCTTGCCAACGCGGCTTTCGATCCGAAGCCCGCTTGCTCCAGCAGGCAGGTCTTCAGGCGTCACGACGAAGGGGCCGATCGCGCCGGTGTCGTCGAAATTCTTGCCGGGTGTCCACTGGTGGGTCTTGCGCTGATAGTCCCGAACCGATCCATCGTTGAACACGGTATATCCGAACACGTGGGCCAGAGCATCGGCTTCGGAGATATGGCGACCGCCCCGTCCGATGATCAGCATCAACTCGGCCTCGTAATCCAGCTGTTCCGAACATGCCGGGCGGATCATGGGCGCACCCGCCGCCATGACCGAGTTCCGGCCGCGCATGAAAAGCGCGGGATAATCGGGAATGTCGTAGCCACCTTCCTTGATATGGTCGGTATAGTTCAGCCCCAGGCAGATGATCGCGCCGGGATTTGCGACGGGCAAGGCGGGTGTGATCGAGGAAACCGGCACCGTCTCAGCATCTTCGATCCTGGGGGTCAGGCGCTTTACAAGTTCCGGGTCGAGGATCAGACCCATGAGGTCGCTACCGACAGCGGGGTCCAACGTATTCAGGTTGACTGCATTTTCGCCCTTCACCGCAAAGACGCTTGTCTTGCCCGACCTCGTTCCCACCAGATACTTCATGCCAGCCCCCCATTGCTTTGCCGATTGGCTGCCCAGATTGCGACGGCGAGTCAATGAGTATCGGTATCCCGGATCGATCGCTGGATGTGCGACGAGGGCATGTTCCCTAGCAATTCCGACTTTGATTGGCGGGCACGCTTTCGGTTCTCAAGGGCCGATACGGGTCAGAAGCAAGATCCGTGGGGCCAATGTCGTACGACGCCGTTCGGCCAACCGTTTCCGCGCCGTCTCGAGCTTCAGGCGCGCCGTGTCCAACTGCAGCAACGCGCGCTCACGCTGTTCGTACAATCGCCGGACGCGAGATCCGGGGTTGCCGATCATCGCAGGTCCGGGCCTGCGCGTCGGCGGAAACCAGGTGTTCACGTCGTGCAGCGCCGCCTTCCAGGCCCGATCAGCCTCAAGATACCGCTGATAGGTCAGCAACAGAACGCGACGTCTTGTCAAAAGATCAGCATGCATGGCTCCCATCCACTCAATCGATTGTCTTTATCGCGCGCATCGGGCGCGGCTTATCCTGACGGATCGTCATCCACTCCGCCTCCCCTGCCCGCCGCGCTCTGAAGTTTCGAAATCACCGAACGACGGACTGGTTCAGGCTGCTCTTCAAGCGCCTCCGTCAAGGCGCGAAGGTCGCGCCGGGTCTGATGGAGACGGTCGATCAGCGACAGGATCACCGGTAGGGAATCCGTCGGAAGAGACATGTCTTTCTTCAAATCGCAAAGCAGACGAACCCGGGCAATGTCCAGTTCGTCGAAAACCGGGCCTGCCACGCCAGAGGAGGGGCGCACCCAGCCTTGCCGCACCCAATAGCGTAGCTCCCTGAGATTCACGCGCTTGACGTGCATGACGACGGTGCGTTCATCGAAGCTCATACCTTCCTCCGCAGCTCTTTTCGCGGATCGAAACCGGCGCGATCCCGCCAGCGTGTCGCGAGTTCCACCATCTCATTGTCGATCTTGTCCGGAAGCACGATCCTGAGGCGCACGAACTGATCTCCCGCCGGACCCTTGCCGGGCTTGATGCCCTTTCCCTTGAGTCGGAGCCGGTGGCCGGAGGAGGCGCCCTTCGGGATGGTCATCGATACAGCGCCCGAAATCGTCGGGACCTCGACCTTTGCGCCAAGCACGGCCTCGTCAAAGGTGATCGGCAGTTCAAGTTCGATGTCATTCCCGTCCCGTCCAAACACCGGGTGGGGGCGCACTGCGATCGTGACCAAGGCATCGCCGGCGGGCCCCTGTCCAAAGCCCGGTGCCCCTTTCCCGCGAAGGCGCAGGGTCTGACCATCCTTCAGCCCGGGAGGGATCGTAATCTCGATCGCCTTTCCGTCGGGCATGGTGACGCCGCGCTTGGTTCCTCGCGCAGCCTCCAGGAAATCGACGTCAAGATGGTAGCGAACATCGTTTCCTCGGGCGTGGAACTCTTGCCGGTACTCCCGGCCACCGCCCTGCTGACGGTGTCGGAACAAATCGGAAAACAGATCCGACACGTCCTCGAAATCGCCCATACCGGCGCCTGGGTCATAGCGCCGCCCGGCCTCCTGACCGGCATATTGGTGGTAATACCGGCGTTCTGGCCGCTCTTGGCCGCTTGCGTCGATTTCACCTGCATCGAAGCGTTTCCGCTTCTCCGGATCACTCAAGAGATCGTTCGCAGTCGAGACAGCCTGAAACTCGGCCTGCTTTCCCGGATCGTCCGGGTGGAGGTCCGGATGCAGCTTCTTCGCGAGCTTCCGATAGGCCTTCTTGATCTCGTCTTGCGTCGCATTCTTGGCGACACCCAGAACCTTGTAGGGATCGTCAATCATTGACCCGGCCCCTGTTCACGACCCGACACATTGCCATGCCTACCCAAGGGAATAGTCCCTCCCAGGTATCGTTTCGACCAGTGACGATTCATGCGGGGACCAATCCGTTCGCCCATTGGATGATGCCGTCGGCAGGCATTGCACCGGCCTGTCGTTTGATCTCTTGTCCGCCATGAAACCCGATCATGAGAGGAATGCCCCGGATTTGGTATGTTGCGCCTGATTGCGGATGGGCCTCGGTGTCCAGTTTCGCGAAGCGCACCCTGCCTTTGAGCGCCTTTGCGGCCTTGGCGAATTCGGGTGCCATCATCCGGCAGGGGCCGCACCACGCGGCCCAGAAATCCACCACAAGGGGCAGATCGTCGATCCGCGCGGCCTTCTGAAGAACCTCGTACGACACTTCTTCGGGCTGATCCTGAATCAACAGAGCGCCGCAAGCCCCGCATTTGGGGCCTTGATCAAGTCTGTCTTCCGGTACCCGGTTTCCTTGACCACATTTCAGACATGCAAGTCTCACGACCTCAAGATTCCCCGTATATCCTGCGTTGATCGTATCTACCGCGCGTGGAACGAATTCTTCTTGAGATGGATCAACCTCTTCTCAAGATCGTTTGCCCCGGCTCCGGTAGGGGGTCGCGCTTTGCGAAGGCGACCCGGAGAGAGGATTGCGCCACTCTGCGAAAGCAATCCGGGAAGGCCCGGATGGGATGAAGCATCGCGGCGTCGCCGGGCGAGACCGGCAAGACCCAGCCGCGACACAAGAAGATCCCGGCCTGCAATTTCAAAGGGATGTCTGTGGGAATGGTGCCCAGGAGAGGACTCGAACCTCCACGTCCATACGGACACTAGCACCTGAAGCTAGCGCGTCTACCAATTCCGCCACCTGGGCAGGTGTCGTGAGGGCGGGGATTACTCTTCCCCAAACTGCCTGTCAACGGGGTAATCTGCGTCCCTATGGTGCCTTGTTCGGGGGCGCTGCGACCGGTATGCACGGGGCAAGAAATCGCAAAGGGGCGAACATGTCGAAACTGGTGACGATCTATGGCGGCTCGGGTTTTGTCGGCCGATATGTTGCACGGCGCATGGCCAAGGAGGGCTGGCGGGTCCGCGTGGCTGTGCGGCGCCCGAACGAGGCGATGTTCGTGAAACCCTATGGTGCCGTGGGTCAGGTCGAGCCGGTCTTCTGCAATATTCGCGACGATGCCAGCGTTCGCGCGGTGATGCAGGGCGCCGATGCGGTTGTGAACTGCGTGGGGATTCTGGCCGAGGCTGGCAACAACCGGTTCGAGGCGGTGCAGGCCGAGGGCGCGGGGCGGATCGCGCGGATCGCCGCGGAAGAGGGCATTTCGCATATGGTCCAAATCTCGGCGATCGGGGCCGACCCTGAAAGCGAGAGCGATTATTCCCGCACCAAGGGTTTGGGCGAAGAGTCGGTGCTCAAGCACATGCCGGGCGCTGTGATCCTGCGCCCGTCCATCGTGTTCGGGGCCGAGGACGAATTCTTCAACCGCTTTGCGGGGATGGCCCGACTTGGCCCGATTCTTCCGATCGTGGGGGCCGGTACGAAGTTCCAGCCGGTCTATGTGGACGATGTGGCGCAGGCCGCCGTTCTTGGTGTTCTGGGCAAGGCTGCGCCGGGGATCTATGAGCTGGGCGGCCCCGATGTGAATACGTTCCGCGAATTGATGGAGCAGATGCTGAAGGTCATTCACCGCCGGCGTCTTGTTCTGGGCCTGCCGATTTGGGTCGGACGGGTCATGGGTGTCGTTTTCGACGGGATCAAGGGTCTGACCCTTGGGTTGGTGAAGGGTCCGGTGACGCGGGATCAGGTAAAGAACCTGGCGCGGGACAACGTCGTCTCCGAAGGTGCGCGGGGCCTGTCCGATCTGGGGATCGTGCCGACGTCGCTGGAGGCCGTCCTGCCCGAGTATCTCTGGCGATTCCGGCCGCAGGGGCAGTATGACGACATCACCAATTCGGCGAAGAACCTGAAAACCTGAGACTTTCGTAGAATGATTCTTTCTGCGTTTGTGCGGCTTTCTGCGCAGGCGCGGTGATCAGGTATAGGCGATCCACAACAGGATGACGCCGAGAATGCAGCGATAGATCACATAGGGTGTGAAGCTGACGCTGCGCAGAAGCCGCATCATGAAAACAAGGGCCAGAAGCGCCGCGAAAAAGGCAAATGCCGCGGCGATCGCCCCGTCGCGGGCGGCGGCGATGTCGGCGGTTCCGGCGACTTCGATGCCAAGCAGGGTGCCGGAAGCGAGGATCGTCGGGATCGACATGAGCATCGAGATGCGGGCGGCGTCCGTGCGGGCATATCCCAACTGACGCGCCGCCGAGATGGTGATGCCCGAGCGCGAGGTCCCGGGGATCAGGGCGATGGCCTGCCAGAGCCCCATGATAACAGCGTGTTTCAGTGTCCAGCCATCGGAGGTGCGGGTCGTTTCACCCTTCTGGTCCGTCCAGTAGAGCACGATCCCGAAAATGAGCATGGTCCAGCCGATGACTGCGGTGGACCGCATCATGTCGTCGAGCCCGGTGAGTTTCAGGGCAAGACCCGCGAGGACGACCGGAATGGTGGCCACGGCGAGGCAGAGGGCGAGGAAGGCTTCGGGGCTGGCGAGTTTGCCGCGGGCGAGTTGTCCGGTGCCGATCAGGGCCCTTCGGACATCGGTCCAGAAGTAGAGGATGACGGCCCCGAGGGTGCCCACGTGGACGGCGACGTCGATCACCTGGCCCTGGTCCTCGAGGCCGGTGAGATTCGGCAAAAGGATCAGGTGACCGGAGCTTGAAACGGGCAGAAACTCGGTCAGGCCCTGAACGACGGCAACGAGGAACAGGTGAAACAGCGTCATGGGTGAAGGTGTCCCTTTCGATTGGGGCAGACTAATCGCCTGATCCGTAAAGGAAAGCCAAATGATAGGTCAGCATAACTTACTAAAAATGCGGCGACGCAGCATGTTTCTGCTCCGGGCGGGTGAAATTTCCGATATAAAGGTCAGTACTTTTGACTTTTAATCGTAAGGGGAACTGAGTAAAGAGGCGGTTGGTTTGGAGGAGTCTGTGCATGGTCAAGAACCCGATGCTGAAATTCGTGGATGTCGACCGGGATATGCCGGAGAAGCGCCCGCCCAATCTGCGCCGCGAGGATTTCGGCGAGATTTATGGTGAGTTCGCGCGGGACAAGGCAGCCGAGCAGGCCGCGCGCTGCAGCCAGTGCGGCGTGCCCTATTGCCAGAGCCATTGCCCGCTGCACAACAACATCCCCGACTGGCTCAAGCTGACGGCGGAGGGGCGGCTGCGCGAGGCCTATGAGCTCAGCCAGGCGACGAATACGTTCCCCGAGATCTGTGGCCGCATCTGTCCGCAGGACCGGCTGTGCGAAGGCAACTGCGTGATCGAGCAGTCGGGCCATGGCACGGTGACGATCGGCTCGGTCGAGAAATACCTGACCGATATGGCGTTCGCAGAGGGCTGGGTGCCGGCGATCGCGCCCACGACCGAACGCGCCGAAAGCGTTGCAATCATTGGCGCGGGCCCCGGCGGGCTGGCGGCAGCCGACCTTTTGCGCCGCGCGGGCGTGCAGGTCACCGTCTATGACCGCTATGACCGTGCAGGCGGGCTGATGACCTATGGAATCCCCGGTTTCAAACTGGAAAAGCCGGTGGTCATGCAGCGGATCGCGCAACTGGAAGAGGGCGGCGTCGAGTTCGTCCTGAACTGCAACGTTGGCGAGGATATCAGCTTTGACGCGATCCGTGGCAAGCATGACGCGGTGATCATCGCGACCGGCGTCTACAAGTCCCGCGACCTTGCGGCGCCCGGCGTCGGGGCCGAAGGGATCGTGCGGGCCATCGATTATCTGACGGCGTCGAACCGCAAGGGGTTCGGCGACGAGGTGCTGGAATTCGACAGCGGCGAGTTGGACGCACAGGGCAAGCGGGTGGTGGTTATCGGCGGCGGCGACACGGCGATGGATTGCGTTCGGACCGCGATCCGTCAGGGCGCCGAAAGCGTGAAATGCCTGTATCGCCGGGACCGCGAAAACATGCCCGGCTCGCAGCGCGAAGTGGCGAATGCAGAAGAGGAAGGCGTTGAATTCGTGTGGCTTTCCGCGCCGAAAGGGTTCACCGGCGATGAGGTCGAGGGCGTGATCGTCCAGGAGATGCGGCTGGGCGCGCCCGATGCGACGGGCCGGCGGATGCCCGAGGAGATCGCAGGCGCCGAATACGTCGAAGAGGCCGATCTTGTCATCAAGGCGCTGGGTTTCGAACCCGAGGATATCCCGACGCTGTGGGGGATCGAGGAGCTTGAAGTGACCCGCTGGGGCACCATCAAAGCCGATTTCCGGACCCATGCGACAAGCCTTGAGGGCGTCTATGCGGTGGGCGACATCGTGCGGGGCGCGAGCCTTGTGGTCTGGGCGATCCGCGACGGGCGCGAGGCGGCTGACGCGGTGCTGGACTACCTTTCGGAAGGGGCGCGGGTGGCCGCGGAATAGGACCGAACGGTCCATGCGGAAACCATGCGCATGGCATGCACATTCCATGCGCATGAATTGCGGGACCACCCCGAAGACAGGTCAGCATGGCTGACGCGGACAGTTGAGGAAGTGTAAACGACGATGAGCGCGACGGAGCAGACAGGGCAATGCATGTGCGGGGCGGTTTCGTTCGTCGCGCGCGATGTGCCGTCGGAATTCGGCGCCTGTCATTGCAAGATGTGCCAGCGCTGGGCCGGATCGGCGCTGTTGGCCGTGACCGTGAAGCGCGACGCCGTGACCTTTGCCGGGACCGATGCGATTTCGGTGGCCCAGACATCGGACTGGGCGGAGCGCGCGTGGTGCAACCGCTGCGGTTCGGGACTTTACTACCGGGTGACCGCGGAGGGCGATCACTGGGGCGATTACGAGATACCGATCGGGTTGTTCGACGATCCGTCCGGGATGCGCATGACGCGCGAGATTTTCATTGACCGGAAGCCCGATGCGTTTGCCTTTGAAGGCGTGCGGGACCGGTTGACCGAGGCCGAAGTACTGGCGCTGTACGGCGTCACCACCGAAGGAGCGTGACCATGACCAGATATGATGAAGCATGGGCCAAAGCCGAAGACGCGAAGCGCAAGTGGATGGCTGAAAACAGTCTCTATTCCGCGGAGGACGAGCATTCGTCCTGTGGGGTGGGCCTTGTCGTGTCGATCGAGGGCGAGAAGAGCCGCAAGGTGGTGCAGCATGGGATCGATGCGCTGAAGGCGGTCTGGCATCGGGGCGCGGTGGACGCCGATGGCAAGACCGGCGATGGCGCGGGAATTCACGTCGAGATTCCGCACAGGTTCTTTGGCGACCAGATCAAGCGCACCGGGCACGAGCCGCGGGCCGGTGAACTGATCGCCGTGGGCCAGGTGTTTCTGCCGCGGACGGATTTCCGGGCGCAGGAGACCTGCCGGACGATCGTGGAATCCGAAGTCCTGCGGATGGGGTATTACATCTATGGCTGGCGGCACGTGCCGGTGAACCACCATGTTCTGGGCGAGAAGGCCAACGCGACGCGGCCCGAGATCGAGCAGATCATCATCTCGAACGCGAAGGGCGTCGACGAGGAGACATTCGAGCGGGAGCTTTACGTGATCCGGCGGCGGATCGAGAAGGCGGCCCTGGCGGCGCAGGTGGCCAATCTTTACATCTGTTCGCTGTCCTGCCGGTCGATCATCTACAAGGGCATGATGCTGGCGCAGGATGTGGCCGAGTTCTATCCCGATCTGAAGGATGAGCGGTTCGAAAGCGCATTCGCGATCTATCACCAGCGCTATTCGACCAACACCTTTCCGCAGTGGTGGCTGGCGCAGCCGTTCCGGATGCTGGCGCATAACGGCGAGATCAACACGCTGAAGGGCAACCTGAACTGGATGAAGAGCCACGAGATCCGGATGGCGTCGGGCGCGTTCGGGGATATGGCCGAGGATATCAAGCCGATCGTGCCGGCGGGATCGTCGGATTCGGCCGCGTTAGACTTCTGTTTTCGAGGTTCTGGTGCGGGCCGGGCGGTCGGCGCCGATGGCGAAGACGATGCTGGTGCCGGAAAGCTGGTCGAAGCAGGCGGTGGACCTGCCGGAAAGCTGGCGGAACATGTACTCCTATTGCAACAGCGTGATGGAGCCGTGGGACGGCCCCGCGGCGCTGGCGATGACCGACGGGCGCTGGGTCTGTGCGGGGCTCGACCGGAACGGGTTGCGGCCGATGCGTTATGTGGTCACCGGTGACGGTCTGGTGATCGCGGGGTCCGAGGCCGGGATGGTGCCGGTCGACGAGGCGACGGTGGTCGAGAAGGGCGCGCTTGGCCCCGGTCAGATGCTGGCCGTGGACATGAAGAAGAAGCGGCTGTTCCACGATACCGAGATCAAGGACAAGCTGGCGGCGGCGCTTCCCTTCGATGAATGGGTCGGTCGGATCAACGATCTTGACGATGCGCTGAGCGGTGTGACCGAGACGGCGATGTTCGACGGGCGCGGAGTTGCGCAAGCGGCAGATCGCGGCCGGCTACACGATCGAGGAGCTGGAGCAGATCCTTGCGCCCATGGCCGAGGATGCGAAGGAAGCGCTGGCGTCGATGGGTGATGACACGCCTTCGGCGGTTCTGAGCACGCAGTACCGGCCCTTGAGCCATTTCTTCCGGCAGAATTTCAGCCAGGTGACCAACCCGCCGATCGACAGTTTGCGGGAATTCCGGGTGATGAGCCTGAAGACCCGGTTCGGGAACCTGAAGAACGTGCTGGACGAGGATTCGAGCCAGACCGAGATCATCGTTCTGGGCAGTCCGTTCGTGGGCAATGCGCAATTCGCGGAACTGGAAAAGCATTTCAACGCGCCGATGACCGAGATCGACTGTACCTTTCCGGTGGATGCGGGGCGGCAGGCGCTGCGCAAGGGATTGGAGCGGATCCGGGCCGAGGCCGAGGATGCGGTGCGGTCGGGTGCGGGGCATATCGTGCTGACCGATCAGCATCAGGGGCCCGACAAGATCGGTATGCCGATGATCCTTGCCACGAGCGCGGTGCATAGCTGGCTGACGCAGAAGGGGCTTCGGACCTTCTGTTCGCTGAGCGTGCGGTCGGCGGAATGCATCGACCCGCATTACTTTGCGGTGCTGGTGGGCTGCGGCGCGACGGTGGTGAACGCCTATCTGGCCGAGGATTCGATCGCCGACCGGATCAGCCGGGGATTGATCGAGGGCAGCCTGACGGAAGCGGTGGCGCGATACCGCGCGGCGATCGATTCGGGTCTGTTGAAGATCATGTCGAAGATGGGGATTTCGGTGATCTCGTCCTATCGCGGCGGGTTGAACTTCGAGGCCGTGGGGCTGAGCCGCGCCATGGTGGCCGAGTATTTCCCGGGCATGCAGAGCCGGATCAGCGGGATCGGCGTGTCGGGCATCCAGACCAAGCTGGAAGAGGTGCATACGCGCGGCTGGCGCGGCGGGCGTGACGTGCTGCCCATCGGCGGTTTCTACAAGGCGCGCCGGTCGGGCGAGACCCATGCGTGGGAAGCCTCGAGCATGCACATGCTGCAAACGGCGGTCACGCGCGCGAGTTTCGAGATGTGGAAGCAGTATTCGGCCAAGATGCGGTCGAACCCGCCGATCCACCTGCGCGACCTTCTGGACATCAAGCCGCTTGGCGCGCCGGTGCCGATCGACGAGGTGGAAAGCATCACCGCGATCCGCAAGCGGTTCGTGACGCCGGGCATGAGCCTTGGCGCACTGAGCCCCGAGGCGCACAAGACGCTGAACGTGGCGATGAACCGGATCGGGGCGAAGTCGGACAGCGGCGAGGGCGGCGAGGATCCGGCGCATTTCGTGCCCGAGCCCAACGGCGACAATCCAAGCGCCAAGATCAAGCAGGTGGCGTCGGGACGGTTCGGCGTGACGGCGGAATACCTCAACCATTGCGAAGAGCTTGAAATCAAGGTGGCCCAGGGCGCCAAGCCCGGCGAGGGCGGCCAGTTGCCGGGGATGAAGGTCACCGACCTTATCGCGCGGCTGCGCCATTCCACCAAGGGTGTGACGCTGATTTCGCCGCCGCCGCATCACGACATCTATTCGATCGAGGACCTTGCGCAGCTGATCTATGACCTCAAGCAGATCAATCCGCGGGCCAAGGTCACGGTGAAGCTGGTGGCGAGTTCCGGTGTCGGGACGATCGCGGCGGGCGTGGCCAAGGCGAAAGCCGATGTGATCCTGATTTCGGGGCACAATGGCGGTACGGGCGCGAGCCCGGCGACCAGCATCAAATATGCCGGTCTGCCGTGGGAGATGGGCCTGACCGAGGCGCATCAGGTTCTGTCGATGAACAACCTGCGGGGCCGGATCACGCTGCGGACCGATGGCGGTTTGCGCACAGGGCGCGACATCGTGATGGCGGCGATGATGGGTGCCGAGGAATACGGGATCGGCACCGCCGCACTTATCGCGATGGGGTGCATCATGGTGCGTCAGTGCCAGTCGAACACCTGTCCTGTCGGGGTCTGTACGCAGGACGAGCGCCTGCGCGCGAAGTTCACGGGAACCGCCGACAAGGTGGTGAACCTGATCACCTTCTATGCTCAGGAAGTGCGCGAGATCCTTGCGTCGATCGGGGCGCGCAGTCTGGACGAGGTCATCGGCCGGGCGGACCTTTTGAGCCAGGTCAGCCGCGGGTCGGCGCATCTGGACGATCTTGACCTGAACCCGCTTCTGATCACCGTGGATGGGGCCGATAACATCGTCTATGACCGCAACCGCCCGCGTACCCCGGTGGATGACACGCTGGACGCGGAAATCGTGCAGGATGCCGAGCGGTTCCTGCGGGATGGCGAGAAGATGCAATTGTCCTATGCGGTGCGGAACACCCACCGGACGATCGGCACGCGCACGTCGAGCCATATCGTGCAGCGGTTCGGCATGAACAACAGTCTTCAGCCGGATCACCTCAAGATCATGCTGCGCGGGTCGGCGGGCCAGTCTCTTGGCGCCTTTGCGCCGCAGGGTCTCAAGCTCGAGGTGTCGGGCGATGCCAACGACTATGTGGGCAAGGGGCTTTCCGGCGGGATGATCATCGTACGCCCGCCCATGGCAAGCCCGCTGGTGCCGCATGAGAACACGATCATCGGCAATACCGTGCTTTATGGTGCGACGGCGGGCTACCTGTTCGCTGCGGGTCGCGCGGGCGAGCGGTTCGCGGTGCGAAACTCAGGCGCGAAGGTGGTGGTCGAAGGCTGTGGTTCGAACGGGTGCGAGTACATGACCGGCGGCGTTGCCGTCATCCTGGGTCGGATCGGCGCAAATTTCGGGGCCGGGATGACCGGGGGCATGGCCTATCTCTATGATCCCGAGGGGCTTGCATCGTCGCTTATGAACATGGAGACCCTTGTGACCGTGCCGGTGACGGTGGCGCATTGGGAGAACGAGTTGAAGCGGCTGATCGAGCGGCATGTGGACGAGACCGCAAGCCCGCGCGGCCAGACCATCCTTCAGAACTGGGACAGCGAGAAGCGGCATTTCATCCAGGCCTGCCCGAAGGAGATGCTGGACAAGTTGCCGGTGCCGTTGGGGCTGGAAGATCAGGCTATTCCGGCGGAATAGGGTCTGTTCGGGACTACGGGACACGGTCCTGACGCAAGCAAGAAAGAGGGGTCGCTTTCGCGGCCCCTTTCACTGTTCTGGTGCGGGGCTGGCGGGCGGAGTTGCATTTCGGTCAGCCCGAGGTGCTTGTCCCGGCCGTTCACCTTGTGGGCGCCCGCGGGGTGGTGCGTGTGCCGGTGGAGCGGGTCGAATATTTTCACCTGCTGTTCGCCGGGCATCAGATTGTCGTCTCGGAAGGAGCGCCAACCGAGAGTTTCTATCCCGGAAGCTGGATCATCGCCAATGACCGCGCGACCTATTCCGAGGTGGTCCACCTGTTTCCCGAACTAATCGGTCAGGCGTCGGGGGCGTGGCCACTGGCGCGCCCGGTTCCGAAGAGAACAGAAGCGCGGGCGCTGGTCGCGTCGTTTTCCTGAGCCGCCGCGGATCAGGCGGCGGGAAGCCGGTCCTGAACCTCGATGAGTTCGGTGTGGCCGAAGCCGCGGGAATAATCGAGGATCGAGATCACGACCGGATCGACGCGGAACAGCGTCATGCCGGCGGGTTCGTTGGGCATCACCTCGGCGACTTCGGGATAGCGATCGAGGATCAGTTTGGACGCCTGTGCCAGTTCCTCGGGATCCTCGACCCGTGCCGCGTGGCCACCGACCGACAGCCCCTCGATCTCGTCCCACCGGGTGTAGGGCCGGGTGATGGTCAGCGAAACCTTGTCGCAAGCCGCGATGTTATGGGCCTTTTGCGCGTTGGGTGACGCGGAGAAGTAGATCCGGAGATCGTCATGGACGAAGGCCACCACCGTCGCCTGTGGGAAGCCGTCGGGGCGGATCGTGGCGATCGTCATATCGTCGGTCTGATCGAGGATCTGGATGATCTGGGCGTGGTGTTCGGTGTCCATCATTCCGCCCCGGCGAGTTCGACCACGCCCACCACGTAGTTCTTGCCATAGGCCTTCGCGCAGTTCGGGCAGGTGGTGTAGAAGAACCAGACCTGTTTCGGCTCGTACCCCTTGGCCCGCGCCATGCCTTCGAGTTCGGGCGCCCACTCGCGGGCGGATTGATAGGGGCCTTCGAAGACATGGGTGAGAAATTCGCCCGAGAGTGTTGTCATCTCTTCGTCGGGGATGTCGCGGGGGACGGAGAACAGGTGCTCGGCTTTCCAGGGCGAAAGATCGCGGCTGAGGACGATCATGTCGTCATTGTCCCATCCGCCCGATTTCTCGACATTCTCGTGTACGCGCGCGAAGACATTGCCCATGTTCACCGGGACATGCATCACGCTGCGGGTGGTGGCGCGCAGAAAGCGCTTGTCGTGGAAGTGCAGGTGGCGACCATCCCAGCCTTCGGGATTGAACTTCGGGCAGCAACCGGTGGTGTTGATGCTGTCGTCGTAGCGGGGAAGTGTATTCGTTTCCATGGCGGACCCTCCAGATCGAAAGGCTCTATTCTAGGGGATTTCGGTCCTCTCTGCGTTGACCGGCGTCAAATCGGTTGACGACGCGGGGCGGGCGCGGGCATGAGGCGGCTATGGCAAGAAAACCGGCGACGAAAAGCAGAAAACCCGCGGCAAAGGCGAAACAGGCGAAGGGCCGGTTTCCCCTTCTTGGGACGTTCTGGTGGTGGCTGTCGCGCAGCGCGATGACGCTCGTGGTTCTGGCGCTGATCGCGATCGCGCTTTTCTCGGTCATCCGGCCGCCCACCACGCCCTATATCGTCGCCGAAGGATACCGGCATGGCGAGATCCGGCGGGACTGGATGCGGCTTGAGGATATCGCGCCGGTGATGGCGCGGTCGGTGGTGGCGGCGGAGGATGCCAATTACTGCCTGCATTGGGGGTTCGACATGGCGGCGATCCGTCAGGCGCTTGATTCGGGCGGCCAGCGGGGCGCGTCGACCCTGAGCCAGCAGGTGGTGAAGAATGTCTATCTCTGGCATGGGCGGAGCTGGCTTCGGAAGGCGCTGGAAGCGGTGATGACACCGGTCGTCGAGCTTGTCTGGTCGAAGCGGCGGATCGTCGAGGTGTACCTCAACGTCGCGGAGTTCGACCGGGGCGTGTTCGGTGCCGAAGCGGCGGCCCAGCATTATTTCGGGGTGAGCGCGCGGGACCTGTCGGCGCGGCAGGCGGCACTTCTGGCGGCGGTGCTGCCGGACCCCAAGGGACGGTCCGCGAAGGAGCCGTCGCGGTTTGTCCGCAATCGGGCCGCGCAGATCGCCGATGGTGCGGCCACGATCAAGGCGGATGGGCGCGCGGCCTGTTTCGAGGCGGATTAGACACGCATGGGGCGGTTTCCCGGCGGTGCCGCGCCATGGGCAGGGAATGGCCGGCGCGGCGGGATTGCCCGCCTGAGCGCCACTCAGCAGTTGAACCATCCCTGATTTCGTTGCATTGAGGTGTTTGACCCCAATATACAGCACGGGCGATGCACAGGCTTTATCACGTTCCCCTTTCCCCGTTCTGCCGCAAGGTACGGTTGGTTCTGGCCGAGAAGAAGATCGAGGTCGAATTGGTCGAGGAACGGTATTGGGAAAAGGACACGGATTTCCTGCGCCGCAACCCGGCGGGCAAGGTGCCGGTGCTGCGGATGGACGGGCATGTGATGGCCGAGAGCGCAGCGATCTGTGAGTATATCGAGGAAACCAACCCGACGCCGCAGCTTATGCCGAAGGACCCCGCCGGGCGGTATGAAGTGCGCCGCATGGTGGCCTGGTTCGACGACAAGTTTCACCAGGAAGTGACGTCGAAGCTCCTCTACGAGCGGGTCAACAAGAAGATCACCAAGGCCGGCTATCCCGACAGCGGCAACGTGAAGTCCGGGGCGAAGGCGATCAAGTACCATCTCGATTACCTTGGATGGCTGCTGGATCAGCGGCGCTGGCTTGCCGGTGACGACATGACGCTGGCCGATTTCGCGGGGGCCGCGCATTTCTCGTCGCTGGACTATATTTCGGACGTGGACTGGAACCGGAACGCCAATGTGCGCGAATGGTATGCCAAGATCAAATCCCGGCCTGCGTTCCGGGGGCTTCTGGCCGATCAGATAGCGGGATTCCCGCCGCCGGCGCATTATGCCGATCTGGATTTCTGAGCCCGGCGCCGGAGGGGGGCTTTCCGCCCCCCGCAGCGAAGCTGCCCCCCCGAGGATATTTGGAAAGAGAAGAAGATGACGGGCGATCTGAAGGCCCGGTTGGTGGCGCGCGCGCTGGAGGAGGGGTTTTCCGCCTGCAGGCTGTGCCGCCCCGACAGCGTGCCGGAGGTGGCGGAGCGGTTGCGGGCGTTCCTCGCGGCGGGGCGGCAGGGGCAGATGGGCTGGATGGCCGAGCGGGAGGCGTG
This sequence comes from uncultured Alphaproteobacteria bacterium, assembly GCA_963698645.1. Classification (GTDB taxonomy): domain Bacteria; phylum Pseudomonadota; class Alphaproteobacteria; order Rhodobacterales; family Rhodobacteraceae; genus Ovoidimarina. Next base: position 771,631 of record CAVORP010000007.1, read on the forward strand.
GCGGGGCAACCCGGCGGCGCTGTGGCCCGAGGCGCGGACCGTGATCATGCTGGCCGAGGTTTATACCCCCGAAGAAGACCCATTGGCGGGTCTGGCGCAGCGGGATCGGGGCAATATCAGTGTCTATTCAAGGGGAAAGGACTATCACGACCTGGTCAAGAAACGGCTGAAGCGGCTGGCGCGCTGGCTGATCGCGGAGGCCGGGGGAGACGGTGAAGGTCTTCGTGGATACCGCACCCGTGCCCGAAAAGGCGCTGGGGGCCGCCGCCGGGCTGGGCTGGCAGGGCAAGCACACCAATCTTGTCAGTCGCGATCTGGGCAACTGGTTCTTTCTGGGGTCGGTTTTCACGACGCTGGAGCTGGCGCCGGATGCGCCCGAGAGCGACCATTGCGGATCGTGCCGGGCCTGTCTTGATGTCTGTCCGACGGATGCGTTTCCGGCGCCGTACCAGCTGGACGCACGGCGGTGCATTTCCTACCTGACGATCGAGCACAAGGGCCCGGTCGACGTGGTGTTGCGGCGTGGGTTGGGAAACCGCATCTATGGCTGTGACGATTGCCTTGCGGTCTGTCCGTGGAACAAGTTTGCCGCTGAGGCGCGCGAGATCGGGTATGCGGCGCGGGCGGGGACGGTCGCGCCGCCCCTGGCGGAGTTGGCGGTGCTGGACGATGCGGGGTTTCGGGCGCGGTTTTCGGGCAGTCCGATCAAGCGGATCGGCCGCGACCGGTTCGTGCGCAATGTTCTTTACGCGATCGGGAATTCCGGGGAGGGGGCGCTTGTCCCCATTGCCCGGCGGCTTCTGGCCGATCCGGACCCGGCGGTGGCGGAGGCCGCGGCTTGGGCCGTTGGGGAATTGGCGGAACTGTGATATGAAAGAGATGATGGAGGTTTTGCCATGAACAGACATATCATCGATCAGAGGCGCGCCGACAGCGGAGCGCGTCTGGAACGCTTTGCCGGAATAGAGCGGCGGACCCGCGTGGCGAAGGAAAGCCCCGCCGAGGCGCTTCGCCGGGCGCCGCGACAGGTCGATAGCGGGTCGCGGCTGCAGCGGTTCGTGAGGATTCTGCGTCTCGCAGACTGAGGGCCGTTTTCAAAGCCGCCGTTCCGGGATAGGCCGGTGGCATGGCTGTACCACCCGCTGAGTTTCGTCCGCTGCGCGGCATCGTGATGATGCTGATCGCGGTGACGCTGTTCACGGTGATGACCAGCCTGATCAAGGCCGCGGACCGGGTTCCGGCGGGTCAGGCGGTGTTTTTCCGGTCGTTCCTGACCCTTCCCATGCTTCTGATCTGGTTTGGCGCGCGCGGCGAGATTTCGGACGCGCTGCGGACCGGTGACTGGCTTGGCCATGCCCGGCGGGGGCTTGTGGGTTCGCTTGCCATGGGGCTTGGCTTTGCCGGGCTGAAATACCTGCCATTGCCGGAGGTGACGGCGCTGCGGTTCGCGACGCCGATGCTGATCGTGATCTTCGCGGCCTTCATGCTGGGCGAGAAAGTGCGGCTGATCCGGATCAGCGCGGTCGCGGTGGGGCTGGTGGGCGTGGCGGTGATCCTGTCGCCACGGGTTTCGGTCGAAGGCAATGCGCGCGAGTTGATCGGGGCGGCGATCGTCCTGACATCGTCGGCCTGCGCCGCGTTCGCGCAGATCTTTATCAAGCGATTGACCGGGACCGAGCATCCGGCGGCGATCGTATTCTATTTCTCGCTGACGGCGACGGCGCTGTCGCTTCTGACGATCCCGTTCGGCTGGGTCTGGCCGATGGGGTGGGAGTGGGTGTTCCTGCTGGGCGCAGGCGCGATCGGGGCGGTGGGGCAGTTGTTTCTGACCAACAGCTACCGGTTTGCGGAGGCGGGGGTGCTTGCGCCGTTCACCTATGTCTCGATGCTATGGGCGATCCTGATCGGCTGGACCGTGTTCGGCGAGGTGCCGACGGTGCATATGCTGGCCGGGTCGGCCCTGATCATCGGTGCGGGCGTGGCGATCTTCCTACGCGAGCGGCACCTGGGGCTGCGGCAGGCGGCAGAGGCCAAACTGCGCGCGAAGGGGATGCAATGAGGGACGGTCGCACGCGGGGCACAGGTGGTTGTCGTTCTGTCGGGGGTCATGGATTCTTCGTGCGAAAGCATTATGTTCCGCGCGGGGGCGAAGTCTGTCAGGCCGGGCAATGGTGATCGTCGAGATTTTCGAGAATGCAATTCTGCGCAATGTCATCATTGCGTTTGTGCTGCTGAACGTGGCGGGCTTTCTCGTTATGCTGCATGACAAACGGCAGACCTGGTACGACCGGCCGCGGGTCAGCAAGGGGCTTATCCTGTTGCTGGCCGCGATCGGCGGCAGCGTAGGCGTCAAGTTCGCGCAGATGTTCCTGAAGCATATGCGGTTGCGGCAGCCATTCGCGGCAAACCTGAACCTGATCCTGTTCGGGCAGGTTATCATCCTGGCAACGGCGCTTTTGTTCGTGAACGAGACGACGCGGACATGGCTGGAGGAACGCCGCGCGGTGCAGGAAGAGAAGGAACGCGAGGGGCCGCGGATATTCGGGCCGGCGGCGCGGTAGACATACCCGGGCCGTAATCAGTGTCTAGCGAGGGCGAACAACTGAATATTGGCGCGTGATGTGATCATCCTCTTCGCAGTTATCTGCCTTGCGGGACTGCTGGCAATCAACTTTCTGACGTTCTGCTTCTTTGCGTATGACAAGCGCCAGGCGCAGAATCATGGCTGGCGGGTTCCCGAAGCCACATTGCTATGCCTGGCGATGCTTGGGGGAAGCCCGGCAGCGAAATATGCTCAGAAATGCTTTCGTCACAAGACCCGAAAGCAGCCATTCGGGGCGGTGCTGAACCTGATCCTGTTGCTTCAGGTCGCCGTGTTTCTTGCGGGGTTGTTCTATGTGGTCAAGCTGGCGGCGATGCCCCCCGACTTGGCGCAGGAGATTTCGGAAGCGCCGGTTCGGGTCGAAACCGGCGCTCCGCGTTATTTCGGACCGAAAGCCCGGTAGCGTCAGGAGCGGACGAGTTTCTCGTAGCTCTCCGAGATCTCGCGCGTGAGAGCGCCCACTTCGAAGTTGTAATCGCCGATCTTGCCGACGGGGGTGACCTCGGCGGCGGTGCCGGTGAGCCAGCATTGTTCGAAGCTTTCGAGTTCCTCGGGCATGATGTGGCGTTCATGGACCTTGATCTGGCGATCCTTGAGCATGCCGATCACGGTTTGCCGGGTGATGCCGTTGAGGAAGCAATCGGGATCGGGGGTGTGCACCTCGCCGTCCTTCACGAAGAAGATGTTGGCGCCCGTCGCCTCGGCCACGTAGCCGCGATAGTCGAACATCATGGCGTCGGAGCAGCCCTTTGCCTCGGCGGCATGTTTCGACATGGTGCAGATCATGTAGAGACCGGCGGCCTTGGCGTGGCTGGGAATGGTTTCGGGCGAGGGGCGTTTCCATTTCGAGATGTCGAGCTTGGCGCCTTTCATCTTGGCGTCGCCGTAATAGTTGCCCCAGCCCCAGGTGGCCACGGCCATGCGAACGGGGTTGCGCATCGATGAGACACCCATGTCTTCGCCCGCACCGCGCCAGCAGACCGCACGCACATAGGCGTCGGTCAGGCCATTGGCCTTCATCGTGGCGTATTTCGCCTCTTCGATCTGGTCGACGGTCCAGGGGATTTCCATATCCAGCATCTGGCCCGAGCGCAGGAGGCGTTCGGAATGGCGGCGGGATTCGAAGATCTTGCCGTTATAGGCGCGTTCGCCCTCGAACACGCTGGAGGCATAGTGCATGGCATGGGTCAGAATATGGACATTCGCATCGCGCCATGGCTTCAGCTTTCCGTCCATCCAGATCATGCCGTCGCGATCGTCGTATCCGCCCGCCATCGTTCCGTTCCTTCCCAAAGGGCCAGAGCCCGTTTCCGAATGTTGCGCGAGATATGTCCGATCCGGACACAATATTTCGCCAAACCGCGCATTCGCTAGCAATTGATTCTTGGAATGTCAACAAGACTGACATAAAATGCGCCGACAGGCGGAGGGACCGACACCATGCCAGATACGGGGATTCAAGGCGGCGAGAGCCTTTTGTTTCTGACCGACGAGCAGTTGCGGAAGGGCATCGAGGCGATGTTCTTTGCCTATCGCGGTTTCACGGCGGATCCCGACCGCATTCTCGAGAATTATTCCTATGGGCGCGCGCATCACCGGGCAGTGCATTTCATCAACCGGTTTCCGGGGACGACAGTGAACAATCTTCTGGCTATCCTTGGGGTGACCAAGCAATCGCTGAACCGGGTATTGCGGGCGTTGATCGAAGACGGACTTGTGGAGAGCCGGGTGGGCATACGCGACAAGCGGGAACGGCATCTGTACCTGACGCCGGAGGGTGCGACGCTGGAGCGGGAATTGTCGGAGGCGCAGCGGGGCCGGATGCGCGCCGCTTATCGCCGGGCCGGGCCCGAGGCCGTGGCCGGGTTTCGGCAGGTATTGGAGGCGATGATGGACCCGGAGATGGAGCGCCATTTCGAGAAACTCAAGGAGCATGGATGATGCCGGATGCCGATGCTCACCTGTTGATCGTCGACGATGACGAACGGATCCGGGGCCTGTTGCAGAAGTTCCTTGCACGGCAGGGGTTCTGGGTTTCTGCGGCGCGGGATGCCGCCCATGCGCGGCGGCTTCTGGGGGGGCTGGATTTCGATCTGATCGTTCTGGACGTGATGATGCCGGGCGAGGATGGGGTGAGTTTTACCCGGAGCCTGCGCGAGACGCTTTCGACGCCGATCCTGCTGTTGACGGCGAAGAACGAGACCGAGGATCGGATCAGCGGGCTTGAGGCGGGGGCCGACGATTACCTGCCCAAGCCCTTCGAGCCGCGGGAGCTTTTGTTGCGGATCAATGCGATCCTGCGGCGGGTGCCGGTGGAACAGGACGATGCGGCGCTGCCCAAGGTCCTGCATCTGGGGCCGCTGCGTTATGACGTGGAGAAGGGCAAGCTGTGGGAAGGCGAGGCGCCGGTGCGGCTGACTGCGACGGAAACGCAGTTGATGCGGATCTTTGCGGCGACGCCGGGAGAGCCGGTGGGCCGGAGCAAGCTGGTGGAGGATCTGGGCCGGGGCGGCGATGTGGGGCAGGCGCAGGAGCGGGCGATCGACGTGCAGATCACGCGGTTGCGGCGCAAGCTCGAGTCCGATCCGAAGCAGCCGCGTTACCTTCAGACGGTGCGGGGCGCGGGCTATATGCTGGCGCCGGACTGACCCTGCGCCATGGTGCGGGGGCGGCAGTGCGATCCTGCCACCCGACCGCATGTGTGCTGGCCGTCCGAGGCGCGGCGAGATAGGCTTGGCCCGAAACCCAGGATGATGACATGACCACAGCCCTGTTCAGCCATGACGATTGCCTTGAGCATGTGACCCCGCCGGGCCATCCCGAGCAGGTGGCGCGCTATGCCGCCGTGATGCGGGCGCTGAAGGCGGCGGAGTTCGGCGCGCTTGACCGGCGCGAGGCGCCGTTCGGGAGCCGCGAGGATGTGCTTTTGTGCCATCCGGAGGCCTATCTTGACCGGATCCTTTCGGCTGTGCCGGAAGAGGGCTGGGCGTCGCTTGACGCCGATACGCATCTGTCGCCGGGATCGATGCCCGCGATCTGGCGCGGGGTTGGCGCGGTGGTGGCGGCGGTGGACGCGGTGATGGCGGGAGAGGTGACCAATGCGTTCTGCGCCATGCGTCCGCCCGGTCACCATGCCGAAAGCGCCACGGCGATGGGGTTCTGTTTCTTCGGAAATGTCGCGATCGGGGCGAGGCATGCGATGGAGCGTCACGGGCTGAGCCGCGTGGCGGTGGTGGATTTCGATGTGCATCACGGCAATGGCACGCAGGATCTGTTGTGGGACGAGGTGCGGGCGCTGTTCATCTCGACCCACCAGATGCCGCTTTATCCCGGAACCGGCGCGCCCCATGAGACGGGCGCCCATGACAACGTGATCAACGTGCCGCTTGCGCCGATGACCGGCGGGCGCGAGATGCGCCGGGCCTATGAGACGGAGATCCTGCCGGCGCTGGATGATTACGACCCGGAGCTTGTGCTGATCTCGGCCGGGTTCGACGCCCATGCCGCCGATCCGCTTGCGAACCTGAACTGGAGCACCGAGGATTTCGCCTGGGTGACGCGGGCGATCTGTGAGGTCGCGGAGGCCCGGGCGGGCGGTCGCGTGGTCTCGACACTCGAGGGCGGGTATGATCTTGAAGCGCTGGGCCAGAGCGTGGCAGCGCATGTGCGGGTTTTGATGGAGCGGGGCGAATGACCGACAAACCGATAGCAGAGATGACATTCGAACAGGCGATGCGCGAGTTGGAGGCGATCGTGACGCAGCTTGACAGCGGCAATGTCGAACTGGATGCATCGATCAAGCTTTATGAGCGCGGGGCGGCGCTCAAGGCCCATTGCGAGGCGCGGCTGAAGGAGGCCGAGGAAAAGGTGGCGGCCATCACGCTGGATGCCAATGGCAATCCGAAGGGGACCGAAGCCTTCGAGGCGTCGTGAGTTTCCGGTCGCGGCTGTCGGCCAGAGCGGCAGAGATACAGGCGGAAATAGACACTATTCTTGGGCGTTTCGGGGCGGACAATGTGGCCGAGGGGATGCGCTATGCCCTGTCAGGTGGCAAGCGGTTGCGCGGGTTTCTGGTGATCGAGGGCGCGGCGCTGCACGGGATCGCAGCCGATGTGGCCCGGCCCGCCGCCGTGGCGATCGAGGCGCTGCATGCCTATAGCCTTGTTCATGACGACCTGCCTTGCATGGATGATGACGATCTGCGCCGGGGTCAGCCCACGGTGCATGTGAAATGGGACGAGGCGACGGCGGTTCTGGTGGGGGATGCGCTTCAGACCCTTGCGTTCGAGTGTCTGGCGGGGATGGACCTGTCCGGCGGAACGGCGCATCGCGCTGGTGGCGAGCCTCGCGCGGGCGTCGGGCGCGCAGGGGATGGTTCTGGGACAGGCGCAGGATATCGCGGCGGAAACCGCGGGCCGACCACTGAGCCTTGGCGAGATCACCGAATTGCAGGGCAACAAGACCGGTGCGCTGATCGAATGGTCGGCGATTGCCGGACCGCAGATGACCGGGGCGGACGAGGCGACCATTGCGACGCTATGCCCATGCGCTGGGGCTGGCCTTTCAGATCGCCGACGACATTTTGGACGTGGTGGGCGACGAGGCGACGGCGGGAAAGCGGCTTCACAAGGATGCTGGCGCGGGCAAGGCCACGTTCGTGTCGCTGCTTGGGCTGGAGGGCGCGCGGGCGCGCGCGCCGGCCCTTGTTGCAGGAGGCGGAGATGGCGTTGGAGCCCTATGGCGCGCGGGCCGACACCCTGCGCGACGCGGCCCGTTTCGTCATTGCCCGCGACCTTTGAGTGGAAAGAGATGCACGATGAGTGAAAGACCGGCGACACCGCTTCTGGACAGGGTCAATGTGCCTGCGGACATGAAGGGTTTGAGCGACGCGCAGCTAGCGCAGCTGGCGCGCGAGGTGCGGGCCGAGACGATCAGCGCGGTGAGCGAGACCGGCGGGCATCTGGGCGCGGGGCTGGGTGTCGTCGAGCTGACCGTGGCGCTTCATGCGGTGTTCGATGCGCCGAAGGACCGGATCATCTGGGATGTGAGCCACCAGTGTTATCCGCACAAGATCCTGACCGGGCGCCGCGACCGGATCCGCACCCTGCGCCAGAAGGACGGGTTGAGCGGGTTCACCAAGCGGTCGGAAAGCCCCTATGATCCGTTCGGCGCGGCCCATAGTTCGACCTCGATCACTGCCGCGCTGGGCTTTGCCGTGGCGCGCGATCTGGGCGGTGCGCCGGACACGGGCTGGGCGATGCGATCGCCGTGATCGGCGACGGGGCGATGTCGGCGGGCATGGCCTATGAGGCGCTGAACAATGCGGGCCATCTGGGCAAGCGGCTGATCGTCATTCTGAATGACAACGAGATGACGATTGCGCCGCCGGTCGGGGCGATGTCGTCCTATCTGTCCCGGCTCTATGCGGGGCAGCCGTTTCAGGAATTGAAGGCGGCGGCCAAGGGCGCGTGTCAGCCTGTTGCCGGAGCCGTTTCAGGAAGGGGCGCGGCGGGCCAAGGACATGCTCAAGCACATGACCGTGGGCGGCACGCTGTTCGAGGAGCTGGGCTTTTCCTATCTCGGGCCGATCGACGGGCATGACCTTGACCAGCTTCTGCCGGTGTTGCGCACGGTCAAGGCGCGGGCCACGGGGCCGATCCTGATCCATGCGATCACCAAGAAGGGCAATGGTTATGCGCCCGCGGAACGGGCCAGGGACAAGGGCCACGGCGTCGCGAAATTCGATGTGATCACGGGCGAGCAGAAGAAGACGCCATCGAATGCGCCGTCCTATACCAGCGTCTTTGCCGAGAGCCTTGTTGCAGGAGGCCGCGGCGGATGACCAGATCGTCGCGGTGACGGCGGCGATGCCCGACGGGACCGGGCTTGACCAGTTCGCGGAGCGTTATCCCAGCCGGTGTTTCGACGTGGGGATCGCCGAGCAGCATGCGGTGACGTTTTGCGCGGGACTTGCCGCGGGCGGGATGCGGCCCTTTTGCGCGATTTATTCGACGTTCCTGCAGCGGGGATACGATCAGGTCGTGCATGATGTGGCGATCCAGCGGCTGCCGGTGCGTTTCGCGATTGATCGCGCGGGGCTTGTCGGGGCCGACGGGGCGACCCATGCGGGCGCGTTCGACGTCGCCTTTCTGGCTAACCTGCCCGGATTCGTGGTGATGGCGGCGGCGGACGAGGCGGAGTTGCGGCACATGGTGGCCACGGCGGCGGCCCATGACGAGGGGCCGATCGCGTTCCGCTTTCCGCGCGGCGAGGGCGTCGGGGTGGAGATGCCCGAGCGTGGGGTGCCGCTGGAGATCGGCAAGGGCCGGATCATCCGCGAGGGGGGGCAGGTGGCGATCCTGTCGTTCGGGACGCGGCTGGGCGAGGTGATGACGGCGGCAGAGGCGCTTGAGGCGCGGGGCGTGTCGCCGACCGTGGCCGATGCGCGGTTCGCCAAGCCGCTTGACCGCGATCTGATCCTGCGGCTTGCCCGCGACCACGAGGCGCTGATCACCATCGAGGAAGGCGCGATCGGCGGCTTCGGGAGCCATGTGGCGCAGCTTCTGTTCGAAGAGGGGATGATGGACGGGGCGCTGAAGTTCCGGTCGATGGTGTTGCCGGATACGTTCATCGATCAGGCCAGTCCCGCGGCGATGTACGAGATCGCGGGCCTTTCGGCCGCCGATATCGAGGCGAAGGTTCTGTCGGTCCTTGGTGTCGAGACATTGGAGAAACGCGCCTGACCCGTCCTTTGGATCCCCATTCGCGACCTGTTCTGGTCTTTCGCTGGATGGTGTTTCTTCTGGCGGCGGGGTTTGTCCTGCGCCAGATCGTCGTGACGGCGGATTATTCCTATCCCGGGGGGACCATTCCGGTTTCTGACGATCTGGGCGCTGCTTCTGAGCTTTTTCTGCGCCAGCCGGATGCTTGCGCTGTCCGAGCGGCGGAGCGACCGGGACTGGCCGCGGATCGTGATGGTTACGGCAATCGTCAATGCACTGGCGGTGGGGATGTATTGGCGGTTGTGGTTGCAGGATCCCGCATTGGTGAATTCGAGCGGCCCCTTGCCATGGTGGCTTGACTGGTACCTGCACGGGCTGGGGCCGTTGTTGCAGTGGATCGACGCGCTGTTCGTTCATGGCGCGTTTCGGCGGCCACAGCGGGCGATCCTGCCGTTTCTGGGGCTGGTTGGCGTTTATCTTGGGTGGGTCGAGGGATTTGTGGCACCTGCCAACAGCTTTCCCCTGGGGCGGGTGGCAAGCGGGCTTCCCTATCCGTTCCTGAACAATATGGAGCCGGTCGAGCGGGCGGTCTTCTATGGCGTGACAACGGCCATCGGGTTGGTTGCGCTTGCAGTGTTCTGGGCGCTGGGGGCGCTGATCCGACGCCGGCGCTGATCAGCCGAAATCGGGTCTTTCCGAGATCGGCGCCTTGACGAGTTTTGCGATCTTTTCGTTCGAGTCAGTGATTTTCGGGTCTTTTTCGGTGACCATCACGCTGATTTCTCCACTCGGGCTGCAGGCGGAATAGATCGTCGGGACGCCGCCAAAGCTGCTTCCGATCACATCGTCGCTGGCCGGATTGCAGGCGCGCAGGGGGACCACGACGCCGGAGGCAATGGCGTCCGCCCAGGCTTTCTTTACCTGAACGGTGTTCTTGTGCGCCTTGTCCTGTTCGGTGCCGATATGGCCGAAATAGGTTTCGGACCCCAGTTTGAACACCACCGACCAGCAGCCCGTGAAGGGGCCCGAGAGCACGTCGGTCCCGGCGATCGGAACGTAACTGACCTTGCCGGGAATCCAGGGAAGCCAGCGGAAATTGCGGTGCTCTTTCTGGTGCGGCGTTTCCGCAGCGACGACTTCACTTGTTCTGGTTGTGCCCAGAAACCCCGAGCCTTCGCTTTCCGTGATCATGTAGTTGCGCCCGTCGACCTCGACGAAGTGTTCGACCCAGTCGCCCTCGCGCGATTTCATTGCGGCTGTGGGTGGCAACGGCTTGTTGTCGAACTTGGGCATGTCGAGATAGCGGCCGACAATAAGCTTGTTGATCATGACAATGGCTTTCGAAGTGGCAATAAGCGCGACTATTGCAGGAGTTGCGCAGCTTGGGAAGTCTCAGGCGTCCGGCTGGCCGTGCTGTTCCGCCTCAAGGATGGCGGCGAGCCCCGCGCGATAGTCGGGATGTTCGAGGGTGATCCCGAGGTCGGATTTGATCCGGTCGTTCCGGACGCGTTTCGACTCGGCATAGAAGCTGCGCGCCATGGGCGACAGATCGGCGGTTTCGAAATCGACCTCTGGCGGGGGCGGGAGGCCCAGAAGCCGGGCCGCATGGGCGATCACATCCTGTGGCGGGGCCGGATCATCGTCGCAGAGGTTATAGACCGCGCCGGGACGGGGTTTCACCATCGAGGCGGCGAGAACCTGGGCGATGTCGTCGACATGGATGCGGGAGAAGACCTGCCCGGGCTTGATGATCCGCCGCGCGGTGCCGTCGCGGAGTTTCGCGAACGGGCCGCGGCCCGGGCCATAGATTCCGGCAAGGCGGAAGATGTGGAGCGGCAGGCCCGATGTCGCGGCCAGTGCGCGCCACTGATCCTCGGCCTTAACGCGCATCCTGCCGCGCCGGGTCGAGGGCGTGAGGGGCGTGTCTTCGTCGACCCAGCCGCCGCCATGGTCGCCATAGACGCCGGTGGTGGAGAGGTAGCCCACCCATTCGAGGTCCGGCGCGCGGGCGGCCAGTGCGGGCGCAAGGTCGGCCAGAACCGGGTCGCCGTCTTCGTCGGGTGAGATCGAGGTGAGGATGTGTGTGGCGCGCGATATCGCAGGAACAGGGTCTGTTCCGGGCCAGATCAGGGGTTCGACGCCCTCGGCCTCGAGGGCGCGTGCCTTGTCCGCCGAACGGGTCGTGCCGATCACGGTCCAGCCCTGCGGGATCAGGAGCCGGGCGAGGGCGCGGGCGGAATAGCCGTGGCCGAAGGAGAGGAGTGTACCGGTCATCACGGGCGGTTATCCGGCGCGGTGGGGGCGGGCGCAAGGGGTTTGGTGCATGGCGCCGTCAGTCAGAGCGGACGCGAGGGCACCCAGGCATAGCCGTTGGGAGCAGAGGATGCAGGCCTCGCGCAGGCCATGCGGTTTGTCGGTGGGCGGTTGCAGGATATGCCCGCCCGCCGATTCGGCCCGTGTCAGCGCGCATCATCGGGGTCGATGTCGTAGAGCCGGATTTCGATCCCGGCGCCACGGGGCGGCGTTTCGGGCAGAAGGCCCAGAAGCGGGTGCGCGGAATAGGTCTGATCGGTATGGAGCTGAAAGATCGCGTCGCCGGTCGTCAGGATCGCGAAATCGGCCGAGATACGGTGGGCGGTCATGCCGAAGGTTTCGGTGAGAAAGTGCAGTTCTTCCGTCATGTCGCGGACAAGGATGTTGAGCCCGAGACCGCGCAATGACGCGCCGAAGGCTTCGGGCGAAATCGTTTCATAGTCCATGGCGGCTCCTGTCATGTGATGCCCTGTCTTGAAGGTGTCGTGTCGGCATGTCAAACTTGCGCATGACGCATTCCAATACAGAAAATCCGAAGAGCTGGGCCGAGGTCGCACCGGTTCTTGTCGCGGTGGCCGCGGGGCGGCGGCCAGCGGATCTGGTGATCCGGGGCGGCCGGCTGGTCAATGTGCAGAGCCGCGAGATTTTGGACGGCTGGCAGGTGGCGATTGCGGCGGGACGGTTTGCCTATGTGGGCCCCGATGCCGATCACTGCATCGGAAACGGCACCGAGGTCGTCGATGCGGGCGGGCGGTTCCTGATCCCGGGCCTGTGCGACGGGCATATGCATATCGAGAGCGGCATGCTGACACCCGCCGAGTTCGCCCGCGCGGTCATCCCGCACGGGACGACGACGATGTTCACCGATCCCCACGAGATCGCCAATGTGATGGGGCTGGAGGGCGTCCGGCTGATGCATGACGAGGCGCTGATGCAGCCCGTCAACATCTTTACGCAGATGCCGAGTTGCGCGCCGTCGGCGCCGGGGCTGGAGACGACCGGGTTCGAGATTTCGGCGGAGGATGTGGCCGAGGCGATGGCATGGCCGGGGATCGTCGGGCTGGGCGAGATGATGAACTTTCCCGGCGTGATCGCGGGGGATGCGCAGATGCTGGCCGAGATGGCGGCGACGATGCGGGCGGGCAAGACGGTGGGCGGGCATTATGCCAGCCCGGACAAGGGGATCGCGTTTTCTGCCTATGTCGCGGGCGGGGCGGCGGACGACCACGAGGGCACCGCCGAGGCCGACGCGGTGGCGCGGGTGCGGCAGGGCATGCGGTCGATGATGCGGCTGGGGTCGGCGTGGTACGACGTGGAAAGCCAGATCACGGCGGTGACCGAAAAGGGGCTTGATCCGCGGAATTTCATCCTGTGCACCGATGACAGCCATTCCGGCACGCTTGGTGAACGACGGGCATATGAACCGGGTCGTGCGGCATGCGATTGCCTGTGGCTGCGATCCGGTGGTGGCCTTGCAGATGGCCACGGTGAACACGGCCACGCATTTCGGGCTGGAGCGGGAATTAGGGTCTATTGCACCGGGACGGCGGGCGGATCTTATCCTGACGTCGGATCTGCGCACCCTGCCGGTCGAGCAGGTCTTTGCCCGTGGCGTGCTGGTGGCGGAGGGCGGGCGGGTTCTGGTGGACTGCCCGCATATCGCGTGGCCGGAGAAGGCGCGGCAGCTCGGTCAATCTGGGGCGCGCGCGGGCCGAGACGCCGATTTCGAGGTGGCCGCGCCCGAGGGGGCGAACCGGGTTACCGCCAAGGTCATCGGGGTGGTGGAGAACCAGGCGCCGACGAAGGCGCTTATCGCAGATCTTCCGGTTGTGGACGGGGGTTGTCGAGGGCGAGGGCGGTGTTTGCCAGATCGCGCTTGTCGAACGGCACCGGGGCACGGGCGGGGTTGTGAACGGGTTCGTCAGCGGGTTCGGCTATGAAGGCCGGATGGCGATGGCCAGCACGGTGGCGCATGACAGCCATCACATGATCGTCGTGGGTACCGAGCCGCGAGGATATGGCGGCGGCGGCAAACCGGCTTGGTGAGGTGGGCGGCGGGATCACCGTGTGGAAGGACGGCGCCGAGATCGCGCTGGTCAAGCTTCCCATAGCGGGGCTGATGTCGGACAGCCCGGCGGCCGAGGTCGCGGCAAGCGCCGACCGGATGGTGGCGGCGATGGCGGAGTGCGGCTGTACGTTGAACAATGCCTATATGCAGCATTCGCTGCTGGCGCTTGTGGTGATCCCGGAACTTCGGATATCGGACCTTGGACTGGTCGATGTCACCAGATTTGAATTGACCGACCTATTCGAGGATCAGCCATGAACGCCGCACAGCGCAACCTGCCGCTTCGAACGCCCGAAGCACCGCCGCATGAGAGTTTTTCGGATGCGGGCGCGGCGGTGGCGCGGTTGCAGGAGTTGTACACCGCGGCGACGGAGTTCTTGTGCGAGCGGTTTTCCGAGACGCTGTCTTCGGGGGTCGGTGCGCGAGAAGTATCGCGCATTCTATCCCGAGATCCGCTTTACCACCTCGAGCTATTCGACGATCGACAGCCGCCTGAGTTTCGGCCATGTGGCCGAGCCCGGAACCTATTCGACGACCGTGACGCGGCCCGACCTGTTCGGGAACTACCTGACGCAGCAGATCGGCTGGCTTATTGAGAACCACAAGGTTCCGGTGCAAATCGGCCCGTCGCAGACGCCGATGCCGGTGCATTTCGCGGTGGCGAACGATGCGAACGTGACCGTGCCGCAGGAGGGCGCCACGGATTTCGTGCTGCGCGATCTGTTCGATGTGCCGGATTTGTCGACGACGAATGACGATATCGTCAATGGCTTCGGCTTTACCTATGAGGACGGGTCGCATCCGCTTGCGCCCTTTACCGCGCAGCGGGTGGATTATTCGCTGGCGCGGCTTGCGCATTACACGGCGACGGATCCGAAGCATTTTCAGAACCATGTCCTGTTCACGAACTACCAGTTCTATGTGGATGAGTTCGAGGCGTTCGCGCGGACCGTTCTGGCCGATCCCGACAGCGGCTATACCGCCTTTGTCGGGCCGGGCAATCAGGTGATCGACACCGCGGACGGAGAGATGGTTGCGCCTGCGAAGCTGCCGCAGATGCCGACCTATCACCTTAAACGGGAGCATGGGGCGGGGATCACGCTGGTGAATATCGGGGTGGGGCCGTCGAATGCGCGGACGGCGACCGACCATATCGCGGTGCTGCGGCCGCACGCGTGGCTGATGGTGGGCCATTGCGCGGGGTTGCGGAATTCGCAGCGTCTTGGCGATTTCGTGCTGGCCCATGCCTATCTTCGGGAAGATCACGTGCTTGACGACGATCTTCCGGTCTGGGTTCCGATCCCGGCCCTGGCGGAAATCCAGATCGCACTGGAGAATGCGGTGGCCGAGGTCAGCGATATCGCCGGATATGACCTCAAGCGGATCATGCGGACGGGAACGGTGGCCAGCGTCGACAACCGCAACTGGGAGCTGGGCGATATCAAGGGGCCGGTGCAGCGGTTGAGCCAGAGCCGCGCCATTGCGCTTGATATGGAAAGCGCCACGATCGCGGCCAACGGGTTTCGGTTTCGGGTGCCCTATGGAACGCTGCTTTGCGTGTCCGACAAGCCGCTTCATGGCGAGTTGAAACTGCCCGGGATGGCGTCGGATTTCTATCGCACCCAGGTGTCGCGGCACCTTCTTATCGGGATCAGGGCGATGGAGGCATTGCGCGAAATGCCGCTCGAACGGATCCACTCTCGCAAGCTGAGAAGCTTTGAAGAGACCGCTTTTCTGTAGAAATAGGCGAAAAAAGTGCCTGAAATGGGCTTGGTTAACCTTATTTTACTACCACTAGCTGTTGTGTGTGTTATCAATATAGAGTTTACGGAGGCCGACACGCCCCAATTATAGGGGGTGAAACGAGGAGACAACGAATGGCAAAACCAATGACAAAGACCCAGCTTGTGGCGGCCTTGGCCGACGAAATGGGCGGCGACAAGAAGACTGCCAACAGTGCGCTGGAGTCGATCATCAACATCATCACCAAGGAAGTTTCCGGTGGTGGCGCGGTCACCCTTCCCGGTGTCGGCAAGATCTATTGCCGCGAGCGTCCCGCTCGTATGGTTCGCAACCCGGCCACGGGCGAGCAGATCAAGAAGGACGCGGACAAGGTCGTGAAGATGACCATCGCGAAAGCATTGAAGGACAGCGTCAACGGCTGACCCTTCCGGTTTTTTGTAACGAGTTTCTGGAGCCGCCGCTGGGCGGCTCTTTTCGTTTCAGGGCGCGTGTCCGAGATAGCTTTGCAATTCGGGTGGCGGGTCGTCCATCAGTGACTTCGTATCTCGGGGCGGATGCGCCGTCCCGTTGGCCACGAATACGGCCCTTGGCGCGATCCGCAGCGCGTCGGCGGGATCGTGGGTGACCATCAGCACGGTGCCCGCGAGCGTCGCGGCGACCAGATCGAGCATTTCGTTGCGAAGCCCGGGACCGAGCGCCGAGAAGGGTTCGTCCAGCAGGACCACGGGCCTGTTGCGGGCCAGCGCACGGGCAAGGGCGACGCGGCTTTGCTGACCGCCGGAGAGTTGCGCCGGTTTGCGGTCGGCGAGGCCCGACAGCCCGACCCGGTCGAGCACCGATGCAATGGACGCGCGGTCGCGGTCGGACAGGCGCAGGGCGGGTGAGAGACCCAGGCCCACATTCTGGATGACCGTGAGATGCGGGAACAGGTTGTTGTCCTGAAAGAGTGTTGTGACCGGGCGTTGCCCGGGGGGCAGTGGCGTGAGATCGGTGGCGTTCCAGAGGATTCGGCCCGCGTCGGGGGCAAGAAAGCCGCCGATCGCGGCAAGGAGCGTGGATTTGCCCGCGCCCGAGGGGCCGATGACGGCGGTTATGCCGGGCTCGTCGATCGTGAAATCGGCGGCGAGGTGGAAGTCGCCCTGGATGATCTGGACCCGGTCAAGTTGCAGCATTGGTGCGGCCTCCGCGGTCGAAGGCCCAGAAGAGTGCGAGGCTGAGGATCAGGAGAAGGAGGGCGGCGCCGGCGGCCTCGTCCATGCGGTAGGCCGACATGAGGCGGAACACCTGGAGCGGGAGCGTGGCTTGTTCTGCATCGGCGAAAAGCGTGATGACGCCCAGATCGCCCATCGAGAGCGCGGCGGAGAGGCCCGCCGCGAAACCGATGGGGCGGCGGAGGCGGGGCAGAAGAAGCCAGCGCATGCGTGTGGCCCCGGTCATCCCGAGGCTGTCGGCCAGACGTCCGTGACGGTCTTCGACATCGGCCACGGCCGGGACGAGGATGCGGATTGCGAAGGGCAGGGTCATCAACGCATTGACGCAGGCGGTGACCGGCAAGGCAAGGCTGGCGGGATTGGCGATGGGAAACAGGAGGACGAAGAGCCCCACGCCCAGCACCAGCGACGAGGCGGCGATGGACATGTATCCGAATCCTTCGAGGATGCGAGAGGAGGCGCGTGGGCGCAGTGAAATAGCGCCCATGGCGAGCGGCAGGGCAAGGGCGAGGGTCAGGGCGACGGAGGTGAGCGCGACAACGATCGAACGGAGCGCGGCCCAGCCAACGGAGGGGGGAAGCGCTGCAAGCCCGGCAAGCCCGTTTGCGGCGATCATGGCCAGCGGGATCAGCAGGAAGAGGGCGGAAAGGGTGATCCAGATAGTGTCTATTGAACGGGAAAACGGGGTTTGCGCATCCCAGCGGTCCACCACGCGGTCCATGCCCGCGCCGAATTCGGAGGGCCGTCCGACGCCGAAGGCCACGAGCGCGGCCAGACCGGTGAGCGCGAACTGCACCCCGGCCAGAAGCGCCGCCCGGCCGAGATCGAAGTCGAAGCGGAAGGCCTGATAGATCGCCAGTTCGACGGTCGTGGCGCGGGGGCCGCCGCCAAGGGTGAGGGCCACGGCAAAGCTGGTGAGGCAGATGAGGAAGATCACCATTGCCGCGCCCGGCAGCGTTGCGCGCAGCATCGGGCGTTCGAGAAAGCGCCGGATCTGGGCGGGTCCCATATCGAGCGATGCGGCCAGCCGGAAACGTTCGGCGGGGATCGTGAGCCAGCCTTGCAGGATCAGCCGGACCGCGAGCGGGAGGTTGAAGAAGACATGGGCCAGAACCACGCCGTGCAGGCCATAGATCGAGACCGGCGGGAGGCCCATGGCGGTGAGGCCATCGTTGAGAAGGCCCGCGCGTCCGAAGACCGCGAGAAGCCCGAGGATGGCGACGATGACCGGCAGAAGGAACGGTGCGCCCAGAAGCGTGATCAGCGCGCCGCGTCCGGGAAACCGACGACGGGCCAGAGCGCGTGCGACGGGGATCGCGAGAAACACGCTGATCGCAGCCGAGAGCGCGGCCTGCAGGACCGTGAACCGGATCGCCGCCCAGTCGGAGGGCGCGAGGCGGGCCGGAACCTCGGCCCGGTAGGCGACAGCGGCCAGCGTTCCCAGGGTGAGGGCGGCGACACATCCGGCCGCCGCCCATCCGAGGAAGACCGCCGGGCCTAGCGGGCGAGCGCGTTCTGCCATTCGGCCAGTGCCGTATCGCGGATCGCCGCGGCTTCCTCCGGAGAGAGAAGCAGGGCCGTTTCAGGCTGGATCAGGGTCGAAAACCCCTCTGGTAGCCCAGCCTCTGGAGTGCGGGCCGGATACATCCAGTTCGTGGTCGGGATGACCGACTGAAACCCGTCCGTCAGCATGAACGCCAGGAACGCATCGGCCAGTTCGGGCTGGTCCGTCGCGGCCAGTTTTCCGGCGACTTCCACCTGAAGATAGTGACCGCCGCGGAACAGGGCCGCGGCCTTGGTATCGTCTTCTTCGGCGATCAGGTGATAGGCGGGCGAGGTGGTGTAGGAGAGCACCATGTCGGCCTCGCCCTCGAGGAACAGACCGTAGGCTTCGGACCAGCCCGGGGTCACGGTGACGATATTGTCGGCAAGGCTGTTCCAGATCGTGGGGGCGTTGTCGCCATAGGCGGCCTTGACCCACATCAGGAGGCCGAGACCGGGGGTCGAGGAGCGGGGATCCTGAATGATGATCGTCGTGTCGCTTGCCGCCAGGGCGCGCAGGCTGTTGGGCGGTTCGGAAAGTCGGGTCTTGTCATAGACGAAGGCGAAATACCCCCAGTCATAGGGCAGGAACATCGGGTCGTCCCACGCCACGGGCAGGTCGAGATCGGGGGCCGGCTGGCCATGGGGGGCGAAAAGGCCGGTCGCGGTGGCGGCGGCCGTCAGGTTGGTGTCGAGACCGAGGACCACGTCTGCGTCGGACCGCGCGCCTTCGAGCCGGATGCGGGCAAGCAGCGCCGCGCCATCGCCGGCGGCCACGAATTGCAGGTCGCAGCCGCAGGTTTCCTCGAATGCCGTTTCGATCGCCGGGCCGGGGCCCCAATCCGAGATGAAGCTGTCGTAGGTATAGACGGTCAGGACGGGCGTGTCGGCGAGTGCCGATGTGCCTGTCAGAAGTCCTGCCGCGAGTAGAAGAGTTCTCATGTCATTCTCCATTCGCAGCACGGGCGTGAAGAATGGTCAGAGTGACTGCCCTTCCCTCCGCCGGTGCTAACCGGTTCAGGTTCAACGGGTCCGCATGTCGCATGCATCTCAGCCCGCGTGGGCTCCCCGAGGTACCCCATCAGATAGAGGGATGTGGGGATAGCGCGCAAGTGGTGGCTTGGCCGAGGCGACGTGGTGGGGATGTTTCACCTGTGGTCCCGATCGCCCGCTTGCGCTTCCAAATGGCCGCGGGCCGCATTAGACCGGCGCCAAAGGAGCGCTGCGCATGAGTATGAACAGCTATGGTCATGTGTTCCGGGTGACGACCTGGGGCGAAAGTCACGGGCCCGCATTGGGGGCGACGGTGGATGGCTGTCCGCCGGGGGTACCGTTGTCGGAGGCGGATATCCAGGTGTGGCTGGACAAGCGGAAGCCGGGCCAGAACAAGTACACGACCCAACGGCGCGAGGCCGATGAGGTGGAAATCCTGTCGGGTGTGTTCGAGGGGGTGACGACCGGCACGCCCATTCAGCTTATGATCCGGAATACGGATCAGCGGTCGAAGGATTACGGGGATATCGCCGAGAAGTTCCGTCCGGGCCATGCCGACATCACCTATTGGCAGAAATACGGGGTGCGGGATTACCGGGGCGGCGGGCGGTCGAGCGCGCGCGAGACGGCGGCGCGGGTCGCGGCGGGCGGTGTCGCACGGGCGGCGCTTGCGATGCTTGTGCCGGGGCTGAGCATCACCGGCTACATGGTGCAGATGGGCGAAAAGGGGATCGACAGGACGCGGTTCGACTGGGACGAAATCGCCCGCAATCCGTTCTGGGTTCCCGATGCCGAGGCGGCAGAGGAGTGGGCCACCTATCTGGACGGGTTGCGTAAATCGGGGAGTTCGGTGGGTGCGGCGATAGAGATCAGCGTGCGGGGTTGCCCGCCGGGGCTGGGTGCGCCGGTTTACGGCAAGTTAGACACTGATCTTGCCGCCGCGATGATGAGCATCAACGCGGTCAAGGGCGTCGAGATCGGCGAAGGAATGGCGGCGGCATCGCTGACCGGCGAGGCCAATGCGGACGAGATCTTCATGGGACCGGACGGGCCGGAATATGCATCGAACCATGCGGGCGGGATTCTGGGGGGGATTTCCACCGGTCAGGATATCGTCGTGCGGTTCGCGGTGAAGCCCACATCGTCGATCCTGACGCCGCGCAAGACGATTACCAAGAGCGGTGAGGCGGCGGAGATAATCACCAAGGGCCGCCATGATCCTTGTGTTGGCATCCGCGCGGTGCCGGTGGGCGAGGCGATGGCGGCGGCGGTTGTTCTGGATCACCTGTTGCTGGATCGGGCGCAGACGGGCGGGGTGCGCGGCCGGATCGGGTAGCGACGAAATGTCATTCGCCGGATGCGAAGAAACAGGGCAGATCTCTCTGCCCTGTTCCTTTCACTTACAACTCAACACGAGGTACCTTGGGTCCCGGTTCAGAAACCGTAGACCAGCGAGACACCGAGTTTGTTATCGGTGCTCTTCAGACCGGGCAGCGGATCGCTGTTGTACTCGGTCCGATATGAAACACGTGTGGAAAGCACATCCGACATCTTGAACGTCACACCAATATCGTTGGTGGCCACGGTATCGGTGTCCGAAAACAGCACGTCGGTATCGTTTGTCAGGAAGGCGGTCTCGGAAATCGCGTAGTAGAACCGCGATGATGCGATCCCCGCGACTTCGGTTTCGTCGAGGCCGTTCTGATCTTCGATATAGCGCACGCCGGGACCGGCCTGGACGCGCCATGCCATCGTGTCGGTGTTGATCAGGCGGTAGCCGGGACCGAAGCCAAGAAAGGCATCGACCTTGTTTGTCGAAAAGTCGTTGAAGCTGACGCTACCCAGGCCGAACAGATAGAACTGCTCGGTGAAGTAGCGGTTCACGTCATATGTGGCGAAGACTTCCTGTTTGTTGCGGATGTTGTTGTCTTCCGAAAGTTCCGCAGCGAAACCGAACGTATGGTTCCAGGGGCCATTGCCATAACGAAAACGGCCGGCAAGCGACAGATCGGCGGTATCGGTGTTTCCGGAGGTTGCCGAAAGCCCGAGCGAGAGCGAACCCGCCCAGCCCTGGGCATATTGGTTCGATCCGAAGCGTTGGCTGTCTTCGCCTTCGTCGAATTCATCGGCCACGTCTTCCTGGATATCGTCGATACGATCATCGAGATTTTCAATTCCGACAAGCGCGCCTTGTGCATATGCAGGCACGGCAATCATCAGAGCGAGGGCCGAAACCGACGCCAGTGCAGTTAGATTTTTCATGGGTCTATCCTTCCCAACAAGGTGACCCGCTCTGAGTAAGAAACGGGAGCATCTCTGCTGGGACATCAAATATCGGGACCTGACGTATTACTGAAATTGCGAATAATCATGCATAAAGCGATAATTACTCACTTTAAGCTGAAAGGCCGTTGTCCGAGGACGGCAATCTCGTCCAGTCCGCTGATATTGTTGAGATCCCTGAGTACGGCCCCCGTGTCGGACTCGTTCTCGCCTATCACCCCGAGTAGTGTGCTTTTTGCAACATCGAGAAGTTCTGGATCGAGATCCTGTTGCCAGACGACCCAGAGCGGAAAGGGAAACCTTGGCGCGCCCCGGACGAGATGCAGCAACCCACGTTCGATATGACGTTTGACATAGCGCGCGGGCAGGTATGCCGCGTAGTTCCGGTTTGCTATGAATTCCGCCGCCATGGCCCCAAGTGCCAGTGTTAGACCCGGATTCGTGATTTCTGGCAGTTCGATTGCATGGGCCTGCACGAATTCGGGTCCCCAGTCCACGAACAGATAACGGTCTGCGAGATCCATCGTGGGCTCGGGCCAGGACGCAACCAGAACCAGTTCGTCATCGCTCAGCTTTTCGACAGACAGACCCGGGCGGACATTCGGTGAATACATCAGACCGGCATGTATCACGCCTTCGGTCATGAAGCGGGTTAATCGGTCGGGCATGCCCATCTCGCCCCGGATGCTCAGGTCGGGGAGAGCCGCGCGCAGCCTGTCGATCCATCGGAACCCCAAACGTGGCCAGAGCGAATACTGGGCGCCGATCGTGAATCTGCGGTTGAAGCCTTCGGGCAGGGCGATCTGTTGGCGCGCCTCGGCCCAGATCTTGATGATCGAACGGGCGTAATTCTCGAATTCCCTGCCTGCCGGCGTCAGTTCCGCCCCGGCCTTGGAGCGGGTGAAGAGCTGGGTGCCAAGATCGTCCTCCAGGCGGAGTATGCGGAGCGACACGGCGGACTGGGTGACGAACAGGCGCTGTGAGGCGGCGACGAAGGACCCCGAAGCGGCGACTTCAAGGAAGGTTTTGAGAAGGGAAATATCCATCTCCCTACTATGAGCAAAAATCGTGTTAAGCGATAATATTATTCGTTTATGGGCATGGTCAGGACGGGTGTATCCAACGCTTCGGAGATGAGCCGCAGAGCCCCGGAGTGAATCGCACCAATCTCGGGACTACCGGCCCCAACGCCGAGAAAGCCGGCTTGTCTCCGCCCAAGCAATCGTTCTCGACTGCTTGGGGTGTTGGAGCAGGTTTCCAATTGGATCGGGGTGCTAGGAACTCGCAGCGGCGAGGCCGGCGTCCATCAGTTCCCTGATTTGGTCCTTCGACGTGCCGGCGACGATGCGGCCGAATTCCGCGCCGCCCTTGAGGACCACGAGGGTGGAACGGCGGGGGATCTTCAGGGCTTTGGCGAGATCGGAATTCGCGTGCTGGTCCCAATCGACGGCGAGGAAGGTGATGGCTTCTTCATAGGCCGGGTTTTCCTTGCGCAACGCGGTGATCGCACGGGTCTGGGCGGCGCAGGTGGTGCACCAGTCGGTGTAGAAATCGACGAAGACGGTCTTGCCGTCGGCAAGGGCCTGAACGACCTCTTCGGGTGTGGCCTTGGTGCCGCCCGCCGCGAGGGCGAGCGAGGGCAGGGCGAGGGAAGCGGTTGCCGTGACGATGAAACTGCGACGGTTCATGAGAAGTCCTTTGCTCACAGGGAAACGGAGAGGTCGAGAAGCCAGGGCGGGAGGTGTTCCAGCGCCCAGATCTCGGCAAGGTGATGCCATTTGAGAAGGATGGCGGCGCCGACGAAGATGAAGACGGCACCCATGATCGGTCTGGCCACGCCCGCGATGCGACGCATGGCGGCCTGACGGCCAAGGATGGTCTGGCGCGCGCCGTATCCCAGCGCGACGATGATCGTCGAGACGCCGAGGGCGAAGGACGTCATGATGAGGGCCGCCCAGAGCAGGCTTTCGCCCTGACTGGCGAGCGAGATCGCGCCGCCGAGGGTGGGGCCGATGCAAGGGCTCCAGACCGCGCCGAGGAGCATACCCGCCACGACCTGACCGCTGGTGCCGGAACGGTCGAGATCGTCGATCCGGGCATCGGCGCTGGCGGAGACGCCGGCGGTTGCGGTGGCGAAACCTGCCGAAAAGCGCGGGACGAGGAGGACGAGACCGAAGCCGATCATCAGGACTGCGGCTGCGTTAGACACTGATTCATCGGTGATGCCGAAGGCGCGGCCGGCGACGGAGACGAGCATTCCGAGGGCAACGAAGGAGACCGACATGCCCGCGGCCAGTGCCAGCGGACCATGGCGACCGGCCTGTAAAGCGGTCGCCAGAGACGATCGGCAGAACCGGCAGGACGCAGGGGTTAATCAGGGTCAGAAGCCCCGCAACATATCCAAGAAAAAGTTCCATCGTCGACCGGATATACCTGACCGGTGCGCGGAAAGTCAGATCAAATGCGCGTTAGGTCTTTTGCCGTTCCAGTTGCACCGCGAGGATGCCGATGGTGACGATGGCCACGCCGATAAGGTCGAGCGGGCCGAGCTTTTCCCCGAGAAGGAGTGCCGCGACGGCGACGCCGAAGACAGGGTTGAGGAAGTGGAATGTCGCCGCGCGGGTGTTGCCGATGCGGTTGACCAGCCAGAACCATGTCCAGGTCGCGGTGAGGCCGGGAATGATGACGGTATAGGCAAAGGCGGCGGCGAGTTTCCAGCTTGGGGTCATGTGGAAGGTTTCGGTGAAATAGGCTCGCGACCGAGAGGACCGCGCCGCCCACCAGCATCTGAAGCCCGACGACCATGAGGAGGTTGCCGCCGGAAGAGGCGTTGCGCAGGGCGAGGGTCGCGAAGGTGAGGGCGAGGGCGCCGAGACCGCAGAAGACGACGCCCATAATATCGACGCCGCCGGTGATGCGCGCGCCCATGATGAGCGCCACGCCACCGAAGCCCAGGACCAGCCCGGCAGATGCCGAGCGCGCCCAGTCTTTCGCGGAAGATCAGCCATCCGGCCAGCGCCACCAGCAGCGGCAGGGCCGAGGCGATGATCGCGGCCACCGAGGCCTCGACCCACTGCATGGCGACGAAGTTGAGGCCCAGATAGAGCGCGTTCTGGCAGATGCCGAAGAGGATCGTGGCCTTCCACTGGGTCCGTGGTCAGCCGCCATGTCTGGCCCAAGATACGCGGCGATGCTCGACACCGATCAAGACCGGCCAAGAAGAAGCGCAGCGACAGGGCGTAGAGCGGCGAGGCCTCGGACACGATGATGCGCGCCGATGTGAAGGCCGAGGACCACATGAAGGCGAAGGCCAGCCCCACGAGGATTGCGCGGATGTCCATGAAGAGGGCTGTGTCCCGGGCCGTTTGCTACGAGGCCGGGGTATCAGGAGGCGGGGGGGATGGAAAGCGGGGGGATTTGCGCGGTGGGGTGTCGGCTGTGCGGACTCAGCTGCCGTCTATTTGCCCATGGCGTGTGGCGGTCCACCTCTCTCGAGCCAATTTGCTTCCGCGGGCGAGAGCAATTCTGAAAGTCGTTCTTCGTAACGAACTTTGAGATGCCGCGGGAGTTGCGAATGCCCCCGTTCTTCACCAGCAGCGAAGAAATTTTCCGACGACGAAAAGTGATTTGCGTTTGCGAGCGGGGTAAATTGATCGGCTTTAGACCGCATGGATGCGATTGAGGCCGCCCGCACCACATTCTCAAGAAATCCCGGTGCCGCATGCACCTCAATGGCTGATGCCACGTGGCGTACGACCTCGTGAAGGTCACGTTTCATGTCGCTGTAGTGAACCAGCGTGACAGAGCGATCCTTCACAACAATTGGATCGGTCGCAGCACGAAGGTGGCGAACCAGCAATTCCAAGGAGACCTCGTCAACATTCGTTGGCTCGAAGGGAAGCTCTATCCCTCGCAAGATCACATCGTTTTCGTCGGCCAAAAAGGGGTCGCCATCCGGTGGGTTGACCATGTTTGACACATGTCTGCGCATGGAGCGCATGGCATCCAATGGGTTCCTCAGAACTGAGACGGCATGAGTTCCATGCACCAATGGCAGGCCATCCAGCGGAGTATGTGTCTTGATGAGGCGTCGACGCTCTTGCGAACGATAAATGGCAAGGATCTCCTCAAGCGGGATGGGAGAATAATCCAGCCAAGGGCTCAGCTTGCTCAGTGGTTGAGGCAGTTCAGTCGAGCCATGCAAAAGCATGGCAATCACAGCCATCATCCAAGTGGTGCCGCATTTCGGTGGCGTAGAAACAATCACATCTCCAGGCCGAAGTTCAAAATCGGACCACCGCGATGAGTCGGTTCTAGTGCCAGAGTAGAGCTGCATCTCGCGACAGTACGCGCCATTTGCCAATGCCAGCAATGCAAATCCCATTTACAGATGCTTCCAACCGGGACTGGATGATTGGAGTTCAAGGACAGTGTTGGTCCGACGGCTTTGGGCTCGAAGCCGACCTTCACCCCCAAAAAACAACAAACCCCCGGGGCATCGCCACGGGGGTCGTCGTTGCGGATGTTGCCGGAGCAACCCCGCCAGTGAGCAGAAAGCTTACATCATGCCTTCGCGCTGGGCCTTTTTACGGGCTAGCTTGCGGGCACGGCGAATGGCCTCGGCCTTTTCGCGCGCTTTTTTCTCGGACGGTTTCTCGAAATGCTGCCGAAGCTTCATTTCACGGAACACGCCCTCACGCTGCAGTTTCTTCTTCAGGGCACGAAGCGCCTGATCGACGTTGTTGTCGCGAACACTGACCTGCATGTGGTTGTCACCACCTTTCTAGGTTAAAGTTGCAAAAGTCGCAGGAAGTGGCGCTATAGCAAGCTCGCCCTAGCTTGTCTACTGCGACGGATGAACAAAGGAACGCCCGATGCCGACACCAACCGATCTGGACAAGCTTCTGGATGCCGCCCTGCCGCATGTGGCCTTTGATGGCTGGTCGGATGCGACATTTCGGGCGGCTGTGGCCGAAAGCGGGGTCGAGCCGGCGCTTGCCGCGACCCTTGCGCCGCGGGGCGCGGTCGATCTTGCGCTGGCCTTTCACAGGCGTGGCGATGCGCGGATGGTCGAGGGGCTGAAGGCCATGGACCTGAGCGCGATGAAGTTTCGCCAGCGGGTGGCAACCGCGGTGCGTCTTCGGCTTGAGCTGGTGGAGGACCGCGAGGCGGTGCGGCGGGGCACGACGCTTTTCGCGCTGCCGCAGCATGCGGCGCTGGGGGCGAAGGCGATCTGGGGGACGGCCGATGCGATCTGGACCGCGCTGGGCGACACGTCGGACGATTTCAACTGGTACACGAAGCGGGCGACGCTTTCGGGCGTCTATGGCGCGACGGTTCTGTTCTGGCTGGGCGATGACAGTGCCGGTCACGCGGACACATGGGCGTTTCTGGATCGGCGGATCGAGGACGTGATGCAGATCGAGAAGGTGAAGGCGCAGGTCAACAAGAACCCTGTTCTGGGAAAGCTGATGGCGGGGCCGAACTGGATCCTGTCGCAGATCAAGCCGCCGCCGAAAATGCCGAGGATGGATATTCCGGGCATCTGGCCGGCGCCGCCGCAAGACACGAAAGACGCGTAACAGGGTCTGTTTTCGCGAGGTTGGGCTGATTCGGGAGCGTGGCTAGCGAATCGGATCGAGAAGGGCGTCCTGCATCCGGCAGTCGCGGATGACATCGGCACCGCAGCGTCGCGGTTCGAAGTCGCGGGTCAGGCAGATCCTGGCCTCCTGGATACGGCCCGACTTGCAGGTGATCGTGATCGCGTCGGGTGACAGGCCGGGATTGATTTCGAGGAAGGCCTGTTCGATGACCCGGGCGGGCAGACGTATGGGCGCATCGAGCTGGCGCAGGACCGGGGGTTTCGCCACGGCGTCGAAGGCCGCGCGGCTGGCGGCAAAGTAGTCGTCCGCCGAGAGGCCGGAGCAGCGGCCATGCTTGTTCCACGCGTGCCATGCGAGCCCTGAAGTTCCGGTAATGTCTGCCATTCCGGCGGTTTCGGCGCGCGTCGGGTTGCGTTCGCCGGTCTGGCAATAGCTGGGCCAGCCCCGTTCGTATTGCGGCCAGAGCCCGTGCAGAACCCAGCCGAAATCGGCGTCTGGCGCGCATTGCGGGGACCGGCGGGCATCGCCCTCGATCGCGCACCATGAGGGCGACCATGAGAGAGCCATGACGTAATAGTCGAATTGCCCGGCGCGCTCGCCGTCGGCCCATGTGGCCAGGGGCCAGATCAACAACAGGGCAAACCAGCGCATTTTCTCTTTTCTCCGGGGCGGGGGAGGCCTATATAGCCCGCAACTTCCCCGAAAACGCGGAAAGGTTCCATCCCCGGAACACCGTTTTCACGGCGCGGGAAAGATTTGGCCGCAAGGAGTGGGCATATGAACAAACCGATCATGGCGAAGGCGACGGCCGTCTGGCTCGTGGATAACACGACGCTGAGCTTCAAGCAGATCGCGGATTTCTGCGGGTTGCACGAGTTGGAAGTGCAGGGCATCGCCGATGGCGACGTTGCGACCGGGGTGAAGGGCTTTGATCCGATCCAGAACAACCAGCTGGACGCGATAGAGATCGAGCGTGCCGAAAAGGACCCGACCTATGCGTTGAAATTGAAGTTCAATGCAGCCGCCGTGGGCGAGGAAAAGCGCCGTGGCCCGCGTTACACGCCCCTGTCGAAGCGTCAGGACCGCCCGGCGGCGATCCTTTGGCTGGTGAAATTCCACCCGGAACTGACGGATGCGCAGATCTCGAAGCTGGTGGGTACGACGAAGCCCACGATCCAGTCGATCCGCGAGCGGTCGCATTGGAACATCTCGAACATCCAGCCGGTCGACCCGGTCGCGCTTGGCCTGACCAAGCAGAGCGAGTTGGATGCCGCGGTTCAGAAGGCGGCAGCGAAGAAGGCCAAGGAAGGCGTCGTGATGTCGGATGACGAGCGTCGCAAGCTTGTCTCGACCGAGCAGAGCCTTGGGATGGAGACGGAGCCCCGTATTCCTTCGGCGATCTCGGGGCTTGAGACCTTTACCCTGACGGGCAATGACGAGGACGAGGACGCGAAAGAGAGCGATCTTGATGCGGACAGCCTGTTCAACCTGCCCGATGACGACATGGATGACGACGACGACGACAAATAGGGTTTCGATCCCGTGACGTCGCAAGGCCCCGGCAGGGATTGCCGGGGCTTTTTCGTGCCGGGAGAGGGCCCTGGTTCTAGAAGCTTTTGCGCGCCCGCATGGCGGCAGTGATCGTCCCGTCGTCGAGGTAATCCAGTTCGCCCCCGATCGGCACGCCCTGGGCAAGTGAGGTGACGGTGACATCCGGGCCAAGCTGGTCGGCGATGTAATGGGCGGTGGTCTGGCCGTCGATCGTTGCATTGAGGGCAAGGATCACTTCGGAGATGTTTTCGTCGCGGACCCGGGCCACAAGCTGGGGAATGCGGAGATCCTGCGGGCCAACGGCATCGAGCGCCGACAGGGTGCCGCCAAGAACGTGATAGCGGCCCTTGAACACGGTGGCACGTTCCATCGCCCAGAGATCGGCCACATCCTCGACCACGCAGATCTCGCCCGTGGCGCGCTTTTCGGAGGCGCAGATCTCGCAGGTCTCGGAGGTTCCGATATTTCCGCAAGTCAGGCATTCGCGCGCGGTGGCGGCAACGGCGTGCATGGCATCGGCGAGCGGCATCAGCAGAAGCCCGCGCTTCTTGATCAGGTGCAGGACCGCGCGGCGCGCCGAACGCGGGCCCAGACCCGGAAGCCGGGCCATCATGTCGATCAGCGTCTCGATATCAGGGGCGGGACCGGTCAGTTCAGCGCTCCAATCCGGAAGGGTGCGGGCCTAGAAGGGCAGTTTCATGTCGGCAGGCAGTCCCAGACCCTCGGTCAGCTTTGCCATTTCCGACTGGCTTTTCTCGGCGGCCTTGGCCTGGGCGTCCTTGATGGCGGCAAGGATCAGATCCTCGACCACTTCCTTTTCGTCCGGGTTGAAGATCGAGGGGTCGATCTCGAGGGCGGTGAGTTCGCCCTTGGCGGTGGCCGTTGCCCTGACCAGCCCGGCGCCGCTTTCGCCGGTGACGGTCATCGCGTTCAGGTTCTCCTGAAGCTCGGCCATCTTGGTCTGCATTTCCTGCGCGGCCTTCATCATCTTGCCCATGTCGCCGAGCCCGCCCAAACCTTTGAACATTTCATATCCCTTCGGAGTTCGTATCTGTGTTGCCCTTCGAGATACGTGTGGGGGTGCCGCTATGCAAGCGGTGGCCGCGTCAGTCCTCCTCGAACGGATCCCATTCCTCGGAGACTTCCGGCAGGGCCTCTTGCGCCGCTTCGGCCTCGAGCGCGGTGCGGGGGGTGATCTCGCGGATCACGGCCTGGGGGAAGACCTCGAGCACGGCCTGCACCAGGGGGTGCGCCTCGGCCTCTTCGCGAAGCGCGCGGTCATCGGCCTCTCGCAGTTGGCGCTGGGTCGGCGCGCCGCCCTTGTTCACGACGCTGACCGCCCAGCGTGTGCCCGTCCAGAGCTGAAGCTTGCGGCCCAGGTCCTGTGCGAGATCGGCCGGCGCGCCTTCGGCGGGAACGAATTCGATCCGGCCGGGGCGATAGCCGGCAAGCTGCACGTAATCCTCGACCATGATCAGGAGTCTTTGGTCGCGATTGGCGCGGATCAGGTTCAGGACGCTGTCGAAATCGGGATAGCGCGCCAATGCCGTGTCGGCCATGCGGGCGGGCGCGAGCGCGGCCTGCGCTCCGCCGCCGCCGGCGGGTGCGGGGGCTGGTTGCGTGGCCGGTTGTGACGCAGGGGCGGTGTTACGGATGCCACCGCTTCCCCCACCGCCGCCGGTGGGTGGGGTGGGCGGTGTCTCTTGCAGTTTGCGCACCAGATCCTCGGGGCTTGGCAGGTCGGCCACATGGGTCAGGCGGATGATCGCCATTTCGGCGGCCATCATCGTGTTGGGGGCGCTTGACGTTTCCTCGATCGCCTTCAAGAGCATTTGCCAGGCGCGGGTCATCACGCGCATCGGCAGGGCATCGGCAAGTTGCCGGCCCCGGGTGCGTTCCTCGGGTGCGACGGTCGGATCCTCGGCGGCGTCAGGCGTGATCTTGATGACGCTGATCCAGTGGGTCAGTTCCGCCAGATCGCGCAGGACGGCCAGCGGATCGGCCCCGTCGGCATATTGTGCGCCGAGTTCGGCGAGGGCGGCGGCGGCGTCGCCGCGCATCACGTGATCGAAGAGATCCATTACCCGCGCGCGGTCGGCCAGCCCCAGCATCGCGCGAACCTGATCGGCCGTGGTTTCGCCCGCGCCATGGGCAATGGCCTGATCCAGAAGGCTCATGGCGTCGCGGACCGAGCCTTCGGCGGCACGGGTGATGAGGGCGAGGGCATCGTCGGCGACCTGCGCGTTTTCGCGGGTGGCGATGTCCTTGAGATAGGCGATCATCTCCTCGGGCTCGATCCGGCGCAGGTCGAACCGCTGACAGCGCGACAGGATCGTCACCGGTACCTTGCGGATCTCGGTCGTGGCGAGGATGAATTTCACATGCGCCGGCGGCTCTTCCAACGTCTTGAGAAGCGCGTTGAATGCCGCGCCCGAGAGCATGTGCACCTCGTCGATGATGAAGACCTTGAAGCGGGCCTTGGAGGGCGCATAGGCCACGGTTTCGATGATGACGTCGCGGACGTTCTGGACACCGGTATTCGAGGCCGCGTCGATCTCCATCACGTCGATATGGTTGCCTTCGGCGATCTCGACGCAGTTCGGGCAGGTTCCGCAGGGTTCGGTCGTGGGGCCGCCTTTGCCATCGGTTCCGATGCAGTTCATGCCCTTGGCGATGATCCGCGCGGTGGTGGTCTTGCCGATCCCGCGGATGCCGGTCATCACGAAGGCCTGTGCGATCCGGTCGGCTTCGAACGCGTTCCTGAGGGTGCGGACCATGGTGCCCTGACCGATCATGTCGGCGAAGGTGGCGGGCCGGTATTTCCGGGCCAGCACCTGATAGCCGGTCGAGGGGGAATCGGACATGAACGCTCCGGTCAAGATGGGACACTCGCAAATCTAAGCGCGCTGGCGGGCGGGGTAAACCGAAAGCCGCGGGAAATCGCGTTACCGCGCGGCGGGAGGGCCGGGGAGGTGATTTCATCGGGTCGATGCGATAGGTTCGAACCCATGAGCGATGACGCGCGGCGGCTTTGGGTGATGTTTCTGCTGGCCTTATGGGCCATGGCCTTTGCGGGGGCGTTCGCCGCGTGGTGGCTGACGCCGCCCAGCGGCGATGGCTTCACGCGCGGGATGAACCGGATTACGACCTTTCTGGGCTGGCAGGGCATCGCCGGAATGCTGGCGCTGGCGACATGGGGCGTCGGGCGCGGGTTCCCGAAGGGCAGCCCGGCACGGCGATTGTCGCGCTGGCCCCTTGCCCTTGCGCTTGTCCTGGTTGCGGGTCTTGTGGCGCTGATCCTGTGGGCGCGGTTTCTTGCGGGCTAACGGCCCTTCTTGCCCTTCATGGCGCGGTCAACCTCGCGGATCAGTTTGCCGAAGCCTTTCTCGCGCGCGCGCTTCTGGGCGATGGTTTCGCTGTTGAGGGCATCCTCGGCGCGAAGTTTCTGCCAGCGGTCAAGCCGGTCGGGATCGAGCGTGCCGTCGGCGATGGCGGCCTGAACGGCACAGCCCGGCTCGCGGTCATGGGCGCAATCGTTGAAGCGGCAGGTCGCGGCCAGATCGTTGATATCGGCAAAGAGCGTGTCGATGCCTTCGCGTGCATCCTGAAGCCGCAGCGCGCGCATTCCGGGCGTGTCGATCAGCCAGCCCCCATTGGTCATCGGGCGGAGCGACCGTGCGGTCGTCGTGTGCCGTCCCTTGGCATCGTCGAGCCGGATTTCGGCGGTTTCTTCGGATGCGCCGGTCATGCTGTTCGAGAGCGTGGTCTTTCCCACACCCGAGGAGCCGAGGAGCGCCGCCGTCTGGCCCTTGTCGCACCATGCCATGATGCGGGCGATGTCGCCGGGATCATGGGCGTTGACGGCAAGTATGGTGAGCTGCGGCGCGAGCTTGCGGGCCTCGCGGATGAAGATCTCGGGGTCTTCGCAAAGATCGGCCTTTGTCAGGAGCAGGACGGGGAAGCATCCGGCGTCATGGGCAAGGGCAAGGTAGCGTTCGAGCCGCGCGGGGTTGAAATCGGCGTTGCAGGAGGTGGTGATGTAGAGCGTATCGACGTTGGCGGCGATAAGCTGCACCCGGACATCGGTGCCTGCGGCGCGACGCGACAGCGTGGTCTGGCGGTCTAGCACCTCGGTCAGGTGCTCCTGACCGTCGGAGCGGACCCAGTCGCCGACGACGATTTCGCCGGTCGAGAGGCCCTGGACCGGGATCAGGGTCGCGGGCCCGTCGGGGCCCAGCACGTTGACGCGGTCGCGGTGGACCTCGGTGACGCGGTGGACGTTGAGCGGTTCGCCGTCGATCTGGCGTTGAAAGAAAGGGGACCAGCCAAGGTCCTTGAGAGACAATGTCATTGGAATGCCTTGAGATGCAGGAACAGAGCCACGCGCATCGCGGGTCGCCAATGCGGGTGGTGCATGTTCAGGCTGTCCAGTGGGGTTTACCCACGCGGTGCCCGAAGGGTGATGGCCACAATCATAAAGCCCCCCTTTCGGCTTCAAGGACTTGGGTGAGAGGCTGGACAACGACCCAAGCGGGGCTCGTTACGGCTGCTTCCTTCCGGACCTGACCGGGTTGGCGAGGCGCCTGCCCGCGCCAACCTCTCACGCCATCAGATACGCGCGAGGGCGCGGATTCGCAAGGGTCGGCGTCTCTTACTCAAGTCGGGCTGCGTTCGGCCCAACCGGCGAATATCTTTTCCAGCGCGACCACCACGTAGTAGAGCACGATCCCCAGGAACGCCAAGGCGATCAGGACCGCGAACATCAGCGGGTAATCGGAATTCGTCTTGCCGCTGTCGAACAGTGCGCCGAGGCCGCGCCCGTGGGGCGAGACGATTTCCATCAGGTTGGTGCCGATGAAGGCCAGCGTCACCGAGACCTTCAGCGCGCCGAAGAACTCCGGCAGCGTCTTGGGCAGGGCGATCTTCCAGAAGATATCGAGCTTCGAGGCGCCAAGCGAGCGCAGGATGTCGCGGTATTCCGGTTCCAGCGTCGACAGGCCGATCGAGACCGAGACCGCGATGGGAAAGAACGAGATCATGAAGGCGATCAGGATGGTGTTGAAATCATGCGCGCCCACGAACATCAGCGCGATGATCGGCACCACCGTGGCCTTGGGGATCGCGTTGAAGCCCACCAGAAGCGGGTAGAGCGCATCGCGCATCACGCGGCAGAAGCCCATGATCATGCCCAGCCCGACGCCGAAGATGATCGCCAGGATCAGGCCGACGACGGTGCGCCAGAGCGTGTCCCAGCCCATGATGAGGAACAGTTCCCGGAACTTCCAGAAGGCGGGCCAGAGATCCGAGGGCGAGGCCATCTTGTAGTTGGGCCAACCGTTGGCCCAGACCAGAAGCTCCCACAATGCGAGGAAGATGACGACGGCGATCACGGGGACGGCGATCTTCTGAAGCATCACTCGGCCGCCTCTGCCGGGGCGCGGCCTTGCGCGATTTCGATCTGGTGGCGCAGGATATTCAGCATCTCGGCCGCTTCGGGCGTATAGAGGTGATCGAGGGTCGCGCGGCCCGGTATCGGGCACGTTCAGCGCGGTACTGAGTGCGGGCCGGGCGGCCCGACAGCACGATCACCTCGTCGGCCAGAAAGATCGATTCGCGCAGGTCATGGGTGATCAGGACGCCGGTGAACGGTTCCTCTTCCTTGACCCGGTGCATGATCTGCCAGAGGTCTTCGCGGGTGAAGGCGTCGAGCGCGCCGAAGGGTTCGTCGAGGATCAGCACCTCGGGCTGGTGGATGAGCGCGCGGCAGAGCGAGGCGCGCTGGCGCATGCCGCCGGAGAGTTCGGAGGGGCGTTTGTCTTCGAACCCTTCCAGACCGACGAGGGCGAGGAGCCTGCGGGCGCGGTCTTCCTGTTGCCTTCCGTGAGAGTTTGGAATGGACGATCTCCAGCGGCAGCAGCACGTTTTTCAGGATCGAGCGCCATTCCAGCAGGACCGGGTTCTGAAACGCCATGCCGACGGTCGCCCGCGGGCCCGTGACGGGTTCGCCATGAAGCCAGACCTCGCCCGCATCCGGCTTCATCAGCCCCGCGATCAGGCGGGTCAGGGTCGATTTCCCGCAACCGGACGGGCCGACGACGGCGGCGAAACCGCCCTCGGGAACCGAGACGTTCAGGCCGTCCAGAACGGGCAGGGGGCCCGATTGTGTCCGGTAGGCGTGGGTCACGTCCTTTATGTCGATGAGGGGTCGGGTCATTTCGGGTCCGCCAGAAAGGTATTGAGCCTCCGGCGGGGATATTTCCCAAGAAGAGAAGCGGGAAGGATGTCTCACCTTCTTCTCTTTTCAAATATCCCCGCCGGAGGCGGAAGATCCGGCGCGCCGAACAGCGCGCCGGGGGGCTCAATTCACCTTGAAGCCACCTTCGGGAAGGTAGGCATCGGTGAAGTAGAGGCTGGCATCCGGCGTGTTCTGGAACTCGTAGGTTTCGCCGATCTGGGCGATGGCGGCCTCCATCCGGGCCGGGTCGATGCCGCCCATGCCGTTGGCCTTGACCCAGTCGGTCATGACGTTCTGGTCAAGCGACATCTGCAGGCGTTCCTGCTCAAGGGCAGCATCCGCGGCCGGGTTGCGCTGCAGCAGGCTGGCGATGCCCGCGGCCGGGTCGGCGGCGACATCCGTCCAGCCCTTGGCGACGGCGCGCAGGAAGGCCTTGACCGTCTCGGGGTTCTCGGCGGCGTAGTCGGTGTTCACGAGGATTGCGTTGCCGTAGAGCGACAGCCCGTGATCCGCCATCAGGATGTTGGAGATGTCATCGGCCGGGTACGCCGAGCCGCTTGAGGTTGAGGACCGACGAGAAGGAGAAGCCGGTGACCGCGTCGACCTGACCTTCGGCCAGCATCGGCTCGCGCGTCGGGAAGCCGACGGGTTCGACGGTGATTTTCGAGATATCGAGATCGTTGGCGCTGGCGAAAGCCGGGAACTGCGCCCAGGCGCCATCGGGCGGCGGGGCGCCGAGGATCCGGCCTTCGAGATCCTTCGGTTCCATCACCCCCTGGCTTTTGCGGCCCACGATCGCGAAGGCGGGTTTGTCATAGATCATCATGACCGCCGTCACGGGGGCACCGGGGTTCTGGTCGAGAAACTTGATGACCGAATTGATGTCGCCGAAGCCGATCGGGAAGGCGCCGGTGGCGATTTTCGGGATCGTTTCGACCGAGCCGGAGCCGGCCTCGATCGTCACGTTCAGCCCTTCGGCTTCGAAATGGCCGTTGTCGATTGCCGCGAAATACGCCGCGGACGGGCCTTCGAATTTCCAGTCGAGCGCGAAGGGCACATCGGTTTGTGCGTGGGCTGCCGCGCCGAACAGAATAGCGGTGGCAGCAGCGATAGAGCGGTGGAACAAAGGGTATCCTCCTGTTGGTGATGCATCGTTGACCGACGCAAATCTTGTGGGTCGAGGCATGGAAATGAACAGAGCCCCCACGACTCCCCTCGCGACAGATCTAGCATTGCCCGATTTTTAGGCAAGCATTTCGGGCCGCGCCCGATTCAGTGCCCGTGCCGGATTTCCCGTGATGTTCGGGTGGGGCATCGGCCCGGACCAAGGTGTCCGGGCCATGTGCTGTCCTGCGTGTCGTCTAGAGTTCGATCCGGAACCGGGCGAACCCGTCCGGACCGTCGCCCGCCGGTTCGATGGAGACGCCGGGGACGCTGTCGGCATAGGCCGCTGCGGCCGGTCCGGTGTCGAACAGGACGGAGGTTCCGGGCAGGGGTGCGAAGGACCAGTTGGCGTCGGCCTTTGGATCGATCGTGCCCTGTTCCACGATGTAGCGGACGATCACATCGCGATTGGTGTCGGGAGCCTCGAGAATGATCGTGTCGCCCATGGCGCCCGGGAAGCTTCCGCCGCCCGAGGCGCGGTAGTTGTTGGTGGCGATCACGAATTCCATGTCATCCGTCACCGGCTTGCCGTCATACATGAGGTTGACGATGCGGTTGGCATCGGGGTTCAGCGGCCTCGCCCTTCGACGTGAACTTCGATGGCTGGGACAGGTCGATCTGATAGGTGACCCCGTCGATCACGTCGAAATTGTAGCTTGGAAAGTCGGGGTTCAGGAGGACCTGATCGGCCTTGCCTGGTTCGACCTGGTTGAACATGCCGGCAGAGCGCTCGAGCCAGTCCTTGACCTGTGCCCCCGTCACTTTCACTGCCCGCACCGTGTTGGGATAGAGATAGAGATCCGCGACGTTCTTGATCGCGACATCGCCCACCGGGACATCGGTGTAGTAATCGGGGCCACCGCGCCCGCCGGCCTTGAAGGGTGCGGCGGCGGACAGGATGGGAAGGCCTGCATATTCGGTGCCTTCCAGCAGCTGGCCCACATACCATTCCTGTGCCTGGCTGACGATCTGGACCGACGGGTCGTCCGCCACGAGCGCGAAATAGCTGTGCAGCGGGGCCGCGGTCTTGCCAACCGCGCGGCGCACATAGGCAAGGGTTTCGTCATGGTCGGTCTGGACCGAGGCGAGCACCGCGGGATCGCTTTCCACGAGGGCGGTGATCGAGCGGTCTTCGTTGCGCTGGGAGATTGGCCGGGTCTCGACGGAATGCGTGAGCACCCGCCATTCGTTTCCGTCGCGTTCCAGCATCAGGTCGATGACGCCCAGATGCGAGCCCCAGAAACCGCCCATCACGGCGGGTTTGCCGTGGATCGTGGCGTTTTCGTTATCGACGCCGGGGGTTTCGGCAAAGGCGGGACCAGGGAAGACCAGATGGTTGTGGCCGGTCAGGATCGCGTCGATGCCATCCACCGTGCCAAGCGGGATCGAGGCGTTTTCCATGCCGTCCGTATGGTCGGCGGCGCCGATCCCGGAATGGGAAAGGGCGATGACGATGTCAGCGCCTTCCTCCTTGATCCGGGGGACCCAGGCGCGGGCTGTTTCGACGATGTCGCGGGCGGCGACATTGCCGACAAGGTGGCGGGCATCCCATTGCATGACCTGCGGCGGCACGAAACCGATGATCCCGACGCGGATGGCATGTTCGGTGCCCGAGCCATCGGTGATGGTGCGGTCAAGGATGACGTAGGGGGGGACGAGTGGCGTGTCCCGTGTGGGGGCGCCCTTCGCCTCCTTGACGACATTGGACGAGACGACCGGGAAGGCAGCCCCGGCCAGCGATTTCATGAGGAAGTCGAGGCCGTAGTTGAATTCGTGATTGCCCAGCGTCGAGGCATCGTAGCCGAGAGTGTTCATCGCGGCGATGATCGGATGCATATCGCCGTCGCGCATGCCGCGTTCATAGGCGATATAGTCGCCCATCGGGTTTCCCTGAAGGAAATCGCCGTTGTCGAGCAGCACCGAATTCGTCGCCTCGGCACGGATATCGGCGATATGCGCTGCGGTCCGGGCAAGGCCCACGGTGTCGACGGGACGGTCGGAGTAGTAGTCGTAGGGGAAGACATGGACATGGAGATCGGTGGTTTCCATGATCCGGAGATGGGCCTGCCCCGCAGCGGCATTGGCCGAGAACGGGTGCAGCATCGTGATGGTCGCGCCGGCGGCGCCGGTGGCAAGGAAGGACCTTCTGCTCATCGAACCGAACGAGAGACGTGACATGGGAGTTCCTCCGCAATGATTTTCGGGAAAGATCTCATGTCAGTCTAGCAGTCCCATGGCGGAAGGTGGCAAGTCTTAACTTAAATTAACGCATAGGGCGTTCATACACCATCAAAAACTATCTAAGGTTGAGTAAGAGCCAGTCAATTGCCACCGGACCACGGGCATGGCATGGGTCGGCCAATGGAGGCCATGGCATGAAACATGCAGAGACAGTCACCTTTGGAGGATCCGGGCTGGACCGGTCAGCGGAACGGCGCGTGGACCCGGCCGCACTTGCCGCCGAATGGGCCGATCCGGTGGTGCGGGTCCTGCCGGTCTGGCGCGGCAAGCCGTTGTTTCTAGGGGAGGATCGGTTGCCGGGCTGGCTGTCGGCGGATCACCCTGTGGTCACCGGCGGCGAGGCCCCGGTCTATCTGGGTCGGGACAATGGGGTGCCCTGTTTCGCGACCGATGTCTCGCGCTGGGAGCCCGATGTCGTGCCCGACACGATGCATGCGTTCTTTGACCCGTCGGAACAGTCGCATCCCAGTCTGGGGGACGGGTATGTCTTTGCCGAACTCCGGGGCGTGATGACGAGGCTTTCTCCTCGCGACGCGGAACTGGTGGCCACGGCCAAGGCGGTGCTGAACTGGCATGCGACGCACCGATTCTGTGCGCGGTGCGGGGCAGGGTCGGAGATCAGCCACGGCGGCTGGCAGCGGACTTGCCCGGCCTGCGGCGCGCATCATTTTCCCCGCACCGACCCGGTGGTGATCATGCTGATCACCCATGGCAACGATGTGCTGGTGGGGCGATCTCCGGGATGGCCGGAGGGGATGTATTCGCTTTTGGCGGGGTTCATCGAGCCGGGCGAGACGATCGAGGCGGCGGTGCGGCGCGAGGTGTTGGAAGAGGCGGGCGTCCGGGTGGCCGACGTGGGCTATCTGGCGTCGCAGCCCTGGCCGTTTCCGTCATCCCTGATGATCGGGTGTTCGGGCCGGGCCCTTACGCGCGAGATCGTGCTTGATCCCGTCGAGCTGGCCGATGCGAAATGGGTGTCGCGCGAGGAGATGGTGGAAGTCTATGCCGGGCGAGATCCATCGATGCATGCGGCGCGCAAGGGTTCGATCGCGCACTTCCTGATCGGTCATTGGTTGTCAGATACGCTGGATTAGGGTCTGATTTCGGCGAAGGCGCGAACTTCAGAACAGGTTGGCGCCGATGACGGGTTGGTCGCGATAAAGCGGACGGTTACCGAGAATGCGGGCGGTGCGACGGGTCAGCGCGCCGGTCGCGGCAAAGATCGCATAGTCCTGTGCCAGGGCCTCGAGATCGTCCGTGGACAGGTCTTCGAACCGGTCCACGGGTGCCATTTTTCGGGTGCCCTTGTCTGGGCCGTGGCTCATGCAGCCAATTGGCGTAGGTCGCCCGCATCCTCGAGAAGGCGATCAAGGCGCTGGGTCAGCATGCCGGTCCGGCCGTAGTAATCCAGATCATCCTCGATCTGAATCAGCTGATCTTCGGTCATCGCACCGATCAGACGTCGCAGAACGACCTGTTCTGGATCGGACGCCAGGAAGGTGTGGTTTCCGGCGTGGGGCGCCGCATGGGGGGATTTTTCGATGAAAGTGGCAAGCACTGGGTAACTCCTGACACTGGTTAAAAACACTTTACCGTTTAAGGAGTAATCAAGGATCGTGGCAAAAATGTGGCAACGCGCCCCGATTACCGCCGATTTGCGTCAGCAGGGTAAACGCCCAGAAGTTTGACCTCGGAAGTGAAATAATCCAGTTCTTCCAAGGCCAATTTGACATTTCTGTCGTCCGGATGGCCCTCGATATCGGCGTAGAACTGCGTCGCCGAGAAAGATCCATCAACCATATAACTCTCTAGTTTCGTCATATTTACGCCATTAGTCGCGAATCCGCCCATGGCCTTGTAGAGCGCGGCGGGGATGTTGCGGACGCGGAAGACGAAGGATGTCATCATCATTCCCTTGCCCCGGCGCTTGAAGTCAGGTTCGCGGGACATGACGAGAAAGCGCGTGGTGTTCTTGTCGTGATCTTCGATATGGCGCGCGACCAGATCCAGACCATAGATCTTGCCCGCCAGTTCGGAGGCCAGCGCACCCATTTCGGGATTGCGCGTGTCCGCAACCACCCGAGCCGAGCCCGCGGTATCGCCGCCCGTGACCGGGTGGATGCCGTGTTCCCTGAGGAAATCGCGGCATTGACCCAGAAGCATGGGGTGGCTCATCGCCTTCTTGACGTGAGAGAGCGGCGT
Source organism: uncultured Alphaproteobacteria bacterium (assembly GCA_963698645.1). Classification (GTDB taxonomy): domain Bacteria; phylum Pseudomonadota; class Alphaproteobacteria; order Rhodobacterales; family Rhodobacteraceae; genus Ovoidimarina. Next base: position 812,104 of record CAVORP010000007.1, read on the forward strand.
TCCGGGGATCGCCAGCAGGTTGATGTGCACGCGCACGAAGGCCTCGGCGATGATGTGCAGACCGCTTGCGGGCAACATGTGATGAATGTCGGCAACGCGGCCATAGGTCGAGTTCTCGACGGGAAGCATCGCCAGATTGGCCCGACCCGACCGCACGGTTTCCACCACATCCTCGAAGGTCGGGCAGGCCACGACTTCGTAATCAGGATAGGTTTCGTGGCAGGCCTGATGCGAATAGGCGCCCGGTTCTCCCTGAAAGGCGATTCTCTGTGTCATGTCAGGTACCGTGCTTTTCTTGTCGAAAGGTCGTTTGGTCGCGGGCATATCCCTTGAACAGCCCCGATGGAAGCGGATAGATAGCCCGAAATTCGGTCACGAGACAGGACGCGACATCATGGACACAATGACCCTGACCAAGGCGGTTGGCGCAGTCTGCACATCTTTCCTTATCCTTCTTCTCGGGAAATGGGCGGCTGAGGGCCTGTATCATGTAGGTGGTCACGGAGAGCAGGCATATGCAATCGCCGTCGAAGAGGCGGCGCCGGCCGAGGATGTTGCCGAAGTCAGCTTCGAGGAACTTTTCGCCGCTGCGGATGCGGGCGCGGGCGAGCGTCTTTGGCGCCAGTGCCAGGCCTGTCACAAGCTGGACGGCAGCAATGGGACGGGGCCGCATCTCAATGGCATCGTGAACAAGGACAAGGCCGCTTCGTCCGGGTTCAGCTATTCCGAAACCCTGGCCTCGATGGAGGGTGTCTGGTCGCCCGAGAACCTGTCGGGTTTTCTGGCCAGTCCGCGGGACTATGCGCCGGGCACCAAGATGTCCTATTCGGGTATGAAGGATGCGGAAGACCGCGCAAACCTGATCGCCTATCTTGCGACGACGTCCGAGTAGCGCCGACGGTTATTGGTTTTCTGGAGGCCGCCGGATGTTTCCGGCGGCTTTTTTGATGTTTGGTGTGGGGTGATAGAAGCGAAAGATCACCAAAACTTCACCGATTATCACCTTGAACAGTCGACATGGGGAGAATTAGCTTAAATCTCTGTATACATAAGCGACTGAACAGCTTCATGAAGGAGACCCCGATGACGCCAGCGACCGGTTCGACTTTCAAGGCCGCAACGTGGGCGAGGAGTCTTGATTGGGGGCAGCTTTCCCTGATGTCCTTCATCTGGCTGTTGATCGCGGCGTTCTGTGTCGGCATGGCGCGGGCCGAGAGCCATGAAACGGTCACTGTCAGCCACGGATATTCCAATTTCGGCAATCTGAAATATGGGCCGGGTGAGGCGTTTTCCTACGTCAATCCCGACGCGCCGAAGGGGGGCGAGCTGAGCCTGTCGAGCCTTGGGAATTTCGACAGCTTCAACATGTATACCCGCAAGGGCGTGCCGGCGGCCAATACCGACTTGCTGTACGAAGACCTGATGATCGGTGCGGCGGATGATCCCTATGGCACCTATTGCTATCTGTGCGAGACGATCGAATACCCCGAAAGCCTTGACTGGGTCGTGGTCAATCTGCGCCGGGATGTGACGTTCGCGGACGGAACGCCGATGACGGCCAATGACCTCAAGTTCACGATCGACCTGTTTCTTGAGCAGGGCATCGCCGAGTTCCGCACCATCATCGATGGCTATTTCACGAATATCGAGGTTCTGGACGAGTATTCCGTGCGGTTCGAATTCAGCGAACTTGCGGCGAAGCGGGACCGGATGGGGCTGGTTGGCCTGTGGAACCCGTTCTCGGAGGCGTGGTTCAAGGAGACCGGTGCGCGGCTGGACGAATCCCGCAGCGAGCCGTTCATGGGAACTGGGCCATACCGTCTTGAGGAAGTCGATTTCGGACGGTCGATCGTCTATGCGAAGAACCCAGACTGGTGGGGGGCAAATCACCATCTGAACACGGGACGGTTCAATTTCGACAAGGTTCGGATCGAGTATTTCGCGGATGCCTCGGCCGCGCTGGAGGGGTTCAAGGCGGGAGAGTATACGTTCCGGACCGAGAACTCCTCGCGGATCTGGGCAACCGCGTATGATTTTCCGGCGATCGACAAGGGCTGGGTCAAGCGCGAGACGCTTCCCGACGGGAATATAACGTCCGCGCAGGGATTCGTGTTCAATCTACGGCGCGAGAAGTGGCAGGACCCGCGGACCCGCGAAGCCGTCCGGTCGCTTTTCAATTTCGAGTGGACGAACGAGACGCTGTTTTATGACCTGTACGAGCGGCCCGCGTCCTTCTGGGGCGGTTCGGATCTTGCCGCCGAGGGCGTGCCCGGAGCGGATGAGCTTGAATTCCTAGAGCCGCTGGTGGCCGAGGGGCTTTTGGACGCGTCAATCCTGACAGAGCCGGCGGTGATGCCGCAGGTCAACGATCCTTCGCAGAACCTTCCGTCGCGGCGCGTGCTGCGGCGCGCCGCATCGCTTCTGGAAGAGGCGGGGTGGGTGCCGGGAGACGACGGCATGCTGCGCAATGCGTCAGGCGAGATGCTTGAGCTTGTGATCATCCAGTTCAGCCCTTCCTTTGACCGGGTGATCAACCCCTATGTCGAGAACCTGCGCCAGATCGGGATCGATGCCCGGCTTGAGCGCGTGGATAACGCGCAATACGTAGAACGCCGCCGGTCGGGCGACTGGGACATGACGAACCATTCGCCGGGGCAGGGGTTCGAGCCGGGTGTGGGCCTGAAGCAATGGTTTTCCTCGGAGACGGCGGAGGACAGTTCGCGCAACCTGATGGCGCTGCGCGATCCGGCGATCGACCGGTTGGTGGAGCAGGTCATCGTGGCGCAGACCCTAGACGAGTTGCGGCCCCGCGTCCGGGCGCTTGACCGGGTGCTGCGGGCGAACGGGTTCTGGGTGCCGCAATGGACGAACCAGGATTACTGGGTCGCCTATTGGGACATGTACCGGTATCCCGAGCCGTTGCCGCCGCTGGCGCTGGGGACGATCGATTTCTGGTGGTATGATGCAGAGGCCGGCGCGCAGTTGCGTGCCGACGGCGCGCTGAACTGATGGGAGCCTATATTCTTCGGCGGCTGTTGCTGATCATCCCCACGCTTCTGGGGATCATGATCATCAACTTCACGCTGACCCAGTTCGTTCCGGGTGGGCCGATCGAACAGATCCTTGCCCAGATCGAGGGCGGCGGCGACGTGTTCGAGGGAATCGCCGGGTCGGGCAGCGAGACGATTTCGGCTGGCGATGACAGTTACGTGGGTTCGCGCGGATTGCCACCGGAGTTCATCGCGCAGCTTGAGCGGGAATTCGGGTTCGACAAGCCGCCGCTGGAGCGCTTTCTGAACATGATGTGGAATTACCTGAGGTTCGATTTCGGAGAGAGCTATTTCCGGTCGATCAGCGTGATGGATCTGGTGATCGAGAAGATGCCGGTGTCGATCACCCTTGGTCTCTGGTCGACCCTGATCGCCTATCTCGTGTCGATCCCGCTGGGGATCCGCAAGGCGGTGAAGGACGGCTCGCCCTTCGATACATGGACGTCGGGAGCGATCATCGTGGCTTATGCCATTCCCGGTTTTCTGTTCGCGATCCTGCTTCTGGTGCTGTTTGCGGGCGGGTCGTATTACCAGTGGTTCCCGTTGCGCGGTCTGACCAGTGACAACTGGGAGGAATTGAGCGCGTTCGGAAAGGTGATCGACTATCTATGGCACATCACATTGCCGGTTCTGGCCTCGACGATCTCGGCCTTTGCGACGCTGACGCTTTTGACGAAGAACAGCTTTCTGGACGAGATCAAGAAGCAATACGTGATCACCGCCAAAGCGAAGGGCCTGTCGGAAAGCAAGGTGCTTTATGGCCATATCTTTCGCAACGCGATGCTGATCGTGATCGCGGGCTTCCCGGCGGTGTTCATCGGGGTGTTCTTTGGTGGCAGCCTTATCATCGAGACGATCTTCTCGCTTGATGGTCTTGGCCGGCTTGGGTTCGAGGCGGCCGTGGCGCGGGATTACCCGGTGATCTTCGGCACGCTGTTCTTCTTTGGTCTTGTGGGTCTGGTCGTGGGGATCCTGTCGGACCTGATGTATGTCTTTGTCGATCCGCGGATCGATTTCGAGACGCGGGAGAACTGAGGATGGCAGTTACCGAGCCCATCGGACCGGAGCCCACGTCCGCCCCCGAGATCGTCTTGCCGCCGAAGCCCAAGGGGTTTTTCCGGCTGTCGCCGCTGAACCAGCGGCGCTGGCGGAACTTCAAGCGGAACCGGCGGGCGCTGTGGTCCCTGTGGATCTTTGCGATCCTGTTCGGGCTGTCGCTGATGGCCGAGTTCATCGCCAACGACAAGCCGATCGTGGTGCAGTATCGCGGCGAGTTCTATACGCCGATCTTCAGTTTCTATCCCGAAACCGCCTTTGGCGGCGATTTCCGGACCGAGGCGGTTTACGGCGATGCCGAGGTTCAGTGCCTGATCCTTACGGGCGGGCTGGAGGACTGTTTCGACGACCCGGACGGGATCATCGCGGATGCCGAGGACGGTGTCGTGAATGGCGCGGATATCGAGAAGGGCTGGATGGTCTGGCCACCGATTCCCTATAGCTATGACACGATCAACGACCTGGGTAAGGCGGCGCCCTCCGCGCCCGATGACCGGCACCTCCTGGGGACCGATGACACGTCGCGGGATGTGGCGGCGCGGGTGATCTACGGTTTCCGGCTTTCGATCCTGTTCACGCTGATCGTGACGGTGATCGCGAGCGTGATCGGCATCGTTGCCGGGCGCGGTTCAGGGGTATTTCGGGGGCTGGCTGGACCTGATCTTTCAGCGGTTCATCGAGATCTGGGTGTCGACCCCCAGCCTGTACATCATCATCATCATGTTCGCGATTCTGGGGCGAAGTTTCTGGCTTCTGGTGTTCCTGACCGCGCTGTTCGGATGGCCGGCGCTGGTGGGCGTCGTGCGGGCAGAGTTCCTGCGGGCGCGGAATTTCGAGTATGTGCGCGCGGCGCGGGCGCTGGGCGTCGGCAATGCGACGATCATGTTCCGGCACATGTTGCCCAATGCGATGGTGGCGACACTGACAATGCTGCCCTTCATCATCACCGGAACGATCGCGACGCTGGCCTCGCTTGATTTTCTGGGCTTCGGGCTTCCGTCATCTGCGCCGTCTCTGGGAGAGTTGACGCTTCAGGCGAAGCAGAACCTGCAGGCCCCCTGGCTTGCCTTCACGGCCTTCTTCACCTTCGCGATCATGCTGTCGCTTCTCGTTTTCATCTTCGAAGGCATCCGCGATGCCTTTGACCCCAGAAAGACCTTTCAGTGAGCGAGCAACTTTCGGTCAGGGACCTGAGCGTCTGGTTTCGGCAGGACGGGGCCGAGACCGCCGCGGTGCGGGGGGTGAGCTTCGACGTGCGGAAGGGCGAGACGGTGGCGCTGGTCGGTGAAAGCGGATCGGGGAAATCGGTCACGGCGCTGTCCACGGTTTCGCTTCTTGGGGACAATGCGCGGATCGCGGGGTCGATCACCTATGGCGGCGAAGAGATGGTGGGGGCGTCCGAGGCGCGGCTGCGGGCGGTGCGCGGGAACGATATCAGCTTTATCTTTCAGGAGCCGATGACCTCTCTCAACCCGCTGCACACGCTTGAGAAGCAGTTGGCGGAATCGATCGTTCTGCATCAGGGGCTGAGCGGAGACGCGGTGCGCGTGCGGATTCTCGAGTTGCTGCACAAGGTCGGCATTCAGGACCCGGAGAGCCGTCTTGGCGCCTATCCGCATCAGTTGTCGGGCGGGCAGCGGCAACGCGTGATGATCGCGATGGCGCTGGCGAACGGTCCCGATCTTCTGATCGCGGACGAGCCGACGACGGCGCTGGACGTGACCATTCAGGCGCAGATCCTGGAGCTTCTGGCCGAGCTCAAGCGCGACATGGGGATGAGCATGCTGTTCATCACCCATGATCTGGGGATCGTCCGGCGGTTCGCCGACCGGGTCTGCGTGATGAAGGATGGCGAGATCGTCGAGCGGGGGGCGGTGGCCGAAATCTTTGATGCGCCGAAGCATCCGTACACGATCAAGCTGTTGTCGGCCGAGGCGACGGGGCGGCCGGTGCCGGTGCCCGAGGATGCAGAGGTCGTAGCATCGACAGAGAATCTGCGGATCTGGTTTCCGATCCAGCGGGGGCTGCTGAAGCGGACGGTGGGCCATGTGAAGGCGGTGAATGCTGCGTCGTTCAGCGTTCGTGCCGGGGAGACCGTGGGCGTCGTGGGAGAAAGCGGATCGGGCAAGACCACGCTGGCCCTTGCGGTGATGCGGCTTATCGGGTCGGTCGGGCCGATCGTTTTTCTGGGCGAGGATATTCAGGGCCGGAAGTCACGGGAGTTGCGACCCCTGCGCAAGGATATGCAGATCGTCTTTCAGGATCCCTATGGGTCGCTTTCGCCGCGGATGACGATCGAAGAGATCATTGCCGAGGGGCTGAGCGTGCATGGCACGGCGGCGGGGAAGGACAGCCGGCGGATGGTGGCCGAGATCATGGTCGAAGTGGGCCTGGATCCGACGATGATGCACCGCTATCCGCATGAATTTTCGGGTGGGCAGAGGCAGCGGATCGCGATTGCCCGAGCGATGATCCTGCGGCCGCGGTTGTTGGTTCTGGATGAGCCGACAAGCGCGCTGGACATGACCGTGCAGGTGCAGATCGTGGAGTTGTTGCGGGATCTGCAGGCCCGCCACAGGCTGGCCTATATCTTTATCAGCCATGACCTCAAGGTGGTGCGTGCGCTGAGCCACAAGGTCATGGTCATGAAACGCGGCGATGTGGTGGAGGCGGGACCAGCCGCCGAGATCTTTGACGCGCCGAAGGATGCCTATACGCGCGAGTTGATGGCGGCGGCATTTCCGGTGATCGGCGTCGGCCTGACCCGCCTGGCGGTCTAGCCCGGGCCGAACTTGGCACAATCGACGTTGCGGGCCGAAAGCCTGCGGCAGGCCAGATCGGCCTGTTCGGCGGAGAGGCCCACGAAGTTCGCGTCATACCTGCCGGATTTCGGGACGACCTTTCGAAGGGCTTCGTCGAGCGTCCCGAGTTCGAGGAGCGCGGTTTGCAGTAAGATCCGCTCTGCCTGATGCCGGGACGAGAAACTGCCGACCGAGATGCCCCAGTGGCGTCCGCCCGAGGTGGACATCCGGGTGACGACCTGTTCGGAGGCCGCCTCGGCCAGCGCGGCCGGAGTGACGGGTTCGGGGTTGGTTGTGCCGGCCGCGACGGCCACGGCCGCCTCGGTGATCGAGGCCGGGCGTGCAGGCGGGCGGGTTTGGGCCAGTGCCGGCAGCGCGGGGGCGGGGGGCGCAGTTTCGGTGACATCCGCCAGGGCGGTCTCCAGATTCACAAGCGGTTGGGCCGGTTTTGTGTCGAGTTCGATGAGGGCCAGACGTCTCCGAAACCGTCTCCTGAACCGCGGCGGTCAAGACGCCCGGAGGCGCGACGGGGCCGGGCCGTGCCCGTGGTCGCGGGCTTTGGGCGATGGCGAGAACGGTACGGACGGATTTCTCTGCACCCGATGTTGAGGGATAGAGTGGCGTGGGCGGCTTGCGGACGGCGACGCGGGAGGGCGCGCGCTTGAACCCAAGGTCGAGAAGTTCGGCGACGCGCGCGTTGCGGGTGGCGGTCGAGCGGCCGCCGAAGACAGTTGCGATGACCCGTTCGTTGCCGCGTTCGGCCGAGGCGACGAGGTTGAATCCGGCCGCGTTCGTATAGCCGGTCTTGATCCCGTCGGCGCCCTTGTAGCTTGCCAGCAGGCGGCGGTTGGTATTGGCCACGTCGCGGATGCCCGCATCGGTGCGTTTGGCGTGAGAAGATATTGTAATATTGAGGGTAATCGTAAAACAGCCGCCGGCCCATCGTGGTCATGTCACGGGCGGTCGAAAGGTGCCCGCTTTCGGTAAGGCCATGTGCGTTCTTGAATGTCGTCCGGGTCATTCCAAGTGCGTTGGCGGTGCGGTTCATGCGGCGGGCAAAGGCGGCTTCGGACCCTTCGATGGCTTCGGCGATGGCGGTGGCGGCGTCATTGGCCGATTTGACGGCTGCGGCCCGGATGAGATAGCGCAGCGCGATCCGCTGGCCCGCCTTGAGCCCCAGTTTCGAGGGAGGTTCGGCTGCGGCCTTCTGGGAGATCGAGCACTTTCTGGTCCAGCGAGATTTCGCCCCGTTCGATCGCTTCGAACGCGATATAGAGCGTCATCATCTTGGTCAGAGAGGCCGGGTGCAGGCGGGTGTCGGCATTGCGCGAGTGCAGTACCTCGCCGGACCGCGCATCGATCACCATGGCCGCATACGGTGCGGACAAAACGGCGACCGGCGCCCAGATCGCCAGAAAGATCACGGATACGAAATAGCGGGTAAAGGGCGTGAGCCCTTGTGCCTTGCTGCGCACGGTGTTTGCCTTCGAACTGCCTCTCGTGGCCGGATCTTTGCCCGGTCCATCTTGATTTGCAGTTAACCTAACATGGCTGGGGCCATCGGAAAATACCTTAAATTCAAGGCTTTCGCCCCCGATGGGTGAAGATCCACATTTGGTGGCGCTTTAGGTGGACGATACCAGATATAGATCTAGGCCGAGAGGCGCGCCACGAGCTCGGACAGCGTGCCGAGGTTCGGCAGGGTGTGAAACCGTCGGGTGATCGGTCGGGGGTTCGGCGTGTTCGAGGGCCCATGTGAGGTCGTGGGGCACGTACACGCCCCATGCGCCTGTCTCGATCGCGGGGATCACGTCGGAGCGGAGCGAATTGCCCACCATCATGGACTGCTCCGGGCTGACGCCACGGGTCGCAAAGATATTACGGTAGGTTGCCGGGTGTCTTTTCCGAGACAATTTCGACCCCGTCGAACAGGTCGCCCAGACCCGATTGCGCGAGCTTGCGTTCCTGATCCAGAAGGTCGCCCTTCGTGATCAGGACAAGCGTATGGTCGGCGGCCAGCGCCGAGACGGCCGCGCGGGCATGGGGCAGGAGATCGATCGGATGGCCCAGCATGTCCTGACCGGCCTCGATCAACTCGCGCACGACATGCCCGGGAACACGATTCTCGGTCACTTCGAGCGCGGTCTCGATCATCGAGAGGACAAATCCCTTGATGCCATAGCCGTAGTGGCCGAGGTTCCGGCGTTCTGCCGCGAGCAGCCGTTCGCGCAGATGCGTCGGGTCGGTATAGTCCACCAGAAGACGTTCGAACCGGTCCTGCGTCAGTCGAAAGAAGTCGCTCGTTGTGCCAAAGGGTGTCGTCGGCATCGAAGCCGATGATCTGAAGTGATTTGCTCATCAGGTCTCGTCTAAACCCTTTTCTCCGGATAGGGAGCGATTATATTGTCAGCCCGAACGGCTCAACCAATCGATGTCATAGATCCAGTGTTTTCCAAGATGCCCCTTTCGATGTCCGATGACAAATCGCCCGGAAAGACCGGCGGCGATTCCGGGATCATGCTGGAAACCAAGACCCGGACTCAGCGCCCGCCGCTGTACAAGGTCATGCTGTTGAACGACGACTTCACGCCGATGGAGTTCGTGGTGCATGTGCTGGAGCGGTTCTTTGGCATGACGCATGCGCAGTCTTTCGAACTGATGCTTACCGTTCACAAGAAGGGCGTGGCCGTGGTCGGCGTCTTCAGCCACGAGGTCGCCGAAACGAAGGTCAGCCAGGTCATGGATTTTGCCCGCCGGCACCAGCACCCGCTTCAATGCACCATGGAGAAAGAGTAGGGCGTTCGCCCTGCCAGACCGATGGCCGGTGATCGTTTGTCCCTTGCTCTGGAGGCCGGAATGTTTTCCGTGCCGGACGGAGAGATCGCCGTCTATGGCGCGGAGTCGACCCGATGTCTTGGTGGCGTTGCCGACGGACCGGGTTACGGTGTCACAGAGAATGAAACCGCTCGCGGACGCGCTGGTTCAGGCCGGGTTCCGCGTGGGCGAGCCCGTCGACGCGCCGGCGCTTGTCGGTCGTCTTTGTTCCGACGGTCAAAGGCGCTGGCGCGGGCTTGGGTGGCCGAGGCGGCGCGGATCACGAAGGGGCCGGTGATCATCGACGGGTCAAAGACCGATGGCATCGAGGGGCTTTGGCGTGAGGCGCGAAAGCAGGCGCCGGTTTCCGACGCCCTTTCGAAGCACCATGGAAAGGTGGCCGTGATCGCCGAGGGTGCTCGATTCGACGACTGGGAAGATCCGGGCGTGCGCGATATCGGTGGGTTCGTGACACGTCTTGGCGTCTTTTCCGCCGATGGTGTGGACCCTGGATCGGCGGCTTTGGCGGAAGTCCTTCCCGCGAAGCTTGGCCCGAGAGTGGCGGATCTTGGCGCCGGGTGGGGCTATCTTTCGCGTGCCATTCTGGACGCGGGCGGGCGTCGAGGAATTGCATCTGGTCGAAGCGGACCGGGTCGCATTGGATTGTGCACGCGAAAATGTGGACGATCCACGGGCGTCTGTTCCATTGGGCAGACGCGACGACCTATCGAGGCCGCCGGGTTTCGACGATGTGGTGATGAACCCGCCCTTCCATCAGGGTCGGGCGGCGCGCCCGGAGCTGGGTATCGCCTTTATCGACGCGGCGCGGCGACTTGCTGAAGCCGCATGGGCGGCTTTGGCTTGTCGCCAACCGGCATCTTCCCTACGAGACAAGCGCTTGACGTGACCTTTGCCGAGGTGGCCGAAATCGGTCATACACCAGCATTCAAACTGTTCCGGGCCGCGCGCCCGCGCGAAGCGGAGAACCAGATCATGAGCTTTTCCATCGCGGGCAGGACTGCGGTTGTCACCGGGGCCGCGAACGGTGTCGGGCTGGCCATCGCCCGGCATTTCGCGGACCGGGATGCCAATGTCGTGTTCGCGGATATGGACGAAAAGAAGCTGATCGCGGAACTGGGTGAGGATCTTGCGGATGATGGAAACATCCGCATGTTCGCCGGTGACCTGCGTCAGAAGCTGACCATCGCGAACCTGCTTTCGGCGACGATCGATGCGTTCGAGCGGGTCGATATCCTTGTGAATGCCAGCCGGCAGATGATGGTCGCCGATCCGCTGAACCCCGATGACGACGCTGTGACGCAACTTCTGGACCAGAACCTTCTGACGTCGCTGACGGCTGACGCAGCTTTTCGCGCGGCGGATGATCAAGCAGGCCGAGGAGGACGGGCCGGAAGAGGGTATCGTCGGCTCGATCATCAACCTGTCGTCGATCGCGGCGCAGCGGACGCATCCGGAACTTGCTGGCCTATTCGGTGAGTTCGGCGGCGCTTGACCAGTTGACGCGGTCGATGGCGGTAGCGCTGGCGCCGCACCGGATCAGGGTGAACGCGGTCGCCTTTGGCAGCGTGATGAGTGCGTCGCTTCAGGGCGCGCTGAAGGAACACAGCGAGTTTCGCGACGACATCATCGACCACACGCCGCTTGTCGCGGATCGCGAGCGCGGCGGAACTGGCGGAAGTGGCGCAGTTCCTTGCCTCGGATGGCTCTGGTTTCATGACCGGTCAGATCCTGACGGTGGACGGCGGTCGGACGCTTGTCGATGCGGTGGGTGCGCCCGCGCACTAGACGTGGGACTGGTCAGGCCGCCGCGCAGCGCGCGAGTCTCTTCGGCGGCGATCGCCTCGAGTTCACGCTTCTTCTCGTTCAGGGAAATCAGCTTCTGCGCGCTCCGCTTGCAGAGTCGATTGCGACCGGTACCTTCTTCTCTGCAAGGCGGGTGCCGGTGCAGAACCGCGTATGCCCGGAATTTCCACCGCAGAATGTCAGTCCGACGCGGGGCTCCGTCCGGGTCTCAAGCGCGTAGCCGCGTTGCAGGTTGGCGCGGGTTTCGTCGATCAATTCGTTGATCGTCCGCAACTCGCGCGTGACGCGGGCCTCGCAGCGTTCCTGCGGGGTGGCGCAGGCTGCGAGCGTCAGAATCGCAAGGGTCAAGACAAGTCGGTTCATGAGCTAGGAATTCTAGCAGAGTGTCGCACCCGGGTGAAAGCGTGACGTCGGGTGTTGGCGGGGTTGCCGATTTCCTGTTAGCTCCGTGTCAACGAACGAGGACAGCCAATGACAGACGAATTCGACACCCGAAAGGCCCGCGCCTCTGCGTGGTTCCGCCAATTGCGCGATGACATCGTGGAAAGCTTCGAGGGCCTGGAAGACAGCCAGACCACTGGCCCCTTTGCCGATAACCCGCCGGGGCGGTTCGAGGTCTCTGAGACGAAGCGGGCCTCGGAGGACGGATCGGATGCCGGTGGCGGCCTGATGAGCGTGATGCGCGGCGGGCGGGTGTTCGAGAAGATCGGGGTCAATGTCTCGGCGGTCTATGGCGCGTTGGGGGAGCGGGCGCAAAAGGCGATGGCGGCGCGGGGCGTGCCGGGCATGGCCGAGGATCCGCGGTTCTGGGCCAGCGGGATCAGCCTTGTGGCACATATGCAGAACCCGCATGCACCGGCTGTGCACATGAACACGCGGATGTTCTGGACACCGCATGCCTGGTGGTTCGGCGGCGGGTCGGATCTTAATCCCTGCATCGAATACGCCGAGGATACCGCGTATTTCCACAGCGTACAGGAGGCCCATTGCGCCCCCCATGGCGCGGATCTTTACCCCCGTTACAAGGCCTGGGCGGACGAGTACTTCTTTGTCCCGCATCGGGGCCGTGCGCGGGGGGTCGGCGGGATCTTCTATGACGATCACAACTCGGGCGACTGGGAGGCGGATTTCGCGTTCACACAGGATGTGGGACGGGCGTTTCTGAAGGCCTTCGTGCCGCTGGTCGAGAAGCGGCGCGACACGCCATGGACCGAGGCGGACAAGGAGGCGCAGTTGGTTCATCGGGGACTCTATGCCGAATACAACCTTGTCTATGACCGGGGCACCAAGTTCGGGCTTGAGACGGGCCATGACGCGAATGCGGTTCTGATGAGCCTGCCACCCGTGGCCAAGTGGATCTGAGATGACGGGGCCGGGAATTGGTTTCGAGGCTGCGCTGACGGCGGCGATCGACGGGAAGACCAAGCCTCCCGGCAGTCTTGGTCGGATCGAGGAACTGGCAGCGCAGATCGCGCGATTGCAGGGATCCTTGACGCCGCGGATGGAGACCTGTCGGCATATCATCTTTGCCGCGGATCACGGGCTGGCACTTGAGGGCGTTTCGGCCTTTCCGCAGGCGGTGACGCGGGAGATGGTGCGGAACTTTCTGGCGGGCGGGGCAGCGTCGAACGTGTTCGCACGTGTCAACGGTGTCGATCTTACCGTGGTGGATGCCGGGGTCGCGGGGGAACCGCTTGAGGCAGACCGGTCTTGTGTCCGAACGGATCGGGGGCGGGACGGCAAGTGCGCTTTCCGGCCCGGCGATGACGCCAGCCGATGCCGAGCGGGCGCTTGATGCAGGCCGCAGGATCGCGGGAGCCCAGCCGGCGGATGCGATATCCCTGGGCGAGATGGGGATCGGCAATACATCCTCTGCCGCCCTTCTAGCGGCGAAGTTGTTCGGGCGGCCGGTTGCGGATTTCGCGGGGCGCGGGACCGGACTGGACGATGCGGGTCTGGCGGCGAAGATCGCGGTTCTGGAAAGGGCGGCGGCGCGGACCGACGCGCGGCTGGATGGCCGGACGGCACTGGCGGAATATGGCGGCTTCGAGATTGCGATGATGGCGGGCGCGATGCTGGCCTCCGCCCGGGATGGACGGATCGTCATTGTCGACGGGTTCATCGCGACTGCCGCTGCCGCGGTTGCGCTTGATCTAGAGCCGGGGGCGCGGCAGGCGATGGTCTTTGCGCATCAATCGGCGGAAGCCGGGCATCGGCTTTTGTGCGAGTGCCTTGATGCGCGGCCCCTTTTGCAGCTTGAGATGCGGTTGGGCGAGGGCACCGGCGCGCTTCTGGCCTGGCCGCTTTTGCGCGCCGCGGCGGCGATGCTGAACGAGATGGCCAGTTTCGAGAGCGCGGGTGTGAGCCGGTCCGAATGAAGGACCGCATCTACGAGGAAAGCGTGATCTTTCTGCTGGCGGTGCAGTTTCTGACCCGGCTTCCGGTGCCGCGTGATCCGGGCTGGTCCGAAGCGCGGATGGAAGCCACGCCGCGCTGGTACCCGGCGGTCGGGCTTGTCGTGGGAGCCATCTCGGCGCTTGTCTTCTGGGGCGCGGATCTGGTCCTGCCCCAGGTTCTGGCAGCGATTCTGGCGACCGGCGCGGGGATTGTCGCGACGGGGGCGTTCCACGAGGATGGGTTTGCGGATTGCTGTGACGGTTTGGGCGGCGCGGTCAGCCGTGAGCGCGCGCTTGAGATCATGAAGGACAGCAGGCTGGGAACCTACGGAGCGGTTGGCATCGGCCTTGTGCTTGCCACCAAGGTGGCGGCGCTGGCCACGTTGCCGGCGGATCTGGTTCCGTGGATCTTGATTGTGGGGCATTGCCTCAGCCGTGCGAGTTCGGTCGCGGTGATCGCTACGGGCCACTATGTCCGCGATCACGGGACCGGAAAGCCGGTCGCGAGCGGCACATCGGGATTGTGGTTTGCATGGGTGATGTCCCTGCTGGCGCTGGGATTTGCCGGTTTCGTTGCGCCGGTCGCGGCGGTGGGTGCGGGCGCGTTGGGGCTTGTCGTCGGTCATCTTGCAATGCGTCGCGTGTTCGAGCCGCGTCTGGGCGGCTATACTGGCGATTGTCTGGGTGCGGTGCAGCAGATCAGCGAAATCGGGTTTCTTCTGGGGCTTCTTGCGGTGATCGGGACATGACGGTTGATGTGGTGATCGAAGACGCGCGATGGGAGGCGCAGGGGCTTGAGGCCCTTTCGGCCCGCGCCTCGGATGCGGCCCTTGCGCATCTTGGGCTGGACCCGGATGCATGGCAGATCGCGGTTCTGGGCTGCGATGATGCGCGGATCGCCGCGCTGAACGCGGATTTCCGTGGCAAGCCGGTTCCCACCAATGTGCTGTCCTGGCCGTCCGAGGAGCGCGGCGCGGCAGGACCGGGGGAGGTTCCCGACAGGCCCAGCCCCGGCGGCGATCCCGAGCTTGGAGACATCGCCATAGCCTTTGAAACGACGGCGCGGGAGGCAGAGGAACGGGGGCTTGCACTGGCCGACCATACGGCCCATCTGGTCGTTCACGCAGTGTTGCATCTTTTGGGTTACGACCACGAAGATGACCGGGATGCCGCACTCATGGAAAGATTGGAAGTCGAGATACTTGCCAGTCTGGGGGTTGCCGACCCATATTAGGGCGGTCACCCCAGACGGTGGCGACGTTTGGAAAGGCAAGATGGGCGATAGTCAGGACGGGTCTTCTGGGGCAGCGCAGGGCGCGCAACAGGAACCCGGAACAGATCAGGACGCGGACGAAAGCGGGGCCGCGCAGGGATTCTTTTCAAGATTTTTGTCTGCTTTTTCTTCCGAGGATGAAGACGACCAGACCGACAAACACGAAGCACTGGCCACCGTGAATGGTGCGATCGGGCCGGGTCTGATGAACCTGCGCCGGATGCGGATCGAAGATGTCATGCTTCCGAAGGTCGAGATCGTCGCGGTTCCCGTCGATATCGGACTGAGCGAGTTGGTTGATGTGTTTCGCAAGAGCGGCCTGACCCGGCTGCCGGTCTATCGCGGGACGCTGGATACCCCGATCGGGATGATTCATCTCAAGGATTTCGCGCTGATCCACGGGTTCAACGGCAAGAACGCCAAGTTCGAACTGGCAGAGATGCTGCGGCCGCTTCTGTTCGCGCCGCCGTCGATGCCGATCGGGGTTCTCTTGCAGAAGATGCAATCGGACCGGATGCATATGGCGCTGGTCATCGACGAATATGGCGGTGTCGATGGTCTGGTGACGATCGAGGATCTGATCGAACAGGTGATCGGCGAGATCGAGGACGAGCATGATATCGCGGAAGGCCAGTTCTGGGTCGAGGAAGCGCCCGGCTGTTATCTGGCGCAGTCGCGCACGCCCTTGGACGAGTTCGAAGAGGCGATCGGCCAGAAGCTTGTCGATGCCGAGGATGAGGAAGAGATCGACACGCTGGGCGGGCTCGTCTTCATGCTTGCGGGGCGTGTGCCGTCGCGGGGCGAAGTCATCCACCACCCCGATGGTCCCGATTTCGAGGTCGTCGATGCCGACCCGCGCCGGATCAAGCGCCTGCGGGTGCGGTTGAACTCCGCTCCCGGACCCCGCCGGGATGCGGCTTCGGATATGGGCGGGGATGACTGAACCAGAGAGCCAGCCTGGCTGGATCGCGGATCGACGGGGATGGCAGAGGGTGGCACTTGCCGCCCTGGCGGGCGCGGCGGCGGGTCTGGGTCAGGTCCCATTCTCGCTTTTCTGGCTCGCGCTTCCGGCCTTTGCGCTGGGATATCTGCTTTGGCGGGTGTCAGTGTCCGGGCGCGCGGCATTCGGCGCGGGCTGGGCCTTTGGCCTTGGCTATTTCGCGGTCACCCTGCACTGGATCGTTGAACCGTTTCTTGTCGATGTCGCGCGGCATGGCTGGATGGCGCCCTTCGCGCTTGTTCTGCTTTCGGGGGGACTTGCACTGTTCTGGGGGGCGGCGTTCGCGCTGACGCATGCGATGCGGTCGGGGCCCGCCGGGATCGTCGGCTGGGCGGGTGCGCTATCGCTGGCGGAGTTGCTGCGGGGGAATATTCTCACCGGTTTTCCATGGGCCTTGCCCGGATATATCTGGTCCGAAACGTCGGTCTTTCAGGTGCTTTCGCTCGTCGGGCCCTATGGTCTTACGCTGATGACGCTGCTTGTGGCAGCGGGGCTTGCACGGGTGGCGCTGCCGCAAGGGCGTCTCTCGGGTGCCATGCTGGTGGCCGTTCTGGCCGCTTTGATGATGGCGCCCGCCATGCTGGGCACCGCGCCTTTGGGGCCGGAAGGTCCTGTTATCAGGCTGGTCCAGCCCAACGCGCCGCAGGAGGAGAAATGGGACCCCGACAAGGTCAACATGTTCTTCCGACGGCAGCTTGAATTCACCGCTGAACCTGCGGAGGTGATGCCGGCGCTTGTGGTCTGGCCCGAGACGGCGATTCCATGGGCGTTGGAGCGTGCGGGCGATACGCTCAGCTATGTCGCGGATGCAGCGGCAGGCGTTCCCGTCGTTCTTGGGGCGAACCGGCGCGAGGATGGACGCAGCTACAATGCGCTGGCCGTTGTCGAGGCGGAGGGGCGGGTCACCGGACTTTACGACAAGCATCACCTTGTGCCGTTTGGCGAGTACATTCCCTTTGGCGGTCTGGCGGAGTTGGTGGGTCTGCGCAGCTTTGCGGCCCGGGACGGCTATGGGTTTTCGCCCGGCCCGGGGCCGCGGCTTCTGGATTTCGGGGCGCTCGGTAGCGCGGTTCCGCTGATCTGCTATGAGGCAATCTTTCCCGGCAGCCTTCGGGGCACGTCGCGGCGCCCGGACTGGATTTTGCAGATCACCAATGACGCGTGGTTCGGCAAGATCGCGGGGCCGCAACAGCATCTTGCGCAGGCGCGTGCCCGGGCGATCGAGCAGGGTCTTCCCATGGTGCGGGTGGCGAATACCGGCATTTCGGCGATGATCGACGCGCAGGGGCATGTCGTGGCCAGCCTGCCCCTGGGAGAAGCGGGCTATCTGGATGTGGCATTGCCCCCGCGCCTGGAACACACGGTTTATTCGCGGGTCGCGGATAATCCCGCGTGGGTGGCATCCTTGTTGTGCCTGCTGGCGGGATATGCAGGCCGCCGCAAATTTTCCGGTTGACCGGGCGCGGGCCGCCGCGTAGGCGGACGAATGCACTGTCACAACGGCTTCCTGGCGTGACGGAAAGACATGAATGGAGCACCAAATGTCCCGGCAGAATTACACTTTTACCTCTGAGAGCGTTTCAGAGGGGCATCCCGATAAGGTCTGTGACCGGATATCGGATGCGATCCTCGATGCATTTCTGGCAGAGGAGTTGCAGGCCCGCGTCGCATGCGAAACTTTTGCCACGACCAATCAGGTTGTTATCGGCGGCGAAGTGGGCCTGTCCGATCCCGGGCGGTTGGCCACGTTCATGCAGACCGTACCGGACATCGCGCGGGCCTGTATCAAGGATATCGGATACGAGCAGGAAAAGTTTCACCACGCGACCTGCAACATCCTGAACCTTCTGCACGAACAGTCGGCGCACATCGCGCAGGGCGTGAACGCGAAGGACAACAAGGACGAAGGCGCGGGCGATCAGGGCATCATGTTCGGCTATGCCGTGCGGGAGACGCCGGAGCTGATGCCGGCGCCAATTCACTATGCCCATACGATCCTGCGTCGTCTGGCCGAGGTGCGGAAGTCCGGCCAGGAACCGACGCTTCGCCCGGATGCAAAGTCGCAGCTTTCGCTGCGTTACGAGGGGGGCAAGCCGGTCGAGGTGACGTCGATCGTGCTGTCGACGCAGCATGAAAGCGAAGACCAGACCTCGGACGATATCCGGGCGATCGTGGAACCCTATATCCGCGAAGTTCTTCCCAATGACTGGCTGACCGAGGCCACCGAATGGTGGGTGAACCCGACGGGCACTTTCGTGATCGGCGGGCCGGACGGGGATGCGGGTCTGACGGGCCGCAAGATTATCGTCGATACATATGGCGGGTCGGCGGCCCATGGCGGCGGAGCGTTTTCCGGCAAGGACCCCACCAAGGTGGACCGTTCGGCGGCCTATGCCGCGCGCTATCTTGCGAAGAACGTCGTTGCGTCCGGTCTGGCGGACCGGTGCACGATCCAGCTTGCCTATGCGATCGGCGTATCGAAGCCCCTGTCGATCTATGCCGATCTGCACGGGACCGGAGATGTGGATCCGGCGGCCATCGAACTGGCAATCCCGAAGATCATGGATCTGAGCCCGCGTGGCATTCGCGAGCATCTCTCGCTTAACCGGCCGATCTATGCCCGTACCGCGGCTTATGGCCATTTCGGGCGTGCGCCCGAGGCCGATGGCGGGTTCTCGTGGGAACGCACCGATCTTGTGGAGGCGTTGAAGCGGGCGGTCTGATCCCGGCTGTCGCGTGTGCGGAAATCCGAAGGGTCGGCCCCTGGTGTAGAACACCATCGGCCGGCCTTTTGCCTTTCTGCACGCTGAACGCCGCAAACGGCGGTTGACGCGGTGGAACTTGCCCGCCAAACACCGCGCCCATGACAAGACGCGAGCATCCCTCTGGCGCGCCGTGGCGCAACTTCTATGGCCGCCGGCATGGCAAGACCCTGCGTGAAAACCATCGGGAGTATCTGGACAAGGATCTAGAGAAGTTGTCGCCCGGCCCGGTTGGCTGGGATGAGAACCCGGAGCGCGCCGCACTCGACCTCAAGGCACTTTTCGGGGCGAAACCGCTTTGGCTGGAGATCGGTTTTGGCGGCGGTGAACATCTTGTGCACCAAGCCGCGCTTCATCCAGAAGTCGGAATGATCGGTTGCGAACCGTTCATCAATGGCGTTGCGATGCTGCTGGGCAAGATCCGCGCCGCCGGGGTTACGAACCTTGCCGTGCATCCGGGGGACGTGCGGGACCTGTTCGATGTCCTGCCAGAGGGGTCGGTGGAGAAGGCATTCTTGCTCTATCCCGATCCATGGCCGAAGGCGCGGCATCATCGCCGCCGTTTCGTGACGCCAGAATACCTTGAACCGCTGTCGCGGGTCATGGCCGGAGGTGGCGAGCTTCGGATTGCCACCGACATTCCCGACTATGTGCGCCAGACCTTGGACGAGGTGCCGAGCCATGGCTTCGACTGGCTGGCGGAAGGACCCGAAGACTGGAGACTTCCGTGGGATGACTGGCTGTCGACCCGTTATGAGCAAAAGGCGCTGCGCGAGGGCCGTGTGCCGCATTACCTGACGTTCCGGCGGCGCTAGCTTCTCGGGAAGGAAGCCCAGGCTGCGTCATCTAAATCGGGAATGGCATCGAAGGGGCGTGGACGCTTTGGCGTCGCTCGTTTATCACGCGCGGGTCAAAGCAGAGAGTTGTCCCGATGTCGTCGCACGGTCCCGCTGTTCCCATGTCCTCGCACCCGGTGAAAGGGCTTTCCGGTGAAGCCCATGTTCCGGGGGACAAATCCATCAGTCACCGGTCGCTGATCCTTGGTGCGATGGCCGTGGGCGAGACACGGATTCACGATCTTCTGGAGGGCGAGGACGTGCTGCGGACGGCAGCGGCGATGCGCGCCTTCGGTGCGGAGGTGACCGATCACGGCAAGGGCGAATGGTCGGTACATGGTGTGGGCGTCGGCGGCTTTGCGGAACCCGAGGATGTGGTCGATTGCGGAAACGCCGGCACGGGGGTCCGGTTGATCATGGGTGCGATGGCGACCACGCCAATCACCGCGACCTTCACGGGCGATGCATCGCTGCGCAGCAGGCCAATGGGGCGGATCACCGATCCGATCGCCTTGTTCGGTGCGCGCGCCCACGGCCGGACCGGTGGGCGTTTGCCGATGACGATCGAGGGTGCGGCGGCTGCCGTTCCGGTCGAGTACCGGGTGCCGATGCCATCGGCGCAGGTGAAATCGGCGGTTCTTCTGGCGGGATTGAATGCGCCGGGTGAGACGGTCGTCATCGAGGCAGAGGCGACGCGCGATCATACCGAGAGGATGCTGTCGGGGTTCGGGGCCGAATTGTCGGTCGAGGAGACCGTGGATGGACGGGTGATCCGGCTGCAGGGGCAGCCCGAATTGCGGCCCCAGACGATCCGGGTGCCGCGAGATCCGTCTTCGGCGGCCTTTCCGGTTGCCGCAGCGTTGATCACCGAAGGGTCGGATGTTCTGGTGCCGGGGATCGGGCTGAACCCGACCCGGGCGGGCCTGTTCGAGACACTGCGCGAAATGGGCGCGGATCTGACCTATGAGAACCCGCGCGATGAGGGCGGCGAGCCAGCAGCGGACCTTCGGGCGCGGTATTCCCCCGAAATGAAGGGGATCGAGGTTCCGCCCGAACGCGCCGCGTCAATGATCGACGAGTATCCGATCCTTTCGGTCGTCGCATCCTTCGCCGAGGGAATTACGATGATGCGCGGCGTCAAGGAGTTGCGGGTCAAGGAAAGCGACCGGATCGACGCCATGGCGCGCGGGCTGGAGGCGAATGGGGTGACGATCGAAGAAGGCGAAGACTGGTGGTGTGTCCACGGGATGGGTCCGGGTGGCGTACCCGGTGGCGGGATGGCCGCCGCGCGGCTGGACCACCGGATCGCCATGTCGTTCCTGTGCCTTGGGATGGCGGCGCGAAAGCCGGTGCGGATCGATGATGGCGGACCGATCGCCACGTCATTCCCGATCTTCGAGGCTTTGATGACAGGGCTCGGGGCGCGCCTGACCCGGGACAACCACTAGGCGGGAGGGAGCCCTTTGGAACGGACCGGTGGATGCAACTGCGGGGCGGTGACCTATAGGGTCGCAGGGCCGATGCGCCCGGTGGTGGCCTGTCATTGTGTCCAGTGCCGCAAGACGAGCGGGCACCATGTGGCTGCAACCTCTGCGCCCCGTGAAACCGTCACGGTTGTTGGTCCGGTCACATGGTATGCATCTTCCGCAACGGCACGCCGGGGTTTTTGCGGTACCTGCGGGTCGAACCTGTTTTGGGACGGACCGGGAGCGAACCTGTCGATCTTTGCTGGCACGATGGACGCGCCCACGGGGCTGATGCTTGCCGGGCATATCTATTGTGCGGACAAGGGTGACTATTACGAGATTGCGGATGACCTGCCCTGTGCTGCGGCGGATGATCCGGCGCTGACGACGGTGGTCTCATGAGTTTCACGGTCGCAATTGATGGCCCTGCCGCCAGCGGCAAGGGCACGATCAGCCGGGCAGTGGCCGCGCATTTCGGGTTCGCGCATCTGGATACCGGGCTTTTGTACCGGGCGGTGGGGCGGAGGGTGCTTGCGGGCGAGGCGGCGGAGGAGGCCGCGCGCAGCTTGCGGGCCGAGGATCTGGAAGCCGAGGATCTGCGCGGGGCCGACGTGGCGCAGGCGGCCTCGAAAGTGGCGGCCATCCCGGATGTTCGCGCGGCGCTTCTGGATTTTCAGCGGGTGTTTGCCGCGCGGGCGGGCGGTGCGGTTCTGGACGGGCGGGATATCGGAACGGTGATCTGCCCCGAGGCGCAGGTGAAGCTCTACGTGATCGCGTCCGACGAGGTGCGGGCACAGCGCCGTTTTGCGGAACTGGTGGAGCGCGGCACGAAGACCTCGGTTGAAAAGGTGCTTGCGGACCTGCGGGAGCGGGATGCGCGTGACAGCGCGCGGTCGACGGCACCCCTGAAGCCTGCGGAGGATGCGGTGGTGCTTGATACCTCGGAGTTGTCGATCGATGAGGCGGTTCAGGCGGCCATCGAGCGGGTCTCCGCGGTTCACGACGCGCGGTAGGGTCGGGCCGGAAAAGCACGCGCTGGCAGAGTCGGCTTGCAAGATGTGTCCAGCGCCGCTATAGACCGCGCGTCGAAGCGGCGGTGACAGTCGTAGGGCAAGGGCTGTAGCAGGGTCGGTGACAACCGGCCCTTATTGTTTTTGCCGATGTCGCCGTCACAGGACCAACCCCAAGACCGGCGGAGACAACCGCGCGGCCAGTAAAACGCCAAAAGGATACGAAACACGCATGTGCGCTAAAGCAACGATGGAGGAATTCGAAGCCCTCCTGAACGAAAGCTTCGAAATGGACACGCCCGACGAGGGCTCTGTTGTCAAAGGCAAGGTCATCGCGATCGAAGCGGGACAGGCCATCATCGATGTCGGCTACAAGATGGAAGGCCGCGTCGATCTGAAAGAATTCGCAAATCCGGGTGAAGCGCCCGAAATCGCGGTGGGTGACGAGGTCGAGGTGTATCTTGACCGTGTCGAGAATACCCGTGGCGAGGCATCGATCAGCCGTGACAAGGCACGCCGCGAGGAAGCCTGGGACCGTCTTGAAAAGGCCTATGCCGACGAGGCGCGCGTCGAAGGCGCGATCTTTGGTCGGGTCAAGGGTGGCTTTACCGTCGATCTGGGTGGCGCCGTGGCGTTCCTGCCCGGCTCGCAGGTGGACGTGCGCCCCGTGCGCGATGCAGGCCCGCTCATGGGTCTGAAGCAGCCGTTCCAGATTCTGAAAATGGACCGTCGCCGTGGCAACATCGTCGTCTCGCGCCGTGCGATCCTTGAAGAGAGCCGCGCCGAACAGCGCGCCGAGGTCATCGGCAATCTGACCGAAGGTCAGGCCGTGGACGGTGTGGTCAAGAACATCACCGAATACGGTGCGTTCGTCGATCTTGGCGGTGTTGACGGGCTTCTGCACGTCACCGACATGGCATGGCGCCGCGTCAACCATCCTTCGGAGATTTTGGCGATTGGCGAGACCGTCAAGGTTCAGGTCATCAAGATCAACAAGGAAACGCATCGTATCAGCCTTGGCATGAAGCAGCTTCAGGAAGATCCCTGGGATGCTGTCGAGGCACGGTTCGCGCTGGGTTCGGTCCACAAGGGCCGCGTGACCAATATCACCGATTACGGTGCGTTCGTCGAATTGGAAGCCGGCGTCGAGGGCCTGGTCCATGTCTCGGAGATGAGCTGGACCAAGAAGAACGTGCATCCTGGCAAGATCGTATCGACCAGCCAGGAAGTCGATGTGATGGTTCTGGAAATCGATACGGCCAAGCGCCGTGTTTCGCTGGGTCTCAAGCAGACGCAGCGCAACCCGTGGGAGGTGTTTGCCGAAACCCATCCCGAGGGCACGCAGGTCGAAGGCGAGGTCAAGAACATCACCGAGTTCGGTCTGTTCATTGGTCTCGAGAACGACATCGACGGTATGGTGCACCTGTCCGACCTGAGCTGGGATCAGCGCGGGGAAGATGCGATCCAGAACTACCGCAAGGGCGATATGGTTACGGCCGTCGTCACCGAGGTGGATGTCGAGAAGGAGCGCATCTCGCTTTCCGTCAAGGCTCTGGATGACAGCTTTACCGGGGCGACCGAAGGCGTTGCACGCGGGTCGATCATCACCGTCGAGGTGACGTCGATCGAAGATGGCGGGATCGAAGTGGAATATGAGGGCGCAAAATCCTTCATCCGCCGTTCGGACCTGTCGCGCGACCGTGCCGAGCAGCGCCCCGAGCGCTTCCAGGTTGGTGACAAGCTTGACGTGCGTGTGACCAATGTCGATCAGAAGACCCGCCGTCTGGGTCTGTCGATCAAGGCCCGTGAGATCGCCGAAGAGAAGGAGGCCGTGCAGCAGTATGGTTCGTCCGACTCGGGTGCGTCGCTGGGTGACATTCTTGGCGCGGCCCTGAAGGGCGACGAGTGATCCCAGTCGATGTGACTGATGGAACGGCCCCTTCGGGGGCCGTTTTTTTATGCCCGAATCATTGGGCGCGGGCTGCAGCGCAGCATTGCGGTTCAAATGCACCTTGGCTGTGAAAGCAGGCCGACTGACACCGAAAGTAGACAAGGAATCGCGTTTTTCGCCCCGTTTTCAGGAGCATGGGCGCGATCAGTCGGTTTCGCGATTGGGATTTCCGTTTTATAGTCGGCGCGATCGCTTGCGGGATTCAACCCGCGCGGCACCTGCAAGACGGGGGAGGGTTCTGATGATACGTTCCGAACTGATTCAGAAAATTGCCGATGAGAATCCTCATCTGTATCAGCGAGACGTGGAGCGGATCGTGAATACGATTTTCGAAGAGATCATTTCCGCCATGGCATCGGGTGACCGGGTCGAGCTGCGCGGTTTCGGTGCGTTTTCCGTCAAGAAGCGGGATGGTCGGATCGGACGCAACCCGCGGACGGGCGAGTCCGTCGAAGTCGAGGAAAAGCACGTTCCGTTCTTCAAGACCGGGAAGCTCTTGCGCGACCGGCTGAACGGCAAGTAAACTCTTTCTCATGCGCTATGTTCGTTATGCATTCTGGGCGATTCTCGGGATCGGCCTGCTTACCACCGCGCTGGCAAATCGCCAGCAGGTGACGTTGAACCTTGTTGCCGGATGAACTGGCGACATTTCTTGGCTGGTCCTATTCGCTGACCCTGCCACTGTTCCTGATCATATTCGCCGGGATCGTCGCGGGATTGCTGATCGGGTTCGTCTGGGAATGGTTGCGCGAGTACAAGCACCGCGCGCAGGCCAGCCAGGAACGTCGCGAGCGCCAGCGGCTTCAGCGCGAGATGGAAAAGCTAAAGGCGCCTGAGCCCGGCAGCGGCGACGACATTCTGGCGATACTGGACGAGAGCCAAACCGCGCGGTGACGCAGGGGCGAAGCAATGTCTGACATCAGGGTCAAGATCTGCGGGCTGACACAGCCCGCCCATGTTGCTGCGGCGGTGGCGGCGGGCGCAGGTTACGTCGGATTTGTCTTCTTTCCGAAATCGCCCCGGCATCTTGAGATCGCCGACGCCCGCGCGCTTGCGCTTGAGGTGCCGCCGGGGGTGGCCAAGGTCGCACTGATCGTCAATGCGGACGATGTGGAACTCGAGGCGCTGATCGGACCGGGTGCCCATCGACATGCTGCAGCTCCACGGCGCCGAGACGCCCGAGCGCGTGGCCCAAGTCCGGGCGCGTTTCGGCCTGCCGGTCATGAAGGCGGTGGGCGTGGCGGATGCGGATGATCTTGCGGCGCTCGATGTCTATGCGGGTGTGGCCGATCAGATTCTCGTGGATGCGAAACCGCCGAAGGGGGCGGACTTGCCCGGCGGGAACGGGCTGGCCTTCGACTGGCGGCTCATCGCCGGACGGCGATGGCCGGTGCCGTGGATGCTGGCCGGTGGGCTTACCCCGGCAGAACGTGGCCGAGGCGATCCGCCTGACCGGCGCACGGCAGGTGGATGTTTCGTCCGGCGTCGAGAGCGCGCCCGGCACGAAGGATCCCGCGCTGATCCGGGCCTTTGTCGCGGCGGCGAGATGACCGTCAGTTTCGCCGGGCCGGGTTTACGGCCTCGCGAATAGGCTTTAAACGCGTCCTGTTCCGAGGGAGTGCACGATGGCGAACGATCTTTTCAACAGCTTCATGACCGGCCCGGATGAGAAGGGCCGCTTCGGCGATTTCGGGGGCCGTTTCGTGTCGGAAACTCTGATGCCGCTGATCCTCGATCTCGAGGCGCAGTATGAGCACGCCAAGACCGACCAGTCCTTCTGGGACGAGATGGATTTCCTTTGGAAGCACTATGTCGGCCGACCCGAGCCCGCTTTACTTTGCCGAACGCCTGACCGAGCATCTTGGCGGCGCCAAGGTGTACATGAAGCGCGACGAGCTTAACCACACCGGCGCGCACAAGATCAACAACGTGCTGGGGCAGATCATTCTCGCGCGTCGCATGGGCAAGACGCGCATCATCGCGGAGACCGGCGCCGGTCAGCATGGGGTCGCAACGGCAACGGTCTGTGCCAAGTTCGGACTGAAATGCGTGGTCTACATGGGCGCGCATGACGTCGAGCGTCAGGCGCCGAACGTGTTTCGCATGCAGCTTTTGGGGGCCGAGGTCGTTCCGGTGACAAGCGGTCGCGGACGTTGAAGGATGCGATGAACGACGCGCTGCGCGACTGGGTGACGAATGTGCGCGACACGTTCTATTGCATCGGCACGGTTGCGGGGCCGCATCCGTATCCGGCCATGGTTCGCGATTTTCAGGCGATCATCGGCAAGGAGACCAAGGAACAGATGATGGAGGCCGAGGGCCGTCTGCCCGACACGGTCATTGCGGCGATCGGCGGCGGGTCGAATGCCATGGGGCTTTTCTATCCGTTCCTTGACGACAAGGAAGTGGGGATCATCGGCGTAGAGGCTGGGGGCAAGGGTGTGAATGCGAAGATGGAGCATTGCGCGTCGCTGACCGGTGGTCGCCCGGGCGTGTTGCATGGCAACCGGACCTATCTGCTTCAGGATGACGACGGTCAGATTCTGGAAGGGTTCTCGATTTCCGCCGGTCTCGATTATCCCGGCATCGGGCCGGAGCATGCATGGCTTCATGAAATCGGTCGGGCGCAATACGTGGCGATCACCGATGCCGAAGCGCTTGAGGCGTTCCAGCTTTGCTGCGAGATGGAGGGGATCATCCCCGCGCTCGAGCCCAGCCACGCGCTTGCCCATGTTATGAAGATCGCGCCGACGCTTCCGGCCGATCACATCATCTGCATGAACATGTGCGGGCGGGGCGACAAGGATATCTTCACCGTCGCGAAGGCCCTTGGCTTTGATATGTAGGTGTGAAAGCCCGCATAAACCGCAGTTTATGCCGATTGCCCCCAGGTTTGTGGCGTTCGGGCCAAATTCGGTGTCATATCTTCCGAATGCAGCGACGTGTGAACCACGGGACTGCGATTTGGGGGCGGACGCCGATGTGCCGGGCCGGAGAAACGCAAGCAATTGTGCCAGATCGGGCATTCCGGGTTCAAACGATCGAAGTCGACGGAGGGCCCGAACGAAATGGGCGGCATTGGAGTGTCGGTGAAAGGGGTGACGAGATTGGGAACCTGTATTCCATTTCAGCCCGGATGGTAGGATCCAACGGGCCATGACTGATTCAAGGCCAAGTGGCCGGAAATGGACTTGCGGTGTCCAGTATCGCTTTGGTGACATCATGATACGGAAGACTTGCAATCGTCGGGATCGTGCTGACGGCGGGCCTCGGAAGCCCGGCGGCGGCGCAATCCGTTGAACAGAGAATTGTCGATGCCCTCGTGCGGCAGGGTTATTCCAGCATTTCCGTCGGCGGAACCCTGCTGGGTCGCGGCCTGATCCGTGCCGAGAATGGCGATGGTCGACGCGAGATCGTCTTTAACCGCCAGAATGGAGTCATCCTTCGGGATTATTTTCTTCTCCGGAACGAGGATGAGGACCGGGGACTTCTCGACTTCCTGAACGGGAGCGGAAGCTCCGGCAGGGACGATGACGATGATGACGACGACGATGATGATGACGACGACGACGACGATGATGATAACGACGACGAAAACGACGACGAAAGACGACGACGAAAGCGGCGGAAACAGCGGAAAGGGCGGCGGCGACGAGATGATGACTAACGCCGGTGCGCGCAGGCTGCGGCCGTCATTGGATCATGACGGGGATGAAGGGGCGCCTTGTCATTGGCGGCGTCTTGGCCGTTCAGGTCTTGTGCGCCTTCTTCTTTGTCTCGCAAATTCTGGTGTTCGGTTCTGGGTCTTCCATTCGCGCCGATCGACTGGCAGCTCTACGAGTTGATCGAAATCGGCGCTGCCGTCGGGTTGGTGCTCGGGGTCATCATGGGCGCGTTCGAATTGCGCAATGCGCGGCGGCGCACCATGCGTGCAGAATTGGCCCTGCGCGCCGCATCGGGCGCATTCATGGAAGTGCTGGAAGAGCGGTTCACCGAATGGGGACTGACCCCGGCGGAGCGAGACGTTGCCCTGTTTGCGATCAAGGGCATGTCGACACAGGAAATCGCGGTGCTGCGGAGCACGTCGGAAGGGACGGTCAAGGCGCAGACCAATGCGATCTATCGGAAGGCCGATGTTTCCGGAAGGCCGCAGCTTTTGAGCCTGTTCATCGATGAGCTGATGGTCGATTAGTTGTCGCGCTGCGCGTGTTGCATGAGCACTTCGAGCGGCACGATGTCGAGTGCACGCCGGTGGGTTGCGCCGAGGCGGACCCGGGGTGCGGCACTTTCTTCGGCTGCCTGAAGAAAGCGGCCGGCGCAGAGGCACCACTGGTCGCCGGGTTTCAGGCCGGGAAAGCGGTATTCAGGTCGCGGTGTCGAGAGGTCGTTGCCGATGTATTTCGAGAAGGCAAGGAACTCTGCGGTCATGATGGCGCAGACCGTATGGCTTCCCTGATCCTGCGTGCAGGTGTTGCAAGCGCCGTCGCGGAAGAACCCCGTCATCGGATCGGAGGAGCAGGTTTCGAGTTTTTCGCCCAGAACGTTGATCGGTTCGTCGGGTATCATCGGAGATCCTCTGGCAGTTGCGCGTAATCCCATTGGACCCATCGCCCGTGGTAATCGGCGCAATTGCCACTTAGCATGGTCCGAGCTGGCCAGGTTCGCAAGCCGGGTGCGCAAGCCGGATTCCCGAAGACCTCGCGCCGGTTTATCATCGGAATTTATCCACCAGCCTTTGAAGGGTCGAGCGGGAGTCTGCGCGGCCTCGGGCGTTTCGGCGGGCGTTTCGGGTTTCGAGGTCGGGGTCGGTTCCGGCGTGCTTTCGCCCTGAGGCCGGGATTTCGATGAGCGGGGCGGGCTCAGCCGCAGTGAGACGGCGTTCATGAAACGCCCGGTATCGCCCGTGGCCAAGGCAGCGGCGCCATCCGAGATGCCGCGCAGCATGTCGTCAAGCCACTCCTGATCGGACTTTGCGAAATCCTTGAGCACATAATGGGGCACGGCATCCTTGTGACCCGGATGGCCGCACTCCCATGCGGACCCTGAGATAGGCGTCGCCGATATGCGCGTGGAGGGATCGCAGGCCGTTATGGCCGGCATGACCGCCTCCGGCCTTCGTCTTGAGCTTGCCCGGAGCAAGGTCGATCTCGTCATGGAACACGACGATTTGGGAGGGGTCGAGTTTGTAGAACCGCAACGCCTCGCCGACCGATTGACCCGACAGGTTCATGAAGGTTTCCGGTTTCAGCAGGACGACCTTTTCGGACCCCAGCCTGCCTTCGCAGATCTGCCCCTGAAATTTGCTGCGCCATGGCCCGAAGCCATGGTCGGCCGCGATCCGATCCATGGCCATGAAGCCGATATTGTGGCGGTTGCCCGCATATTTCGCCCCGGGATTTCCGAGGCCGATGAAGAGGCGCATGTCTTTCGTCCGCTGATTGCTGCGGTGTTGATGCACCAGCAGGGTCGGATTTTCCAGTCGGTTCCGGTGCTATCCGTGCCGTTCGTCGCAATCCGCGCCCGGCGGAACCTCGCGCGCATAGAAATCGCGCAGACCCTTGCCGCGTTCCGGGCGAAACGTGCCGTCCGGGGTGATCGTGGAGATCCGGTCGAGCCGAAACATGCGGAAATCATCACGCAGTTCGCACCAGCCCACCAAGGTCCAGACCTTGCCCCAGAACCACAATCCCAAGGGCCGCACGGGGCGTTCTGTCGGTGTTCCGGAGGCATCGGCATAGGCAAGCTTCAGTCGTGTCCGCCGATCCACGGCCTGTTCGATCTGGTCGATCCGGACGCGCGTGGCATTGTCGAGGTCGCGCATCTGGAGCGCGTGAACCTGAATACTGCGGGCCCGGTTGCGTGCGGCATCGGGGAGAACCGCGTCGATCTTGACCAGCGCCTCCTCTGCGGCGCGGGCCATGTCCAGCCCGCCCCATGCGCGGATCATCCGCGCGCCGGCGACGAGTGCCACGATCTCGTCGCGCGAAAACATCAGGGGCGGGAGATCGAAGCCTTCGCGCATCACGTAGCCAAGGCCCGCCTCGCCTTCGACCGGCACGCCGGAGCCGATCAGATCGGCCACGTCGCGGTAGATCGTGCGCTCGGAGACTTCGAGCGTTTCGGCCAGTTGCCGCGCGGTGACCAACCGCCCGCCCCGAAGGTGCTGAACAATCCGGAACAGGCGGTCGGCGCGGCGCATGCTCTATTGCTCTTTCGGTTCGAAGAGCCCGATCGAGTTGCCGTCGGGATCGGACGCATAGAGGAAGCGGCCATAGGGGATTTCCACCGGCTCGCCCTTGATGGCGCCGCCCGCAGCCCAGCACCGGTCTGCTGCATCCTCGAGCTTATCCGGCACCGCGAGGTGCACGGTGGGGCCGTTTCCGTTGGCAGGTTTACCCGGGTAGAGGTGACCGCCGATGGCCTCCATATCGCCGCCGAAGACGGCCATGGGATTCGGTCCCGAGGAGGTGTCGACCGTCATCTTCCAGCCGAAGACGCGGTTATAGAAGCCTACGGCGCGGTCCATGTCGGTGACAGGGACTTCGCTCCAGACGAGAATCGGGTTGGTCATGGGATTTCCTTTCGGATCAGGTTGCGATGGGATGGGTATCGCACACCCCTCCTGACAGCGTTGTGTCAGGAGCTGACAGCGGGATCATGATAAAAGGAAGATCGTCTTCGGGTCACCCCGAAACAGCGCCTGTCGGCGCTTTGCGTCAGGTGCTTCTTTCCGCCTATTTCGACAGGATGTTGTCGAGTCGTTCATATGGAGCGGTGTTCACCAATTGCTCCACCAGAACCGGTTTTGCAGGGCGGTCACGCCCGGCATGCCGGAGGCCATAGATGACGAGACCGATGCTGGCCGCGGCACCGAAGGCCGAGGCAACGCTGACGAAAAGGTTCAGTTCGAGCATGAGCCAGTCTCCTTTCGATGCTCAATATAGCAACAGAGCGGCATGAATTCCAGTCTCGTCTAGGTCCGGCTGTCTCGGGCGTCCCGGCAGATCAGGGCGAATTCACGGATCAGCGCGGCATCGGCGACGGCGGTGTCGGAGCGTTTCGAAAGACGAAAGCGGCCATATCCGGTGGCGATCCCGGCGACGGTGGAGGCCAAAAGCACAGGCAGGGCGATCGGGGCTGCAATCGTACCGAGCGATACCGAAAGGGCGCTGGCGGCGATGCCGCCAAGGCCGATGCGGTGGACGGGGGTCAGGAGGTTGTCGTTGAATCGTTTCGCATCGCGCGCGTCGGCGTCGCGGGCGTTGGCGGCGCGGCGAAACCAATCTTCGAGCGTTGTGATGATGGCGGTATCGTTGACCTGTGTCAGGATCTTGCGCAGGTCGCGGGTGCCCACCGGGTTCTGGGACAGTTCGGTGATCGCCGCCTCGACCTGTTCCCAATCCACGATTTCACCCAGCCCGTCGGTCGAGGCGAGTGAGATCAGGGTTTCGACGAGGGCGTGACGATTTGGGTCTGTCACGGATCCGGCAACTCGGCAGAAGGGATCATCGGAAAGAAGCTCTTGTTCGACCAAAGGCCGAACCAGCCGTCGTGATGGCGGCCGATCTCGACCAGCCGGTAGAAGCTTTTGCGGTCGATGAGAGCCTCGAGATTGGCCCGGATCAGGACGTATGGCGCAGGTTCGCCCGTTTCGGGGTCGCGGACCACGCGGATCGGGTGTCGAGGGACCGGCC
The DNA here is from genome assembly GCA_963698645.1 of uncultured Alphaproteobacteria bacterium. Classification (GTDB taxonomy): domain Bacteria; phylum Pseudomonadota; class Alphaproteobacteria; order Rhodobacterales; family Rhodobacteraceae; genus Ovoidimarina. Next base: position 844,037 of record CAVORP010000007.1, read on the forward strand.
TCTGCCTTGTCGTCCACATTGGTCACGAAAGTAAGGATCTGATCGTGTCCGCTGCCCTTCGCCTCGAAGTCGACCGCCACGAAGGGTGCATCGTCGACGGTTATTCCGACCTTCTCGACCGGAGTCACCAGGAAGTACTTGTCTTCGTCCTTTCGGAGAATCGTCGAGAACAGGCGAACAAGCTCGTGCCGACCGATGGGCGTGCCGAGGTAGAACCACGTGCCATCCCGTGCGATCCTTATGTCGAGATCGCCGCAAAACGGCGGGTTCCACAAATGGACCGGCGGTAAACCGCCTTTCGTTGCTGCACGGGCGCTGTCAGCGATGCTTTCCGCTGAAACTTTGGGCGGTTGGGTCGCGGTCATTTCTTTTGTAACACTTTTGCCATTTGTCCTTGGCGGCATAGTTCTTGATAATATCTCTTACACATCAAAAGGGAGTGTTTCCATGGACGACAGCCGGGACCTTGTGACCGAGATCGAAACGCTTGGCCACAAGCTTGCCGATGCGAAGGCGTCGATCACGAAGCGTTTCATCGGCCAGGAGGGTGTTGTCGATCTGGTTCTGTCGACGGTTCTGTGTGGCGGTCACGGACTTCTCATCGGTCTGCCTGGGCTGGGAAAGACGCGGCTGGTGGATACGCTTTCGACGGTTCTGGGTCTTGACGGCGCGCGGGTCCAGTTCACGCCCGACCTGATGCCTGCCGATATTCTGGGCTCGGAGGTTCTGGAAACCGGGGCCGATGGCAGCCGGGCGTTCAAGTTCATCGAGGGTCCGATCTTCTGTCAGTTGCTGATGGCGGACGAGATCAACCGGGCCAGCCCGAGGACGCAATCGGCGCTGCTGCAGGCGATGCAGGAGAAGTCGGTGACGATCGCAGGCCAGCCACATGCGCTTCCGGCGCCGTTCCATGTATCTGGCGACGCAGAACCCGATCGAGCAGGAAGGCACCTATCCGCTTCCCGGAAGCGCAGTTGGACCGGTTTCTCGTGCAGATCGACGTGCCCTATCCCGACCGGGACACGGAGCGCGAGATTCTTATGGCGACGACCGGCGTGTCCGACGCGACATCGACGAATGTGTTCACGCCCCGATGAGCTGATCGCCGCGCAGGCACTGGTGCGACGGATGCCGGTTGGCGAGAATGTGATGGAGGCCATCCTTGATCTTGTGCGCGCCTGCCGCCCCGACGATACGAGCGCGACCGACGCGGTGCGCGAGAACGTGGGCTGGGGTCCGGGGCCGCGTGCGGCGCAGTCGCTTATGCTGACGGTTCGGGCGCGGGCGCTTCTTGACGGGCGCCTGGCGCCATCGGTCGAGGATGTGGCGTCGATGGCCGCGCCGGTTCTTTCGCACAGGATGGCGCTGACATTCGCGGCCCGGGCACGGGGTATGGAGTTGTCCAAGGTGATCGGCGGCGTGGCCGAGGCGGTGACCCGGGTCGAGGCCGCCGCGTGATCCAGTCCGCCGATCTTCGCACGAGGGCCGAGGATCTTGCCGGTCCCTTGCCGCCGCTTCTGGCGGCGGCGGAGCATCTTGCGTCGACGGTCATGCTGGGGGAACACGGACGCCGCCGCCCCGGGCTTGGGGACGAATTCTGGCAATATCGTCCGGCGATGCCCGGTGACGAGGCGCGGATGGTGGACTGGCGCCGGTCGGCGCGGTCTGACACGCATTTCGTGCGGGAAAAGGAGTGGCAGGCGGCCCAGAGCATCGTGATCTGGAGCGATCGGGCGCAATCCATGCGATTTGCGTCCTCGGATGCGCTGCCGACGAAATCGCTTGCCGCGCGCGTTCTGGCGCTCGCTGCGGCGGTGCTTTTGATCCGGGGCGGAGAGCGGGTCGGACTTGACCGATGCCCGGTTGCCCCCACGTTCGGGCGAATTGCAGCTTTTGCGGCTGGCCGAGGTCTTTGCCGAAGATGACGACATCGCCGATTACGGTGCGCCGGGCACCAAGGGACTTGTGGCCCATTCCCGTGCGATCTTCCTGTCGGATTTCCTTGGCGATCTTGCACCTGTCGAAGCCGCGCTGACACGTGCAGCGGACCGGGGCGTCAAAGGAGCGCTGGTGCAGATCCTGGACCCAGTGGAAGAGGCGTTTCCCTTCGATGGTCGGACGATCTTTGAAAGTGTTGGCGGGACGATACGCCACGAGACCCGCCGGGCGCGGGACCTTAAGGACAGGTACCTTGAGCGCCTTGCAGAACGGAAGGACCGGCTTCAGTCGCTGGCGCGGCTGACCGGCTGGCAATATGATTGCCACCATACGGACCGGTCGGCGAGCGGTGCGCTCTTGTGGCTGTACCAGGCTTTGGAGCGCGTACACTGATGCTTGTCCTGGGTCCAATCGGATTTACCGCGCCCTGGCTTCTTCTGGGTCTTGTCGCGCTGCCGATCCTCTGGTTGCTGCTGCGCGCCGTACCGCCAGCGCCGGTGCGCCGGATGTTCCCGGCGGTGTCGCTGTTGCTGGGGCTTGAGGACGACGAGAACGAGACAGACAAGACGCCGTGGTGGCTTTTGCTTCTGCGGACATTGGCCATCGCTGCGGTGATCCTTGGATTTGCGGGACCGGTTCTGAATCCGCAGCAGGAGCAGACCGGCGATGGGCCGCTTCTGGTTCTGGTGGACGGGACATGGGCGGATGCGCGGGATTGGACCCGGCGCATGGACCGGCTCGATCTTCTGCTGTCGGATGCGGCGCGGGCGGGACGTCCGGTCGCGGTTGTGTCCTTGACCGATCTGCCCGCGGGCGGGCTTCAGTTCCAGCCTGCGGAGGCATGGGCGGCGCGGTTGCCGAGTTTCGAGCCGAACCCGTGGGCCCCCGAGGAAGACGGCGTTCTGGCATGGTGGGATGCGCTCGATGCGGGTGGGTTCGAGACATTCTGGATGTCCGATGGCGTGGCTTATCCGTGGCGCACACCGTTGCTGGAGCGGGTCGAGGCGGCGGGTATCGTGACGGTTTTCGAGAGTCCGCGCCCGATCGTGGCCTTGCGCCCGTCGACGTTCGAAGACGGATTGCTGGTGGTCCAGGCGACGCGGGCCCCCGGCGACGGTCCCTTGGATGTGAACGTTGCGGCCCATGGTCTTGATCCGGGCGGTACCCCGCGCGTCCTTGCCACTGCGGCGTTGCAGTTCCAAGCCGGATCGACCGAGGCGGAGACGCGCCTGTCGCTGCCACCGGAGTTGCGCAACCGGATCACCCGGTTCGAGATCGAGGGCGTGCGTTCGGCCGCTGCGGTGAGCCTTGCCGATGATGCACTGCGGCGGCGCGAGGTGGCGCTGATCGCCGGACGTGACGACCGGGAAGGGCTCGAGTTGCTGGCACCGACCCACTACCTAGAGCAGGCGCTGGAGCCCACGGCGGACCTGATCGAGGGGGCGCTGGACGATCTGATCCTTGCCAATCCAGATGCGATCGTGATGGCGGATGTGGCGGCGCTTGCCTCCGTGGAGGAAGAACAGCTTCTGGACTGGGTCGAAGAGGGCGGGCTTCTGGTACGGTTTGCCGGGCCGAGGATGGCCGCGTCGGATATTTCGCGGGATGCCGAGGACCCACTGATGCCGGTACGTCTTCGCGCGGGTGGCCGGAGTGTTGGCGGCGCGATGAGTTGGGGCGAGCCGAAGACCCTGCGCCCGTTCGAGCCGGAAACTCCCTTCTTTGGCCTGCCGGTTCCGGAAGAAGTGCGGATCACGGCACAGGTGATGGCACAACCCGATCCGACATTGGCGGAGCGGACGATTGCATCGCTTGCTGACGGCACGCCGCTTGTCACCCGCAAGCGGATCGGGGAAGGACAGGTCGTTCTGTTCCACACGACCGCCAATGCGGAATGGTCGCGCCTGCCCTTGTCCGGTCTCTTCGTGCAGATGCTGGAGCGGCTGGCCGTATCGACGCGGCCGGCAAGCCCTACGTTGGAAGAACTGGCGGGGACGACATGGGTGCCCGATCAGATCCTGTCCGCGTTCGGGGATGTGGGTGATGCCGGTGTCCTGCCCGGCGTGCGGGCGAGAGATTGGCCGACCCGGTGCCGGGGCCTGACCTGCGTCCCGGGCTTTATGCGGGTGAGGATCGGAGGCTGGCGCTGAACGTGATCGATGCGGAGACACGGATCGAGGTCGCGGGTTGGCCTTCCCGAGTTGCCATTGAAGGACTTGAAGTTGCGCGTGAGACACTTCTGAAAGGGGCTTTCCTGACGGTCGCGCTGGGCGCCCTGATGGTGGATATTCTGGCCTCGCTCTGGCTGGCCGGGCGGCTTGTGGCGCCGGGTGCGGGGCGGACGACTTCTGCGCTTCTGGCGCTTGCGCTTGTGGGCTCTTGCGCCGACAGCCGGGCGTTGCGCAGGATGCGGATGCCTTTGCGCTGGAGGCCACGACCGAGGTCGTGCTTGCCCATGTCATCACCGGTGACAGGGCTGTTGGACCAGACCGCGCAGGCGGGATTGAGGGGGTTGTCGCAGGTTCTGTTCGAGCGGACATCGATCGAACCGGCAGAGCCGATCGCGGTCGATCTTGAGACCGACGAACTTGCCTTCTTTCCGATACTCTATTGGCCGGTCACGCAGGATCAGCCAATTCCGTCGGGCGAGGCCTATGCCAAGCTCAACACCTATCTGCGGTCTGGCGGGATGATCGTTTTCGACACGCGGGATGCGAATGTCGCCAGCTTCGGGGGCGGCAGTGCGACAGGTCGCAGGCTTCAGGAACTTGCGCGGCCACTGGACATTCCGCCGCTGGAGCCGGTGCCGGACGACCATGTTCTGACGCGTACCTTTTATCTTCTGCAGGATTTTCCCGGCCGTCATGCAAGCCGCGATGTCTGGGTCGAAGCCGCGCCGCCCGATGCGGAGCGGATCGACGGGATGCCGTTCCGGAACCTCAACGACAACGTGACGCCGGTGGTCATTGGTGGAAACGATTGGGCCTCGGCCTGGGCTGTCGATGAAAGCGGTCGTCCGATGTTCCCGGTGGGACGCGGATTTTCGGGCGAGCGGCAGCGCGAGATTTCCTATCGCTTTGGCGTCAACCTGATCATGCATGTGCTGACCGGGAATTATAAGTCGGACCAGGTTCATGTGCCGGCACTTCTGGACAGGTTGGGACAATGATGGACGGATCGGTGATCTTCGACCCGCTGGTGCCGCTGCCTGTCCTATGGGCCGTTGCGGGGGTTGCGGCGGCGTTTCTTGCGCTTGCCATCTGGCGGGGACTGTCTGGCTGGTGGCTGCGGACGCTGGCGTTTGCGACGCTTGTTCTTGGCGATCCTGAACCCGTCGATCCAGACCGAAGACCGCGACCTGCTGAATGACATCGTGATCGCGGTGGTCGACGAAAGTGCAAGTCAGGGATTGTCGGACCGGGCGGAACAGTCGGAGGCGGCGCTTGCGGCCATCGAGGCCGGTGTCGCGCGGCTGGGCAATACCGAATTACGCGTCGCAAGGGTCGCCGATGCCGAGGCGGATGGTGGTACGCTTCTGATGACGACACTGGCCGAGGTCATGGCCGAGGAACCGCGTGCGCGGCTCGCCGGGGCCATTCTGGTGACCGATGGACAGTTGCACGACATCGAACGTGCGCCCGACCTTCCGGCCCCCCTCCATGTCCTGTTGACCGGGCGGGAGGAGGACTGGGACCGCAGGCTGATCGTCCGCAACGCGCCGGCTTTTGCGATTCTGGGCGAACCTGTGACCCTGACCTTGCGCGTCGAGGACCAGGGGAACGTACCCGTTGGTGCCGGTGAAACGGCCGCGCTCGATATCTCGATCGACGGGGGGGAGCCGCAGCGCTTCGATGTGCCTGTGGGTCGGGACATGGAACTCCCGGTGACGTTGCCGCATGGCGGGATGAACGTGCTTCAGTTCATCGTGCCGACGGCAGAAGGAGAGTTGACCGACCGCAACAATGCCGCCGTTCTGCAGATCAACGGCGTGCGCGACCGTTTGCGGGTGTTGCTGGTCTCGGGTGCGCCGCATCCCGGCGAGCGGACATGGCGCAATCTTCTGAAGTCGGACAGTTCTGTCGATCTGGTGCATTTCACCATCCTGCGCCCGCCGGAAAAGCAGGACGGCGTACCGGTGAACGAATTGTCTTTGATTGCATTTCCGACGCGCGAGCTGTTTCTGGAGAAGGTCGACGAATTCGACCTGATCATTTTCGACCGCTACAAGCGCCGGGGGATCCTGCCGTCGATCTATCTGGATAACGTTCGGCAATACGTGGAAGACGGCGGGGCCGTGCTGATCGCAGCAGGGCCGGATTTTGCGACTGCCAGTTCGATCTTTCGCTCGCCTTTGGCCGATATCATTCCGGGCGCGCCGACAAGCCGGGTGATCGAGCAGGGTTTTACTCCGCAGATCACCGAGATCGGCGAGCGCCATCCGGTGACCGAGGGTCTTGCCGCGCATTCGCCGCTTGCAGGGCGCGGTGATCCCGATGCGGCACCTTGGGGGCGCTGGATGCGGTTGGTGGATGTCGAGGAAGTTTCGGGCACGACGGTGATGTCGGGCCCGGATGACCGCCCGCTCCTGTTGCTGGACCGGGTCGGCGAAGGCCGCGTGGCGCTGCTGGCTTCGGATCATGCATGGCTGTGGTCGCGCGGCTATGAAGGCGGCGGTCCGCAACTGGAATTGCTGCGTCGGTTGGCCCATTGGATGATGAAGGAACCGGAGCTTGAGGAAGAGGCGCTGACCGTCACGGCAGTCGGTCAGGAAATGACGATCACCCGGCGGACGTTGAGTGACATTGCGCCGCCGGTGGAAATCACCGGGCCCGACGGGGCAGTCATCACGGTCACGCCGGAGCCCGATGGGCCCGGGCGGTTCACGGCCACGGTTCAAGGGCCGGAGATCGGTCTTTACCGGTTGACCGATGGCGAGGAAGAGGCGGTGATCGCGCTTGGCCCCTCGGCCCCGCGGGAATTCGAGCAGACAGTGGCAAGCGCCGCGCAACTCGAGCCGATCGTGGAGATCGGGCGAGGCGGGATCAGGCGGATTGCCGAAGGGATTCCGGATTTGCGGGCCGTGCGCGTGGGACGTCCTGCCTCGGGTCGCGGCTGGATCGGGATCACCCCGCGTGAAGCCTTCCTGACCGCCGATATCACGGTGCGTCCGTTCCTGCCGTCCTGGCTGTTCCTTATGGTCGCGGCACTTCTGGCGGTGGCGGCGTGGCTTTGGGAAGGTCGCCGGGGCCGTCCGGCGCGTTGACGGCGTCGGTCAGTTCGGCAAGTCGACGGGAAAGCGTTCGGCGCCCCAGCCATCGGCATTGGTGCGCGCTTCGACATAGACGCGCGTCGTCCCTGGGGGATCGCAACGGACGAGAGCGACCGGGTAAAGGGCTGCTCCTCGACATGGGGGTGGAAGAGGGTGCGCATCCCGAGTTCCGACCCTGCCCCGTCCACCACGCGCCAGCCATCCGCATAGTCGTCCCAGCCGGTATCGCCATGGGAGAGGGTGACCGAGAAGGTCCAGTTTCCGGCGCCATCGTTTCTGGCAGTGGCCGCCTCGATCCTTGCCGGATCGGCGGGGGCCGCCCCGGGAACGAGTGTCAGAAGGAAGAGAAAGGCATACAATTGGCTGTGTTTCATTCGCGATCCCTGGAATCATTTCGTGGAAGTCTAGCGACGTTTGAGCTTAGTCTGAATCACAGTTTCGGAAGGCAGTTTCGCAATGCAACTTGCCAGACAGTAAAATTGGTTATATTAATTTACCAATTCTAGGAGTTCGCCATGGAAATGCCTCCCCCGGATCCTCTGATCCTTGCGAAGAAAGACAGGATCGTTCGACGTTTGCAGGCGGTTCTGCAGGACGATGCGGTGATTCATGACGTTGCCGAGACCCGGGCCTATGAGTGCGATGCGCTGACGGCCTATAAGTGTCCGCCGCTTTGCGCGGTGCTTCCGTCCAATACCGAAGAAGTCTCTGCCGTTCTGAAGGTCTGTCACGAAGAAGGTGTGCCGGTCGTCCCCCGGGGGTCGGGAACCTCGCTTGCCGGCGGGGCGTTGCCCACCGCCGACTGCGTCATCCTTGGGGTTGCGCGGCTGAACGATGTTCTGGAGGCCGATTACGAGAACCGGGTGATCCGGGTGCAGACCGGGCGGACGAACCTATCGGTCACGGGCGCGGTGGAGCATGAGAACTTCTTTTACGCGCCCGACCCGTCCTCGCAGCTGGCCTGCGCGATCGCAGGGAATATCGCGATGAATTCGGGCGGGGCGCATTGCCTGAAATACGGAGTGACGACGAACAACCTTCTGGGGGTCACGCTGGTCCTGATGGATGGCACGGTTGTCGAGGTGGGCGGGGCCCATCTGGATGCGCCGGGGCTTGATATTCTGGGCGTGATCTGTGGCTCGGAAGGGCAGTTGGGCGTTGTGACCGAAGCCACGCTGCGCATCCTGCGTAAGCCCGAGGGTGCGCGACCGGTCTTGATGGGGTTCAACGACAGCGAGGTCGCCGGGGCCTGTGTCGCCGATATCATCAAGGCGGGCGTTCTGCCGGTGGCGATCGAATACATGGACCGGTTGTGCATCGAGACATCCGATAAGTTCGCGAATGCCGGCTACCCCGATTGCGAGGCCCTGCTGATCGTCGAGGTCGAGGGATCGGAGTCCGAGATCGACGAGCAGCTTGGCGTCATCATGCAGATCGCGCGCAGACACGATCCGGTGGAACTGCGCGAGTTGAAGAGCCCCGAGGAGAGTGCCAAGATCTGGCTGGGCCGCAAATCGGCATTCGGCGCGATTGGACAGATCAACGACTACATGTGCCTTGATGGCACGATACCGGTGTCGTCCTTGCCCTATGTGCTCAAGCGCATCGGCGAGATGTCAAAGGACTACGGTCTTCAAGTCGGGAACGTATTCCATGCCGGAGACGGCAATATGCACCCGCTGATCCTGTTCGATGCAAACAAGCCCGGAGATCTGGAGCTTTGCGAGTCACTTGGCGCCGACATCCTGCGGCTGTGTGTCGAGGTGGGCGGCTGTCTGACCGGTGAGCATGGGGTGGGGATCGAGAAACGCGACCTTATGGGCGAGCAATTCGCCCCCGAGGATATGGAGGCGCAGATGTGGGTGAAGGATGTCTTTGACCCTGCATGGCTTCTGAACCCGGCAAAGGTGTTTCCGCTTGCCGTGAGTGCGCCACGCCGCAAGGGGCAGGCCCACGCGGCGTGAGAGGTTCGTGTGGGGGCTGTCTGCCCCCACACCCCCGAGGATATTTCGAAAGAGAAGAAGGACCGGCCTGGTGTTGAGACCCAGAGATGAACGCGATCTTGCCGAGGCGGTGGCGGGCGCAAAGGGCGCGCTTCGAATTCAGGGCGGCGGCACCCGGCCCATCGGCGCCCCGGTCGCGGGGGAGGTCTTGTCGGTGTCGGCCCTGTCGGGGATCGATCTTTACGAACCCGGAGCGCTGACAATCGTGGCGAAGGCGGGAACGCCCCTGTCCGAGATCGAGGCCGCGCTGGATGCGGAAAACCAGAGGCTGCCATTCGAACCAATGGATCATCGGCGTCTGTTGGGGACATCGGGTGAGCCAACAATCGGTGGCGTCGTGGCGGGCAATGTCTCGGGCCCGCGCCGAATTCAGGCCGGGGCTTGCCGGGATAGCCTGATCGGTGTGCGGTTCGTCGATGGCCATGGTATCGCGGTGAAGAATGGCGGCCGGGTGATGAAGAACGTCACTGGCTACGATCTTGTCAAGTTGATGGCGGGCAGTTTTGGCACACTGGGAGTGCTGAGCGAGGTGAGTTTCAAGGTCCTGCCCGCGACAGCGGCGACCGGTGTGGTGAAGGTTGCCGGGTTGGGCGTACCGGAGGCGATCGCGGCGATGTCGCGGGCGCTGGGATCGCCCTTTGAGGTCACGGGTGCGGCGCATCTGCCGAAGGGTCCCGACGAAAACCCCCTCACGATGATCAGGATTGAAGGATTCAGTCCTCCGTCGACTACCGCGCCGAACGGCTTCGGGAGCTTCTGTCTCCGTATGGGGATGTGTCCATCGATACTGACCCTGACCGGACACAGAAAAGCTGGATCAGGATTCGTGATGCCGAGGCTTTTGCGGGCACGGATGGCGATGTCTGGCGGATCTCGGTGAAGCCCAGCGACGGGGCGGCTGTGGCAGCGGCACTGCCCGGTACGGAGCTTGTGTTCGATTGGGGGGGCGGTCTTATCTGGGCGGAAGTGCCTGCGGGCACGGATGTGCGGCCGAGACTGGCGGAAATCGCCGGTCATGCAACGCTCGTGCGCGCCTCCGAGGACACGCGACGCGTCATTGCGCCTTTCCATCCGGAGCCAGCGCCACTGGCCGCCATCACGCAGGGCTTGCGCAGGAAATTCGATCCGCGGAGCATTCTGAACCCGGGGCTGATGGGTTGAACGGATGTACCCCGATAGTATTCTATTCGTCATCCTTCCGGTGGCGCTCTATGCCGGCCTCGTGTTCGTGCCGCATCACATCGGCCGGCGCGCATCCGGCATCGCGCTCGGCGCGACGGCGGTCTTTCTCCTGGCCTCGATCAGCATGCAGAACAGCCCGAGCTTCGATTTCAGCAAGGAATATCCAATCGTTGTTCGCAGTTGGGCTTTTCGGTGCAACTGCGGGTGCATTTTCGTTTCATTTCGTGGCCGGCACCGCCCCCGGAGATGGCTCCGGCGCGCGATCTGCCTGGGCATCGGTGTTGGCGTGACCGCGGTGATTGCGATCTTGTTGATCGAGTTCGTTCTGTGAGCGCCGGTGCGGTACGTTTGTCCGTCTCGGGGGTGAGTGCGCGGACCGGAAGCGTGGTGCCGGCAGCGATGCAAGGGTAAGGACCAGAGACTATGCAAACGACTTTCACGCCTGAGCAGCTCAAGGATCCTGCGATCCAGCGCTCGAACGAGGTTCTTCGGACTTGTGTTCATTGCGGGTTCTGCACCGCGACCTGTCCGACCTATCAGGTTTTGGGAGATGAACTCGACAGCCCGCGGGGACGGATCTACCTGATCAAGGACATGCTGGAGAACAACCGGCCGGCGGATGCGAAGACTGTCAAGCATATCGACCGCTGCCTGTCCTGTCTGGCCTGCATGTCGACCTGCCCGTCGGGGGTGCATTATATGCATCTGGTGGATCACGCACGGGCCTGGATCGAGAAGACCTATAAGCGCCCCTTGTTCGAGCGCATGCTGCGCTGGACACTGGCGCGAATCCTGCCCTATCCGATGCGGTTCCGCGTGGCACTTTTGTTTGCCAAGATGGGTCGGCCTTTTGCGTCGCTGATGCCGGATCCGCGGCTGCGGGCGATGCTGGAGATGGCGCCGAAAGTCATTCCGCCGGTGAGCCGGAACGACGACCCCCAGACCTTCGCGCCCGAGGGTGTTCGGAAGATGCGTGTGGCGCTGATGACGGGTTGCGCCCAGAAGGCGCTGAACACCGATATCAACGACGCCACGATCCGGCTTCTGAAGCGTCTGGGCTGTGAGGTGGTGATTGCCGAAGGCATGGGGTGCTGCGGCGCGCTTGTGCATCACATGGGTAAGGAAGACGAGAGCCATGCAACCGCGGCCAGGAATATTCGTGCGTGGATGACCGAGGATCGGGGTAAGGGGCTTGATGCGATCGTGATCAATACCTCGGGTTGCGGCACCACCGTCAAGGATTACGGGCACATGTTCCGTAACGATCCCTTAGCCAGCGATGCGGCGCGGGTGTCGGAGCTGGCGATGGATGTGTCGGAGGTTCTGATGAAGCTGGACCTTCCGCAAGGCGAGGCCAAGGGGCTCACGGTGGCCTATCACGCGGCCTGTTCGTTGCAGCATGGACAGCAGATCAAGACCTATCCCAAGGATCTTCTTGAAGAAGGCGGGCTATACCGTCGTGGAGCCGCGCGATGCGCATCTGTGCTGTGGTTCGGCGGGGACCTATAACCTGATGCAGCCGGAGATCTCCGGGCAGTTGAAGGCACGGAAAGTGGCCACGCTAGAGGAGAAGAACCCCGATGTCATCTCGGCCGGGAATATCGGTTGCATGATGCAGATCGGCTCTGCCACGGGTGTTCCGGTTGTGCATACGGTCGAGCTTCTGGACTGGGCGACGGGCGGGCCGAGACCGCGCGCGATGGACGGGATCGTAAAAAGCACTGTTCCGATTCTGCGATAGCGGCCATAATCCTGCCAAAACCACTCGCTAGAACGGAGTGGGGGCAGGGACGTGCAGATGAGGGTATGGTTGGCAGCGGCGGCGCTTTGCGTGGTCGGGATTTCTCAGGGATTGGCCGAGGAAACCGGCCTCAAGTCGCTGATTACTGCGAATGACAGCAAGGGATGGGAGGCTGTCGGCCGGCTGGATATCGGCCGAAGCGGGTTCTGTACCGGGGCGCTGATCGCACCTGATTTGGTGCTGACGGCAGCGCATTGCCTTTTCGATCCGGACACGAAGGAACGCGTCGCAGATGGCGAGATCGAGTTTCTTGCGGGATGGCGCAACGGGCGGGCGACGGCCTATCGCGATGTGCGCAGATCCGTAGTTCATCCAGGATTCGTCTATCTTGGCCCGCAGAGCGGCGACCATGTTGCAGAGGACATTGCGCTTTTGTCACTGAATCAGCCGATCCGGAATTCCTCGGTCACGCCGTTTCAGATTTCCGATCGTCCCCGCAAGGGCGACGAGGTCGGTGTCGTCTCGTATGCTCGCGACAGGTCTTCGCGACCGTCCTTGCAGGAGGTCTGTCATGTATTGAGCCGCCCTTCGGGAACACTCGTGATGTCCTGCGATGTGGATTTCGGGTCTTCCGGAGCACCGGTCTTCGTGATGGAGGGCGAGGAACCACGTATCGTTTCCGTGATTTCGGCCAAGGCGAAGATCGGCGGCCGGCACGTTTCGCTTGGGACGGGATTGGGCGAGAGCCTTCTGGAGTTGCGGGTGCTGCTTGAGAACGATGCGCCGATGGCAACGGCCGCAAAGTCGTTGCCGCAGGTGCGGCGGGCCGGGTCCGGCAGGACAGGCCGGCGCGAAGTTTCTGAGGCCGTGATGGTGAGCCGGTTGCTTCAGATTGTCGTCGCTGCGGGGCTTTTCGTGCTTCCCATGCATGGCGATTCGGCGGTGGATACCGGATTCAAGGCACTGACCGATCGCTCGGATCTTCTGGGGTGGGAGGCGGTGGGGCGTGTCGATATCGCAGATGGGGGATATTGCACCGGCGTCTTGCTGGCCCCCGACACGGTTCTGACGGCTGCGCATTGCGTGATGGATACGAAGACTGGGAGCGGCTTGATGTTAAGACGCTCGAGTTCCGGGCCGGGATTTCGGGACGGTGAGGTGATTGCCCGGAGCGGGATGAGCGGTGCCGTCGCCCATCCGAACTTCGACCCGCTGGCCGAGAATGACGGCGACAGCATCCGCCATGACGTGGCTCTGCTGCGTCTGGCGCAGCCAATTCCGGCAGCGGTGGCAAGCCCTTACCGCGTTTCCGGACCTCCGGCCTCGGGCCATCCCGTGACGGTGGTTTCCTATGGCAAGGGTCGGTCGAATGCTGCCTCGCGTCAGTCGGGTTGCGCGTTGATGGCGCAGGCCGATGGACTGATCGCGTTCGGATGCCAGGGTGATCCGGGATCGTCCGGCGCGCCGGTTTTCGATACGTCTGGACGGCATCCCGAGATCATCTCGATCATCTCCTCGGGAACAATCTACAAAGGGCCAGCCTGCTGTTCTGGGCATGTCGCTTCCCGAAATGGTTGCGGATCTGGAGCGGGCGTTCCGGACGGGTGAGGGGGTCTGGCCGGAGGTACTGCCCGATGCCCGACACGTGGTGAGCGGATCGACGAAACGGGCGGGGACGGCACGGTTCCTTCGCCCTGACGGCTTGACCGCGCCCGAGTACGGCCTGTCTGATCGGCAGTATGATCCGCGTGGCCATTCTTTCGGCACATCTTCGTCACTTTCTCTGTTTCAGCGATGGCAGAGGCGCCTCCGCCCATGGCGGCAGCGGGCGTGCTCGAGCGCGACGGCGCGCGCGATTGCAGCGCGGTGCTGATCGCCAGCACGCTTCTGGTCACGGCAGCCCATTGTGTAGCGGGAAAGGTCCTGGCCGGCGGCAGGCGGAGAAAGCAGTATTCGCTTTCATACCGGGGCCTATCCCGGTCATCGGTCGGAGATGCGGGAAGCGACCGAGATCATGGTTCACCCGCTCTATCGCATCGCGAGCGATGACGGCCAAGCTTGCTCCGGATATCGCCATTCTTCGTCTTGAAGCGCCGTTCCCCGAGACCGTTGCCCGGCCGATACCGGTGCCGAGCCAATGCGGCCGAACGAGAAGCTTCTGGTGGCAACCTGGCCCGGCGGCGGGGGTGCACGAGCCCGCGAGCGGATTTGCAGCCCGATCCGGGTTTCGGACCGCGTTGCGACACTTGGGTGCAGCGTCACGCCCGGCGAATCCGGCGGGCCGGTCGTGCGGTTGACCGAGGCAGGTCCGACGCTTGCCGGAATTGTAGTGGCACGGGGCGACGAGGGACGTCAGCCGCTTGCGTTGGTGGTTCAGGCAGGCCGACAGATTGCCCAGATCAAGGCCCTTTTCCAGCTTTAGACCAGGGTCTTGAAGCGCCAAACCCAGTTTCCTATCTGGAAAATGTCGGGGGCCTGAACAGGACCCGGCATCACGTGAATTGCGTCTGTCCCACAAAGGAAGGCGTCAAGATCTGTTATCGCTCAATGGAGGATGACCCATGCGAAACTTTGATCTTGCACCGCTTTACCGTGCGACCGTTGGTTTCGACCAGCTTGCCGATCTGATGGACCGGGTGCTGACCGATACGAACACGGCCGCGACCTATCCCCCCTACAACATCGAAAAGACCGCCGATGATGCCTATCGCATCAGCATCGCCGTGGCCGGGTTCTCGGACGAGGATCTGTCGGTCGAGGTGCGCGAGGGCGCTCTTTTCGTGTCTGCCCGGAAGTCGAAGGAAGATGACGGCCGCGTCTTCCTCCACCGTGGCATCGCAAACCGCGCGTTCGAGCGTCGGTTCCACCTTGCCGATCATGTCCGTGTCACCGGCGCGAGCCATGTGAACGGCATGCTGCATATCGATCTTGTGCGCGAAGTGCCCGAAGCGCTCAAGCCGCGCCGGATCGAGATCGCGAACGGCGATACCGTCGATGCGAAGGTCGTTGAGGCCGCCGAGGTCTGATCACCTTCCGCAGCTCTGACAGTCAAAGCGCCCGGAGCGATCCGGGCGCATTTCTTGCTGTAGTCAGACCCTACCGTGACAGGGCTTCGGCCAGGCGCATCAGGTTGACCGCCTCGGTTCGGTAGCCGAAGGCATCGTCTCCGCGTGCGCCGTTCGCCAAAGCGATGGCGTCGGAATAGGACCAATCGCCCAGGATAGTCCGATCCCCGGAGGAGTTCGCCGAACCCGGCGATGGCCGTCGAGAAGGCCACATCCGTACCCGGTGCGACCGCTGTAGGCGCAATCGGCGTTTCGATCAGCATGCTTTCGCTGGCTCCGGGCGCCTTGTAGCGGAGTTTGCAGGAAACCAAGTTCGTCCGAGCCGGCCTGTGTCTGGGCGGGTTGATAGCGAAGCGGATCGGTGAGAATGGCAGATGAGCCGACCGGAGTGATTTCGAAGATCGCCGTCACGGTATGGCCGGCGCCGATGTCGCCCGCATCCACCCTGTCGTTATTGAAATCCTCGCGGGCAAGCGCGCGGGTCTCGTAGCCGATCAGCCGGTATTCGGCGACGGTGGCGGGATTGAATTCGACCTGGAACTTCACGTCATTCGCGATCGGAAACAGGGCACCGGTCAACTGGTCCACCAGCACCTTGCGCGCTTCGGACAGGGTATCGATATAGGCGGCCTGGCCGTTGCCGTTCTGGGCGAGGGCCTGCATCGTC
Organism: uncultured Alphaproteobacteria bacterium; assembly: GCA_963698645.1. Taxonomy (GTDB): domain Bacteria; phylum Pseudomonadota; class Alphaproteobacteria; order Rhodobacterales; family Rhodobacteraceae; genus Ovoidimarina. The sequence goes on from CAVORP010000007.1 coordinate 859,902, forward strand.
GCGTCATCCAGGTTGCCGCGTCCGAAGCCCAGGACGCTGAGATATGTGCCGCTGTCGCGCTTTTCGGCAATGAAGTCTTTCAGTGCGTCCGGGTCCGAGAGGCCGACGTTGAAATCTCCGTCCGTGGCGAGGATCACCCGTGTCACTTCGCCGTCCCCGGTCATGGCTTCGGCGGTGGCATAGGCCTGTTCCAGACCTGCCTGGCCGGCAGTGGAGCCACCGGCCTCGAGCCGGTCCAGTGCCGCAAGGATCGCCGCGCGTTCGCTTGCCGGGGTCGGATCAAGGACCTGTCCGGCACTGCCGGCATAGGTGACGATGGAAATCGAATCCTCGGGGCGCAGTTCCGCGAGCATCAGCCGGAACGACTGTTTCAGAAGTGGCAGTTTCGAGGGCGATTGCATCGAGCCGGAGGTGTCGATGAGGAAGACGAGATTGAGCGGCGGACGCTCGGCGATCTCGGGCAATGCGCCCTGGATTCCGATATGCACAAGGTTGGTTCCGGGGTTCCAGGGTGTCGGCGTCACGGTCACGGTCGGCTGGAATGGATGCGATCCTTCCGGTGCGGGATAGGCATAGGGGAAATAGTTGATCATCTCTTCGACGCGGACCGCATCCGCGGGCGGAAGCGCGCCCTGCATGAGGGACGATCGCACGATGGACCACGACGCCGTATCCACATCGGCCGAGAAGGTCGCGACCGGATCATCGGCCGTTACCTTGAGCGGGTTCGGATCTGCATTTGCGAAGGTTTCGGTATCGCTTTCGATCCGGATCTGTGCGTCGGGGGCGGGAAAAATCATGGCTCGGTCGCGTTCAACAGCCGAGGGTGCAGCCGCAAGGTCGCTGACCGCCGAGCCCATCTTGTTGGCCATGGAGTAGGATTCCTCAGAGAGAATCGGCTCTCTCATCGGGGCTTCTGCCTCTTGCGAATTTTCCTGACGCGTCGGGGTGTTTGGCTGCAATGGTTCCGCGCGAGTCTCGGCCGCCGATTTCGGGGTGGATGTCCCATCGGAGAGCACCACGGTGCCCGGCAGCCTTGGCCCCAGCAGTCCCTGATCCTGTGCCACCCACACCATGGCCACCGCTACCAGCGCGGTCGTCGCGGCAAGTCCACCTTTCGTCATCACATGATTGATCATCCGTCCAACTCCATTCCAGAGCCACACCACCGTGGTTGGCCTGTCAATGGGACGCGTGCCAGGACGGGATCCTTGGAGGCGGTCGAAATTTTCTGCCGCGAGGCGCAGATTCTCGGCCTTGCGGGCTCCGTCGGGTTTGGGTGTTTCGGCTTTCAGGGCGTCCTGCAGCCGGTCGAATTCGTCGGTCATGCCCCGGTCTCCTGTTCCGATAGGGCGCGCAGGCGCTTCTTGATCTCGGATATACGCCAGGCGATCGTACCTTCGGACAATCCCAGAACCGTTGCTGCCTCGGCTTGTGTCAGTTCGCCATCAGTGATGAGCGCGAGCGTGTCACGCAGATCTTCCGGTAGAGTAGCCATCGCGTTGCGTAGCCAGATCAGCCGTTCTGCTTCGGCATCGCTGGCGGCGCGGCGGTTGATCTCCCACGCGGCCCAGCCCTCGGCGGCTTTCGCGTGGGTCTGGTTCCTGCGGCGGCGGTCATGAGCGGCGTTGAGGACGACGCGGTAGAGCCATGTTGAAAAGGCCGCTTCACCACGGAACCCCCTGAGCTTTACCGGGAGCGCAGAGCAGATATCCTGCGCGAGGTCTTCGGCGGTCTCCCGCGATCCGGTGATCCGGTAGCCAAAGGCAAAGATCCGATCGTAATGCCGTTCGAGAAGCGCGGAAAAAGCGCCCCTGTCGCCGCCTGCGGCTGCGATTGCGAGATCGGTATCGGACGTTGCCATGCGCATCACAGTAGGTTGGACGCGTGTGGATGGACAATCCTTGGAGGACCTTCCGAAAAAAGTTCGGCGGCATATCCGTTGGGTGACATGCCGCCGCTGTTTGGTCTGGTCTTGAGCGGTGTTGAAATCGTCAGACTGACAGGCAGATGTATTTCATCTCGAGGTAATCCTCGATCCCATGACGCGAACCTTCGCGTCCCAGGCCCGATTGTTTGACCCCGCCAAACGGCGCGACCTCGGTCGAAATGATGCCGGTATTGACGCCGACAATCCCGTATTCAAGCGCCTCGGCCACCTTGTAGACGCGGCTGAGATCACGCGCGTAGAAATAGGAGGCGAGACCGAAGATCGTATCATTCGCCATCTCGATCACCTCGTCCACGTCCTTGAAACGGAACAGCGGTGCAAGGGGGCCGAAGGTTTCGTCCTTTGCCACGATCATGTCCTGTGTGACGCCGGTGACGATGGTGGGTTCAAAAAACAGGCCGCCGAGGCTGTGTTCCGCACCGCCAGTGACGACTTTCGCGCCTTTCGAGGTTGCGTCTTCGATATGTTCGCGCATCTTCTTGAGTGCTGCGGCCTCGATCAGGGGGCCGAGATCAGCGCCAGCCAGCCCATCCCCGACCTTCATCTGGGCAAGGCGCTTGCCGAGCTTTTCGGCGAATTCATCGTAGACGCCGTCCTGAACATAGATGCGGTTCGCGCAAACGCAGGTCTGTCCGTTGTTGCGGAACTTGCAGGCCATGGCGCCCTCGACGGCGGCATCCAGATCTGCGTCGTCGAACACGATAAAGGGTGCGTTTCCGCCCAGTTCCATCGAGCATTTCATGACCTGATCGGCCGCTTGCCGCAGAAGGATGCGCCCGACTTCGGTGGAGCCGGTGAAGCTTAGCTTGCGAACCAGCGGGTTCTCGCAGAATTCCTTGCCGATCGCCGAAGAGGCGGTCGACGGGATGATTGACAGAATTCCCTTTGGCAGCCCGGCGCGGTCGGCCAGAACGCCGAGTGCAAGCGCCGACAGAGGGGTAAGCGCGGCCGGACGAACGACGAAGGCACAGCCAGCGGCGAGCGCGGGCGCAGCCTTTCGCGTGATCATCGCGTTGGGGAAGTTCCATGGCGTGATGGCTGCGGCAACGCCGATGGGTTGGCGGATCACCTGGATTCTCTTGTCGGGCTGGTGGCCGGGAATCGTTTCGCCGTAGATCCTTTTGGCCTCTTCGGCGAACCATTCGATGAAGGATGCGCCATAAATGACTTCACCCTTTGCCTCTGCAAGAGGTTTGCCCTGTTCGGCGGTCAGGATCGTGGCAAGGTCGTCGGCATTGGCGATCATCAGATCGAACCATGCCCGAAGGATGTTTGCCCGTTCCTTTGCGGTGCGCGCGGCCCAGGATTTCTGGGCCTTGTGGGCCGCGGCGATGGCCTTGGCGGTTTCTTCACGGGAGATGTCCGCGACTTTGGCGATGACATCGCCGCGGGCCGGGTTTGTAACATCGAAGGTGCTGGACCCTTCGACCCATTCGCCAGCCAGATAGGCACGGGTGGCAAGGAGGTCGGGATCTTTCAGCAGGCTGCGGAGATCAGTGTCATGGTCGAGCATCTTGTCCTCGAGACTGTTAGGGAGTTTGGTGGATAGATGCCTCTCGCGAGGCGAAGAGTCCAGCCGACGAGGCAAGAATGAAGAATGACACTGCCTATGCCAATCGCGAATTCATCCCCGATGCGGAGAGTTACCCGGACCGATGGGCCGACGAGGCGCGCGCGTGGCGCGAGGTCGAGGCGGCCGTGGGGCGGGCGCGGCTGAATACGCCCTATGGCGCGCACGACCGCGAGCGGTTCGACCTCTTCCATCCAGCGGGACGGCCGGAAGGTCTGGTTGTGTTCGTGCATGGCGGCTACTGGCGGCTATTCGATCGCAGTTTCTGGTCGCATTTTTCCGCCGGGGCCACGGCGCGGGGTTGGGCGGTGGCCATGCCGTCCTATCCCCTCGCGCCCGAGGTCGGGATCGACCAGATCACGCGGTCAATTGCCGCTGCGATCGATCATGCCGCGGGCTATGTGGCAGGGCCCATCGCGCTTGCCGGGCATTCGGCGGGCGGGCATCTCGTGGCGCGGATGGCCTGTGCGGATGCGGGACTTTCGCGCGAGACCCGGGACCGTCTGAGTAGCATCGTGCCGATTTCACCCGTTTCCGATCTGCGGCCGTTGATCGAGACGTCGATGAATGTCGATTTCAAGCTCGACGATGCAAAGGCGGTGGCCGAAAGCCCGGCTTTGCAGGCCAAGGCCGTCGATCTGCCGGTTTCAATCTGGGTTGGTGGAGACGAACGGCCGGCATTTCTGGATCAGGCGCGCTGGCTGGCTGAGGCGTGGACGGGGAGCGATCTGACGATCGTGGAGGGGCGGCACCATTTCGATGTGATTGACGCCCTGGGCGACCCGGACAGCGGAATGCTGAACGCGCTACTGGGTTGAGAAGCGCGCGCCCCAAGTCGGGAAGGGATCGTTCGGTGCGGGCGTTGCCAGATATACGGCGCGAGCGATGGCGCGCGCGATGCAAGTCGCGGCTGCGTGGCCTGCACCGATAAGGTTGAGATCAGAAACCGCGCCTGCCATGTGGCCGGTCGCAGCTGCAAAGATCAGGTCGCCGTCGAACGGTGTGTGCGAGGGAACGACAGCGCGGGCAATGCCGTCATGGGCCATGATCGCAAGCCGCTTTGCCTGGGCCTTGGTCAGATCGAGGTCGGTTGCGACAACCGCGATGACCGTTGCGCCGCCTGGTTCGACCTTTGTCGTCCGAAGACTTTCGGGGGCGGTTGCCATGCCCTGTGCCCCGAATTCGTCGCCGACTTCGAAGGGCGCGGCCCAGAACTCTGGCCCGTCTCCGACGGTGACCTGTCCCACCGGGTTGGCGACGACGAGGGCGCCGACAGTGGCACCACTTGGCAGGACGGTGGAGGCGGAGCCGAGACCCCCTTTGAGACCTGCGGTGGTCGCCCCTGTTCCTGCGCCTTCGGTCCCAAGGGAGAAGTTCGTGCCGGCGCTGGCGAAGGCGGCCCGCCCGAGGGCGCGCCAGGGGTCTTCGTCCCAGACGGCGCCACCCCAGCCCAGGTCCATGATGATGGCGGCGGGGACGATGGGAATTCGATGTCCGCGCACTTCGTACCCGCGACCCGCCGCGCGCAGTCCGTCGGACACCCCACCTGCCGCATCCAGACCAAAGGCCGAGCCGCCGGAGAGGACAAGAGCATCGACCTTGCTCACGAGGTTTTCAGGGGCAAGAAGGTCTGTTTCGCGCGTGCCCGGCGCGCCGCCCATGACATGGACCGCGGCGGTGAAGGGGTGCTCGGATGTCACGACCGAACTGCCTGTCTTGATTCGGGTGTCTTTGGCGTTTCCGACCAAAATGCCAGGCACATCCGTGATCAGGTTGCGTGGACCGGGTGTCATCCGAGAAGCGGGCTCAAATGCAGCGCCCTCCGTCGACTTCCATGGCGACGCCGGTGACCATGCTGGCCTCGTCGGAGCAGAGATAGAGGGCGGCGTTACCCATATCTTCGGGCGTCGAGAAGCGGCCGATGGGAATGGTCGAGAGAAACTTTGCGCGGATCTCGGGGGTATCTTCGCCCATGAAGGATTTCAGGAGCGGCGTGTCGCCCGCAACCGGGTTGATCGCGTTCACGCGGATACCGTGTGGGGCCAATTCAATCGCCATCGCCTTTGTCGCCGTGATCATCCAGCCCTTGGAGGCATTGTACCAGTTCAGCCTTGGGCGCGGGGACACGCCCGCCGTGGAGGCCACGTTAAGGATCGCGCCCCGTCCTGCCGATTTCATCAGCGGAACGGCATGCCGTGCGGTCAGATAGACGGATTTTGCATTGACCGCGAGGACACGGTCGAAGTCTTCTTCCGAGACCTCTTCCATCGGCGCGGGCAGATGGGTGATCCCGGCATTGTTGACCAGTATGTCGATCCGGCCCCAGGCCGAATACGCCGCGTCAATCATCGCGGCGACGCTTGTGCCATCGGCGACATCGACCGGCTGCGCCAGCCCGCCGATTTCGTCCGCGATCCGCGTGGCGGCATCAGCGTTGATATCGGCGACCATCACGGTCGCGCCTTCGCGCGCGAAGGCACGAGCGATTCCGGCACCAAATCCGGAGCCGCCCCCGGTCACGATCGCTGTCTTGTTTTCGAGCCTCATGACGCTTGTCTGGCACGAAAGTCGCGAGCGGAAAAGGGGTCCCGTCCCTTGGCAAGTGTCATGCGCGCCCCAAATGCGGATACATGGATTTCGTGATCACCATCGTTCTGCCGATCGTGGCCCTGGGGACAGCCGGGGCATTGGTGCCGGTCCTGTCCATGCGGCTTATGCCGGATTCGTTGGCCGGGCTCGGTCTGGCGGCAGTGATTTCGATCATTCTTCTGACCATCGGAGGCGCGATACTGTTCGTGATACTCTACGGATCCGCGGGGTCGGGTTCGGCGCGTACGCCGGATCAACTTCAGGCACTGCACTTCCTTGGGTTGGGCGCGCGGGCCGCTCTGGTTTGGGGCCCGGTGCTTCTCTTGACGCTGATTGCCCTTGGGCAGGGGGTCGAGCGGCGGCGGGGCGAGCGGATGGCGGCGCGCGATCGGGACTGATTGCCGCTTGGGCATCGGGTGCCTATGTAGGGTGAGATGACGGAGGGCAATGTGATGCGATATGTGAAATGGGGTTTGCTGACGCTCTGGCTTGCCGTGGTGGCGGGGTTTCTGCACTACACCCTGCCGCAGAATGACATTGTCAGGATCGTAAATACAGAAGTCCGGCGCGTGGATTTCGGCGTGAATTCGGTGTTCTGGAGTTCTGCCGGATCGGGCGATGCCGTGGGGACCGTCAACCGCGATGTCCCCTTTATCGAAGCGATTCGTCCGAATGGAAAACCGATCGTCTATCGCAATGAAGATACGGGATGGGGCTGGCCGCCTTATTTCAAGTTCAACAGTTCCAACCTTCAGGCGATCACCCGCGATATGGTGTCCAGTCAGGACAATCCCCGCTGGGTGGAGATCCGCCATTATGGATGGCGGAGTGAGTTGCTCTCGATCTTCCCCAACGCGATTTCGGTACGGCCTGCGACGGGACCGGAGGATAAATCGGTCAATTGGTTCAATATGTTCTTTTTCACGGTGCTCGCCGCTGTCCTGTTCGCACTGTGGCGGATGTGGCGGCGGTTCCGGGAGAAACGGATTGATCCGGTTCTGGAAGATATTGACGAAGCCTCTGACGAGGCGCGCAGTCGGATCAAAGGCTGGTGGCGCAGGATAAGCGGCCGATGAGGCCAGCCCGCCGCTCCGGTTCACAAAAAAACGCGCCCTGAGGGGGCGCGTTTCTTTTCGTCAGCACGTTGGTTCGCGTCACTCGGCGGCTTGTGCCTTGGCCTTCTTCTTGATCGGTGCCCAGATCCGCTTGTTCGTCAGATAGAGCAGCACGGTCAGGATCGTCAGCATCAGGACGCCGGTGAAGCCGGCCTGCTTGCGTGCCATCATCTTTGGCTCTGCCGCCCACATGAGGAAGGCAGAGACGTCTTCCGCGATATGCTCGAGCTCGGTGGAGTGGCCGTCGGCATAGACGACGTCGTCGCCATAGAGCGGCGGTGCCATTGCGATCCAGCCGCCCGGGAAGGCCTTGTTCTCGTAAAGGATGGTGCCGGCCTCTTCCTTTTCCTCACCGGTATATTCGGTCAGGATCGAGGCGATGTACTCTGCGCCGCCCATCCCCTTGAAGAACTGGTTCAGACCGAGGCCATAGGGGCCATGGAAGCCTGCGCGGGCCTTTGCCATGAGGCTGAGGTCCGGAGCATTGGAAAGAGACGAGCCCGGGAAGTTGTCATTTGGAACCGCAGGGCGGAAATCGCCCTGGCCGTCGTTCAGCGTTGGGTCGAAGACCTCCCAGAATTCGGCATAGGCACGCACTTGTTCTTCGGGAAGGTGTGGCCCGCCTTCGTCGCCAAGTGTCCGGATCGGTACCAATTCCAGACCGTGGCAGGCCGAGCAGATCTCGGTGTAGACCTGCAGGCCACGCTGGAGCTGGTTCTGGTCGAAGCTGCCGAAGGGACCTTCGAACGAAAAGTCGAAGTTCTCTATGTGACCGGCTTCGCCAGCGGCAAGCGCCGGGCCAGAGCCCAAGCCAAGAACCAGCGCTGCTGTCAGTGTGAGTTGTCTGATCATCGTCACAGAGCCTCTCTTATTCCGCGGGTGTCGGGCTGGCGGAAGCTTTCGCTCCCGCATGGGCCGCGACATTCGCATTGAAGTCGTCTTCGATCGTTTCCGGCTGCGGTAGCGGTTTCTCGATCACGCCAAGAAGCGGCAGGATGATCAGGAAATACGCGAACCAGTAGGCGGAGGCGATCAGCGCGATGATCGGGTAGATCCCTTCGGCAGGCATTGCACCCACCCACATCAGGACCATGAAGTCGACGCAGAGCAGGCCGAACCACCACTTGAACATCGGGCGATAGCGGCCCGACCGGACCGAGGAGGTATCGAGCCATGGCGCGAGCGCCATGACGACGATCGCGCCGAACATCGCCAGCACCCCAAAGAATTTGGCATCGACGATGCCACCGGTGATGAAGGAGACGAACTGCACTGCCCAGACGGAGTCGTCGAACGCCCGCAGGATCGCGTAGAACGGCAGGAAGTACCATTCGGGCACGATGTGCGTCGGCGTTTTCAGCGGGTTGGCCATGATGTAGTTATCCGGGTGGCCCAGATAGTTCGGCATGAAGCCCACGACCGCGAAGAACACCGCAAGGATCAGACCCAGGGCGAACAGATCCTTGATCACGAAGTAGGGCCAGAACGGCAGTGTGTCGCGCTCTGCCTCTTCCTTGGACGTCCGGCGGACTTCAACCCCGGTAGGATTGTTGTTTCCGGTGGTGTGGAAGGCCCAGATGTGAACGGCGACAAGGCCGACGATCACGAAGGGCAGAAGGTAATGAAGCGAGAAAAAGCGGTTCAGCGTTGCGTTATCGATCGCAGGGCCACCCTGAAGCCAGATCAGGAGCGTGTCGCCGACAAAGGGAATTGCGCCGAACAGGCCGGTGATCACGGTGGCGCCCCAGAAGGACATCTGACCCCATGGCAGAACGTATCCCATGAACGCCGTTGCCATCATCAGCACATAGATCAGCATGCCGATGATCCACGTTACCTCGCGCGGAGCCTTGTAGGAGCCGTAGTAGAGGCCGCGGAAGATGTGAAGATAGACGGCGAGGAAGAACAGGGACGCGCCATTCATGTGCAAATAGCGGATCATGTGGCCGCCATTCACGTTCCGCATGATGTGTTCGACCGACGCGAATGCGTAGTCGACATGCGGAGTGTAATGCATCACCAGCATCACGCCGGTGACGATCATCAGGACCAGCGTGAAAGTGAGCACGATGCCCCAGATCCACATCCAGTTCAGGTTCTTGGGCGTGGGGATCATGATCGTGTCGTACATCAAGCCGACGATCGGAAGGCGCTGGTGCAGCCACTTTTCGCCGTTCGACTTGGGCTCGTAATGGTCGTGGGGAATACCCGACATCGCGTTCTTCCTCCGTTAGCCGAGCAGGATCGTCGTTTCGTCGACGAATTCTGCATTGGGAATGGGTAGGTTGCGTGGTGCGGGGCCTTTGCGGATCCGCCCGGCAGTATCGTAATGCGAGCCGTGGCAGGGGCAGAACCAGCCGCCGAAGTCGCCAGCGCCGTCGCCAATCGGCACACATCCAAAATGCGTGCAGACACCCTGCATCACGAGCCATTCGCCGGTTTCGTCCAGCGTCCGGTTCACATCGGATGCATCCGCATCGCCCGAAATGTTTGCGTTTTCAGCAAGGGGGTCGATCAGTTCGGCAAGATCTACTGCGCGCGCGGCATCGATCTCTTCGGCCGTACGGCGACGGATGAAGATCGGCTTTCCGAGAAACAGCACGGTCAACTGCGTTCCGACTTCGATGCCCGAGACATCGACCCGCAGGGTCGAGGCAGCTTGGACATCGGCCGAGGGATTCATCTGGTTGATCATAGGCCACACGGCCGCACCTGTGACAACGACGCCGGCGCCGCCGGTCGCGTAGTACAGGAAATCCCGGCGTGTGCCTTCGTGGTCTTCTGCGTGGGACACGAGATTCTCCATTTGTCACGGCCGGTTCAACGGCCAACCCAAACGGGCCGCACGTCTGCACAGCCCCCTTTGGCGGGCTACTTAGCCCGCTGGGCAGGAGTCGTCCAGCGACAAGATTCGCGCATTTTGACGCGCTCGGCTCAGGAGTTTGGCGGTTTCGTTGCGATCATAGACGGGCGATCGGCGAATCCAGCATACCAGTCGCAGAGACCTTGGTTCCCAGTCCGCCAGCCACGGGCGTCATGGCGCAGGTCGAGATAGCCCAGCGCACAGCCCACCGCGATCTGGCCCATGTCCATTTTTCCGTGCAGATGACTGATCCAGATATTGTTAAGGGCCTGCACCGCGCGGGACACTTTCGCCCACTGGCCCTCGACGAATTCCGGGAACCGCCGGTCTTCCGGCCGCAGCCGGTTCTCGTAGACCATGAGCAGGGCAGCATCGAGAATCCCGTCTGCCGTCGCTTCGATTGTCAGCGTGTCCCAGTGGCGTTTGCCGGAGGGATAAAGACCCGCTCCTGCACGGTCATCGAGATAGCGGGTGATGACGCGGCTGTCGTAGAGCGCCGGACCGTCTGCACGTTCTAGCGCCGGGACCTTGCCCAGGGGGTTCTGCGCGACCGGCGCCTGTGAGCTGTCGAGAGGTGTGCCGTGAGCGGAAGCAAGTTCAACATCCGCGAGCTGGCCCGTTTCATGCAATACGACCATCACCTTGCGGACATAGGGCGAGGTCGGGGAGTAGTGGAGTTTCATCGCTTATCCGGTTCATTGTTCCGGCCCGGACGATAGGCAGCGCACCCGAAGGCTGTCCAATCACGGTTCCCAGGGTGCATGTTTCACCATGATCCGCGCGAAACGATCGGATGCGAGATGGTGGTCCAGCCAGTTCTGCAACCCCGGAAGCTGCTGGGCATCGAACCAGTCACGATCGGCGTTCGCGAATTGGCGGATGAAAGGAAAGATCGCCATATCCGCGAGCCGCACTTGCGACCCGAAGAGGAAGGGTGCCGCGCGCAGCCTTTGGTCGAGCGGCTGAAGAAAGTGGGCTGCCTTCAGACGTTCGGTCTCGATATCCACGTCCGTGAAGCGCGTGTGGTATTTGAACCGATCCAGCGCTGTCTTGAAGGGGCCGTCGTTTTCGCGGATCAGCGCATAACCCTCATCCGGCATGTCCAGCCAGTCTTGCGGATCGTTCTGGTCAAGCGCCCAAAGCATGACGTCGATGCTTTCCTCGATGATCCGGTCGCCATTGACCATGACCGGGACCGTTCCCTTTGGTGAGGCCGCGAGGAAGGCTGCGGGTTTGTCGCTCAGGAGGATTTCCCTGTGTTCGTATGCGATACCGCTGACATCCAGCGCCAACCGGGCCCGCATGGCGTAGGGGCAGCGGCGGAAACTCCAGAGAACCGGCAGACTCATGGACTAACCCGCGAGGAGCCGTGTGCCATCCTGCGCGACCGGCGTCGCATCGACGATCTGGCCCACCGGTTGATCGATCTTGAAGTGGACTTCGGCGAATTGTGCGGTGCGGCCCATAAATGCGCTTTCCATCAGGATGCGGTGAGACCGCCCCACCTGTGATGCGAGATGCCGGGCCACCTGATCGGCCCCGGCTGCACGCAAGCGGGCGGCACGGTCGCGGATCGCGGCACCGTCCACCGCCGGCATTCGGGCGGCGGGTGTGCCTTTCCGTGCGGAGTAGGGAAAGACATGGAGCCATGTCAGGTCGCACTCGGACACGAGGCGCAGTGAGTTCTCGAACATTGCCTCGGTTTCGGTGGGGAAACCCGCGATGATATCTGCGCCGAATGTCATGTCGGGGCGCAGGCGGCGGGCCTCTTGGCAGAAGGCGATGGCGTCGTCCCGCAGGTGACGGCGCTTCATCCGCTTGAGAATGAGATCGTCACCGGCCTGAAGTGACAGGTGAAGATGGGGCATCAGGCGCTCTTCTTCGGCAATCGCCTGCATCAGGGCGGGATCGACCTCGATCGAGTCGATCGACGAGATCCGCAGACGCGGCATTTCCGGGACAAGCTTCAGGATACGCAGCACGAGGTCGCCGAGGCGCGGTTGCCCGGGCAGATCCGCACCCCAGGACGTCAGATCGACACCGGTAAGGACCACTTCGTTGTAGCCGCGCTCGACCAGCCGCCGGATTTGATCGACGACCACTCCGGCCGGAACCGAGCGCGAATTGCCGCGACCATAGGGTATGATGCAGAAGGTGCAGCGGTGATCGCAGCCGTTCTGGACCTGAACATAGGCACGCGAGCGGGTTCCGAAGCCGTCGATCAGATGACCGGCGGTTTCCGTAACCGACATGATGTCATCGACCTGCACCGGCTCTGTATCGCCGGTCGCGAGACCTGCCCAAGTCGCGCCATGCATCTTTTCGGAGTTACCGATCACATGATCGACCTCATCCATTTCTGCGAAGCTCTGAGGATCGGTCTGGGCGGCACAGCCGGTGACGATGATCCGAGCCTCGGGGTGCTGTCGGCGCAGTTTGCGAATGTCCTGGCGTCCCTTTCGCACCGCTTCGGCCGTGACCGCGCAGGTATTCACGATGACGGCGTCGCCCAGGCCCGCGCGCTGCGCGAGATCCTTCATCGCCTCGGTCTCATACGCATTGAGCCTGCAACCGTGGTTCGAGAAGATCGGGGCCTTCCGGTCCATCAGAGCGACGCCAGGAAGGCAGGTGTGAGTACCCCGTCGAATACGTGGGCGGTGGGCCCCGTCATCCAGACGCCGTCGTCGCGCCAATCCACGGTGAGCCGACCGCCGTCGAGATCGAGCGTTACGGTCCGACCGGTCAAGCCGCGGCGGCTTGCCGCGACAGCCACAGCGCAAGAAGAGGATCCGGACGCGAGGGTGATTCCCACACCACGCTCCCAAACCCGCATCCGAAGGTGGTTGGGTCCGATCACCTGGGCGATCTGCACATTGGTGCGTTCGGGAAAAGGGGGTGGGTCTCGTGGGCGGCCCCGAATGCAGCAAGGTCCACTGCGTCCACGTCATCGAGGAAGAAGGTGCAATGGGGGTTGCCCATCCCGGTGCCGACAGGGTCTCCTCCGATTGGCAAATGCAGCGTATCGACCTCTTCGGCGAGTGGGATATCGCGCCAGTCAACCATCGGGGCGCCCATGTTGACCGATGTCAGGCCATCGCCCGCGTCCATTGCCGTGAGCACGCCACGTTCAGTTCGGAGTGCAAGTCGGTCCACGCCACGCGCGTCCATCTCGGAGCGGGCGATGCAGCGGGTCGCGTTTCCGCAGGCGCCCGCCATCGATCCGTCGGCATTGTAGAAGGTAAGCCTGAGATCTGCAGTTTCGTCAGTGTCGATCACCGCCAATTGGTCGAACCCGACGCCGCGGTGCCGATCGCCCAATGCGCGGGCAAGAGCGGGCGTGACAATGGGGGCGGTGCCGCGCTGGTCGATCACCACGAAATCATTGCCGAGCCCATGCATCTTCGCGAAGGGCTGGCCGGTCTGCGCTACAGGCTTGCTCATCAGCGGCGCATATAGCGCGCAAATACACGCTTTGAAAGCGTCCTTGGTCTTTGTCGGGATTCGGCCTTGACGCAATTCGGACGCTTGGATAGGGAAGCGGCTCGAGTGGGCCGTTAGCTCAGTTGGTAGAGCAACTGACTTTTAATCAGTGGGTCGCAGGTTCGAATCCTGCACGGCTCACCACTCCCTCAGTGAACGCGGGTCCTTGGCTCGTTCGTTGTCTTGCGGCGGAGCCGGATGACCGCAGCGATGCGGCACCTATTTGGGCGCGACTTGTCAGGCGGCCATCGTTTGTGAGGGTTCCTTTGCTCCTGTCATGAACGCCACGGCATCGGACATCGAATGTTCTTTCGGGTCGATGACGCAGAGACGCTTTCCCAACCGGTGCACATGGATGCGGTCGGCCACTTCGAACACGTGCGGCATGTTGTGGCTGATCAGGATGATCGGGATGCCACGCGATTTCACATCCTGAATCAGTTCCAGAACCCGGCGGCTTTCCTTTACGCCGAGGGCCGCAGTCGGTTCGTCCAGGATTATGACCTTCGAGCCGAAGGCCGCCGCTCGGGCCACGGCAACGCCCTGGCGCTGGCCGCCTGAAAGAGTCTCCACCGCTTGGTTGATGTTCTGGATCGTCATCAGCCCGAGTTCACTGAGCTTGTCGCGGGCGAACTTTTCCATTGCAGGCCGATCAAGTTGACGGAGCCATTTCCCCATGAAGCCCGGCTTGCGAAGCTCGCGCCCCATGAACATGTTGTCGGCGATCGACAGGGCCGGCGACATGGCCAAGGTCTGATATACAGTCTCTATTCCATGCTCGCGCGCTTCGATGGGCGAGGTAAACTGGACTTTCTTGCCCTCGAGCGTGATTTCACCGTCATCCGGAATGACCGCCCCGGAAATCGCCTTGATCAGGGTCGATTTTCCGGCGCCGTTGTCGCCGATGACCGCCAGGATCTCGCCCGACATGAGATCGAAATCGCAATGGTCGAGTGCGGTCACTTTGCCGTAGCGTTTGACGAGGTTCCGTCCCTTGAGAATAGGTTCCATCAGCCTGACACCTTTCTGATCCATTGGTCGACCGCGACCGCGGCGATGATGAGAAGTCCGATGAGGAGGAAGGTCCACTGGGCGTCTGCGCCCAGAAGTCTCAGCCCCAGAGTGAAGACACCGACGATCAGCGCTCCGAACAGGGTGCCCATGATCGAGCCCCGGCCACCGAAAAGAGATATGCCCCCGATTACCACGGCGGTGATGCTTTCGATATTGGCGAGTTGCCCGGAGGTTGGCGAGACCGATCCGATCCGCCCGATCAGGGCCCAGCCGGCAAAGGCGCAGATCAGGCCCGCCAATGTGTATACGGAAATCAGCGTGCGTTTGACGATTCACCCCGGAGAGCTCGGCGGCCTCGGGATCGTCTCCAACGGCATAGACATGGCGACCCCAAGCCGTGTGTTTCAAAACATAGGCCAGAACGAAGATCAGGAGCAGCATGAAGACCGCACCATATGTCAGGCGCGCGCCTCCGAATTCGATCGTCGTCCCGAAAAACTGCAGAAGCGATGCCTGTTGTTCGATTTCCTGCGCTCGGATCGTCTCGTTCGCGGAATAGAGGAAGTTAGCGGCAAGTACGATCTGCCACATGCCCAGCGTCACGATGAACGGGGGCAGCTTGACCCGTGCGATAAGCCAGCCATTGATGAAGCCGAAGATCGCGCCGCAAAGCAGGCCGCAAGCAATCGAGACTTCTACGGGAAGTCCATAGCGAAATGTGAACTGGCCCATGACGACCGAGGACATCACCATGATGGCGCCGACGCTGAGATCGATGCCGGCGGTCAGGATGACGAGGCTTTGTGCGGCTGCGACGATGCCGACGATCTGGACCTGTTGGAGAATCAGCGTGAGGGCGAAGGGAGAGAAGAACTTTGACCCGAGAAGGAGGCCGAAGATCACGATGGAGGCCAACAGGACGATCAGCGGCACCAGCGAGGGGTTGACGTGCAGCATATGCTGCAGTGTTCCGACAAATCCGCGATGGCTGTCCTCGAACTCTGCGACGGATTGCGGGCTGCCTGCGATTGCGGTTTCGTAATCCTGCGGTTTTCCGGATGTATCGGACACAGATAGTCCCTCCCTGCAGCGGGTGAATTTTGACCCATCGTTCATGACAGTCTGGCAGACCGGACGGCGTTTGTCTCGGTCGGGTACAGCGCGCGCCTAGGCGCGCGCTGTCTTTGCTTTGGAATCTTAGCCCCAGCAGAGTTCCATGCCTTCGGCGACAGAGATCGACTCGACCCCATCGACCGGCTGGTCCGTGACAAGGGCCACGCCGGTGTCAAAGAAGTCCTTACCGGGTGTCGGCTCGGGCTTCACGCCTTCATCGGCCCATTTCTTGATCGCCTCGACGCCAAGTGCGGCCATCAGGAGCGGATACTGTTGCGATGTTGCGCCGATGACGCCATCGGCAATGTTCTGGACCCCCGGGCAACCGCCGTCGACCGAAACGATCAGAACGTCGTTCTCGCGCCCGATTGCCTTGAGTGCCTCATAAGCCCCGGCGGCAGCTGGTTCGTTGATCGTGTACACGACATTGATCGACGGATCCGTCGCCAGAAGGTTTTCCATGGCACGGCGGCCGCCTTCTTCGTTGCCCTGGGTCACGTCGTTACCAACGATCCGCGGATCGTCCTCGTCGCCCCATTTGCCGGGATCTTTCACATCGATGCCAAAGCCGGTGAGGAAGCCTTGGTCGCGCAGAACGCCGACGGTAGGCTGGCTGACCGCGAGATCAAGCATGCCGATCTTGGCGTTGGCTGCGTCTGCTCCAAGTTTGGCTGCGGCCCATTTTCCGATCAGTTCGCCAGCAAGGAAGTTGTCGGTCGCGAAGGTCGCATCAGCGGCGTCGATGGGGTCAAGCGGTGTGTCGAGTGCAATGACGACGAGGCCAGCGTCGCGGGCCTGTTGAACCGAAGACACGATGGACGAGGTGTCTGAAGCAGTGATCAGAATGCCTTTCGCGCCGTCCAGAATGCAGGTTTCGATTGCCTGCACCTGTGTCTCATGATCGCCGTCGACCTTTCCTGCGAAGGCTTTCAGCGTCATGCCGAGTTCTTCGGCCTTGGCGGCGGCGCCTTCACGCATCTTCACGAAAAAGGGGTTGGTGTCGGTCTTGGTGATGAGGCACACCGTGGTGGAGTGGCTTGCCGCCATGGCGCTTCCGGCCATCGCGACGCTCGCAAGCAGCGTTCCGAATATCAGTTTCTTCATCGAGTCCTCCCAAAGTTTCTTTCATCGGCATTGGCCGAGATGATGAGACACTAACTGTGATTCTGCACCCCCGTCAATAAATAAATAAAAGTGATTTATAAATTGACAGGCTGATGGAGGCGACGCAGAATAGAATCATGAAATCGGTGATAGCCTTTGAAAAACAGTGACATACTGATCCGTGACCCAGAGGGTGGAACGAACCAGTCTGGTCTTCGTGATCAGAATGCACGCGTCGTTTTGTCGTTTATTCGTTGGCATGGAGAGATGTCGAGCGCCGAGATCGCGCGCCGCTCCGGCCTATCGGCGCAGACCGTATCGAACATCATCAGGTCGCTTGAAGCGGACGGACTGCTGAAGCGCGGCGAGACGGTCAAAGGCAAGATCGGCAAACCTTCGGTTCCGATGGCGCTTAATCCAAACGGGATTCTTTCGCTGGGTCTGAATATCGGACGACGGTCCGCGGAGCTTGTCCTGATCGACTTCAACGGCGCACGGATCGACGCGCGAACGACCTCCTATGCCTATCCGGATATCAAGGATGTCTTCTCGTTTCTGGAGGACGGTATCAGGGTTCTCTACGATAACCATCCCGAGGCCCGGCACCTCGTTACGGGATTGGGAGTCGCCCGACCCTACGAGCTTTGGAACTGGCTGGAATTCGCAAAGGCGCCGGCCGCGGCCATGCAAGAGTGGCAGGACCCCTGTCTGGCGAGACGGCTAACGGATGTCACGGGGCTTGAGGTGTTTCTTGAGAACGATGCGACCTCGGCATGTGTGGCGGAACATCTTCTTGGACGGGGTAACGAATTCCACGACTTTGCATATATCTTCGTCGGCGCATTCGTCGGTGGGGGGCTTGTCCTTAACAGTAAGGTCTTCACTGGGGTAACTGGCAACGCAGGTGCGCTTGGCTCGCTACTGGTTCCCGACAGATCCGGAGGGATGACGCAGCTTCTTAACGTCGCGTCGCTGCATGTTCTTGAACGTGCTCTGAGCGAAGCGGGTATCGACCCACAATGCCTTCGCCGAAACCCCGATGATTGGTCCAGATTCGAGCAACAGGTTGCTATTTGGATCGAGACGACAGGAGCCTATCTGGCCATTGCGGCTGCATCGATTGCATCGGTGGTCGAGGTCGAAGCAATTCTGATCGAAGGTGCAATGCCTGAGCAGGTGCGACACAGATTGACCGAGAGCGTCCGCGGGCATCTTTCCGATCTGGATCTTACCGGGATCGTGAAGCCTCGGATCGAGGAGGCATCGGTCGGGAAAGGGGCGCGCTCCATCGGCGCGGCGCTTCTTCCGATCCATTCCCGCTATTTTCTTGCCTGAGAGAAGGTGTGTTCGTCAGATCGGTGTGATGAGACCGCCCCTGCGGATCGAGATCGTCTGACCCGATTGAAGGGGCGGGTCCATCAGGACGAGCACCGGGATAGTCGGCCAGCCCATCTCCTCGGCAACAAGGACGCCGATGGGAAGGATCGCATCGCGCATTCCGAGGATCAATGCTCGGGGTGCGCGCCTTTTGTAGATCAGTTCGAGAATGATCGCCGACGAACTACCCGAGCCGATCAATTGCGGCAGAACGACAATCCTGTCAGCGATGGGCTGGCCCCTTTGAGGGTGTCCGTTGAGCGTCACGACGGAGGTTTCGGGGTCGACCCCGCCCCAGAAGCTTATCGGGGCACCGAAACGCAGGACATCGCCCTGTGCTTCGCCCGCGATCAAAACATCAGCTTGCCAGGTCAACTCCAGGCC
Organism: uncultured Alphaproteobacteria bacterium; assembly: GCA_963698645.1. Lineage (GTDB taxonomy): Bacteria > Pseudomonadota > Alphaproteobacteria > Rhodobacterales > Rhodobacteraceae > Ovoidimarina. Next base: position 878,462 of record CAVORP010000007.1, read on the forward strand.
CCCTGATCCCGGGAGACCTTGCCGGCCTGCGCGCTTGCCACGCATTCCGACAGAGTTCCGAACACCGGAAGATGGCCGGTATTGCCGTTCGCGTAATGGGCGAATTTCGCAGAGTTGGTCATCATGATCCCCTGCTTGGCAGGCAAGATCGGGGTGACCACGACGCAGGTATCGACCACGAGTATGACCCCAAGGCGTTCGAGTTCACGGTCGGCACCATCGGTTTGAAGGCGGTTCAAGGTATGGCGTCCGAGGCAGATATAGACCGGAACCCTAAAGGCCGTTCCACCGGCCAATCTGAGGACCGTTCTGCACTCGGCCTCGGAAAAATGCGGGCTTCCCAATGCGACGCTGTCGATCGGACCGGCCTTGGCGAGGCTGAGATCGTCGCGTGCTGTGATGACCATGTCGGTGGTCACCCGGATGACGTCCTCGGGAGCGGTGTCGCCAAAAGCGGCCTCGAGGGTCGGTGCTTCCGGCGTCACGCCGATGATGTGGATCAGGGCGACGGCCCCGGTCGATGCAGCGCCCGCGCAAAGTGCCTTGAGTTGGTCTTCGGTGGCCTCTTTGGGCAGTCCGGCGACCGCCGCCACGGTCTCTCCCGCAAGTTTGCCTATCATTGCGCCGAGGACAGGAAAGATCGCGTCCTGTCGGAGGAGCCCGGGAGGCAGCGATGTGACGTCTAACAGCAATCGGGCATAGCGGTTTTCGGGTAGGTGCAGGCCGTAAAAGGGCGCCCGGGCGGAAATCGCACAGGCGATGTCCAGAAAGTCGCCATAGCGGTTCGTGCGGGCTCCGAGAACCGTGTTGGCGAAAGCGACAGCGTTGGACTCTCCCCAAGCCACCTGTCGTCCCCGCAGCGGACGTGCACCCGCCTGATAGGGCGCGCAGGTCCAGCTTGGGGCGCAGCCCATCCGCTCATGAGCGACCATAAGCCGGTATGCCATCTTGCGTTGCTCCGGGGGAAGCAGGCACTGGTCCGGTTTCAGGAGGTTGAGCGCGCCGACATTCGTGGTTGTCGGCACTCTCACGCGTGCGCCTTCATCCGCCAGTTTCTCGCAGAACAGGACGCCGGAATCGCCGTGATAGAGGCATCCATCGATATGGCTTGAATGGATTTCGACCAGACTGTCGGCACCCAGCATACGCGCCGCTTTGGTCACGATACGCAGGGCGGTTCGTTCGCCGGGCGTTCCGACGTCCCCGGAGAGAATCCCGTGTTCGGTTTCCGTCAGTTGCATGACCTCGAAGCGATCTGTCAGAGTTCAGGCTTCGGGAAAGAAGCAAGCCACGCCATGGGGCGTACCTTCAAGCTCCGGTCGTTCCTTTCGGCATTGGTCCTTTGCTTTCCAGCATCGGGGTGCAAAGGCGCAACCATCCGGAATCGCAAGGGGGGAAGGCAATTCGCCGGCAAGCTTGATGCGCTCCTTGGGTGCTGACGGATCTGCCTTGGGCGTCGCGGACAGAAGCGCCTTGGTGTAGGGATGCCGGGGGCGTTCGAACAGAGCCTCTTTCGGCCCCTTCTCGACGGCGCGGCCGAGATACATGACGATCACCTCGTCTGCGACGTGGCGGACGACGCTGAGATCGTGGCTTATGAACAGATACGCCAGTTGCAGCCGTTCCTGAAGGTCGACGAGAAGGTTGAGGATCGAACTCTGGATCGACAGGTCGAGCGCCGAGACGGGCTCGTCGAGAACCAAGACCTTCGGGTCCAGCATCAGGGCCCGTGCGATGGCGATCCGCTGGCGTTGGCCGCCCGAGAACATGTGCGGATAGCGGTCATAGTGTTCGGGACGCAGGCCCACGAGGCCGAGCATTTCGCGTGCCTTTTCATCCTGCGCCTGCGCTGACATCTCGGGGCGATTGACGATGAGCGGCTCTTTCAGGATCGCGCTGATCCGCTGGCGTGGATTTAGTGAGCCGTAGGGATCCTGAAACACGATCTGAACCGAGGCGCGCAGCGAGGCCCATGCATCGGGGAGTACCGGCTTGCCGTCGAGGGTGAGCGTGCCCGAGGTCGGCTCTTCGATCATCGTGACCATGCGGGCGAGCGTCGACTTGCCGCATCCGCTTTCCCCCACGACCGCGAGTGTCTTGCCCGGAAAGAGTTCGAACCCCACGCGTTCGACGGCACGCAGGACCTTGGGCTGACGCATGAAACCTCCACCCACGGAATAGTGGCGCTGAAGGTCGGTTGCGGTCATTACCGGCACGGTCATGATGCGATCCTCTCGCCCGTATTGAGCGGGTAATAACAGCGCGCGCGTCCCAGCTCTTCTCCTAACGGCGGGGGGGACTGGCTTTTGCATTTAGCGTCTGCAAACCGGCAGCGGGGCGAAAACAGGCAACCTTTCGGACGGTCAAACTGACCCGGCACGACGCCCGGGATCGTTGGCAGTCGCTTGTCAGTGGCGCGTTCAGGCAATGCATCGAGAAGTGCCGCAGTATAGGGATGGTGCGGCGTTTCGAAGAGGGGCACGACGGGCTGTTCCTCGATCTTCTGGCCGGCGTATTGGACGCTGACGCGCTCGGCCGTTTCGGCGACGACCCCCATGTCATGAGTGATCAAGACGAGGCCCATCCCTGTCTCGTCACGGAGTGAGGCCAGAAGATCCAAGATTTGAGCCTGAATAGTGACGTCCAAAGCGGTCGTCGGCTCGTCCGCGATCAGTAGTTTGGGTTTGCAGGCAATCGCCATCGCGATCATCACTCGCTGGTTCATCCCGCCCGACATCTGGTGCGGGAAGGCGGTCAGGCGTTTTTCGGGATCGGGTATTCCAACCTGCTCGAACAGTTCGACTGCACGGGCATGACGTGCCTGGCGGTCCAGCCCCAGGTGGACGCGCAGCGCTTCCTTTATCTGCCAGCCCACTTGGAAGCAGGGGTTCAGGGAGGACATCGGTTCCTGAAAGATCATCGCGATTTCGCGCCCGACGATGCTGCGCCGGGATCGCGCGTCCATCTTTAAGAGATCCTTGCCATCGAAGCTCATCTCGTCTGCGGTCACCGTTGCTGTCCACGGAAGAAGCCCCATCAGCGCCAGCATCGACACCGATTTACCCGAACCGCTTTCGCCCACGATGGCTAGGATTTCGCCCTTGTCCACGTCCTGATCCACCGAGTCCACGGCGCGGAAAGGTTTGGACGCGGTGGCGAATTCGACAGTCAGATTGCGGATGCGAAGAAGGGACATCGGGCTAGCTCCGCTTCAGCTTCGGGTCAAGCGCGTCGCGCAGCCCGTCGCCCATTAGGTTGATCGCCAGCACCGTGATCAGAATCGCGAGCCCCGGGAAGGTCACGACCCACCATGCGCGCAGGATGAATTCACGGGCCTCGGCCAGCATCGTACCCCATTCCGGGGTTGGGGGCTGCGCGCCCATCCCAAGAAAGCCCAGCGCCGCTGCGTCGAGTATCGCGGTGGAAAAGGACAAAGCAGCCTGCACGATGATCGGGGCCAGACAGTTCGGCAAGACGGTCACGAACATCAGGCGCAGCCTGCTTGCCCCCACAACACGTGCCGCGGTGACATAATCCTTCTGCAGCTCCGATAACACGCTGGCCCGGGTCAGGCGGACGTAATGGGGCTGCAGCACGATAGCGATGGCGATCATCGCGTTTGTCAGGGAAGGACCCAGAATGGCGACCAGAACAAGCGCCAGAAGGAGCGACGGGAAGGCAAGGATGATATCCATGATCCGCATGATGATCGTGTCGATCCATCGGGGGGCGAAGCCAGAGATCAATCCGACGATGATCCCGCCCGAGGCGGCAATCGAGACGACGACAATGCCGACAAAGAAGGAATAGCGCGCGCCTTCGATCAGGCGCGAGAGCATGTCTCGCCCCAAGGGATCTGTTCCAAGCGGGTAGGTCCAGCTTCCGCCTTCTTGCCAGAACGGTGGCCGAAGGAATGCATCGCGGTACTGGGTCGTCGCGTCGTGCGGCGCGATCCATTGGCCGAACAGCGCCAGGAATGCGAAGACCACGAAGATCCAGAGCCCGATTACTGCACCCCTGTTTTCGCGGAAATAGAACCAGAATTCGCGCAGGCGCCCTGGACGCTCATGGGTCTCGGCGGGCTCTTGTTGTGTGGACACTGTATCAGTCATCAGCGCGACCTGATCTTTGGGTTGATGACACTGTAGAGCATATCGACGGTGAGGTTCACGATCATGACCATCACGGCGATGAGAAGAAGGCCGCCCTGAACGACCGGGTAGTCACGGCGGAAGATGCTGTCGACCATCCATTTTCCGATTCCGGGCCAACTGAAGATCGTCTCGGTCAGAATGGCACCGGCGAGGAGCGTGCCGACAGAGAGGCCGATCACAGTTATGACCGGGATCAGGGCGTTGCGCAGCGCATGGATGCCGTTGATGCGGCCGGGGGAAAGACCCTTGGCGCGTGCTGTTCGGATGTAGTCTTCGCCCAGAACCTCGAGCATCGCGGAGCGGGTCTGACGCGCGATGACCGCCAACGGGATCGTTCCAAGAACAATCGCGGGAAGAACCAGATGCCGGACGGCGGAGCCAAATGCGCCTGATTGGCCGGAGGCAAGACTGTCGATCAGCATGAACCCCGTTGCGTTGGGGAAGTAATAGATGAGGTCGATGCGTCCCGACACGGGCGTCCATTGCAGATTGCCTGAAAACACGATGATCAGGAGCAGAGCCCACCAGAAGATTGGCATCGAATAGCCGACAAGGGCCGTCGACATGAGCAGTCGGTCAAAGAGTTTGCCGCGATTGACCGCGGCGATCACGCCCGCTGGAAGGCCAAGTGCAACGGCAAGGATCATTGCGCAGATCGACAGTTCCAACGTTGCCGGGAACAGAGCAAAGAATTCGTCCCAGACGGGGCGTTTGGTGACGAAAGAATTGCCGAGATCTCCTTGGAGAACGCCGGTCAGGTATTCCCAGAACTGCACGTAGATCGGCCGGTCGAAGCCGAATTGCATCGCGAGTTCGTCATACCGTTCCTGTGTCAGGCCCCGCTCGCCCGCCATCACGATAATCGGGTCACCGGGAAGGACCCGGATGAAGGAGAATGAAATCAGCGTCACGCCCAGAAAAGTGGGCACGAAGGTCAGAATTCGGCTCAGGATGTAATTCAGCACGCCAGCACCGTAAGCTCCTTCGGGAAATTTGTCAGGCTTTCACAGCCGTTTTCGGTAATCAAAACGTCATCTTCGATGCGGACACCGAAATTATCGATCTGGTAGAGGCCGGGTTCGTTCGTGAACACTGTGCCTGCGGGAAGCACCTGATGGTTGCCGCGCATTATGTAGGGGGCCTCGTGCACATCGCGGCCAAGGCCATGGCCGGTCTTTGTGCGGATCCGGTCAGCATAGGGCGAAGCTTCGAGAACGCTGATTACGGCATCGTCGATCTCATGGGCCGTCACTCCGGCGCGGGTCACGTCGAAACCGGCCAGATTGGCGCGGAGTACAGTATCATAGACAGCCTGCGCCTCGTCCGTCGCATGATCCAGAAACACGGTGCGGGTGATATCAGCGGCAAAGCCATCCTTGCGCGCCCCAAAATCCAGAAGCAGCGCATCGCCGGCCTTTACCGGATAGTCCGCCCGAGCCTTGGCATGGGGCCTTGCAGAGCCGTCACCAGCCGCGACAATCGGGTGGAAAGACTGGTCTTCGGCGCCCTCCGCGAACAGGGCCTGTATCAAAGTCTGTTCGATTTCCTTCTCGGTCTGGCCAAGGCGGACGGTTTCCAGAACACGTGCCAGCGCGCGCTCCGAGATATCAATGGCTTTTCGAAGCGCCGCGATATCGTTCGGGGTCTTGATCATGCGCAGGCCGGAGATCGCCGCCTCGCCATCCACGATCCTGAGATCGGGTTGAGCGGATTTCAGGGCATGGTGGACAAAGACCCGCATGACCTGACCTTCAACGGCAAGGGAGGAAATACCCAGATGCGCCATCAATGCGTTGAATGCGTCCTGATACCCGTCCTGGTCGCGCCAGTCGAAGACCGCACCTTCGAAGCCGACAAGGTCCCAGCTTCGCAGCTCGAGATTGGGGACGAGAGCCGCCGTCGGGCCCCTTGCCGGAATGACCAGCAGGAACGGACGCTCATGGCTCATGAAGACATGTTCGACGGCACGCGTGAAATTCGGACCCGGCACCAGCGCGACGGCATCGACGCCCAGATCGGCGGCGGTTCGGGCATAGGCTTGCAGCCGGTGTGTAAGGGAATCTGTCACGCGGGAAAACGCCATCCAGAGTGGGTAGGGGCGGCACATGCAGCGCCGCCCTTAATTGTAAATTGCCGATCAGTTCGACAGGCCGACCTGGTTGAAGATATGGCCGCCCAAGGGGTGCACGACGTAACCTTCGACTTCGGGCCGCATGGTCATGAAAACGACCGAATGCGCGATGGTGGCCCAGGGTGCCTGTTCCTTGAAGATTTCCTGAGCCTTCATGTAGAGCGGCGTCCGGGCTTCCTGTGTCGGAAGTGTCTTGGCTTCCTGGATCAGATCTTCGAACGGCTGGTAGCACCACTGCGCACGGTTCGAGTTCTCACGTCCGTCGCAACCCAGCAGAACCGCAAGGAAGTTGTCCGGATCACCGTTGTCGCCGGTCCAGCCGAGAAGGATCGCACCATCGCGGTCAAGTTCGCGCGAGCGTGAGAGGTACTCGCCCCATTCGTAGGAGACGATTTCGACAGTGACACCGATTTTGGCGAAGTCTTCCTGCATCAGTTCCGCCATGCGCCGGGCGTTCGGGTTGTAGGGACGCTGAACCGGCATGGCCCAGATCTTCATGTTGAGATCGGTGACCCCTTCGGCCGCCAGCATTTCCTTTGCTTTCTCGGGATCATAGGGATCGTCCACGATCGAGTCGTTGTAGGACCACATCGTGGGCGGGATCGGGTTCTTGGCGATCTGGCCGGAGCCCTGGAATACGACGTCGATGATCGCCTGCTTGTCGATCGCCATGTTCAGCGCCTTGCGGACATTCGCATTGTCATAGGGCGGCATGGTCGTGTTGTAGGCGAGGTACCCGACGTTCAGGCCTTCCTGCTCCATAACCACGATATTCGGATCATCCTTCATCGCCTGCACATCGGCCGGGTTCGGATAAGCCATGACATGGCATTCGCCCGCCTGAACCTTCTGGTAGCGCACCGATGCATCGGGCGTGATCGCGAAGATCAGTGCCTCGACCTTGGCCTTGTCGCCCCAATAGTCGTCGTTGCGCAGATAGCGGATCACTGCGTCTTTCTGATAGGCTTGAAACTTGAAGGGTCCGGTGCCGATCGGTGCCTGGTTCAGCATTTCGGGCGTTCCGGCGGCCAACATAGCGTCGGCGTATTCCTTGGACACGATCGACGCGAAATCCATGGCCATGTTGGCGATGATCGGGGCTTCGGGCCGGCTCAGGTTGAAGACAACTGTATAGTCGTCGACGCGGTCTATGCTGGCGATAAGCTCGGGCATGGACATGCCATCGAAGTATTCCCAGGTTCCCCCGGAGACCTGATTGTAGGGATTCTCTGCGTTGCCCTGCCGGTCAAAGCTGAAGATCACGTCGTCGGCGTTGAAGTCGCGGCTGGGCGTGAACTGATCGTTGGAATGAAATTTCACGCCCTGGCGGAGGTTGAAGGTTACTTTAAGCCCGTCCGCGGACACTTCCCAGCTTTCTGCAAGGCCAGGGATCACTTCCGTAGTGCCAACCTTGAACTCCACCAGACGGTTATAGATCGGGTGGCTTGACGCATCGAAAGTCGTCCCGGCGGTGTATAGCGCCGGATCGAAGCCTTCAGGCGAGCCTTCCGAGCAATAGACCAGCGCTTGGGCTGATGCGACCGAGGCACCGAACGCTGCGATTAGCAGCCCCGCTGCCAAACTTTGTTTCAAAGACATTTCTCTCTCCTGTCAGTTGTCGTTCTTTTGATTGGCGGCGTCGGCATCAATGCCGCGCCGCAGGTGTTGTTGAAGGAATGCATATCCGGATCTTGAGCGGCACAGACTGCCACCCGATCCGTTCTTGGCGAAAGGAACCCAGAAGGAACGGTCCCACTGCGATTGCGCAAACCTAACGCTATGGCGGAGTTTTCCGTCACATGTGTGGAGCGAATTCGCTCGGGAGCGTATGACCGTACAGCTTCGGGAGCCGTACTGTTCGTTCTGAGTTTCACAGCAAGTCGCAGTCCCCCGGGATCCCGAGACATCTCGGAAACCCTATGGTGGAGGCTGCGAGTAAAACGCTCAATGGTCAATACCGAAGTCGCGTACATGCCGGGTTTGCCGCGCACTTTAGGGTCAAACCCCAAGGAATTTGGTGTGTCGTGGGGCAGGAACGTCTCGAACCTTGCATATTCTGTGACCGGACAGTGCGCATTCGCACGTCGATAGGGAGTGTGGTTACTTGAAATATGAACTGAACTGTTTAGTCTTAAAGCATCGAGTGATTTTGATGAAACAGGACAGGACTGAATATGACCGGCCCGGATCGGCGATTGGTAAGATCTTGGTATCGATGATCCTAGGTCACTGAAATAGCGAAATAAATGTTTCGTTTGCTCGCGCCCCCGTGTGGTTCGTTTCAATAATCGACGGGTTTCGGGGTATCGCACACGGGCCTGTGCAGGAACGCACCTAATTCGCGCCATCCTCACGCGTCCGTGCGTTGTAGTGAGCGCCCCTCTGGCCCAGATCAGTCTCATCGGACGGCACGAAAGCCTTCCTCACTCATAACCCGGGCATCCCGCCCACCAGAACAGAAAACCGAAAGGACCCACGATATGAAAACCCTCATCCTCGCAACCGCCGCCGCTTTCGCCCTTGCCGCCCCGCTGGCCGCGCAGACGCCCTCGGACGTCGCAAATGCGATCTTCGCCCAGTCCCATGAGTCCGGCGACGGCGCGCGCTACGACGCGAGCTTCGCACCCAGCGCGACCGGCGAGACGGTCGATGCGGCGCTGATCCTCTTCGCAGCCGACCAGGAAGCCGAAGGCGACCGCCAGATCCTGCAGAATGCCGAAGGCGGCATGGTCATCTCGAGCTCGAGCGCCACGGCGGCGACCGCAGCCTTCGCGAAAGCACACCTGGCCGCGACCGGCGAAGACAAGCGCTGATCTCCCCCAGTGGCTTCGGGACGCTCCCTGCCCCGAAGCCGCTTCTACCCACTTTCCGGGCGTTCCCGCCCTTCATTAATTCATCAAAGGACCGACATCATGAAAACCCTCATCCTCGCAACCGCCGCCGCTTTCGCCCTTGCCGCCCCGCTGGCCGCGCAGACGCCCTCGGACGTCGCAAATGCGATCTTCGCCCAGTCCCATGAGTCCGGTGATGGCGCCCGTTACGACGCGAGCTTCGCACCCAGCGCGACCGGCGACACGGTCGATGCGGCGCTGATCCTCTTTGCAGCCGACCAGGAAGCCGAAGGCGACCGCCAGATCCTGCAGAATGTCGAAGGCGGCATGGTCATCTCCAGCTCGAGCGCCACGGCGGCGACCGCGGCCTTCGCGAAAGCACACCTGGCCGCGACCGGCGAAGACAAGCGCTGATCTCCCCCCGAAGGACCGGGCCCTCCCAACCGGTCCTGCGAAAGACCCCCGCGGAAACCCGCGGGGGTCTTGAATTGCCATATCTGAAACCCGTTTGGGCAAATGCCCTGCAGACCAGAAAGGACCGCAGCAATGACGCGTATCGTGTTGACAGCTATCGCCTTGGTCCTCGCCAACCCCGGACTTGCGTCCGACCAGCTTGAGGCGCAACTGGGCGTTCCGACCGGCCTATATACGACCTCTGAACTCGTCCGTCTTACCTTTGCGGAAAGCGCGCGGGACATGAGCGCGGGACTCGTTGATGAACGAAGACCAGGCCGGATCATTTTCTCTTCGACCGATTCAAGGCCGGCAGCGGGAATTGTGACACCTTCCCATCAGCCGGACGATGCCGGTTAATCCCCGCAAACAGCCCTGCCCGCCTTAGCGGGGAGGGCGTCTCGGGAAAATCTCATTTCTCCGAGCCCGTAGCCCAAATGCAGAACGTCCGCGCCTGCTGAGGCGTTCGCGTCTTGAACGGTTCGATGGGAGAGAATTACCGACCTAGACAAATATGCTCTGGCGGGTCACTCTTTCGCTCGGTCGCCTGTATCTTGCAGGTGCGTGGGGGCGCAGGACATTCAAGATCCTCTCCCTGCAACAACTACTGATGGGAGGAATTCTATGAACGTGAATGTAAGAGCGCTGGGACTTGGTGTCGTGGCGACGCTTGGCCTTGCCGGATCGGCAATGGCCGCAGAATGTATCGCGCCGGCGAACCCGGGCGGGGGCTGGGATTTCACCTGCCGCCAGATTGGCAAGATCCTGTATGATATCGGCCAGGTCGATCAGCCGGTTCAGGTGACGAACATGGCCGGTGCGGGCGGCGGTCTGGCGTTTAGCCACGTCGTCAACGAGCGCAATGACGATGCGGAACTGATCGTGGCGGCGTCTTCGGCGACGACGACGCGTCTTGCACAGAATGCCTTTGGCGGTGCGACGGCCGATCAGGTTCGTTTTGTTGGCGCAATCGGTGCGGATCCGGGCGTAATTGTCGTGGCTGCGGACAGTCCTTTCCAGTCCCTTGGCGACATGGTTGACGCGATCAAGGCCGATCCAGGGTCGGTTGCTTTTGCCGGCGGCTCTGCCGTGGGCGGATTCGACCACATGAAGCCCCTTCAGGTCATGCTGGCCGCGGGTTTCGATGATATCACATCGATCAAGTACATCGGCGTCGATGGTGGCGCGGACGCGATCACCCAGACAGTCGGTGGCTTCACCCAGGCGATGACCGGGGACATGTCGGAGATCGTCGGCTTCGTTCAGAACGGTGACGTGCGCGTGCTTGCGGTTCTGACCGAAGAGCGTGTGCCGGGCTTCGAAGATATCCCGACGGCCCGGGAGCAGGGCTTTGACGTTGTCGCGGTGAACTGGCGCGGTCTTTACGTGCCGGGCGGTATTTCGGATGCAGATTTCGATAAATGGGCTGGGCGTCTGCAAGCCGTTGCCGACAGCGCAGAGTGGAAACAGGCGATGGCGGATAATGGTCTTGCGCCGTTCACCAAGGTGGGGGGTGATTTCCAAGGCTGGATCGACGGTGTTATCGCCCAGACCGAGGAACTGTCGCGTCAGATCGGCGTGATCCAGTAATATGTCGCGCAAGTCAGACCGCGTCTTCGGTCTGGTCGTGATTCTCGGGGCGCTCGCGTATATCGCGAGCGCTCTGCAGATACAGACCAGCTTCATTTCGGACCCTGTTGGGTCAAAGACATTCCCGATTCTCGTCGCTTCGGTCGCGATCATCTGTGGCGGTGTCATGGTGTTCGCGCCTGACGAAGAACCCGAATGGCCCGAGGGCCGAATGGTGCTGTCGCTGCTCTTTTCGGTCGCACTCTTGGTGGCCTACGCCTATGCGCTCAAGCCTCTGGGGTTTCTTCTGCCGACTGCCATAGCTGCAGCGGTTCTGAGTTATCAGATTTCGCCGCGCCTGACTGTCGCGGCCATCACGGGTATCTGCCTGTCGGTCGGCATGTTCGTTCTTTTTCGCTATGGGCTGGGTCTCAGCCTCTTTGCCGTTCCTCGCGGCTGGCTGGGTTAGGGAGCAATCATGGATATCCTCGCCAATCTTCAGCTGGGCTTTGGCATAGCCTTTTCGCCATTCACGCTGTTTCTCGCCGTTGTCGGCTGTTTCATCGGGACGATCGTCGGCGCGCTTCCGGGTCTTGGCCCGTCGAACGGTGTGGCCATCATGATTCCGCTCACCTTCAGTCTCGGGCTTGATGCGACGGCCGCGCTCGTCTTTCTGACCTCGATCTATTATGGCTCGATGTATGGCGGGAGGATCAGTTCGATCCTTCTGAATATTCCCGGCGATGAACCCGCGATGATGACCTGCCTTGACGGCTACCCCATGGCCAAGCAGGGGCGTGCCGGTGATGCGCTGGTGATTTCGGGTGTGGCTTCTTTCGTTGGAGCCTTTCTTGCGACGGTCGGCCTGATGTTCCTGGCGCCGTTGCTGAGCCGTATCGCATATCAATTCGGTCCGGCCGAGTATTTCGCACTTTACTTGCTGGCGTTCTGTACGCTTGGCGGCATTTCGTCGAACAACCAGGCCAAGGCGGCATTCGCCTCTTGCCTTGGCATCATGATCGCAATGATCGGGCTTGATCCCAACTCTGGTCTGCCGCGGATGACCGGGGGCAATCTGCATCTGATGGACGGAGTTGATTTCCTCGTTGCAATCGTCGGGCTGTTTGCGGTGTCCGAGGTCTTCTTCTTCATCGAAAGCCATGGAAAGAGCGGGGCGGTGGGGGTCAAGCTGGGCAAGGTAACCGTACCCTGGCGCGACATCTGGTCGACCCGGTGGACAATGGTCCGCTCCTCGATCCTTGGGTTCATCGCGGGCGTGTTGCCGGGGGCCGGTGCCTCTCTCGGTTCGTTCCTGACCTATGTGATGGAGAAGGGGATTGCGGGGGAGAAGGGTGGATTCGGGACGGGCGTTGTCAAAGGCGTTGCCGCCCCGGAGGCCGGAAACAACTCTGCCGCCGGCGGGGCGTTGGTTCCCATGCTGACACTTGGCGTGCCCGGTTCTGGAACGACTGCCGTCTTGCTGGCGGTGCTTGTGACGCTCAACATCACTCCGGGGCCGACCCTGTTCACCGACCGGCCTGAGGTTGTCTGGGGCCTTATCGCTTCGCTGTTTATCGCGAACTTCGTTCTGCTGGCGATGAACGTGCCGCTCGTCAAAGTGTTCGTAAAAGTGCTTGAAGTTCCTCCGGCAATCCTGATGCCGGGCGTCACAATCATTTCGCTGGTCGGAATCTATTCGCTGACGGGGAGCTATTTCGACCTCTTGCTGGTCGTGGCCTTCGGTGTGTTGGGCTACGTTCTGCGCAAACTCGATATTCCCACAGTGCCGGTGATTCTCGGCATCCTTCTAGGCTCAAAGATGGAGAAGCAGCTGCGCGATGCAATGGTTCTGTCGGACGGGGACTGGACCTATCTCTTTTCCTCCGGGATATCGACCGGGCTACTGTTGGCGGCGTTGATCGGCTTCGTTGCGCCGATGTTCCTACGCCGGTTCCTGAGAAAACCGCAGATGGTCTCGGACTGATCCATGGTCCGGGTTCTGATCCCGTCGGGCGCTCTGGGTCTGGGATACGATCAGGCAGCGCTTGACCGTGGGATCGCCGCTAAACCCGATCTGATCGCGATCGATGGGGGCTCTACCGATAGTGGGCCCTCCTATCTTGGGCGCGGAGTCTCGAAATACGCCCGCAGTTCGACCCGGCGCGAGTGGGAAGGTTTGGTTCTTGCGCGCGAAAGGGCAGGTGTTCCGCTCGTTATCGGAACGGCCGGCACCTGCGGAGCAGGGCCCGCGGTGGACTGGATGGTCGAGATCACGGAAGACATCTTGCGCGAGCACGGGCTGGCGGCGCGGATCGCGGTTCTGAAATCCGATCAACCGGCAGGGCGGATCAAGGCAGCGCTGGCACAGGAGCGGATCCGGGCGCTGGATCCGGCTCCCGAGATATCGGACGCATTGATCGACAGTTGTACCAATATCGTGGCGCTGGCGGGTGCGGAGCAAATCAACGCAGCTCTGGCGACAGGAGCCGATATCGTGATCGCAGGTCGCACGACCGACACCGCGATTATCGCGGCGCTTCCGATCGCGCGGGGTTGTCTGGATGGTGCGGCTTGGCACGGGGCAAAAATAGGTGAATGCGGGGCACTTTGTGCGACCAATCCGCAATCGGGCGTAATTCTGATCGATTTCGATACAACGGGTTTTACTGTCACCCCATTGGCGGACGGAGCCTGTGCTACGCCCCACACGGTTTCGGCGCATATGCTTTATGAGAATTCCGACCCGTTCATCCTTTATGAACCGGGCGGACACCTTGATGTAACCCATGCGACCTATACTGCGCTTGATCAAAAATCGGTCAGGGTCGAAGGATCTGTGTGGGTTCCCGGACCCTATTCCGTCAAGCTCGAGGGGGCGCGGCGGGCCGGGTTCCAGACGATCCTTTTGACGCTCTTACGCGACGCACACTATGTCGAGAGCGCCACGAAATGGGTCGAGGATATCCGGCAGAAATGCTGCGCGAAGGCGGTTGAAAGGTTGAATCTGTCACCGAACGACTTCGAGATCGAGCTGCGGATCATTGGCCAGAATGCCACGCTGGGCCCTCTGGAGACGCGGACCGGTGAGCCGGTGGAACTGGGCATCCTTGGAATGGTCACTGCTGCCACACAGGGCCATGCGAACGAGATCGGCAAGCTTCTGAACCCGTATCTCCTCCATCATCCGCTGACACAGGAAGAGGAGCAGCCCACATTCGCCTTTCCGTTCTCGCCAGCGGAGATCGACCGTGGCGAAATCTTTGAATTCTGTCTGAACCATGTCCTGATGCTCGACGACCCGATGGAGGCCTTCAGTCTTTCCGTGCGGGAGGTTGCCAATGCCCCGGCTTGATACACTGGTTGAAAAGGTGAGGTCCAAGAATGCCGGGCCATTCTGGATCACCGTCGATATCTTTTGTGGGACAACGGAGGCGTTTCGGCAGGTGCAATCTGGGCTGGAAACGGCCCGTGTCGCAGCTCTGTTTCAGACATCGCCCAGCGCGCTCAGGCGGTTTGATATCGAGGCGCTGAATGTCGTCAAGTTTTCGCTGCCGCGTCCGAATGTGCAGGGCACAATCCGAGATCGGGACATGCATGGTGCCGGATACGCGGCGCTTCTGGCCGAGCTAGAGATCTAGGGCTTTGCCGCGCCGACCAGAGCTTTAACGCTTGGACCCATATCCTCGACGATCCGTCGGACGCCCTCGGCATTCGGGTGAATGCCGTCGCCCTGGAGTAAGGTCGCCAGTGCGGTTCCCGTGTCTTCCTGGGTGATTGCGGTCAGGAAATCGGGGTAGAGAGTTGCGCCGTGAATCTCGGCAAGTTCCGGATAAATGGCGCGGAACGAAGTTTGATACTCTGGCCCGTAGTTGCCAGGAACACTGATGCCCACCAAAAGGACCGGAAGCTTACGGTCTTGGGCAACCGACAATATCCCGTCCAGATTAGCGCGTGAAACGCCGGGGTCGATGCCGCGCAGGACATCGTTGCCACCCAGAGCTACGATCAGGGCGTCCACGTCTTCGGTGAGCGTCCAGTCGATTCGGGCCAGGCCACCGGCAGTCGTATCGCCGGAGACGCCTGCGTTTATCAGCCGAACGTCAAGTCCCTGCGCATCGAGCCAGCCCTGCATCTGTGGAACAAATCCCTGCTCGGAGACAAGACCATAACCCTGGGTCAGGCTGTCGCCGAGGGTTGCAATGACAACTTCATCGGCCAGCGCGGGGCCGGATGCCAGAAGCATAACCAATCCGAACTTGCGGGTTCGTCTTATCGCCCCATATCCAACGGACAGTAACCGCCGAAAGATGCGCATGACCGATCCTGTTCTGACGATGACCGATGCCTGCCTGTCTCTCGACGGAAACGCGGGGCGGGTCGATATCCTGAAGGGAATCACGCTAACCGTGTCCCGGGGGGAATCCTTGGGACTGATCGGGCCGTCTGGGTCAGGCAAGTCATCGCTCCTCATGCTCATGGGTGGGCTGGAGCGCGCGACAAGCGGGCATGTCTCGGCTCTTGGCCATGACCTGACCCGGCTCGGCGAAGACGCTCTGGCCCGGTTCCGTCGCGAACATATGGGTGTTGTCTTTCAATCCTTCCACCTAATTCCGACAATGACGGCCCTGGAGAATGTAGCAACTCCGCTGGAACTTGCCGGTGCGCCCGACGCGTTCGAACGTGCGGCTGCCGAATTGGCACAGGTTGGCTTGGCGGGACGAATGGATCACTATCCGGCGCAGATGTCGGGTGGAGAGCAGCAGCGTGTCGCCCTTGCCCGTGCGGCGGCCCCACGGCCCGATATCCTGCTGGCCGACGAACCGACCGGCAATCTGGATGGCAGCACAGGGGCGGCGATCATGGAGTTGTTGTTCGGTCTGCGCGACCGGCATGGCGCAACGCTGATCCTGGTGACCCATGCGCGGGAGCTTGCAGAGCGTTGTGATCGGGTGATCCGTTTGCGGGACGGCCTGATCGAGCAAAGCACGGAAGCGAAGGCCGCAGAATGACACTTCGCCTCGCCAGCCGGATTGCAGCGCGCGAGTTGCGTGGCGGGCTGTCGGGATTCCGGGTGTTTCTTGCCTGTCTGGCGCTTGGCGTCGCGGCCATTGCTGCCGTAGGTACCGTTCGCGAGAGCATCAATGCGGGGCTTCAGCGCGAAGGTGCGGTAATCCTTGGCGGAGATGCCGCGATTGCGCTGACCTATCGCTTTGCCACCGAGGATGAGCGGGCATGGATTGGACAGGTCTCCGAAGAGGTATCGGAGATAGTCGATTTCCGCTCGATGGCCGTGACCGATAACGATCGGGCACTGACACAGGTGAAAGCCGTGGACGGGGCCTATCCGATCTATGGGCAGACCGAGCTGGAGCCGGATATGCCGCTCGCAGCGGCGCTGAACGGAAACGGGGCTGTCCCCGGCGCGGTGATGGATCGGGTTCTTGCCGACAGGATGGGGCTTGCGGTCGGCGATCCCTTCAGGCTGGGAACGCAGGAATTCATCCTTTCCGCGATCCTTGTTCGCGAACCGGATGCGGCCACGGGGGGCTTTGGGCTTGGCCCGCGGACCATCGTCCACACCCGTGCTTTGGACGGGAGCGGGCTCTTGAGCCCCGGGAGCCTCTTCGACACGCAATACCGTATGCGTCTTGCCGAAGGAGTGGATCTTTCGGTGCTGGAAGCCCAAGCGCGCAAGAGCCTCGAAGGTGCGGGTATTCGCTGGCAGGATCGCAGGAACGGTGCTCCGGGCCTGTCGGAATTCGTAGATCGCTTGTCGGCCTTCCTAGTTCTCGTCGGGCTTGCCGGTCTTGCCGTGGGCGGTGTCGGTGTCTCTGCGGCCGTTCGCAGCTATCTCGATACCAAGACCGCAACCATCGCGACGCTTAAGAGCCTTGGGGCCGACCGGCGCACAGTGTTCTTGACGTATTTCCTTCAGGTCGGCGCGCTGACCATTATCGGCATTCTGCTTGGACTGACACTGGGCAGCCTCGTGCCTCTGTTGTTTGCGCCGCTGATCGAAGCGAAGTCTTCCGGTTCCTGCGGAATTCGCTTTGCATCTTCGACCGCTTGCCGAAGCTGCCCTCTATGGGCTGTTAGCGGCTCTGCTCTTTACCGTTTGGCCCCTTGCCCGGACCGAAGAAGTCCGCGCGGCAGAACTGTTTCGTGATGTCGGTTTGTCGCACCGGGGGCTGCCGCGACCAATCTGGATCGCAGTGACCATGGCAATCCTCGGAACCCTTATCGCAAGTGCGGCTCTTCTTTCCGGTCTTGTCAGATTAACCCTTTGGTCGGCGGCTGGCCTGGTTGCTTCCTTTGTGGCGCTGATCTTTGCGTCGATCGCGATCCGCCTGATAGCACGTCGTCTGGCGCGGGCGCACTGGATGCGTGGGCGCACGACGGTCCGCCTTGCCATGGGTGCGGTTGGCGGACCCGGGTCCGAGACCACGTCGGTCGTTCTTTCCCTTGGGCTCGGACTGACGGTCTTGGCGGCAATCGGGCAGATCGACTCCAATCTGCGCGGCGCGATCGCCCGCGATCTTCCGAAAGTCGCACCATCGTATTTCGTTGTCGATATTCAGAACAATCAGCTTGAGGGTTTCCGCGACCTCATGGCCGCAACACCGGGTGTCGAAACGGTGGAAAGCGCACCCATGCTGCGCGGCGTCATTACCCGGATCAACGGACAACCGGCGGCCGAAGTCGCGGGGGATCATTGGGTGCTGGAAGGGGACCGCGGCTTGACCTATTCGGTGACCCCGCCGGATGGAGCCGTGATCACGGCTGGCACATGGTGGGAGCCCGACTATTCGGGTCCGCCGCAGATCAGTTTCGCAGCCGAAGAAGCTGCCGAAATGAACCTGTCCCTGGGCGATGAGATCACGATAAATATCCTTGGGCGGGATATCACTGCCACAATCACGAGCTTCCGCGAAGTCGATTTTTCGACGGCGGGGATCGGATTCATCCTCTCGATGAACCCGGCTGCGCTTGCGGGAGCACCGCACACGCATATCGCCACGATCTATGCGGATGAAGCCGCAGAGGCGGGGATTCTGCGCGACTTGGCGCAAGCCTATCCGAACATCACTGCAATCCGGGTGCGCGATGCGATCGATCGTGTCTCGGAAGTGCTGCGCACGATCGCAGCAGCGGTGACATATGGCGCGCTGGCGACCCTGATCACCGGCGGCATCGTCTTGATCGGTGCGGCTGCGGCGGGTGAGCGCGGGCGGACCTTTGAGGCTGCCGTTCTAAAGACGCTGGGAGCCACCCGTGGTGCGATCCTCGCGAACTTCGCGATGCGCTCGGCTTTACTCGGGGCTGCGGCGGGGCTGGTCGCCATTGCAGCGGGGGCCGCGGCGGGTTGGGGCATCACCCGTTTCGTTATGGACACTGACTTTGTCTTCGAGCCGATCTCGGCGATCGCAATCGTAGCGGGTGGAATTCTGGTGACGCTCTTGGCGGGCCTTGCTTTTGCATGGCGACCGCTGGCCGCGCGTCCCGCTGGCGTACTTCGGGCCCGCGAATGATCCACCATTTTCCCTTGACGCCTTGGCACCATATCTCTACCTAGCGCGTCGCAGTGGCGGAGTAGCTCAGTTGGTTAGAGCAGCGGAATCATAATCCGCGTGTCGGGGGTTCAAGTCCCTCCTCCGCTACCAATATCTCCGAATACTCACTGAAGCTCTCGTTGGCGTGTCCGTCATCAGCGTTATTGGGCCAGTTGCCAGCGTGGTCTACAAGCGACACTGGCTCATCAGGTTCGTCGGATTGTGCGGCTGATCAGCGGTGACGCAAGCCCCGGTGCACCGACCGGGGCTTGCGTCGTTTGTGTGGTCGATCTCATGATCGGGCAAAGCTGAAATACTTGATCTTCGGCGTGTTTTCGGGCTGGACCTCGATGTCGAGATCAGAGCGCATACCCCAGTTCAGTACCTGATGGTGGATCGGAAGATACAGGACTTCGTCCTGAACCGTCTTCCAGATGTCGGCGATCATGCCGTTGCGCTTTTCGAGATCTGTTTCAGAAGCAAGCGCTTGAATGACCTCGTCGAGTTCCGGGTTGGAATAGCGCGTTCCGTTCCACGAGCCATATTTATCGCCCTTGGTGTGCACGAGGAAGTTGAACACGTACTCCAAGTCAAAGGTAGGAACACCCCAACCCAGCATGTAGAAGTCGGTTTCGAGGTTGTTGATCAGCGGGAAATGCTGCGCTTTCGGTTTGGCATCGAGATTTACCGTGATGCCGATCTGGGCAAGCATTCCGACGGCAGCCTGACAGATCGCTTCGTCGTTGATGTAGCGGTCATTTGGGCAATCGAGTTGGATCGAGAATCCATCGCCATAACCGGCCTCGGCGAGCAGGGCCTTTGCAGCTTCGACATCGGTCTCCGGCACTGCGTCAAGTTCGGGGGTCCAGCCGTTGACGAAGGGTGGCATGATAACACCCGCTGGCTCGGATTGGCCGCGCATCACGACCTGCTGGATCGCGTCGCGATTGATGGCGATCTTCATCGCTTCCCGCACGCGTTTGTCGGCCAGCGGGTTTGCGTCATCGACATTGTCGTTCTTCAGATCGGCATCACCCATATTCATGCCGAAGAAGATCACCCGGTTCTCAGGTGCCGTGCTGACAGTCAGGTTGTCCGCGGCGGCAACGCGCTGGATGTCCTGAACTGGAACGTTCTGTATGAAATCGACTTCGCCTGACAGGAGTGCGGCAATCCGCGTGGCCGCGTTCTGGATCGGTGTGTATTCGATCCGGGTCACTTCCATCGGAAAATCGTCCTTGCCCCAGTAATTGTCGTTGATTTCCAGGACCGTCTTCACATCCGGCTCGCGGCTGATCAGCTTGTAGGGGCCCGTTCCGTTTGCGTTCTTTGCTGCGAACGTGTCTTCGCCGCCTTCGTAATCCTGAACCTTCACGGCGTTGTTCGCCTCTGCCCATCCCTTGTCCATGATGAACATGTTGGTCAGGTTCGAAGGCATAATTGGGTTGGGACCATTGGTTTCGATCTCGATCTGGTATGGACCGGTCGCGCGTACTTCCTTCACGCTTGCAAGAAGTTCCTTGTAGTCGGAATCTTCAGTCATCGCGCGGTCGAGGGAGAACTTCACATCTTCGCTGTCGAAAGCAGCGCCGTCATGAAAGGTCACGCCTTCGCGGAGGGTGAATACCCAGACATTCGGATTGTCCGGCGAAACGCCCCACTCGGTTGCGAGAGCAGGAACCATCTGTCCGGTCATGTCGCGAATGACCAGCGGTTCCATGATCTGATGATTGAGTGTCGAGGTTGGACCCTCGTTCTGGGCGTGCGGGTCTAGCGTAAGCGCATCGCCCTCGCGTGCCCAACGAAGTGTCTCGGCGCTTGCCGCACCGGCTGTCAGTGCCACGGTGGAGGCAGCCAGCATTAGATGGCGTAGAGTCATCAGGTTTCTCCCAAAGGGTTCTTTTGATTATGGCAAGTGATTATGCCTTCGCGCGCGGGATGTGCAACCCAAGCGGGCATCTGGGCGGTTAGCAGGGCAAATCACCCTGAAAGATGCCAAGTCGCTGATCGTCGACATCGGGAATTGCTGCTATTCCGGGCATTGGGGAAATGGATCGAGATGCAGGTTCAGCCGGAAGTAGCGTGTGGCCCGGGCGCAATCGTCGAAAAGTGGATAATGGTCAGCCTTGGCGGGATTTGCCCGGATGGCCGGGTCATGGGTAATGGCGAGGAATCGGGCGCAGCGCCGAAGGTTGTTGACGACTGCCACGGCATCTTCCGGCCACAGGTGATTGAGGGTTTGACGGCAGACGATCAGATCCGTGTGCGGGTAGGCGTGTGTGCGAGCATCAGTGACATCGAAGTGCCAATCCCGATCCGGAAATGCCGCCCGATTGCGGTTGACGATCACATGCGAGACATCGAAGCCATGAAACGCAATGCCCTCGGTTTCTGCAAGGACATGGGGCCACCATGCCATACCCCCGCAACTGACGTCCACGATCCGGCCGATCGCATTGGATCGTATGAATCGAACCAGCCCCTTGATGAGCGGATCTTCCGGGCCAAGCGCGCTGCCTGGCCCCGAACCGTTTCCTGCGGTGGTCCAGCGATTGGTGCGGTAGACACGGTCAAAGACTGGCCTGAGGTCGGAGGTATGGGGCATACTCGGACAATCGTCAAAAATGGTGAATGGTCGGTTTACGGACCTAAACTCAAGCCGGGACCAGTCGGCCCCACAGATCGTATTCCCCGGCCTCATCGACCTTGACTGTTACGATATCCCCTGGGCTCAGCCTCTCGTGCCCTTCGTCGATAAAGAGATTCCCGTCGATTTCCGGAGCGTCGGCTTTGGTCCGGCATGTGGCGGCATCGACATCGACCTCGTCGACGATGACCTGGATCGTCTGGCCCACCTTTGCCGCCAGCTTTGCCTCTGAGATCTCCTGCGCACGGGCCATGAACCGCTCCCAGCGGTCCTGTTTGACGTCCTCGTCCACATGGCCGGGCAGGGCGTTCGAGCGAGCCCCATCCACGTTTTCGTATTTGAAGCAGCCCACCCGATCGAGCTGGGCCTCGTTGAGCCAGTCGAGCAGAGTTCTGGAACTCTGCTTCGGTTTCGCCCGGATAGCCGACGATGAACGTCGAGCGCAGCGTGATGTCCGGGCAATCGGTGCGCCAAGAGATGATTTCGTCAAGAGTCTTCGCGGCCGCGGCAGGCCGGGCCATGCGGCGCAAGACATCCGGATGTGCATGTTGAAACGGAATATCGAGATAGGGCAACACCAGCCCCTCGGCCATGAGTGGGACCAGTTGCCGGACATGCGGGTAGGGGTAAACGTAGTGTAGTCTGACCCATGCTCCCAGCGCCCCCAGATCGCGGGCGAGGTCGGTGATGTGGGCGCGGTGGCCGTTCGCCTCGGCATGTCGGATGTCGATGCCGTAGGCAGAGGTATCCTGACTGATGACCAGCAATTCCTTGACGCCGGCATCGACAAGTCGCTCGGCTTCGCGGATCACCGCATGCGCAGGGCGCGACACGAGCCGTCCGCGCATATCCGGAATGATGCAAAACTTGCACTTGTGATTGCAGCCTTCGGAAATCTTCAGATAGCTGTAGTGACGCGGGGTCAGTGAGATCCCACGTGCAGGCAGAAGGTCGATAAAGGGATCTGGGTCGGGTGGGACCGCGGCATGAACCGCATCCAGAACCGCCTCGTATTGATGGGGTCCGGTCACGGCCAGGACGGTTGGATGCGCACCGGTGATGTATTCAGGTTCTGCCCCGAGACAACCGGTCACGATTACCCGACCGTTTTCTGCCAAGGCCTCGCCAATTGCTTCGAGGCTCTCGGCCTTTGCACTGTCAAGAAATCCACAGGTGTTTACGATCACGGCATCTGCTCCGCTGTAGTCGGGAGAGATTGCATAGCCCTCTGCGCGCAGCCGGGTGAGAATGCGTTCGCTATCCACCAACGCCTTTGGGCAACCAAGCGAGACCATACCGATGGTGGGTTGCCCCACGCGCCGTTCGGCGGGCACACGGGCGCGTGCCAGATCTGGACGAAGGTCTGAAGGGTTCTGACTCATGGCCCGCGCTATAGCGGTGGCAGAGTGTCAGGGGAAGGGGCGATGGACGGGCGGCAAGTCAGGGGATAGGAAGCGCCGTCGTTTCCTTGATATCTTCCATGACAAAGCTGGCTGAGACATCCTCGAGGTCGATCCGCTTGGTCTGCTTCTTGCAGAGTTGGTCGTACGCGGCCACAACGGCAACGCATGCGCGAATCAAGTAATCCTGTTCGCCTGAGGTCTGAGAGGCACGCAGGATGTCCTGCATGCTTCGTAGGGCCTTTATGAAAGCGTCGGCCCAAGCGGCATTATGCCAATCGGTCTTGAGCGAGATGAACACAATCAGACCGCGACCGATCTTGTTGGCATCCACAAGGGCAACGGGCCCGTAATCAGGCCATCCCCTTCCAGCCGTCAGATGCCTCTCGATGTGGAGCTGCGGGGCAGGCCGACATCCTCCGCCAGAGCCTCGACCGAACGTCCTGCTTCGACTGCATCAAAATGCGCCGGTCAATATCATCATATGTTGTCGTTTCAGCAGAGTATGGACAACTTCTCCCTGATCAAATGGAGAATCATCGATGTTCGGGCGCGAACTTCGCAGTTGGTCCGCCATTCTCTTGGTCCATCGACTAGGAGAGATGCCTATCCAGTCCGTGACATGAACTTTCGCTGGCGGTCCCAATTCTGTGGATGAAAGCTATTTCGAACATTTCTGGTTCGCCACTCGCTTTGCGATTCTCTGGCGGCTGCTGCGGGTGCGGCGCTTGTTCACGCGTTCCTGACGTTCCTGTTCGAAAGAACGGCGAGTTCCATGGTTGCGAAGCTCCATTCCAAGACCTGTAGTCGTGGAAGAGCTTCCTATCCGTCCCCTTGAAGCGCGGCCCCGCAGGGGCCATCCTTCCTGCAACTGAGCAGGAGAAATAATCATGCGCTGGATGATCAGAATCGCTGGAGTCCTTTTGCTTGCCGTTGTGGCGCTTGTGGGAGCATTGCTTCTTCTACCGGTCGACCGCATCGCCGGGCTGGCGGAAAGCCGGTTCGAGGCGGCAACGGGTAGAACGCTGGTGGTGGAGGGAGATGCACGGCCATCGATCTGGCCGAATCTTAGGGATCGAAACCGGAGCCATCGAGATCTCTGAACCAGGTGGAGGCGAGAGATTCCTGCGCGCCGAGGCGCTTTCGATTGGCGTGGATTGGCGGGCGCTGATTGGCGGCGACATCCGTATTACGGAGGTCACCGTTGATGGTCCGGACATTACCCTGCGTCCCGCCACGGCGAGCGCGGAAGCTTCCTCCAGTGGCGCGGCCCCGGCAGATGGACCGACGACCTTTTCGATCGACAGGGCTGTGATCCGCAATGGTCGGGTTACGATCCTTGGCGCGGATGGGGCGACGACACGCGTGGCTGGGGTGAATATGAGTTTGACCTTGCCCGAATTCGACGGGCCATTCGAACTGGATGGGTCCGCCGAGGTCAACGGTCAGGCGATGGATTTGCAAATTGCTGGGTCCTCCCTTGCTGCGCTGATCGGTGCGGGTGCGGAAGGAGTCTTGATTGAAGCAGCCGCTGATGACATGAGCGCTCGATTTGCCGGACAGGTGGGGCTTGAGCCATTCGGCGCGTCGGGTCGGCTGGAGCTTGACCTCGGGCGCTTGTCAGGGGTTTCCGCACTGGCCGGGATCGCGCGGCCAGATCTTGCGCGTGGGCTAGGCGCCGAAACCATTTCTATTGCGGCGGATGCCGAGATTTCGTCCGACCAGATAGCGCTTTTGGGATCGGCGATCACTTTGGACCAAAACCGGTTGAACGGAGATTTGACCATCGCCCTTAATGGTCCGCGCCCCCGGATATCCGGGACACTTGCCGCAGATAGATTGATGATCGATGGCGGGGAGGATACGGGGTCTTCGGGGAGCGGAAACCGGGCCGAAAGCTCGGGTTGGTCAACTGCACCCATAGACGTCTCGGGTCTGGGCGCGGTGGACCTGGATCTTTCGTTCGCGGCAGCGAGAATCGATACTGGGACCTCGCAGCTCGGACGCACGCGGCTTCAGCTTACCCTGGATGACCGGCGGCTGGTTGCGACGATCCGCGAACTAATAGCCTACGATGGCAGTGTCGCGGGAGCGATCGTGGTGAACGGCCGGGGCGGACTTTCGGCCAGCGCGGATCTGAAAGGTTCCGCTATCGCGATTTCGCGCCTGTTTGCCGAGCTTCTGGATTTTGATCGCCTGATTGCGCTGGGCGATATGGAAATCAAGGTGCTGGGATCGGGGAATTCGATGAATGCCCTGATGAACTCGCTGGATGGCGGCGGCAGTTTCCGCTTCGGTGCGGGCGAACTACTCGGTCTTGATCTTGTCGGGATGCTAAGAAATCTCGACACGTCCTTTGTCGGCGAGGGTGCCAGTACGATTTTTGACGAGATTACCGGCACATTCCGAATTGTGGACGGGGTGGTGATAAACGAAAACCTGCGCATGACAGCGCCTCTGTTCAGCGCAACAGGCAGCGGTCAGGTGGGGCTGGGCGGACAGACGCTGAATTATCGGCTGGTGCCAAAGATCCTGCAGGGGGAGGGCGCCGGGATCAGCGTTCCGGTAAAGATCACCGGTACATGGGACAGCCCAAAATTCGGGTTGGATATGGCGGGTCTGATCAACGAGAATGCTCGTGAAGAAATTGAAGCCGCTAAGGACAAGGTCGAGCAGCAACTGAAAGACAAGGTCCAGGAGCGGCTGGGAACGACCACGGGGCAATCCGCCGAAGATGCGTTGAAACAGAAGCTGACCGAAGAGGCGGGCAAGGGTTTGCTCAAGCTATTTGGCGGGAATTGAGAATGACGGCCTCGGTGGGCGGATCTAAAGGCTGAAAGTCCTTCGACGATCGAACGAACAGCGCCAGAACAATACGCGCAATCTGGGTGAGAAGGAGCCTTGATGAATTTCGTCAAACGGCATGCCATCCTTTGCCTCGCGCTCGCTTTCGCTCTGGTTCTGACCGGCGCGTTTCTGGTGCGATTCACTGTGTCGGTCGTGCATTGGTCTGATCCGGCCAGTATCGATCAACCGATCGCGGGCTGGATGACACCGCGATATGTCGCGAGGTCTTGGGATGTTCCCGCAGAAGTTGTTGCGGGCGCTTTGGGGATCGAGAGAGACGGGTCTGGTCGGAGAACAACGCTTTCCGAGATTGCTGCAAGGCAGGGGCGCAACGTCGATGATCTGATCTCGGAGCTGGATGTGGCGATCCGAACATCTCGGGCCGGATCCGATGGCTGAAATCCTCTTCGGCTATGTTTCGACTTATGGGCTGCCCATCATTGCCATTGCGGCATTCCTGTCCTGCCTCGCAGTTCCGATCCCCACATTTGCTGTGATGCTTGCCGGGGGCGCATTTGCAGCGTCATCGGATCTGACCTTGTGGCAAGTTATCTTCGTTGCGTATGTCGCGGCGATTTCCGGCGATCAGGTCGGATTTCAACCTGGGGCGGTGGGGTGGCCCGGCGGTGGTTGATTTCCTGCGAGCTAAGCCGCAACGGGACCTGTTGGTGGCGCGCGCTCAGTCGGCGATCGAACGGTGGGGAGGGATCGCTGTGTTCCTTTCGACCTGGCTCTTTGCCCCACTTGGACCTTGGGTGAACTTGACAGCGGGGGCCGCGGGTATGTCTTGGGTCAGGTTCTCTGTCTGGGATGCAGTGGGCGAGGCAATTTGGGTGTTTGCCTATGTGATGATCGGCTTCCTGTTCGGATCACGGCTTTCGGATCTTGCCGATCTTGTGGGTGATTGGTCTGGTCTCATTTCATCCGCGGGAGTGGCGGTGATCCTGGGGACGGCTTTAGTACGTCGTGTGCTTCACCAAGGCCAAGAAAAGTAGAACCTTTTCAAGATGGTTGTTGCTTGTACTGCGCCTTGCCGACGTCGCCATCAGAAGTCCCGTAGCTTACACGCACAACGCTGAATCCGCACTGCGCCCACAAGCCGCTAGCGGCGGCGATCGCGGCGCGAACTCATGGGTTGGAAAGCCACACCAACATGGGCTTCGCAATAAGGTTTGCCAGATTGTGTCGGCAGGCCGCAGAACCAGAAGTCGTCCGTCGCCGGATCGCCCACCGGCCATTTGCAGGTCCGTTCGGTGAGTTCCATGAGACTGATCTTTTTCGATTTCTTTTCGACTTCGCGGACGCTGGCCAGAGCTTCGGGCGAAATTTCGTTGGCCGACGGTTGCGGCGGCAAGGGCTGACCGGCCGGAATAATCTGGCGGCGCGCCGGAACGGAAGGACGCTCAGGTGCAACAGCGGCGGATGCTTCCTCTTTCGCAGGTGCAGTGGCTGGTGCTTCCGCAGACGGTTTTTCCTTTTCCTTGGCAGGTTTCGCCGGTGCCGCTCCGGCGCGGTTCGACAGGCCCAGACGATGAACCTTGCCAATCACGGCGTTTCGGGTGACCCCGCCCAGTTCTTTAGCAATCTGACTTGCGGATTGCCCTTCACTCCACATCTTCTTCAGGGTTTCCACCCGTTCGTCGGTCCAGGACATGGCATTTCCGATCTGAAAAGCGGCCCGCCTACGCAGAGCCGCTTGGAATTTCGAGTTCTCCCTATTCTAAACACCGAAACTCCGGATACAAGCCCGGGCAGCAGTCGTTCTACAACGTTGGGCGAGGAATGAAGATAAATCGTGATATGGGTGTCCGCAGGTTCGGAAGATGGAACACGCTGGGGCTCTATGAGCTGGCGCGCCGAGAAGTCATGCGCTTTCTGGTCGTCTGGACCCAAACGCTTCTGGCGCCGCTTGCCACGGCGGGATTGTTCCTAGCAGTCTTCGCGCTCGCGATCGGCCCGGCTCGAGGCGATGTCATGGGCGTTCCGTTTCTGGCATTTCTGGCGCCGGGGATCTTGATGATGACAGTAATCCAGAATGCCTTTGCCAATACTTCGTCATCGCTGATGATCGGCAAGGTCCAGGGAAATATCGTAGATACACTGATGCCGCCCCTTTCGCCTTTGGAGCTGGTGCTGGGCTATGTTGCAGGCGGCCTGCTGCGCGGGCTGATGGTCGCTGTGACGATTGCCGCTGTCATGCATTTGTTACTCGGCGTGCCTCTCGTTCATCCTCTATGGGCGCTGGTATTTGCCGCGCTAGGGTCCATCCTTCTCGGAGGCTTGGGGATCATTGCGGCCATCCTCGCCGAAAAGTTCGATCATATGGCCGCGATCACCAATTTCATCGTGACACCGTTGGCGTTTTTGTCTGGCACGTTCTATTCCACTGATGGCCTTCCTGAGCCGATGCAGGTGCTGACTCATCTGAACCCGATCTTCTATCTGATTGACGGCGTACGCTACGGGTTCATCGGCGTCTCGGACAGCTCTCCTTGGCTTGGTCTGGCGATTTGTACGGGCGCAGCGCTCGCTACTCTGACACTATGCTGGAATTGGTTCCGAACCGGGTTTCGGCTCAAGCCCTGACGCGGCTTTCGAGCCATCTGAGGATGATGTCGGCCGGCACGATCACCACGCCACCGATGATCCTGACGCTTTCGGGATACACCTAGAAGATGAGCGCGTCATAGAGCGTGGCAAATAGGAAAGTCGCATAGCTGAACGGCACAGCAAGGCTGGCTTCGGCCCCAGCTATCGCATTCACGAAGCAGCCTTGCGTGCAGGCCATCAATACACGGATTGCCACGAGCGCGGCCAATGAACCAAGTGTCGGCAGGACCCAGAACGGCGCTGTGGCAAGGGTTGCGATGCAGACCCCAATCGTTGTTGATGACAAGGATCTGTAGAGGATGCTCGCGGCCCCTGAGCCGTTTGATCAAGATGATCTCAACCCCCATGATTGCGGCAGCGGCGAGTGCCACAACCGCAAACGTATGGATTACCCTATCGCCGAGGCGGAGAAGAATTGTTGCAGATGCAAAGGCGAGCGCAGCGGCGGCCCAGCGCCATGGCCCCACTCTTTCTCTCAGCAGCTGAATGGCAAGAACGATAGCGAAGATCGGGTTGACGAAGCTGATCGCAGTGACATCGCCGAGCGGTATGAAGGCACGGTCGCGAACGAAAGCGTTACGCCGAGCCATCCAAACAGGGTGCGATCGAGATGGAGACGACAGTGGATCTTCCCGAAATTGGGGCGAAATGCGGCAAATGCCAGGGAAAGCGTCAGGAAGGCGAACAGGAACCGCCCGTGGCCGATCTGCAGTGGATGCATAGCGGCGCCAAGGGTGTCGGTCCCCAGAGATTTGGCCAGAAGGGTTGTTGCCGCGAGCATCAGCGCAATGGCGCGCCCCGTGTGTTGGGCAACGTGCGGAAAGACGGGTGCGGGGATAGGGGAAGAGACCTTGGGTCGGATCGCAGCAGCGATAATCCTAACGGGTGCGGATGCCAGAGCTATTGACAGGGACGCGACGGAGCCCTTAGACGCCAGCTCATGATCGGAAAAGTCATCATACCATTGCGACGTCGACGCTGACCAAAGCGTTCGATCCGGCGTTTGTAGCGCGCCGCTTTCCTCTTGTTGACTTGCCCATTCGCCGCTGGCACCCATGGGTCTCTTGTATTTCCGAGGACATCCGATGATCACATCGATCCTGCCGACCTATAATCGAGCTCCGCTTTCCTTCGAGAAAGGAGAAGGGGCTTGGCTGACCGCAACCAATGGCACCAGATATCTTGATTTCGGTGCGGGGATCGCAGTCAACGTTCTGGGCCATGCGCATCCTGCGCTTGTGGGTGCGCTGACCGCGCAGGCGAACAAAGTCTGGCATTTATCGAATCTCTATCAGATCCCGGAGCAGCAGGCGCTGGCGGACAAGCTGGTTGAAACGACCTTTGCGGATACTGTGTTCTTCACGAATTCCGGGACAGAGGCCTGCGAACTCGCCGTCAAGATGGCGCGTCGGTACTGGTACGAAAAGGGACAGCCCGCGCGTACCGATATCGTCACCTTCGAAGGCGCATTCCATGGCCGTTCCTCGGCTGCGATTGCCGCAGCCGGGTCTGAAAAGATGACAAAGGGATTCGGACCCCTGTTGCCCGGTTTTGTCCACGTGCCATGGGGCGATCACGAAGCGTTGCAAGATGCAATTACCGAGACCGTGGGTGCGATCCTGATTGAACCGGTGCAGGGCGAAGGCGGTATTCGCCCTTTGCCCGATCAGTGCTTGAAGGGCCTGCGCGATCTCTGTGATGAACACGGAATCCTTTTGATCCTTGACGAGGTACAATGCGGGGTTGGGCGTACGGGCAAGCTCTTTGCTCATGAATGGGCCGGCATTACCCCGGATATCATGATGGTCGCCAAGGGGATCGGGGGCGGCTTTCCGTTGGGGGCCGTCCTGGCAACAGAAGCCGCAGCCTTCGCGATGACAGTAGGCACCCACGGTTCGACATATGGAGGCAACCCTCTGGCCTGTGCCGTGGGGAATGCCGTGATGGCGATTGTATCAGAGGATGAGTTTCTGGATGGCGTAAATCGCCGCGCAGGCGCATTGCGTCAGAAGCTCGAGGGAATGGTTGCAGGACACCCAGAGATATTCGAGGCCGTGCGGGGTACAGGGTTGATCCTCGGGCTCAAATGCCGGGTTGCCAATACCGACGTCGTTGGCGCCTGCTATGACGAACACCTTCTCACGGTGGGTGCGGCAGATAACGTCGTGCGTCTCTTGCCGCCTCTGAACATCACCGATGAGGAAATCGCGGAGGCCGTTGCGCGACTCGACCGCGCCGCCACACGCCTTTCCGAACATGTCGCCTGATACGCGTCAACTGGACAAGCCTGATGACTCATTTTCTCGATATTCATAAGACGGATGCTGCCGACCTGCGGAGCATGATTGACCGCGCCCGTATCATAAAGGGCGCGCGGGACGGGCGTCCGAAGGGCGCACCGGACGATGATCAGGCCCTGGCTGGGCGGATGGTCGCGCTGATCTTCGAGAAGCCCTCGACCAGAACCCGTGTCTCGTTCGATGTTGGCGTGCGCCAGATGGGTGGCCAGACAATGGTTCTGTCTGGCAGTGACATGCAGTTGGGGCACGGTGAAACGATCGCCGATACGGCCCGCGTCCTATCGCGTTATGTCGACATGATCATGATCCGGACTTTTGATGAAGCGACGCTTCTCGAACTTGCCGACCATGCGACGGTGCCGGTGATCAATGGCCTCACGGACCGGACACACCCGTGTCAGATCATGGCGGATGTCATGACATATGAAGAGCACCGAGGCCCCATTGTTGGGAAGAAAGTGGTCTGGACCGGGGACGGCAATAATGTCTGTGCCTCATTCCTGCATGCGGCTGGACAGTTCGGATTCGACCTGACTTTCGCGGGGCCGAAGGTGCTGGATCCCGAAGAAGAATTCATCGACTTCGCTCGGAGTAAGGGATCCATCGTCACGATCGAGCGGGATGCCGAGCGCGCGGTCGAGGGCGCGGATCTGGTTGTCGCTGATACCTGGGTATCGATGCACGATGCGCAGTCGTCTCGGGAAAGGCGCCATAACCTCTTGCGGAGCTATCAAGTGAACGAGGCGCTCATGGCGAAGGCAAAGCCGGACGCCTTGTTCATGCATTGTCTGCCGGCCCATCGCGAGGAAGAAGTCACCTCCGCTGTGATGGACGGGCCGCATTCGGTGATTTTTGATGAAGCCGAGAATCGCCTGCATGCCCAGAAAGCCATCATGCGCTGGTGCATTGGGGTCTGAAGGAATTTTCAGCCAGCGACGGAGCCTTGGCTGTCTCGGAGGAAGAGAAGGCGGGACATCATCGCGAGTATTCCGATCGAACCCGTGCACAGGATCAGTATGATCCAAGGCAAAGGCCGCATGCCCACGCGCCTTGCTTCGGGGATTAGAAAGGTCAGCGCGACTGAAATGGCAAGCAGTAAGTCAAACCAGATCTGAACGCCCCAGATATTTCGCGTGTGTTCAGTCCAGAACCCAAAGAGTCCTTCGGAGATGACCGCGAAGAGCGACCAGCCTAGAAACATGGTACAGAAGAGCGCCGGGACTATCCACGCGTTGGGGTGTGGTTTGCGGTCTTCGCCGGCTAGATGGAACAGGAATGCAGCGATGCAGAGTCCGGCGAGGAGCGGCAGGTTTTGAATCAGAGACATTGGGTGGGCCCTTTGCGGCATTTGGTTTGTAGCAGTCGCTACATTACAGTATATGTAGCGACTGCTACAAGTGAAATGTGATAGGGATGGAGGCCGAAAAGAAAGCAACGTTGCTTGCGGCGATGGCGCAGCATGTTCTGGAACATGGGTTGAACAGTGCGAGTTTACGGCCGCTAGCCAAGGCCGCTGGGACCAGCGACCGGATGTTGCTGTATCATTTCAAAACCAAGGATGCTCTGATCGGAGAGCTACTTGTCCATTTGGCGCAAAGCCTGTCAGCGAGCCTTAGCCAAGCTTTGCCAGACCAACGCGCAGACACCCGAGCGGCGTGCGTGACGGAAATCGTGTCTCTCATGCGGTCTCCCCAGCTTGCGGGTTTCATGCAGGTCTGGTTCGATATCATTTCTTCGGCTGCGCGTGGGCAACCTCTTCACCATGAAACCGGAAAGCAGATCATTGATGGTTTTCTGGTTTGGCTTGCTGATCGACTTCCAGAAAATGAGCCTCGTCCGGAACAGACAGCGAAAGCGATCCTGACACTGATCGAAGGAATTCTGGTGATGGACGCATTCGGCCATCGCGACATTTCGGACCTTGCGATCGAAACACTTCTCTCAGACTAGCTCCGTGTCTGTAGCGGCTTGATACCAAGGAGTTGACCGGCAATCTGCGTGCGCAGGATCTGCGCTGTCCCGCCGCCGATCGTGAACATTCGGACGTCGCGATACATGCGTTCGAGCGGTTCCTGATCGCCGTATCCACGCGCGCCAAATATCTGAAGCGCATCATTGACGACCTTAATTGCAGTTTCCGAAGCAAACATTTTGGCTCTGGCAGCCATCATCATATCTGGGAATGCGCCAGCCCCGGGACCGCGGGATTGGGCAGCTTCGTGCAGCATCAGTCGCGAGGCATGAACGCCAGCATCCATATCGGCCAACATCCATTGAAGCCCCTGAAATTCGCCGATTGCGCGGCCGAACTGCTGGCGTTCGAGCAGATAGCGTTTCGCGTGATCCAATGCTCCCGCGGCGACACCCATCGCAATCGTTCCTGCCCCGACGCGCTGGCTGTTATATGCGCGCATCAGATCCGCGAAGCCGCGTTTGTATCCCGATGGCGGGACCAGCGCGAACTCTGCATCGACCTTCAGATCGGTGAAGCGCAGCTCTGCCTCAGGCATGCCGCAAAGACCCATGGTGCGCTCATGGCGAACGACTTCGAACCCTTTCGGAAAGTCATTCTTTGACGGATCGCAGGTCACGAGAAATGCGCCAATTCCAAGCTCATCTCCCGTCTTCGTCGAGAACCCGCGCAAAGACGAGGTGCAGTTTCGAAACGCCGCCCCCGGTGATCCAGTGCTTCGTCCCGTTGAGCAGGAATGTGTCGCCGGTTCTACGTGCCGTGGTCTTCATCTCGGTCGCGGCGCTACCGGCCTCGGGTTCAGTGATACAAATCGCTGGTTTGTCGCCGGCAAGAACGAGGGATGCACAAAAGCTTTTCTGCTCGTCGGTGCCATAAGCCATTACGGCGCTGATCCCTCCCATATTGGCTTCAACGACGATCCGGGCGGACAAGGTACAGGCTCTTGGCAATCTCTTCGACCACTATGGCCACGTCGAGGAACGACGCTCCCTGACCGCCATAAGCCATCGGGATCGACATGCCCATCAGCCCGGCATCCGTCAGATCGCGGACGTTCTCCCAGCAATATTCGCGGTTCCTGTCCCATCGGGCAGCGCGGGGCGCAAAGACTCGTGCCAATTCACGTGCCCGATCGCGAAAGATCGTTGCCGATGTGGTCATTTGCGTCCCCCGCTTTCTGCGCTCAAAACAAGTCCAGGCAAAAGGAGTTCAATATCGCCGTACAAAGGTCTTGGCCTAGAGGATGTGACCGGATTTCCTGGCTTTCACGTCCAGATAATCGGCATTCTGATCTGTCTTGCCGACAGCGAGGGGAACACGTTCCGCGACTTCGATCCCACAGTCTCTGCATCATCCTCACCTTGGCGGGGTTGTTGGTCAGAAGGCGAATGCGCGAAATACCCATATTGCGCAGGATCTGAGCACCGGTGCGGAAATCCCGCTCATCGTCTTCAAAACCGAGGCGGTGGTTTGCCTCCACGGTATCGAAGCCTTGGTCCTGAAGGCTGTAGGCGCGCATCTTGTTGGCAAGCCCAATTCCGCGTCCTTCCTGATTGAGGTAGAGCAGAATGCCCGCGCCTTCTGTGCCCATTCTGGTGAGAGCGCCGCGAAGTTGTGCGCCACAGTCGCATTTGAGCGATCCCAGAACATCGCCCGTAAAGCAGGCCGAATGTAACCGCACGAGCACGGGAAGCGAACGGTCCGGGCGGCCGATTTCCACCGCATAGTGTTCTTCGCCACCGTCATCGGGCCGAAAGACATGGACGCGGCCGATTGCCGACTGTCATCGGGACACGGGCTGCGATGATCTCGTGCAGCGGGCTGGTATCCTCCAGAACATCCGCGATTTTATCTGCGGGCAGACGGGTAAGATCCGGACGTTCGGGGCTGGCGTCACCACCAGCGCCGCCGGAAGGAGATGTGCGGATTTCGTCAACCTGAGAGCAAGGCGGTGCAGACTGGCATCCCCCTCTCGCTGAGTCCGGAACGGCCCTTTCAGTGGGACCACAAGATCAGAGGCCGGGTCCGCTACGGCCCGAACCCAATCGGCATCGGCATCGGCGGGCAGAATGATGCGAGCAAGATCTTAATCATAGGCACGTGCTTTCAGCGTCGCGGCACGACGGTCTGACATCGCAAGTACCGGAACCCCGAGTTCGGCCAGAGATGACATTCTTTCGGGGCTGATCGTTTCGGCAGGAAGAAAGATCGCAGAGCTTTTGAGAACTTTCGAGAATTACCGGCAAGCCCATCCGCAAGTCTGCACGCGTGCGCGGGCAATCCGTTCGGACAGGGTTGGAATCAGGGTCATCGCGGAGAGTCCGTTCTCTTGTGCTGGCCGCTTCTCTACTGCGGTTCCGGCCGGAATTGAAACATTTGCTGACGTCTCGACACGTCCGCGTGAGCAGTTTGCAGCAAACCTTGCCGACCTGCCAGCTTGGACGCATCTGTGGCCAAGCAACACGGAGGCGAAAATGGCCAACCTGAAGAAAATTCTACTTGTCGATGACGATGATGACCTGCGTGAGGCGCTGGGTGAGCAACTGGTGATGACCGAGGATTTCGATGTCTTCGAGGCGGCCAACGGTTCGGAGGCGATGGAGAAGGCCCGAGCGGGGATCTACGATCTTGTGATCCTCGACGTGGGACTGCCCGATACGGATGGCCGTGAATTGTGCAGAAGGATGCGCAAGGCCGGAGTGAAGTGCCCCGTGCTGATGCTGACAGGTCACGACAGCGATGCCGACACGATCCTTGGGCTGGATGCTGGCGCCAACGACTATATCACGAAGCCCTTCAAGTTCCCGGTTCTTCTTGCCCGCATCCGTGCTCAGTTGAGGCAGCACGAACAGTCCGAGGATGCCGTCTTCCAGCTTGGTCCGTACACGTTCCGCCCGGCACAGAAGATGCTTGTCACCGACGATGACAAGAAGATCCGTCTGACCGAGAAGGAAACCAACATTCTGAAGTTTCTCTATCGGGCAACCGAGGGCGTGGTCGCTCGGGACGTACTGCTGCACGAGGTATGGGGTTACAATGCAGGCGTTACGACCCATACGCTGGAAACGCATATCTATCGTCTTCGCCAGAAAATTGAGCCAGATCCGTCAAACGCGCGCCTTCTTGTTACGGAAAGTGGTGGATACCGGCTCGTTTCCTGATCCGAATCAAAGTTCCCCCGGCCACGAGGGGGTTATCTGGTGGCAACCTCCCTGTTGGACTGGCCGGGCCTTGTGCCCGGCCTTTTTTCGTTTCCGGGTTGGCCGACTAGCGGGGAAAGGGATGGAAGCTTTGCGCCGGCGGGCTCATTCGCATTGCCCGGAGGAACCACGCCTTAGGGGCAACGTACGGCGAAAGCCTGCCGCGGGATACGCCTCGTCGGCAATGTCGATCCGTGTCATCGGTTGAGGACCTGCCGTCGGGCAGATATAGCCGGGTATCTCGCAATTCTGGAGTTGTCCGATGCCGTTCACACTTGCCACTTGGAATATCAACTCGGTTCGACTGCGCGAGGGATTGGTCGCCCGCCTGCTGCGAGAAGAAGCGCCCGATATCCTGTGTTTGCAGGAGTGCAAGTCGCCGGTCGAAAAGATGCCGCTCGATGCTTTTGCCGACCTTGGTTATGGCCATGTCGTCGCGCGCGGCCAGAAGGGGTACAATGGAGTTGCAATTCTCTCGAGACTTCCGATCCGCGATGTGGGGGACAAGGACTTTGCCGAGCTTGGCCACGCCCGGCACGTCGCGGGAGAGCTTGAGAATGCGGAGTGACGATCCACAACTTCTATGTGCCTGCGGGCGGGGATATTCCAGATCGCGAAAAGAACGAGAAGTTCGGGCAGAAACTCGATTATCTGACTGGAATGCGCGATTGGTTCAGGGACAGCCGCCCGGAGAAATCGATCCTTGTCGGAGATCTGAACATCGCGCCGCGAGAGGATGATGTCTGGTCTCACAAGCAGCTTCTGAAGATCGTGAGCCACACTCCGATTGAGGTCGAGCATCTGGCCCAAACACAAGAGTCCGGAGATTGGGTGGATGTTACACGCGCCGACATACCAGATGGGCTTCTCTACAGCTGGTGGTCCTATCGGGCGAAGGATTGGGATGCCGCTGACAAGGGTCGGCGGCTGGACCACGTCTGGGCTACTCGCGATATCGCCAGTTCCGGCCATGGAAGCCGAATCCTTCGGGAGGCGCGCGGCTGGGAGCAGCCATCGGACCATGCCCCGGTCTTCGCCACTTTGATCTTTGACCAACACGGGCAGTCCCAGTCGAATAGAGTGAACGCGCAAGCGCCAACCGAAATGAAGTTACTCGTACCACCCGGTGCATTCAGGCCCTTGGCGTGAGCGCCACGAGACCGCATATAGAGCCAAATGCCGCAAACGCGAAGGATCCGTCCATGCTTGAACTGAATTCAAACGTTGCCGCCGCACCGGAGGCAGACCTGATCAAGGATGTGACCGAAACAACCTTCATGGCTGACGTTATCGAGACAAGCCAAGAAGTACCGGTCATCGTCGACTTCTGGGCACCTTGGTGCGGGCCATGCAAGTCCCTTGGTCCGATGCTGGAATCTGCGGTAAAGGCTGCGCGTGGCAAAGTGCGGATGGCGAAAATCAACGTCGATGAAAATCAGGCGATCGCAGGGCAATTGCGGATCCAATCGATCCCGACGGTCTATGCTTTCTGGAAGGGTCAGCCAGTCGACGGATTCCAAGGTGCCGTCCCTGCATCCGAGATCGAGGCTTTTATCGGACGTCTGACAGGGTTAGCCGGTGATGGTGGCCTCGGAGAGGCAATAGAGGCCGCAGAAGCGATGATGGCAGAGGGCGCTGTCGCGGATGCAGCCCAGACATTTGCCGCGATCCTTGGGGAAGAGCCTGAAAACGCCGCCGCCTTTGGCGGGCTCGTGCGGGCAAATCTTGCGGCGGGCGAGATCGACCAGGCTGAAGGCCTGTTGAACAGCGTCCCCGATGCAATCGCCAAGGCGCCAGAAATCGAGGCTGCGCGCGCCCAGATCGAACTGGCTCGGCAAGCCGAGAACGCGGGGCCTGTGGCGGAATTGCGCGCGGCTGTCGAAGTCGATCCTGAGAACCACCAAGCGCGCTTCGATCTCGCCCAAGCGCTCTACGCAGCGGGCGATGTCCAGACGGCAGTTGATGAGCTTCTGGACTTGTTTCTGCGGGATCGCGATTGGAATGACGGTGCTGCGAAGACCCAGTTGTTCACGATCTTCGATGCGTTGAAGCCAACCGATCCGATCGCATTGAGCGGGCGTCGGAGGCTGTCTTCCATGATATTTGCCTGACCTTCACATCGCGCTAGGTGAGGGAGGATGAAAAGAGACATCGATCTTCCATCCACGATTCCCGTGTTTCCGTTGCCGGGAGCGCTTCTCCTGCCGCGTGCACGGCTTCCGCTGCATATATTCGAACCACGCTATCTGCAGATGCTGGATGATACGATGAAGACTGAGCATCGTTTGATTGGGATGATTCAGCCCCGCGACATCCCGGGCAGCAATGAAAAACGCCTACACTCGATAGGATGCGCTGGACGGCTGACAGGGTTCTCGGAAACCGAAGATGGCCGGTACATGATCACGCTTGCGGGCATGTCGCGGTTTCGGGTTTTGGAAGAGGTGGAGGGGTTCACACCCTATCGGCGTTGCCGTGTCGATTGGAGCGGCTTTTCCCGCGATCTGGGGCCTGTCGAACGGGACGAGGCCTTTGACCGGGAGCCTTTCCTCGAAATGCTGAAGCGGTATTTCGAGGACCGAAATCTTTCGACGGACTGGGACTCTCTCAAAGAGGCAGAGGAGGAGTTGCTGATCAACTCGCTTTCGATGCTGTGTCCGTTTCCACCTGAAGACAAGCAAGCCCTGCTCGAAGCGCCGTCTCTTTCGACTCGGCGAGAGACACTTGTGACGCTGATAGAGTTCGCTTTGCGCGGCGGCCTTGGCGAGGATGTTATGCAATGACAGAAAGGCCGGCACATGATGGCCGAATGCTCGAAAGCCTCGTCTGCCCGCAGACCCGCGCACCCCTGCGCTACGATGCGCAGGCGCAGGAGCTGATTTCCAGGGCCGCCCATCTGGCCTACCCTATCAGGGGCGGCATCCCCATCATGCTCGTGGATGAAGCGCGCGTTCTGGACGACTGATGGCGCACCGCCTAAAGCGGAATGCCGCGGGAAAGGCGGGGCAGATCGCCGCGTCAGGCCGGCGGCCTCGCGCATCATTCCACGACGTAAGCCGGGCAGTTTCCCGACGAGCCCCAGCCCCAAGTCGCGCCCGAGCCGGGACAATTGGATTATCGTTTGAAAACAGTCGGTTAACCGCATCTGTGGCCGCTGCGAGAGCCGCGATATCCAGCTTTCTCCAAGACGAATAGCGCGACAGAACTTCGGCGCGACCAACGTCTTCGCCGCGGCGTCGGGCATCGGTGAGTACCTCTGCCAGTGCCGCAACATCCCGCAGACCTGCGTTCAGTCCCTGTCCTGCGACGGGATGTACGGCGTGTGCGGCATCGCCCACGAGAGCGACGCGCGGCCCGAAAAGCCGATCTGCGAGGGAGAGTTCCAAAGCGTACGAGAACCGTGCGCCAGCTAGCGAGATTTCTCCCAGAAACGAACCGAACCTAGGGCGCAAGACATCAAGATACGCGGTGTCGTCAAGCGCGTTGATCCGGGCCGCGGTCTCATCCATTTCCGTCCAGACGATTGAGGATTGGTTCCCGGGCAGTGGCAGGATCGCAAGTGGTCCGGGTGGCATAAAGTACTGATGCGCTGTCCCCTTATGGGGCATTTCGTGTCCTACGGCACAAACAAGCGACGTCTGGCCATATCGCCAGCCCGATCTGGTGATGCCGGCACGGGTGGCTGTTTCGCTCTTCTTGCCATCGCAGCCGACCAGAAGCGTTGCGCTTATCTCGTTACCGTCTGACATACTCACAGTCACACCGGTATCGTCGGCAACATGGCCCGTAATGCTTGTCCCGGTCAGGGATGTGATCCGCTTCGACGTAGCCAGCGCTGACAGGAGCGCGCGCCGGAGAAACCGATCTTCGATCATGAAGCCCATCGGGCCCTCCTCAAGCTCGGCGTGGTCGAATTCCAGAACGAAAGGTGAGGGAGTATCGCCCGCACGGCCATCGGAAATCCGGATATCAAGGATCGGTTGAGATTGGTCGGCGACGGCTGGCCAGATCTCAAGGGCCGACAGGAGCCGTTTCGACGAAAGTGCAAGAGCATAGCTACGGCCATCGAATGTCTCGGATGAACGGGCTGTCTCCGGTTTCGGCTCGATCAGCATAACCCGGAAACCGCCCGAGGCCAGCGCCAGTGCCAATGCTGTTCCGTTCAGCCCGCCACCGGCGATTACTATGTCGGTCTCTTTGCCCATGGCCTCCTATATGAAGCGTCCGGAGCCATTGTCCATGGGACATCAGCGCGCTACCGTCCGAGCCGGAAATAGACCGGGAGAAAACGCCGATGGATTGGCTTTCGATGAGTGCAGCAGCGCTGGGACGGAAGATTGGCAAACGTGAAATCGACCCGGTTGATCTGTGTGACGCTTTTCTTGAGGCGATTGACAGCCATGAGTTCACCGACCGGATCTATGCGCGGCTGACCAAGGACCGCGCACGGTCAGAGGCTGTTGCAGCGAGTTCCAGGGCAAGGGATGGCAACCGGTTGTCGCTCTTGGATGGGGTGCCGATTTCCTGGAAGGACCTTTTTGACACTGAGGGAGTGGCAACCGAGGCCGGATCTGCCCTTCTGAAAGGCCGGACGCCGGAGAAAGACGCCGCAGTACTTGCCAATGCGACTGCTGCTGGCCTTGTCTGTCTCGGCAAGACACATATGACCGAACTTGCCTTCTCCGGTCTGGGATACAACCCGATCACGGCGTCCCCGCCCTGCGTAAACGATCTCGATGCCGTTTCCGGAGGATCTTCTTCTGGCGCAGCAACCTCTGTTGCGTTTGGTTTGGCTGCAATCGGGATCGGGTCGGATACCGGCGGGTCTGTTCGGGTGCCGTCGGTCTGGAACGATCTGGTGGGGCTCAAGACAACCGCCGGTCGGGTTTCGCTTGAAGGCGTCGTGCCGCTTTGCCCGAGGTTCGACACCGTCGGTCCGCTCACCCGGACGGTTGAGGATGCGGGCTTGATGCTGGCCGCGCTGGAGGGGCGGCAATCCCTCGATATTCGGGGTGCACCACTCGAAGGGGCGCGGTTTCTGGTGCTAGAGAGCGTTGCCTTTGACGATATCCGGGATGCGCCAAGAACGGGATATGAAGACGCTGTCGATCGGCTTGCCCGTGCGGGTGCCACGGTCACGCGCGGGACTGTCGATGCAGTTGCGTCTGCGATGGACATGTCCGGCATTCTGTTCGCGACCGAAGCATATGGAACATGGAAGGACGAAATCGAGGCCAATCCGGAGGTCATGTTTGCAGAGGTGCGCGAAAGGTTCCGGGGCGGGGCGCGGTTTTCGGGTGCCGATTACGTGGCCGCTTGGCAGGCGCTGGAGCGGTATCGAAGGGCCTATCTTGCAGCGACCGAAGACTTTGACGCGGTGCTGGTCCCAACCTGTCCGATCCTGCCACCAAACCTAGAGCGATTGGCCACCGATAGCGCGTTCTTTGTGGCAGAGAACCTCATGACTTTGCGGAACACCCGGATCGGCAATCTGATGGGGCTGACCGCTCTGACCTTGCCCACGGGCATCCCTTCGACGGGGATCAGCCTGATGTGCGCGCCCGGGTCGGAAGAGCGTCTGCTGGGGCTGGGTCTGGCTGCTGAAGCGGCCTTGTTCTAGGCAGCCAATTGCGATTGGCCCAAATGCCACAGGGGGTTGGCTTATCCCCATTTGCGACCTGCCTTTTCTGGACCAATCACGGGGGTGTCGGCTAGTATTCGACGAAACGGGGCGTCAACGACTCCGGACCTGAGGCAGTTATGATTTTTCCTGAGCGGTTCTCCAACCTGCCGGAATATGCATTCCCGCGCCTGCGCGCGCTTCTGGGCGATGAATCGCCCGGTGGCCCCGTGCGCGCCATGTCCATTGGAGAGCCGCAACATCCTTTTCCCGATTGGATTGGCGAAATCATTGCGGCAAGCCTCGAAGGTTTCGGGAAATATCCGCCCAATGACGGAACTCCTGAACTTCTTGATGCGATCTCGGGCTGGATCGAACGTCGGTATGCCGCCGCAGTGTCCCCCGATCGGATTATGGCGCTGAACGGCACGCGCGAGGGCCTGTTCAATACCGTCGTCGCGCTCTGCCCGGAGCAGAAGGCCGGGAAACCACCGGTCATTCTGGTGCCTAACCCCTTCTATCAGGTCTATGCGGTTGCGGCTTTGGCGATCGGCGCCGAACCGGTCTATGTTCCTGCGACTGCGGGAACCGGATTTCTTCCCGATTACGGCGCCCTTTCCCACGACATTCTTGAACGGACCGCTATTGCCTTTGTCTGCTCGCCCGCCAATCCGCAAGGTGCAGTGGCATCAGTGGACTATCTTGCCGATCTTTTGGCGCTTGCTGAGCAGTATGATTTCCGAATTTTCGCCGATGAGTGCTATTCAGAGATCTATCGGGACCAGCCGCCGCCCGGACTTATCCAGCAGGATGCCGATCCTGAGCGTGTCGTGATTTTCCATTCGTTGTCAAAACGTTCCAATGTGCCCGGTCTCCGCTCAGGTTTCGTTGCAGCTGGACCCGAGGCCATGGGGCGGATCCGGCAACTCCGGGCTTATTCCGGCGCTCCGCTTCCGCTTCCGCTGCAGCGAGTTGCAGAAAGACTATGGGCCGATGATACCCATGTTACCGAGAGCCGCGCACGATACATCCGCAAGTACGACATCGCCGATCGTGCGCTCGAGGGGATCCAGGGGGCAGCAGCTCCAGAGGCCGGTTTCTTTCTCTGGCTCCCGGTTGACGATGGGGAAGAGACGACCCTGAAACTTTGGCGCCAGACCGGGGTGAAGGTTCTGCCGGGCGCGTATCTTTCGCGCGATACGGCAATGGGGAATCCGGGCGCGGGGTATATCCGCGTCGCGATGGTGACAGAGAGCGATCACGATTTTGCGCAGGCGATGAACGACCTGCGCGCGTGCGTATACGGATAAGAGAAGAAGAGGGCAGGCATGGCATATCAGACACGGTCCCGCGACCCGTTGTTCGACCGCGAAACACAGGCAGCATTGGAGCGGCGTGCACGAGAACTCGTCGGGCTTCTGCTGATCGGCCTTGGCGTCGCGCTTGCATTGATTTTGGTCTCCTACACGCCGGATGACCCGTCGTGGCTTTCAGCGACCGACGAGCCAGCGCGTAACCTTTTGGGGCGGTTCGGGGCGTCTATCGCCTCGCCACTGTTCGTGATCGCAGGCTTTGGGGCATGGGCGATTTCCGTGGTCCTGTTTGTCTGGGGCCTGAGGTTCGTCGCGCATATGGGTGCCGAGCGTGCCTTCGGCCGCTTGATCTTTGCGCCGATCGCGGTGGCACTTGCCTCGGTCTATGCCTCGACACTTGTTCCAATGTCGGACTGGACTCATTCCTTCGGATTGGGCGGTTTGTTCGGTGATACTGTCCTTGGGGCCATTCTTGGTGTCGTTCCGGTAAAGGCCACGCTCGGCTTGAAGGTGCTCTCTTTCGTCGTCGGGATCGGAACACTTGCGATGGTGCTTTATGTTCTGGGTTCGACACGGGATGAGTTGCGTGGGTTCTGGCGCTTCTTATTGCGCGGATCGGTAATGGCCTATGCTCTGCTCTTGACCGTATGTTTCAGGAGCGTTCGCGGAACGATGCGTCTCTTGAACCGCGTCCTTGCGGCATACGCCGAAAGACGTGCTGCCGATGATGTATTGCATGAGTTGGAAGCGCGGCCGGTTTCTGGTCCGACCGGGGCGATGCGCAAGTCTGCGGACTCACTGGGTCTGGCCGACGCCGCTCCGCGAAAGGGGCTGCTGGGGCGCATCATGAAAGCGCCAGTCTCCGAAGTCGAACCAACGGCTGCAGATGAAATTCGTTCGGATGAACGGATCAAGTCGCGGATCGCAGACGTGATCCGTTCACGGCGCATCGAACCTCCTGTCCTGGCATCGCGCATCGAACCCCCTGTCACGGGTATGGACATTGTAGGCGACGAGATGCCACCGATGGAGCTTGTTGACGAAGCGATACCTTCGCGGCCAGCAGGTCCGGTCTTTGCGTCGCATCGTCTTGCCGATGGTGATACCCGCGTGCAGCATCCACCGAAGAAACAGGTCCTACCGTCAAGCCGGGCCATGGCCGAGGCGCAACCGAAATTGCAGTTCGACGATGCGCAGGGAGCTGCCTATGAGCTTCCGCCACTGAGCCTTCTGACGAGCCCGGAAAAGATCGAGCGCCTTCAGCTTTCCGACGACTCGCTGGAAGAGAACGCGCGGATGCTGGAAGCTGTGCTGGACGACTATGGCGTGAAGGGGGAGATCGTTTCCGTTCGTCCGGGTCCGGTTGTCACGATGTACGAACTTGAACCCGCGCCGGGCCTTAAGGCAAGTCGCGTGATCGGGTTGGCCGATGATATCGCCCGGTCGATGTCGGCGTTGTCCGCGCGCGTATCGACCGTTCCCGGTCGTTCGGTCATTGGCATCGAGCTTCCTAACGAGACGCGCGAAAAGGTGGTTCTGCGCGAAATCCTGGCAAGCCGGGATTTCGGCGATGGGAATCAACGGCTGCCGCTGGCGCTGGGCAAGGATATCGGTGGAGATCCGATCGTGGCGAACCTCGCCAAGATGCCGCATCTGCTGATCGCCGGGACCACAGGTTCGGGCAAATCGGTGGCGATCAATACGATGATCCTGTCGCTGCTCTACAAGCTGACACCGGCCGAGTGCCGGTTGATCATGATTGACCCCAAGATGCTTGAATTGTCTGTCTATGATGGAATTCCACATCTTCTTTCGCCGGTTGTCACCGATCCCAAGAAAGCCGTCGTCGCGCTGAAATGGGTCGTTGGCGAAATGGAAGAGCGGTATCGCAAGATGTCCAAGATGGGCGTGCGCAATATCGAGGGCTTCAATGGCCGGGTCCGTGAGGCGCTCTCGAAAGGCGAGATGTTCAGCCGCACGGTGCAAACCGGATTCGACGACGAGACAGGTGAACCAGTGTTCGAGACCGAGGAATTCGCGCCTGAGGTTCTGCCCTATATCGTTGTGATCGTCGACGAGATGGCCGATCTCATGATGGTCGCCGGTAAGGAGATCGAGGCGTGCATCCAGCGCCTGGCGCAGATGGCGCGGGCTTCGGGAATTCACCTGATCATGGCGACGCAGCGACCCTCTGTCGACGTGATTACCGGCACGATCAAGGCGAACTTTCCAACCCGGATCAGCTTTCAGGTGACCGGAAAGATCGACAGCCGCACCATTCTGGGTGAGCAGGGGGCGGAGCAGCTCCTCGGCATGGGCG
The DNA here is from genome assembly GCA_963698645.1 of uncultured Alphaproteobacteria bacterium. GTDB lineage: Bacteria > Pseudomonadota > Alphaproteobacteria > Rhodobacterales > Rhodobacteraceae > Ovoidimarina. The sequence goes on from CAVORP010000007.1 coordinate 923,379, forward strand.
ACATGCTCTATATGGCTGGTGGGGCCAAGATCACTCGTGTCCATGGTCCATTCGTTTCGGACGAAGAGGTTGAGGAAATCGTCAACCATCTCAAGGGGTACGGGGTTCCGGACTACGTCAGCGGTGTTCTTGAGGGCCCCGAGGATGACCGGGAATCCGACATCGATCTGGTCCTGGGTCTTGGCGGAAATACGGATGGCGAGGATGCACTCTACGACACGGCCGTGGCGATCGTGATCAAGGATCGCAAGTGTTCGACCTCGTATATTCAGCGGAAACTGGCGATCGGCTATAACAAGGCCGCACGTTTGGTGGAGCAGATGGAAGAGCAAGGTGTCGTCAGCACCGCGAACCATGTTGGCAAACGCGAAATCCTCGTCCCGGAGCAAGGATAACGACAAGAGAAGAGGCGCTTGAAAGTGCCTGGGCCCCTCTGATCCATTTCAAACGCTCCTAGTTCGGTGCGAAGATTCGCCGGATTGTTGATCATGCGCGGCATGAAATCAGGGCGGAGGGTCGCCCATCGCGATGCTGTTATCGCCTATCCATGGCGGAGCGGTCAGTTAGATCCTATATGCAAACCAGAGGCCAGGAGTTAAGGATGCAATGGATCGCCGTCATTTTCTGATAACCGCTGCCGCAGGTCTTGCTGCATTCCCGGCTGCAGCGCAGGCGATTGTGCCAATGGCGCGTCTGTCGCAATATTTCAACGAAATTAGGACCCTAGAGGCATCGTTCACGCAGTATAACGACGATGGAAGCCGGTCGGCAGGGACGCTCTACATCCGACGTCCCGGACGGGCGCGGTTCGAATATGATCCTCCCGACCAGTCGCTGGTGATGGCTGGGGGCGGGCAAGTTGCCATATTTGATGGCCGGTCGAACAAATCCACGCCGGAGCAATACCCGCTCAAACGGACGCCGCTTTACATCATTCTGGAACGGAACGTCGATCTGGCACGTCGTAACATGGTGATTGGTCATTTTGGAGACGACCAGTCGACGACCCTTGTCGCGCAAGATCCCGATGCACCGCAGAACGGGCGTGTCGAACTGGTGTTTCGGAACGAGCCATTGACCCTTGCAGGCTGGACCGTTGTCGACGGCGGAGGGTCTCGCACCCGCGTTCAGTTGAACCGAATCAAACTGGGTGGGCAGTTGCCTCCCAGCCTGTTCAGCATCCCCAACGAAATCAATTCCCGCGGACGGCGTTAGCGCTTTCCGCAGGAAATGAGCTGGGCTTCGTAAGCAGAAGCTCGTTGGGCCACTTCGCCGGCGACTCGCAAGAGCCACGATTTGTTGTTGTAGCTTCCACGCGCATAGCCGGTCCTGCCTTCATGGTAAGCAAGGTATTGGTTGCGCGCGTCGCCTTTGGGGATGCCAAGCCTCTCCGCTGTCTCGTGCATGTACCAGCCCATAAAGTCCGTGGCGTCCGCAATATCATCGCGCTTGGCACGCCAGCGACCGGTTTCGGAGCGGTATTCTTCCCATGTTCCATCAAGCGCTTGGCTATAGCCATAGGCTGATGACTGGCGGCCCATGGGAATGATCCCAAGCGTGTACTGCCTTGGCGTACGGGCATTTCCGATGAATTTCGACTCTTGATAGATCGTCGCCATCTGCACAGGGACGGGAATGCCCCAGCGGGACTCGGTGCGTCGCATCGCACTCAGGTAATTGGGTCGTTGGCTCACGATACTGCAGGCGTCGTCCAAATTGCGCGGGGCTGAATAATTGGCACTCCCGCAACCGGCGACAAGAATTAGCAATATCAGAGCGCGGACAATTCTGCTCATCTGCCTCTCGCTCTATCAGTTTGTTCTGATATTTTTCTTAGGATAGCGAAATTACACAGTTCGCGAAACGAAAAACTGGCTTCATCCTCAGATCATGACGCCAAGAAGAACCGGGATGAAAGCGACCGATAAGAGCGTTGAGACAACGACAAGCCCGGCAACAGCGTCGGCATCGGCACCGTATTTCTCGGCTAAAAGGTAGGAGGTTACCGCAACGGGGGTCGCCAGCTGAAGGACCAGCACGGCAAACGGAACGGGAGCAAGTGCAAACCATGTTCCGGTGGCCCACGCGATCGAAATACAGATCGCAGCCTTTGCAATCGACAAGCACAAAGCGCGTCCCAGCTTGTCCGGCTTCAGCCGGGCAACTGCCACGCCCAGCGTTATGAGCATGAGGGGAATTGCTGTTTGACCGATCAGTGTCAGGGTATTGGTCAAGAAGCGCGGGGTCTGCCATTCCTGCCAGAGAAATAGCGCTCCGAGGAATGTCGCGGCCACCATCGGTTCCCTCAGAACTTTCAGCACAGAACCGCCGCCAGAGACGAGCCAGACACCAATGGTGAATGAGAAGATCGCCATGACCGCAAAGATGACTACGGCGAAACCAAGGCCTTCCGACCCAAATGCAAAGAGTGCTAGAGGCAGGCCGATATTGCCGGTATTGCCGAAAATCAAGGGTGCAAGATAGGTCCGGAACTCAAGCCTCCCTACAACAACGAGCAGTGTCGAGACCACGGTTACGCCGGCATAGGCTGTCAGTGCCGCGAACGACGCAGTTGCAAGCACGGAAAGGTCTAGGTCCGTGTTCATCAAAGCCGTAAATATAAGACAGGGAACCCCCAGCATCATCGCCAGCCGCGTGATGAATTCTGTGGGATAGTCGAAACCAAGCTTTACCCACGCATACCCGATAGCCCCGAGAAGAAACACCGGGGCTACGATTTCCAGCACTGTAAGGACGAGGTTCACAGTCTGTTTCTCGTATGATCGGGTCTGATTCTGGACAGGTTGCCCGGTATTTTGTAGGAGGGAGAGGGGGCATCATTATGTTGACGACACGCGCGAAATATCATTTGGGCCAAGTTGTCCGTCATCGGAAACATCCGTTTCGCGGTGTAGTCTTTGATGTAGATGCTGAGTTCTCGAACACTGACGAGTGGTATGAGGCAATTCCCGAAGAGGCGCGGCCGGTCAAGGACCAGCCCTTCTACCATCTTCTGGCGGAAAACGACCAAAGCTACTACGTGGCCTATGTGTCTGAGCAGAACCTGGTCGCCGACTACTCGGGTGAGCCAGTCAGCCATCCTGACCTCCCGGATCTGTTCGGGGACTTCACCGATGGTCACTACCCGCTTGATTTCCAGCTGAACTGACCGCGGGCTAGTAGCCAATCGCGCAACCGTCCTTGCGGGGGTCGGAAGCACCTTGAAGCGTGCCATTCGCGTGATCAATCAGAATGGTCTGCGCGCCGCCGATCGGCTTGTCCGGGATCACGACGTCGTGGCCCTTGTCGGCAAGTTCCTGCAGAACGTTCGCGTCATATCCGCGCTCGATACGGAGCTTTCCATCCCAAGGAAAGGTTCGAGGGGCATCGATCGTTGCCTGTGGATCCAGTCCGAAATCCGAGAGATTGGAGACGAACCGGGCATGGCCGTTCGCCTGATAGGCCCCACCCATGACACCGAAGGGCTGCACCACCCGGCCCGAGGTCTTGAGCATTCCGGGAATGATCGTATGCATCGGGCGCTTGCCGCCGCCCGCCTCGTTTGGGTGGCCCGGGATCAGGTTGAAGCCGGAACCACGGTTTTGAAACAGGATCCCGAATTTATCGGATGCAAGGCCTGATCCGAAGCTGCGGAAGATCGAATAAATCAGCGAAACCGCCATTCTGTCACGGTCAACCACAGTGATGTAAATTGTGTCCTTGTGCACCTGCTCGGACAGTGCCGTTGCGCTCTTCATTGCACGGTTGGGATCAATCAGAGAGGCGAGCCCATCTGCTGTCGTTTCAGAAAGAAGATGGTTCAGACGTGTAGTATGGTCCGAATCTGCGATGAACCGGTTGCGGGCGTCATAGGCAAGTTTCGTCGCCTCGGCTTCGATATGCGCACGTTGACTGCCGAAAGGCTCCATCGCGGCGAGATCAAATCGCTTGAGAATGTTCATCAAGAGGAGAGCCGCGGCGCCCTGCCCATTGGGCGGATGCTCAACAATCTCGAATGACCCATAGTCGCCAGATACCGGATCGGTATAGTCACAGGCGAAATTTGCAAAATCGTCCACCGTGTGCGTGCCGCCCGCTTCGGAAAGAGCGGTCAGCATGTCCTCGGCGGCCGGGCCCTCGTAAAATCCTTTTCGCCCGTCGCGTGCAATAAGGCGCAAGAGCGCGGCTTGAGCCGGATTACGGTAAATCTGTCCGACTTTCGGCGCAGCACCATCGATCAAATAGAAATCACGCGCACGTCCCTCGAGGTATTGCTGTGTGAACTGCCAGTCGATGGCGGTGCGCGGCGCAACCGGAATGCCTGCTTCGAAATACTCGATCGCTGGCGCAAGGATGCGGTCCAGGCCGAGCTTTCCCCAGTCTTCGGAAAGGCGGCAGAAGGCATCAACAGCACCCGGAATTGTGACCGGGAGAGCTCCCCCTTCCGGCATCACGGTGTGGCCCTAGGGCTCGGATCGCATCGGGATCCAAGGCTGCAGGTGCGCGTCCGGACCCGTTCATGGCTTTCACATCATCGGAGCCGGGCGGGTTGAAAAGCACGAAGCAGTCGCCTCCGAGGCCTGTCATCTGAGGCTCGCAGAGACCAAGCAGGACGGCGCCACCGATGGCGGCATCCATAGCGTTGCCACCAGCCTTAAGGATATCGATCGCTGTCGCAGCCGCCAGTGGATGCGACGTGGCGCAAAGCCCGTTGCTGGCGAAAACTGCAGAACGTCCGGGAAGATGAAAATCGCGCAAGACTTGCCCCATTCAAAGATTCAACGCCGCTCAATAGCGTTGAAATGAACAGAAGCCAATTGACCTTGGTTCGAAAGTCAGGATCAGGAGCGGATCAAGTGACCGACAGTTAAGCCGAACAGGTAGCCTTTCCGATCTGACCAAGGCAATGGCAAGGCATCAATCGATTGGTGTCCGTCAATCAGTCATGTCATCTGCATCGAGCGCTATTCGGAAGGACAGGCGATTCCGATCACCGACACGATGGTAGCGAAGCTTTCTCGCGAGTTGGCGGATCAGGAAAAGCCCATAGCCGCCTTCAGATTGTTCGTGCGGTGCAAGTTTGGGATCAGCGGCGTGTCCAAGCGGAAGGCGGCCTGCCGGCATCGGTTCCCCGTCGTCCCAGATTGTAAAGGCGAGCCCTCGATCGATAGGTTCTACGAGAATTTCGATCTGGCCGTTTTCTTCGTACCCATAAGCGTGCTCGACGATATTGTTCAGTACTTCGGCAAGTGCGATCTCGAGAGCATAGAGATCGTCCGCGGCAGTTTCTGCCGGTTCGATCCGTGTCAGGATGCGCGCAATCGCGCTGCGCGTACCCTCAGCAGAGGCGGGAACAACGATTTCTATCGGCCTCTTCGGAAAAGGGCGAGGCTACGGAGCTGCCGTTTTGCAGTCTGGCTTCAGGAGGCACGGGCCACTTGCTCCAATGCTGAGTCACGACTTTCGTGGATCCGGATAACGTGGTCCATCCGTGTCAGACGGAACACGGCCTGAACTTTCGGTCGAAGTCCGGCGAGTTCCAATGTGCGGCCAGAGCCGAGGAATTTCATGACAGCAACGACGGCGCCAAGTCCGCTGCTGTCGATCGAATCGACTCGGCTAAGGTCAAGCAGGACATTCGCGGTTTCCTGTTCGACAAGCGACCGCATGGCATCCTTGAATTGGACGGCAGTGGCAGCATCAATGCGAATCTCATCAACAGTGATCACCTGATACGGACTCTGAAAATCAGAGAGCAATTGCACCTGCGCCTCCTTCAATAGCTTGCAGGAACAAGCTAGTGCACATGTATTACCAACTGGTAAGGAAGCGTTTAAGGCGATTGCAAAGGGAAAGTATGATGGACCAGGTTGTCATAACCGGTGCTGCCCGCACGCCAATGGGCGGATTCGGGGGAGACCTCGCAGATGTTCCCGCAACCGAACTTGGTGGCGCAGCGCTCGCGGCCGCGATTTCGGCGGCTTCTGTAAGAAGCGTTGATTCTGTTGTGATGGGATGTGTCTTGCCTGCAGGTCTGGGTCAGGCCCCGGCCCGGCAGGCTGGCTTCCATGCGGGGCTGAATGACGGTGTCCCTGCCCTCACCTTGAACAAGATGTGCGGGTCGGGGATGCAAGCGGCGATGATCGCCTTCGATCAGATCCGACTGGGGCATGGCCGGGTCGTTGCCGCGGGCGGAATGGAGAGCATGTCCAATGCGCCATACCTGTTGCCGAAGATGCGCAGGGGAGCGCGGATCGGGCATGGGCAAGTCATCGATCACATGTTTCTCGATGGGCTGGAGGATGCCTATGACAAGGGTCGCTTGATGGGAACCTTCGCAGAGGATTGCGCAGAGGCGTTTCAGTTCACCCGCGACGATCAGGACGCCTTTGCAATAGCGTCACTGGAACGCGCCATTGCAGCGCAGGTCTCCGGTGCGTTCGACGACGAGATTGTTCCAATCACGTTACGCAGGCGGGGAGGAGAAACCATCATCTCGGCCGACGAGCAGCCGGGAAAGGCGCGACCAGAGAAGATACCGCATCTCAAGCCGGCATTTCGTGAGGGCGGCACAGTAACCGCGGCCAACTCGTCCTCGATTTCGGACGGCGCGGCGGCTTTGGTGTTGAGTTCCCAAGATCATGCCGAAGCCGAGGGTCTGCCGATCCGTGCCCGCATACTGGGCCATGCGACCCATGCACAATCGCCCGGTCTTTTCACGACCGCGCCGATTCCTGCCGTGAAGAAACTGCTGGACCGCGTTGGCTGGGCCACCAAAGATGTCGATCTTTGGGAAGTGAACGAGGCCTTTGCCGTCGTGCCCATGGCGTTCATGCGAGAGATTGGCGTCCCGCGAGAGAAGCTCAACGTCAATGGTGGTGCATGTGCACTTGGTCATCCGATTGGCGCTTCGGGCGCTCGGATCATTGTGACGCTCCTGCATGCATTGGAGGCGCGCGGCTTGAAGCGTGGCGTGGCGGCAATCTGCATCGGTGGGGGCGAAGGTACTGCGATAGCCCTTGAGCTGCCCTGAAATGCGGGTGAACTACGGAGCTCTGTCCAAAACCATCGAAGCGCTGACCCATGGCGAGACAGATGCTGTCGCGCTGATGGCGACGGTTGCTTGCGAAGTGCATCATAGCGACGATCGGTTCGATTGGACCGGGTTCTATCGCGTTGTCGAACCCCAGCTCCTGAAGATCGGCCCCTATCAAGGCGGACATGGGTGTCTCGTCATTCCATTTGCCCGAGGGGTTTGCGGCGCTGCAGCGCGGCTGGGGCAGGCGCAGCGGGTCGATGACGTGCATGCGTTTCCCGGACATATCGCCTGTTCGTCAAGCACCCGGTCGGAACTTGTCCTGCCGGTTCGCAACGGGGCGGGCACATTGATTGCAGTTTTTGATATCGACAGCGATCTGCCTGCTGCATTTACGCCGGGAGACCAAGAGGCTTTGCAGGACATTCTGGATTCGGTCTTTCGGGACTCGTTGGCGTGAGTTCTCAAGCCTGGCTTGTCTTTGCAACCTTCTGGCTGGTCTTCGTCACTACGCCGGGTCCCAACGCGATCAACTGCATCAGTAATGGCATTGCGTATGGGTTTCGGCGTTCTCTTTGGGGCGTCCTGGCGATCCTGACTCAGGCCAGCCTGTTCTTGGCCATATCCGCTGCAGGCATTTCCGCGGTTATCGCAAGCTCCCCTGACTTGTTTTTCTGGCTGAAGATTTCGGGTTCTGCCGTGCTGATTTGGCTCGGATTGCGCGGCTTGTTCACCGCAGGACGTGCGGTGTCGACAGCTACTGTCACAGCGGGGTCGATCTATCTTCGGGCTTTGCTCATTGCGACGATCAATGCGAAATCCGTCGCTGGCTATCTCGCCGCATTCACTCAGTTCATTCAGTCCGATTTGCCGATCCGGGAGCAGATGGTGGTCATTTTTCCCACTGCGCTGACGCTGACTGTAGCGAGCTATACCAGCTACACTGCAATCGGCGTCTGGTTGGGGCGTCGCGCCATGGCAGCCGTGCTGAATATCTGGTTTCGGCGGTTCATGGGGTTGTGTTTCGTTGTCTATGGCGTGTTACTCGGTCTATCCGGTTGGAACGGGAGCAGCATGTGAAGGGAAGTTGTCTTTGTGGTGCCGTCGGCTTCGAGGTGGCCGAACAGGTCGCAGGTGCAATCGACCGGACAAGCGTATGTCATTGCGGGCAGTGCCGGAAGCAGTCCGGCCATGTCTGGGCCTCGGCGGTGGTACCGCAGTCTGCGGTGCGGATTGCAGGCGAACCCGTATGGTATGAGGCTTCGCCGGTAGCAAAGCGCGGCTTCTGCCCAACCTGTGGGTCCTTCCTTTTCTGGAAAGCGAATGACGAAGATACGATGTCTGTCTCGCTTGGGAGTATTGACGGACCTACTGGCCTAAGGTTGGCACATCACATCTTTGTTGCAGATAAGGGAGACTATTACGAGATCGCGGACGGTCTTCCGCAATCGTGAGTGATGTCTATGCACCCCCCGGCGATCCATTGGAGATCGTCCACGCGGATCATGAGGTGCTTCTGGTTGCGAAGCCCTCGGGGCTCTTGTCAGTTCCGGGCAAGGGTCCGCATCTCGCGGATTGCCTCTTGAGCCGAGTGCAGCGAGCGTTTCCCGAGGCTCTTCTCGTGCACAGGCTGGATCGGGATACATCCGGTGTGATGGTCTTCGCCCTCACATCCCATGCGCAACGCCACCTCGGCCTGCAATTCGAAAGGCGGCAAGTGAAGAAGGCCTATGTTGCGCGGGTCTGGGGTGTTTTGGAGCAAGACAAGGGCACCGTCGATCTGCCCCTTGCCGTAGATTGGCCGAACCGGCCTTTGCAGCAGGTCGATCACGAAAACGGGCGCCCCGCACAGACCGATTGGCGGGTCTTACGGAGGCAAGAGCAGGAGACCCGGGTTCGGCTGTACCCAAAGACCGGCCGGTCGCATCAATTGCGCGTCCACATGAAGGAAACGGGGCACCCGATATTCTGGGAGACCCGTTTTATGCGGAAGGTCTGGCTCGGGATTTTCCACGCCTGATGTTGCATTCCGAAAGCCTGCGCTTTCGACATCCGGATGGGGGTAAGGGCCTCACCTTCTCGGTCAAGCCGCCGTTTTAGCCGTCAGGGCAAAGCGGGTTCTAGGAAGTTACGAATCTCAAGAATCTCACTGGGGTCGATTTCGTGGCCCCCCGAGTGCCAGAATATCTCCACATCCGCCCCTTGTGCGGAGAGATAGGATGCAAGCTTTTCTGTCTGCTCGGCCGGACAAATCGGATCGTGACGGCCTGCCGTGATGAGAAACCGCCGACCGGCCAGTTCCGGCTGCGGGTCAGGTGTCCATGGAATCAGCGGGTGCATCAAAACGATGTCGTTCAAAAGCTCAGGGCGCAGAAATGCGACTGATGCGAGTATGTTTGCACCGTTCGAGTATCCCAATCCAATTATCCGGTCTGCGGCACAACAGGTTCTTTCCGCTTGAATGAACGAAACCATTGCGTTCGTTCTTTGAGCCAGATCTTCCATGTCATAGACACCTTCGCCGGTACGCCGGAAAAACCGAAGTGCGCCGTGCTCCGAAACGTCACCTCGAGGCGACACAATATGCGCACCCGGAACGAGCTGTTCGGCCAGATCGTGGAACTGGTCCTCCGTTCCGCCGGTTCCATGGAACGTCAGCAACAGGGGGGCATCCGCGTGCCCTTGCGTCCGCCTTGAGAAATAATTCACGCTAATCTCCGATCGGCTGCAGGTAGCTTTCCAGCCTTGTGCGAAGATGTTCGTGCTGGCTTGGAAGTTTCAAAGATTCGCCGAGATGTGCGCTATCCTCATCACGTTCGAATCCGGGTTCATTCGTTGCAATTTCAAACAGGACTCCGCCCGGAGAGCGGAAGTAGATTGCCCAAAAGTAGTCCCGGTCAATGACGGGCGTAACGCGGTAACCCGTGTCTATCAGTGCTTTTCGAACTTCTAGTTGCGAAGCTCTGTCCTCAACAGCAAAGGCCACATGGTGGACGGAACCCGCACCCTGAGTTGCATCCGGCGCGCCGGGCACCGTTTCGATGTCGATCAGGTGCGCGGTGTTCCCGCCAGGGATACCGAAGCGAACCAAGGAACCATCCCCACCCATCTTCTGATAACCCATGAAGCTTAGAAGTTCGGATGTCGCACCATCGTCCCTTAGCCGCATGGTAGCCGAATGGAATCCGCGAATGGCGATGTCTCCGGACACTTCTCCGCCGGTCCAGGGTGCACGATCGTCATCGGTTTCGACAAGCGCAAAACTGTCGCCATCGGGCCCCTTGAAGGTCAAGATCGGATCGCCAAAGGATAATCCGGTAGAAAGTCCCTCGGTACCGTGCACCGAAAGCCGCTCTGTCCAAGCCCTCAGGCTTCCCCTCGGTACAGAGAACTTGGTGGTCGAAACTTCGCCAGCTCCCGGGCGGCCGCGGGCCGCATGGGGAAACGGAAAATACGTCATCACGGTACCAGGAGTTCCGATTTCATCGCCGTAGTACAGATGATAGATGTCCGGCGCATCGAAATTGACGGTCTTCTTTACCCGACGGAGACCAAGCACGCTCGTGAAGAAAGCATTGTTCCGCTGTGCGTTTGACGCCAGTGATGTCACGTGATGCAGGCCTTTGATCTGCTTCAGCATCGGATGCCCTCTCGTTGCAAACATCTCAGCCAAGTATCACGTTCGGAAATATTGAAAACGTTTAGAAATGCGCGGTCACTGTGCAGTGGAGAACAGTGCGGTATTTTCTGTTCGCTCTTTCAATGGGCGAAAGCGGCCGCATTTCCCAATGGGTAACCACTGGCATGCGGCCATCTTTCATCGGCTATGAAGTTGGCGCTGATCCCGCCGACGACCGATTCCCCTAGTAACGACCGTCTTGTGAAAAACCTCACCGGCAAGGGCCGGTGCTCGCTCATCTATTCGGCAGCCCAATCCGAAACCGACTTGACCTCTAGGTACTCCTCGATCCCCCAGACACCGCCCTCGCGGGCGCGCCCCGATGCTTTGATGCCACCAAATGGCGCGCCCGCACCGCGAGATTTGTAGTTCATCTCGACCATCCCGGACTGAAGCCGCCGGGCCAGACGGTTGCGTCGGGCGCCGTCGGCCGTCTGCACGTAGTTCGTCAGCCCATATGGTGTGTCGTTGGCAATGGCGATGGCCTCTTCTTCGGTGTCGAAGGGAATCATCGAGAGAACGGGGCCAAAGATCTCCTGCTTTTCTATCGTCATGCCAGGTTCTACATCGGCAAAAACCGTCGGGCGGACAAAGAATCCGCGGTTGAGGCCCTCGGGCCGGCCAGGTCCGCCTGCCACAAGGCGGGCACCCTCTTCGATACCTTTTTCGATTAGGGCCTGAACGCGTTCGTATTGAATGCCAGAAACAAGCGGTCCGATATGGTTTCCGTCCTCGTGCGCGGATGCGACCTTTGTTTTCTCGGCTGTTTCGCGGGCGATCTCGATGGCTTCATCGTAGATCGAGCGTTCCACCAGCATCCGAGTTGGCGCATTGCAGGATTGGCCTGTGTTGCTGAAACACCGTCGCGCCCCCGTCTTGACGGCATTGGCTGGCGCGTCTGCAAAGATAATGTTGGCACCTTTTCCACCCAGCTCCAGTGAAACGCGCTTGAGCGTCTCCGCCGAAGCCTTGGAGATCAGTTTTCCGGCACGGGTCGATCCGGTGAAAGAGATCATGTCCACATCCGGATGCGCCGAAAGTTGCGAACCGACGCCTGCCCCGTCTCCGTTCACAAGATTGAAAACACCTGCAGGAACACCTGCTTCATCAATCATTTCGGCAATTAGAATGGAGTCGAGTGGTGCGAATTCGGACGGTTTCAGAACCATGGTGCAGCCAGCGATCATGGCAGGAAAGACCTTCAGCGTGACTTGGCTGATGGGCCAATTCCAAGGGGTAATCATTCCGACGACGCCGATTGGCTGTTTCAGGATGTGGGCTCCGGGTGTGGTGCCAATCGGGTGGCTGAACTCGATCTTTCGCACCGAATCAAGCGCATCCTGAATATTGTCGATGCCCGCTTGTGCTTGCTCTTTCAAAGCCCAGTCGCGCGGAGCACCCATCTCCATCATGATGACGTCAGCCACCTCTTGAATGCGGCGCTTGTAGATCTCGAGAACCTTCTCCACGAACGCAATGCGAGTCTCGAGCGTCGTTTCGGCCCAGCCAGGTAACGCACGCCGCGCAGCCGCGACTGCTGCATTGGTATCGGCTTCGGATCCGAGCGAAATGACGGCGCAGGCTTCTTCTGTCGACGGGTCGATTACGTCGCAGTCGCGCGGGATCGCGGGATCCACCCAATTGCCATCGATATAGAATTTGCGGTGTTCGATCATGTTATGTCCTCCCGGCAGGGTACGAATCGGCTTAAGCCTTTCACCGGACAGATAACGCCGCAAGAGAGTGTTGTCGCGCCGGATTTCGCAGTTTGGTCATGTGAACGGACAAACTGCCTTCTCGAACCGAACGGGACGCGTCAGGCGACTTGGTCCTCAGGGCCCACCGATGCCGGTTTCCCCGACTAAGGGCATCAACAGTCACAGGATCCCATTGTCATATCCTTGTTATCCGCAGCCGCTAGTGCCGCATCTGGAGATGACTTCCCCTTGCAACATCACTCAGCGGAGAGATTCAATGAAAGACTTCGACATGCACGATCTGTCTTGGGACGAATGGGACGAAATGAACGATCCACGCCCTGCCGAAACTGCGTTTGACAAGGTTGTGGAGCAGGCAATCTCGCGTCGTGGATTTCTCGGCGGGGTTCTTGCCTTTGGCTCAGGTGCCGCGGCAATGGGCACCGGAACGCTTCTATCATCGGCATCCGCGCAAGCACTGGGGCATTCGCGGTTTCCCTTCGTCCCGATTCCGATCCAAATCGACGGAACGGTCCATGTCCCTGACGGCTATGGATGGGCCCCCGTTGCCCGGTGGGGCGATCCTCTGTTCTCCGATGCGGAACCCGAACTTCCACAGGATACAGGAGGCAGCGTTGCGTCGTCAGCGCGCATCTTCGGCGAAAATACGGATGGTATGGAGCTGTTCGATATCGGGGGACGCCAGGTCATTGCTGTCAACCACGAGTATGTGAATCCGAAGATCAACCTCCCGGGCAATGCCGACGGCGTGCCAACGAGTGTCGACGACGTGATAAAGTTGCAGAACCTTCAGGGCGTGACGATTATGGAAGTCGCCGCCGGGCCAGATGGCTGGCAGATTATGGTGGATTCGCCATTCAACCGCCGTATCCACCACCGGACGCCCATGCGGATCGCCGGACCGGCCGCCGGGAGCGACCTCTTGAAGACCGATCTGGATCCGACCGGGACGGAGGTTCTGGGGACGTTGAATAATTGCGGCTCAGGCCGGACACCGTGGGGCACATATCTGACCTGCGAAGAGAACTTCAACGGTTACTTTGGATCGACTGATGCTGCGTTTGAGCGGCCCGATGATTACATTCGCTACGGGATCGGGCTGGAAAGCCGCTACGCCTACGAGAAGTTCGACGCACGTTTTGATGTTTCCCAGAATGTGAACGAGCCGCGCCGGATGGGTTATGTCGTCGAGATCGATCCTAGGGATCGGGATTCTATTCCGGCGAAGCGCACTGCTCTTGGTCGTTTCAAGCATGAGAATGCAGCGACCGCGCTCGCGCGAGACGGGCGTGTGGTCGTCTACATGGGCGACGACGAGCGCGGTGAATTCATGTACAAATATGTTTCAAACGGAGTTTACACCCCCGGCAGCGAGACCGAGGAACTCCTGAATGATGGACGGCTCTATGTCGCCAAATTCAGTAACGACCTGACCGGAATCTGGGTAGAACTGACGCCGGGCTCCACCGGCATGGCGCAGGACGAGATCCTTGTGTTCACCCGGATGGCCGCGTCGAAAGTAGGTGCAACGACGATGGACCGGCCCGAATGGATTGCCGTGAACCCTGTCGCTGTGGAGGGCTATTGCTGTCTGACGAACAATTCCCGTCGCGGAGTCCGGAGCGAAGATGGGGCTCTCCGAACCAATGCCGGAGGCGAAGAAATGGGTGTGAACGCGGTGAACCCTCGTGAAGCCAATGACTACGGACAGATTGTTCGCTGGTATCCGACGAATGACGACCATGCTTCGGAGATGTTCACATGGGACCTGTATGTCATGGCAGGGAACCCGGATGTGCACGGTGATGAATATGCCGGATCCTCGAATATTCATTCCGGGAACCTGTTCAACTCGCCGGACGGAATGATGTTCGACACGGCCGGGATCGTCTGGATCCAGACCGATGGCGACGACAGCAATGAAGGTGATTTTGCCGGGATGGGCAACAACCAGATGCTGGCGGGTGATCCGGCCACGGGAGAGATCGTTCGCTTTCTGACTGGCCCCAATGGTTCGGAAGTCACAGGCCTGACATGGTCTTCAGACAAGCGGACGATGTTCGTCGGCATCCAGCATCCTGACGCTCCATTCCCTGATGGCGAGGGCATGCTGCCCCGTTCGACGGTGATCGCGGTCTGGCGCGACGACGGAGCAATGATCGGCTAGGTTTACGTTGTAACACTCCGAATGACGGCGCGGGGTTGTTCCCGCGTCGTTTCCATTTCGGCGGAAGCTTTCAGCCATCAGTGTTCGCACGTTGCTTTCTGAAGGTGGCGTTGAAGGCGATCGAAACGCGCTCTTCGTCCGTTTCGTTGGGGTAGACCCAGTGCATGAGATAGGACGGAAAAATGACGATCTCACCTGCCGCAGGCCGAATCTTCTTCTTTGCCCGGAAGGCAGGCGACTTGAGAATACGCCAGTTGGGCAGGTCGGTCCGCGGATCGAGGAACTCGATCATGCCGGATGTTCCGGTTTCGACGGTTGGTTGAGAGACATAGTAGACTCCGGACCAGTGGGCCCCAGGATGGGTATGAGGCGCATTGAAGCCGCCGGGCGGGTTCGCATTCATCCATGCAAATAGCTTCAGTTTAAGGGTCGCAACATCAAGCTTGGAACTGACAGTTTGCGTCGCTTCAATATGTTGCACCCTCGGCATATTCCCGGAGTTGGGAGATGCAGGTTACATCACTGTCAAAGAGATTGCCCTCTGAATGCCAGCCGCCCCTGTTTGACTTCAAAACGCCGTCGCTTTCGCCTCGCAGCCGTGCGCATTCCTTCAGGAGGGCTGCGTTTAGACTCTCGTGATCTTGAACCTGAAACCGGAAGAAGGGGGTCGAGAAAAGCTTCTCGTATTTTGTTCGCTCGATCATTCTGAACTCACTGAGGATGGGTCCGGGGATGCAGTGCTTGCTCGGTGGAGGGTGCCCGATAATCCTCAACGGGCACCCTGTCTCTTGGGGCCGAGTTCTGGCAAGGCCTAAGTGAAAGCCAAGCGCTTACTCGTCGTCGCTCTCGTCGCTTTCGTTATCGTCCTTACCGTCCTTACCATCCTTGTCGTCATCCTCGTCGTCGTCCTCGTCGTCGTCCTCGTCGTCGTCCTCATCATCATCGTCTTCGCTGTCATCATCCTCATCGTTGTCATCATTCTCGTCGTCGTCCTCGTCGTCGTCCTCATCATCCTCGTCGTCGTCGTCCTCATCATCCTCGTCGTCTTGCGAATTGCGTGCCTCGTCGAGCGTGACAAAGCCGTCTTTATTGTCGTCAATCCGCGACAATATCCGCGAAGCGCCCTCACTGCCGAACACGGCTTCGAGCTCGGAGAAATTGAGGCTGCCATTGCCATCGGTGTCCACGGCGTCAAAGGTCTGTTGCGCGGCGGCTGGCAAGGCAACAACGGCACAAAGCGAAGTGGTCAAAAGAAGTCGGTTAAGGGTCATCGGTAAGCCTCCTGTGGGGTGGGTTCTGTCGCTATCGACATTTCCGCAAACTCGGCCACAGAAGCGTACTCAGGCAATAAACCCGAGGTGACTTGGTATAAACCAAAGGACTAATCGGCACTTTTGAATGAGAAAACCCCGCGCACTGCGCGGGGCTCAAGAGGTTTGTCCTGGGTTTGGCCTCTATGCGATCGCGCCACGTCTTGCGAGTAAGAGCCCGCCAAGGCCAGCCAAGAGAAGAGGAAGGCTGGCGGGAACCGGAACTGTTGCTGCAATTGCGTCTGCTGCGAGGCCATGAACCGCCGCAGTCGGATGAACGTCGTCATAGAACAGGAAGCCCGGACATCCCGCCGCAACCGCTGCGGGGTTTAGTACGCATGGCGAGAAGTCCGAGATGCCGGCAGCAAGCGGGTCTGATAGCAGGCCACCGAAGAACGCGTTCAGGCTGAACAGGGAGACGGTCGTGGTTTCCGTGGACAGGTTGCCGATGCTGCTGATTGCGGAGTTAAAGGCAGCGGCGGCATAAGATGCGATTGCTTGTCCGTCATCAAAGAAGTAGCGGGGAATAAGGCCGAGATCCGGCAGATCCAAAACGATGATCTGCTTTGGCCCGGTGCTGACCAGTTGCGCGACCCCCTCGAACACAGCCTCCACGGCGCCGGCGATCACCAGGTCCAGTTCCGGATTCGGCAAGCTGGGAGCCACGGCATCGCGCGGACCTAGTGCTTCAAGAAGGTCGTTGGCGCCAAATAGAACGGTCATCAACGCACCGGTCGAAGAGCCTCCTGTTTCGGCCAGAAAGAGCTCGACCTGTTCGTCGAAATGAAGGGCAAGCGCTTCGGGCAGTGGTTCAGGACCAGGATTTTCGGCTTCTGCAAAGCCGTAGGCGTAGTTCGATACATCGGCCGGATCGAAATCCTCTGAGATGCCTTGCGCGAATGTGGGGCCGTTGGAAAATGTCGAACCGAAATAGGGGAAGCCTTCAGGCCATGTACCTCCGACCGCAGCAAGAAAGTTCCCCGGGTCGCTCAGACTGTCGCCAAAGGCAAAGTATCCCGAGAAATTGTCAGCCAGCGTTGTCGCGGCTGCCGGTCCTGATGTCATCGCACCAATTGCGATGGCAATAATCACATTCTTCATTCGAGCCTCTCACTTGGTCAATCAGGAGCAGGATAAACAAAGTTTCGCGATGGCTGTCTTTATTGACTTGGCGTCAGAAAAGGTCGCGCAGGCCGAAAAAAAGCGCCCCATCCTGACGAACGGTGCGCTTTTCATTCTTCGAAGAGAGGAGAGGGTCAGTCGGCGATTTCTTCCGCCGCGGCTTCTTCTCCTGTCTCCTGGTTCACGACTTTCATCGACAGGCGTACCTTGCCGCGATCGTCGAAACCAAGAAGCTTGACCCAGACCTCCTGGCCTTCCTTCAGTACATCCGAGGGGTGGTTCAGGCGGCGGTTTTCTATCTGGCTGACATGCACCAGACCGTCGCGCTTGCCGAAGAAGTTCACGAAGGCACCGAAGTCCACGATCTTGACCACCGTCCCC
The DNA here is from genome assembly GCA_963698645.1 of uncultured Alphaproteobacteria bacterium. Lineage (GTDB taxonomy): Bacteria > Pseudomonadota > Alphaproteobacteria > Rhodobacterales > Rhodobacteraceae > Ovoidimarina. The sequence goes on from CAVORP010000007.1 coordinate 940,792, forward strand.
TTGTAGATCTTCCCTTCTTCGGGTTCGGCCACGATCGAGTAGATCATGTCATAAGCCTTCTGGATCGACTCGGCGTTGGGAGATGCGATCTTGACGATGCCGTCATCGTTGATGTCGACCTTAGCGCCAGATACTTCGACGATTTCGCGGATCACCTTGCCACCGGATCCGATCACTTCGCGGATCTTGTCCGTCGGGACTTGCATGGTCTCGATGCGCGGCGCGTGGACCGAGAATTCGGACGCACCCGAAAGCGCCTTGTTCATCTCGCTCAGGATATGCATGCGGCCATCCTTGGCCTGTGCCAGTGCCTTCTCCATGATCTCGGGTGTGATCCCCGCGACCTTGATGTCCATCTGCAGTGACGTGATCCCGTTTTCCGTACCCGCGACTTTGAAGTCCATGTCGCCCAGATGGTCTTCGTCACCCAGGATATCAGTCAGGATTGCAAACGAACCATCATCTTCGAGCACAAGGCCCATGGCCACGCCGGCAACTGCGGATTTCAGTGGAACGCCCGCATCCATCATCGACAGAGAGCCACCGCAAACCGACGCCATCGACGACGACCCATTGGATTCGGTGATCTCCGACACGACACGGATCGTGTAGGGGAAGTCCGTCGCGGGAGGCAAAACGGCCTGAAGCGCGCGCCACGCCAGTTTGCCGTGGCCGATCTCACGACGTCCCGGAGGGCCGAAGCGACCAACCTCGCCAACGGAATAGGGTGGGAAATTGTAATGCAGAAGGAAGTTCGACCGATAGGTACCCTGAAGCGCGTCGATCATCTGTTCGTCGTCACCCGTGCCTAGTGTCGTCACGACAAGACCTTGTGTCTCGCCACGAGTGAACAAGGCCGAGCCGTGGGTCCGCGGGAGAATCCCGGTCTCGGCGACGATCGGGCGGACCTCGTCAGTCCGGCGCCCGTCGATGCGGCGACCATGTTTGACCACATCGCCGCGCAGAACGGCCGACTCCAGTTTCTTCAAAGCAGAACCGAGGTTCTCGTCTGTTTGCTGTTCTTCGGTCAGCGCGGCCACAGAATCGACGCGCGCCTGCGCCACGGCGGATACACGTTCCTGCTTGTCCGTGATCGCGTAGGCGGCGCGCATCTTTTCTTCGCCGGCCGCTTTCACAGCCGCGTACAGATCCGAATAGTCGGGCGGTTGGAAATCGAACGGTTCCTTGGCCGCGTCTTCTGCCAGATCGATGATGAGGTCGATCACCGGCTGGATCTGGGCGTGGGCAAAGTTGACTGCACCCAGCATTTCGGCTTCGGACAGTTCGTATGCCTCCGACTCCACCATCATCACGGCGTCTTTGGTGCCGGCCACGACAAGGTCGAGACGCTGCTCTGGCTTGTTGCGCAGATCATGCATGTCCTCGACTTCCGGGTTCAGGATGTACTCACCATCCTCATAGCCCACGCGGCATCCTGCGATCGGACCCATGAATGGCGCACCGGAGATGGTCAGAGCAGCCGAGGCCGCGATCATCGCCACGATATCCGGGTCATTCACCAGATCGTGCGAAAGAACCGTGCAGATCACTAGAACTTCGTTCTTGAAGCCCGGCACGAAGAGCGGGCGGATCGGGCGGTCGATAAGACGCGAGGTCAGCGTTTCCTTCTCGGTCGGACGCGCTTCGCGCTTGAAAAAGCCGCCGGGGACCTTGCCCGCGGCATAGTATCTCTCGTTATAATGCACGGTCAGCGGGAAAAAGTCCTGCCCCGGCTTTTGTTCCTTTGCGAACGTCACGTTCGCCATTACGGACGTTTCGCCATAGGTGGCGATTACAGACCCATCGGCCTGGCGGGCAACCTTGCCCGTTTCGAGGGTAAGAGTCTCCTCCCCCCATTTCATGGATTTCGTCGTTACATTAAACATCTATCGTTTCCTGTCTGGGCCAGTCTCGGCGTTCCGAGTGCCCGTTTGAATGGCGGCCCCATTGCCGCCGACCCCTGTCCTTTGCCTAGCGCCGGGGTCGAGGCGCTACGTCTCAGATTGCGCGCGCATACATGAGATTGATCTATTTGGAAAGGCTTGGCTGAGGAACGCTGGCGAAAGGCGGCAGGGAATCGACATGCTCCATCCCGTGATCGTGTTCTCGAGTTGATCTGCGTCTCAAATGGAGATCTCGCAGTCCCTCCAGACCCAGATTTTCAACTTGATGGACGCCGTCAATGTGTAAATAATAATTTACATTGCAAATGTCAGATAAAACTGACAATACTTGCGGCAAGTTGACGCACAAGAGTGTGGAAGCTGGGGGCGCCCCTCATTACCGAGAGTCATTGCGGTGAGCCCGGGATGCCCTGCGAAGGACGCAACATGGAGGATATGGAATGTCCGACGATCCTGACAAAGTATGGCCAACAGGCCTGACGTTACCAGAGGCCGAAGAAGTGCACAGCTATCTGATCGATGGCACGCGCGTCTTTGGGCTTATTGCGCTGCTTGCGCATATTCTGGTCGCTATGTCCACGCCCTGGCTGGGTTGAGGGAGAACAGTTATGAACAACGCAAAAATGTGGCTCGTTGTCTCGCCCAATGTGGGTGTGCCAATCTTCCTCGGTGCCGTCGCAGTGGGGTCTTTTGCCGTCCACGTCGCTGTTCTCAGCAACACCACTTGGGTATCGGATTTCCTTTCCGGCGCGCCCTTGGGGTCGGGTGCTCAGGCATCTGCCATAATCGAGGGTGACGATGTAGCGACTGCGAAAGCATCCTATGTATCGCCGCTTGCGAATGGCGGGCAGGAAGTAACGGTTATTCTGCCCGACGGAACAACTGCGAAAGCGATCCTGCAAGGTCCGGACGTCTTGGCGTCAGCGGCCGTTCCATCACGACTTGTGACGGACTAAACTTTCGGGCCCATCGGCAGTCCCGCCGGCGGGCCCCTGATGTCTCGATCCGTTCGCACCGCTTGGTGTGCTGGATAAGCGGGACGCAGTTCGGCGGACGCATTTGATGTTCAACTATCGAAACTTCGCCTTGCGAAGGCTATCCACGATCGGGCCGAAGTATCTGCCCTTCGCGGATGTCGCCACCGAGGATGTACCGCTTTCGCGGCTTTTGCGGCTGTCCCTCTTTCAGGTGACTGTGGGAATGGCGCTGGTATTGCTGGTGGGCACGCTGAATCGGGTCATGATCGTCGAGCTTTCTGTGCCGGCGTCTGTTGTGGCGATAATGCTGGCCTTGCCGCTCGTATTTGCGCCGTTTCGCGCCCTGATCGGTTTCAAATCGGATGTGCATTCGTCCGCCCTTGGACTGCGCCGGGTCCCCTATATCTGGAAGGGTACACTCTATCAGTTTGGCGGCTTCGCAATCATGCCTTTCGCACTTCTGGTGCTGTCCGGCTATGGCGAAGCGATCGATGCGCCACGCTGGATTGGAATATCGGCGGCAGGTCTGGCCTTTCTTCTGGTCGGAGCGGGGGTTCACATCGTTCAGACCGTTGGCCTCGCTCTTGCGACCGACCTGGTGGCAGAGGAAGACCAGCCCAAGGTTGTCGGTCTCATGTATGTCATGCTGCTCGCTGGCATGGTCTTCAGCGCCATGGTTTTCGGAGCATTGCTCGAGAATTACACGCCCGGCCGACTGGTGCAGGTCATTCAGGGAACGGCGGTCGTGACTGTCGTGCTGAACCTTCTTGCGATGTGGAAACAGGAAGCGCGCAACAGAGAGCACGCAACCCGCTTGCGGACAGAGAGACAGCTGCAGTTCTCGGAGGCATGGGCGCAACTTGTTCGCGTCCCCGGAACCATTCGCCTTCTGATCATGATCGGACTTGGCACATTCGGGTTCGGGATGGCCGACGTTCTATTGGAGCCCTATGGTGGACAGGCGCTTGGATTTTCGGTGGCGGAAACGACGAAACTGACTGCTCTCCTTGCTGGAGGTACGCTGATCGGCTTTGCACTGGCTTCCCGAATACTCGGAAATGGTGGCTCACCCATGAAGTTGGGAAGAGCCGGTGCCGCGATCGGTATCCCGGGATTCGCGGGGATCATCCTTTCCTCGCTGGGCGGTGGTTCAATGGTCTTTCTTGCAGGGACGCTGGCAACCGGGGTCGGGGCCGGCCTCTTTGGCCATGCGACCCTGACCGCCACGATGCGCGCTGCCCCCCGGCATCACGTGGGACTTGCCCTTGGGGCATGGGGCGCGGTTCAGGCAACATCAGCCGGTCTCGGCATTGCACTTGCCGGAATCCTGCGCGATCTGATCTTGGCGATGCCGTCGCAGGCTGGAAGCGCGGCCCATATGCCCTACAATGCAGTTTTTATGATCGAGATTGTTTTCCTTGCCCTCGCGATCCTCGTCGCCATTCCTTTTGGACTGGCGAGACGCCGCAGCGCGCAATCTGCAGAGCACGCGCCATACCGGTCTGACTCTGACAATAATACCGTGGAGGTAACATGACGAAAGTAATAACTCGGTATTTCGACAGTGCGGCGAAGGCCCGTTCCGTAAAGCAGGAACTTCTCCTGCGGCAGAGGTTTCCTCTCAAGATCCTGCGTGTCTATGACAAGCCCGATGGCCTTGCCGAAGCGCTCACTGCAGCCAATGTCGACGCGGAAACAGCGCGGGCCTACCAGCAGCGGATGGCGAACGGTGGTGTAGTCCTGATGGTCCGGGCCGACTACCGGCCACTTGGTGTTGCCCAGATCGCCCGCGAGGTGACTGCCGCCATGGGTGCCGCGGATATGGGCGGATTGACGGAAGAGGTTTATGTCGCCGATCCGCCGCGCCCGATGCTCAACATTCTTGATCATCATCCGCTTATGCTGACCCGGCCAAGAGATCCGTCGAGCACGACATACCACATGGCTGACTGGCCGATCCCGCTGATCAGCCGTCGCAAGCCGTTTACCGGATCGATCTTTCCACGGCATGCTCACATGGCCAGCTTTCCGGTCGGTTTGATCAGCCGCAGCAAACCGTTTACGGGCTCGATATTCCCGCCCCATGCGCGCATGGCGAACTTTCCGATCAGTCTGATCAGCCGTCGCAAACCGTTTACGGGCTCGATATTCCCACGCCATGCCCGCATGGCCAACTTTCCAATCGGGTTGATCAGTAGGAGAAAGCCATACACCGGCTCAGTCATCCCGCGTCATGGACGAATGGCTACTTGGCCATTCCCCAGCCTGATCAATGGCAAGACGGGAACGAATGCCCTTATCCCGGGTGGACCACGCATGGCCAATTTCCCGATTGGGTTGCTCAGTCGTCGCAAGCCATTTACCGGATCCATTTTCCCGCGTCATGCACGCATGGCCAATTTCCCGATTTCGCTGATAAGCCGCCGCAAGCCTTTTTCCGGATCCGCCTTTCCGCGTCACGCGCGTATGGCCGATGTTGTGTTGCCGCTGGTAATCAGCAGCACTGCAACGGCAACACCCCAAGGGGGCGATCGGTTCTCGCTATCGAAAATGCTGGGTTTGCCCACTCTGATCCGCCGCTAGGTCGCCAGAGGCATATTCGACCAATTCCTTTGATCGTCCAGACACGGGTCGGCGGGACGTAGGTCCAAAACGACGAGCCTGCACGACTGAGCGGAATTTCATTTTCAAAAAAAACGCGCCGGTCGGGCGCGTTTTTCTTTTCGAGAAGGTCTCCAGTCTAACGACGGATACCGAGCCGCTGGATCAGGTCCTGATAGCGTGCCTCGTCTTTCGCCTTGGTGTAGTCAAGAAGCTTGCGACGCTGCGCGACCAGCTTGAGAAGGCCGCGGCGTGAGTGATTGTCTTTCTTGTGCGTCTTGAAATGCTCGGTCAGCATTGCGATGCGCGAACTCAGGATTGCGACCTGAACTTCCGGGGAACCGGTATCACCATCTTTGGTGGCGAATTCCTTCATGACGCGCTGTTTTTCTTCAGCAGTAATCGACATCGGGGTCTCCTTCAGAAAAGGGTTATGGCGCAAGCCGGGATGTCGTCCAGCGTAGGCCCGTGGAGTCCGCGATCTTTCGCGGATGCGGGCATATAGGAGATACCACGCTAAATGAAAAGCATTTTCTAGTTATCTGGCGCAGTTGCCGCCTGTATCCGGCGGTCCGGGTCGATCCGCTCCCGTGAAACCGCCCTGACCGACCTCGCGTGCGATTTGTTCGGCAAGCTGGGAGGCCCATTCGCCCACGATCGGAATGAAATCGATCTGCGCGAGAAAAAAGCGCCAGTACCGAGACGAGCACCGATGCGCCGATCACTGTCCCTAGACCGACCGCAAGTCCGCGGAGGAAGTTGAACCCCATCATCTTTGGGATCGAGTTCTGAATCCGAAGATAGCGGTGATTGTTGAGTTCGCGCACTTCCGCCCGAAGTCCGCGCAATTCGCGTGCTAAGGTTGTCTCATCGGGATCGGGTGTCGATGGGTCGCTCATGCGTGTCAAGCTAGACGATCCGTGCCTAATGCCAGTGGAACCAGACCCTATCTTTGAGATTTCAATTAAGATTTTGATAATTAATAATTTTTATGGATAATTTCGCTCACATGCGATTGCGGTTGTGATAAGATCGATTGACCATCATCGGGGGCCAAACACCATGCTCGCTGCGCTATGCTACTCATGGGGATCGCCACGGTTGTCGCAGCTCCGGTCCTGATTTCGTCGATGTCGGTGGATGACGTCGACGAAATTCCAACCGAACCGGATGAACCCACCTCTGCCGATCTGCTTCGAGAGTCCGCCCGAGTTTGCGGGAACAACGTTCGGTCTCTTCGATGAGACCGAATCCCTTCCGGGTCTCGTGCAAGAACCATTGTCGCGTATTCTTGCTCCTGTCTCGGCGGAACTACCGGATATCTCCGATGACGATCTGGGCACCCTCGACGGGATCACGCCCATCGCCGCAATCAAGCCGGAGCTTGCGGACATTCCCGAAGATGATCTTGGTCTGCCGACAGATCAGATCCTTCAGCCGATCGGTGATATCAATCTCTTGACGACTGAAACATTCCCTTTGGTGGCGAATCTAGATGATACGATTGACGATGTCGCGGGGCCCCGAGGATGTGGCCCAGATCTGGGATTTCGTACCTGGCGAAGATATTCTTGATATCACGATTTTCACGGAACTTCCGCCCGATGCGGTCACGATCGAAGTCGTGGCAAGCGAGGATGGACAGGACAGCATCGTGCACCGCAAATGATCAGCTGATTGCCGTTCTGCGGGATGCCCCGGATGCAGAGTTGGGCGACATCGTGCACAGCATTCAACTGCCGTTGGCATCGTAATCCCAAGGCAACGGTTGCGTGTTCATAGGCGATGTAAAGTGGATGTTTGGGATGTCCTTGCTTCGACAGCCCCAGATGATGCATCGGTCTACGAGCCGAGGCGATCAGGCCCGCGACTTCGGCACCGCGATCAAGATGCACCCCGTGTGTACCCCAGGCACAGACGATGGAATCGGCCCAATGACATCCCTCGAGAATTGCGGCATCATTCGCCGGCCCGACCGGATCAGCGGCCTTTCGCATCAACCGCGGGTCCGTATCCCGCCAGGCAAAGATATTGCAGACCCGGAATGATCCGAACCCCAAGGCGCGGGCACGTCTCTCGCATCGTTCCACCGTCGGATCATTCTGTCGTTCCGTGGCGGTGGATGGATTCAGCATCACGAAAAGCACCCTTGGAGCAGCGTCGTCCCAGATACGGGTCAGCGCATAGCGGTACTTTTCGCAATCGGAATACACAGCGGTGCTTGCCGCGTCACCCTTCTGAAACGTCCTTGTGATCATCCGGCGAATACGCGGCGGGGATGAGAGCATTCCGGCCCGATACGTACCAACCGCGACGGCACGACCGCCTTGCGAGGCCCAGCATTCGTCGCCGTATTCCGCCTCGGTGGACAGCACCTCGGCTGGGTTGCCATTCCTGAGGCGGGCGGCCGCAAGCTCCGAACAACGCGCCTCGGGAAGATCACAAAGCCCGGTCTCGAGCGGCAGCAGCAGCACGTCGATCTCTGGTGTCCGGGCAAGCTCTTCGATCCGTTCCAGCGATACGCCTTCATCCGCATTGAACGGGCCCGACCATGTGCGGCGTAAATCTCGAACATGGGCAAAACAGCCCAAGAGCAAGGCCAAGATCGCGGGCAATCGCCCGAACGTAGCCACCCTTTCCACAGATCATTTCCAACGTGGCGTGATCCGCATCCGGTCGATCTACCAGTTCAAGGCTTTCTACCCATAACGGTCGGGCTTCCAGAACGGGTTCTTCACCGGAACGTGCCATCGCATAGGCGCGCTTACCTTCGATCTTGACTGCCGAAAAGATCGGTGGAACCTGCATGATCTCGCCAGTCAGTGCAGGAAGCGCGGCCCGGATCTCATCATCAGAAGGCCGCGCGGGAGAGGTGTCGGTCACCTCTCCCTCCGCATCGTCGGTGTTCGTCTGCTCCCCCAGCCGGATCGTGAAACGATAGCCTTTCAGGGCATCTGTGATGTAAGGAACGGTTTTCGTCGCTTCGCCCAGCGCGATGGCCAGAACGCCAGTTGCGTCGGGGTCCAATGTGCCGGCATGTCCCGCCTTCGCAGCGTCAAATGCCCAGCGGACCTTGCCGACGACGGCGTTCGACGACGGTCCTGCCGGTTTGTCGATGACGATCCAGCCCGAAATATCCCGTCCTTTGCGTTTGCGTGCCATGCGACCTTAATCCTGCCTCGGGCGGGCCTCGTATCTTTGCGACGCCCGGGCGTCAATCCGCGGGGACTGTGGTTCCGACGATCGGCCCAAGCGGGAACCCCAGATCGTGCCGACCAAGTTGCGGGGCATAGAAGCGGGAAACGTTACCATCGATGTAAAGCGCATTCGGAGTATTCAGCCGATCACGGAACAGCCTTGCGAAACGATGGAAATTCACGGGAAGATCCGAGATCGCAAAGACCACGATACCGTCGTCACGAACACCTACCCCGTTTCGGATGTAGCGAGACTTGCCATCGGGCAGAAACCGGTGGTGAAGCGATCCGTCGATCACAAGCATCGGTCCCGATTGCGTGGCAAAGCTGCATTTCGGCGCCTTCCTGGCAGAACCGGATCGTTTCGCGGATGGTTGCCCCCTCCGGACCGAAGCAAAAGACGCCATTGGGAAGCATTCCGAAATTGCCGGGACCGGGCAAGCGTCATCAGCGGAACGGACGCTACCCCGTTCTCCACGTAGTGGCCCACGGGAGAGCGATCTTCATGGTACATGCCCCCGTTCATTGCGATACCCAGAGTCCGGCCTTGCTTGCTCAGAACCTCGTTAATCCGATCGAAGGTTCCATAGACCAACCCATCCGGCGCCATATGCCAAAGGCGCAGGTCTTCCGATAAGGGGTCAATCTCGCAATAGGTGAATGGAACCGACTCGAATATGTCGGTCGCGCACGCCCCGGCATTGGCCAACACCGGAATAACCGATGCCAGTGCTGCAGCAAGCAGAGTGTCAGTCGCTTTCGACATCGCGGCGCACGGTCGTATTTGAAAGCAGCCTCCGGGTTTCGTCCATCCGATCGAATGTCTCATCCAAAACGAACCGCAGCTCGGGTGCGAACTTCAGATCAAGCCCCTTCGCGACCAAGCGGCGGATTTCATGCCGATTGCGACGGATCGCATCCAATGCCGCCTCGCGATCCTTGCCGCCAAGGGGCAGGAAAAACGCCGTCGCGACCCTCAAATCTGGTGAAGCGCGGACTTCGCTCACCGTGATCGAGAAGGCATTGAGTTCCGGGTCGTGTACCTCCGCGCGCGCGAAGACCTCGCTCAGACGTCGGCGAATCACCTCGCCGACGCGCAATTGCCGCTGCGATGGGCCGGAGCCCTGAGGAAACTTGTTTCTGGCCATCCCGATCATCTAGGCCACGCGGCCGCTTGTCGCAAGCGGGGTTTGCTCCGGCGCGTAGCCCCGGTTAAAGGAAGCAGATGGTTTGTGGAGTAGTCAGATGAGCGAATTGCCAGGGATCGTTGTGACCGGAGCATCGGGCCGAATGGGCAGGATGTTGATCCGGACAATCACGGAAAGCGGTAAGGCGCGTCTTGTGGGGGCAATCGACCGCAGTGGCCATGATTGGATCGGTCAGGACGTCGGGCTTGCAATGGGCGGTCCGGCGCTTGGTGTGGTGGTGTCGGACGATCCGCTCGAGCCTTTCGCCGGTGCCCAGGCGGTTCTGGATTTCACGTCGCCGTCGGCCAGTGTGGAATATGCGGCGCTGGCAGCTCAGACGCGCGCGGTTCATGTTATCGGGACTACGGGCATGACGGATGCCGATATCGCGAGACTTGCCCCTGCGGCGCGGCATGCGGTGATCGTACGCGCGGGCAACATGAGTCTCGGGGTCAATCTTCTTGTGCTTCTGACGCGAAAAGTTGCTGAAGCTCTGGATACAGATTTCGATATCGAGATCGTCGAGGCTCATCACCGCCACAAGGTCGATGCGCCCTCAGGAACCGCGCTGATGCTCGGTCAGGCGGCCGCCCATGGCAGGGGTGTGGATCTGGCCGCTGTCGCGGACCGTGGGCGCGACGGAATCACGGGAGAACGGAGGCTTGGAGCCATCGGTTTCTCGGCAATTCGCGGAGGAGATATCGTAGGCGAGCACGATGTGATATTCGCCGCCGATGGAGAGCGCGTCGTCCTACGCCACCTTGCAACGGATCGGCAGATTTTCGCCCGTGGTGCACTGAAAGCTGCGCTCTGGGGCCTTGGAAAGCCTCCCGGCGAATACGATATGGCCGATGTTTTGGGTTTGAAGTGAACCAAATCGGCCCGGGCGACGTAAGACCTTTGAAAGCTCACAAAGGAAGCGACAATGGCGCGTGCGATCTCTTTGACTACGGCTGTGTTTATTGCCTCGACGACGCCGCTTTGGGCAGACACTTGGGCACTCGCGCCCAGTGGCGCCAAGTTCGAGCGTATCGGCGACCGCGAAACGTTTCTGAGTTTCGTATCGGACAACGCCCTCAAGCGTTTCGGCATCACCTTGAACGTCCAACCCGACGGTCGCATCGACGGCCGTGCCTTTGGACAAAGGGTTACGGGTGAATGGCAATGGCGTGACGGTTATTTTTGCCGCGACATGTACTGGGGGTCGATGTCGATCGGGTCGAACTGCCAGGAAGTGAAGGTTTCGGGCGATATGCTCCGATTCACGTCTGACGAAGGCCGAGGTGATTTCGCGGACCTTCGCTTGCGCTGAGCGGGGCCTCGATCAGAAGTCGATGGCGATACCCTTCTTTTCCCAATCACCGTAGCGGACCGGCTCCGGACCATCGCGACCGCCAAGTTCCTTCGGAAAATCGAGCTCTTTTGTAGCGCGCTTCCGCGCCTCTGCCTCGGCAAGTGCACGCCGGGCTTCCGGCGGAAGAGTGTTGTCATCGCTCATGGCCATATCCTTGTTGTGGCTTCTGCTTTGATATACGCGGCCCGGGGCGCGAGACAACCGAACGAGAGGCGATTCCATGCCGCAACCCGGGCAGGCCGCACGACAGGCGGCACTGGATCTGATGACAAAGGTCACCGACGAAGGCCGGCTGCTCTCAGAGCTGTTGCCGAAATCCGTGGCATATCTGGAGCCCGCAGAGCGCGCGCGAGCGGGGCGTCTGGCGTCCGAAGCCCTGCGGTGGGCGTCACGGGCCGACCGTGTTCTCGGCCCCTATTTGCGACAGCGGCCTGACGGCCGGACCCATAACATGCTCCGGCTTGGGGTTTGGGAACTCTGCGCGGATGGGGCTGCCGCGCATGGCGTCGTCAACAGTGCGGTCGAGATCCTGAAAGCACGTCCCGAAACGGTGCGCCAGGCAGGTCTCGTGAATGCGATCCTGCGCAAGGTCGCGGACAACATGCCGGATTGGGATGCCTTGCCGGAACCGGTCCTTCCGAAATGGTTGCGCAAGCCGCTTTTGGCCGACTACGGAAAGGCGGCAATTGCCGGGATGGAACGGGCACATGCGGCGGGGGCTCCGATGGATCTGACGCCCGGTCCCAGGGCGCCTGCCGATCTGGCCCAGCAACTCTGTGCCGAAGTCCTTCCCGGCGGATCTCTTCGGCTCGAAAAGTCGGGTCAGGTGACGGCGCTTCCGGGATATGAGGAAGGCTGGTGGTGGGTGCAGGACGTGGCCGCGGCTCTGCCAGCCCGGATACTCAATTCGGTCGCGGGCGAAACGGTTATCGATCTGTGTGCGGCGCCGGGTGGCAAGACGATGCAGCTTGCAGCGGCCGGGGCGCGCGTCACTGCGCTGGATGTGTCCGAGGCGCGCATGGCGCGGGTCTCCGAAAACCTCGCGCGGACTGGTCTGACCGCGCAGACTCTGGTGGCCGATGCCTTGGAATGGCTGCCTCCGGAACTCTTTGATGCTGTGCTGCTGGATGCGCCCTGTTCCGCGACAGGAACGATAAGGCGGCACCCAGATCTGCCCTATGCGAAAGACGGAAGCGGATTCCCCGAGCTCTTCGAACTACAATCCGCGCTTCTCGATCGGGCGATCGGGATGCTCAAACCCGGAGGTCGGCTCGTCTATTGCACTTGTTCGCTTTTGATCGATGAAGGCGAAGAGCAAGTCCGCGATGCGCTCCAGCGTCACCCTGCATTGATCGTCGATCTCGAAGCGTTGGGCATCGAAGGTGTCGACGCGGATTGGATCGGACCGGAAGGACTGCGTACGCGCCCAGATTTCTGGCCCGATAAGGGTGGCATGGATGGTTTTTTCATAGCGATGTTGCGAAAGCCCGCCGAAGGCATTGCGTGAGCCATGACAGCACAGTACGGCCCGGCTAGTATCGCGGCAAGATTGCGCCGGATATACCGGCGACAGAGGCAGGACAAAGAACGGTGAAAATGACAGAGCCACATGGCGCCAGGCGTGATCGCTGGCTGAACCGGCTCGGTGCCCGACTGTCCGGACTGGGCCCCAAGGCGCGCGCGTTCGTCAGTCAGCCCGAACCCCGGACCATTGGAAGTTTCGCACGCGGACGTCAGCTTTGCGCGGGCAATTTCCTGTTTGCGGGGTATCTGGTGGAAGCGCCCGAGGCCGGGATCTGGGATCTCCCCATGCCCGACGCAGCTTTTGAGACCGAGGTGCACGGGTTCATCTGGCTCGACGATCTTGCTGCAGTGGCCGATCTGACCGCTCGGCATCGCGCGCAACTCTGGACGCATGAATGGGTCAAGCGCTTTGGTGGTGGAGGTGGACCCGGTTGGGTTGCGGATTTGACAGGCCGCAGGCTCATGCGTTGGATCAATCATGCGGTGTTTCTACTGAACGGACAGGACAGTGAAACAAGCGCGGCCTTCTTCCGAAGCATGTCACGGCAGGCAAATTTTCTTGCCCGTCGCTGGAAGTCCGCGGAAATTGGCTTGCCACGCTTCGAGGCCCTTTGCGGCCTGGCGCATGCTGGCCTCGCGCTTCAGGGGATGGAGCGGCACCTTCCGCCTGCCTGCAAGGCTCTTGAGCGGGAATGCACTCTGCGCATCGATGTCGAAGGCGGCCTCCCATCACGCAATCCCGAGGAACTTCTATCTGTCTTTGTGCTGCTCACATGGACGGTTGCGACGCTTGAGGAAAGCGGAGCAACTCCGCCAAGCGGTATTGTTGAAGCCATCCAGCGGATTGCGCCCACACTTCGATCTCTACGTCACGCCGACGGTAGCCTTGCCCGGTTTCACGGAGGCGGGCGCGGGCTTGACGGCTGGCTCGATCAGGCGCTTGCGGCATCGGGCGTTCGACATATGCGCCACAAGGGGCTTTCGATGGGGTTCGCGCGTCTCTCCCATGGCAGGACCACGGTCATTGTGGACGCCGCGCCGCCCCCAACCGGTGAGAATTCACTGAACGGTCATGCATCTACACTGGCCTTCGAACTGACCTCGGGGCGGCGCCCCTTGATCGTCAACTGCGGATCGGGCGAGAGTTTCGGGTCAAGCTGGCGGCGTGCCGGTCGTGCGACGCCGTCCCACTCAACTCTTTCGATCGAGGGATTCAGTTCCTCGCGCCTTGGGGGCTCCGGCATGATCGCCGGGCGCCGGACCGAGCTTTTGATAGATACCCCAAAGGATGTCAGCGTGAACCGTCCCGAAACCGGACGCGGCGCGGCGCTGATCCTGAGCCATGATGGTTATGCCGTGACGCATGGTCTCGTCCATTACCGCCGTTTGGAACTTGCAAGCGATGGCCGCAGCCTGATCGGTGACGACTCGCTCTCTGCCCTGACGCAGGAGGCCGAGCGGATCTTCGATGAAGCGTTCGACAGGTCTGGGCTTCAGGGAGTCCCGTTTCAAGTGCGTTTCCATCTTCACCCAGATGTCCACGCCGAGCTTGATATGGGGGGAGCTGCCGTTTCGATGGCCCTGAAGAGTGGAGAGATATGGGTCTTTCGCCATGATGGCGTAGCGGCTTTGACGCTTGCCCCCAGCGTCTATCTCGAGAAAGGCCGGCTCTCGCCCCGCGCCACGAAGCAGATCGTCCTATCGGCAGCGGCAGTCGATTACGGAACCCGGATTGGCTGGACGCTGGCGAAAGCACAGGATACCCCCTCACATATCCGGGATCTGTCGGCGGAGGATGATCTGGCCCAGACGGATCGCCAACAAGTCTGAGGAAGTCCATGCCTGATCTCGTTCCTTTGCGTAGCGCGCTGATTTCTGTCTCCGACAAGACCGGCCTTGTTCCCTTCGTGCGGAAACTGGCCGCCAGCGGCGTGGCGCTTGTGTCGACGGGCGGTACGGCGCAATTGCTACGTGACGAGGGTCTGGTTGTAAGGGATGTCGCGGCGCTTACGGGATTTCCCGAGATGATGGATGGCCGCGTCAAGACGCTGCACCCAAAGGTGCATGGCGGGCTCTTGGCGTTGCGTGATCATCCGGATCATCAGGCTGCCATGGCGTCTCACGGGATCGAACCGATCGACCTCTTGATCGTCAATCTGTATCCGTTCGAGGCGACTGTCGCGAGTGGGGCAGGGTATGACGACGCTATCGAAAACATCGATATTGGCGGACCTGCGATGATCCGGGCCGCGGCCAAGAACCATGCGTTCGTCTCAGTCGTGACCGATATCGAGGACTATGATGCGGTACTGGAAGAGATGGCCGAGAACGACGGCGCGACAACATTCGCATTCCGCCAGAAACTGGCCCTGACGGCCTACTCGCGGACGGCGGCCTATGATGCAGCGGTTTCCGGCTGGATGGCGAATGCTTTGGGCGAGCCGTCACCCCGCCGCCGCGCGTTCGCTGGAACCCTGGCCCAGACGCTGCGCTACGGGGAAAACCCCCATCAGACAGCGTCCTTCTATGTCGATGGAACGGATCGGCCAAGCATTTCCACGTCGAAGCAACTTCAGGGCAAGGAACTGTCCTACAATAATATCAATGACACTGATGCGGCATTCGAACTCGTTTCTGAATTCCGGCCCGAAGATGGCCCGGCCTGCGCGATCATCAAGCATGCAAACCCCTGCGGCGTGGCCCGCGGCAGCACTCTGGCCGAGGCTTATGCGCGGGCCTACGACTGCGATCGCACTTCGGCCTTCGGCGGCATTGTCGCGTTGAACCAACCCCTCGATGGCAAGACCGCCGAGAAGATCGCAGAGATTTTTACCGAAGTGGTAATTGCTCCGGGGGCCGACGATGCGGCCAAAGAGGTCTTTGCGGCGAAGAAGAATCTCCGGCTTTTGATGACGGAGGGCCTTGCCGACCCAGCGGCTCCGGGTCTGTCAATCAGACAGGTCGGAGGCGGTTTCCTGGTGCAAGACCGTGACAATGGCCATCTTTCCGCGGCAGACCTGAAAGTTGTCACCAAGAGGCAGCCGACCGAAGCCGAGCTGGCCGATCTTCTGTTCGCATGGACGGTGGCCAAGCATGTAAAATCGAATGCCATCGTCTATGCGAAGGCTGGAGCGACGGTCGGCATTGGCGCGGGACAGATGAGCCGCGTCGATTCTACGCGCATTGCCGCACGAAAGGCCGGTGACATGGTCGAAACCCTGGGGCTGAGTAGCTTGCCGACGCAGGGTGCCGCAGTCGCTTCGGACGCGTTCTTTCCGTTTGCGGACGGCATTCTGACGGCCGCCGAGGCCGGTGCCACAGCCCTGATTCAGCCGGGCGGTTCGGTCCGGGATGAGGAAGTGATTGCGGCTGCCGACGCCGCGGGTCTGGCAATGGTCTTTACCGGTATGCGGCATTTCAGACATTGAGTGTGCTTGGAAATAAGGCGGTCCTGTCTGGTATCGTGATCTTTGTCCTCGACCAGATCACGAAATGGGTCGTCGTGCATTGGATGGCACTGAAGGATGTCGGTGCGATTGACATTCTTCCGCCCTACCTCAATCTCCGTATGGCATGGAACAGGGGAATCAACTTTGGCCTGTTCTCCAGCGACACCGATACGATGCGCTGGATCCTTGTGGTCATTGCACTGCTTATCTCGGGCTGGGTGATATGGTGGATGCGGCGAGAACCCGGCGGATGGGCTGCGCAGTTATCTGCAGGATTGCTGGTGGGGGGCGCACTGGGCAATGTCGTCGACCGGGTTCTCTATGGCGCAGTGGCGGATTTTCTGAACATGTCCTGTTGCGGGATCGAGAACCCCTACGCGTTCAATGTCGCGGATATTTCTATCTTCGTCGGGGCGGTCGGGCTGATCCTCTTCACGGGCGAAAGCGCAAGACCCCGTGACGACAGTTGAATTAAGGTTTAGACAGTGCACAGGGCGATGACGATGGGGCGACCGATGCGAGGTATGATCATCCTTCTGGGCATGTGTGCCATGGTTCTGGCCGGTTGTAGCCGCGACCGGGATCCTGACCTGATGACATTCAAGGCAAGCCAGGACGGGCCGGATGAATTCAGCATCCTGCCGACAAAGCCGCTTGAGACGCCTGAGGATTTCGCTTCCCTGCCTACACCGACGCCGGGCGGATCGAATCTTGTCGACCCGACGCCGGATGCCGATGCGATAGTCGCGCTGGGTGGACGTCCGGAATTGCTGAACCGCCCCTCAGGCGATGGGGCCCTAGTCTCCTATGCCGCGCGCTTCGGTGTGGCACCCGACATTCGTGCATCGCTTGCCGCTGCAGACCTCGAATATCGCCGAAACAACAAGGGTCGCTTGCTGGAACGCCTGTTCAACGTGAACGTCTATTTCCGTGCCTATGAAGAACAGCATCTCGATCAGCATCGCGAACTCGAGCGGTTCCGTGCGGCGGGAATCGCTACTCCGGCAGCGCCTCCCGAACAGGTCGAATGACGCTCACATCCCCGTTGGACCTGCTTGAATCCTGACGGTTTCGGCGTAGGTGTGCTGCAAGGATGATCAACCAAGGGGTCCAAGATGCTTCGACGGATAGCGGCGTTCTGCGCCCTCGTGATGATCGCGGCAAGTCCGGCGCGTTCGGCAGACGTCACCAGCTTCACACTTGATAACGGCTTGGAGGTGGTGGTGCTCGAAGATCATCGCGCTCCCGTCGTCGTGCATATGATGTGGTATCGGGTGGGTTCTGCTGACGAACCACGCGGAAAATCGGGCATCGCCCATTTCCTCGAGCATCTGATGTTCAAAGGGACCGAAGAGGTTGGCCCCGGTGAATTCTCGGAAGTCGTCGCGGCAAATGGCGGCCGGGACAATGCGTTCACCTCCTTCGACTATACCGCCTATTTCCAGAGGGTCGCGGCGGATCGCCTTGGTCTCATGATGGAGATGGAGGCGGATCGCATGGTGAACCTTGTGATCGCCCCTGAATTCGTGGATTCCGAGCGCAGCGTCGTCCTTGAAGAACGGAACCAGCGGACTGAGAACGACCCCCGCTCGCTTCTGAACGAACAGCGCAAGGCGGCTCAGTATCTGCATCATCCATATGGCGTTCCCATCATCGGCTGGCGGCACGAGATTGAAGGCCTTACTCGCGATGATGCGATTGCGTTCTACAAGCAGCATTACGCGCCCAACAACGCGATCCTTGTCGTTGCCGGGGACGTGACGCCCGATGAAGTCCGCACCCTCGCCGATACCCATTATGGTCAGATCCCACCAAACCCCGCGATCACCCCACGGGACCGGGTGGATGAGCCGCCGCAATTGGCCGAACGCCGGATCATGTTTTCCGATCCCAGGATTTCGCAACCGACGGTCGTGCGCACCTATCTGGCCCCAGAGCGTGATGCGGGCGCCCAGGAAGACGCGGCGGCGCTCACGCTTTTGTCCGAAGTCCTGGGCGGCTCCGGATCAACTTCGGTTCTCGCTCGCAAGCTGCAATTCGAGACCACCGACTCGATCTATGCGGCGGCCTTCTATTCAGGGACTTCACTGGATGTGACGACCTTCGGTCTGGTGACGGTTCCTGCTCCGGGCGTCAGCCTGGAAAAAGCGGAGGCAGATCTTGATCGGGCGGTCGCAGAGTTCCTCGAAGAAGGGATCGACGACGCACAATTGGCTCGAATCAAGACGCAATTGCGCGCCTCTCTGATCTATGAAGAAGATGACATTTCCGGTCTGGCAAACACCTATGGCAGCGCCCTGACCAGCGGTCTGACGATCGCCGATGTCGAGGCATGGCCAGACATCCTCGCAGCGACAACCGAAGATGACATCATCGCTGCAGCGCGTCGGGTCTTCGATCGCGATCGTGCGGTCACCACCTATTCGATGCCCGAAGATGCAGAAAAGGTCTCGCAATGATCCGTATCGTTCTTGCGGCCGTTCTGTCGCTCATCGCCGTTCTGCCTGCAGGTGCAGCAGTCGAAATCGAGGAAGTAAAGACGCCGGGCGGCTTCACTGCCTGGCTCGTGGAAGAGCATTCGATCCCCTTCGCAGCAATCGAGATCCGCTTCGAAGGTGGTGCGTCGCTTGATCCTGAGGGCAAGCGCGGTGCTGTGAACCTCATGATGGGCCTTCTCGAAGAAGGTTCCGGTGACATGGACGCCCAAGGCTTCGCCGAAGCCCGTGAAACTCTCGCAACCTCGATCCGCTTCGATTCTTCGGACGATGATGTTTCGGTCTCGTTCCGGTTTCTGACCGAAAATAGGGACGCTTCGGTCGAATTGCTCACGCAGGCGCTGACCCGACCGAATTTTGATCAGGATGCGATCGACCGGGTCCGTGAACAGGTCTTGTCCGGCATTCGGTCGGATCAAACGGATCCAACCGCGATCGCGCGCGCGACGTTCAATAACCTCGCATGGGGCGATCACCCCTATGGCAGTGATCTGAGTGGTACCGTTGACAGCGTGTCCTCGCTCACCCGGGAAGACATGTTCGACGCGCATGCCCGCACCATCGCCAAGGATCGGGTATTTGTTGGCGCGGTTGGCAATATCACACCTGCGGAACTGGCCGAGGTGCTTGACCGGATTCTTGGTGATCTTCCAGAGACCGGTGCTCCGCAGGCCCCCGAAGCCGCCTATCAGGCGCCAGCGGGTGTCACTCCGGTTCTGTTCGATACCCCGCAATCGGTCGCCTTTTTCGGCCACGAAGGGATTGCGCGCGACGATCCGGATTTCTTTGCCGCCTATGTCGTGAACGAGATTTTCGGCGGCTCTGGGTTTGACTCGCGGCTAATGCAAGAGGTCAGGGTAAAGCGTGGTCTGACCTACGGGATCGGAGCCTATCTTGCGCCACGCGATCATGGCGCGCTTCTTCTTGGGCAGGTTGCAACAGCAGGCGAACGCATGTCGGAGACGCTTGAAGTTCTTCGGGACGAATGGACACGGATCGCGAATGAGGGTGTCACGGCCGAGGAACTTGAGGCTGCCAAGACCTATCTGACCGGAGCCTATCCGCTGCGCTTCGACGGGAATGCTCCGATTGCCCGGATCATGGTCGGAATGCAGATGGATGGGCTTCCCATCGACTATATCGCGACCCGGAATGACAAGGTGAATGCGGTCACTCTCGACGAGGCGCGCCGCGTTGCCGCCCGAATTTATCGCCCTGACGAGCTGCAGATCGTGGTTGTGGGCAATTCCGAGGGTCTTGAAGCAGGCAACTGACAAGCTGAATGGCGAATCGGGCGCGACCATGCTAGAAATTGTGGCATGGCCGCACCCGACCCCAATATAAGCCCGGAACTCCCGACGATCCGCCAACTCGACGAAGCTGCGGTAAACCGTATCGCGGCCGGAGAGGTCGTCGAGCGTCCGGCCAGTGCCGTCAAGGAACTGGTCGAGAATGCCATTGATGCGGGTGCTACCCGTGTGACTATCGATATTGCCGATGGTGGCCGGCGTCTGGTCCGCGTCACCGATGACGGCTGTGGCATCCCCTCGTCGCAACTTGCGCTCGCGCTCGCCCGGCACGCCACGTCAAAGATCGATGGCTCGGACCTCCTGAACATTCACACGTTTGGATTTCGGGGCGAGGCGCTGGCTTCGCTCGCTGCGGTTGGGCGGTTGACGCTTACTTCGCGCACGGACTGGGGCGATGCCGCAGAGATCGCTGTCGAAGGCGGGCGCTTCGGGTCGGTCCGCCCGGCAGCGGCCCAGCGGGGTACGACTGTCGAGTTGCGCGACCTGTTCTACGCCACTCCTGCGCGGCTCAAGTTTCTGCGGACAGATCGTGCCGAAAGCCAAAGCATCAGTGACGTCGTGAAACGGCTCGCGATGGCAGAGCCCTCCGTTGCGTTTACCTTGCGCGATGTCACCGGCGGCGGTGAGGGACGCATTACATTTCGCGTGGCCGCTGAAATCGGTGATCTATTTTCGGCGATGGAACGGCGATTGGCCGCGATCCTGGGGCGCGAATTTGCCGAAAACGCGCTGCCCATCGATGCAACGCGGGAAGGCTTGCGGCTCACCGGTTTCGCCGCTCTGCCAACCTATTCGCGTGGAACGGCGGTGGCCCAATACCTATTCGTCAACGGTCGTCCGGTGAGGGACAAGCTTCTGGTTGGGGCGCTGCGTGCGGCCTATATGGATTTTCTGTCGCGCGATCGTCACCCCGCAGCGGTATTGTTTATCGACTGCGATCCGCATCAGGTGGATGTGAACGTCCACCCGGCCAAGTCCGAAGTGCGTTTCCGCGACCCGGGGGCAGCACGCGGGCTGATCGTTTCCGGTCTGCGTCATGCATTGGCCGATGCCGGCCACCGGGCATCGACGACCGTGGCGGGTGCGGCACTGGGCGCTTTCCAGGCTTCACGGGACAATGCTCCACGGGTCTATCAGATGGACAGACCCTATTCCCATTCGGCGACCCGCCCGATCGTCACGCATCTCTTCGAATCCGCCGAAACGTTCTCGGCCGCGCCAATGCCCGAACCAGAACCGGCTGCGGAAGAGCCGCCGCTGGGAACCGCGCAGGCCCAGCTTCACCGGAACTATATCGTGGCGCAGACCGCAGATGGGATCGTCCTGGTCGATCAGCACGCGGCGCACGAACGTCTCGTCTATGAGAAGCTGAAATCCCAGTCACGGGAGGCCGGGGTGGCGTCACAGGCTCTTCTCGTTCCGGAAATCGTCGAGATGGAGCAGGTGCAGGCCGAACGTCTTCTGGAGGAGGCAGGCGAACTGATGCGCCTCGGGCTCGAGATCGAACCCTTCGGGCCGGGCGCGATCGCGGTACGCGCGACCCCCGCCTTGCTGGGGCCGGTTGATGCCAAGGCGATGATCTTGGATATTCTCGACGAACTTGGCTCCGGCGATGACATCCTCTCGTTGAGTTCTCGGATTGATGCGATCCTGTCACGGGTCGCCTGCCACGGATCGGTTCGGTCGGGTCGCCGTATGGGCCCCGATGAAATGAACGCCCTCTTGCGCGAGATGGAGGCGACGCCGCATTCCGGCCAGTGCAATCACGGCAGACCCACGTATATCGAGCTGAAATTGGCCGATATCGAACGTCTTTTCGGGCGCACATGATCAGCATCGGCACCTTCGATCTGGATCTTACCGATCCAGTTGATGCTTGGGGTGCTCGCCGGGCTTGCCGTGTCGCTCCTGTTCCTCGTTCTCCTGTTTATGGCAGTTGTCCGCGCGGGAAGGTCTGCGCGAATGGTCGTCCCGCTAGCACATCATCTGGAGTCGCTCGGTCAGCGCGTCCAAAGCTTGTCGGACGGGCAAGAGCGGCTTTCGGGCGGCCTGTCCAGCGTTTCGGAAGCTCAGCTTTCGTCACAGGCGAACCTCTTGAAACTGATGGAAGCGCGGCTGGCCGAGGTGTCCAACCGGATGAACGAGAACCTGCAGGGCTCTGCGACTCGGACGGCAAGATCTCTTGGTGAGCTGCAGCAGCGGCTCCAAACCATCGACAAGGCGCAGGAGAACATCGAGAAACTTTCGGGCAATGTGCTGAGCTTGCAGGATATCCTGTCAAACAAGCAGACACGTGGTGCATTCGGAGAAATCCAACTCAATGACATCGTGTCGAAAGCTCTGCCCAGCGACAGCTATACCTTCCAAGCGACGCTTTCCAACGGGCGCCGCGCCGATTGCCTCATCCACCTACCCAATCCGCCGGGTCCGATCGCAATCGATTCCAAGTTTCCGCTGGAGGCCTATGAGGCGCTCAGAGCTGCGGACGGTCCCCGTGCGGTGGAGGAGGCAAACCGCGCCCTGCGGGCTGCGGTCAAGGCACATATCAAGGCAATTTCAGAACGCTACATCATCGAAGGCCAAACCGCCGATGGGGCGCTGATGTTCCTGCCGTCGGAGGCGGTTTATGCCGAACTTCACGCGAATTTCCCTGAAGTCGTCAGGGAAGGCTTTTCCGCTCGCGTCTGGATCGTCTCGCCGACCACCTGCATGGCGACGCTTCACACGATGCGCGCGATCCTCAAGGATGCCCGCATGCGCGAACAGGCCGGCGCGATCCGCAAGACGCTTCGGCACCTTCACCGGGATGTAGAGATCGTGGTGGAGCGTGTGGATAAGCTGAACACCCATTTCAATCAGGCCAAGGGTGATCTCGAGGGGCTCAATACCGCAGCGGAGCGTGCGGGCAAACGTGCTGCCCGCCTCGACAATTTCGATTTCGAGGAATTAGAGGCAGAGCCAGAACCCCGTGTCGTGCCTCTGAAACCCGGCGCGTAAGCGTCAAATACGCAGGAAGGGCTGGGCTATCCGTGGAATGAATGCGTTGAACCGCAGAGGCGCATCGGTCGCCGCAAGGCAAATACACTCTTCCCCCTCTTCGGCGATGGGCGTGTGGTTCAGATCTTCATTGGCGACTTCCACATCGCCGCGCGCAAATCGGTCACATTCGTCTCGGAACGCACCTTTCAGGACCAGAGTCATCTCTAATCCACGGTGACCGTGGTCGGGTATCTTCGCGCCGCCAGGAATCCGCAACAATCGGACATTGGCGTCACCGGACGTCTTGATGATTGCCTGGCGAACACCGCCACCCAGCTTCCGCCAGCGGACAGAGTCCAATCCGCCCTTCAAGTAATCGCGCAGAGGTTCCGGAAGAACGGCGCCCTCGGGGGTCTTTCGTGCCGGTTCAGCGATGCCGTCCTGGCGCGCGATCATCGCCATGGTGGCCGCAAGGCTGTCGTCGGACATCGGGACCGCTTCGCAATCGTCCAAAACGACGCCACCCACGGCATCGAAACTGTCGAGTTGTGCCCGGCAGGCGTCGCACAGCGACACGTGCGTCGCGATAACCAGCGAAAAGGCCTCCGGCAACGCGCCCGCCGAATAGGCCATCAGCAGGTCGTCCGTCAGGTGATGTCGTATCGTCGTCATATTCACGTCCATTCAACTCATTGCATGGCGAAGTCTGTCCAACGCCAACCTGATCCTCGATTTGATCGTCCCAAGGGGAAGTCCTGTCTGCGCGGCGATCTCGCTATGAGAAAGGTCCCCGAAGTAGGCTTGTTCGACCAGTTTCCTCTGTTTTTCCGGCAAGGTTGCCAAGGCAACTGCCAGCTTCTCGCTCTCCTGCTGGAGGGCCAGCACGTCCTCCTGATCGGGCTCCGCTTCCGGCCCCCACGTCAGATCTTCGGGTTCTGGTCGCCGCTCTTTGCGGATCACGTCGATCCGTCTGTTCCGCGCGATCGTGAAGATCCAAGTCGAAACGCTTGCGCGAGATGGATCGAAAAGATGCGCCTTGCGCCAGACCGTGGCCATCGCCTCCTGCGTACATTCCTCGGCCTGCGTTTCGCTTGCTCCGGACTTCATCAAGAATGCCTTCACGCGCGGCGCGAAATGACGAAACAGTTCGGCAAAAGCCGTTGCATCCCTGTCATCCCGAATGGATCGCATCTGGGCGATCCAGTCCTTCCTCGGCGTTTCGACAATCATTTTTCTTCCAACAACCGGACCGCGCAATTTGCGCGCTTTTTCCGCAACATAAAGCGGCAGCACGTTCATTGCACCCAATTCTTCGGTCGGCGATCCGGTGTTCAACATACAAACTCTACGCCGGGGCGCTGAATTTGGATCACTCCAATGGTCGGTAATTTTGGCTAATCCATTCTTGCGCGTCGCGCGTACCAAGATGAAGAGGCAAAAAGGGCAGCAAATACGATGCCATTCGAAAGACGAAGGATAGCGCCGCGGCGCATAGCGGTCATTGGTTCGGGTGTTTCCGGCTTGGGGGCGGCACATTTCCTTGCCGATCAGAACAGCGTGGTTCTTTTCGAGTCGGAAGGACGTTTGGGCGGGCACGCACGCACAGTCATAGCAGGCAAGCGCGGCGACCAGCCTGTGGATACCGGCTTCATCGTATTCAACTACACGAACTACCCCAATCTGGCGAAGATGTTCGCCGATCTGGATGTGCCCGTGGCGAAAAGCAGCATGAGTTTTGGCGCGTCGATCGATGGCGGGCGCATCGAATATGGCTTGGCTGACCTCAAGGCGATCTTCGCGCAAAAGAGGAACCTGCTGCGTCCATCCTATCTTCGGATGATACGCGATATCCTAACTTTCAATGCCCAAGCTGGCGATGCGGCGTCAGATTCTGACATGACGATCGGCGAGCTGACCTACAAGCTGGGTCTGGGCGATTGGTTCCGCAACTATTACTTGGCGCCGTTCTCCGGTGCGATCTGGTCAACCCCAACGTCGCGGATTCTCGATTTCCCGGCTGCGGCGATGGTACGTTTTTTCGAGAACCATGCACTCCTCAACTACTCCGAGCAGCATCAGTGGTACACAGTGCAAGGCGGCTCGGTGCAATATGTGGACCGGCTTGCCAGAAGCCTTGAAATGCGGGGGGTTGATATCCGGCTGAAGGCGCCGGTCTCGGCTGTCCGCCGGACCGGCGTCGGGGCAGAGATCTTGGTAAAGGGTGCCGAATGGGAGAGTTTCGACGAGGTCGTCTTTGCCACGCATTCCGACGATACTCTACGGATGCTTTCGGATGTGACGGGCGTTGAACGGACGGCACTTTCGGCGATCCGGTATCAACCGAACGAGGCGATCCTTCATGCGGATCACTCGATCATGCCAAAGCGGCGGCGGTGCTGGTCTTCGTGGGTCTATACCGAGGGCAAGGCGAGCAATCGCGAACGGATCGGTCTCACCTACTGGATGAATTCGCTACAGCCGATCCCGCAGGACGACCCGCATTTCGTGACCTTGAACGCAACGCGCCCGATCCGCGAAGATCTGATCTATGATCAGGCGACGTTCCGACACCCGGTTTTCGATCTTGCGGCCCTGGCAGCTCAGGAGACGGTGCGGGCGATCAACGGAAATAACCGGACTTGGTTCTGCGGGGCATGGCTCAAGAACGGATTTCACGAAGATGGCCTGTCCAGCGCCGTCGATGTTGTGCAGGGGATGCAGGCGCAGGTTGGTGCGTCGATCGCGGCCGAATGACGGTGCAGGTGGATCATATCCGGGGTGAGACCTTCCATGGTCGGCGAGGGGCAATCGAAAATGCCTTTCGCTATGGTATCGACTACGTACTACTCGAGCCGGAAGCGAAGGTTCCGACCCCGTTGCTCTTCGCGCGCAACCGTGCGGGTGTGACCTCACTCCATGACAGTGATCATGGCGGCGCTCCGGGGGGCGGGCGCGGCGCCGAATGGGTGCGCGAAATTCTGGTCGAGCGCGGGCTTGATCAGGTGGCGAATGGCCGCATTCTCCTTCTCGCCCAGCCGCGCGTCTTTGGCCATGTTTTCAACCCGGTTTCCTTCTGGCTGATCGAAGATCTCTCGGGCGCGATCCGGGTCATCATTCCCGAAGTGTCGAACACGTTCGGGGACAGGCATTCCTATCTTTGCCATCGCGACGACCTTGCCCCGATCGGGCGCGAGGATGTGCTCGAGGCCGCCAAGGTATTTCACGTCTCGCCATTTCAGAAGGTCGCCGGAGACTACAAGTTCCGGTTCGATATCCGGGACGACCGGATCGGGATCTGGATCGACTACCAGATGGGGAACGAGGGGCTTCTTGCGACACTGACGGGTCGTCGTCGGCCACTGACCAACCTGGGGATCGTCGGTGCAAGCCTGCGACGCCCTTTCGGGTCGCGGCGCGTGCTTGGCCTGATTCATTGGCAGGCGCTGAAGCTGTGGTGGAAAGGCGCGGCCTATAACCCCCGCCCTGAACCGCCGGTATCGGAGGTGTCGCGATGATGAATGAGCGCCCCTTCCTTCCGGGATATGCCGTCTTCGCCGCCATGCTCGCAACGGCAGGCCTTCCGATCTATATCCATGCGCCAAAATTCTATGTGGACGAATACGGGGTAAGCCTGGCGGCGCTGGGCACCGTTCTCTTCGTCCTGCAGGCTGTTCGATTTCGTTCAGGATCCGGTCCTTGGATGGCTGTCCGAGGCAGGCCGCAGGTATCGTCGCAGTTCGGTCCTGTTCGCGGCGGTACTTATGGCGCTCTCCATGATCGGGCTTTTCGCCGTGGCGCCTCCGGTGGCACCGCTTCTGTGGTTCGGGCTGACGCTCACCGGGCTTTTCACGGGCTTCAGCTACCTGACGATCTGCTTCTACGCTCAAGGAGTGCGCACCGCCGATCTTCTCGGTTCCCGTGGCCACGTGCGACTTGCATCGTGGCGCGAAACGGGCGCGTTGCTTGGCATATGCGTCGCGGCCGTCGCCCCGACCGTTCTTGCTGTATGGTCGGAGTCGCCCTTCGCGCTTTTCGCTGCTGGCTTTGCCGGGCTCGCAGTTCTCGGAGCGGCGGCAATGTGGCGCGAGTGGCGCGCCGTTTCGGCAGAGCCGTCGCCCGGCTTTCGCCCAGTGCTGGCAGACGGGCTTGCGCGGCGGTTGCTTCTGATCGCGCTGGTCAACGCAACGCCGGTCGCGGTGACCTCCACACTGTTCCTGTTTTTCGTTGAAAGTCGCCTTGCTGCGCCCGGTTGGGAAGGGCCGCTTCTGCTACTCTTTTTCCTTGCCGCCGCTCTTTCCGCTCCGCTTTGGAGCAGTACCGCCCAAAGATACGGAGCCAAGCCTGCGCTGCTTGCGGGGATGGCGCTTGCGATCCTGTCCTTCGGATGGGCAGCGACATTGGGAGCGGGCGATACGGCGGCCTTTGCGATCATCTGTCTGGCCTCCGGGGCGGCGCTGGGCGCGGACATGACCCTTCTGCCAGCGATCTTTGCCCGAAGGATGGCCGTCGTTTCGCCCGACGCGGGGCAGGCTTTCGGCCTTTGGTCTTTCGTTTCCAAGTTTACGCTGGCTTTTGCAGCCGTAGCACTACTTCCCGTACTGGATGCCGCAGGCTTTCAGAGCGGAATGACAAACAGTGCAGAAGCGCTGAAGACCCTCACAATTCTTTATGCGCTCATCCCTTGCGCATTGAAATGCATCGCGATCGCACTCTTGGCTGTGACGCCCATATCGGAGACCTGAGATGGACGCCGTAATCTACATCGGACTTGGACTTGTTCTTGCCTGTGCAATCGCTCTGCTGCGCACGCGCACCATCACATTCATGGCCCAGAAGCCGCAGGATTTCGAGGGGACCGGGCCGGATTTCGACCTTAGGCAGCATCTCAACGGTCCAATCCTTTGCGAAGGCGTTATCTTTGGGCCGACGGGGCGCGTGTCGTCGCGGTTCGTTGCGGACATGCACGCCTCTTGGGACGGAAATATCGGGATGATGACCGAACGCTTCCACTATGACAGCGGCACGACGCAGGATCGCGAATGGCGGCTGACTCTTGGCAATGATGGCTCGATCAGGGCCGAAGCGCCCGACGTGGTCGGCGCCGGGAAAGGCCAGCAGACTGGCGCAGGGGTACAGCTCAAATATCGTATCCGGCTTCCGGTGGAATCGGGCGGGTTTGTTCTTGATGCGACCGACTGGATGTATCTTGTCGAGAACGGCACAATCATGAACCGCAGCCAGTTCCGCAAATACGGGATCAAGGTGGCGGAACTTGTCGCGACGATGCGGCCAAAGAACGTTTCTGAAGTGCCGAAGGGCAAGGCAGCGTGAGGCGTTTTTCCGGGAAGCGCTATTGGCTTGTGGGGGCGTCCGAGGGTCTGGGCCGCGCCCTTGCCCATGAGTTGTCCAAGGCCGGGGCCGAGGTCATCGTCTCTGCCCGCAGTCAGGAACGACTTGACGATCTTGTTGCCGAACTGCCCGGTCCTGCCCAAGCCGTGACCGTCGATGTGGGCGATGCTGAAAGCGTCCGCGACGCCGTGACGGCCGCGGGTCCTCTGGACGGTATGGTCTATCTGGCCGGGCTTTACTGGCCGATGAAAGCCACCGAATGGAAGATGGACGACGCCATCACCATGGCCGACGTCAACTTTACCGGTGCCGTGCGTGCAGTGGGCGCGGTCATCCCTGACATGGTCGCGCGGAACGAAGGTCACATCGTGATCACCGGCTCGCTCTCGGGATTTCGGGGCCTGCCCGGTGCCATCGGTTATGGCGCGGCGAAGGCAGGAATCATGTCGCTGGCCGAAACGATGTATGCCGACTTGCGCAAGACAGGGGTCGCCGTCCAGCTCGCAAACCCGGGCTTTATCAAGACCCGCCTGACGGAAAAGAACGATTTCAACATGCCCTTCATCATGACGCCGGAAGAGGCGGCTCAGGCAATGTTCGCGCACATGAAGACCGATCGTTTCAAGGTCAGCTTTCCGCGCGGCTTCTCCTATGTCTTCCGCGGAAGCCAGTTCCTTCCCGATTGGGCCTATTATCGTCTCTTTTCGTGATCCTGCTTGCCTGCGGCGACCGAACCGGGTTCACTTGATCCCGATAAGGTTCAGGGAGGACAGCCCATGTTGGACATCAGCACCGGCAAGATTGTGAGGGTTGTGTTTCTTGCACGCGAATATGGTCCGGAAAGCCAGCATCTCCATGATTACATTTCCGGAATGAACGAGGATGAACAGACAAGCCTCGTCGCTCTGATGTGGATCGGGCGAGAGACGTTCGGCGCCGACGAATTTGAAGAGGCCAAACGGACCGCGCGCGAAGAGCGCACCGCACCGACCGAGGACTATCTGTCGGGCATACCGGAACTGCCGAATTACCTTGAGGATGGAATGGAGGCTTTGGGCATTGATGTTACCGATGCCGAAGATCACCTTCGTGAACACTGAACATGGCATCTCACAAGATCTTTGACGGCCATAACGATGTTCTTCTGCGGCTCTGGTTCGGACGTCCCAATGCGATTGACGGCTTCTCGGCCGGAAGCGACGGACATATCGACGGACCTCGCGCGAAAGCCGCAGGATTTGCCGGCGGAATGTTCGCGATTTTCGTGCTGGGCGACATCACTCTGGACCTGAGTGTACTGAATGCGGCGGAGTATGACGTGCCGCTGCCGGAACCGCTGTCCTACGAAGAGGGCCTGCGGGTCACGATGGAACAGGCGGCGATCCTGCTGGAGCTGGACCGGCGCGGCGATGTCGTGCTGTGCAGGACGGCCGCCGAGATCGAGGCGGCCATGGCCGCCGACCGGATCGCGGCGGTGATGCATATCGAGGGCGCCGAAGCCATCGGTCCGGACCTGGCCGTGCTGGACGTTCTCCATGCTGCGGGTCTTCGGTCGATCGGACCGGTCTGGAGCCGCAACACGATCTTTGCCCACGGCGTTCCGTTCCGGTATCCGTCCGACGCCGATATCGGACCCGGGCTGACCCCGGAGGGCAAGCGGCTGGTCGAACGTGTGGGCGCGTTGCGGATGGTTCTTGATACAAGCCATCTGAACATGGCCGGGTTCTGGGACGTGGCCGAGGCGGGTCTTCCGTTGGTGGCCACGCATTCGAACGCCCACGCGATCTGCCCCCATGCGCGCAACCTGACTGATGAGCAGTTGCGCGCGATCGGCGAGACCGGTGGCATGGTCGGCCTGAACTTCCTGACGGCCTTCCTTCGACCCGATGGGCGGATGCAGCCGGATCATGCCTTCGAGCATATGATTCCGCATCTCGATCACATGATCGCGCTGGCGGGCGAGGACCATGTTGGCATGGGCTCGGATTTCGATGGGGGCATGCTTCCCCAGGAGATCGGAGAGGTCGGAGGTCTGGATGTCCTGCGCGAGGCCATGGTGAAGGCCGGATATGGCGATGCCCTGATCAAGAAGCTGTGTCATGACAACTGGATTGGCGGCTTGCGGCGCATCTGGGGCAGTTGACGAAAAGCCCGGCATTGACCGGGCCCTGCCGCTGCGGCACGATCCTTGAAACGATCGCCGGAAGCGGCGACGACCCGCAACGACGGGATCGGGAGGATTGGCTTGTCAGACGCAAAGGCGCAGGATGCCCTTGTCTCAATTCCCGCGCTTCTGGCGCGGAATGCCCGCGTGTTCGGTGACAAGCCTGCCTTTCGCGAAAAGGAATACGGCATTTGGCAAAGCTGGACCTGGGCCGAGGTGGCCGAGGAGACCCGCGACCTTGCACTGGGGTTTCTCGAGCTTGGTGTCGCCCGCGGAGACCATGTGGCAATCATCGGGTCGAACCGCCCCGGGCTCTACTGGTCGATGGTCGCTGCGCAGATGTGCGGGGCGATTCCGGTGCCGCTATATCAGGACGCGGTGGCCGAAGAGATGGCCTATGTCCTTGAACACTGCGGCGCGCGGTTCATCGTCGCCGAGGATCAGGAACAGGTGGACAAGGTTCTCGAGATCGCCGATCGCGTCGGCCATATCGAGCATATCGTCTATCAGGACCGCAGGGGGATGCGGAAATACGATCACAGCCGGATGAATGCGCTGAGCGATGTGCAGACGACCGGACGGGCCGCCCATGACAGGTTCGATGCCGAGTTGCGGACGCGGACGGATGCGCTTGGATATGACGATACTTGCGTGATGCTTTATACGTCGGGGACCACGGGGCGTCCCAAGGGCGTCGTTCTTTCGAACAGGAACATCATAGAGGCTTCGAAATCGTCGAGCGCCTTCGATGATCTGGGCCCAGGGGACGAGATCCTTGCCTACCTCCCGATGGCATGGGTGGGCGATTTCATCTTTTCCGTCGGACAGGCCTATTGGACGGGTTTCTGCGTGAACTGCCCCGAGGGCGCCAACACGATGCAGGACGATCTGCGCGAGATCGCGCCCACCTATTTCTTTGCCCCGCCACGATATTTCGAGGGACTGCTGACGCAGATCATGATCCGGATGGAGGATGCGGGTCGGGTGAAGAAGGCGATGTTCGATTACTTCATGGCCCATGCCCGCAAGGTCGGGCCGGACCTGATGGACGGCAAACCCGTGGGGCTGTGGGACCGACTGAAATACGCGCTGGGGGATGTTCTGGTCTATGGGCCGCTGCGGAACCGGGCGGGCATGTCAAAGGTGCGTGTGGGCTATACGGCGGGCGAGGCGATCGGTCCGGAAATCTTCGATTTCTATCGCTCCCTGGGCATCAACCTGAAGCAGCTCTACGGGCAGACGGAGGCCAGCGTTTTCATCACCCAGCAGCCTGATGGCGAAGTGCGGGCGGATACGGTGGGCGTGCCGTCGCCGGGGGTCGAGGTGCGGATCGCGGAGTCCGGCGAGGTGTTCTACCGCTCGCCGGGAACTTTTGTGGAGTATTACAAGAACCCGGCGTCGACGGCGGAGACGAAGGATTCCGAGGGATGGGTCGCGACGGGGGACGCCGGTTTTTTCGAGGAAGGCACCGGGCACTTGCGGATCATCGACCGTGCGAAGGATGTGGGCAAGATGGCCAGTGGCGCGCTATTCGCGCCCAAGTACGTTGAAAATAAACTGAAATTCTATCCGAATATTCTGGAAGCCGTGGTCTTTGGCGCGGATCGCGAGATGTGCTGCGCCTTCATCAATATCGATCTGACGGCGGTGGGGAACTGGGCGGAGCGGAACAATATCTCTTACGCGTCCTATCAGGAATTGGCGGGGCACGCGCAGGTTCTGGATGCGATCCAGCGCCATGTGGAGGAGGTGAACACATCACTCGCCGCTGATGCGATGCTGGCCGGATGTCAGGTGCATCGCTTTCTGGTGCTGCACAAGGAACTGGATGCCGATGACGGCGAACTGACCCGGACCCGAAAAGTGCGCAGACGGATCATCGAAGAGAAATACGGCGATCTGATTAACGCACTGTACGATGGGTCGAAATCGGTCTCGACGGTGACGGAAGTCACTTATGAGGACGGGCGGAAGGGCAGTATTTCCGCAACGCTGGAAATTCGGGACGCAAAGGTTGCGGACGTATCCGGGAAAGTCGCGGCGGAATGAAGTCAGAAGCGATCATCGAGATGGTGCGTGCGGTCGTCCCGCTGGGTGACCGGGGCCGGAATACGCGCCGGTTCGCCCTCGGGTTTCCGGGGGCCAAGGACGCTGTCGATGAAATCGTCGACAAGATCCTGAAACCATTCGTGCTGTGCGGACATGTTGCCCCCTCCCTTACCCGTTTGTGCGCTTGTTACGGTGGCAGGATGCGTGCCGGATCACTCTTTTGTCGTGAAGGCACCGTTCGGAGGGTGCCGCGATGAAGGACACGGCTGAAGGATTTGTCACCGAGGACGGCCGCCAGATCGGTGGGGTGCTCATGGAGATGCGCAATATTACCCTGCGGTTTGGCGGGGTTACGGCGATCCAGGATATCAGTTTCGATATCCGCGAGGGCGAGGTGCGCGCGATCATCGGGCCCAATGGCGCTGGCAAGTCCAGCATGCTGAACGTGATCAACGGATTCTATCATCCGCAGGAGGGGGAAATCTGGTTCCGGGGCGAGAAGCGCCCGACGATGAAGCCCTATGACGTGGCAAAGCAGGGGATTGCCCGCACCTTTCAGAATATCGCCCTTTTCAAGGGGATGAGCACGCTGGACAACATCATGACCGGCCGGAACACGATGATGAAGGCGGGCCTTTTTTCGCAGGCTTTGTGGTGGGGGAAGGCGGAGAAGGAAGAGCTCTGGCATCGGGAGCAGGTGGAAAAGGTCATCGATTTCCTCGAGATCCAGCACATTCGCAAGACGCCGGTGGGGACGCTGCCCTACGGATTGCAGAAGCGGGTGGAGCTGGGTCGCGCCCTGGCGGCAGAGCCAAAGCTTCTTCTTCTGGACGAACCCATGGCCGGAATGAATGTCGAGGAGAAAGAGGACATGAGCCGCTTCATCCTTGATGTTAATGACGAATTCGGAACGACCATCGCCCTGATCGAGCATGATATGGGCGTCGTCATGGACATCTCGGACCGGGTCGTGGTGATGGATTACGGCAAGAAGATCGGGGACGGAACGCCCGACGAGGTGCGCAACAGTCCCGAGGTGATCGACGCTTATCTGGGGGTTGCGCATGACTGAAAACGCCGATGCGGAAACCATGTGTATTTCATGCGCATACCATGCGGATAATGATTGGTTAACGCGCCGTGGAGGCATGTGCTGATGGAGTTCCTTCGATCCGTTCTGGTCGAGCCGTTCGCGGATATGGTCGCCGCTCCGGACTTCCTGTTGCAGGTCCTGTGGGAGGGTCTGGTGTCGGGTATCCTTTACGCGCTGATCGCGCTGGGCTTTGTCCTGATCTTCCGGTCGAGCCGGATCTTCAACTTTGCGCAGGGCATCATGGTGGTGTTCGCGGCGCTGACGCTGGTGGGGTTGCATCAGATGGGGCTGCCCGCATGGCTCGCATTCGCGGGCACGCTTCTGGTGATGTTCGTACTGGCCGTGGTGATCGAGCGGGTGGTCTTGCGCCCGCTGGTGGGCCAGCCCGACATCATGCTGTTCATGGCGACGATCGGGATCACGCTGTTCCTTGTGGGGGGCGGCGAGATCATCTTCGGCGGCGAGAACAAGCAGATGATTTCGCGCGAGTTGGGCATTCCCGATGCGTCGCTGGAGTTCAACCCGTTCGACGGGTTCCTGCTTATCGAGGCGCGGGATATCACGGTGGTGGTGGGGGCGGCACTCATGGTGGTGGGGCTTCTGGTGTTCCTGAACCGCACCAAGATGGGCCGCGCGATCCGCGCCCTGGGGGATGACCCGCAGGCGGCGCTGAGCGTGGGAATATCGCTGACGACGATCTGGGTGCTTGTATGGTTTCTTGCGGGGATCATCGCGCTGATGACCGGGATCGCGTGGGGGAGCAGGGCGGGCGTGAGTTTCGCGCTTGAGATCATCGCGCTCAAGGCCCTGCCAGTGCTGATGCTGGGCGGGCTTGAGAGTATCTCGGGCGCGATCGTGGGCGGCATCGCGATCGGGGTTCTGGAGAAGCTGTTCGAGATCTACTGGGGTCAGCCGTTGATGGGGGGCGGCACCGAGGCGTGGTTTGCCTATGTGCTTGCCCTGACGGTGTTGTTGTTCCGGCCCCAGGGGCTTTTCGGCGAAAAGATCATCGAGAGGGTATGATGGCGCATCGATCCCGGATCGGCGGGTTTTCCATTGATTGCCAGACCGACGATCTGTCGGCGGCGGCTACGTTCTGGGGCAAGGTCCTGGGGGTCGGACCAGAGCCGGCAGAAGAGAATTACATGCGATTGGGGCATCAGGGCGGGCTGAGTGTCGAGGTGCAGAAGGTCGATCACCCGTCCCGCGTGCATCTGGATATCGAGACCGACGATATCGAGGCCGAAGTCGCGCGGCTTGTGGAACTGGGGGCCAAGCGGTTTCGGGATATGGAAGACTGGGTTGTGATGGAGGCGCCGACGGGGCACCGGTTCTGTGTCGTCCCGGCGCACGGGGCGGATTTCGAGCGGGAGGCCACGATATGGGAGTGAACCGCGAGGATCGGGCTTGCGATTACGGACACGGAAAGGTGGGAAACCTTTGCCCCCCTAGCGGGCCGTTTAGATGGCGGTGTGCCGTTGATGTGGTAGGAGAGCGCTGATGCTTTATCGCACCTCTGGCCAGTTCAAGACGTCCTATCGCAGCGACCAGGCGCTGTTTCCGATCCGGCAGGATGCGATCCTTTTGGGGCTGATCCTGATCTTCGCCTGGGCAGTCCTGCCGTTTACCGCCAGCGAGTTCGCGTTCCAGACGCTTCTGATCCCGGTGCTGATCTATGCGCTGGCGGCGACGGGGCTGAACATCCTGACGGGCTATGCCGGGCAGTTGAGCCTTGGGACAGGCGCGTTCATGGGGGTGGGGGCCTATGCGTGTTACAAGCTGATCACGATCTTTCCCGAGATGAACCTTTTGGTGGCGGTGCTGGCCTCGGGTCTGTTTTCGGCCGCCGTGGGAGTGATGTTCGGCCTGCCCAGCCTGCGGATCAAGGGGTTCTATCTGGCGATTGCGACGCTGGCCGCGCAGTTCTTTCTGATCTGGCTGTTCGAGAAATGGGCGTGGCTTTACAATTACAATGCCAGCGGGGCCATTCAGGTGCCCAATGTCGAGATCTTCGGCGTGCATTTCGCGGGGCCTTTGGCGACGATCGCAGGCACAGTATTATTTCGTGCTGGTGGTGGTGACGCTGCTGACGGTGGTGGCGATCAACCTGACGCGGGGCAACCTTGGCCGGTCGTGGAAGGCGGTGCGGGACATGGATATCGCCGCCGAGCTGATCGGGATCAACTTGCTGAAGGCGAAGCTCATGGCTTTCGCGGTGTCGAGCTATATCGTCGGGGTTTCCGGCGCGCTTTTCGTTTTTCTGTGGCGCGGGGCGGCGGAACCCAACCTGTTCGACATCGACCTGTCGTTCCGGGTTCTGTTCATCGCGATCATCGGCGGGCTGGGGTCGATCCTTGGCAACTGGCTTGGCGCGATCCTGATCGTGGCCTTGCCGGTGGTT
The DNA here is from genome assembly GCA_963698645.1 of uncultured Alphaproteobacteria bacterium. Taxonomy (GTDB): domain Bacteria; phylum Pseudomonadota; class Alphaproteobacteria; order Rhodobacterales; family Rhodobacteraceae; genus Ovoidimarina. Next base: position 976,825 of record CAVORP010000007.1, read on the forward strand.
CTGAACACGGTGCCCGAGGTGTTCGGGTTGGATATCAAATCGGCGACCGTCGAGCATATCAACGTGATGATCGTGGGCGCGCTGATCGTGTTCTTTCTGATCGTCGAGCCGCACGGGCTTGCGCGCCTTTGGGCGCTGATCCGCGAGAAACTCATTCACTGGCCGTTCCCCTATTAGGGGCGGCGCAATCAAACGAAAAAAGGGAGGAAGACCATGAAACAACTGACCAGACTGGCCCTTGCGGGCGCGGTCGCGGCCTTTGGGACCGCTGCCGCGGCGCAGGAATTGTTCACGCCGAACCTCAGCTACCGGACCGGGCCGTTCGCGGCGACGGGTATTCCGCTGATGAACGGGCAGGCCGATTACATGGCGATGTTGAACGCCCGCGATGGCGGCATTGGTGGCGTGCCGGTGAACTTCGAGGAATGCGAGACCGGCTATTCCACCGAGAAGGGTGTGGAATGCTATGAGCGGACCAAGGGGCAGGCGATCGTGACCCAGCCATGGTCGACGGGCATCACGCTTCAGGTGCTGCCGAAGACCAACGTCGACCAGATCCCGATCCTTGCGCCCGGCTATGGGTTCAGCCCGATGTCGGACGGCAAGACGTTCCAGTGGGCCTTCAACCCGCCCGCATCCTATTGGGACGGCGCGTCGATGATCCTGCAGGCGATTTCGGGTGGAGACCTGTCGTCGCTTGCGGGCAAGAAGATCGCGCATCTGCATCTCGACCACCCTTATGGCAAGGAGCCGCTGCCGCTGTTCGAGGCGATGGCGGCGGAATACGGGTTCGAATTGCTGCCGATCCCGGTGGGCTTGAGCGAGATGCAGAACCAGTCGGCCCAGTGGCTTCAGATCCGCCGGGAGCGCCCGGATTTCGTGATCATGTGGGGCTGGGGTGCGATGAATGCCGGTGCGATCACCGAGGCGGTCAAGACGCGCTATCCGATGGATCAGTTCGTGGGTGTCTGGTGGTCGGGCCATTCGGACGATCTTCAACTGGTGGGCGAGGACGGCAAGGGCTATCGCGCGATCTCGTGGTCGCTGCCCAATCCCGATGCGCCGGTGATGGCGGCGATCCGCGAGCATGTGGTGGCCGCGGGCAAATCGCTGGCCAGCGAGGAGGAGCTTGGACGAGGTATTCTATGGCCGCGGCGTCGTGATCTCGGCGATCCTTGCCGAGGGCATCCGCGTGGCACAGGAGATGCATGGGACGGCCGAGATCAGCCCCGCGCAGCTTCGGGACGGGCTTGCCGGCCTGAACTTCACCCAGGCGCGGATCGACGAGCTGGGTCTGACCGGCATGATGGCGCCGTTTTCGACCTCCTGTGCCGATCACACCGGTCATTCCGGTGGCTGGATGATCGAATGGGACGGGTCGAAGTTCGTTCAGGCCTCTGACCTGTTGTCGGCGGACCGGGGAGCGATCGAGCCTCTGGAGGCGGAGAAGGCCGCGGAATACGCGCGCAGCCAACGCACCCTGGCCGGTGAACGAAGCCTGCGAAGGCTAGGCAGTGGTTTTCCCGGCGGCGGCGCACGCCGTCGCCGGGGGATTTCAGCCAATTCAGCAAGGGCGACCCATGGCCGATAGCGCACCCGAGACCCTTCTGGAGGTCAACAATATCGAGGTCATTTATGACCACGTGATCCTTGTCCTGAAGGGGGTGTCGCCTGAGCGTGCCCGAAGGGCGGGATCACCGCGCTTCTGGGCGGGAATGGCGCGGGCAAGACCACGACGCTGAAGGCGATTTCGAACCTTCTGGGGGCCGAGCGGGGCGAGGTGACCAAGGGGTCGATCGTCTATCGCGGCGAGCGGGTGCAGGATCTGGATCCGGCCGCGCTGGTGCGGAAGGGTGTTATTCAGGTGATGGAGGGACGGCATTGCTTCGAGCATCTGACGGTCGAGGAGAACCTGCTGACCGGAGCCTATACGCGCCGCGATGGCCGGGCCGAGATCGAGCGCGATCTGGAACTGGTCTACAGTTATTTCCCGCGGCTGAAGGAGCGGCGGCGCAGTCAGGCGGGCTATACCTCGGGCGGTGAGCAACAGATGACCGCGATCGGGCGGGCCCTGATGAGCCGGCCCGAGATGATCCTGCTGGATGAGCCATCCATGGGGCTGGCGCCGCAGCTGGTCGAGGATATTTTCGAGCGGGTGAAGACGCTGAACGAGAAGGAGGGCGTGAGTTTCCTTCTGGCGGAGCAGAACACCAACGTCGCGCTGCGCTTCGCGCATTACGGATACATCCTGGAAAGCGGGCGGATCGTGATGGATGGCGATGCGGCGCGGCTGCGGGAAAACGACGATGTGAAGGAATTCTATCTGGGCGTCTCGGACGAGGGGCGCCGGTCGTTCCGCGATGTGCGCAGCTATCGACGCAGGAAAAGGTGGTTGAGCTAGGTCATGAAAGCAGTCTGGTATGAGCGGTTCGGGCCGGCAGGCGAGGTTCTGACCCTCGGCGAGATGGATGATCCCGTGCCGGGGCCGGGCGAGGTTCTGGTGCGGGTCAGGGCGACGGGTGTGAACCCGTCGGATGTGAAGCTGCGCGCCGGGGCGCGGCCCGGGGCGGTGATGGCCTTTCCACGGATCGTGCCCCATTCGGACGGGGCGGGCGAGATCGTGGCGGTGGGTGCCGATGTCGATCCGGGCCGGGTGGGTCAGCGGGTCTGGATCTGGAACGGCCAGTGGGAGCGGGCACAGGGCACGGCGGCGGAACTGATCGCGCTGCCCGCGGCGCAGGCGGTGCCGTTGCCGGATGCGGCCAGCTTCGAGGAAGGCGCCTGCATGGGCATTCCGGCGATGACGGCGTGGTATGCGCTGTTCGGCGACGGGGTGCGGCTTGAGGGCCAGACGGTGCTGGTGACCGGCGGGGCCGGGACAGTGGGGCGCTATGCCTGCCAGATGGCGGCGCTGGCCGGGGCGCGGGTGATCACCACGGTGTCCTCGCCCGAGAAGGCGGCGCATTCGGGTGCGGCGGAGTGGGTGAATTACCGCGAGGCCGATGTGGTGGAAGCGGTGATGGAGATGACCGGCGGCGCCGGGGTCGACCGGATCGTCGAGGTGGATTTCGGGGCCAATCAGGCGGATGCGCTCGCGCTGATCCGACCCGGGGGCGTGATTGCGGCCTATGCCTCGGCCGGGGTGATGGCGCCGGAATTGCAGTTCTATCCGTTCATGTTCCGCAACGTGACGCTGCGGATGCTGATCGCCTACCTGATCCCCGATGCCGCGCGGCGGGCGGGCGAAGCGGTGATCGGTGCTTGGCTGGAGGCCGGGGCGTTGTCCCATGCGGTTGTGCCGGGTGGCGGTCTGGCGGACGCCGCCGCCGCCCATGACAAGGTCGCGGCGGGCGAGAAGCTGGGCACGGTGGTTCTGAGTGTCTAGGGCCGGGACCTGTACCGGGAGCGGTGTCAGGCTTCGGCCTGCATTTCGGCGATCCGTTCCAGCGCTTCTTCGCGCGTGTTGCGGATATTCGGGCGGAAGTCCTGGCTTTCGGCACGCATCCGGATCTCGGCCTCGGTCTCGGAGCCCGCGGCGTAGCGGACCGAGCCCAGGGAGGCGGCGATATTGAGGCGTTTGCCGCGGCGGGCGTATTCGACCCATGCCGCTGGTTCGATATGGCAGTTGTTGTAGTTGACGAGGAAGTACCACTTCTGGTCGGTCTTCCGTGATCAGCTCTTCGATATAGTCGTAGAAATCGTCGACGTCGCGGGCGTGGTGGAAGGTGAAATCCGAGAAATCGACCACCATGATCCGGTCTTCCAGCAGGAACTCGATCCGGGGCTCGAAATCGGCACGGGTGTAGTTCGGCTCGTGGACGATCCGGGCGCGCCGCTGCGAGGGCAGTTCGGCGATGCGGGCGATGGCGCCGTCGCGGGTGGCGAAGAGATTTGGGTCGAAGGCCTCGGTGCCCGGCGGCGCGTTCGATCTGGGCGCGGGTTTCGGGCGAGGCATCGTAGCGGACGGAGCCCATGGAATGGGCCTTGTTCAGCGTCTTTCCGCGACGGGAAAAGGCGATCCAGGCGCTGGGGTCGATCCGACATCCCTGGTAGTTTATCATGAAGAACCAGAGCGGTTCGCCGGTCGCGTCGATACGTTCTTCGCAGCGGTCGTAGAAGGCGTTGACGTCAGCGGAGTTGTGGAAATGGACGTGGCTGAGATCGACCTCGAAGATCATCTTCGTCGTCGAGGAAGCAGAGGCGGGAATCGATTCCCGCTGGGCGTGAATTCGATTTCGTCGAGTGTGTCGCTCTGCATCCGTCTGTCCTTGCCGCGCGTCTTGCCGGGCGGCCCCGCGATGGCCTAGTTTAAATGCTGCAGCGCGGCAAACAAGGGAACAAGCTGTCGCGCGCGAAAAGGTCGGCGTTCGCTTGCCTGAGAAAGGTCCTAATGTATTGACTATGAAGAAATTTTTCGACGATCTTGGAGTACGGGCGCGGATGCACGGGCGGCAGATCAGCTGAAAATGCTGCGGGTGCAAATTGATCGGGCCCGGGCTTTGCCGGGCGGTGCCGGTTTGCCCGAAGGATCCGCTGGACGATCTTGGCGATCTGGCGAGGCTTCCGATTCTGCGCAAGCAGGCACTTCTGGAGGCGCAGGCCCCGGGGCGTCCCGTTCGGCGGTTATGCCGGACGGCCCGAAGGCTTTGCCCATGTGTTCCAGTCCCCCGGACCGATTTATGAGCCGGGCGGCGTGTCGCAGGACTGGTGGCGGTTCGGGCGGTTTCTGCACGCAGCCGGGATCGGGGCGGGCGATATCGTGCAGAATTGTTTTTCCTATCACATGACTCCGGCGGGCATGATGTTCGAGAACGGTGCGCGCGCTGTCGGGGCGACGGTCTTTCCGGCCGGGACCGGGCAGACCGAACTTCAGGCGCGGGCGGCCCATGATATCGGATGTACGGCCTATGCGGGCACGCCCGATTACCTGATGGCGATCCTCGAGGCGGCGGATGCGGCTGAATTGCCGCTGCGGTTCAGCAAGGCCTGCGTGTCAGGTGGGGCGCTGTTCGCGTCATTGCGCGAGGCCTACGCCGACCGTGGGATAACCTGCCTGCAATGCTATGGAACCGCCGATCTGGGCCATATCGCCTTTGAAAGCATGCCCCCGGATTTTCCCGCAAGCGCGCCCGAGGGGCTGATCGTGGATGAAGGCGTGATCGTCGAGATCGTCCGGCCCGGAACGGGTATTCCCGTGCCGGAGGGCGAGGTGGGCGAGGTGGTGGTAACCACGCTGAACCCCGATTATCCGTTGATCCGTTTCGCGACCGGGGACCTTTCGGCGATTCTTCCCGGTGAAAGTCCGTGCGGACGCACGAATACCCGCATTCGGGGATGGATGGGCCGGGCAGACCAGACGACCAAGATCAAGGGGATGTTCGTGCGCCCCGAACAGGTGGCGGAGTTCGTGGCGCGCCATCCGGAGGTCGCGCGGGCGCGCGTGATCGCCCAGCGGGACGGTGAGCGCGACGTGATGGTGGTGCAGGTGGAGACGGAAGCGTGCGAACCTGAGCGGTATGCCGCCAGTATCGCCGAGGTGATGAAGTTGCGGGGCGAGGTGGAGCTTGTGGCACCCGGCAACCTGCCCAATGATGGCAAGGTGATTGACGACCAGCGGAGTTATGACTGACCCTGCCCGGTCGAAACAGTGGAGGATGGACGCCATGGGAAGAGCATTCGGGATCATACTGGCGGGGGCGGTCGCGCTGAACGCGGGCGCCGCAATGGCGCGGGATCTGGCACTGATCGTGGCAAATACGAACTATAGCCGTTTCCCGGATGTCGAAAGCAATATCGCGCCATCAAATCTGGCGGAGGCGCTGGATGCGGCGGGGTTCGAGGTTCTGGCGCTTGCCAACGCCTCGGCCGACCGGATGCACAACCGCTTTGCCAGCCGGTTCGGGGATCTGGAAACCGCCGACCGGCTTGTCGTCATTCTGGTTGGCCATATGGTGACGGATGGAACGCAGTCCTGGATCCTTGGCACCGATGCGCGGCGGCCCAATGTGTTCGATGTAGGTGCGCAAGGGCTTGCGGTTTCGGCGCTGATGCCGGTTCTGGCCAGCAAGCCCGGGGATGCGCTCTTGTTCGTGGCGCCGTCCCCCGGCACGGGCAATCTGGGTGCGGGTCTTCAGCCCGGGTTCCTGCCGGGTGAAGTGGCGCAGGGTGTCAGCGTGATTGAAGGCCCCGAGAGCGAAATCATCTCGCTTATCACCGATGATATTCTGGGTGCTGGCCTGCCCGTGGGTCTTGCCGTGTCGGGGCGCGAGGGTGCGGTCGTCGGCTATGGCTATCTTCCGGGCGGGCGATCGTTTTTGGCGGTGCCGCCCGAGGCGCGCGCCGAGGCGGAGGCCGCGGCATGGGAGGCGGCACTGGCGGCCAATGACATCGACGGGTTCGAGAGCTACCTGCAGTTATATCCAAATGGGGCCAATGCGTTGGAGGCCAATACGCGGCTGGCCGAACTGCGCCTGTCGCCGGAGGCCCGGGCGGCGGCGGGGGAAGCCGCGCTTGGTCTGAGCCGGGATGCGCGGCGCGAGGTGCAGCGCAACCTTTCGATCCTTGGCTTTGATCCGCGCGGCATCGACGGGATTTTCGGCAACGGAACGCGGGCGGCGATCCGGGCTGCACAATCACGGCAGGGGGTAGAGGTCACGGGGTATCTGACCGGGAACCAGATCGTCTGGCTGCAGGAGAATGCGGCGGCGCGGTCGGCCGAACTTGAAGCCGAAGCACGGGCGCGGCAGGAGGAGGCGGACCGGTTGGATTCGGCTTATTGGCGCGAGACGGGTCGGGGGGAGAACGAGGACGGTCTGAGGGCCTATCTGGAGCGCTATCCCGACGGGCTGTTTTCCGGGTCTGGCGCGGGGGCGGCTTGGTGAGATCGAGGCGGAGCGGCAATCCTCGGCGGCGGCTGCCGATCGCGCGGAATGGGAGGCTGCGGAAGCAAGTGACGATCTGGCGTCCTATGAGCGGTATCTGGCGATCTATCCCGAAGGCGCCTTTGCCGATACGGCGCGCGAACGGGTGCTTGCCCTGCGCGGTGACAGCCAGCAGGAGGCGCAGCTTGAGGCCGCGCGTGCGGAGGAGGCGCGGGTTGCGGCCAACCCGATCACGCGGCTTCTGGTGGAGCGGCGCTTGCAGCAGCTTGGGCTGGAACCTGGCGCAGTGGACGGACGGTTCGACGACGACACGCGCAAGGCGATCCGGAACTACCAGAGGGCGCGGGATCTTCCGGCCACGGGGTTCGTTTCTCAGGCGACGCTGGTGCGGATGCTGGCGGGGTAGAATTGGGCGGTCTGAAATGTCCGCCTCATTTCGCGAATTTCGCCAGACTCATGGACGCTTCGGCGAAGAAACACCTGACTGCTCCGGTCTGGACCACGCTTCTGGGCGTTTTGGTGGTTCTTCTTCGGGGCGATACCCTCTGGTGGTGGCCGGAGGGTTAGCCGTCCGAACGGGGTCGAGCGTCTTCACTTTGGGCCACAGTCCGCGACGGATGCAGCAAACGGTGGCCGGCCGGTGCCAATACTTCGCGCAAAAGGCGCTGGATCGTATGGATCTGAAATGGACCTTCGAAGAGCGCGGCGTTATCTGCCGGATCTTGGCGATCCCCGTGAATTGGCTTCGTTCGGAGTGCCGAGCGGGTTTGACCAGAGAAGAAGCGCATCACATCGCTGCGTGGCAGGTGCCGCCGACCAGTTGCGCTGAACCCCCGAGGGGTGTGGGACAATCGGGCAATGGCGGCCCCGTCAGGATTTCGAACCTGAGACCTACCGCTTAGGAGGCGGTTGCTCTATCCCCTGAGCTACGGGGCCACGGGTTCCTTGTCGCGGGTTCGGCCCTGTCGATCAAGCCCTGATCCTGCAAGTAGCGTCGTTCCGAAACACCGGGCTTGCCAGTTCGATCGTGGCATGCATTGATGGAGATGTTAGCGCAAACGACAGGCCGGTGCCCGGTCTCCTGCGGAAAGGTGACCCCATGAGTGACGAAATCAAGGTCGACAATCGCCGACCGCTTACTTTGCGCGATGTGTCGGAGGCCTCGGGCGTCTCGGAGATGACGGTGAGCCGGGTGCTGCGCAACCGGGGCGATGTGTCCGAGGCGACGCGAAAGCGGGTTCTGACCGCCGCGCGCGCGCTGGGCTATGTCCCCAACAAGATCGCGGGGTCGCTGGCGTCGAACCGGGTCAATCTGGTCGCCGTGATCATTCCCAGCATGTCGAACATGGTCTTTCCGGAGGTGATGACGGGGATTTCCTCTGCGCTTGAGGATACGCCTCTGCAGCCGGTCGTCGGGATCACGAATTACCGCCCCGAGCGCGAGGAAAAGGTGCTGTACGAGATGCTGTCATGGCGTCCTTCGGGCGTCATCATCGCCGGGCTCGAACATTCCGATGCGAGCCGGGCGATGCTGGAGGCGGCGGGCATTCCGGTGGTCGAGATCATGGATACGGACGGTCGGGCGATCGATTCCGTGGTGGGGATCAGCCATCGCAGGGCCGGGCGCGAGATGGCCAAGGCCATCGTGAAGGGCGGCTATCGGAATATCGGTTTCCTGGGCACCAAGATGCCATTGGATCACCGGGCCCGGAAGCGGTTCGAGGGGTTCACCGAGGCCTTGGCGAAGGCGGGGCTGGAGGTGATGGATCAGGAATTCTATGACGGGGGGTCGTCGCTGGCCAAGGGGCGCGAGATGACGGCAGAGATGTTGCAACGCAGTCCGAAGCTTGATTTCCTTTATTATTCCAATGACATGATCGGAGCGGGTGGGATGCTTCATTGCCTCGAGGCCGGTCTGAAGATACCTGACCAGATCGGGCTGGCGGGGTTCAACGGCGTCGAGTTGCTGGACGGATTTTCCACCCGGTTGGCGACTATGGATGCGATGCGCGCCGACATTGGCCGCGCAGCCGCCGATATCATCGCGCGCTGCGTCGAAGAGGATATGCCGCGGGCGGGGGAGCGGATCGAACTGACGCCGAAAATGCAGCCCGGCGATACGTTGGGCCGCAAGACGATCTTTGCCGACGACGAGATCTAGCCCGGGTCAGTTCACCGTGAATTTCACCGCGACATTCAGTTCGCAGGCCACTGCCGCGATGCCCGTAGTAATCGTGTCGGAGAGCGGTGCCTCGATCACGTCCGCCTCTTGGTTCAGGGGAACCGGTCTGCCGACAGGTCGAGCTGCATGGGGCCGCCATCGCCGCGGGCAAGATGCGCCCATGCCTGCCGGAAGTCGTGGCGGAGGCTGAAGATCTGGACCGGAGTCAGGTCGGCATCGCCGAATGCCGATGGAATGCTGGCAAGCGCACCTTCCCATTTCTGCTCCACCGTATCGCGATGGTTCTCGTCATCATCGGAGGTGTAGCGCAGTTCGATGGCCCAACTGCGCCAATGCACCTCGCCAGTGGTTTGCTCTGTCCATTTCTCGAGCCGTGCGAACGCGCCCTCGGCACGTGGTCGAAAGCGTGCGATCTCGTGTTGCCGTCCTGCTTCGGTCCCGGCGCCACTCCATTCTTGTTCGAAAATCGGTGAGGGTCGGGACCAGATCGTCGCCGCCGAGAAACGAGAAAACGTCATCGGTGTCGATGTAGCTGGGAAGTGTCTTTCTGGTCCGCCGCAGGATCGCGGGGGGGGGGCCATATCCCACGCGTTGCCGAAGGCCGATACCCCGTTGCTGCTGTCATGGGAAAGGCTGAGTTTCGGAGTCAGTTCCCCGGGCGGGCTGATCGGAAGCGGGATCGAGAAGGAGGTCGTGCCGTTTGTGGGATTGGACGAGAGGGCCTCTCGGATTCCTTTGATGCCTTCGCCTTTGCCGGGCAGTGACACTGCGGTTTCCGGCGAGGTCCCCGCGATGGGGGATGTTGAAATGGGCTCCAAGGCGCGGATCGCAAGAATGAATCACATATGATGAGAAGTTAGCAACATGGTTCGGGTATGAACGCTCATTTCTCCCGGACGCGGGTCTTCACACCGCTCGCGGCTCGGGACGGGCCACTACTTCCAGCGATCGAGGGCTGTCTCGTCTTCATCCTTGGCGGCGACCCAATTCGTGCCATCGCCGCGGGCCTCTTTCTTCCAGAACGGCGCGCGGGACTTGAGGTAATCCATGAGAAAGTCGGCCGAAGAAAATGCCGCGGCCCGGTGGGCGCTGGCAGTGGCCACCATCATGATGACCTCGCCGGGTTTCAGCGGCCCGTAACGGTGAATCACAAGGACATCGGACAGGTCCCATCTGGCGCGGGCTTCGTCCATGATCTTGCCGATGGCGCGTTCGGTCATGCCGGGATAGTGCTCGATCTCCATGGCTTCGAGCGTTCCATCTGTGTCGCGCACGATTCCGGTGAAGCTGACCACGGCGCCGATATCGGCGCGGCCCTGGGCGAAGGCCGAAAGCTCGGCGCCGGGATCGAATGGTTCGGACTGCACGCGGAGCATGGGTCAGCCGCCGGTCATGGGGGGGAAGAAGGCCACTTCGCGCACACCGTCGAGCGGAGCCGAGAAGTCCGAGAGCTCCTGATCGAGCGCGACGCGGATCGAGGAGGTATCGGCGAAGGCCATGGCATAGCGCTCTTCGCGGGCCTTGAGCTCTTCCACGAGGTCGGCGACGGTGGCGGCGTCTGTCTCGATCCGTTCCTTGGGAAGGCCGATGCGTTCGCGCAGCCATGCGAAATAGAGAACATCCATCATCCCTGTTCCTTCAGATGGGGAAGGGCCTTGCGAAAGTAATCCCATCCCGTGGCCAGTGTCAGTAGGGCCGCGATCCAGAGCAGGCAGACTCCGATCCACCAGCTGAAAATCGTACCGTAGTACAGGGTCGAGAGGCCGAGATGGTCATGCGTGGCGCCCGACAGGATCTGGCCCACCATTTCGTCGCCCAGTCCAAAGGCGAGCATGCCGAAGTAGTGCTCGAACACACCCTTGGCAAAGAGGACGGCGATTGCGACCATCTGGGCCGTCGTCTTCCACTTGGCGAGGCTCGTGACCTTGAGCGTGCCGGCGGTATCCCCAAGGAATTCGCGGAGCCCCGAGACGAAGACCTCGCGGAACAGAATCACGGTCGCGGGCAGGAGAATCCAAGGGTCCATTCCCGAGAACCCGGTGATGACCAGAAGAGCGATAACGACCATTGCCTTGTCGGCGATCGGGTCGAGCATCGCGCCGAGTTTGGTTTCCTGTTTCCAAGCGCGGGCAAGGTAGCCGTCGATCCAGTCGGTCAACGCGGCCACGACGAAGAGCACAAGTGCGAACCAGTCGGCCCACGGGCGCGTGAAATACAGAAACATGATCGCCACGCCCGGCGCAGCGAGGAGCCGGAGTATGGTCAGCATATTTGGGATCGTGAGCCGCATGGGGTGTGTGTAGCGTGGCCTGCAGGGTGGGGAAAGGGGCGCATTGCAGACAATGCGCTTCGAGGTGTCCGGGAGGTTCGGGCTCCGCCGGTGGGGGCGCCGTCAGCGCCCTTCGTGAAAGTGGTTGTAGATCGTTTCGGCCATCGCGTCGGAGATGCCGTCAACCGCCTTGAGATCGGTCAGGGCGGCACGGGCCACGGCCTTGGCAGAGCCGAAATGGGCCAGAAGCGCGCGTTTGCGAGTGGCGCCGACGCCGGCGACATCGTCAAGGGGCGTCGCCCCAACCGCTTTTGATCGCTTGGCGCGGTGGGCGCCGATGGCAAAGCGGTGCGCCTCGTCGCGGAGACGCTGGATGAAGTAGAGGACAGGGTCGTTGCGTTTGAGTGCGAACGGGCGTTGGCCGGTACGGTGAAACTCTTCCTTGCCCGCATCGCGGTCGATGCCCTTGGCCACGCCGACCATGGCGATATCCTCGACCCCCAACTCGGCCATGATCTCGCGGACCGCCGAGACCTGTCCTGCGCCGCCGTCGATCAGAAGAAGGTCGGGCCAAGTGCCGCCCGAGCGATCGGGATCCTCCTTCAGAAGGCGCTTGAAGCGGCGGGTCAGCACCTCTTTCATCATGCCGAAATCGTCGCCGGGGGTGAGGCTGTCGCCCTGAATGTTGAACTTGCGATATTGGCTTTTGATGAAACCCTCTGTGCCCGAGACGATCATCGCGCCCACCGCATGGGTGCCCTGGATATGCGAGTTGTCATAGACCTCGATCCGCTCGGGTGGGGCGTCCAGGCCGAAAGCCTCGGCCAGACCGGCAAGGAGTCGGCCCTGCGTGGCGGTTTCCGACATCTTGCGGGCAAGGCTTTCGCGGGCGTTGCGCATGGCATTGGCGATCAGCTCCGCCTTCTCGCCGCGCTGTGGCACGACGATCTCGACGCGTTTGCCGAGCCGTTCCGTCAGGGCCTCTTCCACCAGTTCGCGGTCCTCGATGTCGTGCGAGAGCAGGATCGACCGGGGCGGATCCTTGCCATCGTAGAACTGGCCGATGAAGGCCTGCAGGATTTCGGCCGCTTCGGCGCCCGAGCCGGTGCGCGGATAGAAGTCGCGGTTGCCCCAGTTCTGGTTGGCGCGAATGAAGAAGACCTGAACGCAGGCCTGCCCGCCATCCAGATGCAGGGCGATCACATCGGCCTCGGTTACGCCCCTGGGATTGATGCCTTGGGAGGATTGTACCTGCGTGAGCGCTCGGATCCGGTCGCGGAGCGCGGCGGCACGTTCGAATTCCATCGCCTCGCTGGCGGCCTGCATCTCCTCCGCGAGTTGGCCCTGAACGCGGGTCGATTTGCCTTGCAGGAAGCGTTCTGCATCCGTGACGAGCGCCGCGTAATCGGGTTCGGAGATATAGCCCACGCAGGGGGCTGCGCATCGCTTGATCTGGTAGAGAAGGCAGGGGCGCGTGCGGCTTTCGAAGGTGCTGTCGGAACAGTTCCGCAGCAGGAAAACCTTTTGCAGCTGGTTGAGAGTGCGGTTCACGGCGCCCGCGCTTGCGAAGGGGCCGTAGTAGTTGCCCTTTTCGGTCTTGCGTCCCCGATGTTTCTTGATCTGGGGAAACGCGTGTTCATGGGATACGAGGATGTTCGGAAAGGATTTGTCGTCCCGGAGAAGCACGTTGTAGCGCGGCTTCAGCTGCTTGATGAGGTTCTGTTCGAGAAGCAGCGCCTCGGTTTCGGTCCTGGTGGTCAGGAACATCATCGACGCGGTGTCGGAGATCATTCGGGCGATGCGTGGGCTGTGGCCGGAGGGCCGGGCATAGTTCGAGACCCGGGCGCGCAGATTGCGGGCCTTGCCGACGTAGAGCACGGCGCCTTTGGCATCGAGCATGCGATAGACGCCGGGACTTGTGTCCAGCGACTTCAGGTAACTCTGGATGACGGCATATCCGTCGGGCTGTTTCGGGTTGGTGTCAGGGGACATGGGGCCGGTGTCTGATTCTTGGTCTGGACTGCAATCTTAGTCGGTCGAAGACAAGAGGAAAGCTGTCCACGATTTCTGTGGATAAGTCTTGGGACAAGTTCTGGGCAGCCGGGATTTTTCCTTGTTTTCGGCAGGCTTCCATGGTCTGCCTAATTTTTAGGCATCAATTTAAGTATTTGATAACACAAAATATTTTTTTCATCACTAGGCAAAATACTGAAAACCTTGGAAGATTTGTAACGGGTTTGTGACGGCAAAAGGCGGGTTGAATAAGTCAAGCCCCAGCAGCCTCGCTATTTCCGGTAATATGCTATTCGGGGCCAAGGACATCTGGCGTCTTCCAGCCCAGGTGCTGGCCGCCATCGACGCAAAGAAGTTGCCCAGTCACGGCGCGCGCGATCAGAAAATATTCAAGCGCCTCGACGATCCCTTCGGGGTCGGAGCCGCGTTCGAGGATCGTGGCGCGACGCTGGGCGTCGAAATGGGCCTCGCTCTGGCGGGCGCCGCGCATCGTCGGTCCGGGGCCTATCGCGTTCACGCGCACCTTGGGGGCGAGGGCCTGTGCCGCAGTCTGGGTGAAGGCCCAGAGACCCATCTTGGCGATCGTGTAAGACATGAACTCCGGCGTCAGTTTGCGCACGCGCTGGTCGATCATGTTGATGACAAGGGCGCTGGCGACGGGTTCGCCTCTATGGTCCTGATCGGGGTCGGGGGCCTGTGCCGCGAAATGCTGGGTCAGGACGAACGGCGCGCGCAGGTTCGATTCGACATGCCGGTCCCAGCTTTCGCGAGTGGCCGAGGCGATATTGTCGTATTCGAAGATCGACGCGTTGTTGATCAGAACCGCAAGCGGCAGGCCAAGGGCCCCGGCGGCGGCCGGAACAAGTGCGCTGGTCTGGGCTTCGTCCAGCAGATCGGCCTGAATCGTGACGGCGGTGCCGCCCGCATCCCTGATCTGGTCGGCAACGTCGCCTGCGGGACCTTCGGAGGTGTTGTAATGCACCGCCACGGCATGGCCGCGTTCGGCGAGCTTAAGCGCCATCGCGCGGCCAAGCCGTGTGCCTGCGCCGGTAACCAACGCGCCGGTCCTCATGCGATCACCAGCCCGAGGTAGGTCGCATAGGCGACCACGAAGGCAATGCCCCAGCGTTTGGTCATGTCGCGGGATTTCGAGAAGACGAAGGGCGCGAGCAGAAGCGAGGCCCCCAGCATGACCCAGAGATCGAAGGTCAGGAATGTGGTGTCGACGGGGATCGGGCCAACGAGGCTGGCAATGCCGATGATCGCCAGCAGATTGAACATGTTCGAGCCGATGACGTTGCCCAATGCCACGTCGGTCTGGTTGCGGAGCGCGGCCATCACCGTGGTCGCAAGTTCCGGCAGCGAAGTGCCGATGGCGATGAGTGTCAGGCCGATAACGGTTTCGGTCACGCCAAATGTCCGGGCGATGCTGACGGAACTGTCCACCAGAAGATCGGCCCCCAGCGGAAGGCCGATGAGGCCGAGCACAAGAAATACCGCGATTTTCCACCAAGGCATTTCGGGGTCTGCGCCTTCTACGTCTTCAAGCTCGTCTGCGACCGCGCCGTTCCTGTGGGCCAGTGCTTCGCGGAGCTGATCGCCGAGGATGATCGCAAGAACCGCCAAAAGGATCAGGCCGTGGGTCCAGGAAATCGGGCCCAAGAAACACATCAGGACGAACATCATCGTGACGCCGATCATCGTCATGTAGCTTTTGGCTGTTTCGCATTTGCTGGTCTTCAGGCCCGAAATCAGGGCTGGAACGCCAAGAACCAGAAGGATGTTCGCGGTGTTCGAGCCCACGACATTCCCCAGTGCAAGTCCCGGCGCGTTGTCGTGGATCGCCTTGACCGCGATCAGGAGTTCGGGCGCGGAGGTGCCAAAGGCGACGATCGTCAGAGATACGATCAGGGCCGGGACGCCCAATCGCAGCGAGACGTTTACCGCACCACGCACAAGCGCGTCGCCCGCCAGCAGAAGGATGACCAAGCCGAGGCCGGCGAACAGGAAATCCTGCATGGCCTAGCTCGCCTTCTTGCAGGGGCAGGGGGTCGAGCCGATCAGCGGCGCGCCACAGGATTTGCATTTGCCCCGGACCGCGCGCTTCGAGCCACCCGGTTTTCGAATACGTCCGAAAAGTGCGAGGACAAGCATTGCGATCAGGAAGAGCCCGACGACCTGAATCATGATCTAGAGCCCGTAGCGCGCGAATTCGGCGCGCTCTTCGATAAGGCCCAGACCGCCGCCCATGACCTGAGCGCCGAAGCGGGACAGGAAGGGCCGACGCTGGGAATAAGGGACGAGGCGCACCTTGTCGCCAAAGAGTTCCTTCATCTTGGGCACGACGTGGCCCAAGCCGTCGATCAGGCCGACCTTCAACGCAGCTTCGCCTACCCAGACTTCGCCGGTGAACAGATCCTTTTCCGAAAGCTTTGTGCCTCGGCGGGATTTGACCTGAGTGATGAAATTTTCGTGGATCTGACCTTGGAGGGCCTTGATGATCTTCACGTCGGCCTGTTTTTCGGGTTGGAACGGGTCGAGCAGGCTTTTCGACTTGCCCGCCGTGTAGACCCGGCGCTGGATGCCGTGGCGGGTGATGAATTCATCGAAGCCGAAGCCCGCCGAAATGACCCCGATCGAACCCACGATCGAATTCTCGTCGACCCAGATCTCATCCGCCGCGGTGGCGAGCCAGTAGCCGCCCGAAGCCGCCACGTCTTCGACGAAGGCGTAGACCTTGAGGCTCTTCTCGTCGGCCAGGCGCCGAATGCGCGCGGCGATGAGGGAGGACTGGGTCGGGCTTCCGCCGGGCGAATTTATGACCAGCGCGACGGCGGCGGGTTTACCGCGCCGAAAGGCTTTCTCGATCATCGGGCCAAGGCCCGCATCGTTCAGGGCCGCGGCTCGCCCGCCCGCGGCGATCATGCCTTGCAGGCGGATCACCGGGACGACGGGATCCTTGGCGATGAAGGGGATAAAGCGTTTCATGAAGCTGCATGTAGAGCCTTGCCCCGGGGTCAACAAGTCAGCGGCGCGCAATAAGGCAAATGTTGTTCGCGAGCGTTGCGCGGTGGCCTAGCCTTCGTCTTCGGTCAGGCGGCGGACGTATTTCTGACCGGTCTGCGCGGCAAGTTTCGCGCGCGCGACCTTGTTCAGCCCGGTCTCGCGCAAGACGCCTGTATGACGGTAGTGGACAGCGTAGATATCCCGGTCTTCCGGCAGTGGCTGCCCGCGGAGCTTTCCGCCCAGAATGAAGTGCTGTTCTTCCGGCAGTTCGTTCCAGTCGAGACCCGAGCGGCGGATCGCGACCGGCAGGCTCATCTGGTCGAGATAGGGGCGGCGGTTGTCCAGCGTCTTGATCCTGTCAATGCGCCGGGCCGTGTCATACCAGATGTCCGGGAAGCGGCCTTGGGGCCCGGCGGTTTCGGGAAAGACCACGAAGCCGGAGCTGTAATAGGGGACCCTCGGTTCGGAGGACCTGCGCATCAGGTGAATGCGGTCCTCCGGAACGGGCATGTCGAAGGCGCCGTAGATATCCGACCATATTTCGTCATCCGCCCAGATCAGCGAGGCGGCGGCAGAGCAGGAGACGGCATCGGGGCGGGCGATGGCATCGGGCGTGTTGTCGCGCATGAAGAGCACGTCGGAATCCACGAAGGCGGTGAAGCCCGATGCCTCGCGCGGAGCAAGTGCGGCAAGGATCTTGTTTCCATGCGGATAGTCGTCGTCCCACATGCCCTTGGTCCGCATCGGGCGGATCTCGGCCCCCATTATCTCGTGCGCGCGAAAGACCGAAGGGTGCAACTCGGTCATCCGGTGTTCCGGGCAATAGCCGATGGCGCGAACTGTGTCGGGGAAATGCGTGCGGATCGACGCAAGCAGGTAGCAGGCCAGAATGTCGTATTCGGGCGGTTCGACGATATAGATGAACGTCAGTTCGCGGGCCAAAAGCTATTCCAGCGCCGCTTCGGGATCTATGCCGTATTGCGCGCTCATGCGGGCCGCATAGCTTCCGGGTAGCGGCGCGTTCTTGCGCCACCAGGGCCGTGTGCCGTTGGTATACAGGTGGACCGACAGCGTGGCATCAGTGAAGTGCCCTTCCACATGACCATGGGGATCATAGAAGATGTCGTTCAACTGGAACGGGACGGGGTAAAGCACGTCCGAAGTCATCGCCCGGTCGTAGTCGCCGGTCTGTTTCGCGAAATAGGTGAACGCCTGCGGGCCGAACGCGGTGCGTTCCGCGTTGTAGATGCGTTGGGCGTGGGGAATCTCTTCCGGCTGCCGCCCCAGTTTGCGCAATTGGTTCTTGTTGAACCATGGCGGCGCGTCGGGAAGGTTGTCGTAGTAATCGAGAAGCTGGTCGATCAGTTCGCCCTTGCTGGGGATGTACACGACGCCGCAATTCAGCGCGCCGCGAAATCCGTGACCGGCATAGATATGCGTTGCCTCGTCCGGAAAGGGCCGGTGACAGAAGGCGTCACAATCGATCCAGATCGCATCGGTGGCGCGGATCATCTTGTAACGGAACACGTTCGACAGGAACGACGCCGAGGTGGCCGCGACAAGATCGCGGTCGATTTGCATGATCTCGGAAGCAGGGCGAACGGTCACGCCTTCGGGGACGTTCTGGACCGTATCGGTGCAATAGAGCGTTACCGGGTGGCCATGGTGGATATGGCTGACCAGGCAAAGCTGGTTGAGGTAGTTGAGGCGTTCTCCGATCCAGAGCGAGGCTGTTGGACGTCTGTCTAACGCGGACATGATTTTGGCCTTTCTGCTCGGCCGTTCTGTCGCCGGCTCGGGTGACACACTGCCTCAGGGCCGGGGTCCGCGCAAGCGCGGGGATTCCCGTATCGGGGCCGCTGTGCTAGGTCGGATTGGAAGGCAGGAGACGCAACGCCGCGATGAACAGGATCAGCCGGAAGGACGAGGTATTGCCGGGATTGTCCCGCCCGGCCAGTCGACATGGCCGGATCACCGCCGTTTCCATGATGAAGGACGAGGGTCCTTATGTTCTGGAATGGATCGCGCATCATCTTGCCGTGGGGTTCACCGATTTTGTCGTTTATACGAACGATTGCACGGATGGCACCGATGAGATGCTCAAGCGGTTGCAGGTTCTGGGGTTGGTGGAGCACCGGGAAAACCGCATCCCCAAGGGCAAGAAACCGCAGCCTTCAGCGATCAA
The DNA here is from genome assembly GCA_963698645.1 of uncultured Alphaproteobacteria bacterium. Taxonomy (GTDB): domain Bacteria; phylum Pseudomonadota; class Alphaproteobacteria; order Rhodobacterales; family Rhodobacteraceae; genus Ovoidimarina. Next base: position 995,361 of record CAVORP010000007.1, read on the forward strand.
GTATGCGCAGGACGAACCCGCCGTAGCTTCGGCGGATTGGGTGATGCTGTTCGATGCGGACGAGTTTTTATGCATCCGGCACGGGGACGGAACGCTGGACGGTGTGATCGACGCCATGGAGGCGCAGGGTGCAAACGGGCTTGTAGTGACGTGGCGGATATTCGGGTCGGCGGGCATCAAGACATGGTCCTCGCGGCCCGTGACCGAGGAATTCACGCGGGCAGCGCCGCCGGAGTGGAACAAGGGCTGGGGCGTCAAGACGTTGTTCCGGCATGACGCCGAGATCTGGAAGCTGGGCATTCATCGCCCGAAGATGAAGAACAAGGTCCTGGACACGGAATTTCCCCAAACGGTGCATTGGCTGAACGGGTCGGGCCATCCGATGGAGGGGTATTTCCGGTTCCGGGGCTGGCGGTCGATCACGCGGACGGTGGGCTTCGACTGGGTGCAGATGAACCATTATGCGGTGAAATCCGCCGAGGCCTATGCGATCCGGCGGTTGCGCGGGAACGTCAATTCCAAGGCGGACAAGTACAATGCCGACTATTGGTCCCTTCAGGACCGCAACGAGGTGACCGACGAGACCGCGCTTCGCCATGCGGAGACACGGGCGCGGATCATGGAGGCGCTGCTCGCGGATGAAACGTTGCGGCGCTTGCACGAAGCGGCGGTTGCCGGGGTTGAAGCGCGGCTTGCAGAGATCAGGGAGACGCCCGCCTATTCAGAGCTGATGACCGGGCTCGAGGCGGCATCCAAGGTTCCGATCGAAGAAGTGTCGGCGACCCCGCCGAAGCTGCGCGACCCCAAGGAGATCGCGGCGAAGGTGGCGGCTGCCGAAGCGCGGGCCGGGGTGAAGGGGTCGTCGCCCATGCCGATGCCGGACGATCTTCCCTTTGCGCCCGCATTCTACACGCGGCTGCCCTTGCGTGGCGAGGGGTCCGATGATGTCGAGTGGCATATGAATCACAATGTGATGCTGCCTGCCGATGCAGCGCTTTTCACGCCGCTTTCGCTGGGCTTGATCGCGGACGGCAAGTTCCAGCGCGGGTTGGCGCGGAACCTGCCCGGGATTGCCGAAAACCGTCCACCCTATCTGGAAATCGGGGCGGCGAGCGGGTTTCTGGGTCTGACCGTCGAACGCCGGACCCTGGCGTGCCCGGTGACGATGATCGAAACCGACCCGGCATGGTTTTCGGCGCTTGAGGAGATCGCGGGTCGGGACGGGCCTGGCCGGGCCGAGATTCTGGGGCCGGGGACCGACCCGGTGGCGGTGGTGGCGCCCCTTGCGCCGGGGACGCTCGTTCTTGGGGATCCACAGATCGGACCAGAGTTGCTCGATGCGCTTCTGGGAGCGGCGCCGGGCAAGATCGGCATCGTTCTTATCGTCGGGCGGCTCCTGACTGTTGCAGCGCCGCGGATGCCCAGTTTCGCCAGCGTTCTTGAAGCCCATGGGCTATGCGGCCGTCTCCGGATTGATCCGATGATCGCTTTCACGGCAGAACGCCGCCCATAAACCAATTCCTCAACATTTTTGCCACATTATAGCCGCGTTCGCGGGGTCTTTTGCGCCGTGTGGGTTGGTTTTCCGCGTGGAAAGCCGTGACAGGGGCAGGCTCGGACGAGGATGGAACAGACGCTGATCAGTCTTCCAAGATGGGCGAAATCGCTCATCTTTGTGGTGGCCGATGCGCTGTTGATCTTTCTGTGCGTCGTGCTCGCCTACACCCTTCGTCTGGGTGTTTTCGATCCCGGCGTCTTCATTCAAAGGTCAGCCCTGTTGTTTCCCGCGATGCCGCTGATCGGCGTGGCGGTGATCCTGCGGACGGGGATGCACAAGATCAAGCTGTCGGCCTTTGAGCCGCAGTCCATTCCACGGATTGCCTACGTCTCGCTTGTGCTGATGCTCGTAGCGTTCACGGTCAGCTATCTTGCCGGGCTGCGGACGCCGCGCTCGGTGCCGATAATCTTCGGTTTGCTGTTCTTCGTGGGCACGATCGGGATGCGGCTTGCCGCGATCCGCCTGCTCGAGGCGATGCGCGTCGACCGGTCGGACCGCGAGCGGGTTCTGATCTATGGCGCGGGTGTTGCGGGGGTTCAGCTTGTTTCGGCACTTCGGCGTGCGCCCGACATGCAGCCCGTGGGCTTCGTCGACGACAACAAGACATTGCACGGCCTGCTTGTTGGCGGGCTTACGGTTCATTCCTCCGACAACCTTGCCGATCTGGTGGCGCGCAAGCGCGTCGGCCGAGTGCTTCTGGCGATCCCGTCGCTGACGCGCGAGCGTCACGCCGAACTTGCGCAGGCCCTGTCGAAACTGCCAGTCGAGGTTCAGTTTCTTCCGTCCTTTGCCGAGATGATGGCCGCAAATTCGCTGGTCGACAGTCTACGGAGTTTTTCGCCCGACGATTTGTTGGGTCGCAATGCCGTTGATCCCAGTTCGCCCGAGGTGGCCTATACCTATCAGGACCGTTCGGTGATGGTGACCGGGGCCGGCGGCTCCATCGGATCCGAGTTGTGCCGGCAATTGCTGCAATGCGGACCGTCGCGGCTGGTGCTTTACGAGATGAGCGAGTTCGCCCTTTACGCGATCGAGCGCGAGCTGCGCGAAGCTGGTCAGGCGCAGGGTGTCGAGATCGTCGCCCGCCTTGGGTCGGTCTGTGACCGGGGCAGGCTGGACGCGCTGATCGCGGAATTCGGGGTCGACGTGATGGTCCATGCCGCAGCCTACAAGCATGTGCCGATGGTCGAGGAGAACGAGGTCGAGGGCGCGCGGAACAACGTCATCGGCACCCTGACCGCAGCAGCGGCGGCGCGTGATGGCGGCGTTGACCGGTTCATCCTGATTTCGACGGACAAGGCTGTGCGGCCCACCAGCGTTATGGGCGCCACCAAGCGGTTCGCGGAGATCGCGGTGCAGGATATGCAGATGCGGACGACGCGTACGAAATTCTCGCTTGTCCGGTTCGGAAACGTATTGGGATCTTCGGGTTCGGTCATTCCGTTGTTCAAGGACCAGATCGCGTCGGGAGGTCCCGTGACCGTGACCGACAACCGGGTGACCCGGTTCTTCATGACGATCTCCGAGGCGGCGGGTCTCGTCCTGCTGGCGGGAGCCTATGCCACCGGCGGCGATGTTTTCGTTCTGGACATGGGGCGACCGGTGCGGATCCGCGACCTTGCAGAGCGTATGATCCGGATGTCGGGGAAGACGGTCCGCGATGCGGCAAACCCCGCGGGCGAGATCGAGATCCGCGAAGTGGGGCTGCGTCCCGGAGAAAAACTCTATGAGGAGCTGTTGATCGACAGCGCCATGCTGACCACCCCCAACGAAAAGATCCTGCGGGCGCAGGAGGGGTTCCCATCTCAGATCGAAGTCGCTCGCGGTCTGGCGCAACTGCGCACGGCCATTGCGGCGGGTGACAACCAATCGGTGCGTGAGGCGATTGCGGGGGTTGTAGGTGCGTTCTCGGGTGAGGCGCGCATTGCGGGAATGATCGCGACACCTGCCGAGTGACGGGGGCGAAGGCTCCCGGCCGTCATCCGACCTGCTTTTCCCCTAATCTGTCGAGTCCCCCTGCGAAGGTCACTGGCGTCATCCCAAGTGCGAGGGCCCGGTGAAAGAAGGCTTGCTGCGTTTCCGGCGCAAGGCCGCCTCTTGGTGGATCGCAGTCGAGATTGGTGGGAAAGGAATACCCCTCGGCACTGGCGGCAATGGCTGCGTGCAATTCGGCCCGGGACAAAGTGCCGGGTAAGGGACGCGGGGAAGAGCATCTTGCGCATCTTGTGGCGGTCGACCGAGTTCCATCGCGCGCCCGAAGATCGAGGATCTCTGTAGCAGATTGGCATCCTGTGATTTCCGCGCCTGGTATTGGCGCCAGCGGCATGAACGAGCGCGGGATTGAAGAACAGGGCGTTGCCCTCGGCCGACGGAAACTGGATGTGCCGCTTTTCAAACAGGGTGCGGGAATCGTCGCGCGGCCATGCCTCGCAGGCGGCCTCGATCGCGGCGTTTGCAAAGTAGCGCGGAAAGACATCCGGTGCGTACCCGCAAACTTTCTGGAGCGTGTTCCAGATCCGATCATTTGCACCCGCAGCCGCGAAATGGTCTCCGCTGCCGCCCGAGGCTGCTTTCTCTTCCTTGATGATGTGGTCGAAGATGACCGTTGCGTCGTCAATCGCCGAGATGTCGGTAAAGGCGCCGCGCCACAGTACGACGCCGGATCCCGCCAAAAAGACTTGTGCCCTTTCTGTCAGAAGAGCGCGACGCGCAGAGCTCTCCTCCAGTCTCGCGCGCAGTCTTGCCATGTCGTAGATCGGAACGTTCTTGCAGATCTCGGTGGCCTGCGGCGCGTCCGAGGCACTCAGTTTCCGGTCGATCAAAGACAGGAGCTCGCTCTAATGGGAAACGCAAGGGATCAAAGTACCCGGTCGATGCTCGGTCCTGATCCTTCATATACTCCCTGCTGCATGATCGTGCGTTGATGGCACGTAAATCCATCGCCGGAAAATCAGGATGGTCTGCTGCCCGCTGATCTGGAGAGTTAGAACGCCACAATTATGCCCCATTTGAGACACATGAATGCCTTGTTCATAATGTCTTATGATGGATAAGAAGCGTTAATACGAGTTCAAGTAGTGAGTGACTGAGTAGCGGGAATCGGTGGTAGCGAAAGTATGAGTAACCCGGCGGGCATGGCTGAGTGTAGGTTCGATGTGTAGAGTGACATTGCACATGTCCGCAAAGAAGTCGGGGTTGAAGCGGGTCGGAATGATGATGCGCCTTGAACGGCAGACGGGCTTCATCCGAAAGACACGCACGGCCCATCCGGCTGGGCGACCATTTTGGTCACTCGAGCGATATGGATCGCCTGACGTGGCGAAGCGACGGGGCCTGGCGGTGCCTGAATGAAGAAGGGGGTCGCTACCAGCGACCCCCGTTTGGGACCAGAGAGACGATCCGTGTGTGGACTGATCTGTCTTTCGAAGGTTCCCTGCGTAGCGAGTATGTGTAAGTGGTGAAAAGAAGATTAGGCGGCGAATAGTGGCGACGGCGTGTCCTCTTTCCCGCCTAATTGCGGTTTTCCCCGTCTATTCGAAACCGATGTGTTTCTGATGCAGAAACATTCCGGCCTGGTGCTAGTGCGGTCGAAAACTGTCCGGCATAAGGTGGATGTTCGCTTCCTCCACAACAACCTCTCCAAGACGTCTGAGGATCTCGCTCGATTGAGTGCTGGCTTGCCAGTGAAGGGCGATCCGGACCGCTTTTCCGGGCGTCAGTTCGATGAGATCTCCCTGTTCGATATAATGCTCCGCGGCGTTGGCAGGTACCAAGCCCCAAGCCGTACCGTTCAGACAGCACGCGAGGTAGCCTTCATACGAGGGCACCATATGCATTGAGATTGTCGCCACTTCCCCGAAATTCAGCATCATCCACTGATCCTGGATAGTATCCTTCCGGTCGAACGCAAGGCAGGGCGTATCGCGGATCGCGCCGATCGTGACCCCGTTCGCAAAATGGGCGTTGAAGAATTCCGGTGCGGCGACGGCAATGTACTCCATCGAGCCTAGCGATATCCGGCGACAGCCCTGAACCGGTTTCTCGACCGCTGTGACGACTGCCAGAGCGTCCCCGGACTTGAGGCTGCTTTCCGTATGTTCCTGATCGTCCGGAAGTATATCGAAGCGCACACCCAACTCGCGCGTCGCGCGCTTGATTACGCCCGGAAACCACGTTGCAAGACTATCGTTGTTCACCGCGATCCGGATCGTGGCTGCGGTGGCGTTCGTGTTTCCCGCAAGCGCGTTCATCCGCTCGCCCAGTTCATGCTGCAGCAGGGAGACCTGTTCGACATGGCGGAAAAGCTGAAGTCCGGCCTCTGTCGGGACGCAGGGGCGGCCCCTGACGATAAGTACGGTGCCGATCTTGTCCTCGAGCTGCTTGATTCGCTGACTGACCGCCGATTGGGTCACATTCAGCGATTTTGCGGCGGCATCGAAGCGCCCTTCGCGTACAACCGCCGCAAGAGCGACAAGCGCATCATAATCGAAGTCCATTTTGTAAAACTTTTTCTATTAGACCTACTAATAGATATTTAGAAAGATTGCGAAAAGCGCAACAAGATTTTGTGATGTTTGTTGGATTTTTCTGAATTTCGATAAGGAATTCTGATCTGAATGGAGCGGGTCAGAATTTCTCTATTGGAAACAGGGTGTTCTTGGATTCATTTCGGTATAAGTGTTGACTTAGGCTGAACCAGGGGTGGCTGATGTCAGAGAAACTTCTTCGTGAAAAGTTCATGGTGCGCTTTGTCGGGATGACGAAATATTCCCGTTGGGTGTCCTGGGCCGTGGTCGGGGCTTATGTCGCGCAGGTTGTGGCAGGCGTCGCACTTGGCGATTACCTCTTGTCGCTTCCGGTGACGTGGGTGACCGTCTTGTCGATGGTGCTGACGGCCCTGTTCATTGGGACGCGTCTGCGCGGTCTCAACAACATCGTCCATGAATGTAGCCATTCGTCCTTCGCAGAGAACCGGAGCGACAATGTCATTCTTGGAAAGCTATGCTCGGCTCTGCTGACTGGCTGCTTTCGCAAGTACAAGGACGACCATCTGTCCCACCATGCGCATCTGGGCGACTACGATCATGACAACGAGTTTGCCGCGATCGAGAAGTTCCGCCTGCATGAGCCGCTGACGCCGCGGTCGATTTTGCGGCATTTCCTTACGCCGCTGACCGGTCAGCATCTTCGGATGTATTCCGGTGTCAATCTTTCGCGCGAGGACGGAACTTTCTTCTTCGGGCTCAAGTTGGCGATCCTGATGGCAGTGATGTTGTTCGCGATCGTGAACCCGCTCACGGCTCTATTCTTTGTCATTCTTCCGCTTTTCTACATCTTTCCGACGCTGAATTTCTGGACGGATTGCCTCGATCACGCAGGTATTGTCGGTGCAGAGGACGGTCTGGAGGCATCGCGCAATGTGCTGGCCCCTGCGCCGGTACGGCTGTTGTTCTTTCCTCGGAACGATTGCTTCCATCTTGTCCATCATCTGTTTCCGCAAGTGCCGGCCCGGCATCTCAAGGACGTTCACGAGGAACTGTGCAATGATCCGGAGTATCGCTCGCAGCCATTGGCAGTGCGTCCCACACACAAGAGCATCGGAGAGATCTTTGGATCGACCCTGACGGCCCGGAACGGGGTTGACATCGCCAATCAGAATTCCTAACTTACAAATTAGATGGACTTATGGTCAATTTTCATGGGTTCATTGAAAGAATGTTGGGCGTTGTTCCGTGTTTTGTATTCTCGAGTTCCTGGTTTCGTAAAAAGTTTAGGGGTCGCTTTATTCCAAGCGACCCCTTCGTTTTTTGTGTGTTCTGCTCGACAGCACTTGCCTTGCCCTTCGATCTGACAGGCACGACCTCATCCCGTTTGCGGCGTCTTCGGTCCTGACGGCGACCCTCGCCAGACTTCGAAGATGTCAGTGGAAGGTCAGTTTCACCCTCAGGTCGAGACTTGGGCCCCGCTCTTCAAGGGCATAGCGGGGCGCCGACAGGTTCATCTCCGAAACGGTCTCGTCGATCACGCATCGAAGCATGTTCACGCGCTCGGCGACGTTGTCTGATGCTCCGTCTGGAACCAGGAATTCAAGGTTCACGATCATGAATTGCTCGCGTTCGAGAGTTTGCGAAATCTGAATCAGGGACCTGATCGTTTCCGCCGAGCCCGGATCCTCGAGATCGGTCAGATCGGCTGCCGCAAGCGCCAACGGTCCTGCTGTCCACCCGGAATGCGCCTGTCGATACCTCATACGGTCGTCGCACTCCGACGGGAGGGGTGGGCGCGAACCGGCCCCGGTCGCCAAGTTGGATGTCTGGACTGTTCTTTCCACTTCGGTCTCCCCAAGGTAGGTGAGATTGCACAATCTGATCTGCGTTGCATCAGTCTACCGAATATTCTTGCAGTTGAATACGAGCCTATTGTCTCCACTCATTCCGCAATGCGCAGGGGCTCATCCGGAAAGGTGACGGAACGGCACCGAAACATGTCAAAAACCCAGCGCGTAGCGGGTCATACCTAATTGAGCATTAGTGTGACTAATTTTGAGAAGTTGCAGCTGGGGGATGATTCGTGGGCCGAGCCGGCCGGTCGGCCTCCTTTGCGTGGGGCCGTTCATGCCTGATCGCCTTGAAGTTGGATGCTGGTGAAATCTGCAGGGACGCAGTGGAGCTCAGGGTCTCTTGCGCGAGGAACACCTTCGCTACATGCATGCCCGGCTTCGACCCGCAATCGACTCTCGGGAGCTGAAAGCAGAAGCTGGAGAGGCCCGTTATGGAGATGCTATTGGTGGGGCTGCGTGCGGGCAATCCCTGCTCAAGTCAGCCGCGCGCCCTAGTGTGTTTCCTGCAAATCCGGCTTGTTCGACGGCCCCTGCGAGGCAAGGCCACCCCGGCCTGCAAAAAGGACCTTCAGGATATGCAGCACTTTGTTGAATGCGACCGGATAGCGAGCGGCCAAAACGACAAGTCCCGCAATAACGAAGGGGCCAAACAAGCCGAACCATGCCATCGTTTCAGAAGAACTCATTACGCCACCTTCATTCATTCATTGCCGGATATTCGGCTGGCAGGGCCCTGATTGCTCTACGTACAAGGGGGCTGCTCGCTCAAGCAGCCCCCTGGTTTTGTTTCCAGCACTAGCCCATGGGGACACTCGCATTGTCCGGCATCCGTGCGGGGCAAAAAACAACTCGATACCACCGTTCACTACACAAACCCGACACCGCTTAGACTTGCGGAACTCACCAAAACCACTCGCTACCAACAAACTCGCTACAACACTGATCGTTAAGGGTACTAGGGAACTCGCTACTTACACTTAGTAATTAGCATGAATAATGCGCCATAAGTAAGACTGAATGTGACGGTCCGCGCACATGTTTGCGAATTTCCTTAGACATTTTGACCCTGAAAGTGCCCCTGAAAGGATGGTCGTATCACTCTAACCTACTGTATTGAAGGATATATTTCAGGCGGTGCTCTGCGTGGGAGAGAGAGTTGCAGCCAGCGAAACAGAATGTAGCGCTACGTGAAACCGGACGGACGATGAAACAATCGCGCCCGAATTGAAAGAGCGTTTCGAACCTCTCGCCATACTCGCAGCGACCTTCCCGCGAGAGCCGGAATCGCCTGTCGCAAGTCTGGACACGCCAGCTGGCATACTTCCGAGAGCCCCGGCTTCGTTCCGGGAGGCGAGAGGGTCGGACATCACGGGGGAAAATCCGGATGCAGGAAATCGCCAAAAGCACATTGCGCTATCCGCAAGATGCTGGTCACCTGCCCGATGATAGAGGTTTGGTGGAGCCAAGGGGAGTCGAACCCCTGACCTCTTGCATGCCATGCAAGCGCTCTCCCAACTGAGCTATGGCCCCGACCGGACGGGCACGGTTGCGCCCGTCGGCAGGTCTCTAGGACACGAGACCCGCCAGTTCAAGCGAAAACGAACGAATCAATCGTCGTCGTCGGAGGCGACATCGGCGATGTCGTCCAGCGAGACATCATCCTCGTCGTCATCTTCCAGAAGATCGTCATCGACCTCGACATCGACGTCATCGTCTTCGAGTACGACGACATCCTCGTCCTCGAGTTCCTCGTCCTTCTTCGCGTCCTTGTCGGCCTTGTCCGCCACCATCATGCGGCTTCCCTTGCTGGTGTCGAGGTTCACGACCTCACCGGTATAGGGGCTGACGATTGGCGACTTGTTCAGGTCGTAGAAGCGCTTTCCAGTGGTTGGGCAAATCCGCTTCGTGCCCCATTCTTCTTTGGGCATGTGCTTTCCTTCGTCTGCTATGTCTGGCGAAATCCCGGTGGCAACTGCCATAAAGGCAAATGCCTGTCAAAGCCTTTCGGGCAATGCCTGCAAAAGGTAGGGTGAGAGATGAAGCAGTGCAAGAGCAGCAGGAGGCAGGACCCGGATGACAGTAGCCTATCTGGAGGGTGATCCGCCGATCGAGATCACGCTGCGCCGTTCTGGGCGCGCAAGGCGGCTGTCGTTGCGCGTGTCGGCCCTTGATGGGCGGGTGACGCTGACCTTGCCGGACCGCGCCAGAGCTGCCGACGCGCTGGATTTTGCTCGCGAACGGGCCGACTGGATTCTCGCCGCGCAGGCTCGGGCCGCGGGCTGTGTGACCGTTGCGGATGGTGCGGTGTTTCCGGTCGAGGGACGCCCCGTCACCGTCTCCGGGTGGAGCAGACGTGGGCCGCAGCTTGCGGATGGGGTGCTTTCGGTCCCCGCCGCGCGGCCCGGGGCGGCGGCGCTCGCGTTTCTCAAGACCCTTGCCCGGGAGCGGCTCGCGGCGGCATCCGACAATCATGCGCAAAGACTTGGGGTCGGCTATCGAACGATCACGCTGCGCGATACGCGGTCGCGCTGGGGCTCTTGCACGTCCGAGGGCCGGTTGATGTATTCGTGGCGGCTGATCATGGCACCGCCGGAGGTCTTGGACTATGTCGCCGCCCATGAGGTTGCGCACCTTGTGAAGATGGACCATTCGCCCGCCTTCTGGCGCGTTGTCGAGGAGCTTTGTCCGGCGTGGGCGCGTCACCGCGATTGGCTGCGGGCGCAGGGTCCGGCCCTGCACCGTGTCCGGTTCGATCACGCGAAGGACGATTGACCGGGCGATCCGGGCGTGGTCACACTGACCCATGCTCATCCAGTCCCGCCAATCCGAGCCAACAGGTACTGCGCCGCAATCTCCGCCGTCGGCGGCGCATGAGCGTGTCTACCGAACCTTGCGCAGCCAGATCATGCACGGAGAGCTTCCCCCGGGGGCAAGCCTGACCCTGCGCGGCATCGGGGCCCAGTTCAACGTATCGATGACACCGGCACGCGAGGCCGTTCGACGTCTGGTGGCGGAGGGGGCGCTGACTCTGTCCCAGTCTGGCCGTGTGGCGACTGCGGATCTAGCACCGGACCGGATCGAGGAGTTGGCGGCACTTCGGGCGCTTCTTGAAACAGAACTGGCGAGCCGGGCTTTGCCGCGCGCGCACCTGGCATTGATCGACCGGCTTCAGTCGATCAACGGGGTTCTGGCAATTGCCGTCGAACAGGGGGACGCTGTCGGTTATATCCGCTCGAACCTTGAATTCCATCGGACGCTCTATCTGCGCGCGCAGGCCCCCGCGATGCTGGCAACCGCGGAAACTGTTTGGCTGCAACTTGGACCGACCATGCGCAAGCTTTACGGGCGGCTGGGGCGCACAGAGGCACCGGCCGGTCATCGCGCGATCATTGCGGCCCTGCGGGCGGGGGACGAGCCGGGTCTGCGGCTGGCGGTTCGGACGGATGTGACGCAGGGGCTGAAGCTTCTGGCCACGTGACCCGGCCCGGCCGATGGCCACCACAGCGCCAAGGTTTCGATCCAATTCTTGCCATATTGATGCGTTTCAAGGGTGAAGACGTATCAGGGTGACGGGATTGTTGGCGTGTTTGACACAGTTCTTGCGATCATGACGGCGATTTTCGATCAGTTCCTGGTGGTTCTGAAATACCCGCTCGATCCCGATAGACGGATCTTTTCCCTTTATCTGGCCAGTTCGGTCCTATGTGCCTGGTTCGTCTACCGCGCGATCCGGCGCCGCGGCGATGCCTGCACCGAAGCGGACATAGAGGCTGCGAGCGGGAGCTTCCTTCAGTTCCTGTTTCCCCGGCGGGTGTGGTCGCATCCATCGGCATGGCTTGATCTCCGATATCTGTTCTTTCACAAGATCATCTCTTATTTCCTGCTATTTGGCGTCGGCGCAGGGGCGGTGAGCGTCGGTTTCGTCGTCGCCTCCGGCAATATGGAATTCGGTGAACTGGTGATGCAGGAATGGCGCGGGACGCCCACCGACTACTTGTTGTCGATCGGCTATATGTTCCTGACGATGCTCATCGGTGATTTCATCGGGTGGGCGATCCATTACCTGCAACACAAGGTTCCGTTGCTTTGGCAGTTTCACAAGGTTCATCACAGCGCCGAGGTGATGCATCCTGTGTCGAACTTCCGCGAGCATCCGGTGGACAATCTCGCTTATGGCTTTTTCATCAGCATGGGCTTTGGCGTTATGCATGGGTTGGCGGCACGGTATCTTGGGTTTCTGCCAAGTGTCCCGACGCTGATCGGCGTGCCGCTTCTGATGTTCCTGTTCAACGTCGTGGGTTATAATCTTCGTCATAGCCATGTCTGGCTACGCTGGCCCGGAATCTGGTCGAAGGTCTTTCCGTCGCCGGCCCATCACCATGTGCATCACAGTTGCCATCCCGATCATATAGACAAGAATTTTGCCTTCATGTTTCCGATCTGGGACGTGATTTTCCGAACCTATCATATGCCCGAGGACAATCGGGATGTGAAATTCGGGATACCGGACTATGACGGAGGCAAGGAGCTGACAAGCTGTTTGCGCCTGTATTTCCTGCCGTTTCGGGATGCCTATCGGCTGTTCCGAAAGGCCAGAAAGCCGGTTCCGCAGACCCCAGACGAGACCCCTGCAGAAACCGGAATTCCAGCGGAATAGGACCTGACCCTAACTGTGGATCGGACCGTCACCGCAGGCCAGGGCGGCTTCGCGGACGGCTTCGGAATACGTGGGATGGGCGTGGCAGGTGCGCGCCAGATCCTCGGCCGCGGCACCGAATTCCATTGCGACGCAGATCTCGTGGATCAGGTCGCCCGCCATTGGCCCGATCAGATGTGCGCCGAGAATGCGATCGGTTTCGGCATCGGCGAGGATCTTGACGAAGCCATCGCCCGAAAAATTGGCCTTGGCCCGCGCGTTGCCCATGAACGAGAATTTGCCCACTTTATAGGCGCGACCCTGTTCCTTGAGCTGCTCTTCTGTGGCGCCGACGCTTGCGACTTCGGGGTGTGTGTAGATGACGCCCGGGATCACACCATAGTTCACGTGGCCCTGCTGGCCGGCGATCGTTTCGGCCGCTGCCATGCCTTCGTCTTCGGCCTTGTGCGCCAGCATCGGACCGGCAATTGCGTCGCCGATGGCATAGATTCCGGGGATGTTCGTGCGCCAATGGGCATCGGTTTCGATCATGCCGCGATCGGTGACTGTGACACCCAGTTCGGCCAGACCAAGCCCGTCGGTAAAGGGGCGGCGACCAGTGGCGACCAGCACCGTGTCGGCCTCGACCGTGTGTTCGCTCTCGTCCTTGCGCAGCTTGTAGGTCACTTTCGCCTTTGTTTTCAAAGCTTCGACGCCCTGGACGGCGGCACCCATGACGAAGTTGAGCCCCTGTTTTTTCAGCATGCGCTGGAAGGTCTTTTGTACCTCGCCGTCCATACCGGGGGTGATCTGGTCGAGATATTCGATCACGGTCACCTCGGCCCCCAGACGGGAATAGACCGAGCCCATTTCAAGGCCGATGACGCCGGCGCCGATGACGATCATCGTTCTCGGGATCTTCGGCAGTTCCAGTGCCCCGGTCGATGTCACGACCACTTTTTCGTCGATGGTCACACCGGGAAGGGAGGACGGCTCGGAGCCTGTCGCGATCACGATAGTCTTCGCCTCGTGCACCTCGTCGCCCACTTTGACCTTGCCCGCCTCGGGGATCGAGCCCCAGCCTTTCAGCCAGTCTATCTTGTTCTTCTTGAACAGAAATTCGATGCCCTTGGTGTTCTGGGAGACCACGTCGTCCTTGTAGGCAAGCATCTTTGGCCAATCGACCGAGGGGGATTTTCCCATGAGGCCCATGGAAGTGAAATTATGTTCGGCCTCGTGCAGCATGTGGCTGGCATGCAAGAGCGCCTTGGACGGGATACAGCCGATATTGAGGCAGGTGCCGCCAAGCGTCTCGCGCCCCTCGACGCAGGCGGTCTTGAGGCCAAGCTGGGCGCAGCGGATGGCGCAGACATAGCCCCCCGGTCCGGCGCCGATTACGATCACGTCATAGCTTGCCATTTGGGTCCTCGTTTCGTTGTTTTTCCGTATGTGTATTCGATGTGTATTTCATGCGCATAGCATGCGCATGATCGTGTTTCAGATCAGGGTCGCGACGATCATCGCGGTGGTGGCGCAGAAGCCGGTGAACCAGATCAGCGACCGCCATGGCGACAGGCCGAAATAATAGGCCGGCACATAGGCGATGCGGGCGCCAAGATAGACCCAGGCGCAGGATTGGGTGAAGCCGGTGGACTGGCCCGAGAGCGTGACCACGACGACGGCAAGGGTGAACAGGATCAACCCCTCGAAGTGATTGTTGAGCGCGCGGAGCAGACGCGCGGTCTTTTCCGAAAGCTGATCCTCGAGCGCGCCGCCCAGTTGGGTCCGGTCGCGGGGGCCAAGTGTCTTGCCCGCCCCCAGTTCCAGATTGGCGGGAACCGACATGGCCACGAATTGAGCCACTTGCAGCAGCCCGGCGAGGGCGAGGACGGTAAGCTCGGGGGGCATCAGAGGGCGAGGAAATAGAGAAACAGGGTCGCAGCGAACCCCGCGACCCAGACAAGGGTGCGAATGCCGACGATGCCGAACACGTAAGCGGGCAGATAGACAAGCCGGGCCGCCAGAAAGACCTGGGCGGCAAGGAGGCTTTGTGCCGATGACTGATCCCGGAGCCCGATGATCAGGATCGGCGGCGTCACGAGAGCCAATGCGACGAGCGCGTTGTTCAGGGCACGGTCAAGCCGTCCGATCATGCCGTCGAGCGAGCGTTTCTCGTCGCGGGAGGAGAGCAGATAGCCGATGTCCAGCGTCACCATCATGCCGGTGACCTTCAGCCCGAGCGTGATGGCGGTCACAAGGCCATAGAGAAGAAGGATCGAAAGCTCTGATGTCAGCATTTTCGGGCTCCTGTGCGGGATCGGATGGTCATGTGTTGCAGAAAACCGGGGCGGCGAGAAGGGTATCGGTAAACGAACCTCCCTGGCGTTCGGTGGCTTCGCGGATCACGTCGGTCGGGGCATCGGCCCATGTGCAGTTCGGGTCCGAGCGGATTTCGCTGCGGGCGAGCGCGATGCGGGCGTTGAGATCGCGGGGAATGCGCGGATCGAAGGTGAAGAGGTGGAACCGAGCGCCTTCGTGGAAGGCGGTAGAGGGGAAGTGGCGGACCGTCACCGGCGCGGGATCGACCGAGGCGCAGGCGGTGAGGAGGAAGAAGGAGAGGAAGCAGCAACGCGGCATGGCGGCGTGACCGGGAAATCATGCCGACCGCCCGTTTCGGTGTGCCCCTGAGAAGTCCGCGGGCCGTTGTCACCTGTGATGGCGTCAAGACCTTCTGATCGGCGTTGCCCGGGCGGGCGTGGCGGGTGAAGATGGTGAGTTCGGGGGTCATCGGGCTTTCTCGAATTCGGCAAGCAAGACTCGGAGTGTTCGGATTTCTTCGTCGCCGAGGATCGACTGGGGGACGTTGCTCTCGATCTCGGCGAGGTCTTCGTATTCTTCGGCGGTGGCGATATGGCCGCGCTTCAGGACCCGGGTGGCGAGATCGCGAAGCGCGCCCGATTCGGCCATGAAATCAAAGCCGAGGGTTGCGCTGAAGGATTCGAGGAAGGCCCGCACCGCCGCCTTGTCGGATTCTGCGCCGGTCTTGAGAACGTCCGCGAATTCGCTTGCGGTGTGTGAGTACCAGTTCCTGACCTCCTTGAGCCAGAACGCACCCTGCCGAGGCTTCGCGTCGAAGCCATCGAGCCAGAACTGCCCCGGCGCCACCAGTTCATCGAGATTGGGCACATGATCCGGGCCGAGCACGGCCTGCGCGGTCGCGATCCGCCAGTCTCGATACATGTCGAGACCGGCGACAAGGCGAACCAGGTCCTTTCGCAGGTGTTCAGGAGCCGGGCCGGACAAGGATCACAAATCCATCAACAACCGCCGGGGATCTTCGAGCGCTTCCTTCACACGGACGAGGAAAGTCACGGCCCCTTTGCCGTCGACGATGCGGTGGTCGTAGCTGAGGGCAAGGTACATCATCGGGCGGATCACGATCTCGCCGCTCACGACCACGGGCCGGTCCTGGATCTTGTGCATGCCGAGGATGCCCGATTGCGGCGGGTTCAGGATCGGCGAGGACATCAGCGAGCCGTAGACGCCGCCATTCGAGATGGTGAAGGTACCGCCCTGCATTTCCGCCATGGAGAGTTTGCCGTCCCGGGCGCGGGCGCCCTTTTCGGCGATGGCCTTTTCGATCTCGGCGAAGGACATGGAATCGGCGTTACGGATCACTGGTACGACGAGCCCGGAGGGGGTCCCGGCGGCGATGCCCATATGCACGAAGTTCTTGTAGACGATATCGGTACCGTCAATTTCGGCGTTGACCTCGGGCACCTCGCGGAGCGCGTGGCAGCAGGCCTTGGTGAAGAAGGACATGAAGCCCAGACGGACCCCGTGCTTCTTTTCGAACAGGTCCTTGTATTCCGACCGCAGCGCCATGGTGGCGGACATGTCGACCTCGTTATAGGTCGTGAGCATTGCGGCGTTGTTCTGGGCGTCCTTCAGGCGGCGGGCGATGGTCTGGCGAAGGCGGGTCATCTTGACCCGTTCCTCGCGGGACGCATCTTCGGCCGCGACCGGGGCGCGGGGCATCGTTGCCGCGGGGGCTGGTGCAGGGGCCGAGGCGACAGCGGCGCCTGCGGCGGCGGCTTTCTGGACGTCTTCTTTCATGATGCGCCCGTCCTTTCCGGTTCCGGTTACCTGATCAGGTGAGAGACCTTTTTCGGCCATCAGTTTGGTGGCCGAGGGTGCGTTTTCGATATCCTTGCCGCCTGCCTTTCGGTGCCGGTGCTGCGGCAGGTGCTTCGGCAGGTGCCGGGGCGGCAGTGGCGCCCGCGCCCGCGGCCATGATCGCGAGCTTTCCGCCGGCTTCGACGGTCGTGCCTTCGGCGGCAAGGATTTCGGTCAGGGTGCCGGCGGCAGGGGCGGGAACCTCGACCGAGACCTTGTCGGTTTCGAGTTCGCAGAGCATCTCGTCCTGCGCCACGGTATCGCCGACCTTCTTGAACCAGGAGGCGACGGTGGCTTCGGTCACGCTTTCACCCAGCGTGGGGACCATGACATCGACACTTCCACCACCTTTTGCCTTGGGCGCAGGCTTGGCCGCCGGGGCCGGATCGGCCTTTGCCGGTGCCGCCGAAGCGCCTTCGGCGATATTGGCGAGAAGCGCGTTCACGCCCACGGTCGAGCCTTCGCTGGCGACGATTTCGGACAGCGTGCCCGCGACCGGTGCGGGGACTTCGACGGTGACCTTGTCGGTTTCCAGTTCGCAGAGCATTTCATCCTGTGCGACGGCGTCGCCCGGCTTCTTGAACCATGTCGCCACGGTGGCTTCCGTGACGCTTTCCCCAAGGGTCGGGACTCGGACTTCGGTGCTCATTTACTTTTTCCCTTTGATTGTCAGCGCGTCATCCACGAGCTGGGCTTGTTGTGCTTTATGGGCCGAGGCCAGACCCGTGGCGGGCGAAGCTGCGGCGGCGCGTCCAGCATAAATCGGCCGTGTGTGCTTGGACTTGATCCGGGTGAGGACCCATTCGATGTTGGGTTCGATGAAGGACCAGGCGCCCTGGTTCTTCGGTTCTTCCTGGCACCAGACGATCTCGGCCTGCTTGAAGCGTTCCAGTTCCTTGACAAGCGACAGGGCCGGGAAGGGATAGAACTGTTCGACCCGCATCAGATAGACATCGGTGATGCCGCGGGCGTCGCGTTCTTCCAGAAGGTCGTAATAGACCTTGCCCGAGCAGAGGACCACGCGCTTGATCTTGGCGTCGGCGACGAGTTCGGTGTCCGAATGGCCCTTTTGCGCATCATCCCAGAGGATGCGGTGGAACGAGGAGCCGGTGGTGAAATCGTCCTTGTCCGAGATCGCGAGCCTGTGGCGCAGAAGCGATTTCGGCGTCATCAGGACCAGCGGCTTGCGGTAACTGCGGTGAAGCTGGCGGCGCAGGATGTGGAAGTAGTTTGCGGGTGTCGTGCAGTTCGCGACGATCCAGTTATCCTCGGCCGACATCTGCAGGAACCGTTCGAGGCGGGCCGAGGAGTGTTCCGGTCCCTGACCTTCGTAGCCATGGGGCAGGAGCATCACCAGACCCGACATTCTGAGCCATTTGCGTTCGCCCGACGAGATGAACTGGTCGAACATGATCTGGGCACCGTTGGCGAAATCGCCGAACTGGGCCTCCCAGAGCGTGAGGGCATTGGGTTCGGCAAGGGAGTAGCCGTACTCGAAGCCCAGAACCGCATATTCCGATAGCATCGAGTCGATCACTTCGTAGTGGGCCTGACCGTCGCGGATGTTGTTGAGCGGGTAGTAGCGTTCCTCGGTCTCCTGATTGACGAGGCCGGAATGCCGCTGGGAGAACGTCCCGCGGGTTGAGTCCTGTCCCGCGAGACGCACCTTGTACCCCTCGGTCAGGAGCGAGCCGAAAGCCAGCGCTTCGCCCGTTGCCCAGTCGAACCCTTCGCCGGTCTCGAACATCTTGGCCTTGCTTTCAAGCAGGCGTTCGACGGTCTTGTGCAGCGGGAAATCGGCGGGTGGCGTGGACAGTGCCTTGCCGATTTCCTTGAAGGTCTGTGCCTTGATCGCGGTCTTCCCGCGCTGATAGCGCTCTCCCTCGCGGTCGAGATGACTCCAGCGCCCGTCGAGCCAGTCGGCCTTGTTGGGCTTGTAGTTCTTGCCGCTTTCGAACTCTTCATTGAGATGCGCCTGAAACGCGGTCTTCATGTCCTCGATCTCGCCCTCGGGGATCAGGCCGTCGCGCACCAGCCGCTCGGTGTAGAGTTGCAGCGTGGTCTTTTGTTTCTTGATCTGCTTGTACATCAGCGGGTTGGTGAACATGGGCTCGTCGCCCTCGTTATGTCCGAACCGGCGGTAGCAGAAGATATCGATCACCACGTCCTTGTGGAACATCTGGCGGAATTCGGTGGCGACCTTGGCGGCATGAACCACGGCCTCGGGGTCGTCGCCGTTCACGTGGAAGATCGGCGCCTCGACCATCAGCGCGATATCGGTGGGATAGGGCGAGGAGCGCGAGAAATGCGGCGCGGTGGTAAAGCCGATTTGGTTGTTTACGACGATATGCATGGTCCCACCGGTCTTGTGACCGCGCAGGCCCGAGAGACCGAAACATTCGGCCACGACGCCCTGACCGGCGAAGGCCGCATCGCCATGTAGAAGGATCGGCAGGCAGCTGATCCGCTTGGGATCGGCGTTCTGGTCCTGCTTGGCGCGGGCCTTGCCCAGAACGACCGGGTTCACCGCCTCGAGATGCGAGGGGTTCGCGGTCAGCGACAGGTGTACGGAATTGCCATCGAATTCCCGGTCGGCGGAGGCGCCGAGGTGGTATTTCACATCGCCCGAGCCATCGACATCCTCGGGTTTGAAGCTGCCGCCCTGAAACTCATTGAAGATCGCGCGATAGGGTTTGGCCATCACGTTGGCCAGAACCGACAGGCGGCCCCGGTGGGGCATCCCGATCACGATATCCTTGACGCCGAGATTGCCGCCCCGTTTGATGATCTGTTCCATCGCGGGAACAAGGCTTTCGCCACCATCAAGGCCGAAGCGCTTGGTGCCCATGTATTTGACATGAAGGAATTTTTCGAACCCTTCGGCTTCCACCAGCTTGTTGAGGATCGCGCGGCGACCTTCGCGGGTGAAGGTGACTTCCTTGCCATAGCCTTCGATCCGCTCCTTGAGCCAGCCGGCCTCTTCGGGGTTCGAGATGTGCATGTATTGCAGCGCGAAAGTGCCGCAATAGGTGCGTTTCACGATCGAGATGATCTCGCGCATGGAGGCCATTTCGAGACCCAGCACGTTGTCGATGAAGATCGGGCGGTCCATGTCGGCCTCGGTGAAGCCATAGGAGCGGGGATCAAGCTCGGGGTGCGGGACAACCTCGCGCATGCGGAGGGGGTCGAGATCGGCGACGAGATGGCCGCGGATCCGGTAGGCGCGGATGATCATCAGCGCGCGGATCGAGTTCGAGCACGGCGCGCTTGATCTGGTCGTCGGAGACCGCGACGCCCGCCTCGGCGGCTTTTGATTTGAGCTTGGCCGCCGCCGATTTCTCGGCCTGCGGGCCCAGATCGCCCCATTGACCGTCAAGCGCGGCGGTGAGTTCATCGCTGGGCTGGGGCGGCCAGTCTGTGCGCGCCCAGCTTGGCCCCGCCGCCTCGCGTTTCGCATCCACTTCGTTGTCGCCCAACTGGCGGAAGAACTGTTGCCATGCCTCGTCCACCGCGTTCGGATCGGTGGCGTAGCGGGCATAGAGCTGCTCGATATATTCCGCGTTATGCCCTTGCAGGAAGGACGAGGCGTGGAACTGCTCGTTCGGGGATTGGTCGGTCATGATGTTACCTCACGTGGGTTGGGACCGTATTGATTGGCGCCGTTCTGGGACGGGCGGGTCAGCCACCAGATGACAAGAAACGGCGAAAGAATGAAGATGATGGACGCGATCACCAGAATTATTCCGGTGATGCTGTCGAAGCTGAAGTCGAAGGTGCCGTCGGCATTGGGCATGGCCCCTGTCAACCCGGCGAAGGTGGCGATGCCGATCATCACGATCACCGGATAGAACAGGTAGAGACCGGAACGGCCGCTGTCGTGCATCCGACGCCAGCCCGCGGCAATCGAGGGGATGAAGGTGGCGAGGGCGAATATCGTACCTATGGGGCCGCTATTTTCCGCACCTGCCCGGAAGCTGGTATCGGTTACTTCGAGTTCCGTCGTGACGGTGTTGAACAACGCACCGTCGATCACTCCGGCGAGGATGTTGCCCAGAATCAGGAACAGGACGAACCACCAGTATTCCGGACGCGAGGCGCGGCCGGAGAAGGTGAAGTACTTGCGGAAGCAGGTGCGTATGGCGGAGGTGAAGGTCACGTCAGCCGATCGCCTTCAACACCGCTTCGCCCAGCCCGGCGGGGCTTTCGGCAACGACGATACCGGCGGATTTCATTGCTTCGATCTTTGATTCTGCATCACCCTTGCCGCCCGCAACGATGGCGCCCGCGTGGCCCATGCGGCGGCCCGGGGGGGCGGTGCGGCCGGCGATGAAGCCCGCAGTGGGTTTCCAGCGCCCTTTCTTTTTCTCGTCGGCGAGGAACTGCGCCGCGTCCTCTTCCGCCTGACCGCCGATTTCGCCGATCATGATGATACTTTGGGTTTCGTCATCGGCGAGGAACCATTCAAGCACGTCGATATGTTCGGTGCCCTTGATCGGGTCGCCACCGATGCCGACGCAGGTGGACTGGCCCAGCCCCACATCGGTGGTCTGTTTCACCGCCTCGTAGGTCAGCGTGCCGGAGCGGGAGACGACGCCTACCGAGCCGCGCTTGTGGATGTGGCCCGGCATGATGCCGATCTTGCAGGCGTCCGGCGTGATGATGCCCGGGCAATTGGGGCCGATCAGGATCGATTTCGAGCCTTCAAGCGCGCGCTTGACCTTCATCATGTCGAGCACCGGAATGCCCTCGGTGATGCAGCAGATCAGGGGAATCTCGGCGTCGATCGCCTCGAGTATAGAGTCGGCGGCGAAGGGGGGCGGGACGTAGATCACAGTGGCATCGGCATGGGTGGCCGCAACGGCCTCGTGGCACGAGTTGAAGACCGGCAGATCGAGATGCATCTGGCCGCCCTTTCCGGGGGTCACGCCGCCGACCATCTTCGTGCCATAGGCGATGGCCTGTTCGGAATGGAAGGTGCCCTGCGAGCCGGTGAAGCCCTGGCAGATGACCTTGGTGTTTGCGTCGACGAGAACCGCCATGTGATCTGTCCCTCTTCGGTTACTTCGCGATGACGATCTGTGCAGTACCGTCGTCGATACAGGCCGGATCGTTGCCGTCGTTCGCGACGGCGAGTGTGATGGGGCGCTGGCCATTCCAACCGACATAGCCCGTGCAGAACTCCCATCGGCCACCCATGTTGGCGGCAGTGACGGGAGGCGTGTTCTCCATGTTGCCGTATTGGAAGTTCAGCGCGGCAAAGCGCTGCTGGAGAACCGCGCCGGTGAAAGCCACGGCATCCGTCGCCCCCATATGGGAGGTCGTGACGCGGCAGTCCGGTGCCATCTGACCCTCGCTAACGGCGATTGCGGCGGTGTCGGCGGGGGCCGTGTACCAGTGGATGCGTTCGCCTGCGCCGTAATCCTCGACCGTGTAGGTAAAGCCGGCTGCGGCCAAGTTGGCGCGGAGGGCATCGACCTGTGGCAGGTGGCGCAAGCAGAGCTCGACCCCGAGAGCGAGGTTCGCGCGAACGGCATCGTCGAAGCTTGCGGCAGTCTGCGCCGGCGCTTTCACGGCCATCGTGGCCAGGAGCGTGGCGGCGGCGATACGCGACAAGGTGGATCGCAGATCACGCATTGGTCAGTACCCTGTAGGCGGTGACCATCCAGTAGCCCTCGGGCAACTTTACAGCGCGCAGACCGATGACCTGTCCCGCAAGCAGGCTGGACCACGAGTTCGGCGCGCACCTCGTCACTGTCGGTGGCCGTGTCCGGTGCCGCGCCCATCCGGCTGCGGAAATCGGCGCGCATCTGATCGGGTGTTTCGACGAAGACGCGAATGAAGCAGACCGAGCGGGTGCGGGTCCCCAGAAGTCCGCGTTTCTCGCTCATCGTGGCGGCCAGGACTTTTCCTGCGCCCACGTCCCGAACGAAGAGGGCCTCAGCATCGGGATCCACGATGTCTTGCGTGAAGGCATCTGAAAGGGAATCAGGTGCCATCGTCCAGCCATCGGCAGCGAAACGGGCGCTGGTCTCGGGTTGATCGAGGTTTGCCTGACAGATCGACCGAAACGCATCCAGCGCCATAGGCGCGGCCTGAGCGGCGGCCAATGTCGGCGAAAGCGTGACCGCGAGTGCGATGGTTGCGGCGCGGATCATTGGCCAGGCTTCTCGGCGGCTATCGTGCGCTCGACGGACATGGTGACCTCGCCCGACATGGTCTGGATCTGGGCGACGGTGTCGGGCTCCGGGAAGAGGCCCGCTGCAAAGAACATGTGAAAGGGTTCGCCTTCGAACACCATCGGCTCGTTTTCGGGTTCCCAGATCGGGTTGGCGCTTGCGGTCCTGCCGCCAACGACCTGGGTGGCGCGGGCGTCGAGAAGGGGGCGGAGGGCGGTGGCGATTTCGGGCTCTTCGGGGAAGCCCGGCAGGATCGCCGAGATGGCGCAGCGGCGGATCATCCGGTCGGTGAGCGCCGCGAATTCCACGTGGTCGGTGACGCCCTCGGACTGGGCAGTGAGGACAAGGAGGTATTGGCCGTCATCGGAGGGGTAAACGCCCTTTTCGCCCGAGGGGCCGGGGAGGGTGAGGGAGGCGATATAGGCATCGGGGTCGGTCAGCGCCGTCGCACAGGCGGATTGGAACCGGTCGAGCGCGGCGGTGATGGCGGGGGTGGGGTCGGCATGGGCGACGGCGGGGGAGGTCGTGAGGCCGAGCGCGGACAACGCGATCGCCCCGAGCGCACGGCCCACGCGAGCGGTCGGCCCGCAGGATGGGCCAACGCAATCGTGTGGTCTGTTCTCGTGGGGCCGTCGCACCGCTTTATCCCATGACCGCCTTGAATGCCTTCCGGACCGGGTCGCCACCGGCGCTTGCGCCGTTGCCGGGGCGGCAAGGCAGAGCGACATGGCAAGCGCGCGGATCACTGCGCCACCTCGAGGGCTCGCCCGGTGCCACCAGGGCCGCTGCGCCCCTGTCGGGTCACGCGGGTGATCTCGCCGCTGCGAAAGGCCAACGTTCCGGCTCCTCCTCGTCAACTGTCGAGCGGTGGCGCAAAGGTCCGGGTGGTTTTCCCGTCCGTGTAGGCCACGAGTTGATTGGTCTTTTTCGCCAGCGCCACGGCTTCGGTCTGGACCTTGGGGTGATTTGGCGACAGCGTTCCGGTTATGATGATCTCCGCCGGGGTTATCGCGCAACTCGCGCTGCCATCGGGCATCTGGACGAACTTGCCCTTGGCGGCGCAAGGGTCCGGGCGCCCATAGGCATCCAGCCCGGCGAGGCCGCAGCCGGAAACCAGCAACGCGCCCAGCACCATGGCCAGGCGGGCCTTGGCGGCAGTCCGGTTCATCCCTTCACCGCCTTCACGATCTTTTCCGCCCCGTCCCTGAGGTCGTCGGCGGCGACCACGTCGAGGCCGGAATTGCGGATGATCTCCTTGCCCTTCTCGACATTGGTGCCTTCGAGGCGGACGACGAGCGGGACCTGAAGACCCACTTCCTTGACTGCGGCCACCACGCCCTCGGCGATGATGTCGCAGCGCATGATGCCGCCGAAGATGTTGACAAGGATGCCTTTGACGTTGGGGTCGGAGGTGATGATCTTGAACGCCTCGGTGACCTTTTCCTTGGTGGCGCCGCCGCCCACGTCGAGGAAGTTGGCGGGCTCAGAACCGTAGAGCTTGATGATATCCATCGTCGCCATGGCAAGGCCCGCGCCATTGACCATGCAGCCGATTTCACCATCAAGCGCGATGTAGTTCAGGTCGTATTTCGAGGCGGCGAGTTCCTTTGGGTCTTCCTCGGTCTCGTCGCGCAGGGCCGCGATATCGGCGTGGCGGTAGATCGCGTTGCCATCGAAGCCCATTTTCGCATCGAGGCATTTGAGATCGCCCGCGTCCGAGACGATCAGCGGATTGATCTCGAGCATCTCCATGTCCTTGTCCACGAAGAGCTTGTAGAGCGTGCCCATGAGGCCCACGCATTGCTTGACCTGCGGACCCTCAAGGCCAAGGGCAAAGGCGATGCGGCGGCCATGGAACGGCTGGTAGCCGGTGGCGGGATCGACGGAGAAGGACAGGATTTTCTCGGGGGTTGCGGCCGCGACTTCCTCGATATCCATGCCGCCCTCGGTGGAGGCCACGAAGGAGATGCGGCTGGTCTGACGGTCCACCAGAAGGGCAAGGTACATCTCGGTCCGGATGCCCGCCCCGTCCTCGATATAGACGCGGTTGACCTGTTTGCCCGCCGGGCCGGTCTGGTGGGTCACGAGGGTTCGGCCCAGCATGCGCTTGGCTTCCTCGGCGGCCTCGGCCACGGACCGGGTGAGGCGCACGCCGCCCTTGTCGCCCGCATCAGCCTCCTTGAACTTGCCCTTGCCGCGTCCGCCGGCGTGGATCTGGGCCTTGACCACCCATATCGGACCGTCGAGTTCGCCCGCCGCGGTTTTTGCGTCTTCGGCCCGGGTCACCGGGCGTCCATCGGATACCGGCGCGCCGTAGCTGCGCAGAAGAGCCTTGGCTTGGTATTCGTGGATGTTCATGGCGCTGTCCCGTGGTGGCTGTCTTGATAGCCATTGCACGGGAGACCGTCGGTTTTAAACGGCTTTTTGCCGCAGGGCGTGGATTTGGGGCGATTTTTCCAGATTTGTGATCACACGTTTGAAAAGTGTGATCACATCCATGGAAGGTGCACCTTTGCCGCGATAGGCACAGGCAGGGCTGAGGTCATGATTCTTGGGAAATGGTGTGCCCCCTCTGGCCATCGGACCAGAGGGGACCGGATCGGTTGCCTAGCCAAGGCTGGAGTCGATCGCCTTGCAGGCTTCGACGAGGCCCTTCACGGCGGTCACGGAATTGTCGAACATCGCCTGTTCGTCCGAGGTGAGCTTGATATCGGCGATACGTTCGACGCCGCCTGCGCCGATCACCGTGGGAACGCCCACATACATGCCCTTGAGCCCGAACTCGCCGTCGCAATAGGCGGCACAGGGGAGAAGACGTTTCTGGTCCTTGAGATAGGCCTCGGCCATTTCGATGGCGCTGGTGGCGGGGGCGTAGAAGGCCGAACCGGTTTTCAGAAGGCCCACAATCTCGGCGCCGCCGTCGCGGGTACGCTGGATGATCGCGTCGAGTTTTTCCTGGGTGGTCCAGCCCATCGCAACGAGATCGGGCAGCGGGATGCCGGCCACGGTGGAGTAGCGGGCGAGCGGCACCATCGTGTCGCCATGTCCGCCCAGAACAAAGGCGGTCACATCCTTCATCGAGACGTTGAATTCGAGCGACAGGAAGTGGCGGAAACGGGCGCTGTCGAGCACGCCGGCCATGCCCACGACCTTCTGGTGGGGCAGGCCCGAGAATTCGCGCAGGGCCCAGACCATCGCGTCCAGCGGGTTGGTGATGCAGATCACGAAGGCGTCGGGCGCGTTCTTGGCGATGCCTTCGCCCACGGATTTCATGACCTTCAGGTTGATGCCCAGAAGATCGTCCCGGCTCATGCCCGGTTTGCGGGCGACGCCGGCGGTGACGATGCAGACATCCGCCCCGGCGATGCCGGCGTAGTCGTTGGTCCCGGTCATCGTGGCGTCGAACCCTTCGGCCGGACCGCTTTCGGCGATGTCGAGCGCCTTGCCCTGCGGGATGCCTTCGGCGATGTCGAACAGGACGACGTCGCCCAGTTCCTTGAGTGCCGCGAGATGGGCGAGCGTGCCGCCGATCTGTCCCGCGCCGATAAGGGCGATCTTGGGTCTGGCCATGGATAAGTCTCCGGATGGTTAGGAAGTGAATTTGATTTTCCGCGCGATGCCTATCGGTCCGCGCGCGGTCGCGCAAGGCTGAGGCTCTGCGGCAGATTGAAACCGCAAGGCTTTGCCTGCGGCGCGCGGCGCGGTAAGGGGCGAAGAGTTCAGGAGAAATGACGGATGCTGACGGATCCCGTTTTCTATGCCGTGGCGATCCCGGCGGTGGTTTTCGCCGGGATTTCCAAGGGCGGGTTCGGGTCGGGAGCGGCATTCGCGGCGACGCCGATTCTTGCGCTGGTGGTGGAGCCGGGCGTCGCGCTGGGGGTGATGCTTCCGGTTCTGATGCTGATCGACGTGGCGACGCTGAAGGCCTATTGGGGCAAGTGGAGCTGGCCCGATGCGCGGCAGTTGATGCTGGGCGGTCTGCCCGGGGTCATGCTGGGCGCTGCGCTGTGGCAGGTGGCGCCTGATGACGTGTTCCGGGTGCTTATCGGGCTTGTCGCGCTGGGCTTCGTGGCATGGAAGCTGCTCGGCGCGCGCGCCATGCTGCGCTTCGAACCGAGACCCTATCCGGGCTGGGTCGGGCCATTCACCGGGGTCATTGCCGGTTTCACGAGCTTCATTAGCCATGCCGGAGGGCCGCCGGTCGCGGTGTACCTGTTGGCGCGCGGGCTGGCCAAGACGACCTATCAGGCGACGACGGTCCTGACCTTCTGGGCGATCAATGTCTTCAAGTTCTTTCCCTATGCGTTTCTGGGAATTTTCACGCTGGAGACATTGGCGACCGACCTGATCCTCGCGCCCTTCGCGCTTCTGGGCGCATGGCTGGGGGTCAAGGCGCACCGGATTGTCCCGGAGCGCCTGTTCTTTGGGGTGACCTATACGATGCTCACGCTTGCCGGAGCAAAGCTTCTGTACGACGCCCTAGCGTAAACTGCGCCCGGAACGGTCTAAAGCGCGCTTTCGCCCACCACCGGGGCCGTTTCCGAGAGCGTCTCGAACGACTGGCCGGAGGCCACAAGGCAGGTCAGGCCCGCAGGATTCGTGACGGTAATGGTCCAGGTTCCGGTTTCGAGCGATGCGAACACTTCGACCACCTGGTTGTTGGTGCCAAGTCCGATGGACTGGCGCGATTCACCGTAGCGGTCGGCCAGCCGTTCGATCACGAGATTCCGCTGACCACAGTTGCGATTCGTCTGGCCGAAGGCATGGGTCGCGGCCAGCAGGAGGGCGCCAACGCCGAGGGAGAGAGTTAGGAGTTCACGTTTCATCGGTGTTCCCTTTCTCCGGCCCGTTGAGGGATGTCCGATCCGGCCGGTGCGATCTTCGCCAGCGGATGACGTGGGCTTCCGAGATTTTGACCCTGGCCGACTGACGCGGTCCGAATGTGCCTGATGGTTTGGAAAAATATGGTTAACGCTGCGACCGAAGGGACCGCGCGGGTTCTGCAGTGCAGAAATCGGCTTGCCAATAGCTGCGTATGGTGGTTGTTCTGCGCAACATAATTACGAGAGGACGAGATCATGGAGGCACATGAGCGGCCATGGCGGTCGGTCCTGTATATCCCGGGATCCAAGGAGCGGGCGCTTGAGAAAGCCCGGAGCCTTCCCGTTGATGCGATTATTTTCGATCTGGAAGATGCGGTCGCGCCGGATGAAAAGGCGCAGGCGCGCGAGGTTCTTGCCGCGGCGCTGGCCGAGGGCGGCTATGGCGCTCGGGTGCGGATCGTCCGGATCAACGGGCTTGAGACAGAGTGGGGCGCGGATGATGCCGCCGCGGTGGCGCGAATGGGTTGCGACGCCGTACTGATGCCGAAAGTGGGGTCGCCGGAGGATGTGGAGCGGCTTGCGCAGCTGATCCCCGATCTGCCGATCTGGGCGATGATGGAGACACCGGGCGGGTGTCTCAACGCAGCCGCGATCGCGGCGCATCCGAGGTTGCAGGGGTTCGTGATGGGCACGAACGATCTGGCCAAGGACCTTGGGGCGCGGTTCCGCCCGGACCGGCTTTCGATGATGACGGCGTTGCAGATGTGCCTGATGGCGGCGCGGGCGTCGGGCGTGATCTGTGTCGATGGGGTCTATAACGCGTTCAAGGACGCGGATGGGCTGCGTCGTGAATGCGAACAGGGCCGGGATATTGGGATGGACGGCAAGACCCTGATCCATCCGGCGCAGATCGAGATCGCCAACCAGGTATTTGGGCCGTCTGCCGAGGATCTTGACCTTGCCAAGCGGCAGATTGCGGCATTTGGTGAGGCCGTGGCGAAGGGCGAGGGCGTTGCGGTGGTCGACGGCCAGATCGTCGAGAACCTGCATGTGGCGACGGCGCGCGCCATGCTGGCCAAGGCCCGCATCATCGCGCAACTGGAGGGAAAATGACTCTTTTGATCGCTGGACTGGCATTGTGGTATGCCGGGCATTTCTTCAAACGGCTTGCGCCGGGAGTTCGCGATGGGATGGGCAATGCCGGCAAGGGTGTTGCCGCCGTTCTGATCCTTGGCGGGCTTGTCGCGATGATCATGGGATATCGGGGGTCGGATTTCATTCCGGTCTATGATCCGCCCTTCTGGGGCGTGCATCTTACCAACGCGCTCATGTTCTTCGTGATCTTCCTGTTCGGGCTGGGATCGTCGAAGAGCCCGTTGCGATCAAAGATGCGGCATCCGATGCTGACCGGTACCCTGTTGTGGGCGCTGTCGCACCTTCTGGTGAATGGCGACCTGCATTCGGTCATCCTGTTCGGCGGCATCGCTGTCTGGGCGGTGCTGGAGATGATCGTGATCAACGCGAAAGAGCCGGTCTATCACCGGTTCGAGGGCGGATCGAAAGCGGGGACCGTGCGGCTCGCGGTCATTTCGGTCGTCCTTTACGGGATCATTGCCGCGATCCACACGTGGCTTGGCGTCTGGCCGTTTCCGGGATGAGGGCGTATCGGCTTTTGACGGGCGATGACACGTCGGCCTTTTGCCACAAGGTGACCGAGGCCCTGTCCAAGGGGTGGGAGCTTTACGGCGATCCAGCCTATGCGTTCAATTCCGTGAACGGTGTGATGCGCTGTGCGCAAGCCGTGGTGAAGGACGTGCCGGGAGAATATCGACCCCAAGCAACGGCTGGGCGCGTTGTGAGCGGCAAGACCACCGCAGGGCGGTTCTTTGAGGATTACCGGTTGGGCGAAGTAATTGCCCATGCGGTTCCCCGGACGTTGTCGGGGGGAGAGCGTGCGCTCTACCACGCGCTCTATCCGGCGCGGGGGGCCCTTTACTCATCGGATGCTTTTGCGCGGGCTTGTGGTCTGCCCGCGTCGCCGATGGATGATCTTGTCGTGTTCCATACGGTTTTCGGCAAGACGGTTCCCGACATCTCGCTGAATGCGGTGGCAAATCTGGGTTACGCCGAAGGGCGTTGGCGGCGCCCTGTCTATCCGGGTGAAACGCTTGTTTCGGAATCCGAGGTCATAGGGCTGAAGCAGAATTCGAACGGGACATCCGGCGTGGTCTGGGTTCGGACGACGGGGCGGGGAGAGGATGGCGCGCCGGTTCTGGATTATGTGCGCTGGGTGATGGTGCGTAAACGGGACGCCGGGGTGGCGGCGCCCGAGACCGTGATCCCTGAGTTGAAAAAGGTCGTTCCAGCAGAGGATCTGGTCGTACCGGCGGGGCTCAGCTTCGCGGGCTACGATTTTGCTCTTGCCGGGGAACCGCACCGCTGGTCCGATTATGCGGTGGGCGAAGTCATCGACCATGTGGATGGTGTCACGATCGAAGAGGCCGAGCATATGCTGGCCACCCGGCTGTGGCAGAACACCGCGAAGGTGCATTTCGACGCCACGAACCGGCCAGATGGCAAGCGGTTGATCTATGGCGGGCATGTGATCAGCCTTGCCCGGGCGCTGAGTTTCAACGGTCTGGCAAATGCGCAGATGATCGTCGCGCTGAATGGCGGGGCCCATGCCAACCCCTGTTTCGCGGGGGATACGGTGCGCGCCTGGAGTGAAGTTCTGGACCGCGCCGAGACGGCTGCACCCGGGGTGGGAGCCTTGCGGTTGCGGTTGGTGGCGACGACGGGTGAGGCCGGGGCGCTGAAGGGGGAAGACGGCAAGTACCTTCCCGAGGTGCTTCTGGATCTGGATTACTGGGCGCTGGTACCGGTTTAATCCTTCGCGCTTGACGGCATGTCGGGATAATGTTGCCTCATGCGCCCCTTCATAGCGGCATTTTTCATGAGCCTCGTTTCGCTGCCGGTTTGGGCTTGCGATCTGGCGCTGGTGCTTGCCCTGGATGTCTCGGGGTCCGTCGACCAGGAGGAATACCGGACACAAGCCGATGGACTGGCGGCGGCTCTGCGCGATGGGGCCGTATCCGATGCTTTGGTGGCGGCGAAGGCGCGCGTGGCGGTGATCCAGTGGAGTGGCAGCGGGCGGCAGGAGACTTCGCTTGATTGGGTCGCGATCGAGACGCGGTCGGATCTGGCGGAACTGGCCGCGCGGATCGAGACCATGCCCCGACCCTGGCGGGATTATTCGACGGCGATCGGGGAAGCTCTGGAATTTGCCGCGCTGCTGTTTGATGACGTCTCGGCGTGCAAGCGGCGGGTGATCGACGTGTCGGGCGACGGGCAATCGAACGAGGGTCTGGCGCCCGGGGAGATGCGCGGCGACCTTCTTGCACTGGGTATTACCGTGAACGCGCTAGTGATCGAGGAAAGCGAAGAGGGGCTGACGGACTGGTTTCGCGATCATGTGATCACCGGTCCCGGGGCTTTCGCGATGCGGGCGAACGCCTTCGAGGATTATCCCGCGCGGATCCGGCAAAAGCTCTTGCGTGAGGTGGTCTTGCAGATGTCGGGGATGAATCGCGATTGAGACATTTTTTGTGCAAATTCGCACCAATACTGCGCTTTGTGATTTCGATGTGCGTGTTCTATCTGGATCATCAAGATAGTCCAGACAGGAGAAATCAGAATGGCTTCGCTTACCGAAAACGTCACCACGAAAGCAGGCGCCCTGCCTATCGTCCCTTCCGCTCACTGGCTGATCCGCGGTGCGGTTGCAGGGACGTTTCTTTACCATGGGATAACGAAATTTCCGAACCTTGCCGCAGAAGCCGAATGGATGGGCATGCCGCTTGCGCTTTGGACCGCTGTGGCGGTGATCGAGGTACTTGCCGGTATCGGCATCCTGGCTGGTGGCGCGCTGGCATCCCGGACCGGCGATATACTGACACGCCTGTCGGGTGTGGGTGTCGCGGTGATCATGGTCGGCGCGATCGCGCTCGTCCATTGGGGGCAGTGGAGCAATATCCCATCGGAGTCGCATCCCTTCGGCGGCATGGAGTTCCAGACGCTCCTTCTTGCCGTGGGCCTGTTCTTTGGCCTCCGGGGAAACTCGGTCTGACCCAATCCCCTTTGAGCCTTTGCCTGGCGCCACAGGCGCCGGGTATTTTTGTGATCACGCAAAATCAGAGTGTGATCACATTAACGAAAAACTTTGCCATTGCGCCAAAAGACCGCGCTTCTGAGGGGGAGGAGACCGTGACTCCCGCCAGAAAACCGCTATGACTTTCCCATGAGCGCTGCACAGCAGCGTTGAACGGAAGGGACCCGCATGGCTGATGTGAACCGGGGCAATCGCCCGCTTTCGCCGCATCTGACGATTTATCGCCCGCAACTGACATCGATCACCTCGATCCTGACGCGGATCACCGGGAACGCGCTTTTGATCTCGGCTCTTCTGGTGGTCTGGTGGTTTCTGGCGGCCTCGACATCGCCCGAATACTTTGCTGTGGCGGATGGGCTGATCACCTCGTGGTTCGGCGATCTGGTCATGGCGGCATCGGTGCTGGGCCTTTGGTACCACACCCTTGCCGGTGTGCGGCACCTGATCTGGGATAGCGGTCACGCCCTTGATATCCCAACGGCGGAAAAGCTGGGCTGGACTTGTCTGATCGGGTCGGTCGTTCTGACCATCCTGACTCTGCTGTTGGTCTGAGGAGAGCATCATGGCATTCATCACAGACCGCAAACGGGCGACCGGGCTTGGCAGTGCCAAGGAGGGGACGCATCACTTCTGGCAGATGAAAGTGTCGTCCGTGGCGCTTCTGATCCTCATCCCGCTGTTCGTGTTTACTTTCGGCCCCATGCTTGGCCGCGGCCATGACGAGGTGATCGCTTATTTTGCACGACCCTTTCCGGCGATTGTCGCGGCGCTGACGATCGTCGTGGGTTTCATGCATTTCAAGGATGGGGTGCAGGTACTGATCGAGGATTACGCGCACGGGATGACCCGCAAGGTCCTGATCATCGCGATGATCTGTTTGAGTTATGCCGCGGCGGCGACGGGCGTTTTCGCCATCGCCCGCATCGCGCTTTGAGGAGTTGAGGATGGCCGAATACGCATATGAGACGCACAACTATGATGTTGTGGTCGTGGGCGCCGGTGGTGCCGGGCTTCGGGCGACGTTGGGGATGGCGGAACAGGGGCTTAAGACCGCCTGTATCACCAAGGTGTTTCCGACGCGGTCGCATACGGTCGCGGCCCAGGGTGGCATTGCGGCGAGCCTTGGGAACATGGGGCCGGACCATTGGCAGTGGCATATGTATGACACGGTAAAGGGTTCGGACTGGTTGGGCGATACCGACGCGATGGAGTATCTTGCGCGGGAGGCACCGAAGGCGGTCTATGAACTGGAGCACTACGGCGTGCCGTTCAGCCGGACGGAAGACGGCAAGATCTATCAGCGGCCCTTCGGTGGCCACACGACCGAGTTTGGCGAGGGCCCGCCGGTGCAGCGGACCTGCGCCGCAGCGGACAGGACCGGCCATGCGATCCTGCATACGCTTTATGGTCAGTCGCTGAAGAACGATGCAGAGTTCTATATCGAGTATTTCGCGATCGACCTGATCATGTCCGAGGACGGTGTGTGTCAGGGTGTGGTGGCGTGGAAGCTGGATGACGGAACGATCCATGTCTTCAATGCCAAGATGACGGTGCTGGCGACGGGTGGCTATGGCCGCGCGTATTTCAGCGCGACCTCTGCCCATACCTGTACCGGCGATGGCGGCGGCATGGTGGCGCGGGCGGGCCTGCCGCTTCAGGATATGGAATTCGTGCAGTTCCACCCCACCGGGATTTATGGCGCGGGGTGCCTGATCACCGAGGGCGCGCGGGGCGAAGGCGGTTACCTTACCAATTCCGAAGGCGAGCGGTTCATGGAGCGCTATGCGCCCACCTACAAGGATCTGGCAAGCCGGGACGTGGTCTCGCGCTGCATGACGATGGAGATCCGCGAAGGGCGCGGCGTGGGAGAGCATGGTGATCACATCCATTTGCATCTCAACCACTTGCCGCCCGAGACGCTTGACCTGCGCCTGCCCGGGATCAGCGAAAGTGCCCGCATCTTTGCCGGTGTCGATCTGACCAAAGAGCCGATACCGGTTCTGCCGACAGTGCATTACAACATGGGTGGTATTCCGACGAATTACTGGGGCGAGGTTCTGAACCCGACCACCGATGATCCCGATGCCATCGCGCCCGGCCTGATGGCGGTGGGCGAGGCGGGCTGTGCCAGCGTGCACGGGGCGAACCGGCTTGGGTCGAACAGCCTGATCGACCTTGTGGTCTTTGGGCGGGCGGCCGCGATCAAGGCGGGCGAAGTGGTTGATCCGAACAGCGCCAACCCGACACTGAACAAGGCCAGTGTCGACAAGGCGCTTGGCCGGTTCGACGACCTGCGCCATGCGAAGGGAAATATTCCCACGGCGGAACTGCGACTTGAGATGCAGAAGACCATGCAAGCAGACGCGGCGGTGTTCCGGACCGACAAGACCTTGGCCGAAGGCGTCGAAAAGATGTACGGCGTTGCGGCGAAGATGGACGATATCAAGGTCACCGACCGGTCGCTGGTCTGGAACAGCGACCTGATGGAGACGTTGGAACTGACCAACCTGATGCCCAATGCGCTGGCCACGATCGTAAGCGCCGAGGCGCGGAAGGAGAGCCGGGGTGCCCATGCCCATGAGGATTATCCCGACCGGGACGATGTGAACTGGCGGGTGCATTCGCTGAGCTGGGTCAACGGGAAGGTCGAACTGGGCCAGAGACCGGTGCATCTGAACCCGCTTATCGGCCATAACGAGGGTGGGATCGACCTGAAGCGGATCGCGCCCAAGGCGAGGGTCTATTGATGCGGCGGCTGGCGGTTCTGTTGGTGGCGATCACGCTTGTCGGCTGCACTGGTGCGGAGCGGACTGCCGAAGATACGCGCGCGGCCGCAACACAGCTTGTCGCGAACGTCGCGGCGCAAGAATACGTGGGCGTGACCATTGGGCCGATCGTGACCTGTGCGGTGGATAATGCAAGCGAAGCGGAGCTGGAATCGCTTGTGGATATGACCCTGGCGGAGGGGATGACGGGGCGCGTCAATCAGCGGATCCTCGCGCTGCTGAGACGGTCGTCGACACAGGGCTGCATCCGCGCGGCCGGAATCGTTCTGCCGCGATGAATGAGCGCGTCGATAGCGACGTGCGGGCGCTGGAAGCGCCAGTGCCACGGGCAGAAGGCATGCCCTATCTCCGTTTCTTGCGGCGAATGCACCTGCATCTGAAACCGGAGTGGTATCTCGAGATCGGGACAAACAAGGGGCGATCACTGGCGCGGGCACCGGGCAAGGCGATTGCGGTGGACCCGGCATTCATCGTCAATACCGATGTGGTGCAGGACCGGCCGCAACTGCACATGTTCCGTCAGACCAGCGATGACTTTTTTGCGTCAGGCGTGGCTTCGCGGCTGGCACCACGGATCGACATGGCGTTTCTGGATGGGCTGCATCTGTTCGAGTTCCTGCTGCGCGATTTCATCAATACCGAGAAGCTGTGCAGCCGAGATTCGGTGATCGCGATCCATGATGTGGTGCCGATAACCTATCTTGCCGCCGAGCGAGATTGGGATCGGTCACGCACTGCTGACTGGACGGGAGATGTCTGGAAGATCGTTCCGGTACTTCGTGCCTATCGCCCGGATCTTGAGATAATCGTCGCTGATTGTGCGCCCAGCGGGTTGCTTTTGGTGACTGGCCTCGATCCTGAAAACGATGTCTTGACGACTGCGTATGATGACATCCTTTCTGAATGGATCGATCGGTCGATCAATGATTTCGGTGCCAGAGCACTTCAGGAATTGCTTGATCCGACGCCTGCCAGAGATGCCCGAATGACGCGGTTCATCGGCGGACAATCGGTGCCATCCCCTGCGATATCTTCGAAGCCCCGCATTGCCTTGCGTCTACAGGCGCCTGATGCTCAGAAGGCGCCTCGATGGGGCGAATTCCATCTTGCACGGGGGCTGATCTCTGCGTTCAACAGGCGCGGATATGAGGCGGAGATTCAGCCGGTTGATCGGTGGGGAGATGCTGCCATGCCCGGGCAGGTCGACCTTTTGCTGTGGGGTCAGAAACGGGAATACGAGGTGCCGGCGGATCGCCCCACGCTCATGTGGCTTCTGTATAATGCCAGGGCGATGGACGACGATGTGCTGCAGAAGACGCGGCATATGTTTGTTGCGTCGGCACCCCAGGCCGATAGGTTTGCCCGGACTCTGGGCCCGGATCGTGCGAGCCTGTTGTTGCAGTCTTTCGATGCCGATCTCATGTCGCCCGATGGAGACTGCACCGCTGCGGGCGCGTTGTTCATCGCCAACGGATTGCGGCGACGAGTGCGACGCACTGTGCGGCTTGCTCTCGAACAGGGTGTGGAAATTGATCTGTACGGGATGCGATGGGCCGGAACGGAGGCCCAGAGTTTTCTGAAAGCCGAATATGTCGAAAATACCGATCTTGCGCGCCATTATCGCGGTGCGGGAGCGGTGCTGAACGATCATCGTTTTGTCATGGGTGCGCAGGGCTTCGTGTCAAACCGGATATTCGATGCATTGGCATGTGGCGCTCCGGTTGTCAGTGATATGGTGGCCGGTCTTCCAGATGACATCGTGCCATGGGTGCATACCTATGATGAAGATGCGGAGTTTTCGATCCGGGTTGAGGCCGCGCTTGGAGAGACGACAGACCGGCGTGCCGAGCGCCGGGAGTTTGCCAGAGATTTCGCGACACGGCACAGTCTGGATGCGAGGGCCGGTGACATCATCGGGATCTTGGCTTGAACGGTATCAGGTAGCCCTGGTGGCTGCCAGAAGGAGATAGAGCATGGTTGAATTTGCACTTCCGAAGAACAGCCGGATCACCACCGGAAAGACGTGGCCCAAGCCCGAGGGCGCGAAGAACGTGCGCAAGTTCCAGATCTATCGGTGGAATCCCGATGACGGAAAGAACCCGTCGGTGGATACGTATTTCGTGGATATGGATACGTGCGGGCCGATGGTTCTGGACGCGCTGATCAAGATCAAGAACGAGATCGATCCGACGCTGACCTTCCGCCGCTCCTGTCGCGAGGGGATTTGCGGCTCTTGCGCGATGAATATCGGCGGTATCAATACGCTGGCGTGCATCTATGGGATGGACGAGATCAAGGGTGACATCAAGATCTACCCCCTGCCGCATATGGAGGTGGTCAAGGATCTGGTTCCGGATCTCACGCATTTCTATGCGCAGCATGCGTCGATCATGCCGTGGCTCGAGACCAAGACGCAGCGCCCCGAGCATGAGTGGCGGCAGTCGATCGATGACCGTAAGAAGCTGGACGGTCTTTATGAATGTGTCATGTGCGCGTCCTGTTCGACGGCCTGCCCGTCCTATTGGTGGAACAGCGATCGCTATCTTGGCCCGGCCGCGCTTTTGCATGCCTATCGCTGGATCATCGACAGCCGGGACGAAGCAACGGGCGAGCGGCTGGACGATCTGGAGGATCCGTTCAAGCTGTACCGGTGCCATACGATCATGAACTGCGCCAAGACCTGTCCCAAGGGTCTGAACCCGGCCAAGGCGATTGCCGAAATCAAGAAGATGATGGTCGAGCGGACCGTCTGATCCCGGTCGTGAGCGGGGCGCAGTAGACTCATGCCGGTGCTGTTGCTCGTGCTGGGCGTGGCTGTGTTCGGCTATTTCTGGTGGCGGTGGCGTTTTACCACGCTGACGCGGGAGTGCAGATGGCGACAGGCGCGCGCAGCGGGGCTATGGCGCTGTGCGTTCTGTGGCGCAGAGCAGCGGTCCGAGGGGCCGCCGCGCACCTGTCTGAAGGATCAGCAGTAGCTTTCGACACCCACCCATTGCGCGTCAGAGTACCGGCTGCCGTGGGCGAAGCCCGGCGGAAGCAGACGCGCGATTTCGGCCCGGTCGTCAGCAGTGAATTCGATCGCCGCGCCTTGGGCCAGATCCGCAAGGTGCGCAGCGGTGCGGGTACCGGGGATCGGGATGACATGATCGCCCTGATCCAGCGTCCAGGCGATGGCGGCCGCGGCCGTGGACCAACCGCGCCCATGGGCGAAGTCACGGAACGTGGCCATCGCGGCGAGGTTGGCGGAGAAATTGGGTTCAAGAAAGCGGGGCATGGTCGTGCGAATATCGCCTGCCGGGAAGCTGGGCGGATGCGGGATCGTGTCGGTGGCCATGCCGCGCGCGACCGGAGAGAAGGCCACGAAGGCGACGCCCAGATCGCGGCAGGCCTGAAGCATTCCCAATTCGGGCATACGCGTCCAGACTGAATATTCGCTTTGCACGGCGGCGACCGGATGAACGGCGTGCGCGCGGCGCAGCGTATGAGGCGCGATTTCGGAGAAACCGAATGCGCCGATCAGGCCCTCTTCGATGAAGCCGACGAGGGTTTCGACGACTTCTTCCACCGGGCGGTCCTGTTCGCGGCGGTGGATATAATAGAGTTCAACGCTGTCGCGCCCAAGACGCTTGAGCGAGCCTTCGAGCGAGGCGCGCAGCCGGTCGGGGGCGTTCGAGAATTCGCGTTTGGGGCTGGTATAGATGCCAGCCTTGGTGGCGATGTGAACCTTGGCCCCGGTTTCGCGCAGATAGTCGCCAAGGATCGTTTCGCAGCGTCCGCCGCCATAGATTTCGGCGACGTCCCAATGAGTGATGCCATGCTCAAGGGCCGCGTCGAGACAGGCAAAGCTTTCGTCGCGGGTCGTGGGGCCGTACATGCCGCCGAAGCTCATGCAGCCGAGACCGACGGCACCAACCTGATGCCCTGCGAGGACGCGTCGTTTCATGAGATACTCCGATATTCAGTCAAAGGCGGCGTGCAATGCGATCTCGACCATGTCGCCGAAGCTGCGCTCGCGGTCTTCGGAGGGCAAAGCTTCGCCCGTGACGAGATGGTCGGAAACCGTAAGCACCGCCAGGGCGCGGGCACCGTGGCGGGCAGCGACGGTATAGAGTTCCGCCGCCTCCATTT
The DNA here is from genome assembly GCA_963698645.1 of uncultured Alphaproteobacteria bacterium. GTDB lineage: Bacteria > Pseudomonadota > Alphaproteobacteria > Rhodobacterales > Rhodobacteraceae > Ovoidimarina. The sequence continues at coordinate 1,034,152 of CAVORP010000007.1, forward strand.
CGACACCGAGAACGCCGTGTCGGGTCATTTGCTCGTTGAGGTCGGGGCGTTCGTCATAGAAGACGTCGGACGAATAGATCCCGCCTACATGGGTGGGTGTGCCCTTTGCCTCGGCCGCCGCCGCCGCGGCGCGCAGCAGGGACCAGTCCGCACAGGGCGCGAAGTTCAATTCGCGGAAAATTCCGCTTGATGGCGTCGAGAGGGTCGATGCGGTCATTGCCAGAATGACGTCGCGCAGTTTGATCCGTTCCTGCATCGCGCCGCAGGATCCGATCCGGATCAGGGTATTTGCGCCGTAATCGCGGATCAATTCATTGGCGTAAATCGACAGGCTTGGCATGCCCATGCCAGAGCCGTGGATCGTAACGCGATGCCCGTTCCACGTTCCGGTAAAACCCAACATGCCGCGAACCCGATTGACGCATTCCGCATCTTTAAGGAATGTCTCGGCTGCCCATTTCGCCCTATAGGGATCTCCGGGCATAAGAACGGTTTCGGCGATCAGCCCTTTTTCGGCCCCGATATAAATCGACATCGCGGATCAGATTTCGAGTTTCTTAGGGTCAGTCCCGGATGAAATTGCTGTCTTGTACCATTCCGGCTGACGTCCGCGACCGCTCCATGTCTGTGATGCATCGGCGGGATTGCGATATTTCGCTGGGACCGGCGGCCTTTTCGCTGCCTTTTTCCCATCCACCAGTTCGGAGAGCGAGAAGCCGTGCTTGCGGGCCGCGGCCTCGGCATCCTTACGGGCCTGTTCACGCTTGCTTTTTTCGCGCGACTTGAACTCCAGTCCGATATCGTCCTGCAGTTTTGCAAGGGCTTTGTCGGAAAGCTTTGAAAGATCTATTGCCATTGTGTCCTCCTGACATCGCACTTGTCATACGACTGGAAAGAGGTTTCTGCAATTGGACTTTTCGGAAACGCTATTCGGCGGCGACAGCCTGCGGATCTACGAGGGCGACGATATCGAACATGATCCGGTTCAATTCGAAATCCTTGGGCGTATAGACCCGGGCGACACCCATATTGCGCAGCTTTTCGGCATCGGCTTCGGGAATGATGCCGCCGGCAATTACCGGAATATCGTCCAGCCCGGCCGCGCGCATTCGAGTCATCAATTCCTCGATTAGCGGAATATGACTTCCAGAGAGAATGGAAATGCCGACGATATGAGCGTTTTCGGCGCGGGCGGCTTCGACGATTTCCTCGGGCGTCAGGCGAATGCCGTCATAAGAAATGTCCATTCCGCAATCGCGAGCCCGGGCCGCGATCTGTTCGGCGCCGTTGGAATGCCCGTCGAGGCCGGGCTTGCCGACGAGGAACTTCAGGCGCCTGCCAAGCGTATCGGAGACCGCGTTGACCGCCTCGCGGATCTCGTCGAGCCCTTCGGTTCTGTTGGACGGATTTGCCGAGACACCGGTTGGCGCGCGGTACTGGCCAAAGACGGATCGGACCACATCGCCCCATTCGCCCGTGGTCGCACCGGCGCGAGCTGCGGCGATGGAGGGGGGCATGACGTTTCGGCCATCGCGGGCGGCGGTACGCAGGTCGTCGAGTGCTGTGCGTACGGCGGCCTCGTCGCGGGAGGTGCGCCAGGCTTTGAGGCGGGTGATCTGATCGGCCTCCGCTTCGGGGTCTGCGACCATGATCGCTTCGGGGCCGGAGGTCAGGGGGCTTTCCTCGGCCTCCTGATACCTGTTCACGCCGACAACCGTCGTCGCACCCTCTTCGATCCGCGCAATTCGTTCGGCATTCGCCTCGACCAGCCTGGATTTCATGTATTCGATCGCCCGGACCGCGCCGCCCATCGCCCCGATCTGAGCCAGTTCGGCGCGCGCGCCGTCCTTGAGTTCGGCCACCTTGCGTTCGACTGCCGGATTGCCGTCGAACAGGTCGTCATATTCCAGAAGGTCGGTTTCGAAGGCGAGGATCTGTTGCATCCGAAGCGACCATTGCTGATCCCACGGACGCGGCAGGCCCAGGGCCTCGTTCCATGCAGGAAGCTGCACCGCGCGAGCGCGCGCGTTCTTGGAGAGTGTCACCGCCAGCATTTCAAGCAGGATGCGGTAGACGTTGTTCTCGGGCTGCTGTTCCGTCAGGCCGAGCGAGTTGACCTGTACGCCATAGCGGAAGCGGCGGAATTTGGGATCCTCGACACCGTAGCGGTCGCGGCAGATCTCGTCCCAGAGATCGACGAAGGCGCGCATCTTGCACATTTCGGTGACGAAGCGGATCCCGGCATTCACGAAGAACGAGATCCGCCCGACCATTTCGGGAAAGTGTTCGGCCGGGACCTTGGCCTTGAGGTCGTCGAGAACGGCGGTGGCCGTGGCCAGAGCAAAGGCCAGTTCCTGTTCCGGTGTCGCGCCTGCCTCTTGCAAATGGTAGGAACAGACGTTCATCGGGTTCCATTTCGGAAGATGCTCGCGGGTATAGGCCGCGACGTCGGTGATCATCCGCAGGCTGGGTTCGGGCGGGCAGACATAGGTGCCGCGCGAGAGGTATTCCTTGATGATGTCGTTCTGTACGGTGCCCTGAAGCTTCGAGACGTCCGCGCCCTGTTCCTCGGCCGCCGCGATGTAGAGCGCCAGCAGCCATGGCGCCGTGGCGTTGATCGTCATCGACGTGTTCATCTGTTCAAGGGGAATATCGGCAAAGAGGGTGCGCATGTCGCCCAGATGGCTGACCGGAACGCCGACCTTGCCCACTTCGCCCCGGGCAAGGACGTGATCGCTGTCATATCCCGTCTGCGTGGGCAGATCGAAGGCGACGGACAAGCCGGTCTGACCTTTCGCAAGGTTTCCACGGTAAAGCGCGTTCGAAGCCTTGGCAGTGGAATGGCCGGCATACGTCCGGAACAGCCAGGGCCGATCCTTCTTTTGTGGATCATTCTGCATCTGCGACATGGGCGGGCCTCGGAATCAAGTTGGGTAATTTTATTTCGTCACATGCTACCTATGTGGAAGATTGTGGCGTTGTCAATTCGCCGCGCTGCGGCATTCGGGGCAGAGTACGGTTTTTGACCCCTTCGACCATTGCGCGGGCCGCGATGATCGAAATTTTGGCCGTTCTCGTCGCTTGGCATGCGGGCGAAGGCGTGCCAACGTCGCTGGGATGTCACAGCGCGCAGAATGTTCATGACCCAGACCGTCGAATTGCCCCTGTGGCTGTTCATCGTGATCCTGTTGTTTGCCACTGTGACGGCGGCGTCGCATTTCCTGTTCCCGTCGGTCCGCTGGTTCCTGAGGCGGCGCGCGGAGCGGCTTGTGGCTGAGCTGAACAAGCGGCTTGAGCGGCCGATCCAGCCGTTCAAGCTGGCGCGGCGGACCGACATGATCCAGCGCCTGATCTACGATCCGAAGGTGGCCGAGGCGATCTCCGATCATGCGAAGGAAACCGGCTTGCGCGAGGACGTGGTGTTCGAGCAGGCAAAGCGCTATGCCCGCGAGATCGTGCCCGGCTTCAGCGCGACGGCCTATTTCGGCATTGCGATCCGGCTGGCGCGCTGGCTGTCGACCCGGCTTTACGACGTCCGGCTGGGGCATCACGATGCAGAGCAGATGAAGGCGATCGATGCGGATGCGACGATCATTTACGTGATCAACCACAGGTCGAACATGGACTATGTGCTGGTGACCTATCTGGTTGCCGGACAATCGGCCCTGTCCTATGCGGTGGGCGAATGGGCCCGGATCTGGCCGCTGCGACCCCTGATCCGAGCGCTGGGTGGGTACTTTATCCGGCGTCGCTATCGCAGCCCTTTGTATCGCAGGGTTCTGGCGCGGTATGTGCAGATGGCCACGACCGGCGGCGTCATGCAGGCCGTCTTTCCCGAGGGTGGATTGAGCCAGGATGGACGGCTTGCCAGCCCCAAGGTCGGGATCCTGAGTTATATCGTCGAGGATTTCGATCCCGAGGCGCGGGATGTGGTGTTTGTGCCGGTGGCTCTGAACTATGACCGGGTGGTCGAGGACACGCTTCTGATCGAGGCCCGAAAGAAAGGTGAGAAACGCTTTCGCGGCACTATCCCGTCGGCTTTGGCGTTCAGCCTGCGATATGCTTGGCGGCGGATCACCGGCCGGGCCCGGCGTTTTGGCGTTGCCGCCGTCTCGTTTGGCGAACCATTGTCGTTGCGCGGCTCGCCGGGGCTGCGGCATGCGCCGCGTGTGGCGAACGAGTTGATGCATCGGATCGCGCGGGTAACGCCGGTTCTTCCTGTTCCGCTGGTCTGTGCAATGCTGGAGAAGGCAGGGGGGAAGATCAGTCGCGTGGACATGCTGGAGGCAATTTCCGAGGCATCGGCGGCATTAGGCGCCGGCGGAGCCGTGCTCCTGTTGCCAGGCGAAGCGCCCGAGATCGTGCTGGACGAAGCGCTGAGCCACTTGATTCTGCGCAAGATCGTGCAGGACAGTGACGGGCTGCTTTCGATCTTTCCAGGCAAGGAAGACCTAGTGACATACTATGCTGGGTCCATTCTTGAGGTGGCGGATGCACTTGCAGCAAGGCCATTGCCATTGGACTCGAGTTCAGAACAGGGGAAATCCGAACTCGAAGAGACATAAAATTTCAAAAATACACAAAATTCGTTTGCAAAATTACCACCCCATCTCTAATTCACAGAAAAACGACGCTTGCGGTTCTGCGACGCGGCACAGACAGTGTGAGGAGATTTGCGATGGCCCTGGATACGAAAGCCCCAGAGATGACGATTACGTATGATGCCCCGGTCAAGGACCTGTACGACATGGGAGAGATCCCCCCGATGGGACATGTACCGGCCCAGATGCACGCATGGGCGATCCGTCGCGAGCGGCATGGCGAACCGGACAAGGCGATGCTTCAGGAGATCGTCGACACACCCGAGATCGACTCGAACGAGGTTCTTGTCCTCGTGATGGCGGCGGGCGTGAACTATAATGGGGTCTGGGCCGCGCTGGGGCAGCCGATCAGCCCGTTCGATGGGCACAAGCAACCGTATCACATTGCCGGTTCCGATGCTTCGGGGATCGTCTGGGCCGTGGGCGAAAAGGTGAAGCGGTGGAAGGTTGGCGACGAGGTTGTCATCCACTGTAATCAGGACGATGGCGACGACGAGGAGTGCAACGGTGGAGATCCGATGTATTCGCCGACGCAGCGCATCTGGGGCTACGAGACACCCGACGGCTCATTCTCGCAGTTCACGCGCGTTCAGTCACAGCAGTTGATGCCGCGCCCGAAGCATCTGACTTGGGAGGAGTCGGCCTGTTACACGCTGACGCTGGCGACGGCCTATCGGATGCTGTTCGGGCACGAGCCGCATGATCTGAAGCCCGGCCAGAATGTTCTGGTCTGGGGTGCTTCGGGGGGCCTCGGCTCCTATGCAATCCAGCTTATCAATACAGCCGGTGCCAACGCGATCGGGGTCATCAGCGACGAGGACAAGCGCGATTTCGTCATGGGGCTGGGCGCGAAGGGCGTCATCAACCGCAAGGAATTCAGTTGCTGGGGTCAGATGCCCACGGTGAACACGCCGGAATACAAGGAATGGTTCACCGAGGCCCGTAAGTTCGGCAAGGCGATCTGGGATATCACCGGCAAGGGTGTGAATGTCGACATGGTGTTCGAGCATCCGGGCGAGGCGACATTCCCGGTCTCGACCTTCGTCTGCAAGAAGGGCGGCATGGTCGTGATCTGCGCCGGTACCACGGGCTTCAACCTGACATTCGACGTGCGCTACATGTGGATGCATCAGAAGCGCCTTCAGGGCAGCCACTTCGCCCATCTCAAGCAGGCAAGTGCGGCCAACAAGCTTATGCTGGAGCGGCGTCTGGACCCCTGCATGTCCGAGGTCTTTACCTGGGAGCAATTGCCAGCCGCGCATATCAAGATGCTGCGCAACGAGCACAAGCCCGGGAACATGAGCGTGCTCGTTCAGGCACCGAAGACAGGTTTGCGGACATTCGAGGATGTTCTGGAGGCGGGAAACCGCATCTGAAACCGTTTACGATTCGTTTCCAAAACGGCCCCCAATCGGGGCCGTTTTTCGTTTTGCCGCCAAGATTTGAATGAAACGAGGGAGTTACAGACGCCACCCTCGCTATTTCTGCCGAGTTGTTTTTCGCGAATAGTCCCGATTTTCGTCCTCTGGTAGAGTTCTGTTAACGAGTTGTTAATCAATGATTGGAAAACTCACGATGACGAACGAATGGATATTGGACGTTATCGCCGATCTGCGCCGCTTTGCAGATTTAAATCATATGCCGCGTCTTGCGGTGCAGTTAGATCAGTCCGCGGCCACGGCACAAGTCGAACTGAACCTTGCAGAGGCGCGCACGTCAGCCGGAGTAGTGGCGACGCATGCAGAGCCTTGTCGAACCGTTTCTGGACGAACTTCAGAGCGTCAAAACGCTTGAGGACCTGAACCATCAGATCGGGGCCCTGCGCGACAAACTGGATGTCGAGCATCTGGTTTACCACTCCGTCAACAGCACGGGCGAGCAATACGCCGCTCTTACGTACAATCCCGAATGGGTCGACAGATATATCGAGCAGGACTATGCACGGCTGGATCCGGTGGTGCAGGGCTGTTACCGGCGGTTCGTGCCGGTAGACTGGAAAGACCTTGATTGGTCCGGCAAGGCGCAGCGCGAGTTTCTCGCGGAAGCGATAGATGCAGGTGTCGGCAATCAGGGGTTCTCGGTTCCCATACGAGGCCCCAGTGGCCAGTTCGCCATGGTCACGATCAGCCATACGGCCTCGGATGACGAATGGGAGGTCTACACGCGGGAACGGTCGCGGACGCTGATCCTTCTGGCCCATTTCATCAATCAGAAAGCATTGGAAATCGAACGCGGCAGCGATGTCGTCGTTCTCAAAAGCCTGAGCCCGCGAGAGACGGACAGCGTTCGCATGATCGCGTTGGGCTATAGCCGCGCGCAAGCGGCCGATGCCCTGTCGATTTCGGAGCATACGCTGCGCGTCTATCTTGAAAGCGCGCGGTTCAAGCTGGGCGCTGTGAACACTACCCACACAATCGCGCGGGCGATGACTTTGGGGTTGATCGTCATCTGAACAGAATGGTTAACGCTGAGGACGGGGCCTTAGCGCTCGCCTTAGGTCTCCTTTGTCCAAATCCGTGCTGCAGCTAGCGGCACGGAGGCGACATGCTCAGATACATCCCCGCCCGGAGACTTTCGGGGCATCCCAGACTGGCAGAAACCATGTTTCGTGATCGCACGGTGCAGTTTGCGGACCGGCTTGGCTGGCCACTTGAAATCGGTGCGGATGGCGGCGAGCGCGACGCCTACGATGCCCTCGAGCCGCTCTACGTGATCTGGGAACGCCCCGATGGTTGCCACGGCGGGTCAATGCGGTTCTTGCCGACCACGGGGCGTACGATGGTCGAGGAGCATTTTTCGGACCTTGTCCAGAACGTCCGGATCAAAAGCCCGTACATCTGGGAATGCACCCGTTTCTGTCTTGCACCCGATGCCGGAGCGGGGGTCGCGTCGGTCTTGATGCTGGGCGGTCTGGAACTGGGGCTGCGGAAGGGCCTGAGCCACGCGATCGGCGTATTCGATGCCCGGATGATCCGGGTCTATCGCCGGCTTGGCTGGCCCGCCGCACCCTTGGGGCAGCGTGGTGAAGGACCGGAGGCGATCATGGCAGGGATGTGGGACTTCGATCTGTCGCACCGTGCGACCCTGCTGCGGCGGGCGGGTATTTCGGGCGAGATTTCCGACTATTGGTGGCGGCGGTCCTTGGGCGCTTCCGAACAGCTTGCCGAAGCGGTCTGAGGGCGCTGGCACCCGGCGCAGGCCCCGCGTAAGGTCGCGCCATGATCGCGACCACCATCGCCCTTTCCGAAGATCAGGCCGACGCCTTTGACCAAGTGACAGAGATGTTGCGGGGTGCGGGCGTCGACCTTGATGAAGGGATGACCACGCCGCGCGTCGATGGGCGGGACAGCGTCATGGCTATTCTCGGCAAGGCCGGAACGGGCAAGACCCTGCTTCTGGCGGAGTTGACCCGGGCGCTCGAGGCGGCGGGCGTCGAGATCGTGTCGGGCGATTACGAAAGCCGAAAGGCCAAGGATCGTCGCACCCTTGCGATCCTTGCGCCGACCAACAAGGCGGCCAGCGTTTTGAGGATGCAGGGCGTCCCCGCCACGACGATCCACAGGATCATCTATACGCCGGTCTACGACCCGGAATTCGAAAAGGTGGCCGAGTGGCTGGCGGGCGACGGCGTGCGGCCACAGATCGAGGCGTTGACCGACGCGGCGCTGGACCGGGCCAAGGCATTTTATGATATCCACCGCTCGGTTCCGGGGGCATTGGCGACAGCCGGTCTTCGGGGATCTGACTTCATTACCGGATGGAAGCGACGGGAAGACCCGCTTGATATCGGTCTTGTCGACGAGACATCGATGCTGGATGACCGGCAGTTCGAGGATCTGAAGGAGATATTCCCGACCCTTCTGCTGTTTGGCGATCCCGCGCAGCTTGCGCCGGTGAACCAATCTGGTGCGATGGTCTTTGACGGGCTGCCGGCAGCGCGCAAGCTCGAACTGTCGCGGGTCCATCGGCAGGAGGCCGACAGTCCGATCCTTGATCTGGCCCATGCGCTGGGCGACGAAAGCATCGGCTTCGAGGCGTTCGAACGGATGGTGGAAGAGGCCGCGCGCAAGGATGACCGGATCGTCGTCACGCCGCGTGTCGATTCCGACATGATGGCAAGGTCGCCGGTTCTTGTCTGGCGCAATGCAACGCGGATCCGCCTGATCCAGGCCTTTCGCGCGGCCCATGGCGCGACGGTCGATACGCTCTTGCCGGGTGAGCCTCTGATCTGTGACGGTCTTGAATTGCCGCTGAAACACCGCAAGAAGCGGATCGACCTTGAAGCGCGGGGCCTGATCAAGGGGGCGCAGGCGATCTACCTTGGCCCCGGCAAGCGCCCGGGTTTTTCGCGTCTGCATCTGGTCGGTGCCGAGGACCCGCAGCTTTCGGTCGCGTCGATCGTCAAGATCGAGATGCCGGACGAGGAAGAGCCTTTCATTCCCTTTGCAGCGACGATGGGGGCCGCGTTCCTGCACGGGGCGGCGGTCACGATTCACAAGGCGCAAGGCTCGCAATGGGATGCGGTACAGGTCTTTGCCCCCGATCTTTTCGCGGCCGCGCGTGCCGGGCGCGTCGAGGCCGGTATTCCCTTGTGGAAACGGCTCGCCTATGTGGCGATCACCCGGGCGGCGGAGCGTCTGTTCTGGGTCACGCGATACAGGTTGGCGATGCCGCAGCACGGGCTTCGGGTGGACGATCTGCAGGCTCCCGCGGTACCGTTGACCCTCACTGGTGGAGAGGACGAAATATGACGCGAACGATACTTGTGACAGGCGCAAGCTCGGGGATCGGTCGTGCCACGGCAGAGGCAGCGCTTGCAGCGGGCTGGCGTGTCGGGCTGTTGGCGCGGCGGCGGGCTCCGCTGGAACAGGTCGCCGCGACTGGCGAGGCCCTTGTCCTTCCTGGAGACGTGACGCGGCTTGAGGATGTGGAGCGTGCTGTGGCCGAGCTGGCAAGGACATGGGGGCGTTTGGATGTCCTTTTCAACAATGCCGGTATCTTCACGCCGCAGGGAACCATCGACGAGATCGATGTGGCCGATTGGACGAATGCTGTCGCGGTGAATCTCACGGGGATGTTTCATGGTGCGCGGGCGGCCTTTGCCCAGATGCGCCGTCAGGACCCGATGGGCGGCAGGATCATCAACAATGGCTCGATTTCGGCCCATGTGCCGCGGGAAGGCTCTGTCTGCTACACCACGACCAAGCATGCGATCACGGGTCTCACACGAACGCTGTCGCTTGATGGCAGGCCCTTCGATATCGCCTGTGGTCAGATCGATATCGGGAATGCGCGCACGCCCATGGTGGACGGGCTGGTGGCAAAGGCGGAGGCCAGTGGGGCTGCGCCGCCGCAGACGATGGATGTCGCGGATGCGGCGCGGTCGGTCATGCACATGGCCAGCCTGCCGCTGGATGCGAATGTGCAGTTCATGACGGTGATGGCGACGAAGATGCCCTATATCGGCCGGGGCTAGCCGCGCAGATAGCGGAAGAAGGCGGACGCCCCCCATCCCGCGGCGATGGCAATGGCGAGCGACAACAGACCGTAAATAAGCGGCTGTTGCCGGGAAAGATCGAACAGGAAGCGTTCCATCCCGACCTTGTCGACGAAGATCACCGTTTCGTCGCTGGCCACGACCCGTCCGTTTCGGGTGAGGAAGAAGCGGGTCGTGTATTCGCCTTCGGTCAGGTTCGCCGGAAGCCGGACCGAGGTGTTGAACAGCGTGGCTTCGTTCATTTCGACAGTGCCGATATTCGTCTGGTAGAGATCGCGTTCTTCGCGGATGCGGATCAGGGCCTGAGTGAATTGTTCGGGATCGCTGACATCGCTAGGCGCGCCCACAGAGCGGATCGCACGGGCGACCGAGATCTTGTGCCGAAGATCTTCGGTTTCGGTCAGGACCTCCGTCCATGGGGCGGAGGTGGCCACGGCATAATAGGTCGGAGCGCGGTCGACCTCGACCCCTTCGACGTTGATCCAGATGCCGAAGCGGCGATCCTTTTTCCGTACGACCACGGGTTCGGAGGGGCCCGCGACGGTGATGATTACCTGAAGCGGGGCCTCGGGGATCAAGTCCTCCCGCTTGACCGCGCCGAATATAAGGATCTCGGAACCGTCGAAATTCGTGGTGATCGAGATCCGATCCTGACTGAGGCCCGCGACCACCTCTTCGGCAGCAACGGGCGTGATCAGGGCAAGGCAGAAGACAAGCGCGCGCAGCAGCATCAATGCCCCTCCGCTGCGCCGAGTGAAAACAGCTCGGAGGGCATGATCAGAAGGTCGAGGGCCAGCTTGCCGCAGACGACGAGGACCATCCCGGCAAGCAGGATGCGAAGCTGTTCCGCCTTGAGCTTTGTGCCGATCTGGGTGCCGATCTGCGCGCCGATCACGCCGCCCACAAGCAGCAGCACCGCAAGGACCATATCGACGGTGAAGTTCGTCGTGGCGTGCAGGAGCGTGGTGAAGGCGGTGACGAAGATGATCTGGAAAAGCGAGGTCCCGACGACGACCTTGGTTGGCATGCCGAGCAGATAGATCATTGCCGGGACCATGATGAAACCGCCGCCAACGCCCATGATCGCGGCCAGAATGCCCACGGCGATACCAACGATGACCGGAGGAATGACCGAGATATAGAGCCCCGATGTGCGGAACTTCATCTTGAAGGGGAGGGCGTGAATCCAGCCGTGTTTCTTGCGGGTCGGCGCCGCGCCCCTGCGGGTCTTGCGAATGGCGTTGAGCGACTCGATGAACATCAGAGTGCCGATCACACCGAGAAACACGACATAGCAGAGCCTGACAAGCAGGTCGACCTGACCCATCGCCTTGAGCGTATTGAACAACTGCACGCCAAGGGCGGCCCCGATCAGGCCGCCGATCAACAGGACCGTGCCCATTCGGAAATCGACGGTTCTGCGTCGGACATGCGCCAGAACACCCGAGAAGGAGGATGCCACGATCTGGTTCGCCTCGGTGGCCACCGCCACGGCGGGGGGGATGCCGATGAAGAACAGCAGAGGCGTCATCAGGAAGCCGCCGCCCACGCCGAACATGCCGGAGAGCACGCCTACGAGACCTCCCAACCCCAGAAGGAGGAAGGCATTGACCGAAACTTCGGCTATGGGCAGGTAGATCTGCATGGCACGATCCTAATGCACTGGTCGTGGCTTACAGAAGTGCTGTCGGTCCTGATAGAGCCAGAATTGCGACATATCGGAACGATTTGGGTTTTTCCAGACGGTTGAGGCCGGGAGGGATACGGGCAGGCACCGGAGTGGCGCCCACTCGGGTCCGTCTAACGCTCTTTCACGTAGGGTTCGCCCCCGGCGCGAGGCGGGATTGCCTTGCCCACGAAGCCCGCAAGAATCACGACTGTGAGGATATAGGGCAGGGCATCCAGAAGCTGGATCTGGATCTTGAATCCCATGAGGTCCTCGATGACGTTGGGACGCAGGGCGATTGCCTGCAGAAAGCCGAACAGCAGGCAGGCATAGAGCGCATGCCATGGCCGCCATTTCGCAAAGATCAGCGCGGCGAGGGCGATAAAGCCACGACCGGCGGACATATCCTTGACGAACCCGGCCTGCAGCGCAGTGGCAAGGTAGGCCCCGGCGATCCCGCAAAGAATGCCGCAGATCGCGACTGCGGCAAAGCGCAGGCCGACGACTGAGACGCCGGCGGTATCCACAGCGCCGGGGTTTTCGCCCACTGCCCGAAGGCGAAGACCGAAGCGGGTGCGAAACAGGATATACCAGCTCAGTGGCACGGCCAGCAGCGCCAGATAGACGATGAGCGTGTGACCCGAGATCAGTTCCGAATAGATCGGCCCGAAGATCGGGACACCGGACAGGGCCTCTGCGAATGGCAGGTCGATGGGCGAGAAACGCGCACCGCCTTCGAGAGCGGGAGTGCGTCCGCCTTGCCGGAACCAGTCCTGTGCGATTACGACGGTCAGACCCGCCGCCAGGAAATTGATCGCAACGCCCGAGATAAGCTGATTGCCGCGGAAAGTGATCGAGGCCACACCGTGAAGTGCCGAAAGCAGCATGGAGACTCCGATACCGGCCAGAAGGCCCAGCCAGACCGAGCCTGAGACAAAGGCGATGGCAGCAGAAAGAAATGCCGCTGCCAGCATCTTGCCTTCGAGGCCGATATCGAAGATCCCGGCTCGCTCCGAGAACAGCCCCGCAAGACAGGCCAGAAGAAGGGGTGTGGCGAGCCGAATGGTGGAGTTGAGGATCTGGAGGATGGTCAGGAAATCCACGGCTCAGATCCTCGACATGGATAGTTTGAAGGCGGCGAAGACGAAGAACGCACCCAACGTTGCATCGACCCAGCGACGTGCCGACTGATAGGCTGCGCGGACCGGGCGCGAGGACAGCAGGATCGCCCATGCCCCATGGCAGAAGAACGAGATCAGGAAGGCTCCGATCACGAACAGAGTGGCGATCACCGGGCCTCCGCCCACCGTGGCCCCGACAGAGGCGATTGCGAGCCAGAACACGATCGCCTTCGGGTTCGTCACCTGCAGGAGGAATCCGGCAAGGAAATGTGCCCGTGCCGAACGTGGCGGGACTTCTGCTGCCACCACGTTGGGTGGCCTTGCGGCTTTCCTGAACGCGCCCCATGCGAGGTAGAGCAGATAGCCTGCACCCAGCACCCGCAGGATCGTCATTGCCCAGGCAGCCTGTGACAGGAGAAGGCCCACGCCCAGAAGCGTCGCGATGTTGATGACCACGCTGCCGGTCGCGATCCCGGCCGATGCGATCAGCGCCGCAGCCCGGCCCTGTCCCATCGCAACGCCCAGAAGCATCGCGACCGCTGGCCCGGGGGACGACGCCGCCACGAACAGGATCGCGTATGCTGCGATGAAACCCGGAAGGAAGGGAAGCAGATCAGTCATTCGGCTGGCCCCGCCTGACGGCGCACGCGTGCGGCAAGGAACATCCGCTCGATCGGCATGCGCACCATGTTGTCGAGTGCTCCGGTGAACAGGATCACGAGGGCCTGAATGACCACGACCAGTTCGCGCGGAACATTGGACCAGAGCGACAATTCGGCCCCGCCCTGATAGAGGAATCCGAAAAGAAGCGCCGCAAGGAAAACGCCGAACGGGTGCGACCGGCCCATGAGGGCCACGGCGATACCGATGAAACCCGCGCCTTCGACCGAGTTCAGGACCAGCCGCTCTGCCTCGCCCATCACGTTGTTCACGGCCATGCAGCCCGCCAGCGCGCCCGAGATGATCATGGCGATCACGATGATCTTGGTCGGCGAAATGCCGGCATAGATCGCGGCGGGTTCCGAATGGCCGTAAGCGCGGATGGCATAGCCCAGCCGGGTGCGCCAGATCAGCCACCAGACGATGATGCAGGCCGCGATGGCGATGAAGAAGGTTACGTTGACCGGCGCGCCGCGGAACAGCGCGGTCTCTGCGGTCGAGAACATGTCCTGAAAGGTCGGAAGATTGGAGCCTTCGGGAAACCGGGCCGATGCCGGATCCATCTGTCCCTGTGGTCGCATCACGTTGACCAGCATGTAGTTCAGAAGCGCCGCGCCGATGAAGTTGAACATGATCGTCGTGATCACGATGTGGCTACCGCGTTTCGCCTGAAGATAGGCGGGGATCACGGCCCATGCAGCCCCGAACACGGCCCCGCCGATGATCGCGGCCGGAAGCGCCAGCGCCCAGTGCGGCCAGTCGATGGACAGGCAGACAAGCGCCACACCAAGACCGCCCAGCATGGCCTGACCTTCGCCGCCGATATTGAACAGGCGGGCGTGAAAGGCCACCGCCACGGCGAGACCGGTGAACATGAAATTAGTGGCGTAGTAGAGCGTATAGCCCCAACCGTAGGTCGACCCGAGTGCCCCGGTCACCATGGTCTTGACCGCTTCGACAGGGCTTTCGCCGATGGCAAGGATCACGAGGCCCGAAAGGATCGCGGCGATTGTCAGGCTGATCAGCGGAATGACGACAACGTCGACCCATTTCGGCATCGTGTCCATTGCTCAGCCCCCCACCGCTCTTGCCGGGGCATCGGACCCCTCCATCCCCGCCATCAGAAGCCCCAGCTCGCGCTGGTCGGTCTCGTGCGGAAGGCGTTCTCCCATGATGTGCCCGTCGAACATGACGGCGATCCGGTCACTGAGCGACATGATCTCGTCCAGTTCCACCGATACCAGCAGCACCGCCTTTCCGGCATCGCGCAGGGCCACGATCTGTTTGTGAATGAATTCGATGGCGCCGATATCCACGCCCCGCGTCGGTTGACCGACCAGAAGAAGGTCGGGATTGCGCTCGATCTCGCGTGCCACGACGATCTTCTGCTGGTTGCCGCCGGAAAAGTTCTTGGCCGTCAGCCATGGGTTGGGTGGACGGACGTCAAATTTCTCCATCTTGCGGACCGTGTCCGCGCGCATTGCGGCATTGTCCATCCAAAACGGGCCTTTGTTGAAGGCGTCATCATTGTGATAACCGAAGGCGATATTTTCCCATGCGAAGAAATCCATGATCAGCCCCTCGGACTGCCGGTCTTCGGGAACGTGGGCGATGCCGCGCGCGCGGCGCGACTGGCCGTCCGAGAATTTGCCGGTCAGGTCCAGTTCGGTGCCGCTGATTCTGATCTGCCCGGTCCCGTGTTTCATGCCCCCGAGGATCTCAAGAAGCTCGGACTGGCCGTTCCCGGCGACCCCGGCGATCCCCAGGATCTCGCCGGCCCGGACAGTCAGGGATACGCCCTTCAGCCGTTCCACGCCCTTGTCATCGGTCATGCGCAGGTTCTCGACCTCGAGCACGGTCTTGCCGGGCTTCGCGGGGACCTTGTCCACCTGCAAGAGCACCTTTCGGCCGACCATGAGTTCGGCCAGCTGTTCGGGGCTTGTTTCGGATGTCTTGACCGTTGCCGTCATCTCGCCGCGCCGCATGACGCTGACCGTATCGGTCACCTCCATGATCTCGCGCAGCTTGTGGGTGATGAGTATGATCGTCTTGCCCTGTTCGCGCAGTCCCCGGAGGATCCGGAACAGGTGGTCGGCCTCTGCCGGGGTCAGTACGCCGGTGGGTTCGTCGAGGATGAGGATCTCTGCCTGACGGTAGAGGGCCTTCAGGATCTCGACGCGCTGCTGCATGCCGACGCCGATCTCTTCGATCAGGGCGTCGGGGTCGATCCTGAGCTCATACTCCTGTGCAAGCCGGGTCAGTTCGGCGCGCGCCTTTGCCAGTGACGGGCGCAGCAGGGCGCCGTCTTCGGCCCCCAGTACCACATTCTCGAGGACCGTGAAATTTTCGACCAGTTTGAAGTGCTGGAACACCATACCGATGCCCGCGGAAATTGCGGCCTGGCTGTTGGGGATATCGGTACGTTTGCCCGAGATGAAGATTTCGCCCCGGTCGGCCTTGTAGAAGCCATAGAGGATCGACATCAGCGTGGACTTGCCGGCACCGTTTTCGCCAATGATACCGTGAATTGTTCCGGGCATGACCCGGATCGAGATGTCCTTGTTCGCCTGAACAGGACCGAAGGCCTTGGAAATGCCCTTGAGTTCAATTGCCGGGGCGGCCGTCTCCGCCCGCCCCGTATCTGTGGTGACACTCATTCAGAACTGCAGCGCCGGACAGCTGTCGTCTGACATGTAGTCATGGACGGAAAGTTCGCCCGAGATGATCTTGGCCTTCGCCTCTTCCACGCTGGCGGCCATATCGTCCGTGACGAGCCCTGCGTTGAACTCGTCCATCGCATATCCCACACCGTCTGCGGCAAGGTCCATCACCACGATGCCGGTCTCAAACGCGCCTTCGGTGCCTGTCTTGAAGGCTTCGTAGACGGCGTTGTCCACCCGCTTCATCATCGAGGTCAGAACCGAACCGGGATGCAGGTAGTTCTGGTTGGAATCGACGCCGATCGACAGGATGCCCTCGTCGGCAGCGGTCTGCAGGACGCCGACACCGGTGCCACCTGCCGCGGCATAGACCACATCCGCCCCCTGGCTGATCTGGGCGCGGGTCAGTTCGCCGCCCTTCACCGGGTCGTTCCATGCCGCCGGGGTCGTGCCGGTCATGTTGGCGATGACGGTCGCGTCGGGATTGGCTGCAAGAACGCCCTGGGCATAGCCGCAGGCGAATTTGCGGATCAGCGGAATGTCCATCCCGCCAATGAAGCCGACGGTGCCGGTTTTGGAGGCCTTGGCCGCCATCATGCCGACGAGGAAAGAACCCTCATGCTCGGAGAAGACGACCGAGCGCACGTTCGGCTCGCCCACGACCATGTCGATGATCGCGAACTGGGTGTCCGGATAGTCCGGTGCGACCTCGCCCAGTACGTCGCCGAAGGCAAATCCGGTCATGACGACCGGGTTCGCGCCGGATTCGGCGAAACGGCGAAGGGCCTGTTCCCGCTGGGCTTCGGACTGCATCTCGACTTCGCGGAACGTTCCACCGGTCTCGTCTGCCCAACGCTGCGCGCCGTTGAAGGCCGCTTCATTGAAGGACTTGTCGAATTTGCCACCAAGATCGAAAATGATCGCAGGCTCGGCCACGGCGATGCCTGCCGAAAGGGCAAGGGTCGCGCCAGCGCCGAGAAGTTTGTTCATCAATGTCATCAAGTTCTCCCGTACAAGGTTTTGGGGCAGCCCGTCATTTCGTGCGGACGCCCATGAAAGCAAGTGATCTTCACCAGATCATTGGCTGATAAGGCCGCAGGGGCGATGTAGGGTCAAGCGATTTTCCGAGATACCGAAGCGCTTGGAGGCTGACCTAGGGTCAGCCTCTCACTAGGGCCTTGTGAAATATCAGCGCGTCCACATGTGCGCCTGTATCGCGGGCATAATAGGCATTGCGGCGGCCCGACTGAACCCAGCCGTTGCCCTCATAGAGCCCGATGGCTGCGGCGTTGTCGGCTGCGACTTCGAGATAGGCGGTATTGGCGCCGCGCAGCCCGGCCTCTGCGCCGAATGCGGCCAGCAAGCGTCGGCCAAGCCCCATTCGCCGGTGGCCGGGGGCTACGCACAGGGTCAGAAGTTCGGCCTCGTCCGCGATTGCGCGGCCGATCGCAAATCCAGATGGGACTGCCACGAAGAACGCGCCATGGGTGTTCAGGATGCTGGTGATCTCGTCCGCCGACCAGGGGCGGTCAGGGGGCATCGCGGCGCGATGGATCGCGGCCATCTCGCGGGCTGTCACGGCAAGATGACCGGGGGTACAACCCGCGACGGCGCAGCATCGGGCGGGCGGATATACAGCGGCGCGGGGCGGGGCGGATCTGCATCGGCGGTCAGGTAGGCCTCCTCGGTCAGTTCGGCCAGGACCGCGGGCTTGGGCGGAAACACCTCGTCTGCGCCCGGGATGCCAAGTGCTGCACCGATCTCGGCGCCCCGGAACCCGACGACACGGTCTGCACCGAGGTCGCGGGGCGGGGCAGAAGGATCGATAAGGCAGGGATCTTCCCGCGCGACCAGCCCATCGAAAACCTGGACATAGGCCATGTCGCGGGGCGCCGGCAGGGACAGAAGCAGCCGGTCAGGACCGGTTTCATCGGTTGCCGCGACGGTGAACGTCGAAAAACCGAAAACAGGGATACGGAGCGACAGGCGCAGGCCACGGGCGGCCGCCACCGATATCCGGATGCCGGTGAAGTTGCCCGGTCCGACACCAACCCCGATGGCGTCAAGCATGTCCCAGCGCCAGCCGGCTGCTTCAAGGACTTCCTCGATCAGCGGGAAAAGAGCCTCGGCCTGACCACGCTGCATATCCACGACATGGGCGGAACTGTAGCTTTCGGTCGTCGTACCGATCGCGATGAAGGGGCCCGACGTATCGAATGCAAGGACCTTCGGCCACTTCCGCTTCGTGTGAGGAAATCCCTGCGCCTCAGGCTGCGACAGGACGGACCTCGACCACTTCGGGGATATAATGGCGCAGGAGATTTTCGATCCCCATCTTGAGCGTCAGCGTCGATGACGGACAGCCGGCACAGGCACCTTGCATGTGCAGGTAGACGATGCCGCGGTCGAAGCCGTGAAATGTGATGTCGCCACCATCCTGCGCCACTGCGGGACGCACGCGCGTATCCAGCAACTCCTTGATCTGGTTTACGATTCCGGAATCCGGGCCATCATGGGCCGCGTGACCTGAAGCCTGTTCGCCGTCGCCATCCAGAACCGGCTGACCCGACTGGAAATGCTCCATGATCGCGCCGAGAAGTGCGGGCTTGATATGATCCCATTCGACTGCATCCGCCTTGGTGACAGTAACGAAATCGCTTCCGAAGAAGACGCCGCTTACGCCATCCACCGCAAAGAGGCGCTGGGCGAGGGGAGAGTTCCCGGCCGTCTCGGCGGTCGGAAAATCGGCGGTTCCGGCGCCGAGCACTGATTGTCCGGGAAGGAACTTCAGGGTTGCCGGGTTCGGTGTGGATTCGGTTTGGATGAACATGCGCGCCTCCGTTGCAGCCGCTAATATGATCACGTGGAGTGGTATCGTCAAGACATTGGAACGATTCTAAACCGTTCCGGCGCGGACGGAATCAGGTGACCGCTTCCAGCCGTTCCTTCGACATTTCGCCCGGGACGATCGTTATCGGTATGGGCAGCGTCCCGGAGCTTTTGACAAGCTGCGACACGAGCGGTCCGGGCCCCTGTTTGTCGGTTCCCGCGCCCAGCACCAGAACACCCACTTCGGGATCTTCCCGGACCTGTGCAAGGATTTCGGGCACCGCTTCGCCTTCGCGGATCACCAACTCGGGGTCGACATTCTGTTTGTCGCGCATCCATTTGGCGAAGACGTCGAAATGCGCGTGAATGCGCTGGCGCGCTTCTTCGCGCATGATGTCGCCGACGCCGATCCAATGATTGAATTCATCGGGCGGGATGACCGAAAGAATCTGCACGCCGCCGCCCGTGCTTGCAGCACGCATCGCTGCAAAGCGCATGGCGTTGAGGCATTCGCGGCTGTCATCCAATACGACAAGGAACTTGCGCATATCTCACCCTCTGTTCGGCAGGATCATGACCGAGCGGCGCGTCTCTGGCAACGACGCAAGGCGGTCAATCGCCGGAAAGCGCCCAATCCCAATACAATTCACGCACGCGCCGTGTCACCGGTCCGACCTGATAGGACGTGCCGTCGAATTCGGTGACCGGCGTGACCTTTGAGAGGTTCCCGGTCAGGAACACCTCGTCTGCATTTCGAAAATCATCGAAGGTCAGGACGGTCTCACGCACTTCAATGCCTTCCGCGCGCGAGGTTGGCGATATGCCGGGCACGGGTGATACCGGCCAGAAACGTGCCATTGGGAACCGGTGTGAGCACCTCGCCGTCGCGGACCATGAAGACGTTGGAGGTGGCGCTTTCGGCCACGTTTCCCAAGCGCATCCGCGACCAGTGCGTTCTGAAACCCGTTTGCGCGCACCTCTGCCAGCATACGCGCATTGTTGGGATAGAGGCACCCGGCCTTGGCGTTCACGACCGCATTTTCGAGCACCGGGCGGCGGAACCGTGTCAGGCCAAGTCGCACGGTCGCGTCGACCGGGGCAAACG
Organism: uncultured Alphaproteobacteria bacterium; assembly: GCA_963698645.1. Classification (GTDB taxonomy): domain Bacteria; phylum Pseudomonadota; class Alphaproteobacteria; order Rhodobacterales; family Rhodobacteraceae; genus Ovoidimarina. The sequence goes on from CAVORP010000007.1 coordinate 1,054,291, forward strand.
GGACCTGTTCGAGACAGATCGAAAAGCCCGTTCGGTCGCCTGAGGGGACGATAACGGCGGCATCGCCATCTATGGCCCAATACATCGGGCGGATATAGATCGCGGCGTCGTTGGGATAGCGTTTCAGACCTTCGCGGACGATGTCCATCATCTTGGGGACCGATACGGTGGGCGTGATCATCAGGGCCTTTGCCGATGCGTTCACGCGGGCGCAATGCGCCTCGAGATCCGGGCAGACCCCGTCAAAGAAGCGCGCCCCGTCGAACACGCTTGATCCGAGCCATGCCCCATGGTCGGCCGCCCGGATGATCGGCACATCGCCCTCGTGCCACGCGCCTTCGAAATAGGTGTGGATGTTGGTTCCGACCGGCATGAATATCCTCCCGCAGGGTGAGTAGGGTAGGAGTGGGCCGAGAAACTGTCCAGACTATCCAGCCTCGGCCAGCAAGGCCTCTACATCCAGCCGGCGTTCCCCATCGCGAGCGCGCCGTTGGACGTCGCGGGGCCAGTCCTCGGGGGCGCGGTCTCGGTAGATCTCGATCCCATTGTCATCGGGATCGCGGAAATAGAGTGCCTCGCTGACGCCGTGATCGGCCGCGCCGTCAAGCTTCACGCCGCAGTCGAGCACGCGGCGCAGCGTCCGCGCAAGCGCAGCACGGTCGGGGTAGAGGAATGCCACGTGGTAGAGCCCTGCACTGCGCGTCGGCGCTGGCGGTGCGTTCCGGCTGTGCCATGTATTCAGGCCGATATGATGGTGATAGCCGCCCGCGCCCAGGAAGGCCGCCTCTGTGCCGAAGCGTTGCTGGAGTTCGAAGCCCATCACGTCACGGTAGAATGCGATTGCGCGTTCGAGGTCGGCGACCTTGAGGTGCACATGGCCTACGCGTGTCGCGGGATCGGTAAGAAAGCTTTCTGTCGATTTGGTCATTTGGAAAGTCCTGATGTGATGAATGACCGTAACGGTTTTGGCACCTTGCCGTAATTCCCGGGGCTGCACCGCCGGGGTGCGCAGGCGCACAGGGGGCTTGTATGGGTCTCGCCATGTGGCCCGCACCCACCTCGGCCCAACCCCGCTTGCGAGGGGTCAGGAGCTGCGGAGCATCCCCACAATGTCATAGGTCTTGCGAAGGATCGGCGTTGCGATTTCGCGCGCGCGCTCCGCTCCTTGTCCGAGTGTCCTGTCGATTTCGGCCGGATCTGCCATGAGTTCGCGCATGCTTGCCGAAATCGGGGCGATCCGTTCAACGGCAAGATCCGCGAGCCGGGGTTTGAACGATCCGAATTGCTCGCCCGCGTATTCGGCGATGACCGCTTCCGGCGTGGTATCTGGCAAGCCCGGCATAGATCTCGACAAGGTTACGGGCCTCGGGCCGGTCCTTGAGGCCTTCGATCGTCTCGGGTAGAGGGGCGGGATCGGTCTTGGCCTTGCGGATCTTCTTGGCGATCGTCTCGGCATCGTCGGACATGTTGATCCGGCTCATGTCGGAAGGATCCGACTTCGACATCTTCTTGGACCCGTCACGCAGGCTCATTACCCGCATGGCCGGGCCGCCAATGACCGGTTCGGTCACGGGGAAGAACTCGACTCCGAAATCGTTATTGAACTTCTGTGCGACGTCGCGGGTCAGTTCCAGATGTTGCTTCTGGTCATCGCCCACCGGGACATGGGTCGCGTGATATATCAGGATGTCCGCGGCCATCAGCGCAGGATAGGCGAAAAGCCCAAGCGAGGCATTCTCGGAGTTCTTGCCCGCCTTGTCCTTCCACTGGGTCATGCGTCCCATCCACCCCATCCGGGCGACGCAGTTGAAGATCCAGGCAAGCTGGGCATGTTCGGGGACCTGCGACTGGTTGAACAGGATCGACTGTTTCGGATCGATGCCCGCCGCAATGAAGAACGCCGCAAGTTCGCGGGTGTTCTGGCGTAGCGCGGCCGGATCCTGCCAGACGGTGATGGCATGCAGATCGACCATGCAATAGATCGTCTCATACTGCCCGGCATTCTGCATTTCGACGAAGCGCTTCATGGCGCCAAGATAGTTGCCAAGCGTAAGCCCGCCCGAAGGCTGGATGCCCGAGAAGACGCGCGGGGTGAATTGCGTCTCTGCCATGTCTGTCTCCGTCTGGATTGTCGGCGTCTGGATTTATCGGCTTCGGTCGCTTACCGAGGGGAGGTGTAACCGTCAAGGAAGGCCCGCAATCTTGGACAGTGATCCCAATGCCGCGCCGATCAACCCGTTGCCCGCGGGCGTTATCATTCTGGCTCTGCCGATCGTCCTTGCGGAGCTTGCCTTCGCGGCGGGCGCGAACGGGTATTTCGGGGGTCCCGAAGCGGTGGGCTGGAGGCTGGCCGCGATCCAGAAGTTCGCGTTCTTCGGGCCGCTCTTCGATGAGATGATCGGGACGGGTCGCTGGCCCCCGGAACATCTGATGCGGTTCCTGACCTATCCGTTCGTGCATTGGGGTTTTACCCATATGCTGATGGTCCTCGTGTTCCTGCTCGCATTGGGCAAGATGGTGGGCGACGTGTTTGGGTCCCTCTCGCTGATCGCGATCTTTTTCGGATCGGCGATGCTTGGGGCATTGGCATTCGCACTGATCACGAACGATCCCAATCCGCTGGTCGGTGGATATCCTGCGGTCTATGGCCTGATCGGTGCCTATACGTTCATCCTTTGGGTGCGGATCGGGGTGATGGGCGGGCCGCAATATCAGGCTTTCTCGCTGATCGCGGTCTTGCTGGCGATCCAGCTCGTCTTCGGTCTGCTGTTCGGATCGGGGCTCGACTGGATTGCCGAAGTCGCCGGCTTCACCGCCGGTTTCTTCCTGTCCTTCGTGGTAAGCCCGGGCGGCTGGTCCCGCGTCAGAGCGCGATTGCGGCACCGCTAGCGGCGCAGGGCGTCACGCAGATCCACGACGGTGAAGGCGCCCAGCAGGCGACCGATCACGAAATAGGACGCGATGCCAACCGCGATAAGCCCGGCCAGCACGGCGTAACGGAGGGGGCCGCCCGAAAGCCAGGGATCCACTGCCCATGCAGCGGAAAACAGGATCGCCCCCATGAACAGCGACGCCGCGACGATCCGCCAGACCCGCTTGCGGAACCGGTCGTCCAGCCGGGCTGCGTCGCCCATGCCACGCGATTTGGCCCACAGGAGCCAAGCCATGGCCCAGCCGGCGATCGTGGTCCCCCAGGCCGCCGCGATGTAGCCGATGACCGGGGCCAGCCCGATCGCGATTCCCGCGTTCACGATCAGTGCCACAAGGGCGAAATAGAAGGGCCGCCGCGTGTCCTCGCGGGCGAAGTAAAGAGGTTGAAGGACCTTTTGAAGAACGAAGGCCGGAAGGCCAAGGCCATAGACCGCGACGGCAAGGGCCGTCGCCTGGGCATCTGCAGCATCGAATGCGCCGCGCTGGAACAGCACCGACACGAGCGGCCCCGGGATCGCGGCGAGCGCGACCGCCGCGGGAACGGTGAGGGTAAGCGCGATCTCGGCGGCGCGATTCATGGCGTTTTGGCCGCCCACGGTGTCGTCGGCCTGAAGCTTGCGGGACAGGGCGGGAAGGAGCACCACGCCTATGGCGATCCCCACGACTCCCAGCGGCAACTGATACAGACGGTCGGCATAGCTGAGCCACGCGACCGCCCCGTCGAAGAAGCTTGCGACCTGTCGTCCGACAAGCAGGTTCAGTTGGACGACACCGCCTGCAAGCGCTGCAGGCGCAGCGATGATCGCCAGCCGCCGAAGATCGGGAGTGAGCTTTGGCCGGCGAAGACGAAACGAATAGCCCGCGCGCCGCGCCGCCAACCATACCAAGGCCAGTTGCGCCGCGCCTGCGACCGGAACGGAAGCAGCAAGCGTGTCGCCGACCCGAAGCCCGAGCGTTTCGTCGATGCCAAAGCCCAGTGCTTCGGAGGCAGGTCGGCCCATCGCTGCCCCAAGCAGGATCCCGAGCACGAATATCACGTTCAGAAGAACCGGGGCCGCCGCCGCGGCCGTGAAATGGCCGCTGGCGTTCAAAACGCCCGATACCAGCGCCGCAAGCGAGATGAACAGGATATAGGGAAATGCGATCCGCCCATATTCCACGGCGAGGTCGAACCGGGCGTCACCAGCAAAGCCGCTGGCCATCGCCCAGACGAGGTAGGGCATCAAGAGGATGCCAAGAACGGTAAATATCAGCAGCAGGAATGCCATCCCCGCGAAGGCATCGCGCGCGAAGCCTTCGGGGTCTTGGGCGCCTTCGAGCTTTTTCGAGAACATGGGCACGAAGGCCATGTTGAATGCGCCCTCGGCGAAAAACCGTCGAAACATGTTGGGCAGGGAGAATGCTATCAGGAACGCCTCCGCCACCGGACCAGTTCCCAGGAAGGCCGCAATCAGGATGTCGCGGACAAAGCCCAGAACGCGGCTGGCCATGGTCCAAATGCCCACCGTCAGGAAACCGTGCGCAAGCCGGATCTGCTGCATCAGGTGCGTGCCCGTTCTGCGCCGCGTTCGATGGCGTCGCGCAGGCGCTTCTCAAGGCTCTTCTGCTTCGCCTCGGAGTGGTATTTCAATCCGAACATGTCCTTCACATAGAAGCTGTCCACCACCTGTTCGCCATAGGTCGCGATCACCGCGCTGGCGATGTAGACATGGGCAGCCGCAAGGCTTCGGGTCAGGTCATACAGAAGTCCTGGCCGGTCGCGTGTATCGACCTCGATGATCGTGTAGATGTCCGATCCGTCGTTGTCGAAGGTGATATGGGTCGGCACCCGGAAGGCGCGTTCGCGCTTCTTGATCTTGTCGCGGTCCTTGACCGCCTCGCGCACGACGACTTCGCCCTTGAGCGTTTTCTGGATCATACCGCGCAGGCGCGGCAGGCGACTCTCGGCGAAGGGGCGCCCCTCGATATCCTGGACCCAGAACACTGCCGTCGCATAGCCGTCCTTGGTCGTATAGGTCCGTGCGTCGACGACATTGGCCCCAACCAGCGCGAGGGCACCCGCGAGGCGCGAGAAGATGCCCGGATGGTCGGCCAGTGCGAAACAGGCACGCGTCGCATCGCGGTCTTCGTCGGGGAACAGGTCGATCCGGACCTCTTCGTCGCCGATATCACGCAGGAGCCGGGCAAAGACCTGATGGGCCTGAAGCGGCATGCCTTGCCAGTAGGGGTCGTAGTGGCGCGATGTCTCGATGCGCAGATCCTTGGCTGGCCAATCGGAAAGGGCCTCGCGCAGGGCGCGCTTTGCCTCTGTCCCGCGGGATTCGCGGCTGAGATCCTCGAGCCCGGTTTCCAACGCGACAAGCGACTCGCGGTAAAGCTGCCGCAGGAGCTGTGCCTTCCAGTTGTTCCATGTATTGGGGCCGACCCCGCGAATATCGCAGACGGTCAGGACCGTAAGCAGATCGAGCCGTTTGCGGGATTTCACCGCCTTGGCAAACTCGCGCACGGTCCGCGGGTCGGACAGGTCGCGTTTCTGGGCGATATCCGACATCAGAAGATGGTTGCGCACCAGCCATTCGATCGTGTCGCAGTCGTCCTTTTTCAGCCCGAGCCGCGGTGCCACCTTGCGCGCGATTCGTGCGCCAAGGATCGAATGATCCTCTTCGCGGCCCTTGCCGATGTCGTGCAGCAAAAGGGCCACGTAAAGCACCCTCCGGTCGACGCCGTCCTTGAGGATCCGGCTTGCGACGGGAAGTTCTTCCACGAGTTCCTCGCGCTCGATCTTGGCGAGGGTCGCAATGCACTGGATCGTGTGCTCGTCGACCGTAAAGCTGTGGTACATGTTGAACTGCATCATCGCGACGATGGGCGCGAATTCCGGGATGAACGCGGCAAGAACTCCCAGTTCGTTCATCCGGCGCAGGGCGCGTTCGGGGTTGCCGTGCTTCAGCATCAGGTCGATGAAGATGCGCTGTGCCTCGGGCGTCTGACGCATTTCCTCGTCGATCATGTCGAGATTGGCCGCGATCGCGCGCATCGCGTCGGGGTGCAGGAGGTATCCGGTTCTCAGCGCCTCTTCGAAGATCCGCAGAAGGTTGAGCTTGTCCGAGAGGAATGCCGTCTTGTCCTCGAAGCCGAGCCTGTTGTGGACGATGGTGTAGCCCGGCTTGACCTTCTTCTTGCGGCGCAGGAACCGGACCAGCGACGGAGCTTTTTTGGCGTGGCGTGCCTCGAGTGCCGTCAGAAGGATGCGGGTCAACTCGCCGACGACGGTTGCGTGGCGGAAATAGTCCTGCATGAAGTGTTCGACCGCGCGCCTTCCGCCGTGATCGGTATAGCCCAGCCGATCCGCCACCTCGACCTGCATGTCGAAGGTCAGCTGATCCATGGCGCGGCCGGCAATCAGGTGAAGATGCGTACGCACGGCCATCAGAAAGGTCTCGGCCTTTTGGAATTTTTCGTATTCGGCGGCGGTGAAGGTTCCTATTTCCACCAGTTCCCGGCTCGATTCCACGCGATTGACGTATTTTGCAATCCAGAACAGCGTCTGCAGGTCGCGCAGTCCACCCTTGCCCTCTTTCACGTTTGGCTCGACCATGTAGCGCTGGCCACCCTGTTTGCGGTGGCGTTCGGCGCGTTCGGTCAGCTTCGCATCGATGAATTGGGGCCCGGTCGATTCAAAAAGATCCCGGCGAAGGCGCATGTTCAGTTCGCGCGACAGCACCGGGTCGCCGGCGAGGTGGCGATTTTCCAGAAGTGCCGTGCGGATCGTCATGTCTTCGAGGCCAAGCCGGAGGCAATCCTTGATGGTCCGGCTCGAATGACCCACTTTGAGATGCAGGTCCCAGAAGATGTAGAGCATCGATTCTATGACGCTCTCGACCCATCCCGTGGTCTTGTAGGGCGTCAGGAACATCAGATCGACATCCGAGAAAGGAGCCATCTCGGCACGGCCGTATCCTCCGAGGGCCACCAATGCTATGCGCTCGGCCCGTGTCGGGTTGGGTCGTGGATGCAGACGGGTCTTGGCGATGTCAAAGACCGTTCGCACCACCGCATCGGTCAGATAGCAATAGGCCTTTGACGCCTGACGGGCCGCGCGTGGATTTTCGACGAAGGCGTCGGCGATCGCCGTTCGCCCCCGCGCAATGGCATCTTTCAGAACCGTCACGGCCACGTCGCGCACTGCGCGGTTGTCAGGCGCGTCCTCGCAGCCGGTCGCGAGTGCCGCGCGCACCGCCTCTTCGTCAAAGAGAAGATGCGCGTCGCAAATCAGTTCGGCTGGCTTGGAAGGGGCGCCCGGCTCAGAGGCCGGGGGTGCCAAAGCTTCTAGGGGCGGGATCAAGATATGTGACCTGTCTATCCTGGATTGTGGCCACGGCCAGACCGCGCTCGTTTGTACCGTTGGGACGTAGACGGAAAACACCGTTTACACCGACAAAGCCGGAGGGCCGGGTAAGGGCGGGAACCGTCAGCGCGTCGGATCCTTCGGCGCTGACAAGTGCGCCGATAGCCGCGATGCCGTCATAGGCCAGCCCGGCGAGCGGATGTGGATTGGTGCCATAAGCGGCCTGGTAGCGCCCGTTGAACTGTGCCGCGAGGCCGGGATCGGGCACCGCGAACCACGCGCCCTGGAGGCCGTCCAGCGATAGCGCCGTGGCCGGGATATCCAGCCGCTGCAGGCCGATGAACTGAACCGCCGTGTTGTCGATGCCGTTTTCGGGCAGAAGCTCGGCAAGGAACGGGATCGCCCCATCGTTGCCCGAGGTCATGAAGACGGCCTTTGCACCATTGCTGCGGACCTGGCTTGCGATTTGCGGAATGGCCGAGATGACGCTTTGCTGGCTCAGGTCGAAAGATGCGGTGCCGGCGAGCCGCGACCCGTTTGCGGCGATTGCGCGCGAAATCGCGTCGCGACCGGTAAGTTCGGCGGGGCTGTTTGCATGGACGATCATGATATCGCGCACGCCCTGACGCGCGGCATAGCCAACAAGCCGGTCGGCCGTATTCTGAAACGTCGAGCCGAGTATGAAGACATTGCCTCCCGCGATCGCCGGGTTATTCGAGAATGACAGAACGTTCACACCGCGCCGGGATGCGACGACGCCGGCGGCATTCGCGGCTTCGGCGAAGACCGGCCCGAGTATGATCTTGGCCCCGTCGCCAAGGGCCGCGACTGTCGCGGCTTCGGCGCCCGCAGCCGTGCCGCGCGTGTCATATACGGTCAGCTTCACATCCACGCCGGAGAGGTCAGCCATGGCAAGCCGGGCTGCGTTTTCAATGCTTTGCGACAGGCCCGCGCCGCCCTGCGGGGCCGTCTGCGGCACCAGAAGCGCCACCGGAACGCTGCGACGCGTGTCAATGGTCGGGCCACCGCCGACGGTCGCCATGGGATCACAGGCCGCAACGACAAGCACGGCTAGAAGAAGGCTCAGGCGCATCAGAAGCTTGCGACCGATGGAAATTGCGGCGACCATTCTACCCTCACGACAAGTCTGGCTATTCAGTGCGCGACAGCCTATGCGCAAGCGCCTGTCGTGTAAATCGCAGCCGTTGCGGAACGGAGGGAAAATGCCACCCCATGAGCCAGCGTCCCTGACTGCCGGGTTGTTTCTGGTTGCAACACCTATCGGTGCGGCGCGCGACATCACCCTGCGTGCGCTGGATATTCTTCGTGCAGCCGACGTGATCGCGGCCGAAGACACGCGAAATACCCGCAAGCTCATGGAGATCCATGGCGTTGCCTTGGCGGGGCGTCCGATCATCCCCTACCACGACCATAACGGCGCCGCGCAGCGTCCGCGGATCTTGCGGATGATCGCCGAGGGCAAGTCGGTGGCCTATGTCTCCGACGCGGGTACGCCCCTAGTCGCCGATCCGGGATTTCGCGCTCGCGCGGGCCGCCATAGCCGAAGGGCTGCCCGTGCACGGGGCGCCCGGAGCCTCCGCGGTTCTGGCGGCGCTCGTCGTGGCGGGGTTGCCAAGCGACCGGTTTCTGTTCGCGGGCTTCCCGCCACCGGCGAAATCGGCGCGCGAAACATGGTTGCGCGAATTGGCGGATGTTCCTGCGACGCTTGTTTTTTTCGAATCGCCACGGCGGCTTTCATCCAACCTTAAATCCTGTGTGGCAGTCCTGGGCGAAGAGCGAGAGGCGGCTGTCTGCCGCGAGTTAACGAAGAAGTTCGAGGAGGTTCGGCGGGGCACGCTGGCCGAGCTTGCTGAGTTCTATGAGGACAACCCGCCGAAAGGCGAGATCGTGGTCGTGATCGACCGGTCGCACAGCGTGGCCGGGCCTGAGGCGCGAGATGCGATGCTGGAGGAGGCGATGCGGACGATGTCGGTGAAAGATGCGGCCCGTCATGTGGCCGAGGCGCTTGGCCTGCCCCGGCGCGATGTCTATCAGGCGGCGCTGGAGCGCGCGGGCCGCGAATGAGCGGCTATGTCTCCTATCGCGCAGGTCTTTCTGCCGAAGACGGGGTCGCTGCGGACTATCAGCGCCGGGGTCACCGGGTCGCGGCAACCCGCTGGCGATGCGCCGCGGGAGAAATCGACCTGATTGTTCGCGAGGGTGACACCATCGTTTTCGTCGAGGTGAAGCGGGCCCGGGATTTCGAGACGGCAGCAGGCGCGACTGGGGCCCCATCAATTCGCACGCATCGGCCGTGCGGCGGCGCAGTTTCTGGCCGGAGAGCCGCGCGGTCAGGATACCGATGCCCGGTTCGATGTGGCTCTTGTAGATGGCACCGGCGCCGTCCGCGTGATCGAGAACGTCCTCATGACCTGAGCATACCATTGCCTCCACTTCTTGGCTGGGCCATGTAGAGCCAGTGTTCCAGAGGGAGTTCCGCAATGCCGCTCAAGGTCGCCTTTCAGATGGACCCGATCCAGACGGTCAACATCGACGCCGATAGCAGTTTCCGGCTGGCGGAAGAGGCGCAGGCCCGGGGCCACGAGCTTTTCTTCTATACGCCCGAGGGGCTGGCTTTCGACGAAGGCCGGATAACCGCGCGCGGGCATGCGATGGAGGTCCAGCGGGTCAAGGGCGATCACGTGACGCTTGGACCCGAAACCGTCGTGGATCTTTCCGAGTGGGATGTGGTTTGGCTGCGGCAGGACCCGCCCTTTGACATGAGCTATATCACGACGACGCATCTCTTGGATTTCCTGTCACCCGGGACCTTGGTCGTCAACGACCCGTTCTGGGTCAGGAATTACCCGGAGAAACTTCTGGTTCTGAGGTTCCCGGAGCTGACGCCACCCACGATGGTCGCGCGCGATCTGGCGACGCTGAAGCGGTTCAAGGCCGAGCACGGAGACATTATCCTAAAGCCGCTCTACGGGAATGGCGGGGCGGGGGTGTTCCGACTCGATCCGAACGACCGCAACCTCGCCTCGCTGCACGAATTGTTCGTGGGCATCAACCGCGAGCCGCTGATCGCGCAGAAATACGTACCTGCGGTCACGAAGGGCGACAAGCGGGTGATCCTGGTGGATGGCGAGCCGGTGGGGGCGATCAACCGCATCCCGGCAGAGGGCGAGACACGGTCGAACCTGCATGTGGGCGGACGGGCCGAGAAGATCGGTTTGACCGAGCGTGACCTCGAGATCTGTGCCCGGATCGGACCTGTCCTGCGCGAGAAGGGGCAGGTTTTCGTCGGAATCGACGTGATTGGTAATTGGCTGACCGAGATCAACCTGACCTCGCCCACGGGAATTCAGGAACTTGAGCGTTTCGATGGCATCAACGTCGCTGAAAAGATCTGGCTGGCGATCGAGGCGCGCCGGGCGGGATAGGCCATGGCCAGTCTTCGCCTTCGCCTGATCAACCTTCTGTCGCGGGGCATCCTGCGCCGAGTGGCCGCGCGGGTGTCGGGACCGGACCGAGCCCGGATCGAACTTGAGCGTGCCACCTCCATCTTTCTGCGTCCGCCCTCGCAGACCACGATCCGGAAGGACGGAGCTCTGTCATGGATCTCTTGCGGGCGCGTCGAAGCGTCTCCGGTGATCCTCTATTTCCATGGTGGAGGCTATATTGCCGGGTCGCCCGAAACCCATCGGGCGATGCTGGGGCGCCTGTCGAAACTGACCGGGACACAGGTGGTGGCCCCCGCCTATCGGCTTGCACCGGAACATCCCGCTCCGGCCGGGTTCGAGGATGCTTGCGCCGCGTTTTCCGAACTTCGTGCGCGCGGCTATGCGCCGAGCCAGATCGTACTGGGTGGCGACAGCGCAGGTGGCGGGCTTGCGCTTGCGTTGCTCGCGCATCTTTGTGCGACGGATGCGCGGCCCGCGGCGCTTTTCGCATTTTCGCCCTGGACCGATCTGACGATGTCGGGGGCGTCGGTCACGTCCAATGCCGCGGCGGACCGGCTTTTGCCCGCAGAGCGGATCGGTGAATTGCTCGACTTTGTCGCGCCGCCGGAGATCCGGGCGGATGCGCGGGTCTCGCCCCTGTTCGCGCGGTTCGAACGCCCGCCGCCTGTCCTGATGCAGGTCGCGGAGAACGAGATCCTGTTCGACGATACGCGCCGAATGGCCGAGCATCTGCGCAGAAGTGGCGGACAGGTCGAGGTGCAGACGCAACCCGACGCACCGCATGTCTGGCAGTTACTGGATGGTTATGTGCCCGAGGCGCGCGAAAGCCTTGGGAATGTGGCGGCGTTCATCGGCTCTCTCATCCCTCGGTCCCGATCTGAAGACGGAAGCTGACCGCCTCGGCCACATGGGGCTGGCGGACATCGTCCGAGCCCGCCAGATCGGCGATCGTGCGGGCCACGCGAAGCACGCGGTGATAGCCACGCGCCGAAAGCCCGAACCTGTCCGCCACCTTGACCAGAAAACTCCTCCCTTCTTCGTCGGGCGTGGCCACATCCGACAAAAGCTGGCCCGAGGCATCGGCGTTCAGATGGGCGATGCCCGAGTCCTTATAGCGGTTTGCCTGGATCGCCCGCGCGGCGACGACCCGGGCCTTGATCTCTTGAGAACTGTCCCCCGAGGCAGGCAAGTCCAGATCGGAATAGGCCACCGGCGGGACATCGATCCGAAGGTCGAACCGGTCCATCAGCGGGCCTGAAATGCGCCCGAGATAGTCTTCGCCGCATTGCGGGACACGGGCGCAGGCCCGGGCCGGATCGGTCATGTACCCGCATTTGCAGGGATTTGCGGCGGCGACAAGCATGAACCGGCAGGGGTAGCGGACATGGGCATTGGCTCGCGCGACAACGACGTCGCCGGTTTCGATTGGCTGGCGCAGGGTTTCCAGCACCGTACGCGGGAATTCGGGGAATTCGTCCATGAAGAGTACGCCGTTATGCGCAAGAGAGATCTCACCCGGCTTCGCGCCTTTGCCGCCGCCCACGATTGCCGCCATGGAGGCTGTGTGATGGGGTTCGCGAAAGGGCCGGATGCGGCTGATCCCACCTTCGTCCAGCAAGCCGGAGAGGGAATGGATCATCGAAGTCTCCAGCGCCTCGGTCGCGGACAGAGGCGGCAGAATGCCCGGAATGCGGGCCGCAAGCATCGATTTGCCTGATCCCGGCGGACCCACAAGCATTACGTGATGTCGTCCGGCTGCGGAAATCTCCAGGGCGCGCTTGGCGCGTTCTTGCCCCTTGACCTCGCGCAGATCACGGAGTGCCGACCGGTCTTCCTCGATATTTCCCGGCTCGGCCGGCGCAAGTGGTCCCTGACCCGAAAAGTGCCGAACGGCCTCCATCAGAGAGGCGGGGGCGATGACTTGGGTCGCGCCAACCCATGCGGCCTCGGCGCCGCATCCTTTCGGGCAAAGCAGTCGGCGGCCGCTTTCGGCGGCGGCCATCGCGGCGGGCAGGGCACCCACCACGCTGACCAGCGATCCGTCCAGCGACAACTCGCCCAGCGCGACTGTGGCTTCCATGTCTTCGCGCGGCAGGATGTCGAGGGCGGCCAGAAGCGCAAGAGCAATCGGCAGATCGAAATGCGAGCCTTCTTTCGGAAGATCGGCCGGGGACAGGTTCACGGTGATCCGTTTCGACGGAAGCGCGATTGCCATGGAGGTAAGCGCCGCGCGAACCCTGTCACGGGCCTCGGAGACGGCCTTGTCGGGCAGGCCTACGATCGAGAATGCCGGAAGTCCGGGGGCAACGGAGCATTGAACCTCGACCAGCCGGGCCTCGACTCCTTCGAATGCAACTGTATAGGCCCGCGTAACCATGATCCGCCCCCTGACCAGCAAGATCTAAGTCATGAGAGTTTAAGGATGGTTAACAGGTCCTTTCCAGAAGCGCGGTGAATTCGGGCCAAGCATCGGGGTCTTCCAGCGTCTTGTCGCGGCAAAACGCGTTGCAGAACCCGAAAACGCGCCCTTCGGTTTCAAGGAAATGCGTGACCGGATCGCCGGAATAGGGACATGCGGAATTCTCCGACGGACCTTCGGCCACCACTGCGGTGCGGACCGCGGGGCCGGGCCATACGGTTGTCGCGTTTTCCATCGCATAGGCCGCCTGATCGGGGCCGTCGACCTGCCCCATCGCGCGCCAACGGCGAAAGGCAGGGTCCGAAAGATGTTTCATGACATAGGCCCCGGCAGCTGCGCCAACAGGAAGCCCATAGCCTGCGATCCGCGCGGCGACCGGCGCGTAGAATGCATCCGCGACCGAATATTTGCCGAAGAGCCAAGGCCCCTCTGGCGACATCCGCCGCGCAAATGCCCAAAGATGCTCGATGCGGTCGAGATCTGCCAGCACCGCGTCGGACGGTACGAAATCCGAATAAGCCACGCGCAGGTTCATGGGACATGCGGCGCGCAGTGCGCCGAAGCCAGAATGCATTTCTGCCGTCAATGCGCGGGCCGCCCCGCGCAATTCGGGGTTCTTGGGCCAAAGACTTGCCTCTGGGTGGCGCTGCGACAGCTCTTCTGCGATGGCGACCGTATCCCAGATCACCGACCCGTCCGGCGTGCGTATCACGGGGACTTGTCGTGCAGGCGGAAATTTCGCCAGCAATGCCGGGAGTTCGTCCGTATACAGGGTTGCCCTTTGGGTCCGAACGGGAATCCCGAACCGGTGAAACAGAAGCCAGCCCCGAAGGGACCAGCTTGAATAGGCGCGATCGCCGATGGCAAGGTCATATGTCATGACCCGTTTCTAGCGGCACGGCGATCCGCCATGAAACGACGTTTTGTGATGCGCATCTCACGGAATGTGATTGATCTCGCCTATGCCAGGATCTTTGCCATAGGTGATGCGCGTGACCGACAGGTTTTCAATCCTCTGGGAGAATGCGGTCTCGGCGGTCCAGCCCTTGGCGCGTTGGACCTGACCGAGGATGACGCCGAAATGGGCGACTGCGATGAGGTTCGGCACAGAGCGCGGCAGGTTGGCTACGGCAGACACCACCCGTGCATGAAGATCGTTCCAGCTTTCGCCCCCCGGAGGCCGCACATCGCCCGGTCGTTCCCAAAAGGCGCGAATGCGATCGGGGTCTTCGGCTTCGATCTCGGTGTGGGTCCGCATCTCCCATGCGCCGAAATGCATCTCGCGCAGGCCCGGCGCATGCGGCAGACGCAGCCTGTGATCTTGTATCGCATCTGCGGTCGCAATGGCGCGGGACAGATCGGAGGAGATTACGGGTGCATCCTGAGGAAGATAAGCCGATAACCGGGACAGAGCCGCGCGATCACTCAGATCCGCGGGGAGATCGGACCACCCCACCATGGACTTCGCATGGGTCGGTCCGTGCCTTACCCAGCAGATCGTAAGGTTTTCATGGACCATCCGGATCATCCCACGGTCGAGGGTGAGCGCAAACTAGCGGTGATTGAGGAAAGGGCAACTTTTTTGCACGAAGAATCTGATCCAACTCCGAAGTCGCGTCGTAACACTTTCAAAATGAACGCCGCGAATGGCGGCTGAGTACAGGGGTTGAGAATGGCTTTTGATGCTTCGTCAGACCAAACGTTGTCCCGCCGCGCCATGCAGGCAGAACTGCTTGATGCCGAAACTGAGTTGCGCCTTGCCTATGCCTGGCGCGACCAGCGCGATGAGGAAGCGCTCCACCGTCTGATCACCGCCTATATGCGACTTGCCATTTCGATGGCGTCGAAGTTCCGTCGCTATGGCGCGCCGATGAATGATCTTATCCAGGAAGCCAGCCTTGGGCTTATGAAGGCGGCCGACAAATTCGATCCGGATCGCGGCGTGCGTTTTTCCACTTATGCCGTATGGTGGATCAAGGCGTCGATCCAGGATTATGTGATGCGCAATTGGTCGATGGTGCGGACCGGATCCACTTCGAGCCAGAAATCGCTATTCTTCAACATGCGCCGGGTCCAGGCTCGGCTCGAGCGTGAGGCTGCGTCCCGGGGAGAGCGTCTCGACAAGCACCAGTTGCGCCACATGATCGCGACCGAGGTGGGTGTGCCCCTTCATGATGTTGAGATGATGGAAGGCCGGCTTGCCGGGTCTGACTACTCGCTGAATGCCACGCAGTCGGCTGACGACGAGGGCCGCGAATGGATCGATGCGCTTGAGGACGAGAATTCTCAGGGTTCCGAACAGGTCGAGCACGAAAAGGATATCGATACGCTGCGCGACTGGCTGGTTTCGGCCATGGGCAATCTGAACGATCGCGAGCGCTTTATCGTGCGCGAACGCAAGTTGCGGGATGCCCCCCGCACACTTGAAAGCCTCGGGGACGAGCTCGGCCTTTCGAAAGAGCGGGTCCGGCAGCTTGAAGCCGCGGCCTTTGGCAAGATGCGCAAGAGTCTCGAGTCACAGTCGAAAGAAGTCCACGCGTTCTTCGCATGAGAATCCGGCAAATTCTGTTAGGCCCGCTTCTGGCGGGCCTTTACATGACTCGCGCTACCATCGCGTCCGAGATCGATGAAAATGTGTTGGCCGAACTGCCCGCTGCCGATGTGATCGTGCTGGGCGAAGTCCATGACAACCCCCGGCACCATCTGAACCAGGCGCTTGCGATCGCAGCCCTGTCGCCCAAGGCCATCGTGTTCGAGATGTTCGGGCCGAACGAAGCTCTTGCGGTGACCCCGGAGGTGCGGGGCAGGGCAGACCGGCTGGCCGAGGCACTTGATTGGGAAAGCTCGGGCTGGCCCGATTTCGCGATGTATCACCCGATCTTTCTGGCCGCTCCTGACGCGGTGATCTTTGGTGGGGATATGCCGCGTGAAGAGGTCAGGCGTGCGGTGACCGAAGGCGCGGCCGCTGTTCTGGGCGGATCAGCCCCGCTGTTCGGGCTTGATCAACCCCTGGACCCTGATGAGCAGGCTCAGCGGGAGGCAGGCCAGATGACGGCGCATTGCGACGCCTTGCCCAAGGATATCCTTCCCGGAATGGTCGAAGCACAGCGCCTGCGTGATGCGGCCCTTGCCCGCGCGGTTCTGGCGGCGATGGCCGAGACGGGCGGGCCTGTGGCGGTGGTGACGGGCAACGGGCATGCGCAGGCGGGACTGGGGTCTGCCGAGGATGCTGGAACGGGCCGCGCCGGCCTTGGAGATCCTGTCTGTAGGCCAGTTCGAAAGCCCCCCGGATGGTGTTGCGCCCCACGACCTGTGGCTGGTGACTCCGCCAGTTGCGCGTGACGATCCCTGCGCGGTATTTCGGGACTGACCCAAGGCACACTTGCTGCGGTCGGATGTTGGCCCTAGGCTCCGCCCCATGTTGAATGGAAAGCGCATACTCCTCATCGTCGGTGGCGGCATCGCGGCGTTCAAGTCGCTGGATCTGATCCGGCGCCTGCGCGAGCGGGGGGCCTCGGTCACGCCCGTGCTGACGCGGGCGGCGCAGGAATTCGTGACGCCGCTCTCGGCCTCGGCGTTGGCCGCCGAAAAGGTCTATCTGGACCTGTTCGACCTTACCGACGAGGCCGAGATGGGGCATATCGAACTGAGCCGCGCTGCCGATCTCGTGGTGGTGGCGCCCGCCACTGCCGACCTGATGGCAAAGATGGCGGGCGGCCATGCGGATGACCTTGCCTCGACGCTTCTGATGGCAACGGACAAGCGGGTGCTGATCGCGCCAGCGATGAACGTCCGGATGTGGGAACACCCCGCGACACAGCGGAATGCGGCGACGCTGAGACAGGATGGCGTTCTGTTCGCGGGTCCGGTCGACGGCGCAATGGCCTGTGGCGAGTTCGGCCCGGGGCGGATGTCGGAGCCACACGAGATCGTGGACAGTATCGAACGGGCGCTGTCCGACGGGCCGTTGAAGGGGCGTCATATCGTGGTGACCTCGGGGCCGACCCATGAGCCGATCGATCCGGTCCGCTATATCGCCAACCGGTCCTCAGGTGCGCAGGGCAGTGCAATTGCCCGCGCACTCGCGGCACGGGGCGCGGATGTGACGTTCGTGACCGGCCCGGCCTCGGTTCCACCTCCCAGGCGGCGTGCGCGTCGTCGCGGTGGAAACGGCGGCCGAGATGCTGGCCGCGGTCGAAGCGGCGCTTCCGGCGGAAGCCGCGGTCTTTGCCGCGGCGGTGGCGGATTGGCGCGTGGCGAACGCCTCTGACCGAAAGATCAAGAAGGACGGCAGCGGAGTGCCGACGCTCGGCTTTGCCGAGAACCCCGACATTCTGGCGACCGTGGCGCAGATGAAGGCAGGCCGCCCAACGCTTGTCGTGGGCTTCGCGGCGGAAACGGATGATGTCGTGGCCAATGCCACCGCAAAACGCGCGCGAAAGGGCTGCGACTGGATCGTGGCGAACGATGTCCGGCCCGAGACGGGGATCATGGGCGGCACCGAGAATGCCGTCACTCTGGTCACCGGCGGTGGTGCCGAGGAGTGGCCGCGCATGACGAAGGATCAGGTCGCGGCACGGCTGGCGGACCGGATCGCAGCGGCGTTGGTCGAAACGTGACGATCAGGGCGTTTGGCAGAACCGGACTGGCGCAAGGAGTGTGGCAGTGACACCGGAAGTTCTTGTTCTGCGCGACGAAGATTCCGATCCCGATGTTCCGCTTCCTGGTTATGAGAGTGCGGGGGCTGCCGGTGCGGATCTGCGCGCGAATTTCCCCCATGACAGCCGGGCACATGGCCTCACCTTGAAGCCGGGCGCGCGCGCCTTGGTGCCGACAGGGCTGCGGCTTGAAATTCCCGACGGGTACGAGGTTCAGATCCGGCCGAGGTCTGGTCTGGCCCTGAAGTACGGGATTGCACTGGTGAACGCGCCGGGAACGATCGACAGCGACTATCGCGGGCCTCTGGGGGTGATCCTCGTCAATCTGGGAGCGGAGGATTTCCGGATCGGTCATGGTGACAGGATTGCGCAGATGGTGGTGGCCCCGGTCGTGCAGGCGCTGTTTTCGGAAACCCGCGCCTTGTCGGAAACCCGGCGCGGCGCAGGCGGCTTCGGGTCGACGGGAACCGGCTGATGATCCTGTTTCTTGACTTTGGCGGCGGCACTTTGGGGCCTTGGGTACCTGCTCAAGACCCCGCGCGCGGCGCGCTGGCTGATGATCCTCCTGCTTTACGTGGCGGTTCTGGGCGTTCAGGTCGTCTTTCCCGAGGGCCATGCCCTGAAGTTGGCGCTTGGCGGGTCGAAGGGCGAATGGTTTGCGCTGGGCGCGCTGGGGCTGGCGGTCTGGGCCTATTCGCTGGGATTGCGGGCCCTGCGCACGAAGGTAAGGCCGGAAAACCGCGCGCCCGAGCAGAGCAGCAAGGCTTCGGACGTCGAGATCGAGCGATATGCGCGCCATGTCGTCTTGCGCGAGATCGGTGGGCAGGGGCAGAAGCGGTTGCGCGAGGCGCGCGTTCTTGTGATCGGCGCGGGCGGGTTGGGAAGCCCGGCGCTTCAGTATCTTGCCGCGGCAGGTGTCGGCACGATCGGTGTCATCGATGATGATGTGGTGGCGAATTCGAACCTGCAGCGTCAGGTTATTCACACCGATGCCCGGATCGGCATGCCCAAGGTGTTTTCGGCGCAGGCAGCGATGGAGGCGCAGAACCCCTATGTCACGGTCCGGCCCTATAACCGTTTGCTGACTGACGAGATCGCCGAGGATCTGTTCAGGGAATATGATCTGATCCTTGACGGGACTGACGGGGTCGCAGTGCGCTACACGGTGAACGCGGCCGCCCATGCGACGGGCCGGCCCCTGATTTCCGCAGCGCTGTCGCAATGGGAGGGGCAAATCAGCACTTATGCCCCGAAGGACGGAACGCCGTGCTACCGCTGCGTCTTTCCCGAACCCAACGCCCCGGGCCTTGCGCCGTCCTGTGCCGAAGGTGGCGTTCTGGGCCCCCTGCCGGGGGTCGTGGGCGCGATGATGGCGGTCGAGGCGATCAAGGAACTGACCGGCGCGGGCGAAGGGTTGCGCGGGCGGATGCTCATCTACGACGCGCTTTACGGCGAAAGCCGGGTGATCGCGCTGAAGCGGCGTCCCGATTGCCCGGTTTGCTCCGGATAGCCTTGCAGGCTGCAGGATTCGCGCCATACTCCGCCGGTCTGTTCAACCGGGAGTTTGATACATGAAGAAGATTGCTGCCGCCGCCTTTGCCGCCGCGACATTCGCCACCGCCGCTTTGGCCGGGGGACATCTGCCGAACCTCGAAGGGCGCGAAGTCGTCGTGGTGACCGAAAACGCCTATCCGCCGCTGCAATTCGTCGATCCGGCCAGCGGCGCCGCGATCGGCTGGGAATATGATGCGATGGAAGAGATCGCGAAGCGGATCAACATCACCGTCAGCTACGAGAACATCAGCTGGGACGCGATGATCGCGGCCGTTGGCGAAGGCCAGTTCGATATGGGCATGACCGGCATCACGATCCGCGAGGACCGGGCCGAGGTCGTCGATTTCTCTGACCCCTATATGCGGTCGGAAATGGTGATGATGGTGCGCGGCGACGAGGATCGCTTTGCCGATGGCGCGAGCTTTGCCGCGAACGAAGACCTGCTGATGGCGGCCCAGCCGGGCACGACGCCCTTCTATGTCGGTGTCTACGACCTTCTGGACGGCAACGAGTCGAACCCGCGTATCAAGCTGTTCGAGACCTTCGGCGCGGGCGTTCAGGCGCTGCGGACCGGCGATGTCGATCTTGTCCTGACCGACGGCACGGCGGGCGACGGTTATGTCGCGGCATCCGAGGGCGCGCTCAAGATCGTCGGCGAAAAACTCGGGACCGAGGATTTCGGCTTCATCTTCCCGAAGGGCTCGGACCTCGTGGGGCCGATGAATGCCGCAATTGCCGACATGAAGGCCGATGGCACGCATCGACGCGCTGAACAAGAAGTGGTTCCTTGATTTCAAGATCGGTGGTTGATCGGTGATCCAGGGTCGCCCCGGCATCGCGCCGGGGCGTTGAAGGTAAGGCCCCGGCACGATGCCGGGGCCAGTTCGCGCGCGCATGATCCCCGCGCCGCCGCAGGACAAGGATTTTCCGTGGTGGCTGGTCGTGGCGTGCGCCATCGGCGGCCTATCTGACCTATCGGGTGGTGGCCGACGACATCTATCGCGCAGGTGCTGAGCACCCTGTCGCGCGGTATCGGGATCACGATCTTCGTCACGCTGGTGGGGTTCTTCTCGGCCTCGGTTCTGGGGCTGTTGCTGGCGGTCGCATCGACCGTCGCGATTTCTGGTGCTGCGCCAGATCGCCCGGTTCTACATCGAGATCGTCCGGGGCGTCCCGATCATCGTGCTTCTGCTCTACGTGGCCTTTGTCTTTGCGCCCGCCTTGGTCGCCGCGTGGAACTGGATTGCGGAGGCATTGGACTGGAGCCGGTCCGCACACGGGATTTCACGCTTCTCTGGCGGGCGATCCTTGCGCTGACCATCGGCTATTCGGCTTTCATCGCCGAGGTGTTCCGCGCGGGCCTCCAATCGATCGACAAGGGCCAGATCGAGGCGGCGAACGCTCTTGGTCTGTCGCCTTGGCTGCGGTTCCGGCTGATCGTCTTTCCACAGGCGTTCCGGGTCATTCTGCCGCCCTTAGGCAATGATTTCATCGCGATGGTGAAGGATTCGAGCCTTGTGTCGGTTCTTGGCGTTTTCGACGTGACGCAGGCGGGCAAGGTCACGGCTGCCGGGAACTTTCGCTATTTCGAGACCTATAACGTGGTGGCGCTGATCTATCTGATGATCACGATTTCGCTGTCGCTCGTCCTGCGGCGGCTGGAGCGGCGGATGCGGGAAAGACCGGGATCAGAGCACTGAATCGCCGGATGGACCGGTCCGGTACTGGCATTCCCCGGACCGGCGACCTAGTTCTTTCGAAAGGAGACTTCGATGACAAACCCGCTGCTTTCGGACTGGACCACCCCCTTTGGCATCGCGCCCTTCGACCGGATCGCGGATGCGGATTTCGAGCCGGCGTTCGATGCCGCTCTGGATGCGGCGCGGGCAGCGGTTGCCGCGATTGCCGAAAACCCGGAGCCACCGAGTTTCGCCAATACGATCGAGGCGCTGGAGCTGGCTGACGCAGGTCTGGGCCGGGTGCTGAGCACGTTCTATACGCTTGCGGGCACCGATACGAATGACGCGCGGAACGCGCTGATGCGGAAGTTTTCGCCGCGGCTTGCCGCCTATGGTTCTGAAATATCGCAGAACCGGCCGCTGTTCGACCGGATTGAAGCCCTGTGGGAAGGTCGCGCATCGGCCGGTCTGACGGCAGAGCAGGAGCGGGTTCTTTACCTGACGCGGCTGAGCTTCGTACGGTCGGGCGCGGCGCTGGAGGGCGACGCGCGGGACAGGCTCGCGGAGGTCACCGAGCGACTGGCGGTTCTGGGAACGGACTTTTCGCAGAACCTTCTGAAAGACGAAGCGGACTGGTTCATGGAACTGGCTCCGGAGGACATCGAAGGCCTGCCCGGCTTCCTTGTGGACGCGGCGCAAGCGGCGGGCAAGGAAAAGGGTGTCGATGGACCGGTCATCACGCTGTCCCGTTCGCTTGTGGTGCCGTTCCTGCAATTCTCACCGCGCCGCGATCTGCGCGAGAAGGCCTATGAGGCCTGGACGTCGCGGGGCGCGAACGGGGGCGAAACCGACAACCGCGCCATCGCCGCCGAGATCCTTGCCCTGCGCGAAGAAAGGGCAAAGCTTCTGGGGTATGAGAGTTTCGCCGAGCTACAAGCTGGAAACGTCGATGGCCAGCACGCCGGACGCGGTGCGCGATCTTCTGATGCGGGTCTGGCAACCGGCCAAGGCCGCGCGCGGATGCCGATGCCGCGAAGCTGGAAGAGATGATGCGCGACGACGGGCATCAACGACGATCTCGCGCCATGGGACTGGCGCTATTATTCCGAGAAACGGCGCAAGGCCGAGCATGATCTGGATGAGGCGGAGCTGAAGCCGTACCTGCAGCTTGACCGGATGATCGAAGCCGCGTTTTCCTGTGCCAACCGGTTGTTCGGGCTGGAGTTTTCTCCTGCCGAAGCCACCGCTGCACCACCCCGATGCGCGGGCATGGGACGTGACCCGCGACG
The DNA here is from genome assembly GCA_963698645.1 of uncultured Alphaproteobacteria bacterium. Lineage (GTDB taxonomy): Bacteria > Pseudomonadota > Alphaproteobacteria > Rhodobacterales > Rhodobacteraceae > Ovoidimarina. Next base: position 1,076,636 of record CAVORP010000007.1, read on the forward strand.
GACGGCACATGGCCCTGTTCGTGGGCGATTACTTTGCCCGCGGCTCCAAACGGTCGGGCGCATGGTGCTCGGCCATGCGGTCGCAGAAGAAGCTGGCAGGCGATACGCGTCCGATCGTGCTCAACGTCTGCAATTTCGCCAAGCCCGCGCCGGGCGCAGCGGCACTGTCTGTCCTATGACGACGCGCGGACCCTGTTCCACGAGTTCGGCCATGCGCTTGCATCAGATGCTGTCGGATGTGACCTATGAGTCGATCTCGGGCACGTCGGTTGTGCGCGATTTCGTCGAATTGCCATCACAGCTTTACGAACACTGGCTTGAAGTGCCGGAGGTTCTGTCGGAATTCGCCACCCACGCCGAAACCGGCGCCCCGATGCCCAAGGACCTTCTGGACCGGCTTCTGGCGGCAGGCGACCTATGACATGGGGTTCCAGACCGTCGAATACGTGGCCTCTGCCCTTGTGGATCTTGCGTTTCACGAGGGTCCCGCGCCGGCTGATCCGATGGTGAGGCAGGCCGAGGTTCTGGCCGAAATTGGGATGCCGCGCGCGATCCGGATGCGGCATGCGACACCGCATTTCGCCCATGTGTTCTCGGGCGACGGGTATTCGGCCGGGTACTACAGCTACATGTGGTCAGAGGTCATGGATGCCGATGCGTTTCAGGCCTTCGAGGAAGCCGGCGGCGCCGTTTGATCCGGCCATGGCGGAGAAGCTTGAAAAGCACATCCTCGTCTGTTGGTGGGTCCGAAGAGGCAGAGGCGCTTTATACAGCGTTCCGGGGACGGATGCCGGGGCCCGAGGCGCTGTTGAAAGGGCAGGGGGCTAGCCGCGGCCTGAGGTGCGGCGGCTATTCCCGGATTTCGTCGGGAAGGACGCCCCAGAGTGCGTCCTTCGAGGCCCAGCCGCGCTCGCCTCCGGCACTGATCCGGCACCAGTCGCGATTGCATTCGCCGAGCCGCGCGATGACGCCCGCTTCGGCGCGGGCGTTCACGGGGCGCCTGCTTCGGGCCTCATCAGAAGGGCGGTCATGTCTTCTTTCACGATCACCGTGCGGGCACCCGACAGAAGCGAATAGTGCATCCAGCCGCCTGCGCCCTCCTGATCCTGGACGCGGCGCCAATGGCCGAACTCGTCAGTGATCTGCAAGGGCATGGCAGAGCGCTGGAAGACCCAGTCGATCCGGTGGCTGAGCGAGGGTCCGCGACGGACGTTTCCTTCGGGCGCCTTGAGCGAGACGAACCGCGGAAGCGGCAGGTTCGTGACCGATCCGACCCCGTCTGCTGCAATTGAAGACTGCGGCAGAGACACCGCCATAAACACCGATAGCGCTATCGCCCAGATCCGCATGTTACGAGATCGCCTGTTGTTCACTGCCGTTATCTGTCGGGGCATGTGTTCAATGGCTTGTGCCTTGCCCCGTTCCTTGACACTTTGCCAGAAGCTGAGCGCGAAGTGAAGAAGTCGGAGGCAGGAGATGGCTGGCAAGCCGCTGAGTGTTGTCGTCACGCGACGGTTGCCCGAACCGGTGGAGACCCGGCTCAAGGAACTGTTCAATGTCAGCCTTCGGGGCGATGACAGCAAGATGACCCGGGACGAGCTTGCCGTGGCCATGAAGGGTGCGGATGTGCTGGTGCCCTGTGTGACCGATACGATCGACGCGGCGCTTCTGGCGCAGGCTGGATCGCAATTGAAGCTGATCGCGAATTACGGCGCTGGCGTCGATCATATCGACGTGCAGTCTGCGCGGCAGCGGGGGATCCTTGTGTCGAACACGCCCGGCGTCGTCACCGAGGATACGGCGGATATGACGATGGCCCTGATCCTCGCCGTGATCCGGCGGATACCCGAGGGGCTTTCCGTAATGCAATCAGGGACTTGGGATGGCTGGGCGCCGACGGCCTATATGGGTGGCCGGGTTGGCGGGCGCCGTCTTGGGCATTCTGGGCATGGGTCGGATCGGGCAGGCCGTGGCACGCCGCGCGGCGGCGTTCGGCATGCAGATCCACTATCACAACCGACGCCGGCTGCGGCCCGAGATCGAGGAAGAGTTGCAGGCCACCTATTGGGAGAGCCTTGACCAGATGGTACGGCGGGTGGATGTCATTTCGATTAACTGCCCGCACACGCCGTCGACCTTCCATCTGATGAACGCGAGGCGGCTGAAACTGCTGAAGCCCGACGCGGTGATCGTGAACACTTCGCGGGGTGAAGTCATTGATGAGAATGCATTAACCCGGATGCTGCGCGCCGGCGAAATCGCCGGAGCAGGACTTGATGTGTTTGAGCATGGGCATGAGATCAATCCGCGGCTGCGGGAATTGCCGAATGTCGTGCTTCTGCCCCATATGGGATCGGCCACGGTCGAGGGGCGGATCGAGATGGGCGAGAAAGTCATCATAAATATCAAGACCTTCGACGATGGCCACCGGCCTCCGGACCTTGTCGTGCCGTCGATGCTCTAGGGGTTTCCGCCCGGAATATCGCGATGTGTATTCGATGCGGAAACCATGCGGAAACCATACACATTCCCTAGCGTAAACTTGGAGCCAGTGGCCCGATCAGCTCCACGGACCACGGCGCGCCGTTGCCCGGCCGACACCCGCCATCTCGCGCAGTTTCGCCACGCGGTTCTCGGTCGACGGGTGGGTCGAGAAGAGCCTGTCATGGGAATGGGCGTGGAGCGGGTTGATGATGAACATATGCGCCGTCGCGGGGTTACGCTCGGCCGAGGCATTGTCGATCCGGGCCGCGAAACCGGCGATCTTTTCCAATGCCGCGGCAAGCCAGAGCGGCTGGCCGCAGATTTCCGCGCCGATGCGGTCGGCCTCGTATTCGCGGGTCCGGGAAATCGCCATCTGGACGACGCTGGCCGCGATCGGTGCAAGGATCAGGGTCGCCAGAAGCCCGATGATGCCCATCCCGTTGTCACGCCGACCGCGAAACATGAAGGCGAAGTTCGCGAGCATCCCGAGGGCACCGGCGAGCGTTGCGGTGATCGTCATCAGGAGCGTGTCGCGGTTCCTGATATGCGCCAGTTCATGGGCCATGACCGCCGCCACCTCTTCCCGGCTGAGCCGCCGCAGCAGCCCTGTCGTCGCGGCAACTGCGGCATTGGCGGGGCTGCGCCCGGTGGCGAAGGCATTGGGTTGATCGCTGTCGATCAAATAGACCGATGGGACCGGCATTCCGGCACCCCGGGCCAGATCCTCGATCATGCCGACCAGTTCGGGTTCGCCGGCGCGGGTCACGATGCGGGCATTGTGCATACGCAGCACCATCTTGTCCGACGACCACCACGCGAAGAAGTTCATCCCCGCCGCGATGACAAGGGCTATGAGCATGCCGTTTTGGCCGCCGATCAGAAGTCCGGCGGCGCCAAAAAGTGCCGTCATCGCGGCAAGCAGGATTCCGGTTTTCAAAAGTGCCATTGCGCCCCCTTTCGATCGACCCCACGGATATGGGGGATCTGCGGGTCTTCGCAAGATGGCGTCAGGCCGGGAGAGGCTCGATCCGGGTGGGAATGGTCTCGGTCACATCATGCATGTAGATCATCACCGCGCATCCGCCGCTGGCATCCGGAAGCTCGACCGGTTTCATCTGGCAGCGGTATACCCGGTCGGTTCCCTCCCTGTCAGAGCCGGAATGGTAGTATTCCTGCGGCTCGCCGTTGGCACAGGCGTCTATATGTTGCTTGGCGCGGGCCAGAAAGCGCGATTGCCCGATCATGTCTGCCAGATGAACGCCGATCATGCGGGCCGGGCGTGTCCCGTAGAAATCGGCATTGGGCCGACTTGTCGCGATATACCTGTAGTCCGCATCGATCAGGGAGACACGCTCGCGGGAGCGGCGGACATAGCCGATGATCCCCAGCGTCAGGTCCGGGTCGCGCAGAATCGGGGCCCTTGGCTGTAGTCCCGCGCCATTGCGTTCGGCCACGGGGGGCGGGTGGTAGGAGGAACTGTCACACAGCGCCAGCGCGATGTTGAGATCACGCCCATCCACCGTAAGCCCCGGCCGGGTGATCGCCCGGTTGAGGAAGAAGAACACCTTGTCTTTCGCTTCGCGGGAATCCGTGGGGGTGTATTGCTCGATCTTCTCAAGCATGTCGGCGCAACCGCGCAGGAAGCGGACCCTGTCGCGCGTCGATCCGTCCACAGCCATGGATCTGGTCAGTGCCGTCTCCAGCAGAAAATATTCCGATATGAGCGAGTCCAGTACCACCGGTGATCAAAGCCTTGAAACAATGAGTTGAATTGTGGATTTTTCCACAACTTAACCGGTCTTTTGGGCTTGGCAACCGAAACCGCAGCGTGCGCCGGTGCCGTTTCCTGCAGAATAGGCGCTCTGACTGTTTTTTGTGCAATCCGAGACGTCGCATTCGCGCAACGGACGGTCGGCAAGACATCGCATGTCGATGCGGATTAAGACAGAATGCGCGCGATGGGGCACGGAGAGTCAGCCATGAAAACACATGTCAAAGCGTTGGTCGTCGGTGGCGGAGCGGTGGGGACCTCGATCGCCTACCATCTGGCCAGGGCCGGGTGGTCGGATGTCATGCTTCTGGAGCGGGACGAGTTGACCAGTGGCAGCACATGGCATGCGGCGGGGCTTCTGCCCTATTTCAACATGTCCTATGCCACCACGCATATCCACGACTACTCGATCCGGTTCTACAAGACACTGGAGGAAGAGACCGGGCTGAACGCGGGGTTCGCCGTTGTGGGGAACCTGCGCATGGCGCAGACGGACGAGCGCATGGACGAGTATATGCTCTATGCCACCACGGCCGAGACCTGTGGCGTGCCGTTCACCTTCATGACGCCGGAGGAGATCAAGGCGAAGTGGCCGCTGATCCGCACCGACGATCTCAAGGGGGCGCTGTACCACCAGACGGACGGCTATATTAACCCCGCGGATGTGACCATGGCGATGGCCAAGGGCGCCCGTCAGCGGGGTGTGATGATCGAGCGGAAGTGGCAGGCGGATGCGTTTCACTGGACCGGCGAGGCGTGGGAGGTTACCGCGACGAAGATGGTCGAGAAGGGTGGCAACCTTGTGCCGTCCGAAGAGCAGATCGTGATCACGGCCGAGCATGTGGTGACGGCGTCGGGCAACCATGCGCAGCGGACCGCGCGGATGCTGGGGATCAAGATCCCGGCGATCCCGGTCGAGCACCAGTTCATCGTGATGGAGCAGGACCCGGAACTGGTGAAGTTCCGGGCCGCGGGCAATCCGGAACATCCGGTGATCCGGGATGCGGATGCGCAATCCTATGTGCGAGAGGAGCGGGGTGGCTGGATCCTTGGCGTCTATGAGCAGGGCGCGCCAGCGCGGTTCGAATACGGGGTGCCCGACAGTTTCCGCGCCGATCTGTTCCCGCTGGATCTGGAGCGGATCGAAGCGCAGTACATGGCGATGATCCACCGGGTCCCGTCCTGCGAGGAGTTGGGTCTGAAGGACGATTTCAACGGCCCGATCTGTTATACGCCCGATGGCAACCCGCTGGTGGGACCGGCGCCGGGTCTGCGGAACATGTGGCTGGCGGAAGGGTTTTCCTTCGGGATCACCGCCGCCGGGGGCACAGGGTATTACCTTGCGCAGCTGATGGTGGAGGGCGAGGCCGAGATCGACATGGCGAGCCTTGACCCCAAGCGTTACGGCGACTGGATGACCACCGAATATGCGGCGCGGAAGAACGAGGAATGCTATAGCCACGTCTATATCCTGCACCATCCAGACGAGGAGCGGCCGGCCTGCCGCCCGCTGCGCACGGCGCCCGCCTATGACCGGCAGAAGGCGGCGGGGGCGCAGTTCGGGCAGGTGAACGGCTGGGAGCGGCCGAATTACTATGGGCCGAAGGATGCGCCCGAGAGCTTCGACCATGACGCGCGGAGTTTCCGGCGCGGGGCGTGGTGGGGCTATGCGAAAGCCGAGGCCGAGGCGATCCGGGGGGCGTGGGCCTGATCGATGCGAGCGCGTTCACCAAGCATCTGGTGCGGGGGCCGGGGGCCACGGCGTTCCTCGATCACTTTACCTGCAACAAGCTGCCCAAGGTCGGGCGGATCAACCTGACCTATGCGCTGACCGCCCATGGGACGACGCGGACCGAATACACCATCGTGCGGCTGGCCGAGGATGCGTATTACTGTGTTTCCGCAGGGGCATGGACGGCCTATGACGCGGATTTCCTGCGCAAGTCGGCCGAGGATTTCATGGCGGCGGGCGGCGGATGGGTCGATATCCACGATGTCACCACGCAATGGGGCGTCTATGCCATCGCCGGGCCGAAATCGCGTGATGTGCTGGCCGATCTGGTGAAGGATGCCGATCCGGCGACGGTGCTTGGCAACAAGCGGTTCCCGTGGCTTTCGTGCCGCGAGATCGAGCTGGGCATGTGCCCGGTGCGCGCGATCCGGGTGGCCTATACGGGCGAGCTGGGCTGGGAGTTGCACCATCCGATCGAGATGGGGCGGTACTTGTGGGATCAGCTTGTCGCGGCGGGCGAGACACACGGGATGACACTGGTGGGTGCGCGGGCGCAGAACTGGCTTCGGCAGGAGAAGAGCTATCGCGCCTTCGGCACCGAACTGGGTCGCGACGCGACGCCGCTTGAGGCGGGGCTGGACCGGTTCGTGGATCTCGGAAAAGGAGTTCCACGGCAAGGCAGGCCATGCTGGACACCGGCATCCGATCGAAATGCGTGACGCTTCTGGTGGACGGGCCGAACGATGCCGACCCGTGGGGCCGCGAGGCGCTTTATGCGGGCGACCGGCGGGTGGGGCGTCTGACCTCGGGCGGTTATTCGGTGCATTTCGGGCAGTCGATCGGGATGGGCTATGTCAGCCCCGACATGGCCGAGGTGGGCACCGAATTGCAGGTCCGGATGCAGAACCGGCTTTGGCCCGCACGGGTCGTCGAGGACAGCCCCTATGATCCGGAGAACAAGGTGATCCGGGTGGATGGCTGAAGCCCTTGTTCGGGCGGGAGAAATCCGGCCCGACATATCGCCGCCGCAATCCCGATCAGGCCCGAAACAATGCGGGGCCCGACTGTCCGACTGTCCCGCGGCTTTCAGCCGATTCGGCGGAAGATCGCCCATAGGTTGTGGATAACAGCGGAGAGTCTGGAAGGTTGCGGCAGATTTTGCGACACTTCCGAGGCTACGTACGATTTATTAACTATTTGATAGTAAATGTAAAATTCTACGGAATCGAGAGAGTTGGGGAGGGTTTCAAGCTGCCCGCTTGTGACCACCTGTTTACCAAAATCATGCCATATTCCGCGCGAAGTCTGAGTGCGTGGGGATGACGTCCGGGGAGTGGACCGACAAATGACCGTGATGACACCGATTTCTGGTGGGAAACAGCAACGCACCGCATCGACCGGTCTGTCCGGATCCGCAAGTCTGCGAACGCCCTGCGGCGCGCGCCGGGTCGAGAACCTGCGTCCCGGCGATCTTGTCGTGACCCGCGACAACGGATTGCAGCCGGTGCGCATGGTCTGGACCCGGACGGTGACCGCGGCCGAAATCGCCGCCGACCCCTCGCTTGCCCCGGTGCGGCTCAAGCCGCGCGCGATCGGGCCGATGATGCCGCAGCGCGACCTGATCGTCGCCGCGGGCCACGGATTCTCGTGCCGGGCTGGCGACTTGCGGATTTGCCGGACACGGACTGCTGCCTGATCGCCGCGCGCGATATCGCGGATGCGTCGGACGTGGCCTTTCGTCGACCGGACGGGCGGCGACATGATTTATTACAACGTGGTGTTCGACGCCCATCAGGTGTTCTGCGCCAACGGTCTTCCGGTGGAGAGCTATCTGCCCAGCCGGGCGGCGCTGCCGCAACTCGACGAGACGGTGCGCTGTGACCTTGCCGCGCTGTTCGCGGTCGAGGAGTCCGATGGACCCGCCTTTCCCGCGCCGCGCTATGCCGCGCCACCCAGCAAGGACTATCGTCCCGAGCTTGTCTGACCGAGAAGCCGCGCGGGATCGAGCCGTGCGACATGGTCCGCATCCAGTTCCGGCGCGGACCCGGTGACACGGGCGGCCAGAAGCGCCGCCGCGGCCGGGGCCGTCTGAAACCCGTAGCCGCCTTGCCCCGCCAGCCAGAAGAACCCCGTGGTGCGGGGATCGGGCCCGATGACCGGGGTACGGTCGGGCGCGAAAGTGCGCAGGCCCGCCCATGTGGTCAGGACGCGCGTGACCTCGGGCAGAACGAATTCCTGATAGCGGGCCAGACCTTCGGCGATGACCATGTCATCGGCCCAGGCATCATGGGGGTGGGTCGGCCTCGGCCTCTCCCGGAGAGACGATCCACGCACCGGCATCGGGTTTGGCGTACCACGCCTCGCCCGCCGCCAGCAGCATCGGCCAGTTGCGCAGGTCATGGTCGCCCGGCGCGGGCAGCCGCGCCATGGAGCGGCGGTAGGGGACAAGGCCCAGATGGGCGGCAATCCCGCCAGTTCCGCGATCCGGTCGGCCCAGGCGCCGGCCGCGTTGACGACGATCCCGGCGTTGATAGGTCCGGTCCGCCGTCACCGTCCAATGGCCGCCGTCGCGGGCGATCCCGGTGACCGGGGCCGTGGTCTTGAGCGTGGCGCCATGGGCGCGCGCCGTGCGGGCGGCCTGTTGCATCACCTGGTCGGTGTCGATGTCGAAGGCATCGGGGGCATAGGCCGCCATGGCCAGCGCCGCGGGGTTGAGGATCGGCACGAGGCGCGTTGCGTCGCGGGAGGTGATCGGAGAGGCCGACATCTCGGTACATTCGGTCTTGAAGGCGACCTCGTCGCCCGGCCCGCCAAGGATCAGGACCGGGCGGGGGGAGAGCACGTCGCCCGCGAGATGGGCGGGGAGGGAGGCCGTGTTCAGCGCCCGCACGGTTTCGTTCCCGTAGCCTTTGAGAAACTGTGCGGCGGAGCGGCCCGAGGCATGATAGCCAAAGGCCGCTTCGGTCTCGAGCAGCGTGACCTGCATGTGGGGCGCGAGGGCCGCCGCGGCCGTAAGCCCGGCCACGCCGCCGCCGATGATGATGGCATCCGTCATGGGCGAAGGGGAGCATGGCCGGGGGCAAAAGAAAAGGCCCGGCGCGGGGCCGGGCCTTTGTTGGTTTGGCGTTTCGCGGCTTAGTTCGGAATGTCGCCGGTCAGCCCTTCGACATAGAAGTTGAGCCCGGCAAGGGTGCCGTCATCGGCGACTTCGCCCTCGGCCAGCCATGGCGAGCCGTCCTGCTTGTTCAGCGGGCCAGTGAAGGGGTGATATTCGCCCGCAACGATCGCATCGACCATCGCCTGGGCTTCGGCACGGACATCTTCGGGGATGACTTCGGAGAATTCGCCGATGCCGACCATGCCTTCCTTGATACCGTCCCAAGTGGACTTGCTTTCCCATGTGCCGTCCATCACCGCCTGTACCTGTTCGATGTAATAGGGGGCCCATTCATCGATGATCGACGAGATCCGCGGGGCCGGGGCGTATTCGGCCATATCGGCGGCCTGGCCGAAGCCATAGGCCCCGGCTTCCTGCAGCTTCGCCAGGGGAGCTGTGGAATCGGTATGCGCGAGCACCACGTCGACGCCCTGGTCGAGCAGCGCCTGCGTCGCGTCGGCCTCTTTCGCGGGGTCGAACCATGTAAAGATCCAGACCACGTTCATCTCGACATCCGGGTTCGCCTTGCGCGCGTGGATGAAGCTCGAGTTGATGCCGCGGATGACTTCGGGGATCGGGAAGGAGGCGATGTAACCGATCTTGTTCGATTTGGTCATCTTGCCCGCCAGATGACCCATGACCGCGCGGCCTTCATAGAAGCGGGCCGAATAGTTCCCCACATTGGGTGCGGTCTTGTAGCCGGTGGCGTGTTCGAATTTCACGTCCGGGAACTTGGCGGCGACGTTGATCGTCGGGTCCATGTAGCCGAAGGAGGTGGTGAAGATGATATCGACGCCCGACAGCGCCATCTGCGTCATCACCCGCTCGGCATCGGCGCCTTCGGGGACGCTTTCCTGCACCACCATCTCGATCTTGTCGCCGAAATGCGCCTCCATCTTCTTGGCGCTTTCGTAATGGTGCTGCGACCAGCCGCCGTCGTTCTTCGGTCCGACAAGGACGAAACCGACCTTGACCGGGTCCTGGGCAAGTGCCGCGCCCGCGCCGGCAACCGCCAGAGCCGCAGCGGCAAGAAGGGTTCTTCGTAACATGTGATACTCCCGTGGTTTGTTTTGTGTTTCGGCGTTCAGGACGCCGCGTGGAAAGATTTGCCGAGGTCGGCCGGCGCGTTGAGCGACGCCCGGCCGCGGTCGGCCGACATGATGACGAGCACAAGGATCGTTATCAGATAGGGCGACATGGACAAGTACTCGACCGGTATCTTGACGCCCGCGGCCTGCAGGTTGAGTTGAAGAACCGTGATCCCGCCGAAAAGATAGGCACCCAGAAGAACGCGCCACGGTTTCCACGAGGCAAAGACGACGATGGCGAGCGCGATCCAGCCCGCGCCGGCGGTCATCCCCTCGGTCCACTGCGGCACGCGCACGAGGCTGAGATAGGCGCCGCCCAGGCCGGCGCAGGCACCGCCGAACGCGATCGCCGCGACGCGGATCAGCACCACCTTGTACCCGAGCGCGTGGGCCGCGTCGTGGCTTTCGCCCACGGCCCGCAGGATCAGCCCGGCACGAGTGCGGGTCAGCATCCATAGGCCACCGCGGCCACCAGGAGAGATCGCGAAATAGACCATGAAATCGTGCTGGAACAGGACCGGTCCGACGAAGGGAATATCCGACAGGAAGCGGGATGTTCAGATCGCTGGACCTGCGGGCGGTTTGATGCCGTTGTAGTTCTGGCCGATCAAGCGCCGAGAACCCAAGACCGAACAGGGTCAGCGCAAGGCCGGTCGCCACCTGATTGGACAAAGGTACTGCGTGAGAAAGGCAAAGATCAGCGACAGGGTCGCGCCGCCGATGGCCGCGCCGATATAGCCCAGATAGGGGCTTGCCGGTTTCGACCGCGACGGCGAAGCCGCAGATCGCGCCGATGATCATCATCCCTTCGACGCCAAGGTTCAGGACGCCCGCCTTTTCGACGACGAGTTCGCCGATGGCCGCCAGAAGGATCGGGGTCGAGGCGACCATGAGGGCCGCAAGCAAGAAGGACCGGGTTGATCGAGGACAGATCCATCACGCCACCTCCGCCCGGCCGAAGCCGGATCCTGAAATTGGTAAGCACGTCGCCCGCCAGAAGAAAGAACAGCAGCATTCCCTGAAAGGCCTGAATGGCGGCGGCGGGCAGGCCCAGCATGAACTGCGCGAGTTCGCCGCCGATGTAGGTCAGCGCCATGAGAAGCCCCGCCAAGGAGGATGCCCACCGGGTGCAGACGCCCGAGAAAGGCCACGATGATCGCGGTAAAGCCGTAGCCCACGTTGAAATCGATCGAGATCTGGCCTGCGGGTCCCGCGACCTCGAACAGTCCCGCATGCCCGGCAAGCGCGCCCGAGACGCCAAGGCAGAACAGGATCAGGCGGGCGGGCCTGACGCCCGAGAACCTGGCGGCGCGGGGGGCCTGTCCGGCAAGGCGGATGTTGAAGCCCATGATGTGACGGTTCAGCAGGATATAGGCAAAGATCACCGCGATGAAGGCCGCGACGACGCCCCAGTGCATGCCGGTGCCCGCGATCAGTTCGCTGTTCGCGGCAGAGGCATATTGCTGAAGGTTCCGGCTGCCGGGAAAGCCCGAGCCTTCGGGATTGCGCAAGAGCCCCACCGACATCGACGCCATCAACTGTTCGGCAACATAGACGAGAAGCAGCGAGACGAGGATCTCGTTGGTGTTGAACCGGGTCCGGAGAACGCCCGGGATCATCGCCCAGGCCCAGCCTCCGAGGGCACCGGCAATCACCATGAGCGGGAAGATCCAGAAGGCCTCCAGCGGATAGAAGGCCAGCCCGACGCCCGCGCCGCAGAGCGCGCCGATGATATACTGGCCCTCGGCGCCGATGTTCCAGACCCCTGCGCGAAACCCGAGGGACAAGCCCGATCGCGATCAGGATCAGCGGCCCGGCCTTGACCAGAAGCTGGGGTCGGGAATAGGCCGCGAACTGGTCATTGAACAGCGGATCCCAGAAAATCGTCCGGATCGCCTCCACCGGGTCGTTGCCCAGCAGCATGAACATCAGCCCGCCCGCGACCATCGTCGCCAGCACCGCCAGAACCGGTGTCGCCAGCGCCCAATTCCGCGAGGGTTCGGGCCGTTTCTCGAGCCGGATCATGGCGCAGTCCCCCTGCTTCTTCTCTTTCCAAATATCCCCGCCGGAGGCGAGAGAACTCTTTGTGACCTCAGGCGACATGGGCCACCTCCATCCCGTGGGCACCGCCCATCATCAGCCCGATCTCGTCGATCGTGAGCCCCTGGGTCGGGCGCGGCGCGCTCATCCGGCCTTCGTTCAGGGCGGCAAAGCGGTCGGCCACCTCCATCAACTCGTCGAGATCCTGACTGATCACGATGATCGCGGCCCCGGCACTTGCCAGATCCAGCAGCGCCTGCCGGATCGCGGCCGCGGCGGCGGCGTCCACGCCCCATGTGGGCTGGTTGACCACAAGCACCTCGGGCCGTTGCAGGATCTCGCGGCCGATCACGAATTTCTGCAGGTTGCCGCCCGAGAGCGACCGCGCCGCGCGGCCCGGTCCGGGGGTGCGCACGTCGAAGGTGCTCGATGATCTTCTCTGCGAAATCGCGGGCCCTACCCCAGTTGAGAAAGCCGTTCTTCGACAGGCCCTCGCGGATCGCACCGGTCAGGAGCGCGTTCTCTGTCAGGCTCATATCCGGGGCTGCGGCATGGCCCAGCCGTTCCTCGGGCGCGCAGAGGATACCGAGCCTGCGGCGGTCGTTGGGGCCAAGCCCGCCCACCGGCTGATGCCCGAGCCGGATGGTGTCGGGCCGGGTGATCAATTCGCCGGACAGCGCCGCCAGAAGATCGTCCTGTCCGTTCCCCGCCACCCCGCCGATGCCCAGAACCTCGCCCCGCCGGACCTCGAAGGAAATGCCCTTGAGCGCCGTGCCGAAGGGGTTTTGCGATGCCACCGAAAGGTCGCTGACGGCCAGGGCCACATCGCCCATCTCCTTCGCGCCCGCGATCGGGCGTGTGCAGAAGCTGGCCCACCATCATCTCGGCCAGTTCGCGGGCCGATTTCTCGCGCGGGGTGCAGGCGCCCACGACCTTGCCCAGCCGCAGCACGGTGGCCGCGTCGCAAAGCGCGCGGATTTCTTCGAGCTTGTGCGAGATATAGAGGATCGCGGTGCCTTCCGCCGAAAGCTTTCGCAGGGTTTCGAACAGGATCTCCACCTCCTGCGGGGTCAGCACGCTGGTGGGCTCGTCCATGATCAGGAGGTTCGGGTCCTGCAGCAGGCAGCGGATGATCTCGACCCGCTGGCGTTCGCCTGCCGACAGATCGCCCACAAGCCGCGCCGGATCGAGCGGCAGGCCATAGGTTTCCGAGACCTCGCGGATCCTCTGGGCCAGCGTCCCCATCGGCGGCGGGTTTTCCATGCCAAGCGCGACATTCTCGGCGACATTCAGCGCTTCGAACAGTGAAAAATGCTGAAAGACCATGGCGATGCCGGAATTCCGCGCCGCATGCGGGCTGGCCGGTTCATAGGCCGCGCCATGCAGGATCATGCGGCCAGCATCGGGTTTCACGAGCCCGTAGATCATCTTGACCAACGTCGATTTCCCGGCGCCATTCTCGCCCAGAAGGGCGTGCACCTCGCCCGGCTGGATGTCGAAGGAGACCGTAGTCATTGGCCACGACGCCCGGATAGGCCTTGGTGACGCCCTGGATCGACAGAAGCGGTTGGGTCATATGGCGCGATCCTTTTCCGAAGGGGTGGCCTTGATTTCGGCGGCAGGGACCGGGCGCAGAAGCTCGGCCGCAACTCCCAGTGCGATGGCTTGCGGATGCTTGCCCAGCGCGGGTTCGCCGATCGGGCAGTGGATCCGTGCGATCTGTGCCGGGTCGTGGCCCAGCGCGGCAAGGCGGCGCTGGAAGCGGGCCCATTTGGTGGCCGATCCGATCAGCCCCGCCGCGCGGAACGGGCGCTGCAGCAGCCGGTGGCAGATCTCGAGATCGAGCGCATGGGAATAGGTCAGGATCAGGTGTGTGGCCGTGTCGGGCGCATGGGCCACCAGATCGGCGGGATTGGTGGCGACAAGGTCCGTCACGCCCGCGGGAAGCGGGTCGGGAAACCGGTCGGACCCGGTGTCGATCAGGGTCACGTCCAGATCGGGCAGGGGCGCCAGAACGGAGGCGATTGCGCGGCCCACATGGCCCGCGCCATAGATCCAGACCGGCCGTTCGGGGTCGGGTGACAGGTTCCACGAACCAGTCGCCGACAAGGGCGGGCGCGGGGCTGATACCCTGCCACGGACGTCGGCGGCGATGCGGCGCAGAGCAAGGGGCATCGGCGCGGCCCGGCCCGGCAAGGGGCGCGCGACGATCCCGTCCTGCAACCCGTCCGCGATCCGGCGAGCCGCGCCGCGTCCCAGATCTCGGTCACGAGGGTCACATGGCCGCCACAGCATTGGCCGAGCGCCGGACCAAGCGGCAGATCGTCGCGCCGGTCCGTTCCGGCGCGCAAGCGCCACGCAGGCGCGGGCCGCGGCTTCCCATTCGAGTGCGCCGCCGCCGATCGTGCCCGGATTGGCCGGCGGACCAGACAAGCATGGCCGCGCCGATTTCGCGTGGGCACCGATCCGCGCGTGGCGGCGATCACGACGCGCGCCACGCGTCCATGGGCGCGATGGCCGACATCAGGGCGTGGGATCGAAACTCATTTCGCCCCGCGCCCGTCTCGATGGCGGCCAGAACCTGTTCGGCGGTGGCCGGGGCCTGAAGATCGGGGAAATGCGGGCCGGTCGCGGCGACCGCGTCCGACAGCGCGAGATAGGCGGAGATCCCGAGCATCAGCGGCGGTTCTCCGACGGCCTTGGAGCGATAGATCGTCTCTTCGCGGTTGGGTTCGTCCCAAAGCGCCACGTTGAAGATACCCGGCCGGTCAGAACAGGCGGGTATCTTGTAGGTGGAGGGCGCATGGGTCCGCAACCGGCCCTCGCCGTCCCAGACAAGCTCTTCGGTCGTGAGCCATCCGGCGCCCTGAACATAGCCGCCTTCGATCTGCCCGATATCGAGCGCGGGGTTCAGCGAGGCCCCGGCATCATGCAGGATATCGGCCCGGAGAATGCGGTTTTCGCCGGTCAGCGTGTCGATCACCACCTCGGTCACCGCCGCGCCATGGGCGAAATAGAGAAACGGCCGCCCGGTGCCCCTGATCCGGTCCCAGACGATCTTCGGCGTGGCATAGAAACCGGTGGCGGACAGGCTGACCCGGCTCATGTAGGCGTCCTGCACCACCTCTTCGAACGCATAGCTGGCCTCTCCCAGATGCACCCGGCCGCCTTCGAAGCGGACGCCCAGCGGGATCGGCCTGATGCCGGGCGGCCACGAATGCGGCAAGCCTGTCGCGGATCGTGTCGCAGGCGGCCTTGACGGCCATTCCGTTCAGGTCGGTGCCCGAAGAGGCGGCGGTGGCCGAGGTATTGGGCACTTTCGCGGTATCGGTGGCGGTGATCTTGACCTGCGCCACGTCGACTCCGAAGCGCGCCGCCGCCACCTGCGCCACCTTCTGGAACAGGCCCTGTCCCATCTCGGTGCCGCCGTGGTTCATGTGGATCGAGCCGTCCTGATAGACATGCACCAGCGCGCCGGCCTGATTGAGATGGGTGAGCGTGAAGCTGATGCCGAATTTCACCGGGCTGAAAGCGATCCCGCGTTTCAGCACCGGTTCGCGGGCATTCCACGCGGCCACGGCCTCGCGGCGGGCGTGATAGTCCGACGTCTCCAGAAGCCGCTCGGTCATCCGGTTCAGGATGAAATCCTCCACCTCCATGTGATAGGGGGTCGTCTGGGGCTTCTTCTCTTTCGAAATATCCTCGGGGGGGGCCGAAGGCCGGGGGGCAGACAGCCCCCCTCCCGTCGGCATCGGCATAGTAGTTCCGCTTGCGAATCTCGGCCGGATCCTCACCCAGCGCATGGGCGATGTGGTCCATCACCCGCTCGATCCCCACCATGCCCTGCGGTCCGCCGAAGCCGCGAAAGGCGGTGGCCGATTGCGTGTTGGTCCGCAGCCGGTGGCTGGTGATCCGGACGTGCTCCAGAAGATAGGCGTTGTCGGCATGGAGCATCGCCCGGTCGGCAACGGGCAGCGACAGGTCCTGGCTCCAGCCGCAGCGGCAGTACTGCACGAAATCGATGCCGAGAATGCGGCCTGTCTCGTCCACGCCGACCCGGTAGTCGATGCGGAAATCGTGCCGTTTTCCGGTGATCGTCATGTCGTCGTCGCGGTCATAGCGCATCTTGGCCGGCCGGCCTGTCAGTTGCGCCACGATCGCGCAGGATATGGCCAGCGCATTGCCCTGGCTTTCCTTGCCGCCGAAGCCGCCGCCCATCCGGCGCACGATGCTGCGGACCGCGTGCATCGGTTTGCCGATCGCATCGGCCACCTTGTGCTGGATCTCGGTGGGGTGTTGCGAGGAGGAGTGGATCTCCATGTCCCCGCCTTCCTGCGGCAGGGCAAGTGCGGCCTGACCTTCGAGATAGAAATGCTCCTGTCCGCCGATCTCGAATCGTCCTTCGATCTGTTTCGGCGCTGCGGCGATGGCGCTGTCGGGGTCGCCCTTGCCGTAGATGCGGGGGCCGTCCTCGAAGCGCGTGTCGGCGGCGATGGCGTCGTCGATCGTCAGGACAGGCGTGTGTTCTTCATAGGTGACGCGGGCCAGTCTGGCGGCCTTGCGTGCCGCAAGATGCGAGGTCGCAGCCACCAGAAACAGGGGCTGGCCCAGAAATTGCACCTCGCCCGTGGCCAGGAGTGGCTCGTCATGGGCCGAGGGGGAGGTGTCGGCAGGGCGCGGCAGGTCGTCTGCGGTCAGCACCAGTACCACGCCCGGCGCGGCGCGCACGGCGTCGAGGTCCATCGAGGTCATCCGCCCCGCCGCGATCCCGGCGAGACCGAAGGCAAGGTGCAGCGTGTTGGCGGGTGTAGGGATGTCGTCGATGTAGCGGGCTCCGCCCGTCACATGCAGGGGGGCGGCGTCATGGGGCAGGGAGGTTGCGACGCTCATGCCCGCACCTCCAGCACGTTGGTGGCCGTGCCCTGTGTTTCGGCGAACGTAGCGGCGCAGCATGTTGCCGGCCGTGGTCAGCCGATAGGCGGCCGAGGCGCGCATGTCGCTGAGCGGGGTGAAATCCTTTGCGAAGAGGGCGATGGCGGTCTCGACCGTCGGTTCGGACCATGGTGCGCCCAGGAGGGCGGCTTCGACGTGGCTTGCGCGTTTCGGCGTGCCGGCCATGCCGCCAAAGGCGATGCGGGCGGAGGTGACGGTTCCGTTCGTCACGGTGATATCGAAGCAGCCGCAGACGGCCGAAATATCCTGATCGAACCGTTTCGACAGCTTGTAGCAGCGCAGGTCGGGGGCCGTGGCCGGGATCGTCACGGCCTCGACGAATTCGCCCGGCGCACGGTCCTGTTTGCCGTAGTCGACGAAGAAATCCTCGATCGGCAGGTCGCGCCGGGCGTCGCCCTTGCGCAGGTGCAGCGTCGCGCCGAGGGCGATCAGCGCCGGGGGGTTGTCGCCGATGGGTGAGCCGTTGGCGATGTTGCCGCCGATGGTGGCCGCCTGCCGGACCTGTTCCGAGCCGTAGCGGCGGACCAGTCTCGGCATAGGAGGGGTGGCAGGCGCGCAGGGTCGGCAGCAGTTGCGCCATGGTGACGGCCGCGCCGATGCGGATCGTGTCGCCGTCGCGGTCGATGCTGCCTGAGGTCGTCGATCGCCACCCAGGAAGGCCACGGGCGCGAGGTCGCGAAGCTGTTTCGTGACCCAGAGCCCGACGTCGGTTGCGCCCGCGATCAGGGTCGCGTCGGGGTGTCGAGATACCATGCGGCCAGTGCGTCGGCGCTGTGCGGCAGGAAGCAGTCCTCGTCCGAAATCGGGTCCGCCTTCGGCGCCGTGTCGCGGATCCAGTCTGGCACCGGGTCGGCAGAGGCGGCATTCGCGGCGCGGATGATCGGGAGCGTAGCCGGTACAGCGGCAGAGGTTGCCGGCAAGCACGTCGTCGTGATCGTCACGCCCGGTTGCGTGGCCCACGGCCATGGAGACGACGAAGCCCGGTGTGCAGAAACCACATTGCGAGCCGTGGTGATCCACCATCGCCCGTTGCACGGGGTGCAGGGTTCCGTCGGGGGCCGCGATGCCCTCGACCGTGCGGATGGCGCGGCCATGAAGCTGTGGAAGAAACAGGATGCAGGCATTCAGGGCACGAGGACCGGCGGCGTCGGTGACCATGACGGTGCAGGCGCCGCAATCGCCCTCGTTGCACCCTTCCTTGGTGCCTGTCAGTCCGCGGGTGTCGCGGAGCCAGTCGAGGAGTGTGGCGGTGGGGGACGCGTCGCGCACCGTCACGGGTTCTCCGTTCAGAAGAAACGTAATATCCGGCATGGGACCCAAGGCCGCTTTCTGTTCGGCGGTGTTTTCCCGCTTTGGCACCTGCCCGATGCGGCGTAAAGCCGGTGCCTCTCCCACAACACAGGAAAGCGCGTGCCGAAGATTTAAGCAAGCGTGGCGATGCACGGAAAAGCGAAAGTACCTTCAACGATGGCTTGAAAATACGGCAATTGACGAATTTTTATGCGAAATATTAGCGGGTTAGAGAGTTCGGGCCAGATCCTGAAGTTGCGTTATCGTTGTGTTCCAGCCGTCGTGGAAGCCCATCTCTTCGTGCCGTTTGCGCGAGTTTGCGTCGGAATGCATGACATGAACGGCGTAGCGTGTGCCGGCTTCGACTGGTGCAAGCTGAATGTCGGCGGTGAAAAAGGGTGCGGGGGCGGGTCGAAATCCACGCATCAGCGCGTCGGTAAAGACAAGGCGGCGATTTGGGTCGGCGAGAATGAAGCATCCGTCGCTTGGGATGAGCGTTCCGTCCGGAAGTTTCATCACGGTATAGGCGCGTCCGCCGGGCCTGAGGTCGTTGTCGACCTCTACCACCTTGACCGGCGGCGGGGTGAACCAGCGCTTGAACAAGTCCGGCTCCGCCCAGCAGCGCCAGATCGCTTCGGGGGTGGCGCGGATGACCCGGTCGATGGACAGGTCGCGTTCCGGATCGAAGTCAGCCATCTGTCCGTTTTCCCAGTTCGGTTTCAAGGGCGGACAGAAGGTGTTCCCAGCCATGGCGCCGCCCTGCCGCGCCATCGGACAAGCCGATCAGGGTCATCTGCTCGGTATAGGTCAGCAGGGTGCCGCCTGCGTTTTCTGCCAGTGTCACGGTGGTGAGCGAGGCTGAGTGAACACGCCCGTCGAGCGCCATGGTATAGGCGAAAACGATCCGCTGTCCGGGAGCGATGTCGAGATAGTGCGTGACGTTGCGATGTTCGCCCTTTCCGGGGCCGTCTTTCAGGACGAAGCGGCCCGTTTCGGTGCCGCCCACCCGGAAATCGAGGCTGTAGTCGCGTTCCTCCCATTCCGGGCCGTCGCTGTCCACGAACCAGCGCCGTTTCACTGTTGGGTCGGCCCAAGCGCGGAACACGGTTTCGGGCCGGGCGGCGATCTGTCGGGCGAGGGTGAAGGTGTCGTGGGCGAGATCAGGCACGGGACAAATCCCGTATATAGGCCTCGAGGTTCGATAGCCCCCCCTCCCAGCCATCTCGGAAATCCTCTGTCGCGCCGGGGCCGGTGAACGAGGAGACCGACACACCCACCAGAAGCCTGGAGCGCGCGCCCGCGGCTTCGAGGGCATAGGTCACGAGGCTAGTGGCCATGGCGGCGTCACCGACAATAATCGTCTCGGTGAAGACCGCCAGTTTCGGGGGATCCAGCCGGTACCAACGCGTGTCAACCACGAAGTCGGGCGCATCAGCGGGACCGCAGCGGTGCCGGTCGGCCCCCCCTTCGCGGAGGTCCGAAGTCTCGACCGTCAGAACCATGCCGGCTTGCGGCGCGCCCCAGTTCTCGCGGTGCCCCGGATCGGTCAGCACGTCCCAAAGCCGTTCCGGAGACAAGGCCAGTTCGCGGGCAAGCTCGAAATATCCCGTGTCCAATGTCATAGGTCAGGTCCTTCCTCTCGTTCGATGCGTTCTGCAAGTAAGGTCAACCGGTCCAGCCGCGCCTCCCAGATCCGGCGTTGCCGGTTCAGCCAGTTCTCGGCTTCGGCCAGGGGGGCGGCTTCGATGTGGACCGTGCGGACGCGGCCTTTCTTCTCCGACCGGACAAGTCCCGATGCCTCGAGCACCTTGAGGTGTTTCAGAAAGGTCGGGAGGGCGATGTCGTGGGGGGCGTGCAATTCGCTGACCGGTGCGGGACCTTGCGTGAGACGTTCGATCACGGCCCGGCGCGTGGGGTCGGACATGGCGGCGAAGAAGGAGTCAAGATGGTTAGTCATATGGCTAACTAATCTTAATTCGAAGCTTTGTCAATAAAGCTAGCTGTATGGCTAACCTTTTGCGCTTTTCGCCGGTCGCGGCAATTCATAGTGTCATGTTCATGAGTACATCCCCCCGATTCATTCACCTTCGCGTCCATACCGAATATTCGCTTCTGGAAGGCGCGGTGCGGCTGAAACGGCTTCCCGTTCTGTGCCGGGACATGGGCATGCCCGCCGTTGCGGTAACCGATACGAACAACATGTTCGCCGCGCTGGAATTCTCGGTTTCGGCCATGGGGGCGGGGGTGCAGCCGATCGTGGGCTGTCAGGTCGATCTGGCGTTCGAGCCGTCCGATCCCGGCCAGCGGGCCAAGGAGCCCGCGCCCATTGTTCTTCTGGCGCAGAATGCCGCCGGATACGGCAATCTGATGAAGCTGAACTCGGCCCTCTACCTGACCAAGACCGGGGATCATCCCCAGGTCACTTTCGAGGATCTGGAGGCGCATGGGGCGGGGCTGATCTGTCTGACCGGTGGACCCGATGGCCCCTTGGGCCGGTATCTGGCGCGGGGGTCGCGGGCGGCGGCGGAGGCGGTTCTTGATCGGCTGGCCGCGATCTATGGCGACCGGCTTTACGTCGAGTTGCAGCGCCACCCGCGCGAGGATGGCAGCACGGGCGAGACCGCGCGCACGGTCGAGCGGGGCCATATCGAGATGGCCTATGCCAAGGACCTGCCGCTGGTGGCGACGAACGATGTCTATTTTCCCGAAGCCAAGATGTACGAGGCGCATGATGCGCTGATCTGTATCGCCGAGGGGGCCTATGTGGATCAGCAGGAGCCCCGGAGGCGGCTGACGCCGCAGCACTATTTCAAGTCGCCCGCCGAGATGGCGGCGCTGTTCGCCGATCTGCCCGAGGCGCTTGAGAATACCGTGGAGATCGCGCGGCGCTGTGCCTTTGCGGTGAGCCGCCATGACCCGATCCTGCCGCGGTTCGCCGAGGACGAGGTGGAGGAATTGCGCCGTCAGGCCAAGGCGGGGCTGGCCGAGCGGCTGGCGGTGATCCCGCATGCCGCACCGGTCGCGGAGTACGAGGCGCGGCTGGAGTTCGAGCTGGGCATCATCGAGGGGATGGGGTTTCCGGGCTATTTCCTGATCGTTGCCGATTTCATCAAATGGGCGAAGGACCGGCATATTCCGGTGGGTCCGGGCCGCGGGTCCGGTGCCGGCAGTCTGGTGGCCTATGCGCTGACGATCACCGATCTTGATCCGTTGCGCTACAGCCTTCTGTTCGAGCGGTTCCTGAACCCCGAGCGGGTCTCGATGCCGGATTTCGACATCGACTTCTGCATGGACCGGCGGGAAGAGGTGATCCGCTATGTGCAGGAACGCTATGGCCGCGACAAGGTGGGGCAGATCATCACCTTCGGCGCGCTTCTGTCGAAGGCGGCGGTGCGGGATGTGGGCCGGGTGTTGCAGATGCCCTATGGGCAGGTGGACCGGCTGTCGAAGATGATCCCGGTCGAGGGGGTCAAGCCCGTCAGCATTCAGCAGGCGCTGGCGCAGGAGGAGCGGCTGCGCGCCGAGGCGAAGGCCGAGGAAGTGGTGGACCGGCTGCTGACCTACGGGATGCAGATCGAGGGGCTTCTCCGGAACGCCAGTACCCATGCGGCGGGTGTGGTGATCGGCGACCGGCCGCTGGACGAATTGGTGCCGCTCTATCAGGACCCACGCTCGGACATGCCGGCCACGCAGTTCAACATGAAATGGGTCGAGCAGGCGGGGCTGGTGAAGTTCGACTTTCTGGGCCTGAAAACGCTGACGGTGATCCAGAACGCGGTGGACCTGATCGTTGGTCAGGGGCGGCCCCTGCATGTCGCGGCGGACGGGGCGGTATTGTACGAGCCGCCCGAGGGGGCGGAGAACGACATCGGAGCGATCCCGCTGGATGACCCCAAGAGCTATGATCTTTACGCGAGGGCGCGGACCGTTGCCGTGTTCCAGGTGGAGAGTTCGGGGATGATGGATGCGCTTCGGCGCATGAAGCCCGACTGTATCGAGGATATCATCGCGCTGGTGGCGCTCTATCGCCCCGGACCGATGGAGAACATCCCGAAATTCTGTGAGGTGAAGAACGGGCTGAGCGAGCGCGAGACCCTGCACCCGTCGATCGACCATATTCTCGACGAGACGCAGGGCATCATCGTCTATCAGGAACAGGTGATGCAGATCGCGCAGGAAATGGCCGGATACAGTCTTGGCGGCGCCGATCTTTTGCGCCGGGCCATGGGCAAGAAGATTCAGGAAGCGATGGATGCGGAGCGTCCGAAGTTCATCGAAGGGGCCAAGAAGAACGGGGTCGACGACGCAAAGGCGCTGGAGGTGTGGAACCTTCTCGACAAGTTCGCGAATTACGGATTCAACAAGTCGCACGCCGCGGCCTATGCCGTGGTCAGCTATCAGACCGCGTGGCTGAAGGCGAACCATCCGGTCGAGTTCATGGCGGGGGTGATGAACTGCGATATCCATCTGACCGACAAGCTTGCCGTCTATGCCGAAGAAGTGCGGAGGGGGCTTGAGATCGAGATCGTGCCGCCTTGCGTGAACCGGTCCCAGGCGTTGTTCAGCGTTGCAGAGGGAAAGGTCGTCTATGCGCTGGGCGCACTGAAGAACGTGGGCGTCGAAGCGATGAAGCTGGTCACAGAGGCGCGGGGCGACAAGCCCTTTGCGACCCTTTTTGACTTTGCCCGGCGGGTGGACCTGAAGCGGGTGGGCAAGCGGCCGCTCGAGATGCTGGCGCGCGCGGGTGCGTTTGATCAGCTTGATCCGAACCGCCACAGGGTGTTCCGCTCGCTGGACGCGATCACTGCCTATTCGGCGGCGATCCACGATCAGCGCTCCTCGAGTCAGGTCTCGCTGTTCGGCGAGGCCGGTGACGATCTGCCGGAACCGCGGCTGGCGCCGGTGGAGGACTGGCTTCCGAACGAGCGGCTGACCGAAGAGCATCTTGGCGTCGGGTTCTACCTGTCGGGGCACCCGCTGGACGATTACCTTGCGCCCCTGAAACGGATGAACGTGATGACGCTGGCCGAGGTGGAGGCCAAGGCCGCCGGGGGCGTGGCCTTTGTGGCGAAGATGGCCGGGGCAGTGTCAGGGCGGCAGGAGCGCAAGTCGGCGCGGGGCAACCGGTTCGCGTTCGTGCAGTTGTCGGATCCGACGGGGCTTTACGAGGTCACGGTCTTTTCCGACACGCTGGAGGCGGCGCGCGATCACCTCGAGACCGGGATGAACGTGGTTCTTGGGGTCGAGGTGACCATCGAGTCCGAGCAGCTGAAGCTATTGGCGCGGTCGGCGCAGCCCGTTGACGCGGTGGTGGCGGGGGCCGGTGACAGCGGGCTGAAGGTGTTCATCGAGAAGGGCGAGGCGGCGGCCTCGGTCGCCTCGGTTCTGGACCGGGCCAAGGGCGAGAACGGACGCGGCGGCCGGGGGCCGGTGCATCTGTGCCTGATGGCGCCGGACCTTCCCGGCGAGGTGGAGATGGAACTTCCGGGCAAGTGGCCGGTGACGCCGCAGATCAAGGGGGCGCTGAAATCGCTGCCGGGGGTCGTGATGGTCGAGGATGTCTGACGCGGGGCTAGCTCAGAACGCGCCCTGCGGCGAGGCGGGCGAAGGCCACCGACAGGAGAATCCGGATCACGTGATGGGCGGTCACGTAGATCACGCTGAGGTCCAGTGACAGCGCGACAAGCGCCATTTCCGTGAGCCCGCCCGGCGCGAAGGCGAGAAACACCGCGCGCCAGCTTTCGCCCACCAGTCCGGCCAGCGCGATGGAGAAGAGGCCGGAGAGCGCGAGCGTGGTGCCCACCGTCACCAGCGAGACCCGGAGGCCGGTCAGCAGCACGCCCGGCCCGCGCCCGGCAAAGCGTGCGCCAAGCGTCGTGCCGATGACGAGTTGCGTCAGGTTGACGAGCCAGCCCGGCGGCCCGCCTTCGACCCAACCCAGAAGATGCACGACGCCCGAGACGATGATCGGCCCGGTGATGATGCCCGCAGGCATGCGGATGGCGCGACCGCCCACGGCGCCGATGACGCCGCAGGCCGCGAGGATCGCCCAGTCGCGGGCCGAGAGTGCGTGGCCTGTATCGCCGATCACAGCGCCCGTGGCGCTGCCCACGGTTTCGCCCGTCAGAAGGCCGAAGCCGATGGGGATCAGCACGATGCAGAGGATCAGGCGCAGGAATTGCAGCACCGCCAGAAGCGCGGGATCGGCCCCGGCCTGATCACCAAGCGCGATGGCCTCGATGAAGCCGCCGGGCATGGTGCCGTAATAGGCGGTCGGCGGATCGGAGATGCCCGCGCGCCGGGCAAGTGTATAGCCCAGCGCATGGGCGATGGGGACGAAGAGGGCCAGTGCCAGAAGGCTGGGCCACCAGCGGGACAGGTCGCTGCCGATCTCGGGCGTGACCGCCGCGCCGATCGATACGCCGATCACCGGGATGAAGAACAGCCGCAGTCCGGTGGGCGCGCCCACGACGTGCCCCAGCGGGCGCAGGTTGGCGATGGCAAGGGCGGCGGTGACGATGAGCGAGCCCAGAAGCCAGGGCAGCGGCAGGCCCAGACGCGACGCCGCATAGCCGCCCACGGCGCCGATGGCCAATGTCAGGCAGGCCGTCGGCCAGTGGGTTCTGGCGGCGGCGGCGTTCACCAATGGGGTGGTTTCTGGTCGGCCAGCGGCACGGTGCCGCCCATGTCCATCTCGCGCCCCGCCTCGCGTTCCATCAGCATCGCGACGCGTGCGGTCAGCCGGGCAATCTCGGTTTCCTGCCGCGCGACGATGTCCGACAGATCGTCGGCGATGCGTTCGAGATGCGCGATGCGGGTTTGAAGATCTGTGACGGTTTCGCTCATGCATGTCCTCTAGCGCGGGGCGCGGGGCTGGGAAAGCCCCTTTGGCGGCGCAGGAAGGGCGCATGCCTGCGAGCCACCGCTTGCCCCTTCAGGCCACGTGGGCTAGACGCGGGCGCGACGAAGAACAGGGGTTCGAGCGCCATGGCCAAGCCGGGCAAGACACCACGTCCCAGGGCGGAGACGCCGAAGGGGTTCCGCGACTATTTCGGCGCGGATGTGACCGAACGCGCGGCGATGCTGGACGCGATCGCGGGCGTGTACCGGAAATACGGGTTCGATCCGCTGGAATCCTCGGCGGTGGAGACGGTCGAGGCGCTGGGCAAGTTCCTTCCCGATGTGGACCGCCCGAACGATGGCGTGTTCGCGTGGGAGGAGGATGGCGACTGGCTGGCGCTGCGGTATGATCTGACGGCGCCCTTGGCGCGGGTCTATGCGCAGCACCGCAATGATCTGCCGACGCCCTATCGCCGCTATGCCATGGGGCCGGTGTGGCGGAACGAAAAGCCCGGGCCGGGGCGGTTCCGGCAGTTCTATCAATGCGATGCGGATACGGTGGGCACGGCGAACGTGGCGGCGGATGCGGAGATCTGCATGATGCTGGCGGAGGCCTTCGAGGCGCTGGATCTGGGCGGTGATTTCATCATCCGGGTGAACAACCGGAAGGTCCTGAACGGCGTGATGGAGGTCGCTGGCCTGCCGGAGACGGCTGAGCGCGAGCGCGGTATCGTCCTGCGGGCGATCGACAAGCTTGACAGGCTGGGACCAGAGGGCGTGCGCGCGCTTCTGGGCGAGGGCAGGAAGGACGAGAGTGGGGATTTCACGGAAGGCGCGGGTTTGTCGGCGGCTTCGGCGGATCGCATGATGGCATTTATGGACGCCCGAGCGGCCGACAATGCAGGGACCGTCCTGAAACTGATGGAGCTTACGACCGGTTCGGAGATCGGGCAGGAGGGCGTGCACGAGCTTCAGGACATGGAGCGACTTCTGGCTGCTGCGGGCTACGGCCCCGACCGGATCGTGATCGATCCCTCCGTTGTCCGGGGCCTCGGCTACTACACTGGCCCGGTTTTCGAGGCCGAACTCACCTTCGAGATCACCGACGAGAAGGGCCGCCCGCGGCAGTTCGGGTCGGTCGCGGGCGGCGGGCGCTATGACGATCTGGTCAAGCGCTTTACCGGGCAGGCGGTGCCGGCCACGGGGATTTCCATCGGGGTCGACCGGCTTCTGGCGGCGTTGCGGGCCAAGGGGCGGACCGGCGGGGACAGCACCGGGCCGGTGGTCGTGACCGTGATGGACCGCGACCGGATGGCGGATTATCAGGCCATGGCGGGCGAATTGCGCGCCGCGGATATCCGCGCCGAGGTTTATCTGGGCAACCCCAAGAATTTCGGCAACCAGATGAAATATGCCGACCGGCGCGGCAGCCCGGTGGCGGTGATCGAAGGCTCGGACGAAAAGGCGCGCGGGGTGGTGCAGGTCAAGGACCTGATCCTTGGTGCCAAGATCGCCGAGAATGCCGATCTTGAGGAATGGCAGTCGCGGCCCTCGCAATACGAGGTGCCGCGCGGCGATCTTGTGGCGAAGATCCGCGAAATCCTTGCCGAGCACGGGCTGGGAGAATGACCGAAGGCCGGGTTCGGGACGAGGTGGCGCGGCTCTTGGCGGCGTTCGAGGCGCGCGGCGCGGTGCGGATCGAGGCGGATATCCTGCAACCGGCCGAGACGCTTCTTGACCTCTATGGCGAGGATATCAGGGCGCGGGCCTTCGTGACCGCCGATCCCTTGCGGGGCGAGGCGATGCTGCGCCCGGATTTCACGGTGCCGGTGGTGCAGATGCATCTGGCCGGGGGCGCGGAGACTGCGCGTTATACCTATGCCGGGCCGGTGTTCCGGAAACAGCCGGATGCGGATCGTCCGGTCGAGTTCGAGCAGGTGGGGTACGAGCTTTTTGGCGGGGCGGACCGGGCCGTGGCGGATGCCGAGGTATTCGCGGCGTTCCACGAATTGCTGACGCCGCACGGGATGATGCCCGCCACGGGAGATATCGGGCTGATCCGGGCCGCGGTTCTGGGGCTGCGCACGAGCGAGATCCGCAAGCAGGCGCTGATGCGCCATTTGTGGCGGCCGCGGCGGTTCCGGGCGCTGGTGGAACGGTATCGCGCGGTGCGGCCCGTTCCCGCGCTTGCGGGTTCGCCCGAGAGCCCCGAGATCGGATTGCGCAGCCGGGCCGAGGTCGAGGCGCGGCTGGCCGCCCTTGCCCTTGATGCGACGGTGCCGCCCCTGTCGGAGGGCGAAGCGGCCCTGCTGGACGCGATACTTGCGCTGAAGGAAGCCAGCGGGATGGTCCTGCCGCAGTTGCGCGATATCGCGGTGGATATGCCGGCGATCCGCGAGGCGGTGGTCGGGTTCGAGGCACGGTTGGCGGCGCTGGACGCCGTCGGGATTGACGCGGCGCGTGTGCCGTTCGAGGCGAGTTACGGACGCACGACCCTTGAGTATTACGACGGGTTCGTCTTTGGGTTCGTGGCCCCGGCGCGGCCCGACCTGCCGCCGGTGGCGACGGGTGGGCGGTATGACACGCTGACCCGCGCACTGGGCGGGGGCAGGGACGCCGCTTCCGTGGGCGGTGTCGTGCGGCCGGGCCTGTTGACGGAGTTGTCGTCATGACGCTCAAGCTTGGCATTCCGTCCAAGGGACGGCTGATGGAGAAGACGTTCGACTGGTTCGGCGCGCGCGGAATCGAGATGCGGCCGGCGGGATCGGGGCGCGAATACCTTGCCGAAGTGGCGGTGGACGGGCTTGAGATCGTGCTTCTGGCAGCGGGCGAGATTCCGCGCGAACTGGGCGCGGGACGCATCCATCTGGGCGTGACCGGTATGGATGTGGTGCAGGACCGGCTGCCCCATTGGGACATGCAGGTCAAGGAACTGGCGCAACTGGGGTTCGGCCATGCCGACCTGACGATCGCGGTGCCGGATTTCTGGCACGACGTGTCGACGTTGCACGATCTTGATGCCGCGGCGGCGGCATTCCGGGCGACCCATGGTCACCGGCTTCGGATAGCCACCAAGTATCACCGGCTGGTCCGCGAATTCCTGCGTTTGCAGGGTGTTGCCGATTACAGCCTTGTGGACAGCCAGGGCGCGACCGAGGGTACGGTGCGCAACCTGACCGCCGAGGCGATTGCCGATATCACCTCGACCGGAGAGACGTTGCGGGCCAATCACCTGCGGCCTCTGGAGGACGGGGTGATCCTGAAGAGCCAGGCCGCGCTCTACAAATCACGGGCCGCCGATTGGTCGGGCGACGGGCGGAACCTTTTCGCGGCGCTTATCGAGAAGATCGGGCTGGGCGCGTCCTAGCACCCTTGCGCTCCCCCCCTGTGGAGACGCAGACTGGGTGCTGAAAGGAGCCGATCCATGACGCTGATCGAGGAGGCGCGGCGCGTGCGCGAGAATGCCCATGCGCCCTATTCGCGGTTCAAGGTCGGTGCGGCGTTGCGCACTGTCTCGGGCCGGGTTTTTGTCGGATGCAATGTCGAGAACGTCGCCTATCCCGAAGGGACCTGCGCCGAGGCGGGCGCGATCGCGGCGATGTGTGCCGCGGGCGAGTACGAGATTGCCGAGGTCGCGGTGATCGCCGACAGCCCCGACCCGGTGCCGCCCTGCGGCGGGTGCCGACAGAAGCTGGCGGAATTCGCCGCGGGCGATGTTGCGGTGACGATGGCGACGCTGGACGGGGCGGAGCAGGTGGTGACCGTCGCCGGTCTTTTGCCCGGCGCCTTTGTCGCCGGTCACATGGACAGGGCCTGAGATGGACGCGCGGACGATCCTCAGCCGGTTGCGGACCGGAGAACAGCTCTCGCGCGACGAGATCGGCTGGTTCGCACAGGGGCTTGCCACGGGTGCGGTCACGGACGCACAGGCCGGGGCCTTTGCGATGGGCGTCTGCCTTCAGGGGCTTGGCGAGGCGGGACGCGTGGCGCTGACCGAGGCGATGCGCGACTCGGGCACGCGGCTGGTCTGGGACCTGCCCGCGCCCGTCGCCGACAAGCACTCCACGGGCGGCTTGGGGGACGTGGTGTCGCTGTTGCTGGCCCCGATCCTGGCCGAGGCGGGGGTCTATTGCCCGATGATCTCGGGGCGCGGGCTTGGGCATACCGGGGGCACGCTCGACAAGCTCGAGGCGATCCCGGGGTTCACCGTCGATCTTGACGAGGCGCGGTTTCGGGCCGTCGTGGGCGACGTGGGATGCGCCATCGTTTCGGCCTCGGGCGATCTGGCGCCGGCGGACAAACGGCTTTACGCGGTGCGCGATGTGAGCGGGACGGTGGAGAGCATCGACCTGATCACCGCGTCGATCCTGTCGAAGAAGCTGGCCGCGGGGCTGGAGGCGCTGGTTCTGGATGTGAAGGCGGGGACGGGTGCGTTCATGGCCACGGTCGAGGAGGCGCGTGCACTTGCTCAGGCGCTTGTGCAGACGGCCAACGGGGCCGGGTGCCGGACCACGGCGCTGATGACGGATATGTGGCAGCCGCTTGCCTCGGCGGTGGGTAATGCGGTCGAGGTGCGGGCGGTGGTCACGGCCCTGTCCGGCGGTGAGGCGCGGCTTGCGGAGTTGACCGTTGCGCTGTGTGGTGAGGTTCTTGCCCTTGCCGGTGTGGCGGAGAGCGCCGAGGCCGGTACCGCGACGGCGCGGGCCATTCTGGAGGACGGGCGGGCGGCGGAACGGTTCGGGCGGATGGTGGCCGCGCAGGGGGGACCTGCGGATTTCATTGAGCGCTGCGACCAGCATCTGCCAAAGGCACCGGTGGCCCATGTCGTGCGTGCCGGTGTCGCGGGGTATGTCGCGGCGATCGACGGGCGGGCGCTGGGCCTTGCGGTGGTTGCCATGGGCGGTGGCCGGATGCGGGGCGGCGATCAGGTTGATCCGCGCGTCGGGCTGACCGGGGTCGCGCCGCTTGGTGCGAAACTGGCGCCCGATACGCCGCTTGCGGTGATCCATGCGGCGGACGAGGCGATGGCGCAGGCTGCGGAGCAGGCATTTCGTGCGGCAGTGACGATCACGTCCGAGCCGGTTGCGTCGGGGCCATTGATCCTTGAAAGGATAGCATTGTGAGGCGGGCCTTTCTGATCGTGATCGATTCGGCCGGCTGCGGTGGCGCGCCGGATGCGGATGCGTTTTTCAACGAGGACCGCCCGGATACCGGGGCCAATACGCTTGGGCATATCGCGCAGCATTGTGCCGGCGGTCAGGCTGATACGGGGCGGTCGGGACCTTTGCGGATGCCGCATCTGGACCGGCTGGGCCTGGGGGCTGCGGTGCGGCTCGCCTCGGGCGATGCGACGCCGGGGTTGGAGGCCGCGCCAGAGGGGCTTTGGGGTGCGGCGACCGAGGTTTCGAAGGGCAAGGACACGCCCTCGGGGCATTGGGAGCTTGCGGGCCTGCCGGTGCCGTGGGACTGGACCTATTTTCCCGATGCCGAGCCGGCCTTTCCCGAGGAATTGGTGGCTGAAGTGTGCCGGTTGGCCGGCACGGATGGCATTCTGGGAAATCGCCATGCGCCCGGCACCGCGATCATCGAGGAGGAGGGCCCGCGCCATCTCGAGACCGGCTGGCCGATTTGCTATACCTCGGCAGACAGCGTGTTCCAGATCGCCGCCCACGAAGAGGCGTTCGGGCTGGAGCGGCTTCTGAAGCTTTGCAAGGATCTTGCGCCGACGCTGCACGCGATGCGGGTCGGCCGGGTGATCGCGCGGCCCTTTGTCGGCGTTCCCGGCGCTTTTGTGCGCACGCCGCACCGGCGCGATTATGCGATTACCCCGCCGGGTCCGACCCTGTGCGACTGGGCCCATGATGCGGGCCGTTGCGTGCATGCGGTGGGCAAGATCGGGGATATCTTCTCGATGCAGGGGATCGACGACGTGGCGAAGGGAACGGATGCGGAGCTGATGGAGCATCTGGTGGGGCTTGTGGCCTCGGCCGAGGATGGGAGCCTGACCTTCGCCAATTTCGTCGAGTTCGACAGCGTCTATGGCCACCGCCGCGACGTGGCGGGATATGCGCGCGCGCTGGAATGGTTCGACGCGCAGGTGCCACGCCTGATGGGCGCGATGCGCGAGGGCGATCTGATGATCTTTACCGCCGATCACGGCAACGATCCCAGTTGGACCGGAACCGATCACACTCGCGAACGGGTGCCGGTGGTGGGAACGGGGCTGGGCTTGCGACCTGTGGGTAATGTGGGGTTCGTCGACGTCGCGGCCAGCATCGCGGCCCATCTGGGCGTGCCCGCACAGGGGCCGGGGAAGTCATTCCTGTGAGCTTGAAGGACATGCCCAAGGTCGAGTTGCATCTGCACCTCGAAGGTGCCGCTCCGCCCGGGTTCATCCGCGGGCTGGCGCAGGAGAAATCGGTGGATCTTTCGGGGATCTTCGACGCGCGGGGCGATTATCGTTTTGCCGATTTCTGGGATTTCCTGAAGGTCTATGAAGCGGCCACCTCGGTCCTGCAGAGCGCCGAGGATTACGCCCGTCTGACCCGGGCGGTTCTGGCCGAAAGCGCGTCGAATGGGGTGATCTATTCCGAGACTTTTCTGAGCCCGGATTTCTGTGGCGGGCGGGATGTGGGCGCGTGGCGCGAATACCTCCATGCGATACGGGAGGCGGCGGATCAGGCGGAACGGGAGGACGGGATCATCCTGCGCGGCATCGTCACGCCGATCCGGCATTTCGGGCCCGAGAAGGCGCGCGAGACGGCACTTTGCGCGGCCGAGACCGCCGGAGACTGGATCGTGGGGTTCGGGATCGCGGGCGACGAGAAGACCGGGGAGCCCGGCGATTTCGCGTGGTCCTTCGACATGGCGCGCGAGGCGGGTCTGCGGCTGACCGCCCATGCGGGCGAGTGGCGGGGGGCGGAGAGCGTGCGCGCGGCCATCGACGACCTTCGGGTCGAGCGGATCGGGCATGGCGTGCGGGCCATCGAGGACCCGGCGCTGGTCGACCGGCTGGCCGAGGATGGGATCGTGCTTGAGGTCTGTCCGGGGTCGAACGTGGTGCTGGGAGTCTATCCCCACTGGCATTCTCACCCGATCGAGAAGCTGCGCGCCGCGGGGGTGAAGGTGACCGTTTCCACCGATGACCCGCCGTTCTTTCACACCACCATGTCGCACGAGTTCGACCGGCTGGCCGATACGTTTGGCTGGGACCGGGGTGAATTCGATGACACTGAACCGGACCGCCGCCGAAGCCGCATTCTGTGACGACGCGACGCGCGCCAAACTATTGAAGAAACTGGAGAGCCAATGACCGAGCATCTTACTGTCGTTCGTCACCCGCTGGTGCAGCACAAACTGACGCTCATGCGCGAAAAGGACACATCCACGGCGGTGTTCCGGCAACTTCTGCGCGAGATCAGCCATCTTCTGGCCTATGAGGTGACGCGGAACCTCGAGTTGACGACCAAGTGGATTGAAACGCCCCTGACCGAGATGAAGGCGCCGGTTCTGGACGGGCGCAAGCTTGCGCTGGTGTCGATCCTGCGGGCAGGCAACGGGTTGCTGGACGGGATGCTGGACCTGATCCCCTCGGCGCGGGTGGGTTTCGTGGGTCTTTACCGGGACGAGAAGACGCTCAAACCGGTTCAGTATTACTGCAAGTTGCCGAAGGAGCTGGACGAACGGCTGGTGATCGCGGTCGATCCGATGCTGGCCACGGGCAATTCCTCGGTCGCGGCGATCGATCTTCTGAAGGCGGCGGGGGCGACGAATATCCGCTTTCTGTGCCTGCTGGCGGCACCCGAGGGTGTGGCGCGGATGAAGGAGGCGCATCCGGATGTGCCCGTGGTCACCGCGGCGCTGGATGAGAAGCTGAACGAGATGGGGTATATCGTCCCCGGTCTGGGGGATGCGGGCGACCGCATGTTTGGCACGAAATAGCGCGCGCCAGGAGCGATTGGCGGGCCGCGTGTCGCGGGACAGGCGGCTTGAGCCCCAGAGTTACTCTTTAAGATCATAGTGTTGTCAGTTTTTTCTGGCTACAGATAGGGTATCCTGCATCTGTCTACTAAAGTCTTAGTTGACAGGATCGCGGTCCCGCGACTAACGTCATGGCAGCCGGTCAAGGTCGGCTCACATAGATCTTTGGGAGGAGATAGAGATGCGGAAGTATCTGCTCTCCGCGAGCGCGGCCATAGCCGTCATCGCGGGGTCCGGGTCTGCGTTTGCCGATGCGGCAGCAGCCCAGAAATGGATTGATCAGGAATTTCAGCCGTCGACGCTCAGCAAGGAAGAGCAGATGGCGGAGATGGAATGGTTCATCAAGGCCGCCGAGCCGTTCGCGGGCATGGAAATCAACGTGTTGTCGGAAGGTATTCCGACCCATGGCTATGAAAGCGAAGTCCTGACCAAGGCCTTCGAGGAAATCACCGGCATCAAGGTCAACCACCAGATCCTTGGTGAGGGCGAAGTCGTTCAGGCCGTGCAGACGCAGATGCAGACGCAGCGGAACCTGTATGACGGCTATGTCAACGACTCGGACCTGATCGGGACGCATTCGCGCCTGCAGCTTGCCTACAACCTGACCGAGCAGATGGGAGGCGACTGGGCGGCGACGACCTCGCCCACGCTCGATCTTCAAGATTTCATGGGCATCCAGTTCACCACCGGTCCCGATGGCAACCTGTACCAGTTGCCGGACCAGCAGTTCGCGAACCTGTACTGGTTCCGCAAGGACTGGTTCGATGACGAGGACAACAAGGCGGCGTTCAAGGCGAAGTACGGCTATGACCTGGGTGTTCCGGTCAACTGGTCGGCCTATGAGGATATCGCCGACTTCTTTTCGAACGACGTGCAGGAAATCGATGGCGTCCGCATCTATGGCCACATGGATTACGGCAAGCGCGCGCCCGACCTTGGCTGGCGTATGACCGATGCGTGGCTGTCCATGGCCGGGACCGGTTCGCCGGGCGAGCCCAACGGCATTCCGATCGACGAATGGGGCATCCGCATGGAAGCCGGTTCGTGCAACCCGGCCGGTGCGTCGGTGACGCGCGGCGGTGCCGCCAACGGCCCGGCCGCGGTCTATGCGATCCGCAAATGGGACGAATGGCTGCGGAACTATGCGCCTCCGGGTGCGGCCAGCTATGACTTCTATCAGTCGCTGCCGGCGCTGGCACAGGGCAACGTGGCCCAGCAGATCTTCTGGTACACCGCCTTCACCGCCGACATGGTGAAGCCGCAGTCGGAAGGCAACAATACAGTGGATGCCGACGGCAACCCGCTGTGGCGGATGGCGCCGAGCCCGCATGGCCCCTATTGGGAAGAAGGCCAGAAAGTTGGCTATCAGGACGTGGGTTCCTGGACCTTCCTCAAGTCGACGCCGTCGGACCGTGCGCAGGCCGCATGGCTTTACGCGCAGTTCGTGACCTCGAAGACCGTGGACGTGAAGAAATCGCATGTGGGTCTTACGTTCATCCGCAACAGCACTGTGAACCACGAGTCCTTCACGGAACGCGCGCCGAAGCTGGGTGGTCTGGTGGAATTCTACCGTTCGCCTGACCGTGTGCGCTGGTCGCCCACCGGCATCAACGTGCCGGACTATCCGAAGCTTGCCCAGATCTGGTGGCAGCAGATCGGTGACGTGAACTCGGGCGCCTTTACCCCGCAAGAGGCGATGGATCGTCTGGCCGAAGAGATGGACATCACAATGGCCCGGATGCAGCAGGCCGACGAGGCGGCTGGCGTTTATGGCGGCTGCGGCCCGCGTCTGAACGCGGAAAAGGATCCGTCGGAATGGCTGGGCAAAGGTGGCGCCAAGGCGAAACTGGAGAACGAGAAGCCGCAGGGCGAGACCGTCAACTATGACGAGCTGGTCGCGCGCTGGAACCAGTAAACCTCCCGTCTACCCCTCTCAGGAGGGGTAGACACGAGTGGCCGGAGCCTTGTCACAGGGCTTCGGCCATCACTGACTGGGGACAGGGACAAGATGACGGTTGAGTTGAAAGAGGCCAGCAAGGTCGTCCGGGGCATCACCCATATCAAGCCGACCTCGCTGTTGCTTGAGCCCGGGCATTTCAATGTTCTTCTGGGGCAGACCGGCGCGGGCAAGACATCATTGATCAAGCTGATGGCCGGGCTCGATCCGCTGGCGTCGGGACAGGTCTTCATGAACGGGCAGGATGTGTCGAAGCTTTCGACGCAGAAGCGCAATATCAGCCTCGTCCACCAGTTCTTTGTGAATTATCCGCACATGACCGTATTCGAGAACATCGCCTCTCCGCTTCGGGTCGCGGGCATGGCGAAATCGGAGATTCAGGGCCGCGTGGAAGAGGCCGCCGATATCCTGCAACTGCGTCCGATGCTGGGACGGCGTCCGCAGGAACTGAGCGGCGGGCAACAGCAGCGCTGTGCCCTTGCCCGCGCGATCGCCAAGGAAAGCCGCGCGGTGTTTCTGGACGAACCGCTGGCGAACCTCGATTACAAGTTGCGCGAAGAGCTTCGCGAGCAGCTTCCCGAATTGTTTGCCGGACGCGGCGCGGTCGTCGTCTATGCCACGTCCGAGCCGGAGGAAGCGCTGTTCTGGGCGGCAAAACGGCGTTGATGAGTGATGGGACGGTCACCCAGTTCGGGACGACCGCCGAAATCTATCGCAAGCCCGACAGCCTGACTGCGGCGCGGGTGTTTTCGGATCCGCCGATCAATGCCGCACGCATTCGAAGACCGGGACGCAGGCGAAGCTTGCGACCGGGGTGTCATGGACGATCCGCGGCGAGGCGGCGCCTTCCCGATGGCGATTACACCATGGCGATCCGCCCGCATCATGTCAGCCCGCTTTCGGGCGGTGCGGATTAGCTGGCACTGCGCAGGGGGACCGTTCTCGTGACCGAATTGTCGGGTTCGTAGTTCAGCGCCCATTTCCAGATGGGCGAGGATGGCTGGGTATCCCTGGCCCACGGCGTTCATCCCTACCAGGTGGGGGAATGCATCCGCGAACTTCGCCGTTTGCTCGCGCAGCTCCGCTTTCTGTTCTTCGGTGATCGGGACGTCGTGCGGGTCATCGTCATCCTGCCCTTCCCCGACAGATGCACCACCGCCGCTTGTCGCCTGCTCTTCGGTCTTACCGCAGCCAGTAATGCGCCCATGAAACCAACACAGAAAACGAACAGCACAGCAAGAGAAAATCGCGTCGTCATAGAACTGCTCCTTGTGAAACGGAAATGGCAGAACACGATCGAGTTTGCGCGAATGGACGGGAATCTCTCGCGAGAATCTCAACGCGCGTGGACCGAGGACGGTTAGGTCACGATACGGGAGAGCGCGCAAATCGAATCACGCCAAAAGTACGCCGGATCGCTCTTGCGCGCACGGTCACACAGAGGTGCGCAGGAAACAGGCGGCTCAGACTTCACGGCCACCTGCATGGGCGCAGCATCGAACAGTGGGGAAGTAGATATTGACGGCGGTTCGCAACACTTCACCGAGTTCGCCAGAGTCGCCGGACAACTCAGCACATCCCGCCCCATTGCCAAAGGCACCAGTTCTGGAATCCCTGGAGACTCACTATCGCTCGAGTTCGACACTGGCTCCGGGATCGTGAAATCGACGCCCAGCAAATGGATGTGCAAATGCCACGCAGGGCCCTCGCCAATCTCGCCGTTGCTGGAATCGTCGTGAGAACCATGATGCCGTTTGCCGTCGTGCACATGGCCGTCCCCCTCCGCGAACTCATGCCGATGGTGACTTCCATTGCCCCCTCCAATGAGGTGAGCATGCCGGGTGCCAGGAGGCGCAACCGTAACCGCTCAGCAGGATTGCTGCCTGCAATAAGGCCGTCAGACTTCCGCACGATCGAACTGCCATCGATTGCTCACTGTGCCGGACTTCCCCAACCAGCTCCACTATGATAGGCACAGGCCGGCTCTTGGTAAAGCCTTACATTCTCGCGTCTGGTATCGGCTGGGCAAGCGGCGAGACTTGAATCGGACGCTATGCCGGTGTGTACGGTGTTCTAAGCGGGAACAGCGGTTGGCTTCTGCGAATCACTTGATGCGAGAATGGTTCGATCAACCCTTTGGCACCCACGCAGTGGCGTTCGAGGCGAACTCCCTGTCGGTAAGGTAAGTCCCATTCTGCCATCTCGTCAATCAAAG
The DNA here is from genome assembly GCA_963698645.1 of uncultured Alphaproteobacteria bacterium. Classification (GTDB taxonomy): domain Bacteria; phylum Pseudomonadota; class Alphaproteobacteria; order Rhodobacterales; family Rhodobacteraceae; genus Ovoidimarina. The sequence continues at coordinate 1,114,143 of CAVORP010000007.1, forward strand.
TGCCATCAACCCGTGGGAGCCGAGGTTTTTGACGCAGCCGCATACCCCGCTACGGAGCTAGTCTGTCATTCACATGAATCGACGCACCTTGGGTCCTGGTTCTGCATCTGGATTCGCCACGCGAATGACGAAATTCCGGGCGGAGCAAGGCGCAGTAATGCCGAGCGACAGGGGACATCGCCCGTTGCAGTTGAAGGCGTTCTTCGACCCTCGAGTCGCAGTGATACGGGACCAGGGAAACGAAAAACTCGATACAGAAGCTGATCGAGAATGCCTGGGTACGCAACCAACGCCAAAGAACTTATGGAAAACCTGGAAAGCGGCCGGCCAAGATAGAATTCGCCGCAAGTGATTGCCGGAGAAGAAATTGCGGCGTAAGAACGAGGAGTGGCCCGAGGAGAATCGGGCACAGAAAACCTATACACGATATCGGGATTGTATTCAGTCCTTCGTCAGCGAGTACGGAAGGATGGACGTGGGCGACTTGAACCCGGTGCATGTGACCAAATGGCTGGCGACCCACAAGGGCTGGAATTCGACGACCAAGCGGAATGCCATTACGGCCTTGCAACGGGCGTTCAAGTGGGCCGTCAAGAACCGCGGTCTGCCTCGCAATCCCATCCGCGGCATGGAGAAACCGGAGGCGAAACGTCGGACAACCACGGTCACGGCGGACGAGTTCGACGCCCTCCTGAAGCGCGTTCAGGACGTGCCATTCCGCGATCTCCTGATCGTCTCCTACGACTCGGGCAGCTACGTCCGCCGCAAGATCACCCATGCCGCCGAGCCCGGCGATCGCGTGCCCGCGTACCTCGTGATTCCCAAACAGATCGAGGGGCGTGCCCCCGCGATGTTGTGCCTCCACCCGACCAGCCCGCTGGGCAACGCCCAGATCCGCGGGCTCGATGGCCGGCCGAGCGGCTTCTACGCTCACGAGTTGGCCGAACGGGGCTTCGTCTGCTTGCCGCCCGACTACCCCAGTTTCGGCGATTACGAGTACGATTTCCGCGTCGCCGGGAGCCCTTATGCGAGCGGATCGATGAAAGGCATGTGGAACCACATCCGGGCTGTCGATCTGCTGGAAGCCATGCCCGTGGTGCACCCGGACCGCATCGGCTGCATTGGGCATTCGCTGGGCGGACACAACGCCCTGTTCGTGGCGGCCGATCATCTCACGACCAAGTATCCCGACGCGGAACATGACTTCCCCGACAAGATCCGCGAAAAGGTCTACCGGTGGCTGGAGCGGCTTTGCGTCACGGCCCCCCGATTGCCGTTGCCTGTTCCGACCACAGGGAGAAGTCCTCGAACCGGCGGGCAGCTTGATTCGAAGAATGGAAACCGAAGTCCAACACGTGAATGAAAGTGCGAATCGCACCGCGGGTGGTTCATGTTACGCCACCGCCAGGTATACTGAAAGTCTCAAACTGTAAGTCGCACGTGTCACTAGCCGGTAAAGCCCCGAAAAAAGGGGATCATGGCGAGAGGTGCGCGTCGAATCCGGAGGCGACCGAGCTATCTGTGATTTCTGCGGGGCTTTTCTGGCGTGAATGCCCTCTGCATGACGTCGGCAGCTTGCACTTTGAGTGAAGGTCTGCGTTGTTCCCCTGTCTCTGTCTCCCACAGCCGAGAAGAAACCATGAAACAATCATTACCCACCCTGTTCGCTCTGATGTTCGCCGGCATGGCCACGGCTGCGCTGGCTGCGGACAACCAATTGACCGACCAGGAGAAGAAGGACGGCTGGATGCTGCTGTTCAACGGCAAGGACTACAACGGCTGGCAATGCAACAACGGCAAGCAGGTCGCGTCTGACGTGGTCGACGGACTGCATGCAGCCCTACAAGTCGGGCGGGTACATCGTGATCCACGAAAGAACAGTTCGGCGACTTCATCCTCAAGTGCGACGTCAAGATGCCCGAACGCTGCAACTCGGGCATCTTCTTTCGCGTCGAGGATCCGAAGAACCCGGTCCATACGGGCTTCGAGATTCAAGTTTCCACGCGGCGAAGGGACGAGCTGCCACGACTTCGGCGCGATCTACGACTTGGTGCCGCTGAAGAAGAACGCCACGAAAGGGCCCGGCGTCTGGAACTCGGTCGAGATCAAGTGCCAAGGCCCGATCGTTTCGGTCAAGCTCAACGGCGAGTTGGTCTGCGAAATGGATGCCGACGAGTTCGACGAACCGGGCGAACGGGCCATCGACGGCGACCACAAGTACAAACTCGACGGTGAAAAGCGAGCCGTCAAGGACTTCGCCCGCAAGGGATATCTCGGCTTCCAGGATCACGGCCATCCGGTCTGGTACAAGAACGTGAAGCTCCTGCCGCTCAATTGAGAGTGAGCCGAAGACCCGAACAACCTGCCGACCGAAGTCAACCACGCGTTGCCAGACAAGGTACTGATTGGAAAAGCAGAGTGCCAGGAGGCAGCCGTCGGGGTCGAACGCGGCTCCCGGCTTCAGCGTGCTGCCCGTGGGCATCGACCGGCGAGTCGTTCCCGACGCCGTCTCCACGATCACAGCTTTTCCGGGTTGAGGCGACCACCATGTAACGCCCGTTGCCGCGCAACACGGGCGGTTCACTGCCAGTGACATTCTCGATACGGTAGAGCAGTTGGGTGGCGGGCAAGTCCCATACATGGAGCACGCCGTCGACGATGGCGGCGGCGTGGGAAGGACGAGACCGTCACCTCATTCTCCCACACCGGACAAAATGGAAGATCAAGTTCCAGGTTTCACCACCGACGGAAAGTTGCTGGTCGTCTTGACTTGCCAGGGCCGCCCACTGGCCGCTGGTGCGTTCGGCGCCACTTGGCTGAAAGGCCCCTCGGGCAAGACCGAAGGAAGTGGATTCTTAAGTTTCCTACGTCGGCTGGGATTCTGCCACCGCCCGGAACGTCTTCATGCGCCGTTCGGTCGACAACGGGGCCATGTGGGGCGAGCAGGTGCAGATCTCCGAGCCCGGCTGGTACTGCAACAACGCCGACCGCGCCTTGTTGCCGGAGGTCTGTATCGGCTACACGCAGTTGTGGACAGATCTGCCTGGCGGCCGTCACGACAACGTCCGCACGATGCGAGCCGTCACCATGAGGGCGGACGGTTCCGGCCGGCAATTCGTGGCGAGAGAACTCGCCAGTGATCCGAACGCCTGGACCCAGTTTGCCGGATGGTCGCCCGATGGACGGCAGGCAATCATCTACCGTGGCTGGCAAGATCCGGAAAACGCCAGTGGGAAGAAGAGAACAAGCAGTTCCGCATGCTGCCCGGCACATGGCTGCTCGATTCGTGTCTCGTCGATCTGTGACGGGCAAGGTCGCCAACGTAATGGCGGTGGAGCGGGTTAGCCATTACAACTCGGGGCTGTTCTTTATGCCGGACGGTCGCGGCCTGGGCTTGACCGCTTTGATCAATGGCATCTCGAAGCCGTTCGTGATGGATCTGGACGGACAAAACAAACAAGACGTGTCGGGAAAGGACGCTGCCTTCGCCTACGGATACGCCGCCTCGCCGGACGGACGCTCCATCAGCTACCAGGAAGACTACCGCTTATGCATTTCCAGCGCCGACGGCTCGAACGAAAGGCACGTTGACACCGGCAATCCCTTCAACTTCGGACCGGCGTGGTCGCCCGACGGCACGTGGATATTGTTTCTGAGCGGCCGACACCATGACTGTCATCCAACCATTGTCCGCGCTGACGGCAGCGACATGAGAAGGTTAGCGGACCGAGACGGCTACGCCGGCTCCATCGAGTTCCTTGACGTCTATGATTTCCATGAGGGGAGCAGCGACGTGCCGGTTGGGGCCGCCGATGGGACGGCCGTTTTCTACACGGCCAAGGTGGACTCGAAGATCGAGCTCTTTCACGTGACACTTGATGGCAGAACGACTCAACTTACGCGGTCCGCTTCCGGCACGCTACACTATCATCCCACGCCCTCGCCAGCCGGTAACTGGCTGCTGTACGGCTCGAAACGCGACGGCGTGCGGCAGTTGTTCGTCATGCGTCTTTCCGACCGTGTGGAGAGGCAGCTGACAACGTTGGAGCGTGGACATGCCGCCATGTGGCCGCATTGGCAGCCTACCGACAAGTCCACCCACAATTGACTGACTGGAAAACCCCACATGAGATTCTTCGACCAGCCTTGGTCTCCTCGCATTCTGTGTCTGGCGTCCAGCCTAATGGTGTCGTTCGCCGCCCAGTGTGCCGCTCAGAATACGATCTGGATGACCCGGCGGAGCCATGGCGAAAAGCGCAGGGCGGGACTGACGGACAAGGTTATGCCGCCTTACACGCCGCTGATCCGGGTAGGGGAGCAGGTGCGAAGCTGGGGCCGCGTCTATTCGCTTGGCGGGCTCTTCCCCACCGCCGTGACGAGCCAGAATGAGGACATCTACGTTCCGGCCGATCACGGTGCAGGTTCGCATAGACGAGAAATGGGAAGCAGCCACGTCCGCCACGAATGTGTTTTCCTCGGTGGCGCCGCACCGGTGCGAATACGCAGCCGAGGCCACCGTAAACAACCTTCGAGTGGCGACGGAAAACACAATCGAATACGATGGCTTGATCCGGTCCGATTTAACGCTCTCGAGCGAGCAACCTGTCACTGTTGAGGAATTGCGACTCGAGTTCCCGTTCAAGCACGGTGCCCGGGCGAAGATCACCCGGCGCTGGGAGTCTCGCGTGCCACGATTTGCCGCGACTTCGCCCGACTACTGCGCGGGTACGGGGGCGGCCGGGAGGCCGACGAACGGTATCGGGCGCAGTCAGCATGCAGGCCCGCATCCGGAGGGAGAATGGGTAGGAGTGGGACCGGATCGCCGAGGACGTGGAGCGAGGTTTGAAGGCCCGCGCGAAGCGAGAAACGCAGTGTGCACAGTACGCCCAAATGGAAGCCATGCGGGTCGCAGGGGAGTCCCTCGTGCTGGCAGCGCGTGCAACCCGAGTCGGAGCCGTTGCCTGACGCGTCCGGGACGCCCTGTTCCAACAGCTGGTCGAGCTCCGCCGCGCCGGTTCCAGCTGCCCGAGGTGATACAGCGCAACCGCTCGCGCCAACACGCGTTGGGGCTGTCCCGCTGCTCGGGCGGCAGTTGCTCGATCTGTGCCAGTTGCCCCCGGTACCGGTCCAGCGGATCGGGCAGCGGGCCTTTCTCCGCAGAGCTTACGTCCCACTGGGGCTGATCCACTCGCTCCCAGCCGCCGTAGACCGCGACCAACTCGGACGGCATCCCTGATTGGACCAGACCCCGCAGTAACGTCGCTGGTTCGACGCGTCACTGGTCACGTGCAAGCCGATCTGGACGGCGAACTGCTCCTCGGCCAACGCGGCCGCCCGCTGTACGATCTCCGCGTGGGCACTCCCACCAATACCCGCCGCTGTTCGTCCTCGGCGGTCCGGGGCGACCAGAGCAGGGCATAGCGAGTATCTCCTGGGCCTGGACATCGGCCTGCAAGTATCCAGCGACGTCCCCAGGGAGCAGCCCGTCCTCGCCGTCCTTGGACACGGACTCGGCGACCTGTTCGGCCGTCAGGTCGCGCTGCAAGGCCACAGTCCCCCCGTCACGCGTCCAGACCGCCGCCACCAGGATCTGGTCGCCATCATGGTACGGCCGGATGCGAGTGGGGCGGTAGCCCCACGGCTCCATGAAGTCGAAGATGCCCGTGAGGTTCCTCCCACGAGAGCGATTGTGGCGAACGCGAAACGGTCGGCGAGCATCCCGTGAGCACCTGGACGCGGAGCATCCCCGCGACCCTCACGTCGATGGGCAACCTCGCGAGTCTCCACTACAAGGCAGGCCGGTACGAAGACGCATGCGGCTGTGCGAGGAGGCGTTGGCACAAGGCAGCCAGGCGAGAAGCCCGAAAGTGCACAAGACTCGGTCATTCTGGCGACAATCCTTCTCCACCAGGAGAGCTTCGCCGAAGCGGAGCGGCACGCCGCGAGGTCTTGCGGATCCGCCAAGAGAAGATGCCGATCATTGGCCCACGTACAACGCCATGTGCCTGCTGGGTCGCAGTCTGGCCGGGCAGGCGCGGCTGGCCGACGCCGAGCCGCTGCTGTTGGACGGCTACCAGGGGATGATCGCGCAGAAGAAGGCCACTCCGGCCGAGGGCAAGGCCCGTATCGCCGAAGCGCTGGACGCGATCATCCGACTCTACGAGGACTGGGACAAACCGGACGAGGCCCAGCGGTGTGGCACCAACGCGCCGCCCGCCCGACGAACCCGAGCCGCCGGCTCCCAACGAACAACAACCCGAACCACCACCCGCCAAAGAGGAAGGAGGATGAACCCCCGCTGTGCGCGGGTCTCCCGCCTGCTGTGCCGGGTCTCCTGACCTCGCACAGCCCGGGGACCGCAGGTCTCCCGCCTTGGCGTTGGGAGAATTCCGGTCCCGCTTTGTGGAGAGACAAACCAAAGAAATCGGGTAAACCGACCATGCCGAGTACCGATACGCCCCGGAGTGGCAGGAACATGTCAGCCCGGGGAAGCAGTGCGTCGCCTGGCAGCCAGCGACCGCCCCGCCGCTCGCCTGGATCGATCGCTGGCGCTTCGCGATGGTCCTTGCAAACCTGGGCGAGACAGGAGAAAGCCCGCGCATCACGAGCAACTCGTTCAGGAAATGGACGAGAGTGCGGAAGATGCGGGGCCCGGCGCCCTGTTTCGCGAAGAACTCGACGGATTTCGTACCGAAACAGCCCGCTTGCTGGGCATAAGCGAGTCGCCCGCAGAAGAGCCCAAAGAGCGGGAAAAGGCTGAGCAAACGCCCGCTGACGACCCAGGCAGCAGCGAGTAGAAAGCAGTCGACCCGACCGCCTGAATTGAAGTCGTTACGCGAGAACTGGGAGGCGAAGATCAACGGTAACGCCTGACCAGAACAGCAACAGGCCGACTGCGTCACGAGGCCTGGGATCACCCGGGCACAACAGAAAGCGGCCGGTGAGCCTGCACGACCAAGCACCGCTCACCGGCCAGGCATCCCCGGACGCTCGCTGTGCTCGCGCCTGGGGAGATGGCTTTCTTCATTGTAAAGCACAGACCGCCCACACCATAACCACACGGGAGAAGACAAATGTCTGCCACGCCGAGATCGAAAGGCCGATGGGGGCGTCGGGGCCGGAAGAGTTCAAAACGGGGTTCAAGACACACGTCGCGGTGTACGCCGTATG
>CAVORP010000008.1:0-30634 GCA_963698645.1 uncultured Alphaproteobacteria bacterium
GGCCCGGCTCGGCCCGGGTCAGAACACCCGGATCGGGCAGCAGGTCGGGCAAAAGCGCCGCGGCCCCCACCACCTCCAGCCCCGCCTCTTCGAAGAACGCGATCACCGTGCGAAGCGCCGCATCGTCGCCCTGCTGCAACGCCGCCATCATCCGCGGCACCAGCGGCATCGTCGCCGCATCCACCGCCGCCGGATCAAGCGGCGGCCGCCGTACGGCACCCGCGAAACAGACCTCGGCGCACACCCCGCGCGCGCAAAGCCGCCGATCAAGGCTGCCAAGGGTTTCGATGCGAAAGACGACCGGGTCGGGCAGTCCGCTTGCAAACCCCTCCAATTCACAGATCACGCGCATCCGGAAGCGCCCGGGCCAGCACGCCCGGCAACGCCCCCTGCCCTGCGATCAGCGCCCGCACCGACCCTAACCCGGGGTCAGGAAATGGCGGTCCGACGCACCAAGGATGAAGGCCACGATCTCGCGCACATAGTCGCTCTCGGTCTCGTCCGAGAGCCGCTGTGCGCGGTCCTGAAACGTGCCCTCGCCCTGCGCCAGCATCTGATAGGCCGCCCGAAGCGCCGTGATGTCCGACCGCGCCACGCCGCGCCGCTTCAGCCCGACAAGGTTCAGCCCGTCCAACTCGCCCCGCGGCCCCTGCACAAGCCCGTAGGGGATCACGTCATTGGTCACCATCGTGACCGCGCCGATGATCGCACCACGGCCGACCCGAACCCATTGGTGGATGCCCGACAGCCCGCCGATGATCACGTCATCCTCGATCACGCAATGCCCGGCGATGGCGCCCTGATTGGCGACGATCACCCGGTCGCCCACCACCGCGTCATGGGCGACATGGGCACCGGTCATGAACAGCCCGCCATCGCCCACGCGCGTCAGTCCGCCACCCCGCCTCGGTGCCGGTGTTCATCGTGACCCCTTCGCGGATCCGGTTGCGCTTGCCGACGATCAGCCGCGTCGCCTCGCCCCGGAATTTCAGGTCCTGCGGGATCTCGCCGATCACCGAATGCGGGAAAATCTCGGTCTCCGACGCCGACCTCGGTCATGCCGGTCACCACGACGTGGGATTTCAGGATCACGCCCGTCGCCCAGCGTGACCTCCGGGCCGACAAGGCAGAACGGCCCGATCCGACATCCCGCACCGATCGTGGCCCCATCCTCGACAATGGCGCTTGGATGCACCTCGGCGGTTGCGTCAATCGTCATCGTCAGCCTTTCGGCAGGTCCATCATCGCGGTAAAGGCGCATTCACAGGCAAGTTCGCCATCGACCTCGGCGCGGCCTTCGAACTTCCACACCTTGCCGCCGCCCCGCTTGGTCTCGACATGCAGCTTGAGCACATCGCCCGGGCCCACCTTGCGGCGGAACTTCGCACTGTCGATCGCCATGAAATAGACAAGGAAGTTCTTGTCCGCCAGATCCTGCGCGACCCCCACCATGACGGCGGCGGTCTGCGCCAAGAGCCTCGATCATCAGCACGCCGGGCATGATCGGCTGGGCCGGAAAATGCCCCTGAAACTGCGGCTCGTTGAAGGTCACGTTCTTGATGCCCGTGGCCCGTTCCGTGCCTTCGATCCCCTCGACCCGGTCCACAAGCAGGAACGGGTAACGATGCGGAATGATCCGCTGGATCAGGTCGATATCGGCTGTCTTTGTCTCTGTCATGGATTGTCCCTAGCAATCGGGCCCCGCACTGACAAGCGCATCAGTTGCCGTTGCCCGCCGTCTCACCCGCCGGCGACGTTCCCGCCTGCGCCTTCGGTCGCTTACCTCGACACCCGGTCATCTGCCGGTCGCGCCTTCGCCCAGCACCCGATCGATCCGCGCGATCGCCTGATCGGTAAGGTCGGTGGTCTCAAGCGACAGGAAGACCGAACGGCGGTCCAGCAGGATCGCGCTTCCACGTTCTCGCATGACCTCACGGACAGGACCGGCACCACCTGCGCAAAGAAGGACTGCTGCCCGCTTTCCTGAAGACGCTGAATGTCGCGGGCTTTCGCATCCTGCTCGGCGCGGATCTGGTCCACCTTCGCGTCGAACGCATCGGCCAGCACCCGGAATTCCTCCACCGATCAGACGCCGCGCGCCGCTCGGTCAGATCGCGCTCCTCGGCGGTCAGCTCCGCCTCGATCAGCCGGTTTTCGCGCGCAAGCTCCCCGGCCCGTATCTCGAGGTCGGCGCGGATCCGCGTCCCCAAGGTCGGTCTCGGCATAAAGACGATCCGGGTCGATCGTCCAGCACGTTGCTCAGGGAAGTACCAGCCGGGATCGCTGCCTGCGCCACATCGCAGGGCGGGATACGCACAGGCGAGGCCGATCAGAACCGCAGCGGGCCAGGCCCGAAACAGGCCAGCCCGCCACCGCATCATCAGAACCGGGCCGTCAGCGACACATCGAAGCTGCGGGTCTGGTCATAGTCTTCCTTCTGGATCGGCTCGCTGAAGTTGAAGGTCAGCGGACCGAACGGCGTGTCCCAGAACAGCGACAGACCGACCGACGACCGAAGGTTGAACCCGTCATCGACGATGGCACCACCCTGGCCCACGACATCCTCAAGCCCCCAGACCGATCCCATGTCGAAGAACAGACCGCCGCTCACGCCCAGATCCTCGACAAACCCGATCGGAAAGCCGAACTCGAACCGCGCCGCGGCATAGTTGTTGCCGCCCAGTGGCGTGTTGCCCGGCGCATTCGTGTCCCGTGGCCCGACGCCACGGAAATCGAAGCCCCGCAATTGGCGACGACGACAGGAAGAACCGGTCACCGACCTTCGTGCTATAGCCCCCGAAGCTCGAAATATTCCCCGCCTCGACCACCGCGCGCAACGTGTAATCCTCGTTCCGAAGCCGCTTTTGCGCCGTTGCCGTGGCGACCGTCCGGAGATATTCCACGTCGCCGCCAAGCCCGGCAAATTGCTGCGCAAAGGTCAGCAGGACGCCTGCATTCGGATCAAGCCCGCGGGTCCGCGTATCGTACCGATAGGAATAGTCGATGCTGCTCCGCGTCCGTTCTCCGGCCTCGCGCTGGATGATCGGCGATGCAGTGGTCGCGATGTTCAGAACCTCGTCATAGGAGAACCCATAGCGGACCTGAAGACTGCTGAACTCGCCCACCGGAAAGCGCAGCGCCAGCGACTGTGCCAAGCGAACTCGTATCGAAATCGGCGTTGTTGTTGTCGGATTGCTGAACGAAGAGGCTATAGGTCAGCGCAAGGTTCCGGCCCAGAAGCGCCGGTTCGGTAAAGCTGAATTGCCCCGTCGTCGTTTCGCTCGACGATTGTATTCGAAGTTCAGCGCCTGACCGCGACCCAGAAAGTTGGTCTCTTCGAACGAGAACAGCAGGCCAACCCCGCCATCCGACGAATAGGATGCCCCGATGCCCAGCGACCCTGTGGGACGTTCTTCCACGTCCACGTCCACGATCACCTGATCCGGGCCCGACCCTTCGCGCGGCGTCACATCCACCGACGAAAAGAAATTCAGCGACTCGATCCGAGCGGCCGAGTTGCGGATTTCGCGCGGGTTGAACGGATCGCCCTCGGCGATCCGGAACTGGCGACGGATCACCCTGTCCAGCGTCGTCGCGTTGCCCTCGATGTCGATCCGCTCGACGAAGATCCGCGGCCCGCGCGTGATGACGAATTCGATATCCAGCGTCAGAGCTCGCTCGTTGCGGGTGACGCGCGGCTCGATGCGGATGAAATCAAGGCTCTTCTGGTTCGCAAGCCCTTCCATCCGGACGATCGCCCTGTCGATGAGGACCGGAGAATAGACCACGCCGCTGCGCAGGCGGGCTGCCCGAAGAAACTCGTCCGGATCGACATTGGGCAAATCGGTCGAGGCAGTCATTTCGCCAAAGCGGAACTGCTGACCCTTCGCGGACCTGAAAGGTGATGAACGTGGCGTTCCGCTCGCGCGACAGCTCTGCCGACACGTCGAGGATCTCGAAATCCACATAACCGCGGCTCAGGTAGAAATCCCGCAACACCTGCTGGTCGAATTCCAGCCGGTCGGTGATCAGCGTGTCGGACCGGAAAAACGCCCGCAAGAGACCCGCCTGCTTGGTTTCCAGTACCCGGCGCAGTCTCCGGTCGGTAAAGGCGCGGTTGCCGACGAAGGAAATCCGCTGGTTCTCCACCGTCCGGCCCTCGGTGACCTCGAAGACAAGATCGACACGGTTGTCCGACCTGCGGATGATCCGCGGCTCGACCGTGGCCGCCAGAAGGCCGCGCTGCTCCAGCGCTTCCACCAGCGTCGCCGCATCCTGTTCGGCAACAGTCGGCGAATAGACCCGCCGGGGCGTGGACCGGATCAGCGGCAACAGATCGTCATCGTCCAGCCGCCGGTTCCCCTCGATCGCGATCTGGTTGATCGTCGGCCATTCCTGCACGACGATCCGAAGCGTGTTGCCCTGCGGCACAAGCTCGGCCCGTTCGAACAGGCCCGAAGCCATGATCGACTGGAACGCCTCGTTCAGTTCCGCGGAACTGACCGCCTCGCCCGGTGCGATCTGGGCATAGGACAGCACCGTCGACGCATCGACCCGCTGGTTGCCTTCAACGATGAAATTCGAAAAGCGAAAGCTTTGCGCCTGTGCCGTCCCCGGGGACAGTATGACCGCGACGGACAAGTGCGATGACGACCATCGCTCCGAACCGTCTCAGCCCACGAATTGCACGGCGCCCCGAAAGGACACCTCCCCACCACATATTGGTCATTGCTGCCCGTTCCGCATAAACCTCGTATGCAGTCTGCGTAATCCGATTGCTGTTGGTTGTCAAAAACCCAAGGGCTCAAACACAAAAAAAATCGGCGCCTGTGCAAGGCGCCGACGTCCGCGACCAATGGGCCGAAGCCCCGTTGTCAGAGATGCAGAACGTAACCGCCCGCAAACAGCGCACCGCAGATGAGCGATGCAAAGATCAGGTGATCCTTGTAAAGGTCTGAAATCACGGAAAGCCCGCTCGGCAGAAACCTGTTCATCATCTCGACCCCTTCTATGGATCTGCAATTCACTTGCATCTCTACAGAGGGAATATGGCGCATTTACGGCGATTTTGCCTTGATTCAGCGTAAAACGGGATCAGGGGCAGAAGAAGTCATTGCTCAGGGCGAAGGCCATGAAGGACAGCAAGACCACCAGACCCGACCCCATCAGAACCCGCAGCGCCCGGTCGCTGGGCGGACGTCCCGTCACCGCCTCGAAGGCATGGAACAACAGATGCCCCCCGTCCAGAACGGGAATCGGGAACAGGTTGATCAATCCGACGGCCGTGGACAGCATCGCGATGAAGAAGATGAAGCTCGCGATCCCCTGGCTGGCCGTATCGCCCGACATCTCGGCGATCCCCACAGGCCCCGACAGGTTGCACGAGGAGATCGCGCCGACCGCGATATTGTAGAGCGCCGACAGGCTCGACCGGATGATCGCCCCGGTCTGCTCCACGCCATAGCTCAGCGCCTCGCCCGCCCCCGGCGTCTCGGTCCGCGGCTCGATGAACATGCCGCCGGTGACGCCGATCAGCCAACGGGTCTCGAACCCGCCTTCCGGAAGCGGCAGGTCGACCCGCCGCGGCGCCAGCGCGAATTTGAGCATCTCGCCCTCGCGCCACACGTCCAGTTCAAGCACCCGCCCGTCCGACGCACCCACCGCCTCGCGCAATTCCTCGAACCGCCCGATCGGCACGCCGTCGATGGCGGTGATGACGTCACCCACCTTCAGATCGATATCGATCGCCGCCGATTTGGGCTGCAGCGCCACGATCAGCCCGGGCATGGGATGGGGCGCCTGAACCGTGGTCAAAGCTCCGTCGCGCAGCACCTCGTAATCCAGCACGGGCCCGACGGGCAGACTATCAAGATACCCCGCGAACTCGCCCACCTGCGGCGTCTCGACGCCGCCGATCGCGACGATCTCGTCGCCGGGCTGCAATTCCATGGGCGTGAACGGCAATGGCGTCAGCCGGTCGACGGTATAGGGGTCCTTCGGCACGCCCTGAATCACCATCAGCGCCGCGAAAACCACGATGGACAGCATGAAATTGAACGCAGGACCCGCGGCCACCGTCAGCGCACGCGCCCATAATGGCGCGCCCTGCATGGTCATCCGCCGCTCGTCCGGGGTCAGGCCCGACACCACCGAACTGTCCGGCGAACTCGCCGCATCGGCATCGCCCCGGAACTTCACGAAGCCGCCAAAGGGCAACAGCGCGAACTGCCACTGGGTGCCATGCCTGTCGGTGCGGCGGAACAGCACCGGGCCAAAGCCCAGCGAGAACACATCCGCCTTGATCCCGGTCCAGCGCCCGACGATGTAATGACCGTATTCGTGGATCGCCACGATCACGGACAGCGCCACCACGAAGGCGGCGATCGTCCACAAAAGGTTACCGAATGACGGGATCAGCCCGATCAGATCCATATGCCTATCCCTGCAGTGTCTCTATCTCTTCGCCTGCCAGACGCCGCGCCTCGGCATCCGCCGCCATCACGGCCGCAAGCGTGATCTCCGGCCCCATGTGGCGTCCCGCGTCCATCTTTGCAAGCACCCTCTCCACCACCCGGGCCATATCGAGGAAGCCGATCTGCTCCGCGATAAAGCCATCCAGCGCCCGTTCCTTGGCCCCGTTGAAGATTGCACCCGCCAGCCCGCGCGCCGCCATGACCTCGCGCGCCAGGCGCAGCGCCGGATGACGCGTCTCGTCCGGCGCCCGGAAAGTAAGCTGCGCCACCGCGGCAAGGTCGAGCCGCGCCACCGGCAGGGTCTTGCGGTCGGGCCAGTTCAGCGCAAAGCCGATCGCGTGGCGCATATCCGGCGGACCGATATGCGCCATCAGCGCCCCATCGCGGAACCCCACAAGCGCATGGATCAACGACTCGGGGTGGACAATCGCCTCGATCATCTGAGGATCAACACCGAAATATTCCCGTGTTTCAATAAGTTCCATCGCCTTGTTGAACAGGGTTGCACTGTCGATCGTGATCCGCTGCCCCATCGCCCAATTGGGATGGGCCGAGGCCTGGGCCAGCGTCGCCGTTGCCAGCTTTGCGTCCGGCCAATCGCGAAAGGCCCCACCCGACGCGGTGATGATCACCCGCTCGACCGCCTCCATATCCTCGCCGATCAGCGCCTGGAAGACCGCCGAATGTTCGCTGTCCACCGGCAGGATCGTCGCGCCGTGGCGCCGCGCCGTCTCCATCAAGAGGGGTCCTGCGGTGACAAGGCTTTCCTTGTTGGCCAGCGCCAGCGTCCTGCCCTGTTCCAGCGCCTTCATTCCCGGCGGCAGGCCGGCCGCGCCCACAATCGCGGACATCACCCAGTCCGCGGGCCGCTCCGCCGCCTCCAGAATCGCCTCGGGGCCGGCCGCAACCTCGATGCCCGTTCCCGAAAGGGCCGCTTTCAGATCGCCATAGCACTCCGTGTGGGCGGTGACCGCGATCTCCGCCTCCAGATCCCGCGCCTGACGCGCGAGCGTCTCGATGTTCCGCGCGCCGGTCAGCGCCACGACCTTGAACGCCGCGCGGTCCCGCGCGATCAGATCGACCGTGTTGCAGCCGATCGACCCGGTCGAGCCGAATATCGTGACGCGCCGCACCACGTCAGAACACCGGCGGCGGCGGAAAATCGACGATCCGCTCGATCAGCAGCAGAAAGATCGACGCGCCCAGCATGGAATCGAACCGGTCCAGCAACCCGCCATGCCCCGGAATGAGGTTCGAGCTGTCCTTGACCCCGACCCGCCGTTTGATGGCGCTTTCCGATACGTCGCCCAGCTGGCTTGCCATGGAAATCGCCACCGCGATTCCCAGAAGCTCCCATCCGGTCGCGGTCTGGGTCACGAAGGGAACCGAGATCGCCGCCGCAGCGATCCAGCCCGCAACGGTGCCCGACCATGTCTTCTTGGGGCTGACCTTGGGCCAGATCTTTGGCCCGCCGAACATGCGACCGGCGAAATAGCCGCCGATATCGGTCGCGATCACCACCGCCGCCAGCCACACCATCCAGATGAACCCGAAATCGTCCCGCAGGCTGGTAAGGCCATATCCCGCGATCAGGATCGCAACGGTCAGCATGGCGTATTGGGTCCGGTTCCCGCGCATGCCGTCGCAGCGGAACAGCGCGGGCGCGATGATCAGCGGCAGGGCGAAACCTTCGGGTATCTCGATCGCGATGATCAGGGCAAGCCCCGCGCCCAGCGCCGGCCAGACCGACAGCGGCCCCGCGCCCAGCATCCGCGCCAGTTCCCAGATCATCGCCGCGCACAGCACCGCGATGAAGGCATGGAACCAATACCCGCCCAGCCAGACCGCCAGAACGCCGATGGCAGCCATGACGCCGCCGGACAGAACCCGAGTCAGAAGGTCATCCCACTGGCCCGGAACGGAACTCATCCGGGAACGGCACCGTATCGCCGGTCACGAACGGCATAGCCACGGACGAGCCGGGCGAACTCCTCGCGCGTGAAATCCGGCCAGAGCGTGTCGATGAACTCGTATTCCGCATAGGCCGACTGCCACAGCAGAAAGTTCGAGATCCGCGCCTCGCCGCTTGTCCGGATCACCAGATCCGGATCAGGCAGGACATAGGTATCAAGGTACTTTGCAAGCGATTCCGCATCCACCGCTTCGGGGTCGAGCCGGCCTGCCGCCACTTCGCGCGCCAGCCGCTTGGTGGCCCGCGCCACCTCGTCGCGGCCGCCATAGTTCAGCGCGATGGTGAGATGCACCCGGTCGTTATCCGCCGTCATCAGTTCAAGGTCGTCCATCAGCGCGACCAGCGTGTCGTCCAGCCGGATCCGGTCGCCGATGAACCGCACGCGGATGCCGTTTTCGACAAGCGACCGCGACTCGCGGCTGATATAGCGGCGAAACAGCGTCATCAGGCCCGAAACCTCGGTCTGCGTCCGCTTCCAGTTCTCCGTGGAAAAGGCAAATACGGTGAGGTATTTCACCCCCAGTTCGGGACAGGCCTCGACGATCTCGCGCACGCGCTTTGCGCCGGCATGGTGGCCGTAAAGACGCGGTCGTCCCCGGCTTTGGGCCCAGCGGCCGTTGCCATCCATGATGATGGCGACATGGTTGGGACCGTCAGGGATTAGGTTGGAATGGGGCACCGTGAACTCCTTTTCGCGACCATGTCAGGTCGGTCAGACCTGCATGATCTCTTCCTGCTTCGCCTCTAAAGCGGCGTCGATCTTCGCGATCTGGTCGTCGGTCAGTTGCTGAACCTCGTCCGTCCAAATCTTGTGATCGTCTTCGCTCATCCCCCCAGCCTTCATCTTCTTCAACTGATCCATGCCGTCCCGCCGGACGTTCCGGATCGCAACCCGCGCGCTTTCGGCGTATTGCGCTGCAACCTTCGACAATTCGCGCCGCCGTTCCTCGTTCAGCTCCGGGATCGGCAGGCGAATGATCGTGCCATCCACCACCGGGTTGATTCCCAGACCCAACTCGCGAATGGCCTTTTCCGCTTTCGAAACAAGCGCCTTGTCCCAGATGTTGATGGTCACCATCCGTGGTTCTGGCACATTGACGGTTCCAACCTGGTTAATCGGCGTCATCGCACCATAGGCATCCACCATCACGGGCTCGACCATCGAGGCCGATGCACGTCCCGTGCGCAACGATGCAAATTCCTGCCGCAGCGACGCCATGGCACCCTCCATGCGACGCTGGAGATCGTCGATATCCAGTTCGAACTCTTCTGCCACCGGTTTACCTCATTCTTAACGCTCACGGCTCGTTCCGGCCGTTTATCGCCTTTTATCCCGTTTTCAAACGGATACTACAGCCCCCGATGCGCGATTTACCAGACACATGCGGCAACAGCGGATCGGGCGTGGCCAAATCGCCGCAGACGAACCGCTTGGCTCGGACTGGTGGCAGGCGGGTACGGCGGTCACGACAACGCCACGGATTCGCGACACCCCGCCGCCGCCGCACCCTCCGGCAGGATCAGCGGCGTTCCCCGCTGCCGATGCGCCCGCAGGATCGCCCGCCGCGCTCGCGGATCGGCGACAGGCCGGCACAGCCTTCCCGCCGCAGGATGACGCTGAACGATCCGTCCGATCGTCGCCCGATCGCGCTCGGAAATCGCTTTCATCGCCTGTGCCCCGGGCAGAAAGCACTCTGTCAGGGCGCCATCAGCCAGAACCACCGCATGTGTCTCCAACATGAAATGAAGATAGACAATTCCAGTGGCACGTTCCGCGCATCTGATCCCCGGCAAACCGACCAGATGCTTTGCCGCCAGAAACACTTCGCGCATGCCACAGATCTTTTCGACAATCGGCGAACGCAGGAGGATCCGGTGCTGCGCCGACAGGACCAGCCGACGGTGCGGCATGCCGGGGCCAAGCGCTCCCGGCTCAATCGTGACCGGCGCAGATGGACCAGTGGCCCGCATCCGCCGACAATGGATCCATTCGATCGGAAGCAACCCGTGATCCAGCGTCCAGACCAGATCACCGATTGCAAGGCCCTCGACCGGACGGGGCCCCGCGCCGGTCAGGATCTGTGTCCCGCGCGCGAAACAGACGATGGAGATGTTCTCGGCACTGCTCGAAGTCCACCAACCCTTCGCGTTATCGTCGATCAGACTATCGATCTTGATCGACTGTATCGAAAGTCCATCCAGCGTCGTTCCGCCATCCGTTTCGTTGATGAATGTGTCGCCATTCACCAGCTGGATCACGTTCACGACAGTTTTCAGCGTCGACCCATCACCCAAAAGAATGCTGACATTATAGCGGGCCACCATGTCCTGATTGGCAGTAATCCGACCTTCCCCAAGATCGTAGGTGATGGTGCTGGGAATGCCCGACTCGTCATCATACACGACCCCGTCACGATTCGGTGTCGTGACCGAGGCTTTCAGGGCCTGAAGCTGGGCATTTCCGTGCAAGCCTTCGAAAACATCGTCGTTTTCGTTCGACCAGTTGCTTTCATCCGTGTCCGCTTCCTTGAAATTGCCAAGATAGATAAGCCCGACCGTCGCCATGAACACCTCCCGACAAACCAGTGTCGGGGGGCGTTGTGCCGCGAATTGTTCAGGATGGAGTTAACGAGGCTGGGGTGCGCCCTCAGCCATGCACCAGCGTATAGGTGCCCTCGCCCGCCAGAATGCCCTTGAAACCACCCGGCTCGTCCAGCGAAAACACGATGATCGGAAGGTCGTTGTCGCGCGCCAGCGCGATCGCGCTCGCATCCATCACCTGCAGATGCTTCTGCAGCACATCGTCATAGGTGATCTTGTCATAGCGCACCGCGTCGGGATGCTTGACCGGGTCCTTGTCATACACCCCGTCCACCTTGGTCCCCTTGAAGATCGCCTCGCAGCTCATCTCGTTCGCCCGCAGCGTCGCCGCCGTATCGGTGGTGAAATAGGGGTTCCCGGTCCCGGCGGCAAAGATACAGACCCGCTTCTTCTCGAGGTGCCGCACCGCGCGGCGGCGGATATAGGGCTCGGCCACCTCGTCCATCCGGATCGCGCTGATCACCCGCGTGTGGATCCCCAGCGCCTCCAGCGAGGCCTGCATCGCCAGCGCGTTCATCACGGTGGCCAGCATTCCCATGTAATCCGCCGTGGTCCGCTCCATCCCCTGGGCCGATCCCTGAAGCCCGCGAAAGATATTGCCGCCGCCGATCACCATGCAGATCTCGACGCCCATCTCGTGGACCGACTGCACCTCGCGCGCGATCCGCGCCACGGTGGGCGGATGCAGGCCATAGCCCTGATCGCCCATCAGGGCCTCCCCGGAAATCTTCAGAAGCACCCGCCGGTAGGTTGTCTTTTCGTCCGCCATTTGCCTGTCCTCACAGATGCCCTTTGCTCGGGGCGCAAAATGTCGCAAAACCCCGGCAGCTTCAACGACGAACGGTGACCCACCCCGTGGCCGACTGGATCGCGCCTATTCTGCAGGGCCTCGATGCCGAAAGACCCGTCCTGATCGCCGGGCCCACCGCCTCGGGAAAATCCGCGCTGGCGTTTCGGATCGCGGAGCGGACGGGCGGCGTCGTCGTCAATGCCGATGCGATCCAGGTCTATTCCGACTGGCGCATCCTGACGGCCCGGCCCAGCGCGGCGGAGGAGGCCGCGATCCCGCACGCGCTTTACGGCCATATCCCCGGCGACCAGCCCTATTCGGTGGGCGACTGGCTCCGCGACCTGCGCCCGCTGCTGGGGGGCGCGCAGCCGATCATCGTGGGCGGCACCGGGCTCTATTTCAGCGCGCTCACCGATGGTCTGGCGCAGATCCCCGCCACCCCGCCCGAGATTCGCGCGCTGGCCGACGCCCGCCTTGCCGCCGAAGGGGCCCGGGCTCTCCTGGCCGAGATCGACCCCGAAACGGCGGCCCGGATCGACCCGCAGAACCCCGCGCGCATCCAGCGGGCCTGGGAAGTGCAGAAATCCACCGGCACCGGCCTTGCACAGTGGCAGGACCGGACCGGACCGGCGCTTCTGCCGCTGGCAAACACCCAACCCATCGTCCTCGACGCCCAACGCGACTGGACAGCGGCACGCGCCGCCAGCCGTTTCGACGCGATGCTGGAGCAAGGCGTGCTGGACGAGGCCCGCGCCAATCGCGAAGGCTGGCACCCCGCCCTGCCCTCGGCCAAGGCGATCGGCGCCGCCGAACTGATGGCCCATCTGGACGGAACCCTGCCGCTGGACGCGCTCCGCGACCGCGTGACGGTGCTCACGCGGCAATACGCAAAGCGCCAGCGCACGTGGTTCCGCGCCCGCATGCGCGACTGGCAATGGGTCGCCTGCGCCTGAGCCGCGCCCAAGCTCAGCCATTGACCTTCAACCGGAATTAACCAAAGTTAACCGCGTTTGTGTTCCGAGGCCGGGGGGTCTCTGGTGACTTGTGGCCTGTGGGGGGCTGATCATGCTGCAATTACGAGATCCGAACGCGGAATTCCGAATCGAATCGCTCGCGCGCCTTGCAATGGGCGGCCGCTGGCGGACCGAGGCGCAGCGCAGTCACCTGCGCCCCTGCCTGCTGTGGTTCACGCGCGGTCAGGGCCGGATCACGATCAACGGATCGACCCGGGGCTTCGGCCCCCATAACGCGGTCTTCCTGCCCGGCGGCACGATGCACGGCTTCTCGATGATGGGTCAGGTTCAGGGCACGGTGGTCTTCTTCCCCGAGGCCCTTGCCGCGGAATTCCCCGAAACCGCGCTCCACCTTCGGCTGCGCGACGGCTTTCTCCAGGCCGAACTGACCGGGCTCGTCACCTCGCTCGAACGCGAGGCCGAACGCGACCTTCCGGGCGCGGCCCGGGCGATGCATCACTATGGCGGCCTGCTCGCGGTCTGGCTCGAACGCCATGCCGAGATGGCCGACCAGTGCGATGCGCCCACGGCGGCGCAGCGCCTGACCAATGCCTATACCGCGCTGATCGAGCGCAAGTTCCGCACCGGCGCGGGCGTGGCGCAATACGCCACGCATCTGGGCGTCACCCCCACCCATCTCAACCGCGTCTGCCGCGCCACGTCCGGGCAAAGCGCCTCGCGCCTTCTGGCCGACCGCGTGCATTACGAAGCCCGCAGGCTGCTGATTGAGACCGACATGCCGGTCAAGGACATCGCACAGCGCCTTGGCTTCACCTCGCCGGCCTATTTCAGCCGCGCCTTCCAGAACGAGACAGGCAAAAGCCCCTCGGCCTTCCGCGCCGCCCCCTAGGGCCGTCCGGCTGCCCCAAATCCCGGCCACGCCCGCGATTGTTCCCGCGGTCACGGATATTTTTGCGCGCAATGCCCGCCCATCCGTTGACCTGCGGGGGGGTAAGATGCGCAAATGCCGTCATGCCCGCCCGAATCCGCGTCCCGTCCGGATCGTGGCGCCATCCCCGGCCACCGGCATGCCCCGCGGCCTCGAACAGAAAGTCAGGTTTGTATGAGTGATCAGACCCTCACCGGCGCACCGATCCATTGGGCGGCACGGATGCATGCACGCGAATACCGCGACGGCAAACTGGGTCGGCGCGAATTCCTGAGCCGCGCGACCTCGCTTGGGGTCACTGCGGCTGCGGCCTACGCGATGATCGGCGCGCCCGCCCCCGCCCGGGCCGAAAGCCACGCCGCCGCCCCCGGCGGCACGATGCGGGTCCAGATGAACGTGCGCGAGATGAAGGAACCCCGGCTTTACGACTGGTCGGAACATGGCAACCAGACGCGCGGCACACTCGAATACCTCGTCGAATACGATTCCGACGGCACCTTCCGCGGCATGCTTCTCGAAAGCTGGGAGGTCAATGACGACGCCACCGCCTATACGCTCACCATCCGCCCCGGCATCACCTGGTCGAACGGCGATCCCTTCACCGCCGAGGACGTGGCCCGCAATGTCCGGCTCTGGTGCGACCGCAACGTCGAGAACAACTCCGCCGCCTCGCGCTTTGCGGTGCTGGTGGACCCGGCCACCAATCAGGCCGTCGAGGGCGGGATCGAAGTTCTGGGCCCGCTTGCCCTGCGGCTGAACCTGCCCGCCCCCGATATCTCGCTGATCGCGGCCATGTCCGACTATCCGCTTGCGATCGTCCATGCCTCCTTCGATCCCGCCGATCCCACCACCCTGATCGGCACCGGCCCCTACCGGATCGAGGAACTGACACCAGGCGCACGCTGCACGCTGCAGCGTATCCCCGATCAC
Organism: uncultured Alphaproteobacteria bacterium; assembly: GCA_963698645.1. Taxonomy (GTDB): domain Bacteria; phylum Pseudomonadota; class Alphaproteobacteria; order Rhodobacterales; family Rhodobacteraceae; genus Ovoidimarina. The sequence goes on from CAVORP010000008.1 coordinate 14,669, forward strand.
GAGTGGTGGGGCACGGCGGTCCATGGCGGCCCGTTCCTCGACCGGATCGAATATATCGACTACGGCACCGACCCGGCCACATGGCTGCGCGCGCTTCGCGATGGCGAGGTGGACATGCTCCACGAATCCGTGGGCGTTTTCATCGACGCGCTCGACAGCCTCGGTTTCAAGCGGTCCGAGGTCATGTCCGCCAGCACCATCGTGGTGCGTCCCAACCAGAAGGCAGAGGTCGACGGCCAGCGCCCCTATCAGGATCTGCGCGTCAGAAAGGCTCTGCAGATCGCCGTGGACAACGCGATCTGCCTTGAACTGGGCTATGGCGATCGCGGCATTCCCGCCGAGAACCACCATGTCGCGCCGCTGCACCCGGAATACGCCGAATTGCCGCCACTCGACTACGACCCGGACATGGCGCGCAGGCTGATGGAAGAGGCCGGGATGGGGGATTATGTCCACACGCTGGTCTCGCTCGACGACGATTGGGAACGCAACACCGCGGATGCGGTCGCCGTGCAACTGCGCGACGCGGGCATCGAGGTTCAGCGCGCGATCCTGCCCGGCGAACAGTTCTGGAACGGCTGGACGACGCATCCCTTCTCCGCCACGGCATGGAACCACCGCCCGCTGGGGGTCCAGATCCTCGGGCTGGCCTATCGCTCGGGCGAGGCTTGGAACGAGTTCGGCTGGGAGAATGCCGAATTCGACGCGCTGCTGGCCGAGGCCGTCTCGATCGTCGATGCAGATACGCGGCGCGTGGTCATGGCGAAGATGCAAAGCCTGATTCAGGACGAAGGCGTGACGATCCAGCCCTATTGGCGCGCGCTCTTCCGTCACATGGCCCAGAACGTGATGGGCGCGGATCAGCACGTCTCTTTCGAGCATCACCACTACAAATGGAGCCTGTCCGGCTGACCGCGGGACCGGCCTCCCACGCCGCACCCCCGCCCCGCGACCGCGCGATCAAGGATTTTCTCTGTTCACTTGCGCACAGCATTGGTGCGCGAACTGTGGCAAGGTGTCGCAGATTTATACTATGCCAGCACAACTTAGGCGTTATCGTAAGAACACGTTATCCCGAAAGGATCCTGTACCCATGCTCAAATCTCCCAAAGTCATCATCGCCGCCCTGGCCGCAGCCGCCGTTTCCTCGGCCGCCTTCGCCGCCAGCCACTCGGCCGAACTTCCGCCTGCTGTAAAGGCCCGCAAGGCCCACATGCAGCTTTACGCCCACAATATCGGCATCCTGTCCGGGATGGCGCGCGGCAATACCGAATACGATGCCGAGGCCGCCGTTGCCGCCGCCTCGAACATCGCCGATCTGTCGCATATCGACGAAACCTCCTACTGGGTCGCGGGCACGGATAGCGAAACCGTCGAAGGATCGCGTGCGTTGCCCGCTCTGTTCGAAAACCTCGCCGACGTTCAGGTCAAGATCGACGCGCTGCACACCGCCTCGATGGCATTGACGGAAACCGCCGGGAACGGTCTCGAGGCCCTTCAGGCCGGAATCGGTGCAGTGGGCGGCGCCTGCGGCGCCTGCCACAAGGCCTATCAGGTTCCGAACAACTGACGCAGCCGATGCGCGTCATGACACTTCTCGCCAGCCTCGTCATCGTGGCTGGCGCAGCGGGCTGGGTCCTGACCCGGCCCGCCACCGTTTCAGCCGAGGCCGTGGCCGCGATCACCCCCGATCTCGAACAGGGCGAGCGTGTGTTTCACGCGGCCGGATGCGCCTCCTGCCACGCCGCGCCGGGATCCGAGGATAGTACGATCCTGTCGGGCGGCTACCGGATCGATACGCCTGCGGGCGTGTTCGTCGCGCCGAACATTTCGCAGGATGCGCAGCACGGGATCGGCGGCTGGAGCCGGGCCGACCTGGTGACCGCGATCATGAAGGGCACCTCGCCCGAGGGCCGCCATTACTACCCGGCCTTCCCCTATGCCGCCTATGGCAAGGCGGAGCTGTCCGATATCGTCTCTCTTGCCGCCTATCTCGAAACCCTGCCATCCGATCCGACGCCCAGCAAACCCCACGAGCTTGGCTTTCCCTATTCGATCCGGATGGGCGTCGGCCTGTGGAAACTGGTGAGCATCTCCGACGATTACGCCGTCGATCTCCCCGATGATCCGCAACTCGCGCGCGGCCAATACCTGGCCGAGGCGCTGGGCCATTGCGGCGAATGCCATACGCCCCGAAACCTGCAACAGGGGCTGGATACCGCGCGCTGGTTCGCGGGCGCCCCCAACCCCTCGGGCCGCGGCACCATCCCGAACATCACGCCCGCGAAACTCGACTGGAGCCTGGACGACATCGCCGCCTATCTCGAAACCGGCTTCACCCCGGAATTCGACGTGGCGGGCGGCGGCATGGCGGCGGTCGTGAAGGGCCTTGCCGAACTTCCCAGGGAAGACGTGGCCGCCATCGCCGCCTATGTGAAGGCCGTGCCCCCGGCAGAATAGCGAGGGGGCCAGCCCCCTCTGGCCTGCGCTGCAGGCCATTCACCCCCGGGATATTTCGAAAGAGAAGAAGCCGGCCCGGCCTTCTCGGTCAGGCCCTTTCGATCAGGCCTTGCCCAGCTTCTTCAGACGCGCCGCGCGCAGCCGGGCGAAATCGTCGCCCGCATGGTAGGACGAGCGTGTGAGCGGCGTCGCCGAAACCATGAGAAAGCCCTTGCCATAGGCCGCTTTCTCATAGGCCTTGAACTCGTCCGGCGTCACGAAACGGTCGACGCGGTGATGCTTGGGCGTGGGCTGCAGGTACTGGCCGATGGTCAGGAAATCCACATCCGCCGCCCGCATGTCATCCATCACCTGCAGCACGCTCTGCCGGTCCTCGCCCAGACCCACCATGATCCCCGACTTGGTGAACATGGCCGGATCGAGTTCCTTGACCTTCTGCAACAGCCGCAGGCTGTGGAAATACCGCGCGCCGGGACGCACCTCGGGATAGAGGCCCGGCACGGTTTCAAGGTTGTGGTTGAACACATCGGGCCGCGCCTCGACCACGGTTTCGAGCGCCGAGGGCGGGCATTTCAGGAAATCCGGCGTCAGGATCTCGATCGTCGTATCGGGCGCGCGGTGGCGCACCGCCCGGATCGTCTGGGCGAAATGTTCGGCCCCGCCATCCTCGAGGTCATCGCGGTCCACGCTGGTGATCACCACGTGGTTCAGGCCCAGGGTCTCGACCGCATGGGCCACCCGCCCCGGCTCGAAGGCATCCAGCGTATCGGGTCGCCCGGTGGCCACGTTGCAGAAGGTGCAGCCCCGGGTACAGATCTCGCCCATGATCATCATGGTGGCGTGACCCTGGCTCCAGCATTCGCCGACATTGGGGCATCCCGCCTCTTCGCAGACGGTGACAAGCTTGTTCTCGCGCAGGATATCGCGGGTCGCCTTGTAGCCCGCGCTGGTCGGCGCCTTCACCCGGATCCAGTCCGGTTTCTTCGGCTGGGCATTGTCGGGGCGATGCGCCTTTTCGGGATGACGTTCGTCGGCAATGGTCAGGTCGCGCGCGGCCATGGGATGTCTCCTTAGATGCCCGACATCTAGGTCAGAACAGGACCCATGTCCAACGGACAAAGGGGCGCGCATGCCGGCCTTGCAGCACGCGCAATCCCCGTTCGCTCCGGTTCAGGACGATTTTGTCTTGTCGGCCTCGTCGTCGTCCTCGACGATCTCGATCCGCACCTTGCTGACAAGCGCCGCCAGCGTTCCGATCACTGCAAGGACCGGAACCGCGATCACCACCGCGCCCCCGGCAATCGCGCCATAGGCGAGCGGGATCTCCAATGCGATATCTCCATCGGGCTCGATCACCCGGATCCGCTTGACCCGGCTGTCCGCGGCAAGCTGCTTGACGCGCGACACAAGATCCTCGCCCGCCACCTCGATCTCCTTCGTCCAGCGGTGGCCTATCCCGGCGCCCTTTGCCTTTTCGTCCGTCTTCTGGTCGTCTTCCATCCGTACCTCCATAGGCTTCTGCGATCCGCGCAATCTAGCAGGTTGCCGGACAGCTGCCTTGACCCGCGTCAACATGGCCAGAAGCACGCGCCGCCCCGACACCGCGTGACCGGTGCTCCGGAAAGTTCGCGGCCCTGCATGAATCCGGGGAAAGTGCGAACCGCGGCGATTTCCACCGGTTCGCGGAGCCCGCATTTGCCGGGGCTTCTTCTCTTTCCAAATATCCCCGCCGGAGGCACCCGCGCCGCCACGGGCGGCGCAAAGTCAAGAAACATGCCGCCACAGGCGGCGCCGTTCAAGAACCTGGCGCCGCAGGCGCGCCGCTTGGCGTCAACCCAGCGCGTATCCCGCGCCGCGCACCGTGCGCACCGGATCGGCGCCCTGATACTGGCACAGCGCCTTGCGCAACCGTCCGATATGAACATCCACGGTCCGCGTATCCACATAGATATCGCGCCCCCAGACCCGGTCGAGAAGCTGCTCGCGGCTCCAGACCCGGCCGGGCTTCTCCATGAAAGTGGTCAGAAGCCGGAATTCGGTCGGCCCCAGCTTCAGTTCGCGCCCTCCCCGCGTCACCCGGTGGGTTTCCGCGTCCAGCACGATATCCTCGTATTCAAGCCGCTCGCCCACCGCGGCGGGCCGCGTCCGGCGCAACTGGCTGCGCACCCGCGCCATCAGTTCGACCACCGAATAGGGCTTGATCACATAATCGTCCGCCCCGGTTTCGAGACCGCGCACCCGGTCCACTTCTTCGGACCGGGCCGAGAGCATGATCACCGGGATCGACCGCGTCGCCGCCTGCGACTTGACCTGACGACAGACCTCGATCCCCGAGACCCCCGGCAGCATCCAGTCCAGCACGATGATATCCGGCGCGTCCTCACGCACCAGCAAAAGCGCCTCGTCGCCGCTTTCGGCGCGGGCAACGGCAAACCCCTCCGCCTCGAGGTTATAGGCCAGGACCTCGCGCTGCGCCGGCTCGTCCTCGACCACCAGAACCGTGGGCCGGTCCGCCGACATCAGCTGTCTCCGCTCTCGATATTGGCATAGGGTGTGCGGTCGTCCTTGGGGCGGCTTTCATCGGGCATCTCTCCGGTCACCAGATAGATCACCTGTTCGGCGATCGAGGTCACGTGATCGCCCACCCGCTCGATGTTCTTGGCGATGAAATGCAGATGCATGCAGCTCGAGATATTGCGCGGATCCTCCATCATGAAGGTCAGGAACTCGCGAAACAGCGCGTTGTACATCTGGTCCACTTCGCGGTCGCGCTGGCGCACCCGTTCGGCCAGTTCCACATCCCGCTGGATATAGGCGTCCAGCGCATCCTTCATCATCATCTCCACCTCGCGCGCCATCCGCCGGATCGAGGTCGTGGCGCCGCTGGGCGGCTGCATCTGAACCAGAACGCTCGTGCGCTTGGCAAGGTTCTTGGCATAGTCGCCGCACCGCTCGAGATTGCCGGAGATCTTCATCACCGACAGGACCGTGCGCAGGTCCGAGGCCGCGGGCGCACGCAGGGCGATGAGCCGTGCCGCCTCTTCGTTGATCTGAACCTCCAGCGCGTCGATCACCTTGTCGTTCTCGCGCACCGTCAAGGCCAGTTCCTCGTCGCGGGTTTCCAGTGACTTCGCGGCATCGACGATCGCGGCCTCTACCAGACCGCCCATCTTCATGATCTTCGCCTGTATGGCCTCAAGATCCCGATCGAACGCCGTAACGATATGTTGGGTGCTGTTCATGATGCTGCTCTCTTACCCGATCCGCCCGGTGATGTAGGATTCCGTCCGCGGGTCCTCGGGATTGGTGAAGATGTGCCCGGTCTCGCCGTATTCCACCAGATGCCCCAGATGGAAGAACGCGGTCTTCTGGCTGACGCGCGCCGCCTGTTGCATCGAATGGGTCACGATCACGACCGAGTAGTTCTGTTTCAACTCGTCGATCAGTTCCTCGACCTGCGCGGTGGCGATGGGGTCCAGCGCCGAACAGGGCTCGTCCATCAACAGGACCTCCGGTTCGGTGGCCACCGCGCGGGCGATGCACAGACGCTGTTGCTGGCCGCCCGAAAGCCCGGTGCCGGGCGCCTGCAAGCCGGTCCTTCACCTCGTCCCAAAGCGCCGCACGCCGCAGCGCCCGCTCGACGATCTCGTCCAGCTCCGCCTTGTTGCGGGACAGCCCGTGGATCTTCGGCCCATAGGCCACGTTGTCATAGATCGACTTGGGAAACGGGTTGGGCTTCTGGAACACCATGCCCACCTTGGCGCGCAACTGCACCGGATCGACGCGGGCGTCATAGATATCCTCGCCATCGATGCGGATATCGCCCTCGACCCGGCAGATGTCGATCGTGTCGTTCATCCGGTTCAGGCAGCGCAGGAAGGTGGACTTGCCACAGCCCGACGGGCCGATGAAGGCCGTCACCGTCTTGTCCTGGATATCCACGCTGACATCCTTGATGGCGTGGTTGTCGCCATAATAGACGTGCACGTCCCGGGCGGCGATCTTCACATCCGTCATGTCGACGCCTCTTTCCAGTAGTCGCATATCATTCATCGATCGTATCCCCTACCAGCGGCGTTCGAACCTGCGGCGCAGCATAATCGCGACCGCATTCATTATCAGAAGAAAGATCAGCAGCACGATGATCGCCCCCGAGGCCCGCTCGACAAAGGCCGGGTCCGAGCGCTGGGTCCAGTTGAACACCTGCACCGGCAAGGGCCGAGGCCGGGTCGAACAGCCCCTCGGGCGGACCGGCCGGGAATTCGCGCACAAAGGCCACCATGCCGATCAGCAGCAAGGGCGCGGTCTCGCCCAATGCCTGCGCCAGCCCGATGATCGTGCCGGTCAGGATGCCCGGCGCGGCCAGCGGCAGCACATGGTGAAACACCGTCTGCATCTTCGACGCGCCGACGCCCAACGCCGCCTCGCGGATCGAGGGCGGCACCGATTTCAGGCTCGCCCGCGTCGCGATGATGATCGTGGGCAGGGTCATCAGCGTCAGCACCAGACCGCCGACGATCGGCGCCGATTGCGGCAGGCCCCCGAAATTGATGAAGATCGCCAGACCCAGAATGCCGAACACGATGGACGGCACCGCGGCAAGGTTCGAGATATTGACCTCGATCACGTCGGTCAGCCGGTTCTGCGGCGCGAATTCCTCAAGATAGATCGACGCGGCCACCCCGATGGGCAGCGCCAGCACCAGAACCACCAGCATCATGTAGAACGACCCGATGATCGCCACGCCCAGACCGGCCGCCTCCGGCCGCTGGTCCGACGCATCGGGCGAGGTCAGGAACATCCAGTTGAACCGTTTCTCCACCACGCCTGCCGCCACGAACGCATCGGTCAGCTGCAATTGCTCGGGGCTCACGTTGCTGTCGCGCTCGGCACTCGCCATGCGTGACGCGGCCCTTCAGATAGCCGTCGATCCGGCCCGAGGCGAGGAATTCGAATGTCACCGTCTGCCCGATCTGGTCGGGATTGGCCAGCACGAAATTCCGCAATTGCGCCGGGCGCTTCCTTCGACACGATCTCGGCCGCATCCTTGGCCGACAGCCCCTCGATCGCGATCCCGGTCTCGGCCATCTTCGCCTCCATGGCCGCCGCGATCAGCGGCGCATAGCCAAAGGTCGAGACCTTCTTGATGTCCTCGGGGTCGCGATTGCCGGTCTTGTCCAGCTTGTCCTCGGCCAGCGCCACCTCCAGCGTCACGAAGGTCTGCTGAAACGCCCCCGCACCATTCGTCAGGATCGAGGTCACAAGCCAGACAAGCGCCAGCAAGCCCACACAGATCGCCGCCAGCCCATACATCCTGAACCGCGCTTCGGCGGCGTTGCGCTTCTTCGTGCGCGCATCCTGCGCCAGCAGGGATCCCTTGCCCCCGCCCGCGGGTGCTGCATCGACGTTCATATCGGTCATTCGTACTGCTCCCGGAATCGGCGCACGATCCAGAGGGCAAGGACATTCAGCCCCAGCGTGATGACGAAAAGCGTCAGGCCCAAGCGCAAAGGCCACAAGCGTCTCGGGGGCCGCGAAATCGGTATCGCCGGTCAACTGGCTCACGATCTTGACCGTCACCGTGGTCATCGCCTCGAACGGGTTGACCAACTCTCCCAGACCGCGGTTGAACTGCGCCGCAGCCGCCCCCGCGCCCAGAACCACGATCATCGTCTCGCCGATGGCCCGGCTCGCCGCCAACAGGATCGCACCCACGATCCCCGGCAGGGCGGCCGGGATCACCACCTGCCGGATCGTCTCGGAATGCGTGGCACCCAACCCGAAGGACCCGTCGCGCATGGCCTGCGGGACCGCGTTGATGATGTCATCGGACAGCGAGGACACGAACGGGATCAGCATGACGCCCATCACGATCCCCGCCGTCACCACCGAGGATGCGCTTTCGCCCAATCCCATCGGCATGGCGAAGTAATCGCGCAAGAGCGGCCCCACGGTGATCAGCGCGAACAGACCATAGACGATGGTCGGAATACCGGCGAGGATCTCGATCAGCGGCTTTGCGACCGCCCGCATCTTCGGCCCGGCATATTCGCTCATGTAAATCGCCGCGAAAAGCCCGATCGGCACCGCCACCAGCAACGCGATGAACGAGATGTAGAGCGTGCCCCATAACAAGGGCAGGATGCTGAGCGACGAATTGCCCCGGAAATCCGGCGCCCATTCGAGCCCGAAAAAGAACGACACCCACGAATATTGCTGAAAGAAATTCCGCGTCTCGAACAGCATCGACACCACGATGCCCAGCGTCGTCAGGATCGCGATGCTGGCCGCCGCGATCAGCAGGACCAGAATGCCGCGTTCCACCACGTTGCGGGCCCGAAAGTTCATGTTGGTCAGGGCATAGGATCCGCCGAACCCCGCCAGCGCCACGGCGATCACCGCCACCGCCATCCACAAGGAGCCGGTCGCGTTCATCTCCCGGTAGCTCTGTGCCGCCCGCAGGATCGGCGCCTCGACCACCGCGCCCAGCGCCACACCGACGCCACCCAGAAGCTCGCGCACATCCGTCGTCTCGGCGCGCATATCGCCCGCACCCGCCTCCGGGATCACGCCCTCTGCAACCGCAAGGTCAAGCCCGTCTGCAATCCGGCGCACATCGTTCATCACGAGGTCAAGCGTGCTGCTCTCGCCAATGGCGCTTTCAGGAATACCGGTCGCAACGCGGTTCTCGATCCATGCGGGCTGCACCAGCAACCATAGGATCATGAGACCAAAGGCCGGGGTGATCACGAACAGCGCCACATTGGTCCCGTAATAGACCGGCAGCGAATGCATCCGCCGCGCATCGCCGCCCGCCGACGCCATGGCGCGGGCGCGCCCCATGAAAAAGCCGGTTGCCGCCAAGGACAGCACGATCAGGATAAGCCAGGACAGCGGCATCGTTCCCCCAGAACATCAAAACGCCCGCGCTGCAACGCGGGCGGGTCCGGGGGCGGCGACACCGGGCCGCCGCCCCCCGCGATCGGCTTACATCGCCGAGTTCATCGTGTTTTCGTCGGCAACGCCGCTCTGCGTCTCGCCCAGCGCCGGGTCGGAGACAAGGCCATAGGCGGCCAGCGGGCCATCGGGACCGGCGATCTCGTCGGAAACAAAGAACTCCGCGAATTCCTTCAGGCCCGGGATCACGCCGATATGCGCCTTCTTGATGTAGAAGTAGAGCGGGCGCGACACCGGGTATTCACCGGTCGAGATTGTCTCGGTGGTCGGCACGACGCCCGACATCGTCGCGACCTGCAGCTTGTCGGTGTTGTTCTCGTAGAAGGCCAGGCCGAACACGCCGATCCCGTCCTTGTTCGATGCGATCCGCGCCAGCGTCTCGGTGTAGTCGCCGTCGATATCGACCGACACGCCATCGGTGCGGATCGCCATGCATTTGCCTTCCGCCGTATCCTCGTCGACACCGGCATCCAGCATCGCCTGCAGGAAACCGCCCTGCTCGCAACCGGCAAGGATCACCTTCTCCTCGAACACTTCACGGGTGCCGTGCTTGGTGCCGGGGATGAAGGCCGCGATCGGCTGGTCGGGCAGCGACGGATCGACCTCGGACCAGTTGGTCAGGGTGTTCGCCACCAGCGCGCCATCGATGAAATGCTCGGCCGCAAGCGCCTTGTACCAATGCTCGGGCGTGTATTCGAACGCGTTGCCGTCGATGTCGGAGGCAAAGACGATCCCGTCATAGCCGATCCGCACTTCGATGATGTCGGTCACACCCGCTTCGGCACAGGCCGCCACTTCGCCGTCACGGATCTTGCGCGACGAGTTGGCGATATCGATCGTGTTCGGCCCGACGCCTTCGCAGAAGCGCTTCAGACCCGCCGACGACCCGCCCGATTCCACGACCGGTGTCGGGAAGTCGAAGTTCTCGCCAAAAGCTTCGGCGACGATCGTGGCATAGGGCAGAACGGTCGACGACCCGGCAACCTGCACATTGTCGCGCGCGGCGGCAGCCGTGGCGGAGACAGCCGCAATCGCTAGGGTCGAGACGGTCAGTTTAGCAAAGGACATATGGAAAACTCCCAAAGTTCTGTGTCCGGGCGCAGACACACGCCCCTGAGCGTCCTGATAGGCACCCGCCGCTATGCTTTTGTGACAGTTGCGTAACGGTTTTATGACAGCCCCCCGCGCGCCCTCACGGACCACGGTCGCAGATGCCGATGCAAGCCGTTGAAATGGTTGGAAAACCGAAAACCGCTCCAGCGCCCTGCTTCGAAATATCTGACCTGCCTTGGCCGACCCGAGCCGGTTCCGCGATCCCGCCGGACGGCCCGAATCGCCACTCCGGCAACGGGCCTAGGGTTTCGCCGCCGGCAGCACGACCGAGAACCGGCTGCCCTGCCCCGGCGCGCTCTCGATCCGAAGCCGGCCCCGGTGGCGATTGACGATATGCTTCACGATCGCAAGCCCCAGACCGGTCCCCCCCAACTCGCGCGACCGGTGGTCGTCGACCCGGTAGAACCGCTCGGTCAGACGCGGAATATGCAAGGGGTCGATGCCATCGCCGTCATCGGCCACCGTCACCGTCACCGCCTCGCCCGGGATGATAGGGCTGATCGGGCGACCGATCCAGCGACACCGTAACCCGCGTGCCCGACCGTCCGTATTTCACGGCATTCTCGATCAGGTTCGACAGGATCTGCGACAACTGATCCGCATCGCCCGGAACGATCGCGGGCACGTCGGTCCCGATCAGATCCAGCGCCAGCCCCGCCTCTTCCGCCATGGGCCGCAGGGTCGAGGCCGCGGACCGCACAAGCGCCGCCAGATCCACCGGCTTCTGCGGCCGCACCCGCTCTTCGCTCTCGACCCGGCTCAGTGATAGAAGATCCCGCACCAGCCGGTTCATCCGGCCCGCTTCCGTCTCCATGATCCCCAGAAACCGGTCGCGCGCGGCCGCGTCGTCCCGCGCGGCCCCCCGCAGGGTTTCGATGAAGCCCAGAAGCGCGGTCAGGGGCGTGCGCAATTCATGGCTCACATTGGCCACGAAATCCCGGCGCATCTGCCCGGCCACCTGAAGGTCGGTGGTGTCGCGGAAACTCACGAGGATCGCAGGCCCCGACGCCACCTCGATCCGGGCCACATGCACGTCATAGGTCGTATCGCGCATCGCCTCGGTCGCAAGATAAACCGCCTCCGCGGCATCTTCCCGCCCGGTCAGGACCCGCTCGATCGCATCCAGAAGATTGGGCTGCCGCAGCGCAACGATGTAATGCCGCCCCGGAAGTCCCGATCCCATAAGCCCGGCCGCCGCCGCATTCTGCGCCATGACGCGTTCATCCGCGCCCACCAGAATCGCGGGCATCGGCATCGCATCGAGAATGGATTGGTAATGGCTCAGCATCCCCAGACCTCTGCATGGGGGCCCCTGCGAAGACAACCCCGTTTCTCGCGCAGGATTATCGACCTCTGGGCGAACAATCCAATCTCCTCTCCCCCTAGACGTGTGTCGGATTCGATGTAATTATGAGACAAGGTGTCCGGTTCGGCACTGTGGGGTAACGATCCAAGACTTCCGGCCAAGGCTTTTTTGGCTTTCTTTGCTCGGCGACCGAGTCATAGATGGCTCATCTGGGAACGGGGAAACATATGAGCGACCATTTTTCGTATCTGTTGACATCCAAACTGGCCGAAGATTTCGAACGGTCCGAGAATCCAAAGATCGTCGCGGTGGGGGCTGTCGATGAATGGCGGAAAAGCTTTGGCCAGCCGACAAGTTACCAGCATCTGCATTTCGTGGATTTCAGCGGTCTTTCCGCCGAAATACTGGACGTTCTCAAACCCGAACTCGTCGTCTCGCCCGTGGTCACGCCCACCTTCGATTGCATCGATATCGGCGCCGCGCTCACAAGATGCGACTTTCAGGGCTCCTATCGCGCGCTCAGCACCAACCTCCCGAACCCGGCGATCATCCGCCGCGAGGTCCGCAGTTTCTTTCCCAGGCTCGATTTCGATATCTGCGAGATCAGCGACGATGCGTTCCATCTCCTCACGGACAGGAAAACCCGCCGCAACTGACCGCCCCCCGCGGGGCTCAGCCCCTTGCCGCAAGCGCCGCGCCGAAGGCTCGGGTCAGCACCTCGGGCGCCTCGCAGCCCACTGACACGCGAAAGAACCCCTCGGTGATGCCGATGGCGGCCCGCCCCTCGGCGCTCAACCCCCGGTGCGAGGACGTGGCCGGGTGGCTGATCGTCGTGCCGATATCGCCCAGCGTCGGCGCAAAGGGAATGCCCTCCAGCGCCGCGATGAACCGGCTTGCCTCGGCCCGCCCGCCCGCGATCTCGAAACTCAGCATATGCGAGCCGCGCGTGCCCAGAAGCGCCCGCGCCCGGTTGTGGTCGGGATGGTCGGGCCGCTGCGGATAAAGCACCCGCAGAACCCCCGGCATCTCCGCCAGCGCATCGGCGAGCGCGCCCGCGGTCTCCTCCGACCGGTCATAGCGCAGCGGGAAACTCAAAAGCCCCCGCTCCGCCAGCCAGCAATCGAACGGGCTCGCGGTCAGCCCCAGCGTCACCGACAGGACCCGGATCCGCTCCTGCACCTCGGGATCGGTCGCCGCGACATAGCCCAGCGTGGCATCCGAATGTCCCGCCAGAAGCTTCGTCACCGAATGGATCACGATATCGGCCCCATGATCCACCGCCCGGAACCCGCGTGGCGTGGCAAAGGTATTGTCGATCGCGAGCAAGATCCCCCGTGCCCGACACATGGCGGCGATCCCCGCAACATCGGCCACCCGGATCGTCGGGTTCGACACGGTCTCGATCAGCACCAGCTTCGTATTGGGCCGAAGTGCCGCCTCCATCGCCGCCGCATCGGTGGAATTGGCGGTCGTGGCCTCGATCCCGAGCCCGGGAAGGGTCTCGCCCATCAGGCGCAGCGACCGGCCATAAAGCTGGTCACCGCCCAGCACATGGTCCCCGGCCTTCAGAACCCCCAGAAGCGCGGCCGTCACCGCCGCCATGCCCGATCCGGTCACCAACCCGCCCGTGACCCCCTCCAGCGCGTCGATCATGCCCGCAAGCACATCGGCATTGGGATGGCCCTCGCGGGCATAGGTATAGCCGCCAAGCGCCCCGGAATATTGCGCGTCAAGCATGTCCGGCCCGTCCGAGGCATAGACCACGGCGGGCTGGATCGGGCTGACCAGCGGGCGCGACGGGCTTTCGGGCCAGACCGGGCGCCGGGGCGTGTCCGAGGTCACGGGCCTAGCCCTCGACCGGGACAAGACCGGCCCGGTACAGCGGATATTTCTCCCGGTACCCTTCGGCAGAGGCGCGCAGCCCCGCGATCTCGGCCTCGCTCAACGCGCGCACCACCCGTCCCGGCGCACCCACCACAAGGCTGCCATCGGGGATCACCTTGCCCTCGGTCAGCAGCGCCCCGGCCCCGATCAGGCAATTCCGCCCGACCGTCGCCCCGTTCAGAACCGTGGCGCCCATCCCGATCAGGCTGTTATCGCCGATCGTGCAGCCATGCAGCATCGCCTTGTGCCCCACCGTCACACCCGCCCCCACGGTCAGGGGAAACCCCATATCGGTATGACAGACCACATGTTCCTGAAGGTTCGATCCCGCCCCGATCACGATGGGTTCGTTATCGCCCCGAAGGACGCAGCCGAACCAGACCGAACTCCTCTCGCCCAGGACGACCTTACCCACCAGAACCGCGTCGGGCGCGATCCAGCTATCGGGATGAACCTCCGGCGCCGCGCCATCCAGCGCATAGACCGTCATTTCGGCTCCTCGAATTCCCGCTGCAAGGCGCGTACATGGTCAAGAATGCCGGGCTGCTGGCTCGCCCGCATCCGCTCGGCGGTAACAATCGTCCGGAGCTTCTCTTCGGTGGCATCCAGATCATCATTCACAAGCACATAGTCGTACCCATCCCAATGACTGATCTCGTCCCAACTCCGTTGCATCCGTTTGGCAATCGTCTCTTGCGTATCCTGTCCACGAGCAATCAATCGCTGACGTAATTCCCCAATGCTTGGCGGCAGCAGAAAGATCGAAAGAACACTGCTCGCCAATTCACTCTTCTGAATCTGCTGCGCACCCTGCCAATCGATATCGAAAAGGACGTCGGACTCCGCTTCTATCGCAGCTTCCACCGGCGCTTTCGGAGATCCGTAGAAATGTCCGAATACATGGGCGTGTTCCAGCATCTCGCCATTCCGGACCAATGCCCGAAAGCCCTCCTCATCGGTGAAGTGATAGTCTTGGCCCTCGACTTCTCCCTCTCTCGGAGCTCGGGTCGTCGCCGAAACCGAGAATAGAATTGACGGGTCCCAGTCCCGCAAACGTCGCGCCAGCGTTGATTTCCCGGCCCCCGAGGGCGACGAAAGGATGATCAGAAGCCCGCGACGCGCCATGCCTACTCCACGTTCTGTACTTGCTCGCGCATCTGATCGATGGCGTGTTTGAGGTCAAGACCGACCCGGGTCAGCCCCGCGAACTGTGCCTTGGACGCCAGCGTATTGGCCTCGCGGTTGAACTCCTGGGTCAGGAAATCAAGCTTCCGCCCCTTGGGCCCCGCCTCCGCCAGCAGGGTCCGCGCCGCCGCCACATGGGCCACAAGCCGGTCGATTTCCTCGGTCACATCCGTCTTCACCGCGATCACCGCCAGTTCCTGCGCCACCCGCGCGGGGTCGATCCCATCGGCCAGACCCGTGACCCGCGCCAGCGCATCGCGCAGCGCGGTTTCCATATGCGACGGTCCGGTCCGGGGCCATCTCGCGCGCCGCCTCGACCGAGGCCGCGATTTCGTCGAGCTGCCCCGCGATCACCGCTTCAAGCGCCGCGCCTTCGCGGGCCCGCATCTCGTCGAACGCCTCGATCAACGGCGCGATATCGGCCAGAAGTGCGTTCCGAAGCGGCGCCGGATCGGCAGCCGCCGTGCCGTTCTCCAGACACTCCGCGCATCGACAAGATCTCCGCCGCGCTCACCGGCCGCACGGGATCGATCCCGCGGCCGCCGCATGCTCGACCTCGCCGATCAGCGCCACCGCTGCCGCCAGCGCCCGCGGGTTCAGCGCCGCGGCGGCCGCGGCCTCGTCGCGTTGCAGCCGCAGCGACACCGACACGTTGCCGCGCCCGATCCGCGCCTGAATCGCGGCCCGCAACGGCGCTTCGATCCCGTCGATCTGGTCCGGAAGCCGCAACCGCAGGTCAAGCCCGCGACCATTGACGCTGCGCAATTCCCACGACCAGCGCCAGCCCTCCAGCGCGCCCTCGCGCACCGCGAAACCCGTCATGGATCGCGTCACCGCGCCCTCCCTTCGCTGCCCCACAGACGGGCTGCCGCCCTACCGGCCGCAGACGTTAACCATTTGTTCACTTTTACCGTTCCTTAACCACCGCCCCACGCCTAGATTGGTCGAGGGTAGGTGTGGCACGTACCGGTTGCGTTAGCAGAGCAGCACAGGTGCCACAACAGCGGGGCATTGGGGAGCACATCAGAAAATGGACGCCGAAGTCATCAGTTTTTCGCAGA
>CAVORP010000009.1:0-840976 GCA_963698645.1 uncultured Alphaproteobacteria bacterium
AGATCGGTGATGATGCAGAATCACGGGGTCACCACGCTGGGCGCGACGGTGGCGGAGGCGTGGGACGCGCTCTATCACCTCGAGCGGGCGGCGCGGACGCTGGTTCTCGGCCTATTCCACTGGCCAGCCTCTTGCGGTGATGCCGGACGATCTTGCCGAGGCCGTGGCGGTGGAATGGGAAGCCTATCGCGACGCGGAAATCGCGCATTTCGAAGAGATGAAGCGGGTCCTCGACCGCGAGGAACCGGATTACAAGGCGTGAGGCCGGTCTTCCCTCGATGCGGGGCCGGCATATCTTGAGAAAGACCATGGGTTTGGTGGGACCGGACAAGAGCGAATGGCCGAGAGCGGGCGCGGGATGCCCATTGCGGGGTCCGTGGCGCGCCGGGATTGCGGACGCGGTTCGGGGGCGCTGCCCCCGCCGCCCGTCCCACGCGGCCCCCCGGGGATATTTGAAAAGAGAAGAAGGGCCGAATGGACGCGGATCGGGTTGGACGGCGGCGGCGGGCCGGCGATGGCGGAAGGTGCCGCGCGGCGACTGGTCCGGCCTTCTGGCCGGGTGGCGCCCGGCGATGGGTCGCACGGCGCGGCGGTTGATCGGTCCTGCCGGGGTTGCCGGCGTCGTTCTGGGCGGCATGAGCGGCGCTGTCGCGGCGGGGCCGTCATGGGACTGGCAGTTGTCCGCGCCTTTCGAGTTGTCGCGCGCTCTCGAGATCATCGGTCTCGATCCTGACAACCATACGCGGCGGGACATCGCGGCGCTTGCCGCACGCGGCATCACGACGGTCTGCTATGTGAGCGTCGGGACGGTCGAGGAGTATCGGGCCGATGCGGGGGCGTTTCCGGAATCGGTGATCGGGAAGGTCTATGACGACTGGCCGGACGAGCGGTTCCTGGACATCCGGCGGCGTGACCTGCTTCTTCCGATCATGCGGACCCGGTTCGAACGGTGTCGCGCGATGGGGTTCGCCGCGGTCGAGCCGGACAATCAGGACGTGCACAGCAATGACAGCGGCTTTCCCGTGCGGCGGGCCGATACGCTCGCTCTATCTGTCGGAGCTTGCCACGATGGCCCATGGAATGGGCCTGCGCATCGGCCAGAAGAACGTGCCGGACCTGACCGAGGCCCTTGTCGGCCGGATGGATTTCGTGATCACCGAAGGCTGCCACGATGACGGGTGGTGCGCCGAGGTGCTGGCCTATGCGCGTGCGGGCAAGCCGGTTCTTGCCGCCGAGTACACCGATACCCGCGTTGATTTCGCCGCTGCCTGTGCCTGGGGGGCGATCCATGGCGCGAGCTTTATCCTGAAAGACCGCGATCTGACGCGATCCCTGAAAACCTGCCCGTGAAGGAGACCAGAATGTCCACAGTCATCAAGAACGGAACCATTGTCACCGCGGATCTGACCTATGCGGCGGATGTGCTTATCGAAGGCGGGCAGATCGTCGAGATCGGTACCGGGCTGAAGGGCGACGAGGTGCTGGATGCCACCGGCTGTTACGTGATGCCGGGGGGAATTGATCCGCATACGCATCTGGAGATGCCGTTCATGGGCACCTATTCCAGCGACGATTTCGAGAGCGGCACCCGGGCGGCCCTGTCGGGCGGCACCACGATGGTGGTGGATTTCGCGCTGCCCAGCCCCGGGCAGGGCCTTCTGGACGCGATCAAGATGTGGGACAACAAGTCGACCCGCGCGAATTGCGACTATTCCTTCCACATGGCGATCACCTGGTGGGGCGAGCAGGTGTTCAACGAGATGAAGGACGTGACCGAGCGCGGGATCAACACCTTCAAGCATTTCATGGCCTACAAGGGCGCGCTGATGGTGAACGATGACGAGATGTTCGCGTCGTTCCGGCGCTGCGGCGAGTTGGGGGCGATCCCGCTGGTCCATGCCGAGAACGGCGATATCGTGGCGGACCTGCAGGCGAAACTTCTGGCCGAGGGGAATGACGGGCCGGAGGGCCATGCCTATTCGCGGCCCCCCGAAGTGGAGGGCGAGGCCACGAACCGCGCGATCATGATCGCGGATATGGCGGGCGTGCCCCTGTACGTGGTTCATACCAGTTCCGAGGATGCCCATGAGGCGATCCGTCGGGCGAAGGCCAACGGGCGGCGCGTCTGGGGTGAGCCGTTGATCCAGCACCTGACGCTGGATGACAGCGAATATGCCCATCCCGATTGGGACCACGCGGCACGCCGGGTGATGAGCCCGCCGTTCCGGAACAAGAAGCATCAGGACAGCCTCTGGGCCGGGTTGCAGTCGGGGTCCCTGTCGGTCGTGGCGACGGATCACTGTGCCTTCACCACCGAGCAGAAGCGCTATGGCGTGGGGGATTTCACGAAGATCCCCAATGGCACGGGCGGGCTTGAGGACCGGATGCCGATGCTTTGGACCCATGGGGTGGCGACTGGGCGACTCGACGCCGAACGAGTTCGTGGCGGTTACATCAACGAACATCGCCAAGATATTGAATATATATCCGAAAAAGGGTGCGATCCTGGTCGGGGCCGATGCCGATCTGGTGGTCTGGGATCCGAAGAAGGAGAAGACCATCAGTGCCGCGAGCCAGCAATCGGCGATCGACTACAACGTGTTCGAGGGCAAGCATGTGACGGGCCTGCCGCGGTTCACGCTGACCCGCGGGAAGGTGGCGATCCATGATGGCGAGGTGCGGACCGAAGAAGGCCACGGGGAGTTCGTGGCGCGGCCCCCGGGACAGGCGGTGACCAAGGCCTTGAGCACGTGGAAGGAACTGACCGCGCCGCGCAAGGTGGAGCGGACAGGGATCCCGGCGAGCGGGGTCTGAGTTCATGGCGGGCCTTTCGCCGGATCAACGCGACGGGCTTGCCGAGGCGCTTGCCCGGGGGATCGCCTATCGTGACAGCCTTAGTGGGCGATCGCCTGCGAACCGGCTGAGTGTCGCGGAAGCGTTGGAGCGGTTCCGGGGGCCGCTGCCCGAAACCGGCACGGCGCTTGCCCCATTGGTGGCGGAGATTGCCGAGGCCGCCGATGACGGGCTTTTGCAGATCACCTCGCCCCGGTTCTTTGCCTATGTCGCGGGGGCCTCGCACCCGGCGGGCGTGGCGGGAGATATCCTGACCTCATTCTGGGGCCAGAACGCCGCCTATGCGGCCACCACCCCGGCGGTGGCGGCGATCGAGCGGACGGTCTGCGACTGGACGCTGGAGATCCTCGATCTGCCGCGCGATGCCGGTGTCGGGATCGTCACCGGCGCATCGGTGGCCAATACCTCGGGTGTTCTGGCTGCGCGCAACGCGCTTTTGAAGCGCGCGAACTGGGATGTGGAGGCGGACGGATTGTTCGGAGCGCCGCCGATCACGGTCA
This sequence comes from uncultured Alphaproteobacteria bacterium, assembly GCA_963698645.1. Classification (GTDB taxonomy): domain Bacteria; phylum Pseudomonadota; class Alphaproteobacteria; order Rhodobacterales; family Rhodobacteraceae; genus Ovoidimarina. Next base: position 3,354 of record CAVORP010000009.1, read on the forward strand.
TCGCGGGGGAGGATGCCCATTCGTCCAGTTGGGCGGCGCTGCGCTATGCGGGCCTTGGGTCCGCGCGGGTGCGGCGGGTGAGGTCGGACCGGAACGGGCTTGTCGATCCCGGCGATTACGCCGAGGCGATCGCCGCGGCGTCGGGGCCGATCCTTGTGATCCTGCAGGCGGGGCATGTGAATTCCGGAGGGTTCGACGCCTTTGCGGAGCTTATCCCGATGGCGCATGAGAAATCGGCATGGGTGCATGTGGATGGGGCCTTTGGCCTGTGGATGCGGGCGGTGCCGGAATTGCGGGCGCGACTGGCGGGGGTCGAGATGGCCGACAGCTGGGCACTTGACCTGCACAAGTGGCTGAACGCGCCGTTCGACGCCGCGCTGGTCATCACGCGCGATCCCGAGCCGCTGACCGCCGCGCTTTCGGCCGAAGGCTCGTACCTGCCGGATGCCCATGGCGGGGTCGATTTCTCGGCCACTGCGCCGGAATTGTCGCGGCGGGCGCGGGGGGTTCCGAGCTATGCGATCTATCGGCATCTGGGCGCCAGTGGCATTCGCGAGATGGTCGCGCGGCATTGCCGGCTGGCGGAGCGGATCGGGCAGAGGCTTGCGGCGGAGCCGGGGTTGAGCGTGTTGAACGAGGTCCGGGGCAATCAGGTTGCGGTGGCCTGCGGCGCCGGTCCGGCAGGGGACGATCAGACGCGCGAGGTTCTTGCCCGCGTGCAGGCGCGTGGCAGGGTCTATCCGTCCCATGCAACATGGCACGGGCGGGCGATCATCCGCATTTCGATCGTGGGCCATGAGACGGCGGAAGAGGATGCAGATGCGCTGGTGGACGAGATCGTGATGGCCTGGCGCGAGGTGCAGCGCGCTGCCGCGGCGGCCGAGGCATGACCCCGTGCCGTCGAAATGATCGGGCCGGCCCATTGTCTTTCCGGTACGACGCGCGGCACTATGGGCGTTGGGGTGGAAAAGTGGATCGGGCAGAAAGCGGACGCGGGGGCGCATGAGCGAAGAGGTGGTGATCGAGGCGCGGGGGCTGGACCTCACGTTCCAGACCGGCGACGGGCCGGTCCACGCGCTCAAGGGCGTTGACCTGAGCATCGGGCGGGGGGAATTCGTTTCGTTCATCGGGCCGTCGGGCTGTGGCAAGACCACGTTCCTGCGCTGCGTGGCGGCGTTGGAGCATCCCACCGGCGGGAGCCTTGTGGTCAACGGGATGAGCCCTGACGAGGCGCGACGGAACCGGTCCTATGGATATGTCTTTCAGGCGGCGGGCCTTTACCCGTGGCGGACGATCGGCGGCAATGTGCGGCTGCCGCTGGAAATCATGGGATATTCGAAGGCGGAGCAGGCCGAGCGCGTGGCGCGGGTTCTGGAACTGGTGGACCTTGCGGGCTTCGAGAAGAAGTTTCCGTGGCAGTTGTCGGGGGGCATGCAGCAGCGGGCGAGTATCGCGCGGGCGCTGGCCTTTGATGCCGATATCCTGTTGATGGACGAGCCGTTCGGGGCGCTGGACGAGATCGTGCGCGACCGGCTGAACGAGGAATTGCTGGGGCTTTGGGGGCGGACGGGCAAGACCATCGGATTTGTCACCCATTCGATCCCGGAGGCGGTGTACCTGTCCACCAAGATCGTGGTGATGAGCCCGCGTCCGGGTCGGATCACCGATGTGATCGAGAGCCCGTTGCCCCGGGAACGGCCGCTGGAGATCCGCGACAGCCCGGAATTCCTTGAGATCGCGCATCGGGTGCGCGAGGGGCTTCGGGCGGGGCATGCCTATGAAACATAGGCTTGAGATCTGGGCGGCCCTGGTGGCGTTGGGGGCGTGGATCGCGGGGTCGGGCACCATGGCCCTGATTGCATGGTCGGATTTCAGAGATCGTGGGTGTGCGGAGATATCGCGGGATCAATGGTCTGCCACGGCGAATTGTTCGGATGGGGTACTGTCCATGGGGATCGGCTGCGTCGCCCTTCTTCTTGGGGTCGTTGCGTTTGGTTTCGGGTTGAAGGCCGTGCGCCATGCGTAGCTCTCTTGCCCGTCCTTGTTGTCCTCGCGGCGCTGCTGGCGCTCTGGTACGCCGCCGTCGCGCCGATGAATATCCGCGTGGCGCTGGACGTGGTGGAGCGGGAAGGTGCGGTGGTGATGCCCGGCACGCCCGTCGAGCGCTATGCGACGCCGGTGGCGCGGCTTCTGATCGACAATGCCGCCTATGTCGGGCGGACCTATGCGCTGGACCGCCCGCGACTTCCGACGCCGGGGCAGGTGGGGGCGGAGTTGTGGAAGACCACGGGCGAGATGGCGTTGAAGGGGCGCGCGTTTTCCAAGCGCGGGCTGATCTATCACGCGTGGATCACGTTGCAATCGACGCTGTTCGGCTTCGCGCTTGGAACGGCGGTGGGTGTGCTGGGGGCGATTGCCATCGTCTATAGCCGGACCATGGAGATGAGCCTGATGCCATGGGCGATCATCAGCCAGACCATTCCTATCGTGGCGCTGGCGCCGATGATCATCGTGTTGTCCAGCCAGGTGGGGATCGAGGGCCGGGGCGTGCCGAAGGCGATCATCTCGGCATACTTGTGCTTTTTTCCGGTTCTCGTGGGAATGACCAAGGGGCTGCGGGCGCCGGGACCGGAGCAGCTTGACCTGTTGCGCACCTATTCGGCTCCCGGCTGGCAAAGTTTCCTGAAGCTGCGTTTGCCAAGTTCGGTGCCTTATCTGTTCACCTCGCTCAAGATCGGGATCGCGGCGGCGCTGGTGGGCACGATCGTGGGCGAATTGCCCACGGGCGCGATTTCGGGGCTGGGCGCGCGGATCCTGATCGGGGATCAGTTCGGCAACCCGCTGGCGATCTGGGCGGCGCTGTTCGCGGCGGCGATCCTGGCGGGCGTTCTGGTGACGCTGCTGGGATGGACGCAGCGGGTGGTGTTGCGGCGGATGGGGATGGCGCCATGAGTTGGCTTTCGGGGGCGATCGTGTTCTGGCTTGCGGCATGGGCCGTGAACGTGGCCCTTGCGCGGTCGCGGCTGCACGGGGCCGCGCCGGTGCGGGTGCTGGTGCCGGCGCTGTTCGGGGCGTCGCTTCTGGTTCTATGGGAAGGGGTGGTGCGGCATTTCGGGGTCTCGCCCGTGATCCTGCCGCCGCCCAGTGCCATCGCGGCGCGGTTTGCCGCCGATACCGGGCTTTTATGGGAGGATTTCCGGCAGACGGTGCTGAAAGGCGCATTGTCTGGCTACGTGATCGGCTGCGGGGCGGCCTTCGTGACCGCGATCGCCATCGACCGGAGCGCGTTCCTGACGCGCGGGCTCTTGCCGGTGGGGAATTTCGTTGCGGCCCTGCCCATCGTGGGGATCGCGCCCATTCTGGTGAGTTGGTTCGGGTTCGACTGGCAGTCAAAGGCGGCCGTGGTGGTGGTGATGGTGTTCTTCCCGGTGCTGGTGAACACCGTGCAGGGGCTGCGCGAGGCCAGTGCGATGCAGAAGGACCTGATGCGCACCTATGCGGCGGGATATTGGCAGACGCTGTTCAAACTGCGGCTTCCGGCGGCGATGCCATTTGTTTTCAACGGGCTGAAGATTTCCACAACACTGGCGCTGATCGGGGCTATTGTTGCTGAATATTTCGGCTCACCGACGAGGGGGATGGGTTTCCGCATCTCGACCGGGGTGGGAAGCTTGTCCATCGACCTTGTCTGGGCCGAGATTGCGGTCGCGGCCTTGACGGGATCGCTTGTCTATGGCGCGGTAAGCCTTGCAGAACGCTGGGTGACCTTCTGGCATCCATCCCAGCGGGGGTAAGATGACGACGAAGAGCAATAACCAAAACGGGGAGTAAGACTATGAAATATCTGATTGCCGGTGCTGCGGCACTGGGGCTGAGCGCCGGGGTGGCGCAGGCCGCCGACGAGGTGACGCTGCAGCTCAAATGGGTCACGCAGGCGCAGTTCGCGGGCTATTACGTGGCGCTGGAGAAGGGGTTCTACGAGGAAGAGGATCTTGACGTCACGATCAAGGCGGGCGGTCCGGATATCGCTCCCACGCAGGTGATCGCGGGCGGCGGCGCCGATGTCGTCGTCGAATGGATGCCGGCCGCGCTTGCGGCGCGCGAAAAGGGCCTTCCGCTCGTCAATATCGCCCAGCCGTTCAAATCCTCTGGCATGATGCTGACCTGCTGGAACGATGTGGGCATTTCCGCGCCCGCTGATCTGGCGAATCGGACGCTGGGCGTCTGGTTCTTCGGCAACGAGTTTCCGTTCATGAGCTGGATGAGCCAGCTTGGGATTTCCACCGATGGCAAGTCCGAGACCGGGGTCGAGGTCCTGAAGCAGGGTTTCAACGTCGATCCGCTTTTGCAGCGGCAGGCCGATTGCATCTCGACCATGACCTATAACGAGTACTGGCAGGTGATCGATGCGGGCGTGACACCCGATCAGCTTGTCACCTTCAAGTACGAGGATCAGGGCGTGGCGACGCTGGAAGACGGTCTTTACGTTCTGGAAGAGAACCTGGGCGATCCGGCCTTCGTGGCGAAGATGGAGAAATTCGTGCGCGCCAGCATGAAGGGTTGGAAATATGCCGAGGAGAACCCGGACGAGGCTGCGATGATCGTTCTCGAATACGACGAGACGGGGCGCAGACCGAGAACCATCAGAAACGGATGATGGGTGAGGTCGCGAAGCTGACAGCAGGGTCGAACGGGGCGCTTGATCCGGCCGATTACGAACGGACGGTGGCGACGCTTCTGGCCGGTGGATCGGACCCGGTGATCACGGCGGCACCCGAAGGCGCGTGGACGAGCGCCATCACCGATGCGGCGCTGAACTAGGCCCGCCGCAAAGCGGGATGATCGGAAAGGCCCCGTTCGCGGGGCCTTTCCTTTTCGGGGCCCGGTTCAGCAGGTCTTGATGAGGTAGGTGCCGTCGCCGCGCGCATAGGCGCAGCGGTTGCGGTTGCGGTCACGGGCGATCAGGGTTCCGACGGCGGCGCCGCCAAGCGCGCCCACGAGGACCCAGTCGTCGTCTTCCAGAAGGGCTTCGGCGGTGATTGCGCCAAGCGCGGCACCGGCCAGACCGGCAAGGAGGACATCGTCGTTCTGGGGGGTCGTGCAGGCCGTGGCGAGCGTTGTCAGCAGACAGGCCGTGAGAAGGATTGATCGGGTCATCTTGTGGTCCTTTCGTGAATTGGGTTGGGCAGAGCATATCGCCCTGCCGCGATGCGGGAGTTGATCAATCGCAACGCTTTGGTGTCTTTCGTGTGCCGGTCGCCGCTGATCGCGCATTGCCCCTTTGCAGCGCCGGGCCTAGGGTCCGCTTGGAAAATCGTGAGTCGGAAACCATGACCTATTGCGTAGGACTTCTTCTGGATGCCGGGATGGTGCTGTTGTCGGACACGCGCACCAATGCCGGACTTGATAACATCGCCCAATATCGCAAGACCTTCATCTTTGAGGAGCCGGGCGAGCGGGTCATCGCGATTCTGACAGCGGGCAGCCTTTCGGTGACGCAGACGACGATCGCGCGGCTGGAAGAGGCGGTCTCGGACCCTGTGACTGACGAGTATTCGGTGATGAGCGCGCCCTCGATGCTGCAGGTCGCGCAGGTGATCGGGCGGACCCTGTCGGATGTCTCCGCCGATATTCAGGCGCGGATGGACCGCGCGGCGCAGACAGCGACCGCGTCGATGATCGTGGCCGGGCAGCGTCGGGGCGGCGGCATGCGGATGTTCCTGATCTATCCCGAGGGGAATTTCATCGAGGCCACGGCGGATACGCCGTTTCTGCAGATCGGGGAGCACAAGTACGGCAAGCCCATTCTGGACCGGGTGGTGACGCCCGAGACGTCGTTGACCGATGCGCGCAAGGCGGTGTTGTTGTCGATGGATTCGACCTGCGTTCAAACCTCAGTGTCGGGATGCCGCTGGATCTGACGGTGATCCAGAAGGATGCGTTCCGGGTGACCGAGCGGCGTCGGATCGAGGCCGAGGACACGGATTTTCAGGAAATGAGCCGGGCCTGGAGCCAGGCGCTGCGTGACGCGTTCCTGGACGCGAAAGCCTGACCCATGGCTGGCCTGTCACTTGAGATGTGGCAGGGCGGGCCGGTCTATGGGCCGGAGGCGGGAGAGCGACTGACGGGCGTGGTGATGGCGCATGTGTCCGTCGCCGAGGGGCCGTGGCACGGGCTCGACCACGAACCGGAATTAAGGGCGCGGCTACTGCGGTTCGTTGGGGCGGCGGTATGATCGCGCTCGATCACCTTGCAGTGGCAGGCGAGACTTTGGAAGCGGCGCGGGCCCATGTGGAAGACGCGCTTGGCGTGGCCATGGGTCCGGGCGGCGAACATGCGCTGATGGGGACGTGGAACAGGCTTTTGTCGCTGGGGCCGGAAATCTATCTCGAGGCGATCGCAGTCAATCCCGACGCGCCGGATCCGGGCCGGGCGCGGTGGTTCGATCTGGACCGGTTTCGCGGCGCGCCCCGGCTGGCAAACTGGATTGCCCGGACCGATGATCTGGCGGCGGCCATGCGCGCCGCGCCGCCGGGGATGGGGGAGCCTGTGCGGCTGACGCGCGGGGTCTATGACTGGACCATCGCGGTTCCCGAGGACGGAATTCTGCCTTTTGACGGGGCCGCCCCGGCGCTGATCGAGTGGCATGGGGAGGCGCATCCGGCGGCGGCGCTGGCCGATGTGGGATGCCGGTTGCTGCGGCTGGAGATCGCCCATCCCCGGGCCATGGAGCTGATGCGGGCCTTTCCGGCGCTGTTGCAGGTGCCGCTTCTGCGTTTGGGTCCGGGGCCTGTCTGCGAGATGCGGGCCGAGATCATGACGCCCCATGGGCTGAGGTATCTGCGGTGACGATGCCGGCGACGGTGCGGGAGGCGCGGTCTCAGGATGCTGCCGGGATCGCGGATTTGTGGAACCATTTCATCCGCGAGACCGCCGCCACGTTCAATTCCGAGGAGAAGAGCGCCGCAGAGGTCGAGGTTTCGATCGCGGCGCGTGCGGCAGAGGGACGTGGGTTTTTCGTGGGCGTGGGTGAGGCGGGCGAGGTTCTGGGCTTTGCCACCTATTTTCAGTTCCGGGGCGGCGTGGGATATGCGCGGACCGCCGAGCATACGGTGCTGCTCGATCCCGGTGCCCATGGACGCGGGCTGGGCCGGGCGCTGATGGCACGGATCGAGGATCATGCGCGCCAGAGCGGCCATCACATGCTGTTCGCGGGCGTCTCCTCGGGCAATCCCGATGGGTTGGCCTTTCATGCGCGGCTTGGCTTCGAAGAAGTGGCGGTGCTGCGCGAAGTGGGCTGGAAATGGGGCCGGTGGTTCGATCTGCACCTGATGCAGAAGCGGATCGGACCCTGAACGCCCCCGTTCCCGGGTCATTTGTCGCAGAAGGGTCCCCCTGTCGGTCGGGCGATGTTGGCGTTAAAGTGCCGCCATGTCGATCTGGACCCGCATTGCCGCCGCCCTGTCTGCCCTCGCCTCGGGCGAGAGCCTTGGAGATGTGTTCGACCGGTTGAGGGCCGCGCCCGAAAGCTCGGTCGCCTTTACCATCGCCGTGATCGCCCTTGGTGCGAAAGTATCGAAGGCTGACGGGCAGGTCACGCGCGATGAGGTCGCGGCGTTCCGCGAGGTCTTCACGATCCCGAAGGCCGACGAGAGCAATGCCGCGCGCGTGTTCAACCTTGCCCGCCAGGATGTGGCGGGGTTCGAGGAATACGCGGCGCGGATCGCACGGATGTTCAGCGACCGGCCCGATGTCCTGACCGACCTGATGGAGGGGCTGTTTCATATCGCCATGGCTGATGGGGAATACCATCCGGCAGAGGATGACTTCCTGTCCCGTGTGGCGGCCATCTTCGAAATCCCCGACCGGGAGTTCCTGCGGCTTCGCGCGCGGTTCGTGCCCGATGCGGCACCGGATCCTTTTGCGGTTCTGGGCGTCGCCGCCGATGCGTCGCTTGACGAGATCCGCAAGGTCTGGCGGCAGTTGGTGCGCGAGAGCCACCCGGACCGGATGATCGCGCGAGGCCTGCCGGAAGAGGCGGTGAAGATGGCCGAGAAGCGGCTGATCGCCATCAACCGGGCCTGGGAAGAGATCAGCGAGGGCCGCGCCGCATGAGGATCGCGACCTATAACGTCGAGTGGATGGGCAATCTGTTCGACGTCAATGGGTCGCTGCTGCACGATGATCGCTGGTCGGGCCGGAGGGATGTGAAGCGCAGCGAACAGTTGGACGCCTTGGGCATCGTGTTCACGGCGCTTGACGCCGACGCGGTCATGGTGATCGAGGCCCCTGACGGCCACAGGCGGCGTGACGGCACGAAGGCTCTCGAGCAGTTCGCGGACTGGGCGGGGCTGCGGGCGCGGAAGGCGATCATGGGCTTTCTGAGCGATACCCAGCAGGAGATCGCGCTACTGTACGACCCCGATGTCCTCACGGTGGTGCATGATCCGCAGGGACCGGATGTGGGCGAGACCGGCGACGGCCCGCCGCGGTTCGACGGGGTCTTCCATATCGATCTGGATATCGACGACAGTCTGGATCACGTGCGTTGGTCGAAGCCGCCCCTTGAACTGGCGGTGACGACGGCGGCGGGCACGGCGTTCCGGATGATCGGGGTGCATGCCAAGTCGAAAGCGCCCCATGGGGCGCGCGGCAAGGCAGCGGTGCTTCGCGCCGCGATCGCGAACCGGCGCAAGCAATTGGCGCAATGCATCTGGCTGCGCCGGCGCGTCGATCGCGCATCTGGCCGCCGGCGATCCGCTGATCGTGCTGGGGGATTTCAACGATGGTCCGGGGCTTGACGAATACGAGAAGCTGTTCGGGCGGTCGGGCGTGGAGATCGTGGCGGGCGAGAATGGCGAGAGCGTGCTGTACGACCCGCATGTGGAGTTGGTGACCAGCCGCAGGATCGGCGAGATGCCCGCCAGCGCACGGTTCTGGCTTGAGCATCAGCAGCGCTGGTTGCAGACGCTTCTGGATTACATCATGGTCTCGCCCGATCTGCGCGACAAGAACGGGGCCTGGCGGATCTGGCATCCGTTCGAGGATGCAGTCTGTTACCGGGTGCCGGAATTGCGCGAGGCGCTGCTGACAGGGTCGGACCATTTCCCGGTGACGCTGGACATCGATTTGTGACCGTTTGGCGGCGACCGCAGCCCGTGTTATAATGAACGGATGAAACGCCTGATCCTCTGTCTTGCCCTGATTGCCGCACCAGCGGGTGCCGAGGAGCCGCCCGCGGGCCAGTGGAACCTCTTCGAGGAAGGTGCGCGGATGCTTCTGGAGCGGTTCCTGACCGAGATGGACCCCGCGCTTGAGGCGTTGCGCAAGGAACTTTCGGATTTGAGCGCCTTTCATCCGCCCGAGATCCTGCCCAATGGCGATATCATCATCCGGCGAAAGACGCCGGTGGAGCGTCTGGACCCCGACGAGAGCATCGATCTCTAGCACGTCACCGACCGTTCCTGGCCCGTCCGGCGCGGTCAGAGCGGCGATCCTGCCACGGTTCTGCCCCCCTTATCTTGCGATGTGGAATCGGGTCTACCCAATCTGTGGGCGACCCCCTATAAAGGCTGTGGAACAGGGGGTACTGACCCCAATGACAGGCAGTGGGAGTTCGGGATGCGGTGCCCGTTTTGCGGAAACATTGACACTCAGGTAAAGGATTCACGACCGGCCGAGGATCACGTCGCGATCCGGCGGCGGCGGTTCTGCCCTGCCTGTGGTGGCCGGTTCACCACCTATGAGCGCGTCCAGCTGCGCGATCTCGTGGTGATCAAGTCGAACGGCAAGCGCGAGGATTTCGACCGTGACAAGCTTGAACGCTCGATCCGGATCGCGATGCAGAAGCGGGCGATCGAGCCCGAGCGTATCGACCAGATGATCAGCGGCATCGTGCGGCGACTGGAGAGCATGGGCGAAACCGATATCCCCTCCGGCACGATCGGCGAGATCGTGATGGAGAGCCTCGCGCGGATTGATACCGTGGCCTATGTCCGCTTCGCCAGCGTCTACAAGAATTTCCAGGCGGCGGATGATTTCGAGGATTTCGTCAGCGAATTGCGCCCGCCCGAAACCGAGAGCGAGTGACCCCGGAAGACGATGCCCGGCACATGGCCCATGCCCTGACGCTTGGAGCGCGGGGCTCTGGGAACTGTCTGGCCCAACCCCGCTGTTGGCTGCGTGATCGTGGCCGATGGAAGGATCGTTGGACGCGGCTGGACCCGGGCCGGTGGGCGGCCCCATGCGGAGACCGAAGCGCTGGCGCAGGCGGGAGGCGCGGCGCGGGGTGCCACGGCCTATGTCACGCTCGAGCCTTGCGCCCATCACGGCAAGACCCCGCCCTGTTCCGATGCGCTGATCGAAGCGGGCGTGGCGCGTGTGGTGACGGCCGCGGGCGATCCTGATCCCAAGGTGTCGGGCGAAGGCCATGCGCGGTTGCGCGCGGCGGGGATCGAGGTGACCGAGGGCGTTCTGGAGCCGTTGGCGCGGCGGGCGCATCGGGGCTTCTTCACCCGGCTCTCGGCGGGGCGACCCATGGTGACGCTGAAGCTTGCCACCAGTTTCGACGGGCGGATCGCCACGGCCAGTGGCGAGAGCCGTTGGATCACCGGGGCCCTGGCGCGGCGGCGGGTGCATGCGGAACGGATGCGGCACGATCTGGTGCTGGTGGGAGGTGGAACGGCGCGGGCCGACGATCCCGACCTGTCGGTGCGTGGCATGGGCGCGGTACGCCAGCCGGTGCGCTGTGTCCTGTCGCGGCGGCTGCAGGTGCCGTTGCAGGGTCGGCTTATCGGATCGGTCGGGACAGGCCCGGTCTGGGCCATCGTCGATGCCGCCCCCGGCGTGGTCGATGCCGAAGCGCGCGCCCGGTGGGAGGCGCAGGGTGGCGAGATCGTCGCGGCGGCGGTGGCGGGCGACGGGCGGATCGACCCCGGCGCGGCGCTGGCGGCCCTTGGTGCGCGGGGCATCACCCGGGTATTTTGCGAGGGGGGTGGGGCGCTGGCCGCATCGCTGCTGGCAGCGGGGCTTGTGGACGAGGTTCTGGGGTTCACCGCGGGCGTGATGCTGGGTGCCGAGGGGCGGCCCGCGCTTGGCGCATTGGGGATTGGGGCGCTTGCGGAGGCGCCGCGGTTCCGGCTTCTGGAAAGTGTGGCGGTGGGTGCGGATGTCCTGCACCGCTGGGAGCGGCTTGACCTGAGGACCGGGTGCTGCCCCGGATTATCTGAAGGACGGGGGCGCTGCCCCCGAGACCCCCGGGATATTTGGAAAGAGAAGAAGCGGGTCGGGTCAGCGCCTGCGCGGACGCAGGGCTTGCAGGAGTGCCAGCAGGCCCCGCGGGGCGGGTGTGTCGCCCGAGGCAAGCCTGTCGACGATGACCTCGGGCGGACAAGGAAGGCCGGTGACCGGGTCGCGGTAGCGGGGGTAGTCGATCAGCGCGGCATGGGCGAGCTGTACGATGCCGGGCCGCGCACTGCGCCGAGCGGGCGGATCGCCCAGATCGCGGGTGAGGCCCCAGCCCGCGTAGAAGGGCGCGCCGCAGGTGGTGACGGGAAGGCCGCGCAGGAGCGCCTCGAACCCCAGAAGCGACGTCATGGTCCAGAGCTCGGTCACCTGATCGAGCAGGCGCGCGGGATCGGTGCGGGGCGCGGCGATGACGCCCCCGGGCAGGGAGATCGCGCCTTTGCGGTGCCCTGCCTCCACGTCCGGGTGAGGCTTGTAGATCAGCGTCGCGTCGGGGTTTTCGCGTCGGGCGGCGGCCAGCAGGTCGGCATTACCGCGGATCGTGGTGGTGCCGAGAAGGACCGAGGCGTCGTCTTCCACCTGGCCCACGACAAGGATTTTCGGGCCTTCGGGCAGGGGCGGCGGCGGATCGGCGGAAATGTTGTATTTTGACAGGCCGAGGGCCGTGATCCGGGCGATCAGGCGGCGGGCACGTTCGATTTCTGCATCCGGCAGCTGGACGGAATTGGAGATCAGACGCTCCAGCCGGCTTTCGCGGGAGGGGTCGTAATAGATCCCCAGATCGTCCAGCGAAAGCGAGAGCGGCGGGGTGAGGGCCGCGCCGAGGCCGCGGGAGCGCAGGAAGCCGTCTTCGAGCCGGATGCCGCGTGTGGCGGGCGCGGCCTTTGATGCCCAGACCATGTGGCGGCGGTCCTGGACGGGAATGTCGGAGAAGGTGACGGGTTTCACGCTGCCGAAGGCCTGCAGGTGCGGGTGTTTCCAGCGGGACATGGCGCCCGCCGACCAGCCCTTGCGATCGTCGCGCCAGGCGCGGGCAAGGGCGGCGAGCGTGTGCAGCACGGTCTCGAGATCGCAGGCCCGATCGCGATAGGGGTCGTACCAGCGGGGGTAGAGGATCATAGCGGCGGCGAAAAGCTGGGACCGGGTGAGGGGGCGCGTGCGGCTGGGGGCTGACGGAAGATCACTTCGATCTTCCCCGCCGCACCCGGCCCCTGACCCGGGCACAGCTTTTCGCCGCCGCGATGATCCTCTATCCCCGCTGGTACGATCCCTACCGCGACCGGGCCGCGACGCTCGAAGACGTGCTCCAGACCCTCGCGGCCCAGGCGCGCGCCTGGCGCGACGACCGCAACGGCTGGTCGGCAGGCGCGGTCTCGCGCTGGAAACGTCCGCACCTTCAGGCCTTCTTCGGGTCGGTCCATCCGGTCATCTTCTCCGACACGCCTGTCCCCGACCGGCGCCATATGGTCTGGGCCTCGAAAGCCGAACCCATCGCGCCCGGCATCCGGCTCGAAGACGGCTTCCTGCGATCGCGTGGCCTCGGCGCGGCCCTCACGCCGCCCCTGTCACTTTCGCTGGACGATCTGGGCATCCATTACGATCCCTCCCGCGAAAGCCGGCTGGAGCGCCTGATCGCGGAATCCATCGACCTGCCGGATGCAGAAATCGAACGTTCCCGCAGCCTCATCGCCCGGATTACCGCCCTTGGCTTGTCGAAATACAACATTTCCGGCGATCCGCCGCCCTCTCTCCCCGAGGGCCGCAAGATCCTCGTCGTGGGCCAGGTGGAGGACGATGCCTCGGTCCTTCAGGGCACCACGTCGATCCGCGGCAATGCAGATCTGCTCGCCGCCGCGCAGCGCGACAATCCCGGTGCCACGCTGATCTACAAGCCGCACCCGGATGTCGAGGCGGGACACCGCAAAGGCGCGATCTCCCTGCCCGCGGGCGTCATCGCCGCCCCCCGCACGGATCCCGCGCGAACTCCTCGCCCATGTGGATGAAGTCTGGACCATGACGTCGCTTCTGGGCTTCGAGGCGCTCCTGCGCGGCCTGCCCGTCACCACCTGCGGCGTGCCTTTCTATGCGGGTTGGGGGCTCACCCGCGATCTGGGCGCCCCGCCCGCACGGCGCCGCGCCCGACCCGGACTGGAACATCTCGCCCATGCCGCGCTGATCGACTACCCCCGCTACCGCGACCCGGTCACCGGACTGCCCTGCCCGCCCGAAGTGATCGTCGAACGCCTCGCCATCGGAGCGAGCCCAAAACCCCGCGGGCCTTCTGGCGCGCCTCCAGTCCCTGCGCCCGCTCTTGCGCCCGCGTCGGCGCTGACCGCACAGCTTCTTCTCTTTTCAAATATCCCGGGGGTCCGGGGGCCGCGCCCCCGGTCCGTAGCCGTCCATAGCCGCTCCCAGCGATGGAGCACATCCGGACCCACCGCCCTGTTCTCCAGAAGCCGGAACCGGGGCGCTTCGGCCAGCGCATCGATCCCCAACGCGCCAAGCGCGGGCCGCCCCTCGGCGCCCAGCATGACGCCCGCCGTGAAGCCTGCGATCTCGTCCACAAGACCCGCCGCCAGAAGCGACGCCGCCAAAGCCCCGCCGCCTTCGCAAAAGACCCGCGTGATCCCGCGCGCGCCAAGCGCGGCAAGCGCCGCCCCGGGGTCGATCCGCCCGGTCTCCGATGCCGCTCCCACGATCTCGCCGCCCTGCGCCTCCCAAAGCGCCTGCGCCTCCGCCTCCACGACGCCGGGTGCCGCATCGACGATCGCCCAGACCGGACCGGTCGCCACCGAGCCGATCAAGCGTCCCTGCAGCGGCACGTTCAGCCGCCGCGACATGACGCAGCGCACCGGCTGGCGCACAGCCCCCATGCCGCGCACCGACAGGTCGGGATCATCGGCCCGCGCCGTGCCGCCCCCCACCAGCACCAGATCGTGCCGCATCCGCTCCGCATGGACCAGACGCCGCGCCAGCGGCCCGGTGATCCAGCGGCTTTCCCCGCTCGCCGTGGCGATCCTCCCGTCGAAACTGGTGGCAAGCTTCAGCGTCACCATCGGCCGACCCGTGGCCAGCCGTGTGAAAAAGCCCCGATGGGCGCGCCGCGCCTCCGGCTCCAGAACGCCCTCGGTCACCAGTATTCCCGCAGCCCGCAACCGCGCATGACCCTCGCCCGCCACCTTGGGGTCGGGGTCGCGCGTTGCAGTCACGACCCGTCCCACGCCGGCCGCGATCAGTGCATCCGCGACAAGGCGGGGTCTGTCCGTGATGGGCGCAGGGTTCAAGCGTCACATAGACCGTGGCGCCGCGCGCCAGGTCGCCGGCCTGCGCCAGCGCCTCGGTCTCGGCATGGGGGCGCCCCCCGGGCCGGGTCCAGCCGCGCCCGACGATCCGGCCATGGGCAACGATGACGCAGCCCACGGCGGGATTGGGCCATACAGACCCCAGACCCCGCGCCCCGAGCGCCAGGGCATGGGCCATGTGCCGGGCATCGTCTGCCGGGGTCACTCGCTCTCGGTTTCGGGCGGGCGCAGTTCGCTGACGAAATCCTCGAAATCATCCGCCGCCTGGAAATTCTTGTAGACGCTGGCGAACCGCACATAGGCCACGGTATCGATCCGGGCGAGGCTCTCCATGACGATCTCCCCGATCGTTCCCGACGGGATATCGGTTTCGCCCATGCTTTCCAGCCGCCGCACGATTCCGCTGATCATCTGGTCGATGCGTTCCGGTTCGATCGCCCGCTTCTGCATCGCGATCCGAATCGAGCGTTCAAGCTTGTCGCGGTCGAAATCTTCGCGCTTGCCGTTCGACTTGATCACCACCAGATCACGAAGCTGCACGCGCTCATAGGTGGTGAACCGTCCACCACAGGCGGGACAGAACCGCCGCCGCCGGATCGCGACGTGATCCTCGGCCGGCCGTGAATCCTTCACCTGAGTGTCAATGTTTCCGCAAAACGGGCAACGCATCCCGAACTCCCACTGCCTGTCATTGGGGTCAGCACCCCCTGTTCCACAGCCTTTATAGGGGGTCGCCCACAGATTGGGTAGACCCGATTCCACATCGCAAGATAAGGGGGGCAAACCGTGGCAGCGATCGCCGCTCTGAGGGAGGGCGTCAGCTCTAAAGATCGATGCTGTCGTCGGAGTCGAGCCGTTCCATCGGCGTCTTGCGCCGGATGATGATATCGCCATTGGGCAGGATCTCGGGCGGATGATAGGCGCTCAGATCCGAAAGCTCCTTGCGCAGCGCCTCAAGCGCGGGGTCCATCTCCGTCAGGAACCGCTCCAGAAGCATCCGCGCCCCCTCCTCGAAGAGGTTCCACTGGGGTTCGGACGGCTCCTCGGCGATGGCCGGGGCCGCGATCAGGACAAGACACAGGATCAGCCGTTTCATCCCCGCATCATAGCATGGGGCGGCGCGCCCGCCAAATCCTCACAGATCGATATCCAGCGTCACCGGGAAATGATCCGACCCGGTCAACAGCGCCTCGCGCAATTCCGGCACCCGGTAACAGACCGCGTCTTCGAACGGATGCCAGATCCGCCAGACCCCGTTCTTCGCCCGTAGATCGGACGACACCATGATGTAGTCCAGAAGCGTCTGCATCCAGCGCTGCTGATGCTCAAGCCAGAACCGAGCGCTCGCGGGCATCTCCCCGATCTTGCGGCTGGTGACCATTTCCACATGCGGGTCGTAAAGAACGCTTTCGCCGTTCTCGCCCGCCACGATCTCGACCCCCGAACGCCCGAACAGCTTCTCGTACTCATCAAGCCCGGGACCGTCGTTGAAGTCTCCCAGCACGATCAGCGTATCGCCCGCCGCCAGATGCGGATCGACCCGCCTGCGCAACCAGATGCATTGCGCCAACTGCTTACGCCGGTTCGCGATCGCCGCCCGCAACACCGCGGCCTTGCCGCGCGCGCCATGGGGGGCCTTCGACTTGGCATGCACCCCGATCATCCGGAACGCCACGCCCGCCGCCGTCGTCACCGCCAGTTCAAGCGGCGGCTTCGACCAGCGCACGTGATCCAGCGCATCATCGATATCCAGATCGATATGAAACACCCCGTCGAACCGCGGCGGCCCCTCGCTCGTCTCGCCGACATCAGGCCCCAACGGATCATGCGCCACCGTCAGGACATCGGGATCATAAAGAAGCGCGATCTCCTGCTGCGTATCGCTCAGGAATCCCATCACCGCCTCGCGCGCCCGCAACCCGGCCCAATCGGCGAAAGCCTCAAGCGCCTTCACCCCGTCGCGGCGACGATGCCCGTCGGGGGCCTCGATCACCATGACCGCATCGGCATCCAGCGCGTTGAAGACGATCCCAAGCGCGTCCAGCTGCTCGGCCCGTTTCACATCCCGGCGGCCCGACCAGCGATCATCATGCAGAAGCGACCCGTTTTCGGCGAACAGGTTCCCCATCCACTCGACGTTATAGGTCGCGATCCTCATGCGGCGCGGCCTTCGCTGATCTCCTCCCACGCCCGGTTGATCGCGATCAGCCGTTTCTCGGCCATCTTCACCGCCTCTTCCGGCAGTCCCCGCGCGATCATCCGGTCGGGATGGCTCTCGCGCACCAACTGACGCCAGACCTTGCGGATCTGCTCAAGCGACGCATCGGCATCGACCCCCAGAACCGCGAAAGGATCGGGCGCGGCATCGGGCACGAACCGCGCCCGCAACCGCCGGAACTCCAACTCCGGTATCTCGAAAATCGACGCCACCCGGGACAGGAAGTCATCCTCCGCCGGATGGTATTCCCCATCCGCGATGGCGATATGAAACAAACCCTCCATCAGGTCGGTCAGAACTTCGGGGCGGTCGCTGAACATCCGCGCGATCCGGGCCGCATATTCCTCGAACCCCGCCACGTCCTGCCGGGCAAGGTTGAAGACACGCGCCGCATTGCTCTCGTCGGCCTTGGGAATCGTGAACACTTCGCGGAACGCGGCCACCTCGTCGCGGGTCACCTGACCGTCCGCCTTCGAAACCTTCGCGCCAAGGGCGATCACTGCGATGGTGAAGGCAACGGAACTCTCGGGCGCGGTCCGCAGCCGGTCGAACACATCGCCAAGGCTCTCGCCCGAGGCAAGTGCGGACAGGGCTGCGGCGATGCGGGACCAGATCGACATGACCGCACTCTAGCGTCAACGCCGCCCAACCGACAGGGGGCGCGGTCTGCGACAAATGACCCGTAAGGTTGTGCCTCAGCCCCCGATCCGCTTCTGCATCAGGTGCAGATCGAACCACCGACCCCATTTCCACCCGACCTCGCGCAGAACCGCGACCTCCGCGAACCCCAGCCGCGCGTGAAACGCCAACCCATCGGGATTGCCGGACGAAACGCCCGCGAACAACATGTGATGGCCGCTCTCGCGCGCATGCGCCTCGAGACGCGCCATAAGCGCCCGACCCAGCCCGCGCCCATGGGCGCCGGGGTCGATCAGAACCGTGTGCTCGGCGGTTCGCGCATATCCGATGCCGCCCCGGAACTGGAAATACGTGGCGAACCCGCTGATCCGACCGGTCCCGACCCCGTCCTCGGCGACGAAGAAACCCCGCCCCTCCGCCGCCCGTGCCGCGATCAGCGACACGACCTCGGATGCGGTCTTCTCCTGCGCGTTGAACGTGGCGGCGGTCTCGCGGATGAAATGGTTCCAGAGCGTGGCGATACCGGCGGCATCCTCGGCCTGCGCCGCCCGCACGGTCATCTCAGGTACCTCAGCCCGTGAGGCGTCAGGATATCCGCCCGCATCTCCAGCATCGGCCCCGGCCCCAACCGCAATTGCGGCACCTGCAACAGGCTCGGAAACGCTTGCATAAGATCGCCCGCAAGCGGATGCGCGATCTCCAGCCGCAGCAACCGGCACCCCGCATCGGCCAGCGCCGCCGCCGGATGGGCGTCCCCGTGCCACTCGATCAGGGCCGGGGCGGCGCCGTCAAAGGGCAGAATGCCGTCTTTGGGCACCGCGATGGTCCAGTCATAGACGCCCCGCGTCAGCCGCACCAGCTCTCCCATCCCCGGCGGCGCGCCATCCAGCGCGGCGCCAATGTCATCGACCCGCGCGATCCAGTTCGCCAGCCGCGCCGGGCCCCGAAACCGGTCCAGATCAAACCACCGCGCCCGTCCCGGATCGGGCGCGCCCGGATTGACCGCAATCGCCTCGAGGTAAAGACCCGGCCCCAGCGACAGAAGCCTGTTCCACGTGCCCATGAGCGCATGCTCGCCACCGGGGCCCATGGCCACGCCAAGCGCCTCTTCCAAATGGGCTCGCGCCTCCTCAAGCGTTTCGCCCGCCACGGCAAGATGGTCGATCGCGATCATACCGACGCCTCCATGAACCTCAGAAGCCGCGCCCACAATTCCGGCTCCCGGTCGAAATCGAAACCATGTCCCTGCCCCTCGGCGATCAACAGATCCGCCGGGCGCCCAGCCGCCTCAAGCCGCGCCGCGAGCCGCAGGGTCATCGCCGGGTCGCGGATGTCGTCGGCGGTCCCGACCGACAGGAAGACCGGCCCGGGATAACGCTCTATCTCGATCGGCGAGCCCGGCGCCAGACGCCCGGCATGGGCGGGCCAGTCCCACGCACGCGGACCATCGGGCTCCAGCCTGCGCCAGTCGCCGCCCGCCCGCATCGCCACCGGATCGAACGCGCCATGCACCACGTCCGACGGCGCATGGGCCGCGACGAAGGGCAGCCGCGCGATATCCGCCTCCAATGCCGCCAGCACAAGCGCCATCTCGGCCCCCATGGACCAACCGAACACCCCCGCGCCCCGGCATCGCGGATGCGCCACCAAGCGCGCCACCGATTCCAGCACCGGCTCCAGCGGCACATCGCCAATGACGCCCACGCCCCAGAAATCGCCTTCGCCATAGGCATGGGGCAAGGCCAGAACGCCCTGCGCCGCCAGAAGTGCAGCGAACCGGTGCGACCAGCCCGCCATCGGCCCTTCCGACCCATGCAGGATCACCACGCCCGCCAGCCGCTCTCCCGCCCCCGGCCCATAAACCGGGGATCCTTGCCACATCTCGAGCGAGATCCCCGTCACGCGTCAGGCTTTCGCGTCCAGAAACGCATCCCCCCGAAGCGCCTGGCTCCAGGCCCGGCTCATCTCCTGAAATCCCTGATCCTCGGCCTCGATCCGCCGCCGCTCGGTCACCCGGAACGCATCCTTCTCGATCACCGTCAGGTCCAGCGGCATTCCCACGCTCAGGTTCGACCGCAGGGTCGAAATCCATCGACAGAAGCACCGCCTTGCGCGCATCGTTGAGAGATGTCTGCGGCGTCACGACCCGGTCCAGAATGGGCTTGCCGTACTTGTGCTCGCCGATCTGCAGGAACGGCGTATCCGCCGTGGCCTCGATGAAATTGCCCTCGGGATAGATCAGGAACATCCGCATGCCGCCGCCGCGGCGCTGCCCCGCCACGATCATCGACGCCGTCGCGGTCTGCGCCGCCCGGTCCATCCGCGCCTGTATCTCCGCCGACACGTCCGACAGGGTGCGTCCGATGATCTGCGCGACCTGAAGGATCGAGGCCGCCGTCATCATCGAATCTCGCCGTCGACCGGGTCGGAGATCGCCTCTTCCAGCCGCGCGATCGTCGTCTGCGTCACAGACAGGCTGCCCGCCGTCAGGATCGCGATCACCCGTTCGCCCGGCTCCTCGAAGATAAAGGTCTTTCGGTATTGGGCGATGTTGTCCAGTCCGGCATTGGTGCGGGTGTCCGACAACAGAACCATCCCGGCATCCAGAAGAAGTCCTACGCAATAGGTCATGGTTTCCGACTCACGTTTTTCCAACGGACCCTAGGCCCGGCGCCGCGCAGGGGCAATGCGCGATCAGGGGCCTGCCGCCGGAAAGTCGCGGTGCCGTTGCGCTCGATCAAGCCCGGCACGGTGCCGCCGGATATGATCGAGCCGGCTCAATCCGCGAAAGGACCGAACCATGACCCGATCCCTCCTTCTGATGGCCTGCCTGCTGACAACGCTCGCCACGGCCTGCACGACCCCCCACGACGACGACGTCCTCCTCGCCGGTCTGGCCGGCGCCGCACTCGGCGCGATCACCGCCGAAGCCCTTCTCGAAGACGACGACTGGGTACTCGTCGGCGCACTCGGCGGTGCCGCCGTCGGCACCCTGATCGCCCGTGACCGCCACCGCAACCGCTGCGCCTATTCGCGCGGCGACGGCACCTATCTGGTCGGGACCTGCTGACCGCGCCCCGAAGGAAAGGCCCCGCGAACGGGGCCCTTCCGGTCGTCCCGCGTCGCTGCGGGCCTAGTTCAGCGCGCCATGCATCGGTGATGGCACTCGTCCATGCACCTTCGGGCGCCGCCGTGATCACCGGGTCCGATCCACCGACCAGAAGCGTCCCACCGTCCGCTCGTAATCGGCCGGATCAAGCGCCCCGTTCGACCCTGCGGTCAGCTTCGCGACCTCACCCATCATCCGCTTCTGATGGTTCTCGGTCTGCGCACCCGTCTCGTCGTATTCCAGCACGATCATCGCGGCCTCGTCCGGGTTCTCCTCTGCATATTTCCAACCCTTCATGCTGGCGCGCACGAATTTCTCCATCTTCGCCACAAAGGCCGGATCGCCAAGGTTCTCTTCCAGCACGTAAAGACCGTCCTCCAGCGTCGCCACGCCCTGATCCTCGTATTTGAAGGTGACAAGCTGATCGGGCGTCACGCCCGCATCGATCACCTGCCAGTACTCGTTATAGGTCATGGTCGAGATGCAATCAGCCTGCCGCTTGCGAAAGGGGATCGACGTTGAAACCCTGCTTCAGGACCTCGACCCCGGTCTCGGACTTGCCATCGGTGGAAATCCCAAGCTGGCTCATCCAGCTCATGAACGGAAACTCGTTGCCGAAGAACCAGACGCCCAGCGTCCGATTCGCCAGATCAGCGGGCGCGGAAATGCCCACATCGTTCCAGCAGGTCAGCATCATGCCAGAGGATTTGAACGGCTGGGCGATATTGACGAGAGGAAGGCCCTTTTCGCGCGCCGCAAGCGCGGCCGGCATCCATTCGACGACGACGTCGGCGCCGCCGCCCGCGATCACCTGCGTGGGAGCGATATCCGGACCGCCCGCCTTGATCGTGACGTCAAGATCCTCTTCCTCGTAGAACCCCTTCTCCAGCGCCACGTAATAGCCTGCGAACTGCGCCTGCGTGACCCATTTGAGCTGCAGCGTCACCTCGTCGGCGGCCTGCGCCACCCCGGCGCTCAGCCCCAGTGCCGCAGCACCGGCAATCAGATATTTCATAGTCTTACTCCCCGTTTTGGTTATTGCTCTTCGTCGTCATCTACCCCCGCTGGGATGGATGCCAGAAGGTCACCCAGCGTTCTGCAAGGCTTACCGCGCCATAGACAAGCGATCCCGTCAAGGCCGCGACTGATGATCACCAGGGCATAAGGCTCATCTCCATGGTCCGGCTATGACGATCGCCGGATGCTCGCCCCAGCACGCCCGCCACTATGCCGCCATCCCGAGCGCGAAAGCAACAGCGTCGATTGCAGCGTGATCCCCACGCGTTGTGATCGTCGGCCCGCGCCTCGAAGTGCCCAGCCCCTCGACGCCATCACCGTGGTCTTCCGCGACTCCGCCGCCTGACCGGCGTCGAAGCCGGGGACGGTCGGCGACGTTCCGCCGAGATACTGGTCGGCATTGTCGATGAGAAGCCGCGCCACCGGCATGGCGCGACCGGGGTTTTGGGGGTCGCCGCGGCGCCCTTGCCACTCCACCACGTAGCCCCGGTACAATGATCAGCACCGGCCAGTGCCAAAGCCCGAAGGGCCGCCAGAACCGCAAGTACCCCGGCAAGGCGTTACGCATGGCGAACCGCCTTCAGAGCAAAGCCAAACGCAGCACCCCAGAATGCAGGCCACGCCGCCGATCCACATCGTCAGAACCGCATCCGAACACTCCGCCGTCGCGGGCCGCTGGTACCGTGGCGTGCCGGCGCATCCACGATTTGCGAACTCCAGCCACGCGACCACACGACGCCGTCCCCGCGATCCACAGGCCAAGCGCCGGAAGCGACGCCCAGATCTGTAGCCTATGCTTCGTCGGCATGCCCGCCCGAAGCCCCTCGCGCGCCCAATCCACGATGTCGAGGAATTCCGGGCTGTCGCGAATATCCAGCGGTCGCTCCTTCGGCAGCGGGCTCTCGATCACATCGGTGATCCGCCCGGGCCGCAGGGCTGGTCAGGCGATCTTCGTGGACAGGTCTGCACTCCGGGATCGAATGGGTGACGAAACCGATCGTCTTGCCGGTCCGGTCCCAAAGGCTCAGAAGCTCCTCGTTCAGCCGGACCCGCACGATCTCGTCCAGCGCCCGAACGGCTCGTCCATCGGCAGGATATCGGCATCGAAGGCAAGCGCGCGCGCGATGCACGCCCGCTGCTGCATGCCGCCCGACAACTGCCATGGAAACTTCTTCTCGAACCCCGCAAGGTCTCCAGCTTCCAGAACCCGCGCCACGCGCTCGGCCTGCTCCGGCCTTTCGATCTCCATGATTTCCAGCGGCAGCCGCATACCCAGCCGATCGTCCGCCAGGGATAAAGGCCCGCCGCCTGAAAGACATATCCATAGGACCTGTCCGCACGCCTGGTCCGGGGTCATGCCGTTCACCACAAGGCTCCCGCCGGTGGCGATGTCCGACGCCGCCACGCAGCGCAGGAACGTGGTCTTGCCACAGCCCGACGGCCCGATGAACGAAACGAATTCCCCTCTCCCGATGGTCAGGTCCACGCCTTTCAGCGCGTGCACCAGCCCGTCACCTGTCTGAAACGTCAGATCCAGCCCGCGCGCCTCGATAATCGCTGTCTCCGCCGTGCCAACCGAAGCTTCAGGACATCACTCACCTGACATCCTCCCGCCAGCGCCGCCTGCACCCGCTGCCAGGCCGCCGTGATCTCGTCGTCGCAGGTCGATCTACGCGCCGCGGCCCAGTCTTGTAGGCAATGATCGAAATGCGAATTCTCGCCCCTGCATTCACCGTGGCTGCGGATCAGCCTTTGCCCGCGCCTGCACCTCCGCCAGTACCGCCATGGTCTCTGCATCCGTACTCCCGCGAACCAGCGACGACGTGTTAATGCCTTTCGTTTCAGACGGGCAAGTGACGCACCCCGCGAGCCGTTCCGCCGCCACTGCCGCAAGCGGCGATCGCGCCCGCCGTCTCTATGACGCGCGCGCCCACCAGTGCGCCGGTGGCGCTCGCTCGCCACACCACGCCCACGCCGGCTCAGCTCCGCGTCGAGTCCGCCGGCTCCCGATACCCCGTATCGCCGGAGGATGAGGCCCCCCGCGCGGGATGCAGGCAACCCGCGCGGCCCGGTCCCGTACGATCGCGACCCCCGCGTCATCGTGCGTCGCCAGCTTGTGGAGGTCCACCGCCCAGCTATCGGCCAGTTCGAAATCCGCCAGACGCGGCGCAAGCTCCGGGACCGCAGCAAGCCGAAGAGCCGAAGGCCCCGTCCACGTGCAACCCGACCACCCCGCGCCTTGACCAGAATGATCTCGGCGAACGGGTCAAAGGCCCCCGTGTTCATCTGCCCCGCCTGCAAGATGACCAAAGGCGGCGCGGCACAATCCTCCAGCGCACGGGCCAATGCATCGACCCGCATCCTCCCCTCGCCATCGGCCTCGACTTGAATCGCGCGGCGCGTGCCGAACCCGGCATAGCGCAGACTGGCAGCGGGCGCGGAATGGGCCGCTGCCCCGATCACGACCGGCACCTCGGGCGCGCCCAAAAGACCGTCTTCCTCCACATTCCAGCCCGCGCGCGCCAACAGCGCGTGACGGGCCGCAAGAATACCGGCGGTATTGGCCACCGTCCCCCCGTGACGATCCCCACCCCCGAGGCCGCCGGCAGTCCCAGGAGGTCCAGCAACCACGCCCCCAGCGTCTGTTCAATCGCCGCGATTGCCGGTGTCTCGAAGGACGAGGCCGAATTCTGGCCCCATGCGGAGACCAGCGTATCGGCCGCCACTCCCACCGGATGCGAGCCACCGCAGACATAGGCCACGAACCGCCCGCCGGTCATATCCTTCAAGCCATGCTCTGCATCCCGCACCAGCGTCTCGAGTCACCTCCACCGCCGGTCGTCCCGTCTCCGGCACAGGCTCCCCCGAACCGGGCGAAGGCAGCATCAAGATCATCGAGAGGAGGCACGGCACGCCCAACCCCGCCGCGACGATAGGCAATCGCCGCCGCGGCGGCCGGCCCGCAACGCGGCCTCCTCATCTCCCGTCAACCCAGCATCCAGTGTCATCTTTGGACTCAGACCCCGCTCGCCGGGATCCCGGTGCGGGGCTCCAGCCTTGCGCGTCGTGGTCGGCTCCTCCAGGTGGACAGCGCCTTGGTCACCGCCTGCCCCGGCGAGCCCCAGCGCCAGACGAATGCCCATGGCCCTCCTCGGTCCACACCTCGCCATCATCGATCGCGACCTGCCTCGCGTCAGGGTGAGGCGCGGCGACCCCTTCCGCATGCTTGCCCTCGAACACGTTGTAGTCGATCGCCGATTGCTGGTTCGCTGCGCTGATCGTCTTCTCCTTCTTTCGGATCCCAGACCACCAGATCGGCATCGGCCCCAACCGGTATCGCGCCCTTTTTCGGATATATGTTCAATATCTTGGCAATATTCGTTGATGTGACCGCGACGAATTGGTGGGGGTCAGCCGCCCGGTCCCCACCCCGTCGGGTCCAGAGCATCGGCATCCGGTCCTCAAGCCCACCTGTCCGTTGGGATCTTTGCGTGAAATCCCCCACGCCATAACGCTTCTGCTCGGTGGTAAAGGCGCAGTGATCCGTCGCCAGCAACCGACAGCGATACCGATTGCAGCCCGGCCCAAAGACTGTCCTGATGCTCTTGTCCGGAACGGCGGGCTCGTCACCCGCCGCGCCGCATGGTCCCAGTCGGGATGGGCATATTCGCTGTCATCCAGCGTCAGGTGCTGGATCAGCGGCTCGCCCAGACACGCCGCCCATTGGCCTTCGCCCACCGGATCGCCTCGTGGGCATCCTCGGAACTGGTATGCACCACGTAAAGCGGCACTCCGGCCATATCCGCGGTGCTGTCGCCCGGTTCGTGGCCTCGCCCTCCACCTCGGGCGGGCGCGATCGGCATGGCCCTCGGGCCCGTCGTTTCCTTCGGCCAGCAGTTCGCCTGCAGGTCGGCCACGATATCGCCATTCTCGGCATGAGACCGGCGGGATCGCCCCCAACTCGCCACAGCGGCGGAACGACGCGAACGCTCGTCGTCGTTCGCCAGTCGGGCCCCCTTGTAGGCCATAAAATGCTTGAGCGTGTTGATCACCCGCTGTGGCAGTTGAGGCTTCGTATCGTTGACACCTCTCGCCCCACCATGTGATCGCCATATGGAACGAATAATCGCAGTTGGCGCGGGTCGACTTGTTGTCCCACATCTGATCGCGTCCAAGGCCCCTGACCGGGGCTGGGCAGCGCGAAATCCACCACCATGGTGGTGCTTTAGCCCGACAATGCCGCGCGCGTCCCGCTTCGAAATCGTCGCTGTAGTACGTTCCCATGAACGGCATCTCCAGGGCATGCGGTATGCGGGTTGATCTCGATCCCGGGCATCACGTAACATCCCGACGCGTCCAGCACCTCGTCGCCCTCGAGCCCAGTGCCGAACTCGACGATTTGGCCCACTTCGATGGCACGTCGGCCACATAGGTCGAGTCCGCGGTGACAATGGTTCCGTTCTGGATGTGTGGACATTCTGGTCTCCTCCGGGCGAGGTTTTCAGGGATCGCGTCAAATCGCGGTCTTTCAGGGTGTAGGTCGCGCCCCGGCTCGCCTCCGGGGCAGAGGACGGGCGGGAGACATCATCGCACGTGGCGCTGGGTTCCTTGCCCCATTTCCTCTTTATGCGAGGTGCCGATGACGACGCTATGCAAAGCGCCGCTCTGACTGCAACGCCTGCTCCTCGGACAGGGAACAACGGGGTTCGTGGGTGCAGTGAAATACGCTGCCACCGGCCAGCGCCAGCACGACCAACGGGAACAGGGCGTAGAAGAGCCCATCCGGGCTTGGCAGTTCGACCGTCCCGACGCTCAAATAGCAGACCGTCGTGATGCCGCGTGCGGCAAGCGCCGCGAGTCCCGCCGCGTATGGTTGTCAGGATCGAGACCGATGATCTCGAGACGCGCGACAACAGGAAAGGCGCGGACAACGCCAGCTCCCCAGGATCGTCCCCGCGCGACAGCGCCGCTCAAGCCGCCCGAACGACGCCGGCAACCCGGCAGGACCGATCAACCGCCGCGCCGTGCGACCCAACGGCGGGCGACACCCGGCCAGAAGGCCGGACCAGTCGCCGCGCGGCACCTTCCGCCATCGCCGGCCCGCCGCCGCGCCGTCCAACCCGATCCGCGTCCATTCGGCCCTTCTTCTCTTTTCAAATATCCCCGGGGGGCCGCGTGGGACGGGCGGCGGGGGCAGCGCCCCCGAACCGCGTCCGCAATCCCGGCGCGCCACGGACCCCGCAATGGGCATCCCGCGCCCGTTCTCGGCCATTCGCTCTTGTCCGGTCCCACCAAACCCATGGTCTTTCTCAAGAGATGCCGGCCCCGCATCGAGGGAAGACCGGCCTCACGCCTTGTAGTCCGGTTCCTCGCGGTCGAGGACCCGCTTCATCTCTTCGAAATGCGCGAATTCCGCGTCGCGGTAGGCTTCCCATTCCACCGCCACGGCCTCGGCAAGATCGTCCGGCATCACCGCAAGAGGCTGGCCGGTGGAATAGGCCAGAACCAGCGTCCGCGCCGCCCGCTCGAGGTGATAGAGCGCGTCCCACGCCTCCGCCACCGTCGCGCCCAGCGTGGTGACCCCGTGGTTCTGCATCATCACCGATCGGTGGTTGCCGATGGCACCCGCGATCCGCTCGCCCTCTGCCCCCTCCGTGCGCGATCCCGCCGAACGCCATGTCATAGGCCAGCCGGTTGAAGAACCGCGCGGTCACCTGATCGATGGGCTTGATCGTCGGATCCTCCAACCCCGCCAGCGCCGTGCAATGGGGCGGATGGATATGCAGCGCCACGCGGGCCTGCGGCAGGGTCCGGTGCAGCGCCGAATGGATCGACCACGCGCTCGGATCGGGCGCGTCGGGCCGGTCCATCGTCGCCGGATCGTCCGCATCTACCAGAAGCAGGTCCGAGGCCCGCACCCGGCTCCAATGCACCCATCGCGGGTTGACGAGGAACTTGCGCCCATCCGCCGAGATCGCGGCCGAGAAATGGTTCGCCACCCCCTCGTGCCAGCCTGCCCGGCAGGACAGTCGAATCGCCGCGGCAAGATCAATGCGGGTCTGCGTTTCGTTGAGAGTGCTGTCTTGATGTGTCATTGTTCTGCATCCTGTTGGTCCGGTGCCCGTACCTCCGGTCCGGTTCCACGGGCCCGGTCGCCCGGCGCGACCCGAAAGAGCGCGCCGGCCATCAGCCGCTCCCCTTCCCGTCGGTCACCCGCTCCAAGGAATACAGGAAGTATCCGCTTGCCGCGAACAGTATCGAGATCGCCAGCAGCGCCGAAAGGGTTCCGAAGAACATCGGCACCGAAACCCAAAGCGTATCCGCCATGAACAACCCGGCGATCGCCCCAAGGCAAACCATCCAATGGAGCGACGCGATCACGAAGACGGCCACGGCCTTCAGCGATCCCGGGCGCACTGCCAGCACCGGCCAGCGCCTGGCGATCCGCGGCTCGGTGTGCACGGCGGCGGCCAGCGCGGCTGTACCGAAGAAGAACAGAAAGACCGGCGCGATCCAGACCTTTTCCGACACCGCAAGCGTCGCGATGCTCAGAAAGACGGCCAAGATGGCGTCAAGAAGCGCCGTGATCCCGGCTATGACGCGCCGTCCGGGATGTCCCATGTTCTTCACTCCTAGGACAACCGTCACTCCACGATCTCCGCCGTCTCCACCACCGCATGAAGCAGCACATCCGCCCCCGCCGCGGCCCAGTCCTTCGAGATCTCCTCCGCCTCGTTATGGCTCAGCCCGTCGACGCAGGGACACATCACCATCGCCGTCGGCGCCACCCGGTTGATCCAGCAGGCATCATGCCCCGCGCCAGAAATCAGGTTCATATGACTGTAGCCCAGCCGCTCCGCCGCGTTCCGCACCGCCGCGACACAGGTCTCGTCGAAGGTCACCGGGTCAAAGCCGCCGACCTTCTCGAACTCCACGCCGAGCCCCATCTCGTCACAGATCTTCGCCGCGCCCGACTTCAGCCGCGCCTCCATATCCTCGATCACCGCCAGATCGGGGGAGCGGAAATCGACAGTGAACACCACCTTGCCGGGGATCACGTTGCGCGAATTGGGATAGACGTCGATATGTCCTGCCGCGCCCACCGCATGGGGTTTGTGCGACCACGCGATCTCGTCCACCAGTTCCAGCACCCGCGCCATGCCAAGCCCTGCGTTCTTCCGCATCGGCATCGGGCGTCGATCCGGTGTGGCTGTCCTTGCCGGTGATCGTCACCTGTGTCCACGACAGGCCCTGACCATGGGTCACGACCCCGATATCCTTGCCCTCGACCTCCAGGATCGGCCCCTGTTCGATATGCAATTCGAAGAAGGCATGCATCTTGCGCGCGCCCACCTCCTCGTCGCCACGCCAGCCGATCCGGGCCAACTCGTCGCCGAACCGCTTGCCCTCGGCATCGGTGCGCGCATAGGCCCAGTCCTGCGTGTGAATGCCCGCGAACACGCCCGAGGCCAGCATGGCCGGCGCGAACCGCGTTCCCTCCTCGTTGGTCCAGTTGGTCACGACGATGGGATGCTTCGTGCGGATGCCCAGATCGTTCAACGTGCGAATGATCTCCAGCCCGCCCAGAACCCCCAGAACGCCGTCGTATTTGCCGCCCGTGGGTTGGGTATCCAGATGACTGCCCACATAGACCGGAAGCGCATCGGGGTCGGTGCCTTCGCGCCGGGCAAACATGTTGCCCATCTGGTCCAGGCCCATGGAGCACCCCGCCGCCTCGCACCATGACTGGAACAGCGCGCGGCCTTCGCCATCCGCGTCGGTCACCGTCTGGCGGTTGTTGCCACCCGCCACGCCGGGCCCGATCTTCGCCATTTCCATCAGGCTGTCCCACAACCTGTCACCGTCGATCTTCAGATTCTCTCCGGGCGCTGCCATGTCAGGTACCTTCTCGTTTCGCGGTCGATCCGGGCGCCGCCTGTCCGCATCCGGCCCTCGGGCGGCGACAGACGGCTTGCAAGAGTTTGACCAAATGGTCAGGATCACGCTAGCAGAGCATCGGGTCCAGTCAAGGCAGGACCCGGACCCCTTTCATCCCGGCCCGGCACGGCCCCGGCACCACGACCAAGGACGATCAGATAGCGCCCCGGACCCGCATCCAGATCGAAAACCGCGACCGCGATCCTCGATGCGGCGCTCGACGTGTTCTCGGCGCACGGGTTTCGCGGCGCCACGCTCGACCAGATCGCCCAGGCGGCCGGGCTGTCGAAGCCGAACGTGCTGTATTATTTCCCCTCCAAGGAGGCGATCCACCGCGCGCTGCTCGAGGGGCTGATGGACACCTGGCTCGACCCGCTGACAAGCGCTGGACGACGCCGGCGACCCGATCGAGGAGATCGTCGACTATGTCGCTGCGCAAGCTCGACATGTCGCGCGAGATGCCGCGCGAAAGCCGGCTGTTCGCCGACGAGATCGTTGCAGGGCGCGCCGCGGTTCGGCGAATTCGATCGCCGGGCCGCTGAAGGCGCTGGTCGATGAACAAGGCCGCGCTGATCGCGGACTGGGCCGACGCCGGGCAGATCGCGCCGAGTCGACCCCCACCACCTGATCTTCTCGATCTGGGCCACGACCCAGCACTACGCCGATTTCGACTGCCAGGTGCGCGCGCATCCTCGACCCCGGCGGACGATGCGCATTTCGACGCGGCCCGCGCCTTTCTCGGGGATTTCTACCGCCGCGCCCTTACACCCCGTTAACCACCAAGGTCGAAACTTGTGGATGTTAGGGTTTGAGAAAGTTAGCCCATCTAAGCTGTGCCATAGACGGGGTATTGTTAGGAGATAGGGTCATGATTCCCCAACTCGGACCTTTCGGGCCCAACGGACCCGGCCTGCAAGTCAACACATCCGTGACGCCCGACCGGGCGGATACGACCGGCCGCGGCGAGCGTGCCGAACCGCTGACCTCCGGCCGGACAGAGACCGCGCGACCCGACCTTGCCGCCCGAAGCCGCCGACCGTGCCCGCGAGGCCACGCAACGCCCGCGCCCCGACCTGATCGCTCCCGATCCCGACGCGCCTGCCGGGCCGAAACCCGCCTTCGAGGCTTCAATTCTCGACCGGGCGCGCGAGGCCGCGTTCAACGCCCCGGCGCCAGAGTACCCGCCTGTGGAAACCGAGGACTCCGCCTTGGGAAAACCCGCCGAAGTCACGGGTGACCCCGTCTCCGCGCTTCTCGGAGCGGCCAGGACCCGCGACGCGGGCCGGGTCTCCACGGATGGTCCGAAGGACGCCGCACAGGAAGCAGGGCCCACCTTCACGACCGCGCGGCGCGACCCCTATGCCGCGCCCCCCACGGCCTCGGAACGGGCCGAGCAAACCGTGGCAACTCTGCGCCGGATCGAAACGCCCTACGATACCGCCACCGTCGACGTGGCGCGCTGATCGCAATGGCCGGTCAAAACCCGTCAGAAACGGAGGGTCCGCACCGGCATTGACGCGGCGATCTCGGTCGCGCGCCCTCCGCCCGTTCGGTCAACCCGCCTCGGCGATGTCGAAATCCACATGCACATGGTTCCCGTCGGGATCGCGCAAATGAATTTGCACGATGCCCAGATCCTCGAACCGGCTCACCTTGAAGGTCTCGCCCCGTTCTTCAAGCGCCGCCTTCATTTCCAAGAAACCCGTCGCCCGGAACGCGCCATGCTCAAGCCCAAGGCTGCCGCCCGGCGGATCGGGCGGAGGGTCCGCCTCGATCAGGTGCACCATCGCCTGACCGTTCGCATAAAGCCACGCGCCGGGAATATGAAACTCGGGTCGCGCCCCCAACTCCATCCCCAGAACCTCGACATACCACCGCGTCAGATCATCAAGATGCACGGTCCTGATATTGATATGATCAAGCGTCTCGATCCTCATTCCGCGGCCTTCGCGGACGGATTGTTCGGGTGCGTCGTCCAGTTCGCGTATTCCTTCTCCACGACCTTGCCGGTGCGCGCGTCCACCTGACCGCGGCTGCAACACCTCCATCGTGATGCAGTCCTCCACCGGGCAGACATCGACGCACAGGTTGCAGGCCACGCATTCCGCGTCGATCACCTCGAACACCCGCGCCCGGCTTCATCGCGATCGCCTGGTGGCTCGTGTCCTCGCAGGCCGCGTAGCAGCGCCCGCACTTGATGCACATGTCCTGATCGATCCGCGCCTTGGTCACGTAGTTCAGGTTCAGGTACTGCCAGTCGGTCACGTTCGGCACGGCCCGGCCCGACCACCTGATCGACCGAGGTGTAGCCCTTCTCGTCCATCCAGTCCGACAGCCCCCGCGTCATCTCGTCGATGATCTTGAAGCCGTATGTCATCGCCGCCGTGCAGACCTGCACCGTCCCGGCCCCAAGGCTCAGGAACTCCGCCGCATCGCGCCATGTGGTGATCCCGCCGATGCCCGAGATCGGCAAATCGCCCGTCTCCACGTCCCGCGCGATCTCCGCCACCATGTTCAGCGCGATGGGCTTTACCGCCGGGCCGCAATAGCCGCCATGGCTGCCCTTGCCATCGATCGACGGCTCCGGGCTCATCGTATCAAGGTTCACCGAAGTGATCGAACTCACTGTATTGATGAGAGAAACCGCATCCGCGCCGCCCGCATAGGCCGCCCGCGCCGGGTGCCGGATATCGGTGATATTGGGCGTCAGCTTCACGATCACCGGCATCCGGGTGTTCTGCTTGCACCAGCGGGTGACCATCTCGATATATTCGGGCACCTGCCCCACGGCAGCGCCCATGCCGCGCTCGCTCATCCCGTGCGGGCAGCCGAAGTTCAGCTCGATCCCGTCCGCGCCGGTTTCCTCGACCTTGGGCAGGATCTCCTTCCACGCCCATTCCTCGCACGGGCACCATCAGGCTCACGACCATCGCCCGGTCCGGCCAGTCGCGCTTGACCTGCTTGATCTCGCGCAGGTTCACCTCCAGCGGCCGGTCGGTGATCAGCTCGATATTGTTGATCCCCAGAACCCGCCGATCCGCGCCATAGACCACCCCGTAGCGCGGCCCATTGACGTTCACGATATGCGGGTCCAGTCCCAGCGTCTTCCAGACAACACCACCCCATCCCGCCTTGAAGGCGCGGACGACATTGTATTCCTTGTCCGTCGGCGGCGCCGAGGCGAGCCAGAACGGGTTCGGGGACTTGATCCCCACGAATTCGGTTCGCAGATCAGCCATCTAATTCTCCTTCGATCCCAATATTTTGGCATATTCCTCAGACAGCGCCATGTAGCTCTCGACCGATGGGAAGCGCTCGAAGCTATGTCGCGCCGGCGTCACCGCCCAAGGCAGGCGCTCGATCGTATAGGTCTCCAGAAACGGGGCGAACCACGAGGGATCGTCCAGCATCGTCGCCCGCAGGTTCACGAACCCCGCAAGGGCCGGCGCCGTGGTGAACACCCAGCTGAGACATTTCGGGCAATGGTGATGCTGCGCGTCGTCGCCGCGCAGACCGCCAAGAACAGTCTCGCCCGCGACCACCTCCAACCCGCCCTCGGGTAGCGTCACCGTCAATGAAAAGGCGCTTGCCGACATCCTCTGGCAGCCCCGGCAATGGCAGGCCGAGGTGACGATCGGCTGCGCCGTCATGCGCACGCGCAGCGCGCCGCACCGGCAGCCGCCTTCGGCGGGCAGCGCTGGCGCGTCCATCGCCACCTCCGACCTCAGAGATCCAGCAGGGTCTCGAACCCCGCAAAGATCATCCGCTTCCCGTCGAACGGCATCGGCCCCATCTCCTTGAAGCGCGCATCGCCCATCGCGTTCTGGATATTGGCGTCGTGGGTCGCCTTGTCGGGCCATTCCTGCCAGCCCATCACCACGGTCTCGTCCTCGCCCGCCTTCACCGCCAGAGGAAACGACGTGACTTCGCCGGGCGGCACCATGTCGCCCCAGCATTCCACGACCCGCGTCGCCCCGTGGGACCTGAAGATCTCGGCGGCGAACTTGGAATGCTCGGCATATTCCGCCTTCTTTCCGGTCGGCACCGCCGCCGCATAGGCCATCACATAGCTCATCGAACAGTTCCTTTCCGAAAGATCATCTCGACCGGCGTGATCCGCCCGGCCTCGAGATTGGTGACGTAATTCCGGATCTTTTCGGCGGCAGTCTCGCGCATCAGCAGATGAATGCCCACCGGCGGCAGGCCCTCGGCCTCGATATGCCGGGACACGCGCCCGAAATACTCCTGCGCGAACTCCTTGCGGTCCCGCTCCAGAAACTCCTCGAGCCCCGCATCGAACGCGGCCCGCCGGTAGTCTTCGGGCGCCGCCACGTGGCTCAACTCTTCCGCTTCGGACCACGGCACCGGAAACACGATGTCGCCCGACGCCTCGCCTCGCATGACATCGAACAGCGCAAACGTCCCGCCAGGCTTCAGAACCCGCGCAACCTCTGCGAAAAGCCGGTCCTTGTCGGCAATGTTCATGCCCACGTGGAACATCGTCACCAGATCCGCAGAGGCATCCTCGAACGGCAGGTCCAGAACGCTGCCCACCTCCAGCGTGATCCGGTCCGTCAGACCCAGCCGCTCGTTCAGCGCCCGCGCGGTTTCGACGAAAGCCGGGGTCAGGTCGATCCCGCGAACCGTCACGCCATAACGGTGCACCAGATGCCGGGCCGTTCCGCCCAGCCCGCAGCCAAGGTCGACCACCACCATCTCCGGCGTGATCTCCAGATGATCGAGCAAGGCGTTCGTCGCCTCGATTCCGCCCGTGTGAAATTCGTCCACGCCTTTCAGCGCATCAAAGCCGGGATGCGCCGGGTCGGCCCCGGCCTCCCTCAACGCGACATCGATCCGGTCCAGAAGGTCACCGGTGGTATAATGCCGCGCGACGTCCTCTTCGAGTGTCATCGCAGCCTCCCTGAATTGATCAGCGAAGTCGAGCATAGCACATCAGGCGCTCAGTCGGGCATGAATATCCTCTGCCGCATCGCGCCCCTCGGCCACCGCCGTCACCGTAAGGTCATCCCCGCCGGTCGCGCAATCGCCCCCGGCCCAGACACCGGCGACACTCGTCCGCCCGGCCCCGCTGACCTTGATCTTGCCCCGTTCGAGCGCGAGCCCCGCAGGCGCGCCCTCCAGCGATTGACCGATCGCTCTCAGTACCTGATCTGCGGCAATTCGGAACGTCTCGCCCGTGCCTTCAAGACCGTTCGCCCCCTCGCGGGTATATTCGAACTCCACCTCGCGCACCGCACCATTGCCATGCACCGCCACCGGCTGCGCGTTATGGACGATCTTGACGCCCTTCGACGCCGCCAGATCCTGTTCATAGGGGCTTGCCGACATCCGGTCCTTGCCCCGACGATAGGCGATGGTGACGTTTTCCGCGCCCAGAAGCTTCGATTGCACGGCGGCATCCACCGCCGTCATGCCGCCGCCGATCACCACCACGTTCCGGCCCACCGGAAGGGACGCCACATCCTTGGCCTGGCGCAGGTCGGCGATGAACGCCACCGCATCGCCAACGCCCTCCTTGTCGACACCTTCGCCCGACAGCGCATTCACGCCCCCCAGCCCGATCCCAAGGAACACCGCGTCATACTCCGCCGTCAAACCGTCAAGGCTCAACCCGTTCCCCAGTGTCTTCCCGGTCTCGACCGTGATCCCGCCGATCTTCAACAGCCATTCCACCTCGGCCTGCGCAAAGCCGCCCACGGTCTTGTAACTCGCGATCCCGAATTCGTTCAGCCCGCCCGGCTTGGCCTTCGCCTCGAACACCACCACGTCATGGCCCTTCATCGCCAGCCGGTGCGCGCAAGCCAGCCCTGCAGGCCCCGCACCCACGACCGCCACACGCTTGCCTGTGGGTGCCGCGCGCTCGAACGGATGGATGCCCGACGCCATCAGGCTGTCGGTCGCATGGCGCTGCAACCGCCCGATCTCCACCGGCTTTCCCTCCGCCGCCTCGCGCACACAGGCCTCTTCACAGAGCGTCTCCGTCGGACAGACGCGGGCGCACATGCCGCCCAGAATGTTCTGCTCCAGAATGGTCTTGGCCGCGGCCTCGGGCATTCCAGCCTGTATCTGGCGGATGAACAGCGGGATATCGATCGCCGTGGGACAGGCCGCGATGCAGGGCGCGTCATAACAGAAATAGCACCGATCCGCCGCCACCCGCGCCTCGTGTCCGTCATAGGGCGCATGCAGATCCGCGAAATTCTCGCAATAGGCTTCGGACGGCAGGCGGCCGGGCACGATCCCCGGCGTCATCGGACTGTTCGTCATTCTCTTCCCCGTTGATCTCTTGACCCATTGAGTACGGAAAGCTTGCCACAACCCGAAATTTTATCAACTGGTAAATTTTTTCCCCGACCCCGCGCAAACCCACCCCTGCCTGCATTTCGGGCGGCTCCGGCGACATTCCCGGCATCTGGCGCTTTTCTCCCCCTTCAGGCTGGCGTATAAGCCCAGCCAATGCAGCGGTCGGAAAAACGCGCAAATCGGAACAGGCGAGGAGACCCTAGATGACCAAGAAGCCTTACGACACGGATGTCGAATTCATTCAGGCGCTTGCGGCGATCCTTGCCGACAACGACCTGACCGAGCTTCAGGTCAAGCGGGAATACGGCGAAAACGATGTCCTGAACGTCCGCGTGAGCAAGGGCGGACCGGTCTATGCCGCGCCTCAAGCCACCTATGCGCCCGCCCCTGCTCCGGCCGCACCCGCCGCGGCCCCTGCTGCCGCCGCCCCCACTGCCGATGCAGGCGGCGACCCCGCCGCCCATCCCGGCGCCATCACCTCGCCCATGGTGGGCACCGTCTACCTCTCGCCGGAACCCGGCGCCGACGTCTTCGTCAAGGTCGGCGACAAGGTCAGCGAGGGCCAGACCCTGCTGATCGTCGAGGCGATGAAGACCATGAACCACATCCCCGCGCCGAAATCCGGCACCGTCAAGCGCATCCTCGTCGAAGACGGCGGCCCGGTCGAATTCGGCGCACCGCTGATGATCGTCGAGTAGCGGGCCATGTTCGACAAGATCCTCGTCGCCAACAGGGGCGAAATCGCCCTTCGCGTGATCCGCGCCTGCCGTGAGATGGGCATCAAGAGCGTCGCGGTCCATTCGACCGCCGATACCGACGCGATGCATGTGCGCATGGCCGATGAAAGCGTCTGCATCGGCCCTCCGCCCTCGTCGCAAAGCTACCTGTCGATGCCCGCGATCATCTCGGCCTGCGAGATCACCGGGGCACAGGCGATCCATCCGGGCTACGGCTTCCTGTCCGAGAACGCGAATTTCGTGCAGGCGGTCGAAGATCACAAGCTGACCTTCATCGGGCCCTCCGCCGAACATATCCGCATGATGGGCGACAAGATCACCGCCAAGGACACCATGAAGGCGCTCGGCGTGCCCTGCGTCCCCGGCTCCGACGGCGGCGTGCCCGATGTCGAAACCGCCCGCACCGTTGCCGAGGAGATCGGCTACCCGGTCATCATCAAGGCCACCGCCGGCGGCGGCGGGCGCGGCATGAAACTCGCCCGCACCGCCGCGGATCTCGAAAGCGCCTTTCGCACCGCCCGCGCCGAAAGCAAGGCCGCCTTCGGCAATGACGAGGTCTATATCGAGAAATACCTGGGCAAGCCGCGCCATATCGAGGTTCAGGTGTTCGGCGACGGCAAGGGCCATGCGGTCCATCTGGGCGAACGCGACTGTTCGCTCCAGCGCCGCCACCAGAAAGTGTTGGAAGAGGCCCCGGGCCCTGTCATCACCCCCGAAATGCGCGCCGAAATCGGCAAGACCTGCGCCGAGGCCGTGGCCTCGATCAACTATATCGGCGCCGGCACCATCGAATTCCTCTACGAGGACGGCAAGTTCTACTTCATCGAGATGAACACCCGCCTGCAGGTGGAACATCCGGTGACCGAGGCGATCTTCGGCGTCGACCTGGTGCGCGAACAGATCCGCGTGGCCGAAGGCTATCCGCTGTCATTCACGCAGGACGACCTGCAGATCAACGGCCACGCGATCGAGGTCCGCCTCAACGCCGAGAAGCTGCCGAATTTCGCCCCCTCGCCGGGCCGGATCTCGCAATATCACGCACCGGGCGGGCTTGGCGTGCGGATGGATTCGGCGCTCTATGACGGCTATTCGATCCCGCCCTATTACGACAGCCTGATCGGCAAGCTGATCGTCCATGGCCGCGACCGGCCCGAGGCATTGGCCCGGCTTCAGCGCGCCCTTGGCGAGTTGATCATCGACGGCATCGACACCACGATCCCGCTCTTCCGCGAACTCCTGCACGAAGACGCCATTCTGACCGGGAAT
Organism: uncultured Alphaproteobacteria bacterium; assembly: GCA_963698645.1. Lineage (GTDB taxonomy): Bacteria > Pseudomonadota > Alphaproteobacteria > Rhodobacterales > Rhodobacteraceae > Ovoidimarina. The sequence goes on from CAVORP010000009.1 coordinate 41,148, forward strand.
TACGATATCCACTGGCTCGAGAAATGGCTCGAGACGCATTTGGGGTCGGCCTAGGCCCGGGATGCATCGTGGCGGTGGCGTCGGGACCATCTCAGCCCGCGACAACAAGACATGAAGTAAGGCCTTCAACCCACTCTTTGAGCCGGTATTTTCGGGCCTTCTCGAAATACATTCGCAGCCCGTAGACGACTGCTGATCTGACGCGCGCAACCACGGCCTGCCGCAGCGAATAGAACCGCAGTGTGCAAGTTCCCACGTCCCGGTATCAGACGTCGCTAAAACCACGACACTCCGATCTCCATCACAGCGAAGCTAAACCGAACACCTGTCCAAGCGCAGCCCGGCCATAGAACGACTATTCCAGTTTGGCGCCGGGACGATGCCCCCAGGAAATGATGTAATTCTGCTCGCTCGTCAGAGGTTCTTCCTCAAAGATCTCGAACTCCGGCAATAGCGTCTTGAGCTCATCTAGGCTCAGCTTGGCACTTTCCCGTCCCGCATGATCCGATAGCCCGGAATTCATCGTCAGATAGCCACGGCGCGCCCGACCCAGGACCTTGCGGATATAGACTTCCTGGACTGCCCTCGGCAGTTCCGAGAACGCGTAATTGCTGATGACAAGGTCATATTCCTGCGGCGCGGCGGTGTTGATGGTCCGCGGAACATACACGCCGTTCAACAGAAAGCTTTCCAGGTACTTGGCCACCAGCTTGGTGACGTCCGGCAGGTCGAAGACATGGTATTCTCCGGTATTGAACACCGTATCGCAGACGAGGCACTGCCCCCCGTAGCCACCGCCGATCTCCGCCAGTTTGCGTCCGTCCAACTCTCCAAAGAGAAGTTTCAGATCCGACGCCACCTTGAGATAGCGCAGGGTGGTCGGCGACAGCAAAGACCCGGTTCCGTAGTCGTACTTGCGCGGATTCCCGATCTCGTCACTCTTCAGAAGGGTGTCGCGGGCCAGCTCAAGTATTCCGTCATCCCGACGACGAAGTATCGCAAGATACTCCGCGCCCTCGCGCTCGGAAACATGCTCGAGGATCTTGTTATAGCTCTTGTCGCGCTTGAAGTTCTTGAAATGCCTGTAACTCGCGATCGCCATCCGAACCGAATGAAGATAGGCACCGTTGTCGCTGTCCGATCTCAACGAACTCTTGCGACGAAAATTCCTTGAGATCAGGCCGCAATTTCAAAAGAAGATTTCGCACCTGACGACCTCCGGCTATACCCCCGCCGGTTTTCGGGACACGGGGGCAATAAGTTTGGGTTTCTAGCCCCTATCCGAGCCACTCCGATTTCTCAATATCTTCTGTCATCTCTCCACTCGAATGGGCTTTGCGTCTCCGCCGACTGCCACGTGCGAACGGAACCATCCCAGCCTTCGACGCAAACCACACCACTCATCCCGGCATCCGCGCCGTCGCGCAGGCCATCCCCCCACAAAAGCGATTAAGATCGCCTGCAAACTGCGCTAGCCTGCCGCCAGACATGCGAGACCTGACCCTCACCCCCGACCTTCTGCTGCACGCCTATGCGCGCGGTCTCTTTCCCATGGCCGAAGGCCGTGACGACCCCGAGATCTTCTGGGTCGATCCGCATCACCGGGGCATCCTGCCGCTCGACAGCTTTCACATCTCGCGCAGCCTCGCCCGGACGATCCGCCGGGGCCGGTTCACGGTCACCATCGACCGCGATTTCGCCGGCGTGCTCGAAGGCTGCGCCGACCGCCCCGAAACCTGGATCAACGACACGATCCACGGGCTCTATGTCGATCTCCATCATCAGGGCCGCGCCCATTCAGTCGAGGTCTGGGAGGGCCGCGATCTGGTGGGCGGGGTCTACGGGGTTGTCCTGGGGGGTGCGTTCTTTGGCGAAAGCATGTTCTCGCGCCGCACCGACGCCTCGAAAGTCGCCCTCGCCTATCTGGTGGACAGGCTGCGTCAGGGCAACTTCTCGCTGTTCGATGCGCAATTCATCACACCACATCTCGAAAGTCTGGGCGCGATAGAGATCGACCGGGCCGAGTATCACGCGCGCCTGGAATCCGCCCTGCAGCGCCCCGGCCGCTTCGTCGGCGCAGGGCCCGTCCCCGACCCTCAGCTGCTCCTGCAGCGAATGACCCAGACATCGTAACGCGGATGCTCCAGCGCCGACAGCGCCGGGCTCGACGCGATCATCCAGCCCTCGAATGCCGGTGCCTCCAGACCCTCGGCATCGACCCGGACCAGTGCGAACGCATCGCCCGCGGGATTGTCCACCGGATAGCGGCATTCCTCCAGCGTGACCGTAAGCCGCCCCATACGGGCTGCCTCGCCCACGGCAAGTTCCATGTCGACGACCTGCCCGTTGACCTTGTCCAACCCGCGTAGCACCGCCCCTGCTGCCGCCGCGGCCTTGATCTCGGGCGCGGCCCGCGGCCGGCCCACCACAAGGTCTTCCCCGGTCGTGACCGTACAGTTCCTCCACCACGATCCCGCCACCGATGGTCTCATCCGCCGGGGCCGAAAAATCGGGCAGGAACCCGCTCTCGCCCTCGGTCACCCCGAAATTTTGCGCCGCCGCCGGAACCGGGATCGGGGCCGCCAACACCGCCGCCATCAGCACCAGTATCGCGCCCCGCAAGGTCATTCGTCGCCGCCCGCCACGAATTTCAGCAGAAGCGATATGATCGAGACCGAGCTTTCGGTGTCCACGATCTCATCCCCCGCCTCGTAATTGAACGGCGATCCGCCCGGCAGAATCTCGATGAACGTCCCGCCCAAAAGCCCCTCCGAGGCCACCGTCGCCGCCGTGTCATCGGGCAGGATGATCCCGTCCTGAATGCTGAAGGTCGCGTTGGCGCGGAACGTCTGGGTATCCAGATCCAGATCGGTCACGGTGCCGATCTTGACACCGGCAAGCCGCACATCGGTGCCCACTGTCACCCCTTCGGCCGAGCGGAAACTGGCGGTCAGCGGATAGACCCCACCCTGCGGCGCAAGGCCGCCGAACTGGCTGGCATAGGCCATGAACCCAACTGCCGCCGCAACGACGACACCTCCAACGATCACTTCGGACGTATGGCTTGCCATGGCGCTATTCCGGGCTCCACGCGTCGTAATCGCGCCGCTCGGCAGGCTCTTCGCGTCGGATCGACCCGGCGGGCGCATAGGCCAGCGCCGTGCCGGTCAGGTTCTCCTGATGCGGTTTCTCCCACGATTTCTTCACAAGCGGCGACTTTGTGGGCGGCTCTTCCCATGTCCGGTGCAGCCAGCCATGCCAATCCGGGCTCACCCGGCTGGCCTCGGCCTCGCCGTTGAAGATCACCCAGCGGCGCGCGCCGTCACGGGTCTCGTAAAAGATGTTGCCCTGATCGTCCTCGCCCACCTTCACACCCTTGCGCCAGGTGAAAAGCTGCGTGTTCAGCGTCTGGCCGTCCCACCATGTCACCGCCCGCAACAATGTCCTGAAGATGCCCATCAGAGCCTCCGAAATGCTTCTGCACTTCCTATCGCAAACCTGCGCGCCCGCGTCCAGCACCATGCGGCAGACGGGCGAAAAACGGGCGCCAAACGGGCGGTCATGTCGCGCCTGACACTCCCCTAGCCGTCCTCGCGGGCCGGCAATCGCTCAAGCCGCTCGGCCACCATCTCCTGCAACTGCCACAGATGCGGGTCGCGAATGCCCGCACGCTCTAGTTCGATGATCGTGTTCAGAAGGTACTCCGCCATCGTCCCCCGAAACCCCACCGCCGCGGCCAGGATATCGGCGAGGGTCTCTACCGGTCCTTCGGGGACGTAAAGCGGAAAGGACGGCTCGGCCACAAAGGCGATCGCGCGGACAGTGCCGCCCGGCGTCTCGGCCTCGACCCAGACCGGCGGCACCGGCGGCTCCAGCCGCAAAAGCGCCTCAAGACCGGCCGACAGGTCCTCAGCCCCCATCCGCTGCACGATCCCCTCGATCGACCCGCCCCGGTCCACGGACATCATTCGACCCGGTGCGTCCGGATTGCCGCGAAACCGCCGGTCCGTCAGACAGAATGCCCGCTGCCAGCCCTCGACTCGGGCCCGCCGCCGCTCGGCCACTTCCATGCGGGGGTTCCAGATCAGCGACCCCGCCGCCAGTATCCACAGCCCCTCATCAGGCCTGCAATCCTCCAGAATGGTCTGCGTCACCTCGGGGTAATAGCTCTCCGGCGGATCGGCCAGCATCACCGGTCCGCGCTTTTCCACCCGCGGCGGCAAACGGTCCACCAACGCCTGCGTCAGCCGCAATCCGGTCTCAGCCATCGGCCCGGCCCTCGCGCGCTTCGTGTGCCGCCTGCGCCAAGGCGCGGCGAAACCGCATCCGCGCCCATTCGGCCCGCAGGCGCGCGGCAAATCCCTTGCGCTTCTTCAATGTCGATCCACCCAAGTTGGTCCGAGATATCGCGGATCCCCGTCGGCCAAAGGCTCTGCACTTCCACCCCGGTCTTCCAGACCATCTGAAGCGCCACGTCCACCGGCCTGTCGAACCGCGCCGTGGCCCGCAAAAGCCGCGCCGCCGCGATACGCCCCACCAGCGTGGCCTGCATCCCCAGACCCACCACATCGGGCAGGATCAACCGCGTCTCGCCCGACCGGGCCAGAACCGCCCCCTTCTCGCGCGGCTTCTGCGGCAGGCGGATCACCAGATCGGGGCGCATATGGATCGCGGACAGCGCCATCGCGGCGGCAAAGGGTTCGGGCGTGATCTCCACGTCATCCTCCACCACCAGCCCGGCCATAAGCCGCGTCTCGACGATCCGCGCCCACGCCCTGCGGTGACTGCGAAACACCGCGATCTCGGTCGCGTTCATCGCAAAGGGATAGGCCGGCTCCCACCCCATTTCCGGGTCATGCACCTCCGGCCCGGTCTCGCCCGCGCGCCCGTCCACCGCGGCCAATATCTCCACCGGCCCCGGCAGCGCGGCCTGCAAGGCCGCAACCTGCGCCGCGCGCTCCTCCGCCCGCTCCAGATGAATGATGAAACTGCCGATCGCGGCCATGGCCTTCCCCGTCCCGTCGGGGAGTTATGCCCTAGCGCCGCGCCCGCCGCCAGCCCGCTTGGCGCGCTTCCGCCTCGGTACAGAACCACCGCTCGCCCCGGCTCTCGCTGATCCGCGTGCGGTCGTAATTCTCCTGCCCCGGAAGATGATAGATCCGGCCCCCGTCCGAGATATTGCCCTTGATCCGGCACGCGCCCGGCGCCGCCTGCGCCGGCTGGCGCGCCTGCGCCCGGAATGCCTCGGGGGAAATCATCTCGGCCCCGAAAATGCCCCGCCCGGCGGCCACCGCCCCCTTCTCGACATCGACATACAGATCCGAATACCGCCGGAACGCCGTCGCAAACCCCGCATCCACGATCGCCGCACCCATATCCATGCCACCCACCGCACAGCGCGCCACGGTCCGCCCATGCCGGTCGGTGTCGAGCCAGTCGCAACTGGCCCGCTTGCCGTCGAACATCTGACGCACGAAATCCGCGGCCCACAGCCCGCAATCATAGGTCTTGTCGCCGATCCGGCAGGGCTGCCCGATCTCGGGCGCGTCGATCCCGAACAAGCGGACCCGCGTACCACCGACATCCATCGTGTCGGCATCGATCACGCGGACACGGCCCGAGGGTTCCGCGACTGCGGGCGCGGCCAGCCCGAAAGCCAGCAACAGAATGGAAATCCACCTCACCATGCGCGGCACAAAATCATGGAAATCGGGCGTTTCAAAGGCGCATGTTAACCTTGGTTAAGGCCGCCAGCCCTCACACCTTCGTCGCGTTCGTCCCCGGCGTCACCTCGCGCCGCTTCACCGCATATTCCCGCCACGCGATGAAACTCACGGCGCCCAGAACCACCGTGCCGCCGAACACCACCCAGCCGTCGATCGGCTCGCCGAACAGCAACGCGCCCGCCAGCACCGCCCAGACAAGCTGCAGGAACGTCACCGGTTGGGTCACAGCCACCGGGGCCGCGGCAAAGGCAAGGGTCATCGTGTAATGCCCCCCCGTGGCGAAACAGGCCACGAGGAACAGCCACGCCACGTCCTCCATGCTGGGCGGCACCCACACGGCCCATGCAAAGGGCGCAAGCCCGATCGTCACCGTGGTCGACAGCATCGCCAGAATCACCACGGGCCGCACCTCGCCCGTCATCAGCTTCGCCAGAAGATAGGAAATCCCCAGAAAGATGGCGGTGAAGACCATGGCAAGATGCCCCGGCCCCAGCTCGCGAAACCCCGGCCTCAGGATGATGATCGCCCCGAGGAACGCAAAGCCGATGGCGAGGATTCGCCGCAGCGCCAGCTTCTCGCCCAGAAACAGCGCCGCCCCGATCGTCACATAGATCGGGTTGACGTAATTCATCGCCACCACCTCGGCGATGGTGATCTGGGTCATGCCATAAAACCACAGCATCACCCCCAGCGTATGCGCCGCCCCGCGCCAGCCGAACAGCCACATCTGACGTCGCGTCAGGCGCGCCTCGATCATCGGGCGGATCATCGGAATGATGAAAACCATGCCCAGGAAATAGCGCAGGAAGGCCGATTGCGGCGCCGGAAGATCGCTGCCCACATGCTTCACGATCACTGTCAGGGCGACGAATTGAACGCCTGTCAGCAGCATCCAGAGGATCCCCGCAAGGGGTCGGTTCGCGGGAAGCATCATGGGGCGACAAGACCCCAAACTGCGGGCCGCTTCAAGCGACGATCAGCTTGAGCGCCAGCCCCCACATCACCGCGCCCACCAGCGCGTCGAGGATCCGCCAGGAAGCGGGTCTTGCAAAGACCGGCGCCAGAAGCCGCGCACCATAGGCCAGCGCGAAGAAGAACACGAAACTCGCGATGATTGCCCCAAGGGCAAAGATCCATCGCTCATCGCCGTATTTCGTCGACACCGATCCCAAAAGAACCACTGTATCAAGATAAACATGGGGATTCAGCCATGTGAGCGCGAGGCAGGTCAGGATCGTCGCACGCAGCGAATCCCTCCCGTTACCGGCCGCGGAAAGCCCGCCCGAGACCATGAAGGCCCGGCGAAAGCTCATCGCCCCGTATCCGATCAGGAACGCGGCCCCACCCAGGGTCATGGCCGGTTCGAGCCAGGGGGCCGATCGTACCAGCCAGCCGAATCCGCCAACCCCGGCGGCGATCAGAATGGCATCCGACCCCGCACAGATCAGCGCGACCCAGAACACGTGCGACTTGCGCAGACCATGGCGCAAGACGAACGCATTCTGCGCTCCGATCGCTACGATCAGACTCAACCCCAGGGCGAATCCAGCCGACAGTGCCAATAGCATTCAAACAGTGCCTCAAATCTGTGCACATCCCCTTGCCATGCAAAAAGGGTGATGACAAATTAATAATTCTCTCTCCAAATAAGCCTTTCTAATAACAATAATTAGCACCCTCAATGACTTGGCGGAAAATCGCCTGAACGCGGAACACCCGCCTGAAAAAGCGGGCCGAGTGGCGCTTGCAGCGCCCAAGCGGCGCCGGGAACTGTCGGTCACCGCTATCCGGCCTTACAACACGCACAATCGCTACGTGTAATTCCCGTGGCTGAAATGACCACGGGCCGACCGGGAAGAAACACAATTCCCCGCGCGACCCTCGCAGGGAATCTGGGCCAGATTGCGGCATCGATGCAGGACGCTGTCAGTGAATGAAATGCAGCCTGTCAAAGCTCCGCCGCCAAGCGGATACTTCGGCGGCCACGTCCTCCGCCACCGCCGCGCCCTCCAACCCCCGCGCGATCAGCCCGGCCAGACGCGGCGCATCGGCCGCGGTCATGCCCCAACGCACCAGTTCCGGCGTCCCGAAACGCAGCCCGTTCATATCGCCGGGCACCGGTGCTATGGGCAGCCCGATCCCCGAAGACAGGATCCCCGCACGCCGCAGCCGTTTCGCCGCAACCTGTCCACCTCCAAAGGGCGCGGCTTCCAGCGCGAATTGATGCGACCGCGTGAATCCGTGCCCGGCCCCGTAGACCGGCACGCCCAGTGCATCCAAAGCCTCCGCCAGCGCCCGCGCCATGGCGATCATCTCGGCCGCATAGGCCTGCCCGAAATCGCGCCAGTCCAGCATCGTCACCGCCAGCGCCGCCGATTTCGCCGCGTCGAAATTCGCCGTCATCCCCGGAAAGGCGATCCTGTCCAGCGCCTCGGCGATCTCCGCGTCATTGGTGACGATCAGCCCGCCCGCAGGTCCGCCAAGGCTCTTGTAGGTGCTCATCGTCATCAGATGCGCCCCCTCCGCCAGGGGGTTCGACCATGCCTTCCCGGCGATGATCCCGCATTGATGGGCCGCGTCGAATAACAGCCGCGCGCCCACGGCATCGGCGATCCCGCGCAACGCCGCCACCGGATGCTCATGCAGGTTCAGACTGCCACCGATGGTGATCAGCGCCGGGGCCTCGCGGCGTGCCAGCGCCTCAAGCCCCGCCACATCCACGGTATAGCCATCGGCAGCCACCGGTGCTTCAAGGATCTTGAGCCCGAACAGCCCCGCACAGCCCGCGCCATGATGGGTCACATGGCCGCCAATCGACGCGGGCGGAACGATCACCGTATCGCCGGGACGGCACAGCGCCATGAAGCCGAAAAGGTTCGCCATCGCCCCCGAGGGCACCCGGATTTCGGCATATCGCGCCTCGAACACCTCGGCACAAAGCGCCGCCGCGATCACCTCGATTTCCTCGATCGCCTCCAGCCCCATCTCGTACTTGTCGCCCGGATAGCCCAGCGAGGGCCGCGTCCCGATCCCCTGCGCCAAAAGCGCCTCGGCCTTCGGGTTCATCACATTGGTGGCGGGGTTCAGATTGAAACATTCCTCCTCGTGGATCACCCGGTTCCGCTCGACCAGATCCCCGATCCGCTCCAGAATGCCCAGGGACGCCGCATCGGCGGTCCCGGCGGCAATCGTCTGAACCCGGTCCTCACAGCCTTCCGGAACCCAGCCGCGTCGCGCCATCGTCATCGTGTCTTCCTTCTCCTGCCGGCCCACAATCCGCCGCCGCCCAGCCCGGTGCAAGCCGGAACGGTGCTACAGCGGCCAGAACACCAGGATTGCCGGGATCGACACCGCCACCACGAGGATTTCAAGCGGCAGCCCCATCCGCCAGTAGTCGCCAAAGGAATATCCCCCCGGCCCAAGGATCAGCGTGTTGTTCTTGTGCCCGATGGGCGTGAGGAACGCACAGGAGGCCGCCACCGCCACCGCCATCAGGAACGGGTCGGGATTGACGCCAAGGGTCTCGGCCATCCCGATCCCCACCGGCGCCGCGACAATCGCCGTCGCGGTGTTGTTCAGGACGTCCGACAGGGTCATCGTCACCACCATCAGCACCGTCAGCACCGCCCATGCGGGCCAGCCCTGGGTCAGCGACACAAGCCCCCCGGCGATCAGGTCCGTCCCGCCCGAGGTCTCAAGCGCCGCCCCCAAAGGGATCATCGAGCCCAGAAGCACCACAACCGGCCATTCGATATGGTCATAGATCTCGGTCAGCGACAGGATCCGGGTCAGGACATAGGCCACCACCACGATCCCCAACGCCACCGGCAGATAGATCAGCCCGACCGAGGCCGCCAGAACCGCCGCCCCGAAGATCCCCATGGCAAGCCAGACTTTGGCCTGATCGGTCACTGCCAGTCCCCGGTCGGCCAGATGCAACACGCCCAGCCAGTCCGTCACGTCCCCCGCCTCACCCTCGGGTGTCAGCAACAAGAGGATATCTCCGGTCTGCACCGGGGTCTTGCGGACCTGCTGGGTGATCCGCCGCCCCTTCCGCGAAATGCCCAGAAGCACCGTCCGCCGCCGCCAAGCCAGCCCCACCGCCTGCGCGGTCTTGCCGACGATCCGCGAATTCTCGGGCACCACCACCTCGATCACCGACACACCGGCGCCCTCGGCCCGCAGATGTTCCTCCAACGCATTCTCGGCAAGGCTCAGCGACAGCGCCGCCCGGAACTCGTCGAGCGCCTCGGGCGCGGCTTCGATCACCAACGCATCACCTGCCGCCAGAATCGTGCTTCGCTGCGTCCCGTAGCGCCGTTTGCCATCGCGGACGAGGCCAAGGATCGCCACGTCGTTCTTCTCCGCCGCCTCGTACAATTCGAACATCCGCTGGCCGATCAGCTTCGACTCCTCGGGCACCACCAGTTCCGCGATATAGGCGGCCACTTCGCTCATCACCGCCGTGCCGCCATCCTCGGCCTCGCCCCGGGGAATAAGCCGCCACCCCACCAGCGCCACGAACACCAGGCCCGCAAGCGCGGTGACCCCGCCCACCGGTGCGAAATCGAACATCTGGAACGGCTCGCCCAGCGATTCCTCGCGGATCGCGGCGATGATGATATTGGGCGGCGTTCCGATCAGCGTCACCATGCCGCCCAGGATCGTGCAGAACGACAGCGGCATCAGGCTCAGCCGCACCGACCGACCCGCCTTCCGCGCGGTCTGGATGTCCACCGGCATCAACAGGGCCAGCGCCGCCACGTTGTTCATGAAGGCCGACAGCACCCCGCCGATCCCCCCCATCAGCGCGATATGCCCGCCCAGTGCCCGGTTCGAATCGATCAGTGTCCGCGTGATCAGGAAGACCGCCCCCGACCGCACCAGCCCCGCCGAAACGATCAGCACCAGCGCCACCACCAGTGTCGCCGGATGGCCAAAGCCCGAAAACGCCTCCGAGGTCGGCACGACCCCCAGAACAACCCCCAGCAAGAGGGCCGAGAAGGCCACGAGGTCATAGCGGAACCGCCCCCAGATCAGAAAGCCGAACACTGCCCCGAAGAGCGAGAAGAGAATGATCTGGTCCATCGTCATGGGGAAGCCGCAGCCCTCGTTCCGAAACAGGTTTCGCCCACCATAGCCAAGCCGCGGGCGAAGACCATCCTCGGACCGCACGCTATGAGAGTTCGCATGGCGATGGTCCAGCCGCTCACATATTCGTGAACCAGAATGTTAATGGAAGTTCGCGCCGCATCGGTGTAGGAGGAGCCAACAATCGACCCAGAGCAGGCAATCAGGAAGTTTCAGATGTCCTCCCAGACCCCGTCCCGCCGCACACTTCTGCTGACCGGCGCCGCCGCGCTGGCCGCTCCGATGCTGGCGCGCCCGGCCGCAGCACTCGACTTCCCGCAGGAAATCACCCGCGGCAACACCGCCTCCTTCATTGCGCAGAACTGGCAGGATCACTTCGACCAGCTGGGCGTATCCACCATCCTCGCCGATACGGGCTCCCGCGCCCTGCATTTCTGGAGCGCGGACGGCACGGACTACCGCGTCTACCCCACCTCCGTCCCCCGGACCGAGGAACTGACCCGCCGCGGTCTCACCAGCGTCGTGCGCAAAACCGTGGGGCCAAGCTGGACACCCACATCCGCGATGCGCGAACGAGACCCCAGCCTGCCGGAATTCATGCCCGCCGGACCGGGCAACCCGCTCGGCACCCATGCGATGTATCTGGGCTGGCCCGCCTATCTGGTCCACGGCACCCATGACACCCGCAAGATCGGCCGCCGGTCATCCTCCGGCTGCATCGGCCTCTTCAACGAAAAGATCGAAGAACTCTACGCCCTCTGCCCCATCGGCACCCAGGTCCGCCTGATCTAGATCCGCCCGTGGGGCGTTGGGTTCGACCGGCAAGGATGAGTCCCAAGCGCAACTCCATCGCATGGGATCGATGCGGGATTATCGGGTCGAACCCGGACATCCCGTCCGATGCCCGCCGCAAGAGTATTGGCCCCTATCGAACCGCCATCATTGCCTGCGGTTTAGTATAGTGACCCCAAGCCGGTTCAGCACTTCAAGTCCCCGCTCATAGTCCTGATCGGTTGGCCTGTTTGAGCAGGTGGAGAGAACCTTGCTTATAACATCGTTGCCGCTCCAATGAGCGTCTTGGGCGCGAAGGAAATTGGAGTGAAACTCGTTGTACAAACCAACTTCTCCATCTTCCCGCAAAGAACGTTCAAAGCACACGCAATAGGCTGCCATGGACTGTTGGCCGCGAGACATGGCGAATTGCACGCCGAATTTGGAATAACATGACGCCGGCAATTCGCTCCAGTCGTTGGTTGCGAAATTCCCGGTGCTTGCTGGCTCTGGAGGTGCGGGAACGCGATATCTTTCGGCGATGAAAGCGTCCGAAACCGGCGGCTGGCCAACCGCCGAAAGGTAAAGATTTTCCCGAAGCCGCGCGAGGCCCGGGCTTGCGCATCCTTCTTGGCGGAAAAGCCGCCCCATATCGCTCGTGAAATTGATCCCAGGAGTGAAGCCGATTGCGTCGATGGCCGTCCGAAAAAACGAAATGTGTCTTTCAGGCAGATATACTTGGGTGCTGGTCAGACCGGTATTGCCCGATTGCGACCAGGTTCCAGACCCGTCGCCCGCAAAAATACAGCTCTCTCCATAGGCTTCGACATCATCGCGGTATTCAAGAACAAATGCGACATATGCTGCATAGGATTCCAATCGGCCCGTGGGCGACAGGGCCAGCGCCTGTTCGAAACGGCCGCGATGGATGAGTCCCAGGAACCGTGCATTCTGGAGGTTCAGAAAATTAACTCTCTGCGGCTCCGGGATAGTCTGGGCGGTTCCAAAGACGGGGATCGATATGAATAGGATACAGAAAGTGACGCGCATTATGGAAAAAAGCATGGTTACTCCGCTGGCAAATTATTGGTTCGAACAATCCTCAGTTGTCGTGGCATTTGACGTCACGATCATCAGAATTCGCACACCGGTCAAGGGAACTGACCCGGTCTGGCCCCACCGGCGTCTTGCGCGAGACCATGGTGCCCCATCGGCGCCCAGGTCAGCCTGATCTAAGGATCCGCGCCGAGACGCTCCGGATATGTGCCCATTTCGCGGGCGAAGCGGTCAGACATATCGATCTTGCGTTCGGGCGGTTCGGCCTGATCAGGACGCGATGGGATCCTCTCCCACAAACGTCAGGCGATTTCTGACACCGTGACGGTTTGAGCGATGAGTTGCGCCCAACTCTCGGTCTCCATGAAGGCCACGTCAGCGGCATCCCTGCCCGACGCGATCACCACGAGCTCCGAGGCAGAGCTCATTCCGGTTCCATCGACGAAGTGCCACGCCCCGTCCAGCCAGACCTCCGCAACCGCGTGGAAATCCGCGGGCTGCACGCGTGGACCATAGACCGAAGTGTAGCGGGCCGGGATATGCGCCGCTCGTGCGAGAGCGCAAACAAGGTGGGTATAGTCCCGACACACGCCTTCACGCGCCACGAAACTGTCCATCGCCGTTGTTCCCGCATTGGACGCTCCGGGGGAATAGACCATCTCCTCCGCAACCCAGGCCGCGATCGCGGCGATCTTCGCGCCGCCCTCAAGCGGCCCGAACTGGCGCGCGACGAAACTCGTGAACAGGTCCGACTGACAGAAACGCGATGGACGCAAGTACCTCAAGACCTGACTGGGAAGCCGGTGAAAGGGAGCCGCGGAAAGCGCGTCCAGGGCGATCTCCGGCCGCGTGACCTCCACGCTGGCGCGGTAGCGCAGACTGAACCTGTCACCTGCGACAAAGGCCCATGCCCGCGTGCCGACCATGCCTTCTTCGGCAAGGACGTGCGGCGCTGTATCCCCGGCATCAAGCGCACTTTCGAGCACGCTCTGCCCATCGGTCTCCGCCGCCTCCAGTGTGAGAAGGACGCGCTCATCTCCGCCAAGCTGGTATTCCATCGAAACATCGACGTCCAATCGCATTGGGAATGCTCCTTGCTCACCTGTCCACCCGACGCTTTGCGCCGAGATCCTGCACCGTCGTTCTTCTCGTGATCATGTCGGCAGAATTGCTGACCCGGGAAATCGCTGCGTCCTGCTAGGCAGACACCGTCGCGAACTCCTGCGGATGCCCCTCACCCCATCAGCACCGGAAACCAGTCCTCGCGCAACCGGTCCCCCGCCCGCATCCCGTGCCCCGGAAAGGGCGGCGAGGTCCGGCCCGGCCGCTCCACGTAGACCGCGTCATCGCCCACCAGCCGCAGCGAGAATGCCCGCCGCCGGCCCGCTGTCGCATTGCCGCGCGCCCCGTGCAGGGTCCGGTAATCGAACGCCACCGCATCGCCCGGCTCCATCTCCCATTCCAGGATCCGCATCCCCTCGGCATCGGGGTCCGGCACCGGGATATAGGCCTCATCCGCCGGGATAGAACGCATCCTCGTTCAGCCAGCGCGTCGGCAGCACCGGCTTCGGCCACAGATGCGAGCCCGCGACGCAGCGCAGGCGTCGCCTCGCGCACCGGGTCGAGCGGGATCCAGAAGCTGACCGTCTGCCGCCCCTCGACGAAGTAATAGGGCGCGTCCTGATGCCATGGCGTGGGCTTTGCCGTGCCCGCCTCCTTCACCAGCACATGGTCGTGGAACAACTGCACCCGGGCCGACCCCATCAACGCCGCGGCCGCGGCCGCAAGGGGCGATTGCCGGATCACCTGCCCGAATTCCGGAATCCGCTCCCAGTTGCAGTAGTCGTCAAAGAACCGCCCCGCCTCGCCGGGCTTGAGGTTCTCCGCCGCATAGGGCCCGGGCGCGGCCATGTTCCGCTCCACGCCCGCGCGCAACAGATCCACCCAATCGGCGCAGATCCCCCGCAGCATGACCGCGCCATCGGCGCGGTAGGCCGCGATCTCGTCCTCCGTCACCGTGAACCCCTGTCTCATCCCAGCCTCCCTGCCCAGCCCGCACTATCCCGAAACCCCGTCCCTGCCTCAAGCCGCATTCGCAGCCTCCGACCCCGCTTGAACAGCATCGCCGATTTGCCCTATAGCTGCGCCCGATCAACATCAATGCAGGACGACATTCCATGGCAGGCCATTCCAAATGGGCGAACATCCAGCACCGCAAGGGGCGTCAGGACGCCGCGCGGTCGAAACTGTTCTCGAAACTCGCCAAGGAAATCACCGTCGCCGCCAAGATGGGCGACCCCGACCCCGACAAGAACCCGCGCCTGCGCCTTGCCGTCAAAGAGGCCAAGTCGCAATCGGTGCCAAAGGACGTGATCCAGCGCGCGATCGACAAATCCCAGGCCGCGGGCGGCGAGGACTTCAAGGAGATCCGCTACGAGGGCTACGGCCCCGGCGGCGTCGCGGTGATCGTCGAGGCGATGACCGACAATCTCAACCGCACCGCCTCCACCGTGCGCTCGACCTTCGGCAAATGCGGCGGCAACCTGGGCGAAACCGGCTCGGTCAGCTTCATGTTCGAACGCAAGGGCGAAATCACCTACCCCGCCGATGTCGGCGACGAGGACACGGTGATGATGGCCGCGATCGAGGCCGGGGCCGAAGACGTGGAAAGCTCCGAGGACGGCCACGTGATCTATTGCGCCGATACCGACCTGAACGAGGTTTCGACCGCGCTCGAGGCCACCCTGGGCGAAAGCGAAAGCACCAAGCTGATCTGGAAACCGTCGACCACGACCGAACTTGATCTGGAAGGCGCGCAAAAGCTCATGCGGCTGATCGAGACGCTGGAAGACGACGACGACATCCAGCGCGTCACCGCGAATTTCGAGATCTCGGACGAGGTGATGGAGGCGCTCTGACCGGGCGCCCCTCAGACGCTCACCCCGAACAGCCAGCCGACGCCCGCGGTCACGGCCATCGCGAACACGCCCCATGACACCACACGCACCGTCGCGCGAAAGACTGGGGCGGCACCCGCTTTCGCGCCCAATGCGCCCAGGGCCGCAAGGGTGATCACCGTCACGACAAGGACGACCGGGATGATCGACCCTTCGGGCGCCACAAAAGCCGCCAGAAGCGGGATCGCGGCGGCAACGCTGAAGGTCGCGCCCGACGTGAACGCGGCCTGAAGCGGGTTGGCCGCATGTACCTCCGACAGCCCAAGCTCGTCCCGAACATGGCTGCCAAGCGCGTCATGTTCGGTCAGCTCCTTCGCGACCAGATGGGCGGTCTCCGCGCTCAGGCCCTTTTCGCGATAGATCGCGGCGAGTTCGGCGAACTCCTCCTTGGGAAGCGTCCGCAAGGCTTCGGTCTCGCGCTCGATATCGGCCCTTTCCGTGTCGGACTGGGACGAGACGGACACATACTCGCCCGCGGCCATCGACATCGCTCCCGCCGAAAGCCCGGCAATGCCCGCAATGATGATCGCCTTCGGGCTCGGATCGGCCGCCGCGACCCCGACGATCAGCGATGAGACAGACACGACCCCGTCATTCGCGCCAAGAACCGCGGCACGAAGCCAGCCGCTGCGCATGATGTAATGCGGGTCTCCGGGATGGGCCGATGCTTCGGGCATTCGCTTGTCCTTCAAAGGTTCCTGAACCGCGTGCTTCTGTCGAAACACATCGAGAGATCATAGCCCGCCCTTTGGCCGCGCCCCCTGTTCCAGATCAACAAACCCGCGCGAACCGGCGCTCAAACCCGCATCTGGTAACTGGCGGGCTCCCAGCGATAGCTGTCCCCGGCCCGCATAACATGGCCCAGCGACGGGAACGGCATGTGATGCCCGATCACCGGAATTGCATCCGTGGTCACCCTGTCCAGCACCCGCAGCCGCGTCCGGGTCGCCTGCTCGGGGTCGTCGTCAAAGGCCACCCGCGCGCCCGGCGCGCGCAGCGAAAACACGTGGTGATTGGCCAGATCCCCCCAGAGAAGCACCTCTTTGCCGCCATCCTCGACGTGGAACATCATATGCCCCGGCGAATGCCCATAGGCCTCGACCGCCGTGATCCCCGGCAAAACCGCATCGCCCGGCGCAAGAAAGGTCATCCGCTCGGCCAGAGGCAGGATCAGCTCCAGAAACATCTCGCGATTGGCCGCCCGCGACGGTGGCACGCCCGCACCCGTGCGCCAGGCGTCGAACTCCACCTGCGAGATCGCGTATTCGGCGTTGGGAAAGGCCGCGCGCCCCTCCACCGACACGCCCAGAATGTGATCGGGATGGACATGGGTGAAGACCACCAGATCCACATCCTCGGGCGCATATCCCGCCTCCGCCATCCGGCTGCGCAGAAGCCCCGTCTGCCCCGGCGTTCCCTTTGCCCCGAACCCCGTGTCGAACAGGACGAGTTTCGCCCCGGTATTCACCAGCACCGGCACGAACACATGCTCGAACCGGTCCGCCGGCACATGCGCCGCCGTCGCCAGCGCCGCGATCTCACCCGCCGCCAGATCCATGCAGAAGGGCGGCGTCACCGCCTCGCGCAGCACCGCACCGTCCAGCACCGTCGTCACCTCGAACCCGCCAAGTGCGAACCGGTTCACCCCCGCCCGAAGCGGCCCCTGCAGCGCCGCAGTCATGGCGAAAGCGGCCAGATCAGCGGGATCATCGCCGAGGCCAGCAGCCCGATACTCAGGTTCAAGGGGATCCCCACCTTCATGAAATCGGTGAACCGGTAGCCTCCGGGCCCATAGACCAGCATGTTGGTCTGATAGCCGATGGGCGTGGCAAAGGCACAGGACGCGGCGATCATCACCGTCACGACCAAAGGCCGCGGATCAAGGCCAAGCGCCATCGCGATGCCGATCGCGATCGGCGTCATGATCACCGCCACCGCGTTGTTCGAAACGATTTCGGTGATCGTGGTGGTGATCAGAAACACGACCAGCACCACCATCTGCGGCGGCAGCTTGCTCATCCACGGCACGGCCGATTCCACGATGAGGGACATCGCGCCGGAATGTTCGAGCCCTGCGCCGACTGCAAGCATCGCAAAAATCATCGCAAGAAGTCGCCCGTCGATGAACGAGAAGGCCTCATCCGCATCGATGCAGCCGCTCAGCAGCACCAGCGCGACCGCCAGTATCGCAAGCAAAAGTATCGGGGCCACGGACAGTGCCGCCAACACGACGATCCCCGCCAGCGCCCCGATCGCGATCGGCGCATGACGTCGCCGATAGGCTTTGGCCGAAGGCTGTGAGACATCGACCAACTCCATCTCCGCCGCCAGCCGCTGAATGTCGGCAGGCGCGCCCTCCAGCAGAAGCGTGTCGCCCACCCGGACGATCACGTCGTCAAGCTGCCGCCCGATGTTCTGGTTCCGCCGGTGCACCGCCAGCGGATAAACCCCGTAGCGCCGCCGCAGACGCAGCGACCCCAGCGACCGCCCGATCATCCGCGCGCCCGGCGTGATCAGCACCTCGACGGTCGTCGTCTCCACCGACGACAGTTTGTCCACGATCCGCAGGGCCGGGTTCTGCTGCAAGCCCAGAAGCTCCGCCATCTCGGTGCGCAACACCACCCTGTCGCCCGGTTGCAGGATCACACCCGTCAGGTTCCGCCGGAGCGAGGCATCGCCGCGCAGCACGTCGATCAGCCGCACACCATCGCGCTTGAACAGGTCGACCTCGGTCACCTCGGTTCCGACAAGCGCCGAATCCTCCGGCAGCGCCACCTCGGTAAAGAACTTCATCTTCGAACGGTCCGACAGCATGCTTGCCATGCTATCGCGTTCGGGCAAAAGCTTGGAACCGAACAGCGCCATGTA
Organism: uncultured Alphaproteobacteria bacterium; assembly: GCA_963698645.1. Classification (GTDB taxonomy): domain Bacteria; phylum Pseudomonadota; class Alphaproteobacteria; order Rhodobacterales; family Rhodobacteraceae; genus Ovoidimarina. The sequence goes on from CAVORP010000009.1 coordinate 59,617, forward strand.
GATCAGGCCCCAGGCACAGACCGCCAGGCCGATCGGCAAGATCTCGAAGATTCCGAACGGCTCCAGCCCCCGGGCGCGCGCAACCCCGTCGACCAGAAGGTTCGTCGATGTCCCGATCAGCGTCAGCGTCCCGCCCATGATCGCGGCATAGCTCAGCGGGATCAGTAGCTTGGACGCCTTGGTGCCCAATGCCGCACTCATCTGCACGAAGACAGGGATCATCACCACCACCACCGGGGTGTTGTTGAGAATGGCCGACCCTGCCATCACCATCCCGATCGCGCCCGCGACCGCCGATTTGGGGTGCGTCTTGGTATATCGCTCCGCGATCCGCGTCAGCACATCAAGCGCCCCGGTGCGCACCAATGCACCCATCACGATGAACATCGCCGCAATCGTCCATGGCGCCGGATTTGACAGCACCTCCAACGCGTCGGAATAGGGGAGGATGCCCAGAATCAGCATCGCCGCGACCCCGCCGATCGCCACCACTTCGGTTGGATAGCGCTCGCGCACGAACATCACGAACATCGCCACGACCACCGCCAGCGCTACGAACGCCTGGGTCGTCGGGCCAAAGGTAAAGAGGTCCATGCGCGTCCCTGCTCAATACCGCCTAAACGGTAGTCTGACGGGTCGCAACATCCTCTGCAAGGGCCACACGCGGGCGCGGCTGAACAAGGAACAGACCGGCGAACATCAATGCCAGGGCGGCCCATATCCAACCCGAATAACTCTCGCCCAGAAACAGCATCGACCAGGTCACGCCGAACCCCGTCACAAGGTAACTGACCTGCACCGCGAACACGGCACCCGCGCGCCCCACCAGCCAGACATAGCCCGCATAGGCCAGCGCATGGAGCATTGACCCCGTGACCAGCGCCAGATCCGCCGCTCCCCAGGGCGCGCGCGGATCGATGAATTCCCCCGTCGCCAGCGCCAAGGGCAGCGCGATCACCGCGCCCACAAGCGACCCGCCCGCCAGAACCTGAACCGGGTCAAGCCCGGCCGTCCCCCAGCGTGCGACCACGTTGCCCTCGATCGCGTAGAGAAACGGCGCCACCAGCGCGAGCGGGATGAAGGCCACCATGGCGCGCTCGGGCAGGCTCGCCTCGGGCAGAACGATCACCAGAACGCCCGTCAGCCCCACCATCAGACCCGCAAGGCGCCGGGCGCGAAATTTCTCGTTTCCAAGCATCAAGGCCACCGGAAAGGCAAAGATCGGCACCATCGACAGGAGGATCGAAATGAGGCCGGCAGGCAGATGCCGGATCGCCTCGTAAGAGGCCGAATTCGGGATCACCGTCCCCAGAACCCCGATGATCAGGTAGATCCGCAGATGCCGCAGGCCAAAGGGCAACCCCTTCCCCCGAAGCGCCGTCACAAGGCCCAGAAACACCGCCCCGATCACCAGTTGCCAGAAGATCAGACCCGGCGCGCGATAGCCCTCGCTGACCGCGATCTTCGACAGGGGCTGGGTACAACCCCAAAGCGCGCCCACCACCAGAAGCCCCAGAAACGGCACCAGCGCGGCCCGGCCCGGCGTCACTCCATCCTCACGGCGCGGCCTCGGCCAGAAGCCCGCCCTGGCGAATGGCCACCACGCGGGTGGCCCTGCCGGTCTTGTCGTCAGTCTCCACATAAAGGCCCGACAACGTCGCCTCGCCCGACGCAGGCTCGAACCGCGCCTTGGGCATGCCGGTGATGAACCGCCGCAGGGGCTCTTCCTTGTCCATCCCGATGACCGAGTTGTAATCGCCGCACATCCCCGCATCGGTCTGATAGGCGCAGCCGCCGGGCAGGATCATCGCATCCGCGGTCGGCACATGGGTATGGGTCCCCACGACGATACTGGCACGCCCGTCGCAGTAATGGCCCATGGCCATCTTCTCGCTCGTGGCCTCGCAATGCATGTCCACAAGGCTCGCCTGCACCATCCCGCCCCTCGGATGGGCACGCAGCACCGCGTCGATGGCGCTGAACGGATCGTCGAAGGGCCGCTTCATGAACACTTGTCCCAGAACCTGCGCCACCAGGACCTTGCGCCCCCGCCCCGCCTCGAACACGCCCGCACCGCGGCCCGGCGCGTCCTTGGCAAAGTTCAGGGGCCGCAGGACACGCGGCTCGGTCGCGATGAACTGAAGCATGTCCTTCTGATCGAACGCATGGTCGCCCAGCGTGATGACATCGGCGCCCGCCTCCAGAAGCGCTTTGGCATGCGCCCCCGAAAGGCCCACGCCGGACGTGGCGTTCTCGCCATTGACCACCACAAGATCCAGCTTCCAATCCGCCCGCAGGCCGGCCAGACGCGCGCTCACCGCCGCACGCCCCGTCCGCCCCATCACATCGCCCAGAAACAGAATTCTCATGAAATCAGCCGTAGGACGCCCTTGGCGCAAGGGCAAGCGACAATGGCATGAAAGGGAACGGGAAACGCCGAAACCGCGCGTCTTGCAGCCGGGTGTCGACGCGCAGCCGCACTGACCGCCCAGACCGGAAAACCAACGTTCGAATACCTCTCGGCGAAAGGAGGTTCAGAGCCAAGAGACGGGCTTTCGGATAAAAGGCTGATAAGCCTATGTCAGCCCCTCTCTGCTGATGCGCGCCTTGATCTGACATGGATTGTGATGGCCCCGCGCATCGAGGTGATGCTCTCTGTGGCAGGAAGGGCATAGCGCGATCGGAACCACTATTCGCTCACGACCCTCGATGTCAGAGGCGAACTCCTCGGCGCAGACTTCAAGAAGCTCGCCCTTCAGCATCAGGTCTGTGGTTGTGGCGCGACAATGGGAGCAAACGGCTTCTGCCAATGCCGCCGAGAGTTCATCTGCCGTTACCTTGCGCTGATAGTTACAATCCGTCCCTGACACTGCCGTCGCCCCGCTTACACTCTCATCCGACTAGAAATACCAGCCGTTGTATATGGCGCAATACCGGCGACTCAGACAACGGTTCACCGTCCATTTCACCGCACAATAGCCGCTGATTTCGGCGAATGTTGCAGGATCTGCGGTGCTTCTGGGCAATTTCGTGGTCAGAATTTGCGCGCCGCTCTGATCTGGACATAATCTTGCTGACCAGACACGCAATGGGGGGCTAGTTTGGTGAGCGACCTATTCGTCTACGCAGTCTTTGGCCTGTCGGTCGTAGTGGCCGCACAGATTCTGTTCAATCGCGAGATGGATTGGACCCCGAGAAAGCCCAAGCCGAAGCAGGAACCCGAGGATATGCGCAAAGAGCAAATCCGAAACGAAGGCACTGCCAGCGTCGCGGCGTCCGCGTCTCTTGATGAGTCCTTGTGGCGGAGCCTCGATGAGAGACTTGCCGAAAGGAAAATCCGCTTTCCATACAAGGGGTGATTGCTTCGCAGGAGCAGCACCTCCCGAGCGGCCAGTCACGCCCGGATCCACACGCCCGGATCCAAACGGCATCCGAAGAACCCGAGAGCAATCATCCGAAGTCTGTCCTGAGCCGATGTTGTCATAGAGAGGTCGCCAACTACCCGCACACCTCGATACCCGAAGCGGCGAAGCACAAGTTACCCCTACACCCAGCGACCTCTCCAATTTCATTCTAGCGTGAATCCCATATTCAATCTTTGATATTTATCAACGATTGTCACTATCGTCGCTGTGAAAGGCCGAAGCGTCGATTGGCGGCTTCTCCGCAAAGCGTGCGCTCATTGCACGACGCAGTGACGGTCGGCTCCTGACAGTCCAGCCGTCCGTCACCCTCGCCGCGACTGCCCGGGCCGAGCCCACACTGCCGGATGCCGCGGATCGGCAGAAGCGGCCGCTATATCGAAACCTTCTTCGCAGCCTTGCCGCGTCTCCCGTATTCGGAACGCCTTCGGGTTCGATAAGCAGAAGGGGAACCCCTTCCTCCGCAACGAACCAATGCTCGGCGCCGCCTGGAACTACGAACAGCTCGCCAGGTCGAAGAACGACGTCGCGGTCCCCTTACTGACGGTCGCCCGCTGCGCCGCACAACCGATCTCCGGCCGGTCCCGGCACCGGCGCACGCACCAGCATTGCCAGTTCTTCGAATACCGCGTCGGGCTGCGTCAGCCGTTCGCGCATCGCCCAGAGCGCGGTGACCCGCTCCTCGGGAAGCGCTGCGGTCATGGACCGAAATTTCGCCTCGACCTCCGCCAGATCCAGCGGCGCTTCGGGACCGCCGCGGGCGTTCACGTCGCCCGAGGCAAGCACCCTCCCGTCCGTCAGCATCACGGTCACGTCGGACCAGCGCCCCTCCGGAAAGCGCCGGGAATGCCGGGCGCAGTCGCGCACGGAAAGTCGTGGCATGACCGCCGCCACGGCCGGGTCGCGCAACCCCGTGCCGGTGATATGCTCGGGCCCGATCCGGCCATGCACCAGCAGGGTTGCAAGGGCAAAGGCCAGGGAATACTGCGCCTGCGATGTCGTCGCGGGCATACCCGGGACCAGCGCGGCGGCTTGGGCGAAGGTGTTCACCTCGATCGCGGTAACATCACCGGCGGAAATGGCATGGTCCCGCATCAGCCCGGACAGCGCGTCAAGCGCCGCATGCGCCCAGCGGCAGATCGGGTATGGCTTGATATAGTTGCGTTCGATCGTCCAGAGATCGCCCAGATCGGCCCAATGCGGTACAGCCTCCTCCGCCTCGACCGTGATGGCTGGCGCGCCGGTGAACCCCGCCTGCGCCATCAGCGCGGCCATGCACCCCACCAATGCACCCATGCCCGATCCATCATGCAGCATGGTGGGGGTGGCGATCTCGCGCATCATCTGGCTCCGGGGCCCGTGATATTCGGCGATGCCGAGCGCCTGACGAAGCTGGTCCGGGCTGGCCCCGAGAAGCCGGCAGCCAAGCGCCGCCACGCCAAGTGCATTCCATGCCCCGGAGGTGTGATAGTCGCTGACCGAGGCGTGCAGCGCGATCCCGGCCCGTGCCGCGATCTCGTAGGAAATGACCAGCGCGGCAAGCGCATCGCGCGCCGAAAGACCGGGCCGCGCTTCGGCAAAGGCGAAAAGCGCGGGCACCACGGCGCAACCGATATGACCCTTGGTCGGATTATAGCCGTCATGGGCGTCAAGATTGTCGATCTGGGTGGCCGCGGCAAAGGCCGCTCCCGGGATCGAGGCCGGGCGTCCGTCGAACATCATCCGGACCGCGTGTTCGGGGGCGCCCGCGCCGTGAAAGGCAAAGGCATGGTCGCGGGCGATCCGCCCCGCGGCAAGCCCCGCTGCCCCCGCCGCCACACCGACCGTATCGATCAACAGCAACGCGGCCATGTCGCGCGCGCTTTCGGGAATACGGTCGCCCGCGAGAACGAAGTCGGCGATCCGATCGAAGGTCATAGACGCACCCTCTCCAGAAGCTGACCAAAGCCCGCGACCGCGTCGCCGATCCCGGCAAGCTGCAGGGCCTGAAACGCCATCGCCTGGTTCGAACTGATCACCGGCTTGCCCACTTCGTTTTCCAGCCGCGCGATTGCCTCGACGCTGCGCATTTCGGTGCAGGACAGAACGATGGCATCGGCGTCGGGGTGGTCGGCGGCAAGGCCCAGTGCAAACACCGCCTCCGGGTCCAGCGCCCCCTGCCCGGTATTGTCCAATGTCTCTCCGACCTCTGAGCGCGCGACCACCTCGAACCCGCTTTCGGACAGGAACCCCGTGGCCATGTCATTGATCGCGGGCACATAAGGCGACGCAAAGCCGATCCGGCCTGCTCCCAACGTCTTGAGCGCATGCACCAAGGCACCCGCGGCCGTCACTGTCTCGGCACCGCTTTCGGCCTTGATCCGCGCAGCCAGCGCTCGGTCGAATGCCGGGCCATGGGTCAGCGTGGCCGAGGTACAGCCATAAAGGATCACGTCCGGGCGCACGCCCTGCAACAGGCGCAGCGGTTCATCCAGATCGGTTTCGCCAAACCCCTGCATCTGCGCGGCATCGGGGATCTCGTCCTCGTCATAACCGCCCATGCGCGCGAAGTGCAGCGACACACCGTCTGCGCGCAAGAGCACCATGTCGGGTTCGAGGTTGCAATTGGTGAAGGGGACAAGAACCCCGAAGCGGGCGCGCCCGCGCGACTGTGTCATACCCTGTCCTTCCGTGCCCAGAGTTCCAGAATTCCGGCGGTCATGTCGAGGTCTTCGGCACGGCCTATGGTCGCGCGCAGGCACTCGGCCAGCCCTGCGCCCCCCTGCCCGCGCAGGACGATGCCTTCCGCCCTCAGCGCCGCATCGGCCGCCTGTGCCCGTTCCGCGCTGCCCATCGGGATCAGCACGAAATTCGTATGGCTCTCGGCCAGGTCGAACCCGGCCCGCCGCAGCCGGGTGATGAACCCGTCCCGCAGCGCGGCCGTCAGCGCGCAGGTCTCCCGCATGTACTTCTGGTCCGAGAGGGCGGCCGTGGCTGCGGCCTGGCTCGCCGCCGGAATATTGTTGGGGCGCATCACCTTGCGGATTTCGCGCCCGACATCTCCGGGGAACAGGCCCCAGCCGACCCGCATCCCGGCAAGGCCATAGGCCTTGGAAAGCGTGCGCAGCACAACCGTGTCGCCCCGCGTCACCAGATCGAACATCGGCTCGGCCAGATGATCGGCAAATTCGCCATAGGCCTCGTCGATCACCAGCAGCACATCCCGCGGCAGGCCCTCGCGCAGGCGGAGAAGTTCGGTGCGGGAAATGCGCGTGCCGGTGGGGTTGCCGGGATTGGCGACAAAGACGATGCCGGTATCGGGCCGGATGGCGGCCAGAAGGGCATCAACCGACACGCATCCACCTTCTTCCGGCGCTGTATCATAGCGCGCCCGTGCGATCCGGGCTGCGGTCCGGAAATACGGATAGGCATGGGCCGGGGCGAGCACGGAGCGTGTCTCATCGGCAAAGGCCTGCGTCAGGCAGGCGATCAACTCCATCGTCCCGCCGCCGCACAGGATGCCGTCGGCAGGGATGTCGTGCAGATCGGCCAGCGCCGCACGCAGATCGCACCAGTCCGGGTCGGGATAAAGATGCCCCGCCGCAAGCGCCCTTGTGGCGGCATCCACCGCCAGTGGGCTCGGCGGGCGCAGGCTTTCGTTCTGAGACAGCGAGACAAGACGCCTGCCCGCGGGCGCGTCGAGCCGCGCCAGCGCATAGGCCGACATGGCCGCGACATGGGCGACCGGCCGGATCATGCTCGTCACCCCGTAGATCTCGCGGGCTGCCGTCGGGCTGATCAGCCCGTCTTCAAGGTCGCGCAGTATGTCGTCCCGGGCGCGCTCCTGCGGCGGGCCAAAACCGCCCCCGCCCGGCGTCTCGAAGATCAGCGTTTCACCTGCCTTGACGCGCACCATGCCCTTTCCGGGCTGGTCCGGCCCGTCCGCACCGATGCGAATGCGCCCCGGCGCCCCGCTCTGTCCGCCATGCCGCCCGGCGGCCGCGTTCAGAACCCGTTCGACCGACAGGAATAGCATCACATCCTGATCCCTCGCCGCACGCAGTTCGATATGCTGACCCAGCCCGCCACGGGTCCGCCCGGCCCCGCCGCTGTCGGGCCTGAGCTCGCGTCGCGTGATCAGAACCGGCGCACCGGCCTCGGTGGTTTCCACCTGCGAGCCCCAGACCCCCGACGGAAAGGCTGTCGCCGAAAGCCCGTCGCGTCCGGGCCGCGCCCCGGTCCCGCCGCTGAACACCAGTTCGACCGCGAATTGCGCGTCGCCCTTCGACGCCGCCTCGGGGGCATGGCGCAGCGGCAGATCGTACATGCAGGATGCGCCCTCCGCCGGAACCAACCCGGGCAAGGCCTGCGACAGGCAGCCATAAACCAGATCGGGCGTCATCTGGCCCAGCGTATGGCGCATGGCCACCGGCGCGGGGGGTTGAGCATTCAGGATGCAGTCCTTGGGGCCTGTCACCCGAAACGGCGCAAGCGAGCCCGCATTGTTTGGAATATCCGGCCCGATGATGCAGCGCAGGGCAAAGACAGTATAGGCCGTGGCATAGTTCAGCGGCACGTTGATGCCCTTCCGGGACAGGCCCGATGTGCCGTCGAAATCGACATCGACGCCATCCCCGGTGATCGTAAGGCTCGCATGCAGGTCGATTTCCCGCTCATAGCCATCCACCGTCAGCACGCTCTTCCATGTGCCCCGGGGCAACTCCGCGATGGCCGCCAGCGTCCCGCGATAGGACCTGTCGATGATATACTCCGCCAGCCCGTCAAGATGGTCGATCCCGAATTCCTCCATCATCTCGGCCAGCCGTTTCGCGCCCGTCTCGCAACAGGCGATCAGGGCATAGATATCGCCCTCGTTGGCGATCGGTTCACGCGAATTGGCTTTGACGATCTCCATCAGGAACGCGTTCAACGCGCCCGCATCCATCAGCTTGCAGGGCGGGATCAGAAGCCCCTCGTCATAGATGTCCGATCCTTCCGGCCCCATGCCCAGCCCGCCCAGATCCACCAGATGCGACGTGCAGGACGTGAACCCCACAACACGCGCCTTGTAAAAGACCGGCATCATCAGCAGGAAATCGTTCAGATGCCCCGACGCGATCCACGGGTCGTTGGTCATGTAGATATCGCCCGGTTTCATGTCCTGCAGCGGAAAGCGCCCGCGCAGGGTTTTGACGGCTTCAGCCATGGTGTTGATATGGCCCGGCGTGCCGGTCACGGCCTGCGCCAGCATGCGGCCCTGCAGGTCAAAGATCCCGGCCGAGATATCCCCGCATTCGCGCACGATGGGCGAAAACGCGGCACGGATCAGCGCCTGTCCCTGTTCCTCGACCACGGCCAGAAGCCGGTTCCACATGACCTGCAGGCGGGTGTCGGTCGTGCTCATGCTCTGTCCTTTCCCATGCGTTGAAGCCAGATATTGCCGCCGCCATCGACATGGGCCGCGAAATCGGCGCTGACGAATGTCGTGGTCTGCGGCTCGACGATCAGGGCTGGGCCCGAAAGCTGATCGCCGGGTTCAAGCGCCGCGCGGTCATAGACATCCGCCGCGCGCCAGCTGCCGGTGACATCGCACAGGATCCGGCGTTGCCCACTGATCCGGGCGGGCTGGCGCACGGAGACCTCGGGGTAACGCGCCAGCGCGGGCGGTTCCGACGATACCGACACCGCCCAATTCAGGATCTCGATCGTCATGCCTGGCACGGCGCGGCTGAACTGGCGGCTATATTCCTCCTCGAAAGCGCTTCGCAATGCGGCGATATCGCTCTCCTGCAAGGCACGATCCGGCAGCGGGATCTCGATCTCGTGGCCCTGCCCATGATAGCGCATGAAGGCCTGACGCCGTGTCAGCAACCGGCCCACGGGCGCACCCGCCCGCACCACCGCCTGCGCCTCGCCGATCATGCTGTCGAAGAACCGGTTCAGCCCGGCAAGATCCAGCGCATCAAGCGTGCTGTACCGCGAGCGCACGATCTCGAAAGACACCGGTGCAAAGAGAAATCCCACCGCCGATCCGACACCGGGGTCGCGCGGGATCAGGATGTGATCGACCTGCGCGCGCCGGGCCACCCGTGTGGCATGCAGGGGGCCATTGCCGCCAAAGGCGATCATCAGGCGCGCGCCCAGATCCTTGCCCGATTCCACCGCATGCATCCGGCCTGCACCGGCCATGTTCTCGTCGACGATCTCGCTCACGCCCCGCGCGGCCCGCGCGGCATCGAGACCCAAGGGCTCACCGACCCCCGATGCCAGCGCCGCGCCCGCCGCATCCATATCGATCTTCAGACGCCCCTCGGCAAAGCGCGCAGGATCGATGAGGCCCTGCATCACGTCCGCGTCCGTCACCGTCGGCGCCGTTCCGCCCCGCGCAAAGGCCGCAGGACCGGGTTCCGAGCCCGCGCTTTCCGGCCCGACATGCAGCCGGCCCAGCCGGTCGACATGCGCGATCGACCCACCGCCCGCGCCGATCTCGATCATCTCGATCACCGGAATCCGCACCGGCATGCCCGATCCCTTGATGAACCGCGCCGCGCGGGCGATCTCGAACTTGCGGGCGGTCTGGGGGCGGAACCCGTCGATCAGGCAAAGCTTGGCCGTGGTGCCGCCCATATCAAAGCTCAGCACCTGCTGCGCGCCGGTCTCCGCGGCAAGGCGCGCGGCCAGAATGGCGCCCCCGGCCGGGCCCGATTCCACCAGCCGGATCGGCAGGCGGGCGGCGGTTTCGAGCGTGGTCATCCCCCCACCAGCGGTCATCATCAGGATCGGACAGGTCAGTCCTTCACCGGCAAAGCGCCGCTGAAAATCCGCAAGATAGGTGGCCATCCGCGGCAGCACATAGGCATTGGCGATGGTCGTCGAGAGACGGTCGAATTCGCGCGCTTCCGGGCTGACCTCGTGCGAGAGCGAAATCACCAACCCGGGCAGTGCCGCCTGCAAAAGCTCCCTGAGCCGAAGTTCATGCGCGGGATTGGCATAGGCGTGCATCAGGCAGACTGCCAGCGCCTCGGCCCCGCATTCGGCGAGCTCCCGCGCCAGCCGCTCGATCGCCGCCTCGTCCAGCGATGCAAGCTCCTGCCCCTGCGCATCCATACGCCCGCCGATGGTGAAAGCGCGCGCGCGCGGCACGATCAGGTCGGGCTTCACCAGGTTGATGTCATACTGGCTGTAACGGCGCTCATAGGCGATTTCGAGGATGTCGCGAAAGCCTTCGGTCGTCAGCGTGGCGACCCGCGCGCCGCGCCGTTCGATCAGGGCATTGGTGGCCAGCGTCGTGCCATGAATGAAACCGCCGACCTCCGCCCAGCCGACACCCGCATCCGACAGGACCCGCCCGGCAACCTCAAGCGCGCCCAGCGTCGGGTTCTCCATGGTCGTGGGGGTCTTGGCCGAGGCCACGTTCTGCCCCCTGCCATCGACAAGAACCGCATCGGTAAACGTGCCACCGATATCGATGGAAAGGCGAAACCCGGTCGCGTCATGCATCAAGGAAAACCGCAAACAAAAGAGGAGGATCGCATCCGACCCGCCGGTCGGAGCACTGTCGGTGCGCCAAAAGCGCCCGCTGTCAGGTCAGACGACGAGGTCGCAGCCTGTCGCCCGCCGCCCCAAGTCTGCTATCGCGTCCCGAGTTTGCATCTGGCCGCTCTTGATGAGATCCACGCGATTGAACTTGCCTACGCAGATGATCGGCTGTCAACAGAAATGCAGATGACGAAATCCGGCCATCTCCCCCTGCACGGATGCACAGATCACCGGCCGATCCCGCACCGACCCTGTCACGATCCGCACAAGCCCGTGAGTTTGCTGACATATCCCAGGGTTCCGCGGGACAATCCGTTCACCGCGCCGTAAGACATCGATGTTAGCGCAACCCTTGAACTGAACTGATGAGTTCACTATCTGATGTTAAGCATCGATACATTCGGCGCGATACAGGGAAGATGAAACATGTCGAACTACGCCAAGCTTCCGGCCCCAAGTCCCGAACAGGGGCTGAACCGCTACCTGCAGGAAATCCGCAAGTTTCCGATGCTGGAGCCGGAGGAGGAATATATGCTGGCCAAGCGCTGGGTCGAGGATCAGGATACCGAGGCCGCGCACCGGATGGTCACCTCGCACCTGCGTCTGGCCGCCAAGATCGCCATGGGCTATCGCGGCTACGGCCTGCCGCAGGCCGAAGTGATCTCCGAGGCCAATGTCGGCCTGATGCAGGCGGTCAAGCGCTTCGATCCCGAACGCGGCTTCCGGCTGGCGACCTACGCGATGTGGTGGATCCGCGCCTCGATCCAGGAATATATCCTGCGGTCCTGGAGCCTCGTGAAACTCGGCACCACCAGCGCGCAGAAGAAGCTGTTCTTCAACCTGCGCAAGGCCAAGGCCCGCATCGGCGCGCTGGAAGAGGGCGACCTGCGCCCCGAACACGTGGAAAAGATCGCCACCGATCTGGGCGTCTCGGAACAGGAGGTGGTCAACATGAACCGCCGCCTGTCGGGCGGTGACGCCTCGCTCAACGCCACGGTCGCCACCGATGGCGAAGGCAGCGCGCAATGGCAGGACTGGCTGGAGGACGAAGACGCCGATCAGGCCGCCGATTACGAGGAACGCGACGAACTCGAAACCCGCCGCGCCCTTCTGGCCGAGGCGATGGAGGTCCTGAACGACCGCGAAAAGGACATCCTCGTGCAGCGCCGCCTGCAGGACAACCCGGTCACGCTCGAAGACCTCTCCGGCGTCTACGATGTCAGCCGCGAACGGATCCGCCAGATCGAAGTACGCGCGTTCGAGAAGCTGCAGAAGCGGATGACGGAACTGGCCCGGAAAAAGGGCGTGCTCGAACACGCCTGACCCTTCCCGACCCGCCGCCTCCCTGTTAGCCTCCCTTCGATCGTCGAAGGGGGGCTTTTTCATGACCAAACCGATCCGCTGGGGCATTCTCGGAGCCTCGAAATTCGCCTCCGAACAGATGGGCCCGGCAATCCACGAGGCGAAAGGCGCGGTTCTCGCGGGCCTCGCCACGTCCTCGCCGGACAAGGCGGCCCGGTTTCGCGCCTTCGCGCCGGGCCTCACGCTCTACGACAGCTACGACGCGCTGCTGGCCGCGCCTGAAATCGACGCAGTCTATATCCCGCTGCCAAATCATCTTCATATCGAGTGGTCCCTCAAGGCACTGGCGGCGGGCAAACCGGTGCTCTGCGAAAAACCCGTGGCCCTCAGCGCCAGCCAGATCGACCCGCTGATCGCCGCGCGCGACGCCAGCGGGCTGCTGGCCGCCGAGGCCTACATGATCGCCCATCACCCGCAATGGCACAAATCCCGGGCGCTTCTGGCCGAGGGCGCGATCGGCGATCTCGTCCATGTCGAGGGCATCTTCACCTATGACAATCCCGACGCGGCGAATATCCGCAACCGGCCAGAGACCGGCGGCGGCGCGCTGCCCGATATCGGCGTCTACCCGATCGGCGCCGCGCGCCTCGCCACCGGGCGGGAGCCCACCGGCCTCCGCGCCCGCATCGACTGGGAGAACGGGGTCGACGTCACCTCCCGCGTCGAGGCGGAATTCCCCGGCTTCACCCTCTCGGTGCTCGTCTCCATGCGCATGGCGAAACGGCAGGAAATGACCTTCCACGGCACCGGTGGCCGCCTGCGCCTCACCGCGCCCTTCAATGCCGGCACCTTCGGCGAGGCCCGGATCGAGCTGATCAATGCGGACGGGGAATGCCAGTTCCGCTTCCCCGACGCCCGCCAATATGCGCTCCAGGTCGAGGCCTTCGGGAACAGCATCAGGACCGGGGCACCCTACCCATGGACGCTCGAGGATGCCCGGGGCACGCAAGTGGTGCTCGACATGGCGCTTGCCGCGTCGGCCTGACCGCTTCTTCTCTTTCCAAATATCCTCGGGGGGAGCGCGAGGGGGTCGAAAACCCCCTCGCTTTTCCGGCGACGGCCTGGGGCCGCCGCAAAAACTCACACGCGGGCGGCCCGGGGCCCGGCGCAATCGCTCGCCCGCGCCTATCCCAGCGCGCGCAGCCGCTTGATCAGGCTCGACGTGTCCCAGCGCCCGCCGCCCAGGTTCTGCACATCCTTGTAGAACTGGTCCACCAGCGCCGTCACCGGCAGGCTCGCACCGGTCTCCTCGGCGGTGCGCAGACAGATATCCAGGTCCTTCCGCATCCAGTCGACGGCAAAACCATGATCAAACTTGTCGTCCACCATGGTCTCGTACCGGTTCGCCATCTGCCACGATCCCGCCGCCCCCTGGCTGATCACCTCGACCACGGCCTTCACGTCAAGCCCCGCCTTCTCGCCGAAGTGAAGCGCCTCGCTCAACCCCTGCACCAGCCCGGCGATGCAGATCTGGTTCACCATCTTGGTGAGCTGCCCCGCACCGCTTTCGCCCAGCCGCTTGCAGGCCTTGGCATAGACCTGCATCACCGGCTCGGCCCGGGCATAGGTCTCTTCGTCGCCGCCGCACATGATGCCAAGCTGGCCATTCTCGGCCCCTGCCTGACCGCCGGAGACGGGCGCATCGACGAAGCCCACGCCCACTTCGCCCGCCGCGGCATGCAATTCGCGCGTCACCGCCGCCGAAACCGTCGTGTGATCGACAAAGATCGCCCCCTTCGCCATCCCGGCAAGCGCCCCGTCCGGCCCGGTGACGACCGACCGCAGGTCGTCGTCATTGCCGACGCAGGCCATCACGAAATCACAGCCCTGGGCCGCCTCCCGCGGCGTCGCCGCATGGGACCCACCATATTCCGACGCCCATTTTTCGGCCTTGGCCGCCGTCCGGTTGAACACCGTCACCGTATGACCGGCCCGCGCGAGGTGACCCGCCATCGGATATCCCATCACGCCCAGTCCCAGAAACGCGACATTCGCCATGGCTTCCCTCCTCCTGTGAAATCGCTTAACTCTGGCCCTACCTAAACGACCCCGACGCCCCGTCAACTCGAGCAGAACATTGGGACGACTTTTTCGCTGGCTGATGCGCAGTTTTTCTGCCGTGCTCCTTCTTGGCACGGCGGCCATTGTGCTGCTCTACTGGTTCGCGGGCCGCTCGATCCCCGATTATTCCGCCACGATCGAGGTTCCCGGCATCACCGCCCCGGTCGAGATCGTGCGCGACAACGCCAACGTGCCCCATATCTTCGGCGCCACCGATCCGGATGTCTATTTCGCCCTCGGCTTCGCCCATGCGCAGGACAGGCTCTGGCAGATGATGACCCTGCGGCGCACCGCACAGGGGCGCCTGTCCGAGATCTTCGGCGTCCGCACCTTCCGGACCGACGATCTGATGCGGCGGCTCGATCTCTACACGCTCTCCACGCAATCGGTGGCGGCGCAGGACGACTACACCACGGCCGCGCTCCGGGCCTATGCCGACGGGGTGAATGCCTGGCTGGCCGAGGTGAACGCAGGCGCGCGCGGGCGCGGCGCGCCCGAATTCTGGCTCTTCGCGCCCCAGATCGCCCCTTGGCAACCGGCCGACAGCATCGCGATCGGCAAACTCATGGCCTATCGCCTCTCCGACAAGGCCGCCTCCGAGGTGCTCCGCGCCCGGGTTTCGCTCCTGCTGAACGGCGACCGGCTGCGCGATATCCTGCCCGATGCACCGGGAACGGGCGTCGCGGCCCTGCCGGAATTCGCATCGCTCTTTCCCGACGCCCCCCGCCATGCCGCGGCCTCGCCCCTCCTCCGGGATCCTTTCGACCCCACGCCGCGCCGGGGCCTTGGCGGCGCCTCCAACGCCTGGGCGGCGGGACCCTCGCGCTCGGCCACCGCCGGCACGCTACTCGCCAATGACCCGCATCTGGGCTTCACCGCGCCCGGGCCATGGTTTCTCGCGCGGCTCGAACTGGAAACCGGCGGCGTCATCGGCGGGACCATCCCCGGCATCCCGGCGGTCCTTGTCGGGCGCAGCCAGAACCTCGGCTGGGGCGTGACCTCCACCAATCTCGACGACCAGGATCTCCTGATCGAACAACTCAACCCCGAGAACCCCGAAGAGGTGCTCACTCCCGACGGCTATCGCCCGCTCGAAACGCGCCAGTCGATCATCCGGATCAAGGACGAGGAACCCCGCACCATCACCCTCCGCTGGTCCGAAAACGGCCCGCTCCTGCCCGGTGCGCAATACGAGCTCTCGACGATCACCCCGCCCGGCCATGTGGCCGCCCTGTCATGGACCGCGCTGTCGGCCGACGATACCTCCATGAGCGCCGTCATGGGCATCATGCGCGCGACCAACGTGCAGGACGCGATCGAGGCCGGGCGGCTCCACGTGGCCCCGGCCCAGAACCTGACGCTGATCGACCAGGAAACCATCGCGATGAAGGTGGTCGGCGCCCTCCCCCGCCGCTTCGCCGGCCACCAAAGCCAGGGCCGGATTCCGTCGCAGGGCTGGCTGCCGGAAAACCGCTGGGACGGCACCCTGCCCTATTCCGCCAACCCCGAATTCGTCTCGCCACCGGGCGGTATCCTCGGCAATACGAACAACAAGATCATCGACCGCCCGTTTCCCTACCATGTCAGCTTCGACTGGGGCGACACGCAGCGCGTCCAGCGCTGGGAACGCCTGATGCAGGGCCGCGAGGTCCATACCCGCGACAGCTTCGTCGAGGCCCAGCTCGATACCGTCTCGATCACCGCGCGCACACTGCTGCCGCTCATCGCCGCGGAACTCTGGTTCACCGGCGAGGCCGCGCCCGAAGGCACGCCCGAACGCCGTCGCCAGCGGGCGCTCGAACTTCTGGCCGACTGGAACGGCGAGATGAACGAACATCTCCCCGAACCCCTGCTCTATGCCGCGTGGCTGCGCGCCCTGCAGGACCGGTTGATCCACGACGAACTGGGCGGGGTGCTCGCCGATGAGTTCAACCATGTCGAACCCCTGTTCATCGAACGGGTGTTCCGCGATGTCGACGGTGCCTCGGAATGGTGCGACGTGATCCGCTCCTCGGAACGCGAAACCTGCGCCCAGATCGCAAGCCAGGCGCTCGACGACGCGCTGGTCTGGATCGGCGACCGCTATGGCAGCCAGGTCGACTCCCTGCGCTGGGGCGATGCCCACGAAGCCCGCCACGACCACCCCGTTCTGGGCGAAACCCCGGGGCTCAACTGGATCGTGAACATCCGCCAATCCACCTCGGGCGGCGACAACACGCTGATGCGCGGGCGCACCTCGGGCACCGATCCCGACCCGTTCCTCAATGTCCACGGCGCGGGCTATCGCGGCGTCTACGACCTTGCCGATCCCGACAGCTCCGTCTTCATCACCTCCACCGGGCAATCGGGCCACCCCCTGTCACGCCATTACGACGACCTGGGGGAATTGTGGCGCCGCGGCGAATACATCCCGATGTCGCTGGATCCCGATCTTGCCCGGGCCGCCGCGGTGGGCGTGACACGCCTGTTACCTGCAGGCCGCTGACCGCGAAAAACCCTCGGTATCTTGGTATTAATCCTGTGCAAGCTACAAACCCCCGACTAGAAACGGGGCGAGGCTGGAGGTGTATTTGCTATGTTTCGGAGATGTCTTCTAATTGCTGCGGCGTTGACGCTGGTGGGGTGCACCGTGGTCGAGGTCGATTACGACGCCGGCATTCCCGCCGAGGTCTCGCGGTCCTGGACCGTGACCAGCGTCGAAGTGGTGGTGCCCGACGAACTGACCGTCTCGGAGCGCAACTCCTACGCGCCCAATGCCGATATCGTCTGGTACGGCGATCCGCCCGGTGACCGTCGTGCCCAGGTGGGCGCGGTCGTGCGCGACGGGCTGACCACAGGCGCATCGGTGCTGAACGGCCCGACACCGGTCATTCTTCGCGCCCAGCTGATCGAGTTCCATGCCGTCACCCCCCGTGCCGTCGCCCGGGCCCCGGCCGCTATCCACAATATCGGATTTTTCGCCTGGATCGTGGATGCGCGAAGCGGCGAACGCATCACCCAGCCGCAGGCGATCAACGCCGATCTCGAGGCCATGGTCGGTGTGGCCGCCGTCCTTGCCGCGCAAGAGGGCCAGACCCAGAAGGTCCGGATCAAGGCACATCTGGCCAAGGTGATTCAAGGCTGGCTCGGTGTCGGCGTGGATCCGCGCGAATCCCATCGGGGGATCGGCCGCTAGGGCTGATCCTCGGGGGCGGGCACGCTGTCCGACAATGTGGCGAACCGCGCCCGCTGGCGCGGGGTCCATGAGACGTCAAGCTGCCATCCCGCCTCGCCCGACACCTCCCGGGTGACAACCCCCTGCTCGAACAGCCAGGCCCGCGCCCGACCGTCCGAGAACGGCACCTCGATCCGCTGGTCCAGCCGCGCCCCGTCCAGAAGCCGGGCAATTTCCGCCGACAGCGCCTCCACCCCCTCGCCGGTCAGCGCCGAAAGGGTGAGAACCCCGTCGCTGCGCTGCGCCACCGTCTCGCGCGCCGCCCGCGTCTCGGGGTCCAGCGCATCCAGCTTGTTCCACAGCTCCAGCACCGGCACATCCTTGTCCACGCCAAGCTCGGCCATGATCGCCTCGACATCGGCCGCCTGTTCCGCGCTCTGCGGATGCGAGATATCGCGCACGTGACAGATCAGGTCGGCCGCCAGAACCTCCTCCAGCGTCGCCCGGAACGCCGCCACAAGCTGCGTCGGCAGGTCCGAGATGAACCCCACCGTATCCGACAGGATCATCTCCGACCCCGAAGGAAGCTGCACCGCGCGCATGGTGGGATCGAGCGTGGCGAACAGCATGTCCTTGGCGGTCACCCCGGCCCCCGTCAAGCGGTTGAACAGCGTCGACTTGCCCGCATTGGTATAACCCACGAGCGCGACGATCGGATAGGGCACCTTGGCCCGCGCCGCCCGGTGCAGGCTCCGCGTCTTGGCCACCTTCGCCAGTTGCCGCTTCAGCCGCGTGATCGCCTCGTCGATGGCACGGCGGTCCGCCTCGATCTGGGTCTCGCCGGGACCCCCGACGAAGCCAAGCCCGCCCCGCTGCCGCTCCAGGTGCGTCCAGGCCCGCACCAGCCGGGTCCGCTGATAGCTCAGCGCCGCCAGTTCCACCTGCAACACCCCCTCGCGGGTCCGGGCCCGGTCCGCAAAGATCTCGAGGATCAGCCCGGTCCGGTCCAGCAACTTGACGTCCCAGGCCTTTTCAAGGTTGCGCTGCTGGACCGGCGTCACCGGCCCGTCAACCAGCACCAGCCCCACCTCCAGTTCCGAGAACAGCGCCTTCAATTCGTCGATCTTGCCCGACCCGAACAACAGCCCCGCCTGCGCCTTGGCAAGCCGCACGACGTCCGAACCCACGACCTCCAGATCCGGCAACGCATGGGCGAGCGCCACGGCCTCCGCCAGCGCCGCCACCGGGTCGCGGCGGTCCGCGGCACTCTTGATGTCGGGATGCAGGACGAAGGCGCGCATCGCCTTCGTGCCAACCTCGCTCAAGGGATCACTCTTCGCCTTCGTAAAGGCTGATCGGTTGCGAGGGCATGATCGTGGAAATGGCATGCTTGTAGACAAGCTGGGACTGTCCGTCCCGACGCAAAAGCACGCAGAAATTGTCAAACCAGGTGATGACACCCTGAAGTTTCACGCCATTGATCAGGAAAATGGTCACCGGAACCTTTGTTTTCCTGACATGGTTCAGGAACGCATCCTGCAAATTCTGTCTGTCCGAAGCCATGGAATATAGGGCCTTTTTTCTTGGCGCCGCCGGAATGGGCGGGCATATAGACGTCACTATGATGCGGATGCGAAAGAGATTCCAGCCCCTAAATCAGACTGTTATCCGCGCGCGACGTCGCAGCGCGCCTAGCCGCGCCAGAAATCGGGGTTGAGAAGCGCGATGATCGCCAATGTCTCCATCCGCCCCAGCACCATGGCGGCGGCAAAGATCATCCGCGAGGTATCGCTCAGGTTGGCCAGATTGATCGGCGCCTCGCCCGCGACCTGCGTCAGGGGTCCCGTCGTCGTCAGCGCCGCGATCGTCAGGACCAGCGCATCCTCGAAACTCGCCCCCGCCGCCGCGAAGGCCCCCATGACCCCAGCGATCGACATCGCGAAGAGCATGAAGAAGATCCAGGCAAGATAGGCCCCCTGTCGCCGCAACGCCCGCGCGGCGCTGCCCGATCCGCCGACCGAATTCGGGTGCACCAGCTTCTCCATCTCGCGCAGCCCGTGCTTGTAAAGCGCATAGACCCGCAACAGCTTGACCCCGCCCGTGGTCGTGGCCACCCCGCCGCCGAACACCGCCAGCCCCATCAGCACCAGACCGGGCGTGGGCAGGCCCGACCAGCTTCGCGCCTCCTCCCACCACGCACTTTCGAACCCGGTCGTGGTCAGGAAAGACATCACCGTAAAGGCCGCGCCCCAGAGCGTGCGCAGCATCGCCGCGATATTGCTCTCGGCGGAAACCTCATAGGCCCCCACCCAATGGCGCAACACCAGCACCACCGGCACCAGAAGCACAAGCGACAAACCCAGCCGCAATTCCGGATCCTCGCGGAGGGATTTCCATCCGCGCGCCCGCTCGTCGACGGCAAAGGTCAGCCGCGACAGGGCAAAGACAAGGAACAGAAACGCCAGCGCCTCGCCCGCAAAACCCGACGATCCGCCCGAGAACCCGCCCACGGGCGAGATTCCCGACGTGGCGAGGATCGACATGGCATGACACAGCGCCACCAGCGGCGCATCCCCGGCGATGAACAGAACCGCCCACAAGACGCCGGTCAGCATCGCATAGACCGGGAACAGCCGCCCCGCGAACCGCGCCAGCCGCTCCGACGAATCCGCCACCCGCGTGATCGGCGTCTGACCCGACGCCCCCTGTCCGATATCGGCGCCCAATCCGCGCACCTCGAACCCGCCAAGGTTCAGCGGCGCCAGAATCGCCACCGCCGTGACCCAGACGAAAAAGCCGCCCATCCAACCCACCTGCGCCCGCCACAGATGCACCGAAGGCGGAAGCCGCTCGGGCGCGAACATCGTGGCGCCGGTCGTGGTCAGCGACGACACCATCTCGAAATAGCTGTTGAGAAAACTGGTGGTCCGCACCGCTTCATAAAACGGCACCGCCAGCATGACCGGCACCACCGTGAAGGTCGCCAGAAGCGCGATCAGGTGGCTCCGCCCCTGCCTGCGGATCTTGTAGCTCGAGGTGGCGATGGCGATCAGCCAGAACAGGATCAGGAACAGCACCGCGCCGTAAAAGAACACCCGCGCCGTGTGGTGGTCGTTGACCGCCGCGGCATGGATCGCCGGCACGAGCATCGAGACCGCGCCCAGCCCGAGGACAAGCACGATCAGCGGCAGCGACAGAAGCCTGTCGAACATCAGAAATAATCGATCGAGACCTGGAACAGGCGCTCGACCTCGGGCACGTCGGCGGACATGGCGAAAAGCACGATCACATCGCCCTCGTCGATCCGCGTGCCGCCGACGGGCTTGATCACCTCGTCGCCCTTCATCACCGCGCCCACCAGAACGCCCTCGGGGAAATCGATATCCCGGATCGCCTTGCCCGAGATCGGCGAGGTCGACAGGATCTGCGCCTCGATCACCTCGGCCTCGGCATCGCCGATCGAATAGACGCCCCGCACCCGGCCATGACGGACATGGCGCAGGATCGAGGATACGGTGGTGGCACGCGGAACGATATAGGCGTCGATCTCCAACGGCCCCATCAGCGTCACCAGCGTGGGATCGTTGATCAGGCAGATCGCAAAGGGACAGCCCACCGATTTCGCCCGCACCGCGGCCAGCATGTTGGTCTTGTCGTCATCGGTCACCGCCAGAACCGCATCGGCCCGGTCCACGCCCGCCTCAGCCAATAGTTCCATCGACAAGCCGTCACCGTTCAGAACGATGGTCCGCTCCAGCGAATCCGCCGCCAGTTCGGCGCAGGCGCGGTTCTTCTCGATCACCCGGACCCGCACCCGGTCGCGCCGGCTCTCAAGGTCCTTGGCCACCGCCAGCCCCACATTGCCGCCGCCGATGATGACGATCCGCTCCTGCTTGCGCACCGTCTTGCCGAAGATCTCCACCGTCCGGTTCACGTCTTCGGTATGGGTCACCACATAGATCTGGTCATCGGCGAACAACTGGTCACCGGGCTCCGGCGCGAACAGCCGCGCCCCGCGCCGGATCCCCACCACCAGCGCGCGCAGGGTCGAAAACAGGTCGGTCAACTGCCGCAGGGGCGTGTTCAGAACCGGGCAATCGTCGTCCAGCATGAGGCCCAGTAGCTGCGCCTTGCCGTCCAGAAAACTCTGCGTATCGAAGGCCGCGGGCGCCGCCAGCCGCCGCAGGGCCGCCTCGGCCACCTCGCGCTCGGGGCTGATGATCACGTCGATCGGCATGTGATCGCGGCGATACAGGTCGGAATAGAGCGCGTTCAGATAGCTCTGCGACCGGATCCGCGCGATCTTGCGGGTGATCCCGAACACCGAATGCCCCACCTGACAGGTCACCATGTTGACCTCGTCGGAATAGGTCGCGGCGATCAGCATATCGGCATCCCGCGCGCCCGCCCGGTCCAGAACCTCGGGATAGGAGGCAAAGCCGGAAATCCCCTGCACATCCAGCGTATCGGTCGCCCGGCGCACCAGATCGGGATTGTTGTCCACGACGGTCACGTCGTTCGCCTCGCCCGACAAATGACGCGCGATCTGCCAGCCAACCTGACCCGCGCCGCATATGATGACCTTCATCCCGCCTCCGGCCCCGGTTCGTCATCCGCAGGGATGGCAGGTTGCGCCAGTGCCGTCAATTCGGCTCCGCCCCGGCACGCCCTCCACCGCTGGCACCGGCCGCCGCGATTCAGTCCCGGATCCGCGCCGCAACCGCCTCCATCTCTGCGGCATCCGCGAAGGCGCCCGCTTCGATCGGAAAGAATTCATAGCCGCTGTGCAGGATCAACAGGGCCTCGGGCGTCGTTACCACGCCATGCGCATGGCTCCACCGCACCCGGCTTTCGAGGCCGGGATGGATCGTGGTGTATCCTTCGGGGTCAAGCCTCACCCGCGTGACCCCCGACCGGATCGGCGCTTCACGAACGACGCTCTGCGCCTGCCGCGACCGATAGACCAGGAAGGCGATCATTCCACCAAAGATTATGACATAGGCGAGCGTCCCGCCAAGGTTCCCGCCGATCAGCCCCGAAACCGCGCCGGCGACCGCGCCGATCCCCAGCGCGATCACGAAAAGCCCGCCCCAACCCTGCCAGAAGCTCTTGGTGCGATTCCGCTCCTGGCGCAGCGCGCGGCAGGCCTTGTTGAAGTTCAGATTCGAGAACCGCGTGTCGAACGCCAGTTCGGATGCGCTCTCGGTCATTCAAACTCCACCCGTCACCGGTCCCGTCATGGACTTAATCCGCCCGCTCGTGCTCTTCCTCCACATGCGCCACCCGCGCGCCCGATTTGTTCGAGGTCACCACGTTCAGGCTCTTGAGCTTGCGGTGCAGCGCCGAACGCTCCATCCCCACGAAGGCCGCCGTGCGGCTGATATTGCCGCCGAACCGGTTGATCTGGGTCAGAAGGTACTCGCGCTCGAACAATTCCCGCGCCTCGCGCAGGGGCAGCGTGGCAAGCCCGCCCTGCAACACCATCCGCCCCTCTTCCTGCTGCTGCGGTTCGGCATTGGGCAATTCCTCCGCGCCGATCTCGCCCTTTTCCGGCCCGAGGATCAGCACCCGCTCGATCACGTTGCGCAACTGGCGCAGGTTCCCCGGCCAGGGCATCGTCTGCAACAGCGCCTCCGCCTCCTCCGAGAGCGTCCGCGCCACAAGCCCCTGCTCGCGGTTCAGAATGCCGATGAAATGGGCCGCGAGACCCGGAATGTCCTCGCGCCGTTCCTCCAGCGACGGCACCGAAATCGGCACCACGTTCAGCCGGTGATACAGTTCCTGCCGGAACTCGCCCGCCGCCACATTGGCCTCCAGATCCCGGTTGGTCGAGGACAGGACCCGGATATCCACCCGCACCTTGTCGACGCCGCGCACGCGGCTGAACTGCTGCTCGGTCAGCACCCGCAGGATCTTCGACTGGGTGCCCAGCGGCATATCCGCCACCTCGTCGAAGTAGAGAACCCCGCCATGGGCCTGCTCCAGAAGCCCCGATTCGACGCCACGCTCCGGCGTTTCGCGGCCGAACAGGACCTCCTCCATCCGCTCCGGCGCGATCGACGCGGAACTCACCGTGACAAAGGGCGCGCCCGCCCGTGGCGAATTGGCGTGGATATAGCGCGCGGCGGTTTCCTTGCCCGACCCGGCGGGGCCCGTCAGCATCACCCGCCCGTTCGAATTGGTCACCTTGTCGAGGTTCGATTTCAGCGCCTTGAACGCCGCCGATGCGCCGATCATCTCCATCGCGCCCACATCCTGGCTGCGCAGAGACAGGTTCTCGCGCCGGAGCCGCGAGGTCTCCATGGCGCGGGTGATCACCACCATCAGCTGATCGATGTTGAACGGCTTCTCGATGAAGTCATAGGCCCCCTGCTTGATCGCCGCGACCGCGATCTCGATATTGCCGTGACCCGAAATGATCACCACCGGAATCTCCGGGTTGTCGCGCTTCACCGCCTTCAGGATGTCGATCCCATCCATCTGGCTGTCCTTCAGCCAGATATCGAGGATCATCAGCTCCGGCGGCGCCGAATTGATCGCCGCCATGCATTCGTCCGAACTGCCCGCCAGCCGCGGCACATGCCCCTCGTCGCGAAGAATATCCCCGATCAACTCCCGGATGTCGCGCTCGTCATCTACGATCAGAATATCGCCCATGATCCCACCTTTGCCTTCGTTTTCTGTCTCACGCCGCCTCCTGCAGCGGCAGGCGGATTTCGGCCCGCGCTCCCACCTGCCCCGAGGCATCCAGCGGGTCGGCATCGTCCAGCCGCAAGGTCCCGCCATGTTCTTCGATGATCTTCTTCACGATGGGCAGGCCGAGGCCCGTGCCCTTCTCCCGCGTCGTCACATAGGGCTCGAACAGCCGCGCCCGGTCTTCGGGCAGGCCGATCCCGTTATCCGAAATCCGGATCACCGCCGTCCCGCCATCGGCCGTCAAAGCCACCCGCACCTGTGCCTCATGACCCTCGGGCGCACCTTTTTCCCGCAGGGTTTCAATGGCTTCACATGCGTTCTTTATCATGTTCGTCATCGCCTGCCCGATCATCGTCGCATCGATCTCGGCCATCAGCGGCGGATCCGGCAACTCCGCGGTCACGCGGATATCGTCAAAGGCCGTGTCCTGCAAAAGCGTCGCATCCCGCACCAGAACCACCAGATCGTGCGATCGCCGCTCGGGCTCCGGCATCCGCGCGAATTTCGAGAATTCGTCGACGATCCGCCGCAAATCGCCGGTCTGCCGCACGATCACGTCGGTATATTGTTCAAGCGCCGCCGGGTCCTGCACTTCGGAGGCAAACTTGCGCTTGATCCGCTCCGCCGAAAGCTGGATCGGGGTCAGCGGGTTCTTGATCTCGTGGGCGATGCGCCGCGCCACGTCACCCCATGCGGCCATGCGCTGCGCACTCACCAGATCGGTTACGTCGTCAAAGGCCACCACGTAGCCCTCAAGACGTCCGTCCTCGCCCCGCCGCGTTGCCATCCGCACCAGCAGGTTCTCCAGCCGCCCGTCCCGGATCACCCGGATCTCCTCCTGCGCGATCTCGCTGCGCGACGATGTCAGCCGCTCGAATAACTCGCCGAATTCCGGGATCGCCAGCGCGATGGGACGCGCCTCGCCGTCAA
Organism: uncultured Alphaproteobacteria bacterium; assembly: GCA_963698645.1. GTDB lineage: Bacteria > Pseudomonadota > Alphaproteobacteria > Rhodobacterales > Rhodobacteraceae > Ovoidimarina. Next base: position 84,760 of record CAVORP010000009.1, read on the forward strand.
GCCCGTCGGCCTGTAGGATCCGCTCCGCTGAACGGTTGGCAAAGGCGACCTTCCCGGCCTCGTCCAGCCCCACGACCCCGGATGTGACCGACGACAGCACCGAATCGAACAGCCGCCGCCGCCGTTCGATCTTCTCGTTATTCTCCAAAAGCGTGTCGCGCTGCCCCTTCAACTGCCGCGTCATCTGGTTGAAGACACGGCCCAGCATGGCGATCTCGTCATCGCCACGCTCCTCGATCACCTGCACGTCCAGATCGCCCGCGCCCACCCGTTGCGCGGCCCCCGCAAGCCGCCCGACCGGCTGCGACAGACGCTCGGCGAACCACATGCCAAGCCAGATCGCGGCAAGGATCAGGATCACCGCGAACCCAAGGTAGAGAAGCCCGAACTCGAACACCAACCGGCCCCGCTCGTTCTCCAGTTGCCGGTAAAGCCGCGCGGTCTCCTCCGCGTCGTCCAGAAGCCCCAGAATCCGCGCATCCACGTCGCGCGACACGTAAAGCAACCGGTCGGCATAGTTCGACAGCGCGACAAGCGACCGGTATTCGGCATGGTCCAGATCCTCGACAATCACCGTCTCGCCGCCCTGGGCAGCGGCGATGACCTCGGCGCTTGGCCGCTCGAAATCGAACAGGTAGGACCGCTCGCCCCGCGCCCGGATCTCGCCCGCGCTGTCGATCACATAGGCCTCGCGCAGCCCCCGCTGCACCAGCGATTGACCTTGTGTAAGAACACGCCGCAAATCACTGTCCGAGATAAAGAAATCATTCTCCCGCGCCCGCTCGAGAAAACCCGCCAACGCCTCGGCATCTTCCGACAGGTCGCGCCTCTGGTCTTCCTGATAGGCCTCGGCGGCAGCCAGCGACGCGCCCACCACGCCCCGCACCCGGTCCGAGAACCAGCCCTCAAGCCCCACATTCACCGTCAGTCCGGCAAAGATCGCGACCGTCACCGCCGGGATCAGCGCGATCAGCGCGAACACGCCCGTCAGCCGCAGGTGCAGCCGCGACCCCGCCGACCGCGCCCGCCGCGCCGCGATCATCCGCGCGACGGTGCCAAAGACCAGCGTCGCCACCACCAGCACATAGACAAGGTCCGCCAGCAGCACGAGCCGCAGCGACAGCGCCGACGCGCCCTGATCCAGAGGTCCCAGAACAAGAAATGTGAAGAAGGCCAGAATCGGGCCCAGACCCACAAGGCCGATGGTCGCCACGTTCTGGAAACGCTGCAGCCTCCGCAAACGGAGGAGTCGGTCCATTGTTGCTCTGCGCGCAACGCCCGCCACGATGTAACCTCAACCTGATGTGCCGCCCGAGGGCGGTTACCGCCAAATCTGGTCGCCGTTGCCCGCACGCGTGCGGATCGGCAACTCTGCTGTTGCGGTTTTACATCAATTTGCGGCGCCGTGTCACGCGAATATCAAGATCGGTGATTTTCTTGCGCAGCGTATTGCGGTTGATCCCCAATAGATCGGCGCATTTCGCCTGATTTCCCCCGGTCGCATCCAGCGCGATCTCGATCAGCGGCGTCTCCACCTCGCGCAGGATTCGCTGGTACAGCCCCGGCGGCGGCAAGCACCCCGCCATGCAGATCGAAATAGCGCCGCAGGTGCTTCCCCACCGACACCGAAAGCTTCTCGCCCTCGCCACCGCCCACCAAGTGGCTCCATCGCCGGCTGGTTGCCCAGCACCAGCTCGGTCTCAGCCCGCGTGATCTCCTCCTCGGCGCCGGTCACCACCAGCCGTCGGATCGTGTTCTCAAGCTGGCGCACGTTGCCCGGCCAGCTATAGGCGCGGATCAGGTCCATCGCACCCTGATCGAACCGCCGCGACGACAGCCCGTCACGCTCCGCCCGGGCCAGGAAGTGGTCGGCCAGAAGCGGGATATCGTCGACCCGCTCGCGCAGGGACGGCACCGAAATCGTCACCCCGCTCAACCGATAGAACAGGTCCTGCCGGAACTGGCCCTGCTCCATCTTGCGGGCCAGATCGGCTTGGCTCGTAGCCATGATCCGGGGCGCATTGTCGGTGAAACTGTCCAGCATCCGCACGATCCGCGCCTGCGCGTCCTGATCCAGATCGCCCACCTCGTCGAACAGGATCGACCCGCCCTTGGCGCGGCTCAGGATCGTGGCGGGCCCGTCCATCGACGCAAGTTCCGCCGCCCCCGCAACCGTGAACGGCAGGGTGCGGCGGTCCGAAAGGTCATGCACCGCGCGTGCGATCAGCGACTTGCCGGTGCCGCTCTCTCCGGTGATCAGCACCGCAAGATCGGTGTTCATCACCCGCGCCACCAACCGGTAGAGCGCCTGCATCGCCGGCGTCCGCCCCACCAGCGGCAGGTCGCCCTCGGCCCCGTCGATATCGCGCCCGGCCCGCGACGGCGCCACCCGTCGCTTCACCTCAAGCGCCCGCGCCGCCCGCTTCATCAGGTCCGGCAGATCGAAAGGTTTCGGCAGGTAATCGAACGCATCCGCCTCGGCGGCCTGAATCGCCGTCATGATCGTGTTCTGCGCCGAGATCACGATCACCGGCAGGCCCGGCCGCTCCTCGGCGATCTTCGGCAACTGCTCCAACCCGTTCCCGTCTGGCATCATCACGTCCGAGATTACCAGATCGCCCTTGCCCTCCTCGACCCACCGCATCAGCGTCACAAGGCTCGAGGTCGCATGCACCTTGCAACCCGCGCGCGTCAGCGCCTGCGTCAGAACCGTCCGGATCGTCCGGTCGTCATCCGCGACAAGAACCGTGCCATCCATATGTCTATTCTCCTGTGTCTTTCGGGGCGACTGGCAGCGATATCCGGAACACGGTGCGCCCGGGCACCGAATCCACGGAAATCCAGCCGTCGTGGTCGGAAATGATCTTTGACACCAGCGCCAGGCCCAGCCCGGTGCCGTTCTCGCGCCCCGAAACGAAGGGCTCGAAAATATTGCTGGCGATCTCCGGAGGGAGTCCCTTGCCATCGTCGATGATCTCGACCTGCAGCGGCAGGGTACCGGTTCCGTCCTTGCGCCGCAGCCGCAGCGACATGTCATAGAAGGTGCGGATCGTGATCGTCCCGCCGCCCGGTCCCGCCGCCTCGGCCGCGTTCTTCAGAAGGTTCAGGAACACCTGGATCAACTGGTCGCCATCCACCCATGTGGACGGCAGCGAGGGGTCGTAATCCTCGTGGATCCGCATCTGCGCCGCAAAGCCCACATTCGCCGATTTGCGCGCCCGTTCCAGCAGGTCATGCAGGTTCCACGCCTTCCGCTCGGGCGGGCGCAGGTTGCCGAACTGCTCGACCTGCTCCAGAAGCGCAAGAATGCGCCGCGCCTCGACGACGATCAGGTCGGTCATCTCCCGATCCTCGCCCGACAGGTTCATCGACAGAAGCTGCGCCGCTCCGGTGATTCCCGCCAGCGGGTTCTTGATCTCATGGGCCAGCATCTCGGACATGCCGATCGCCGACTTCGCCGCCGCCGTCACCGATTGCGCGCGCCCCAACCGGTCCGCCAGTTGCCGCGGCTCGAGAAGGACAAGCACGAAGCCCGGCATCGCCAGCATAGGCGCGATCTGCACGTTGCAATGCACGGGCTTGCGCTCGCCCGTCCCCACGTCGACGTCGTTGATCGACAGCGAGGCCTGGTCGCTCCGCACCCGCCGCAACGCATCGTCCAATGGCGCGTCGATCATCATCCGGTCGAAAAACGGTGCCCCCCGCAGCGACCGGGCCGAGGCATTCAGGAACAGTTCCGCCGCCGCATTGACCTCCGAGATCATGTCACCCGGATCCAGCAAGAGCGCCGGAACGGGCAAGCGAGGCCCAGATGACTTCTCCGAATGATGCTGGCTTCATGCCGCCATCTCTCCCGCCGCAAGCGCGTCGGGCAGCGCCGCCCGCACCGCGCGCGCATCCCCCGTCAGGATCCGCTTGCGCAGGTCCCGGGGCGTTCCGGCCCGATCCATGTACCAGCCAAGATGCTTGCGGATCACCCGCCCGCCCAGATCCGCCCCATAGAACGACAGCGTATCCTCGAAATGCTCCGCCACGATCCGCGCCAATGCCGCGCCCCGCGGCGCAACGGGCGCGGTCCGTCCCGCCAATCCCGCGGCGACCTGCGACAAGATCCACGGCTGGCCCTGCACCCCGCGCCCGATCATCACCCCATCGGCGCCGGACGCGGCAAGCGCCGCCCTCGCGCTGTCGGTTCCCACGATATCGCCATTGGCCACCACCGGGATCGTCACCGCGCGCTTGACCGCCCTGATCGACGCCCAGTCGGCCCGGCCCTTGTAGAACTGGCAGCGCGTGCGCCCATGGATCGTGATCATCCCGATCCCCTCGGCCTCCGCGCGCCGCGCCAGTTCCGGGGCGGTCTCGCGGTCGTCCCAGCCCAGCCGCGTCTTCAGCGTCACCGGAACATCCACCGCCGCCACCACCGCCGCGATCAGCCGCAGCGCATGGTCCAGATCCCGCAACAGCGCCGATCCCGAAAGCCCGCCCGTCACCTTCTTTGCCGGGCAGCCCATGTTGATATCGATGATCCGCGCGCCCCGGTCGGCCACCATCCGCGCCGCCTCGCCCATCCAGTAGGGGTCGCGGCCTGCCAGTTGCACCGCCGTCCCCTCGGTCCGGAGGCCCAGTTCGGCCCGCTCGCGCACGCCGGGCTTGGCCTGCACCATTTCCTGACTGGCCACCATCTCGCTCACGACCAGCCCCGCGCCAAAGCGCGCCACCAGCCGCCGGAACGGCAAATCGGTGATTCCGGCCATCGGGGCCAGCAATACGGGGTAATCTGACGGGAAAACCGCCCGGTCCTTGAACAAACGCTCAATCCTTGTGCAACTACGCAGGAGCTATGCCGACTTGCAGGAAAAGGCAAATCCTGACGGCAGGTTAATCTGGCACGATCTACACCTGCCCATTTTTTAAGCGGTTCTGCCGGGAAAATGGAAGCCATTGTCACTGAACCCGCCAGACCCTAGACACTTGATGTGAAGAACAGACACCGGGACGCCGCGGGACATGACGCCTTCCCCGGGCGCGACCCCGCCAGAGAACTGCCGAAGGACCGCATGAGCTTGACCGATATCAGACTGGGCAACGGGTTCGACGTGCACCGTTTCGGCCCCGGCGACCACGTGATCCTCTGCGGCCACAAGATTCCCCACAGCCACGGCCTCGACGGCCATTCCGACGCCGATGTGGGCATGCATGCGGTGACCGACGCGATCTACGGCGCGCTGGCCCAGGGCGATATCGGCCGCCACTTCCCGCCGTCCGACCCGCAATGGAAGGGCGCCGACAGCGCGGTGTTCCTTGCCCATGCGGTGGGCCTCGCGCTCGGCCACGGCTACCGGATCGCCAATATCGACTGCACGCTGATCTGCGAATTGCCGAAGATCGGCCCCCATGCGCCAGCGATGATCGCCCGCATGGCGGAACTCACGGGCGTGGCCCAGGACCGTATCTCGGTCAAGGCCACCACCTCGGAACAACTTGGCTTCACCGGCCGCGGCGAAGGCATCGCCGCTTTGGCCACCGTCAGCCTCGTGTCGCCATGACCGCCCCTCTCGCCCGCGTCATCGCCACCTTCGGCTTCGTGGGGCACCTGCGCCCGGCCTCCGGCACATGGGGCTCGGCCGCGGCGATCCCCGTCGCCTGGGTCCTGCACATGGCGGGCGGCCCGTTCCTTCTGGGCGCCGCGACACTGGCGCTGTTCGCCGCCGGTCTCTGGGCCTCGGCGGGCTTCATGCACGCCACCGGCACCCATGACCCGTCCGAGATCGTCGTGGACGAGGCCGTGGGTCAGTGGATCGCGCTCTGGCCGATCTCGATCGGTGCCGCCCATGCGGGCGCCGAGGTCACTGCCCTCTGGCCCGGCATCCTCACCGCCTTCCTCCTGTTTCGCGCCTTCGATATCTGGAAACCGGGGCCCATCGGCTGGGCCGACCGGCAACCGGGAGCCATGGGGGTGATGCTGGACGATGTGCTCGCCGGCATCGCTGCCGCCGTCTGCGTCATGGCGCTGGCCTGGGTCGCCCACGGGCTGATGGGGGCATGAACGTCGCGGGTCTTCTGGACCAGGCCCGCACCCTCGGGCTGACCATCGCCACCGCCGAAAGCTGCACCGGCGGCATGGTCGCCGCCGCGCTCACCGATATCCCTGGCGCGTCCGACGTGTTCGACCGCGGCTTCATCACCTATTCCAACGCCGCCAAGATCCAGATGCTGGGGGTCAGCCCCGCCACGCTCGACACCCATGGCGCGGTCTCAAAGGAAGTGGCCCTCGAAATGGCCGAGGGGGCCCTCGCGCATTCGGGCGCGACCCTCGCGGTCTCGGTCACCGGGATCGCCGGTCCCGGCGGATCGGAGCTCAAGCCCGAAGGCAGGGTCTGCTTCGGCCTCGCGCGCGAGGGTCGCCCCACAGAAACCCGCAGCATCGACTTCGGCGCCCTTGGCCGCGACCGGGTGCGTCGCGCGGCCCGCGACACGGCTCTGACGCTTCTGCAGGCGGCCTTGGATGCGTAACGCCATGCGCATGGAATACACATGGTTTCGGCATGAAAACCACATAACAGATATTCAGCCGTAAAGCTCTGCCGCCCGCCGCTCGAAGGCGCGGACCACCCGCTGCATCGCATCGTTGAAAACAAGGCCGATGACCGATTGCAGCACCGCGTTCCGAAACTCGAAATCGACATGGAACACGACCTCGCAGCCCCCCATGGCCTCCCGGAACTCCCAGGTCGAATGCATATACCGGAACGGCCCGTCCAGATAATCCGTGACGATCCTCCGCTCCTTGGGCCACAGCACCACGCGGCTCGTGAACTTCTCCCGGAACACCTTGAAAGAAATCACCAAATCCGCCGTCATGATGCTGTGATCGCCCCTCTCGTCGATCCCCCGCACCCGCGCCGCAGCACACCAAGGCAGGAACTCGGGATAGCGCGCGACATCGGCCACCAGATCGTACATCTGTTGCGCAGAATAGGGCAGCGGTCGGGTTTCGGAATGGCTCGGCATCGCTTAGGGTCTCTTGCAGTTGGGCCGTGAAATCGTCAAATGGCCCGGAGAGTCAAGGGGATGGGGGGCGATGACGCAGCCTTATGTAATCGACACGATGATCTCGGCCAAAACCATCGCGGCCCGGATCGAAACCCTCGCCCGCGAGATCCGCGCCTCCTTCGCGGACACCGACAAGCTTGTCATGGTGGGGCTTCTGCGCGGCTCGTTCGTCTTCATCGCCGATCTGGTGCGCGAGCTGGAAATGAACGTCGAAGTCGATTTCCTCGAGGCGTCAAGCTATGGCGATTCCACGGAATCCTCCCGCGAAGTCAGGATCTTGAAGGATCTTCGCGGAGAGATCGCGGGGCGCGACGTCCTGCTGGTCGAGGATATCGTGGATACCGGCCACACCCTGTCGCAAGTGGTCCGCTTCCTGTCGAACCGGGGTCCCCGGCGGCTTGAAACCATCGCCCTTCTGGACAAGCCCAGCCGCCGCGAGGTCGAGATCAAGGCCTCCTGGACCGGCTTCGAGATCCCCGATGAATTCGTCGTGGGCTACGGCATCGACTATGCCCAGCGAAACAGGAACCTGCCCTATATCGGCAAGGTCCGCTTCACCTGATCGCCCGGTTTCGGGGAAATTAACGATTGTGCCGCAGGATCAGGCCTGCAGTTCCGCGTCCCAGTACAGGAAATCGAGCCATGTCTCGTGCAGGTGGTTCGGCGGGAATTTCCGGCCCTGGTTGCGCAATTCCTCGGCCCCCGGCTGACGTGGTGGCTTGCGCAGGTTCAGGCCCGACCGGTGCAGGGATTTCGCGCCCTTCCGAAGGTTGCAGCTTGAACAGGCCGCAACCACGTTCTCCCAGCTTGTCACCCCGCCCCGGGCACGCGGCACCACATGGTCAAACGTCAGATCGCCCCGGGCGCCGCAATACTGACAGGCAAACTCGTCCCGCAGAAACAGGTTGAAGCGGGTGAATGCGACCCGCCGCTGGGGTTTCACATAGTCCTTCAGCACCACGACCGAAGGAATCCTGATCTCGGTCGAGGGCGAGCGGACCACCTCGTCATATTCCGCAAGGATCGTCACCCGATCCAGCCAGGCGGCCTTGATCGCCTCCTGCCACGGCCAGAGCGACAGGGGATAGTAGGACAGCGGCCGGTAATCGGCGTTCAGAACCAACGCCGGGTTGTGCCGAAGACTGTTCGGCTCGCGTACGAAACTTGTTCTGAACTCACCATGCATCTGCGACTCCGTCCTCACTCTGCGGTCCGGGCTACCGGCTCAGAGCGGGGGAACCCGCCCCAGCCTCGGTTGGACTATATATGGCGGTATGCGCCTGACAACCCCCATGATTTGCGTAATTGTCGGGCATCGGAAAAATCGCATGCGTGACGATCCCGTGACGGACCTTCGCCGCCCCGGGGGTCAGGAAATTCCCAACTGCTCCCGCATGAAGGCCAGCGCCACCGATAAGCCGTCGGGCGCGATCCCGTGGCCCGTCCCCCGCATCACATGGGCATAGACCGGAAAGCCCGCCTGCGTCAGCGCCTGCCCGGCCTCGTTCAGCGAGGCAAAGGGCACCACGTCATCGGCATCGCCATGGACCAGCAGGACCGGGGGTTTCGACACCGTCTCTGCCGCCAGCAGCTCCGGCATCAGAAGCCGCCCCGAAATGCCCACCACCCCCGCAACGGGCAGCGGCCGCCGCGGCGCGATATGCAGCGAGATCATGCACCCCTGCGAGAACCCCAGAAGGACCAGCCGATCGGGCATAAGCTCCAGCCGCGCCAGTTCCGCGTCCAGCATCGCGTCCACATCCGCGAACGACGCCTCGAGCGCCGCACGGGCCGCGGCTTCCGACGAGCCGTCAAGCCACGGGATCGGCGCCCATTGAAACCCCATCGGATTGTTGGTGCAGGGGTCGGGCGCATCGGGCGCAACAAAGGCCGTGTCGGGCATATGCGGTGCCAGCGGATCGGCCAGCCCCAAAAGGTCGTTCCCATCCGCGCCATAGCCATGGAGAAAGACCACAAGCGACGTCGCCTTGCCCGAGGCCGCATCCCTGCGGTGCACCGTCAATTCCCGTGTCATCTCGTCCCTTCCCGCTCTTTCGCCACCCGGTAGTAGGCCCAGAGAAGCCGGGCTGCAACGCCCCGCCATGGCGACCACTCCGCCGCCATCTCGCGCAAGGCCCGTTCGGTCGGACGATCCTCCAGCGCGAAGAGCACGCGGGCGGCCTCCTGAAGCGCCAGATCGCCGGGGGCAAAGACATCCGCCCGGCCCAGCGAGAACATCGCATAGATCTCGGCCGTCCACCGTCCGATCCCGGGCACAGCGACCAGGATCTCGATGACTTCATCCGTGGGACGGGCCCGAAGCCCCGGAAAGTCGATCCGCGACCGGGCCAGTTCGCGGGCATAGCGGATCTTCTGGCGCGACAGGCCACAGGCCCGCAACTCCTCGTCCGAGGCCCGCAGGATCTTGCGCGGCCCGGTATGGCCTGCCGCCTTCATCCGCCCCCAGATCGCATTCGCCGACGCGACCGAGACCTGCTGGCTCACGATCGCATCCAGAAGCGCCGCGAACCCGTCCGGCCGCCGCCGCAGCGGCACCGGGCCCGTCAGGGCAAGCGCGGTCGCGAAACGCGGCTCGCGGCGCGCCAGAAAGGCCGCGCCCTCGGCCACGCAATCCGGGGTTTCGATGATCCGACCGATGCTCATCCGACCGTTCTACAGGCGCCGACGCACCCATGCCAGCGCTTCAGTCACAGTCCGGATGCGCGCGGCCTGGGGCTGTGGCGGCCTGCGGATCATCCCCACCGGAATGCCCAGTTGGCGCGCCGCCTCGATCACCGGCATCCCCGCCCCGCCGCCCGAATTGCGCGCGATCACCCAGTCGATGCCAAGCGCGTGCAGCATGGAGATAAGCGCATCGAACGACATCGGAGCCGGATGATGCACGAACCGGCCATGGCTGAAGGGGAATGCGTCCTGCCCCCGGTCCCGCACCCGCAGGAAGATCGTCCGGCCCTCGAGCGGATAGAAATCCTCGAGCCCGTGCCGACCCGTCGCCAGCAGGACCCGCGCGCCCTCGGGCACATGCAGCGCCGCCTCGGCGCCAGAGTTCAGGAAGGTCCAGTTATCCGTTGCATGGGGCACCCATGGGGGCCGCAGGAACTGGACATAGGGAATATCATGCGCCGCACAGACGCGCGCGGTGCGCTCGGAAATCCGTGCGGCGAAGGGATGGGTCACATCCAGCACCGCCTCGATCCGCTCGTGCAAAAGCCAGTCGGTGAATGCCGCCTCGCCACCCCAGCCACCGATGCGGATGGGCAGGTTCAAGGTTTGGGGAGCGCGCGACGCGCGCGCAAGAGATGCGATGGTCACGACCTGACTGAAGCGCGCCAGCGCCTGCCCGACCTGAACCGATTCCGGCGTCCCGGCCAGCAGCAGTAACTTCATTTCCGCACCCGTCTCGCTAATGAATTACGCATGATCCCAAAGGGAACCCGTCGCCGAAACGCCTCCTGGTGTATGCTCCGGTATACAGCAAAACGTTGATTCTGATAGCAGGTTCGCCCGCGCCCGGCGGCCAAGCGTCAAGTGGTCGCGGATGTGCAAGCTGCTTGCCGTTGGCCGTGGCCGACGCTAGCACAAGCGTCATGATCGTTTCGCCCCCCGAAGACCGGCGCGCAAAGCGTAACGTGGCCGTCCTTGTGGCGGCCCAGGCGATTCTGGGAAGCCAGATGCCGATGATTTTCGTCATCGGAGGGCTGGCCGGACAGCAGCTTTCGCCGATCGCCTGCCTCGCCACCCTGCCGATCTCGATGATCGTGTTCGGCTCGATGACGACCGCGCCGTGGCTGTCGTCGCTGATGCAGCGCCATGGGCGCCGGGCCGGATTCATGGTGGGCGCCACCGGCGGGCTGATCGGCGCGGGGATCGCGGCTGCGGGCCTCGCGATGAACAACTTCTGGCTGTTCCTCCTGGGCTCCTACCTGACCGGTATCTACATGTCGGCGCAGGGGTTCTACCGCTTCGCCGCCGCCGATACGGCCTCTGACGACTTCCGCCCCAAGGCGATTTCCTACGTCCTGGCGGGCGGATTGCTCTCGGCTTTGATCGGGCCCCAGATCGTGGCCTTTCTGACCGACGGTCCGGTGGCGACCGTCGATCGCTTCATCCCTGTCTATTTCGCCGTCATGGCTCTGAACCTGATCGGTATGGCGATCTTCTTTGGCCTCGACATCCCGAAACCGCCCCTGCCCGCCTTTGACGCGCCCGCGGGACGGTCGCGCCGGGCGCTTCTGACCGAACCCGCAATCCTCGTGGCGGTGATCTGCGGGATGGTGTCCTACGCGCTGATGAACCTCGTGATGACCTCGACGCCGCTTGCGGTGGTGGGCTGCGGGTTCAGCGTCGCGGATGCCTCGCATGTCGTTTCGGCCCATGTGCTGGCGATGTTCGCACCCTCGTTCTTCACCGGCCACCTGATCGCCCGCTTCGGCTCCGAGCGCATCGTCGCCACCGGGCTGGTGATCCTTGGCCTGGCGGGCGTCGTGGCGCTGAGCGGGGTGACGCTGGGCAATTTCTTTGTCGCGCTGATCCTGCTGGGCTTCGGTTGGAACTTCGGTTTCATCGGCGCCACCACGATGCTGACCGCGACCCACGCGCCCCATGAAAGAGGCCGGGTTCAGGGGCTGAACGATTCGATCGTCATGGGCTGCGTCACCGTCGCTTCGCTGGCGTCGGGCGGGCTGATGAACTGCGCAGGCGGCGATGTCGTCGAGGGCTGGAACGCCGTGAACATTGCCATGGTGCCGTTCCTGGCGCTGGCGGGGGGCGCGCTGATCTGGCTCGCGCTGCGCCCGGCCCGCATCGTCTGACGCCGCACGCGACCCCGGTCAGAGTCGGGACGCCCCGAAGGTGTCGCAAGCCGCGATCTCGCCGCTTTCATAACCACGCAGGAACCACCGCTCGCGCTGTTCCGCGCTGCCGTGGCTGAAGGTATGGGGCTGTGGGACGCGCCCGGCATTCCGCTGCAGCGTGTCGTCCCCGATCTGGCGGGCCGCGTTCATCGCCTCGGCGATATCGCCGCGTTCGAGACTGCCGAAGCGGGCATGCGCCTCGCGCGCCCAGAGACCCGACAGGCAATCGGCCTGCAACTCGATCCGAACCGAGATCGCGTTTGATTCCGCTTGGCTCACCTGTGCCCGGATCCGGTTCGCCTGACCCAGAATGCCCAGTTCGTTCTGCACATGATGCGCGACCTCGTGGGCCACAACATAGGCGGCGGCGAAATCGCCCCCCGCCCCCAGACGCCGCGACAGGGTCGTGAAGAAATCGGTGTCGAGATACGCCTTCTTGTCGCCCGGACAATAGAACGGCCCCGTCGCCCCCGACGCCCCGCCACAGGGCGATTGCGTCACCCCCTTGAACAGGACGAGCACGGGCGGAGTGTAGTCGGCACCAAGCTGATCGCGAAAGACGCCGGCCCAGACCTCTTCGGTATCCGCCAGCGTGACCGAGACGAATTCGGCCGCGCGCTGGTCGGCCTCGGTGATCTCGACCGATTGCGGGCTATTGGTGGCAATCCCGCCACCGCCCTGAAGAAGCGGCGTCACATCGACGCCCAGAAGCCAGCCGATCAGCAGGATCGCGATCAGGCCGAAGCCTCCGATCCCCCCGACCGCGACCTTTCCGCCCCCGCCCATCCGGCGGCGATCCTCGATATTCTGACTTCCGCGTCGTCCCTGCCAGCGCATCCGCACCCCCTCGCAACAAACCCTCGGACTTGACCTTATCCGCTTCGCGTGACTTGTGGTCCCCAAAAATGCAGGATTCGATGATCAAACGCCTTTACGACTGGACGCTGTCTCTGGCCGGCACCCGCTATGCCATGTGGGCGCTGGCGATCGTGGCGTTCGTCGAATCCTCGGTCTTTCCAATTCCGCCCGATATCCTGATGATCCCGATGATCCTCGCGGCGCCCCGCCGCGCGTTCCAGATCGCGGCATTGGCGACGGTCAGTTCGGTGCTGGGCGGGCTGTTGGGCTACTGGATCGGGGCCGTGGCGTTCGACACCCTGGGCCGGCCGATCCTCGAATCCCTGGGCAAGGCCGATGCCATGGCCGCTTTCAACGACCGGTTCAACGATTTCGGCTTCTGGCCCGTCCTGATCGCGGGCATCACGCCCTTTCCCTACAAGGTCATCACGATCATGTCCGGCTGGACCGGCCTGCCGCTTGGCATATTCGTCGTCACATCGATCATCGCGCGCGGTCTGCGGTTCTTTCTGGTCGCGGGGCTTCTCTGGAAATACGGCGCACCGATCCGTGATTTCATCGAAAAGCGGCTTGGGCTTATGTTCACCCTGTTCGTGCTGCTGCTGATCGGCGGCGTCTATGCTGTGAGGTTCCTGTGACACGAAACACCGCCGTTCTGCTGGCTGCCGGAGGGTCCCTTGCCCTGCTGCTTGCGGCTTGGGGTTTCCAGTATCTGGGCGGACTTGCACCCTGCAAGCTCTGTATCTGGCAGCGCTGGCCCCATGGCGGCGCGGTGCTGATGGGGTTCGTGGCACTGGCCGTGGCCGGCCCCCTGATCCCGCTTCTGGGCGCTGCGATGGCGGCGGCGACCGGCGCGGTCGGCATCTATCACACCGGAGTCGAAAGGGCCTGGTGGGAGGGGCCGACGACCTGCACCTCAGGATCAATCGAGGCGCTGACGCCCGAACAGCTCATGGACCAGATCCTTGGCGCGCCGCTGGTGCAATGCGATCAGGTGGCGTGGGCGTTCCTCGGGCTGTCGATGGCCTCGTGGAACGCCGTCATTGCCTTCGCCCTCATGGGGCTCTGGTTGATCGCGGCCCAGAAATCTCGCCAGTGAGGTCAAATTAACGCCTCATTCACCCTGTTTCCTGACCATGTGTACGAGTGTTCAGGAGACGAGTGTAATGGGTCGCAGACGCCGGAAGTCGGTGCGCGCAGTCAAGGCGCGAACGGGAAACAAACCACAGGAATCGCAGGTCGGTAAGCCGCAGCAAAAGACCGCCGCAGCGCCCCTGAACATCCTCGAACTTCATCAAGCCAGATCAGCGGAAACCAGAATGCCACCGGCGTTTCTGGAATCGATCGATGCCGGGTTTCCCGCCTTCACGCCCACACGCGGCAACCTTGCCCTGCAGGTCTCGGCCTTTGCCGACCCCAAGAGCACTGCCGCCACCGCGCCGGATCCGGAACCCGAGCAGGCGACCACACCAGAGCCAGAGCCAGAGCCGGAAGCCGCGCCAGAAGCGCCCGAGGACAGCCAGCACGACGATCGGCCGGAAGTGCTCGATTATGTGATCCGCTATCTCGGAACACCCAATTCCGAGGTCGTCGTCAGCGCGATCCGCGAGCTTGTCGCCAACCATGCGAACGATACCGACGCCGCGAATGACGAGCCCCGCGCCCGCAAACCGGCCGCGGTCGAGCCGGAAGCCGTCGAACTGCCGCTGATCGCGCGGCGGGAAGACCGCTGGGCCGAGCTGCGCGAACTTTCCGAAGACATGCCAGCCGCCCCCGAAGACATCGCATTGACCGACGAAGCCGCCGAAGAGGCCGATGACGCGGCATTGGAAGACCCCGCGCCGGAACCCGCGCCCGAACCGCTTGCCCCGATCCAGCGGATCGCGGAACGACATGCACAGCGCGCCCGGCAAGAGCTTCAGATCCAGCCGGAGATCATTCCACCAACCCATCTCCGGAGCGATTGGGACGATCCCGCACGGCACGAGATGTCCCGAAGCGGCAAGCTGATGTGGAATGCCGGGATATTCGGCTTTCTCCTCGCGATCCCGGTCTTTCTGCTGGGCACCAGCCCGTTTTCGGCCAAGGACACGGCGAAGCACTACCTTGCGCTTGGCGGATGCAGCGTCGGCAACACGCTTGCACTCAACCCCGCGCGCCAGGGCGCGCCCGGCTATCACGCGATCCTCGACGAGGACGGCGACGGGCTTGCCTGCGAGGCCGCGAGGCCCCGGACGACGACCGCGGCGGGCGGCAGCCGGTTCATCCGCCCATGAGGGCGCGGCAACCTGTTAGTGGATCGTGAACTCCCCGGTGACATTGCGCCATTCACCGGGCGCAATCAGCTTGCGGTGCACGAAACGTATCGAATGCAGCGGTCCCTCGATCTGGTCCTGCCAGAATTCGATGAATTCGAACAGCCGCGGATGGTCGGGGGCCAGATCGTATTCCTGCCAGACAAACGTGTTCAGGACGTTCTTGAAATCCGGCATCCGATAGAAGATTTCCGCCGTGGTCAGCCCATATCCCGACAGCATCAGTTCCGTCTCACTTTTCACCATGGTGCGCCTCTTGGTCGTTTCTTTAGAAAATTGAGCCATGAAAATTATGTCTTTTCAATGAAAACAGTCTGTTAGCACTCACGACCGAGCGCTGCTTGTTTCATGGCCTTTCGACATTGCACCCCATATCCGCGATCTGCTAGAGTGCGGACAACAAGATCTAGAGCAGCCTCGGAAAGACGCACAACCTCGTGAGCGACACACCCGAACCGTCTGAAAACGAAAGCGAACTTCCGCCGGAACGGCCTGTCATACGACGGGCCTTCGATTTCGATCGAACAGGAAATGTCGACTTCGTTCATGGATTACGCGATGAGCGTGATCGTCAGCCGGGCGATCCCCGACCTGCGCGACGGTCTGAAACCCGTGCATCGGCGCATCCTTTATACTCTGTGGGAAAACGGCCAGACCCAGAGCAAATCCTATCGCAAATGCGCCACCGCAGTGGGCGACGTCATGGGCCGCTATCACCCCCATGGCGATTTGGCCGTGTACGAGGCCCTGGTCCGCATGGTGCAGGATTTCTCGATGTCGGTGCCGCTGATCGACGGTCAGGGCAATTTCGGCTCGATGGATGGCGACCCGGCGGCGGCCTATCGTTACACCGAGAGCCGGCTTCAGAAGGTCTCTGAGGAATTGCTTGTCGATATCGACAAGGAGACCGTGGATTTCGTTCCGAACTATGCGAACGAGCGCCAGGAGCCCACGGTCCTGCCCGCACGCTTCCCGAACATGCTGGTCAATGGCGCCGAGGGGATCGCGGTCGGCATGGCCACGCGGATTCCCCCCCATAACCTGGGCGAGGTGATCGACGGAACGCTGGCACTGATCGACGACCCGGACCTGACCTCCGAGGGGTTGATGGACTACATCCCTGCCCCGGACTTTCCCACGGGCGGCGTGATCCTTGGCCGGTCGGGTGCCCGCAAGGCCTATCTCGAAGGGCGCGGCAGCGTCATCATCCGGGCCAAGACCCGGATCGAGGAGATCCGCAAGGACCGATTCGCGATCATTCTCGACGAGATTCCCTATCAGGTGAACAAGGCCACGATGATCGAGAAGGTCGTCGAACTGGTCCGCGACAAGAAACTCGAAGGCATCGCCAGCATTCAGGACGAAAGCGACCGGCTGGGCGTGCGCGTGGTCATCGAGCTCAAGCGTGACGCAACGGCCGAAGTCGTCCTGAACCAGCTTTACCGCTTCACGCCGATGCAGATCTCTTTTGCCTGCAACATGCTGGCGCTGAATGGCGGGCGGCCAGAGCAACTGACCCTGCGCGATTTTCTGACCGCCTTCATCGATTTCCGCGAGGAGGTCGTGGCACGACGGACGGCATTCCTTCTGCGGAAAGCCCGCGAACGCAGCCATGTGCTCTGTGGTCTTGCCGTTGCGGTGTCGAACGTGGACGAGGTCGTGGCCACGATCCGCGCCTCGGCCGACGCGGCGGAAGCTCGCGAAAAGCTCATGACCCGGCGCTGGCCTGCGGGCGAGATCGCGCCGTTCATCCTGCTGATCGACGATCCGAGCCACCCGATGAACGACGACGGCACCTATAACCTTTCGGAGGCTCAGGCCCGCGCGATCCTTGACCTGCGCCTTCAGCGCCTGACGCAACTGGGCGTCAAGGAAGTGACCGACGAGCTCGAGGAGCTGGCGGGCAAGATCAAGGATTACCTTGCCATCCTGCGCTCACGCGAGCGGATCATGGAAATCATCTCGGACGAGCTGAAATCGGTGCGCGAGCAATTCGCCGTGCCCCGCCGCACCGAGATCGTCGACTGGTCCGGCGACATGGATGACGAGGACCTGATCGAGCGCGAGGAGATGGTGGTCACCGTCACCCAGTCGGGCTGGATCAAGCGCACGCCGCTCGCCGAATTCCGCAGCCAGCGCCGTGGCGGCAAGGGCCTGTCGGGCATGGCCACCAAGGAAGAGGACGTGGTCACGACCCTCTTCGTGGCCAATACCCATACGCAACTGCTGTTCTTCACAACCGACGGGATGGTCTACAAGCTCAAGACCTGGCGGCTTCCGCAGGGCGGCCGGACGTCGAAGGGCAAGGCGATCGTCAATATCCTGCCGATCCCGACCGGCGTTTCGATCGCCGCGATCATGCCGGTGGATGTGCCGGACGAGGAATGGGACAACCTTCAGATCGTGTTCGCGACCTCTGCCGGTGATGTGCGGCGGAACGCACTGTCGGATTTCACCAATGTGAAGTCGAACGGCAAGATCGCGATGAAGCTGCCCGAGGATGTGAGCCTGGTGAACGCCCGGATCTGTACCGAGGATGACGACGTGATGCTGGTCACGGCGGGGGGGCGCGCGATCCGGTTCCGCACCACCGATGTGCGGGTCTTCAAGGGGCGCGATTCCACCGGGGTGCGGGGCATCCGGCTTGGCAAGGGCGATACGGTCGTGTCCATGGCCGTGATCCGGCATTTCGAGGCCAGCCCGGATGAACGCGCGGCCTATCTTAAAATGCGCCGGGCA
This sequence comes from uncultured Alphaproteobacteria bacterium, assembly GCA_963698645.1. GTDB lineage: Bacteria > Pseudomonadota > Alphaproteobacteria > Rhodobacterales > Rhodobacteraceae > Ovoidimarina. The sequence continues at coordinate 102,602 of CAVORP010000009.1, forward strand.
ATGGCCGGGCTGACCGATGAGGCCGAATCCGAGGATGACGAGGAAGAGACCACCGGAAGCGCGGTCGAGATCGACTATGCGACGATGTCGGCGGCCGAGGATCTGATCCTGACGATCTCCGCCAAGGGATCGGGCAAGCTGTCATCGAGCCATGATTACCCGGTGCGCGGACGCGGCGGTCAGGGCGTGATGGCCATGGACAAGGCGATGCGGGGTGGCCCGCTTGTCGCCTCCTTCCCGGTCCAGATCGATGACCAGATCATGCTGGCCACGTCGAAAGGCCAGTCGATCCGCGTCCCGGTCGACGGCATTTCCTTCCGGTCCCGCGCGGCGGGCGGCGTCAAGGTCTTTGACACCGGCCCGGGCGAAGAGGTCGTGTCGGTGGCGTGGATCGCCGAACAGGAAGACGAAGAAGGCACAGCGCCCAGCGAAACCTGATCCGGCGCTCAGACCACCTCGATCCAGTAGGCCGAGGGCCGATGCGCCGGATCGGCCAGCAAGGGAAAGAGCGCCTGAAGCTCTGCGCGGCGTTCCCGGTAAAGCTGGTGCAGTGGAAACCGCACCTCGAACCCGCAATTTCCGCGCAGGAATGCATCCAGCATATATTGCTCGGCCCAGAAGAAACGCGCCTGGGTGAACCACTCCTCGGGATAGTCATAGGGCAGAAAGATGTCGTGGATATGCACCATGACACCGGGCTTCAGCCGGGGAAAAATCTCGAGCATCTCGTGAACCGTATCGCTGCCCCGCATCATCACATGCGACGAATCGATGAACAACAGATCCCCCGCCTCCAGCGCGTCGAACGTCTCGAGCGGCAGTGCCTGCAGTGGGGTTTCCAGAAACCGCGAGACTTCCGGCGGCGGTGATTGCAGATAGGGCTGCCGATAGGGCTCGATACAGGAATAATCTGGGGCATAGCCCGTTGCCGCCTCGGCAGCGATGGCCTCGGACATCAGAAAGGTCGAATGACCGCAGCCCACTTCGATGATCCGCCTTGGCCGGTTCTTGCGGATGAAACCGTAGAGAAGCTCGGCCTCGACCGAGAAATAGGGGGCATCCCCGAAGGCAAACCGCGTCGGGCGATCATTGCCTCCGTTGGCGCGCGCGCGATCTCGTCGAACGCGTCGCAGAACCTGGCGTGGAGCTCTCGAAGAGATGCCAGGCTGGCATCGAGGCACCCGTCTTCGACCGCAAGATACCTGCGCTCCCGGCACGCGCCTTGCGACGATTTAATTTTCGGTATAGGCGAGTAGTAATGCACCGGCATCACATGAAGGTCTCGCCTTTCCGCGAAGTCGAACAATGCCCAACGCCAATCGCCGAAGAACGATCTGAAGACACCGCTCCAGTCCACCAGAACGATTCCCAGACGCGCGACGACGATTCGAAGCGCCCGCGCGACTTTGCTTCCCGGAAGGACAGCCCCACTCACGAGAGGCCCCGCTGCTTTGGCGTCTTGGTCTCATATGTCATTGCGAACGCATCCTTCTTCTCGCCCCCAAGCCCAAATCCTTGCCTTTGGAAAGGCCCGGGGAAACTCGTCGATGACCATCAATGACTGATTTTGGTTAACCGACTCTTAAATTAACCATTTGGTAACATTACCCTTTTATTGCCTTTCGACATCGGGCAGACCTCTCCTATCGCCGGGGGGGCCGGCGGTACGGTTCGTAATGAGTAACACTGTACCCGGAGGTTCGCCCGATGTTCCGCTCCCTAGTTTTCGCGGTTGCTGTTCTGTCTTCCAGCAATCCAGCCGTCTCGCAGTCGAGCCTTGGCTTGACGGGGGCCGAGTTGCGCTTTGGCTATAGCGATCTTGAAGGGGCCTCCGGCTTTACGGACGTGGCAGTTGACGTGGCGATCACCGAGTTTCACGGGCTTCAGGGGGATATCGTGCTCAGCGATACGATCTCTGGAACGATCAGATCGCTTGCCCTCCATGCCTATCTGACGCCGACGGCCGGCCAGAAATACGGGCTCTTCACCTATATCGGCGATGTGGATGGGCGGTCGGCAACCTACGGCGGCGGTGGGGTGGAAGGGCTGTTCGCCCTATCGCCGCGGACGGCGATCGACGGCCGGGCGGGGTTGGGGCTGACCCATCGCTCGGGCTTCGACTTCATCTTTGCCGAATTCGGGGCGAGCCATGATTTTACTCCTGAATTTGGTGCAACGATCGGCCTGCAGATCGCCGAATTCGACGAGGCCGCGTTCAGTGCAATGGCCTATCAGGGCCGGGTCGGCATCAGCTACCGGCCCGACGGCCAGCCGTTCGGAGTGTTCGCCGATCTGACCCATGACCGGCTCTCGGGCCGCGATGCCCGTCCTAGCCAGACTTCGCTGCGCGCCGGTCTCAGCATTTCGCTGGGCAATACCCGGCGCGGTGGCCCCGAGACGCGCAACTTCTCTACCGTCGAACCGCTGGGCGCGCTGATCCGGCGCGATCTGTTCTGACTCGGTCTTCCGTTTCAGCCACCGATCGCCTAGAGACGACGGCATGAGCGATCTTCACATCATAGGCGGCGGCATGGCCGGATCGGAAGCGGCCTGGCAGGCTGCGAATGCCGGACTGTCCGTCACGATTCACGAAATGCGGCCCAAGGTCGCCACCTTCGCCCATCGCACGGGCTATCTCGCCGAGATGGTCTGTTCCAATTCGTTCCGATCCGACGATGACGAACAGAATGCCGTGGGCCTTCTGCATTGGGAAATGCGGGCGGCGAACGGGCTGGTCATCGCCATGGCCGATCGCCACAAGCTCCCTGCAGGCGGAGCGCTGGCCGTGGATCGCGATCCGTTCGCCGAGGCTGTGACGCAGGCTCTTCATGCCCATCCGAATGTCAGCGTCAGCCATGACGAAATCACCGATCTGCCGAAGGCGGGCCAGTGGATCATTGCCACGGGCCCCCTCACCTCGCCCGGCCTGGCCGAAGCGATCCGCATCGCCACCGGCGCCGATCAGCTTGCCTTCTTCGACGCGATCGCCCCGATCGTCTATGCCGAGAGCATCGACATGAACACCGCCTGGCGGCAATCACGCTATGACAAGGGCGAAACCGAGGACGAACGCACCGCCTATATCAACTGCCCGATGACGAAGGCGCAGTACGAGGCCTTCATCGACGCGCTTCTTGCCGCCGAGAAGACGGCGTTCAAGGAGGGCGAGACCGCCGGCTATTTCGACGGTTGCCTGCCAATCGAGGTGATGGCCGAGCGGGGACGCGAGACCCTGCGCTTTGGTCCGATGAAGCCTGTGGGCCTCACGAACCCCCATGCGCCCGAAACCAAACCTTATGCCGTGGTCCAGCTGCGCCGCGACAACAAGCTGGGAACGCTCTATAATATCGTGGGCTTCCAGACCAAGATGAAGTACGGCGCGCAAACCGATGTTTTCCGGATGATTCCCGGCCTGCAGGAGGCAAGCTTTGCGCGTCTGGGCGGGATTCATCGCAACACCTTCATCCATTCGCCGATTCTTCTGGACGGGCAGATGCGCCTGAAATCCCAGCCCAATATCCGCTTTGCCGGCCAGATCACCGGGGTCGAAGGCTATGTGGAATCGGCCGCCATGGGCATGCTCGCAGGGCGTCTTGCCGCCGCCGAGGTGCTGGGGACCGCCCTGCCGCCGGTGCCGGAAACCACCGCAACGGGCGCGCTGGTCACCCACATCACCGGCGGGGCCGAAGCCAAGACCTTTCAGCCAATGAACGTGAATTTCGGCCTGTTCCCGCCTGTGGACGCCAAGGGCGGGCGCCGCGGGCGCAAGGATCGCTACCGCGCCTATACCGACCGGGCCAAGGCCGACTGGGCCGTCTGGATCGCGGCGCAGGGGCTGGACGGGGCACGGGGCGCGGCCTAACCTTCGCCCCATGGCAAAGAGCTTTCTCGACAGGGTCTATGCGGCGCGGAGCAGTGAAGAGCAGCGCGCGCTCTATGACGATTGGTCAGCGAGCTACGATCAGGAGGTCTCGGAAAACGGCTATGCCACGCCGGGACGGACCGCGGCGCTTCTGGCGGGCGTGCTGACCCCCCATGACGCGCCGATCCTTGATTTCGGCTGCGGCACGGGGCTTTCGGGCGCCGCCATGGCGGGGGTCGGGTTCGCGGTGATCGACGGCGTCGATATCTCCGAACGGATGCTTGCCACCGCGCGCGCCCGCGGTGTCTATCGCGATCTGCGGGCGATCCCTCTCGGCGCGCCGCTCGATATTCCGGTGGGCGCCTATCGGGCGATCACGGCCGTCGGCGTGATCGGCGCCGGCGCGGCCCCCCTTCCGGTGCTCGACGAGCTCATGTCATGTCTCGCACCCGGCGGGATGCTGGCATTTTCCTTCAATGACCACACGCTCGGGGACCCGGCATACGAGGCCCGGGTCAAGCACCATCTCGCCACCGGCACAGTCCGTCAGCTGGTCCGCGATTACGGTGACCACCTGCCCGGCCGCGACATGAAATCAATGATCTACATCCTTGAAAAAACATAACTTCCGCACAAGGTTCGCGCCATCTCCCACGGGGCCCCTGCATCTGGGTCACGCCTTCTCGGCAATCCTCGCCCATGACATGGCGCTGGCCGAGGGCGGCGGTTTCCTCCTTCGGATCGAGGATATCGACCAGTCCCGCGCCCGGCCCGAATGGGAAGAACTGATCTACGAAGACCTGCGTTGGCTCGGCCTTCACTGGCCCGAGCCGGTGTTGCATCAATCGGACCGGCTGCCCGCCTACGCCACCGTGCTGAAGCACCTCTGGCGCGAGGGCTGGCTCTACGCCTGCAGTTGCAACCGTCGGGATATTCTCGAGGCCGCCAGCGCCCCGCAGGAAGGCGCGCCGCCGACCGGACCCGATGGCGTGATCTACCCCGGCACCTGCCGCGGAACCGGCGCGATGGAAGGGCAATCCGAGATGCCGCGGGACAAGGCCTTGCGTCTCGACATGGCGAAGGTTCTGTCCCACATCGCCCATCCGGGCGGTGATGAACCCTTATGGTTTCTCGAAACCGGCGCAGGGCCCGACGGCGAAACCGGACGGATCGAAATCACCGCCGAAGAGATCGAAACCCGGATCGGAGATATCGTGCTCGCCCGCCGCGATATGGGGACCTCATACCACCTCTCGGTGGTGCTCGACGACGCGGCGCAGGAGATCACCCATGTGGTCCGGGGCCAGGACCTGTTCGAGGCGACGAAGATCCATGTCGTTCTCCAACGCCTCCTTGGCCTGCCGACCCCCGTCTATCATCACCACCGTCTGGTCCGCGACGCGGACGGCAAACGGCTGGCCAAGCGCGACGATGCGCGCGCGATCCGCACCTTCCGCGACGAGGGTGCAACGCCCGGCGATATCCGCCGCATGGTGGGCCTCTGACCGCTTCTTCTCTCTGCAAATATCCTCGGGGGTGAATGCGCACCGTTTGAGGGGCGCAGAGGGGGTGGAAACCCCCTAGCCTTCCGGCGTCATGAGCTCCACTTCGGCCCCGTCCTCGATGGCCGTGTAAAAGCAGGTCCGGCGCAAGGTATGACAGGCCGGGCCGGTCTGGCGCACCGTCATCAGGATCGTGTCCCGGTCGCAATCCACCCGGAAATCCACCAGTTCCTGGGTATGACCCGAGCTTTCGCCCTTGACCCAGAACGCCTGCCGCGAGCGGGACCAGTAAGTCGCCCGCCCAGTTTCGAGCGTTCGCGCCACCGCTTCGGCGTTCATCCATGCCAGCATCAGGACTTCGCCCGAGGCCGCATCCTGGGCAATCGCGGGGATCAGCCCGCGCGCGTCAAATTTCAGGCTTGCCGGATCGAAAGTCATCCTATGTCCTTTGCCATGGGCGCGTGAATGTCTTATCTATGCCCTTGCAACGCTGAGGGAAAGCCATGGCCGAGACCGATCTGATCAAGCTCTATTCCGGCAGAATTCTGGAGCTTGCGTCCGACATTCCTCTGACCGGGCGGCTGGACCGGCCGCAGGCGAGTGCGACGCGGCGGTCGCCCCTATGCGGGTCGAACGTGACGGTGGATATCGTGGTCTCGGACGGGCGGATCGTGGAGTTCGCGCAGGACGTACGCGCCTGTGCTCTGGGCCAGGCGGCGGCAAGCGTCGTGGGTGCCAACGTGATCGGGCGGAGCCGGGCCGAGATCGCGGCGGCGCGGGACCAGCTCGAAGCCATGCTGACCGCCGGTGGACCGGCGCCGGATGCGCCATTTGATGAATTGCAAGTCCTTGTTCCCGCGCGGGAATTCAAAAACCGGCACAAATCCATCCTGCTGTCTCTCGAGGCGGTGGGCGAGGCGATGGACCGGGCCGCGGAATCCGCCTGCGCCTGATCAGGCGGCCGCCACCAGATCGATCTCGACCGATGCGCCCACGGCCAGCCCGGTGACCCCGATACAGGTCCGGGCGGGCATCTTCGCCGGGTCGAAATAGCTGGAATAGACCGCGTTCATGCGGTCGAAATCGCCGAAATTCACCAGATAAACCCGAGCGAAAACAACGCGTTCAAGGCTCGACCCTGCCTCGGCCAGCACGGTCTTGAGGTTTTCCATGACCTGCCGGGTCTGCGCCTCGATATCGCCGGCGACAAGCTGTGTCGGGTCGTCGGCAAGTGTGGGCATCTGGCCTGTGACGAACAGGAAATCTCCGGCCCGCACCGCATGGCTGAAGGGGCCCACGCGCTCTGGCCCTTTGCCGAAAACAAGGTGTTCTATGTCCAATTCTCTGCCCTCCGGTGGCGATGTGTATTTCATGCGCATGGCATGTGTATTCCATGCGCATGATGTGCGGTAGCGCGATCAGCCCGGGGTCATCCGGTAGGCCGCGCCCTGCCCCACCGACAGGAACCAGATCGACCCGTCGGGGGCCTCGCGGATGTCGCGGACCCGGGCGGTTTCATCCCCTTCGATCCGCTCCACCTCGGTCAGCCGGTCTCCTGCCCGCTCGAGCCGCGAGATCAGGCCGAACTTGAGCGAACCCACCAGAAAGTCACCTTCCCATTCCGGCCAGAGTTTGCCCGAATAGATCACCATGCCCGATGGCGCGATCGAGGGATCCCAATAGAGCGCGGGCTGTTCCAGCCCCGGCTTGGCGGTGCCTTCGCCGATCTTGCGGCCCGAATACTGCACCCCGTAGGAGATCACCGGCCAGCCATAGTTCCGGCCCGGCTCGACCCGGTTCACCTCGTCGCCGCCGCGCGCGCCGTGTTCGTTGATCCAGAGCTGCCCGTCAGCATCAAGGGCCGCCCCTTGCGGGTTGCGGTGACCCGACCGACCACAGTTCTGGCCGCGCCCCGTCGGTACCGATAAAGGGGTTGTCGGCGGGCACGGTACCGTCTCGGTTCAGACGCAGGACCGACCCGTTGTGGCGCGACAGATCCTGCGCCGATGGATCATCGCCCCGGTCGCCCACGGTGAGAAAGATCGTGCCGTCCGGGGCCTCGACGATGCGGCTTCCGAAATGCCGCCCGCCGGAGGAGCCGGGCGACATGGTGAAGACCAGCCGCGTGCCTTCCAGCCGGGTGCCATCCTCGGACAGGCGCCCCGCCGCAAGCGATGTGCCGACGCCCCCCACCTGGCGTGCGGCATAGGACAGGAACACCTCGCGCGTTTCGGCGAAATCGCGCGGCACCATCACGTCGAGAAGCCCGCCCTGCCCGTCCACCGCGACGCCCGGGAGGCCCGAGACCGGATTACGGTTACCATTCGCATCGAAATGCAAAAGCCGCCCGTCGCGTTCGGTGATGAGCCAGCCACCCGACGGCAGGAAGGCCAGCCCCCAGGGTTCCTCGAGATCACCGGCCATTTGCGTGACCGTCACCGGCCCCGAATCGCACCTCAAGGGCCAGTGCCCCGAGGGGGAAGGAAAGAAGAGCGAGGGCAAAGAGGGTCGCGCGCATGGATAATTCTCCGTCTCTGGCATCAATGTTGACGAGATAGGGCCCGGTGCCCCTGCGGTTCCAATCGCCGATGCCTCAATTCTCTGTGGGGCTGTCGGTTTACCCAAGGTAAAGCACTATGAGACGACCCTTTTCAATTGGTTCGGATAGCATTATCGTCCCCGCCCAGTCATGACAAAATGACAGTCAGGGAGACCAACATGAAGAAACTGCTAACGGCGACAGCCGCGACCGCACTGATGACCGGTGCGGCGTTTGCGGGAAGCCATTCCGAAGAGATCAAGATCGGCGTCATTCTGGGCTTCACCGGCCCGCTTGAATCGATCACGCCCGACATGGGCGCTGGTGCCGAACTTGCGATGGCCGAAGTGACCGAATCCGGCGCCCTTCTGGGCGGTGCGACGGTGACCCCGGTCCGGGCCGACTCCACCTGCATCGACGCCGGTGCCGCCACGGCTGCCGCCGAACGGCTTATCACCGCCGATGGCGTCAAGGCGATCATGGGTGCAGACTGCTCCGGTGTGACCGGTGCGATCCTTGCAAACGTCGCCATGCCCAACGGCATCGTGATGATTTCGCCCTCGGCCACCTCGCCCGGCCTGTCGACCGCCGAAGACAACGGCCTGTTCTTCCGGACGGCCCCGTCTGATGCGCGTCAGGGTGTGGTCATGACCGAAGTGTTGATGGAAGAAGGCATCGACACAGTGGCCGTGTCCTATGTCAACAACGACTACGGCAAGGGTCTTGCCGATGCGTTCCAGGCCGCGTTCGAAGCAGCCGGCGGAACGGTGACGATCAACGCCGCGCATGAAGACCAGAAGGCCGATTACTCGGCCGAAGTCGGTGCCCTGGCTGCGGCTGGCGGTCAGCGCCTGGTGGTTGCGGGCTACGTGGATGGCGGCGGTTCGGGCATTGTCCGCGCATCGATCGATTCGGGCGCCTTCGACACGTTCCACTTCCCCGACGGGATGCTGGGTCAGGCACTGGTCGACAATTTCGGCACCGAGATCGATGGCTCGACCGGTCAGAACCCCGGCACCGATAGCCCCGGCGCTGCGCGCTACAAGGAGCTGGCCGGCGACGCGTTCGATCCCACCGGTCCGTTCTCGCCCGAAAGCTATGACGCGGCAGCCCTGATCATGCTGGCCATGCAGGCCGCCGGTTCGGCAGAATCGAGCGACTTCAAGGACCACGTGATGGATGTGGCCAACGCCCCCGGCGAGCAGATCTTCCCCGGTGAACTTGCCAAGGGCCTCGAGATCCTCGCGAATGGCGGCGACATCGACTATGTCGGCGCCTCGGCGGTCGAACTGATCGGACCGGGCGAAAGCGCCGGGAACTACCGCCAGTACGTGATCGAGAACGGCGATTACAAGACGGTCAAGTTCCGCTAGGGCGCGGGTCTGTGACAGGCTTTTAAGAACGCGAAACACCCCGGGTGTCCCCCGGGGTGTTTTCACATCGAATATGCGCAAGGGGCGGGACAGCCCAGTCGCATGTCTGCCGGGGGATGGGACATGATCAGGGTCGAGAACCTTCACAAGCATTTTGGCGGTTTCCACGCGGTGGATGGCGCGTCGATCGAGATCACGAGCGGATCGATCACCGGGCTGATCGGCCCCAATGGCGCCGGCAAGACGACGCTGTTCAACGTGATCGCCGGGCGGTTGCCGCCGACCTCGGGCAAGGTGTTCATGGATGGCGAGGACATCACTGGTCTGACGCCCCATGAACTGTTCCACAAGGGATTGCTGCGGACCTTTCAGATTGCCCATGAATTCAGCTCGATGACCGTACGCGAGAACCTGATGATGGTGCCCGCGGGCCAGTCGGGCGAGACGATCTGGAACGCCTGGGTGGGGCGCAAGAGGATCGCCGAGGAAGAAGCGGCCTTGTTGAAGAAGGCCGATGAAGTTCTTGAATTTCTTACGATAGATCATCTGAAGGACGAAAAGGCCGGAAACCTGTCCGGTGGCCAGAAAAAGCTTCTGGAACTGGGGCGGACGATGATGGTGGATGCCCGGATCGTGTTTCTGGACGAGGTGGGCGCGGGTGTGAACCGCACCCTTCTGAACACGATCGGCGATGCGATCGTCCGGCTGAACAAGGAGCGCGGCTATACCTTCTGCATGATCGAGCATGACATGGATTTCATCGGCCGCCTCTGCGACCCGGTGATCGTCATGGCCGAGGGCAAGGTGCTGGCGGAAGGGGCCGCGTCCGAGATCATGCAGAACGAGGCGGTGATCGAGGCCTATCTGGGCACCGGCCTCAAGAACAAGGTCAAGGCCGAAGCGGAGGCCGGGGCATGAGCGACAATCCGTATCAGAACGCGCGCGGCAACAAGGATCGCTCGATCACCAATCCGGAGGGTCAGGGTACCTTGCAGCCCGGATCGGGCGGCACGCCGCGTCCGGGGAAGGAGGGCGAGCCCTTCCTGATCGGCGAGGCGATGACCGGCGGCTATGGCAAGGGTCCGGCGATCCTGCATGGCTGCACGATTGCCGCCGGAAAGGGCGAGATCGCCGTGATCGTGGGGCCCAATGGCGCGGGCAAGTCGACGGCGATGAAGGCGGTGTTCGGCATGCTCAACCTCTCGGAAGGGTCGGTGCGGCTGGGCGGCAAGGACATCACCCACCTGTCGCCACAGGCCCGCGTGGCCGAGGGCATGGCCTTTGTGCCGCAGACCTCGAATATCTTCACCTCGATGACGGTGGAGGAAAACCTCGAGATGGGGGCCTTCCTGCGCCGCGACGACATTCGCGCGACGATCGAGCAGGTCTATGACCTGTTCCCGATCCTGCGCGACAAGCGGCGGCAGGCGGCGGGCGAACTTTCGGGCGGTCAACGCCAGCAGGTCGCGGTGGGCCGGGCGCTGATGACGAAACCGCAGGTCCTGATGCTGGACGAACCCACCGCGGGGGTATCGCCCATCGTGATGGACGAGCTGTTCGACCGGATCATCGAGGTTGCGCGCACCGGCATCTCGATCCTGATGGTGGAACAGAACGCGCGGCAGGCCCTTGAGATCGCCGATACCGGCTATGTTCTGGTCCAAGGCGCCAACGGGTTTACCGGCACCGGCGCCGAGCTTCTGGCCGATCCCGAAGTCCGCCGCAGCTTCCTTGGGGGATAAGGGATGCTGGGGGCGCTGATCGTGGCGACGCTGTTGGAGGGGATCGGTTTTGGCCAGCGCCCGCTCGCGTGCAGCTTTCCACCCCCCGAACCGGTCCAGACGCCGATCACGCTGACCGTCATTGACCGTCCCAGCCTGAAGGACCTTCCCGGTCTTTACCGGGCCGAGATGGATGTGAACGACAAGATTTCCCTGATGGCCACGGCACAACCGCTGACGGCCCAAGGCACGCGCGGAGCGATCGTCCGCGCCAAGGTAAACGAGACGACCTATTACGTGCTTGGCTTTGACGAGACCGGCCGGGCGGCGCTGAACGTGACATGGGACGAAACCCCGCCGCGCCAGATGACGCGGACGGGGCAATGCAGGAACTATGAGAGGTATATCCGCAGATGGTCGACTTCCTGAACGCCTTTGTGGCGCTGTCGAACTTTGTTCTGATACCGGCGATTTCCTATGGCAGCCAGTTGGCGCTTGGGGCGCTTGGGGTGACACTGATCTATGGCATCCTGCGGTTCTCGAACTTTGCCCATGGCGACACGATGGCCTTTGGCGCGATGTCCACGATCCTGTGTACATGGTGGCTTCAGTCCCTCGGAGTAAGCCTTGGCCCCCTGCCCACGGCGCTTCTGGCGCTTCCTGTCGGGATCGCGGCCACCGCGCTCCTGCTTCTCGGCACCGACAAGCTGGTCTACCAGTTCTATCGCAGGCAACGCGCGAAGCCGGTGATCCTCGTGATCGTGTCCATGGGCGTGATGTTCATCATGAACGGGCTTGTGCGGTTCATCATCGGGGTGGACGACCAGCGCTTTGCGGATGGGGAACGCTTCGTTATTTCGGCCCGGACATTTCGTGACCTGACGGGTCTGGAAGAGGGGCTGGTACTGCGCACCTCGACCGTGATCACCGTGATCACCGCCGTGGTCGTCGTCGCCGCGCTGTTCTGGTTCCTGAACAAGACGCGAACCGGTAAATCGATGCGGGCCTTCTCGGACAACGAGGACCTGGCACTTCTGTCGGGTATCAATCCCGAACGCGTGGTGATGATCACATGGATCATCGTGGCCGGGCTGGCGACGATCGCTGGCACGCTTTACGGGCTCGACAAGTCATTCAAGCCCTTCACCTACTTCCAGCTTCTGCTGCCGATCTTTGCCGCCGCCATCGTGGGTGGCCTGGGAAGCCCGCTTGGCGCCATCGCAGGCGGGTTCGTCATCGCATTTTCCGAGGTGACGATCACCTATGCCTTCAAGAAGGTGTTGGGGTATCTTCTGCCTGCGAGCCTCGAGCCAGACGGATTGGTGCAGCTTCTGTCCACCGACTACAAGTTCGCGGTGTCCTTCGCGATCCTGATCATCGTCCTGTTGTTCCGACCTACGGGCCTTTTTGCGGGGAAATCGGTATGAGCGCACCTGTCAAGAACACCCTTCTGTTCCTCGCCGTGTTCGGGCTGATCGCCCATACCGGTTTCACCTCGAGCTGGAACGTCGCCCTTGCCATCGTCAACATGGGCCTGATCAGCGGGATCATGGCGCTGGGCGTGAACATGCAATGGGGCTACGCGGGCCTGTTCAACGTCGGCGTCATGGGCTTCGTGGCGCTCGGCGGCTTGGGCGCTGTCCTGATTTCGATGCCGCCCGTGGGCGAGGCATGGGCGGCGGGTGGTATCCGCGTGCTTCTGGGTCTGGTCATGGGGGCCGCGACGATCGTGGGCGCGATCCTGTTCTGGTCGCGCATGGGGGCGGGGCTGATCCGCAACCTCGGTATGATCGCGATCCTCGTGGGCGGGTTCTTTCTGTTCCGCTGGGTGTTCGATGGCGGCGTGCAGGCGGTGGAGGCGGTCAGCCCGGCCTCGACCGGGTATCTGGGCGGTCTGGGCCTGCCAGTGGTGCTGTCATGGCCCGTGGGCGGGCTTCTGGCGGCGGGGGCCGCGTGGATCGTGGGCAAGACAGCACTTGGACTGCGCTCCGACTACCTCGCCATCGCGACGCTGGGGATCGCCGAGATCATCATCGCGATCCTGAAGAACGAGGATTGGCTGTCGCGCGGCGTGAAGAACGTGATCGGGGTGCCGCGCCCCCTCGTCGTGCCCTACGAGATCGATCTGCAAAGCAATCCCGCCTTTGTCGAGCGCATGGTGAACTGGGGCTATGACCCCGTGACCGCCTCGTCCATCGTGGTCAAGCTGCTTTACGGCGGGCTGTTCCTTGCCGTCCTTCTGATCCTGTTGTGGATGGCGCAGGCGGCGCTGAATTCGCCATGGGGCCGGATGATGCGGGCCATTCGCGACAACGAGGTGTCGGCGGAGGCGATGGGCAAGGACGTGACAGGCCGGCATTTGCAGATCTTCATCCTCGGATCCGCCATCTGCGGGCTTGCGGGCGCGATGATGACCACGCTGGACGGGCAGTTGACGCCGGGCACCTATCAGCCGCTGCGCTTTACGTTCCTGATCTGGGTGATGGTGATCGTTGGCGGGTCGGGCAACAATTTCGGCGCGGTGCTGGGCGGTTTCCTGATCTGGTATCTTTGGGTTCAGGTGGAGCCAGCGGGGCTTTGGCTGATGGATCTGATCACCTCCGGCATGGCCGACGGCACCTGGCTCAAGGGACATCTGCAGGATGCGGCGGCGCATATGCGGCTTCTGACCATGGGGGTGATCCTGCTTCTGGTCCTGCGGTTCAGCCCGCGCGGGCTGATCCCAGAGCGGTAACCGGCAGGTCCGCCCCGAGGTTGCGGGTGGCAATCCAGGTTTCGCGCGCCTCGAGCACCGGGACGCCGCGGTGGTAGCCACCGGCAAGGGCCGCGACCGGCACCTGCGGCAGGGCGGCGCGCAACTCCGCCTGCGCATTGCGGGGCAGGAGCGCGCGGATCGGGTCGGTGAGCGGCAGGCCTTCCAGCCCGATACCCCCCGCGCAGATCAACGTGAAATGCCGAAAGACCGGTAGAAAGACGGGTACAGGGACCTGCCGGACATGGACCCCCGGCAGGTGCGTGAGATCGCCCGCGCGCATCAGCGCCGAAGGGGCGCCCACGAGCGGGGTCAGAACCGGATGTTCGAGGGAAATGTATTGATCAGGGGCCAGCGTCAGCGTCTGTTCCGGGCCCGCGGGGCCCAGTGCACCAGCCTCGATGATAACGGTCTCCGGTACCGAAAGGGCGATGACGCCAAGGATCGTGGCCACACGGCCATCGGGCCGCAGGACCTCCATGCCCGGTAGAAGTTCATCGGCGCGGCGCAGACCGGTACGGACCGTCCGAACCGGCGTGGCGGCGTCAAGCCCCGGCAGGCCCGGGCGCTGATCCGGCTGGGGGATTTCCGCATGATCGAGAATGATCGGCACGCGCATTGACCTTTCCGTTTCGCGACGGAAATTTCCGCGACAGACGTTCACATCCGATTTACGTAAACAGGGGAAAAACCTTCAGTTTTAATAGATTTCTTCCGGTTGTCTCGCGACACAGAAAGCGGTCCCGCCGATTTCGGGAAGGAACCAACTCAGCCGGCTTCATGGCCCCCGGACGCCGCCGCTGGCCGCATTTGCGACGGCTGACATGGAGCATGTGACCCGAAGCGCGGGCCCTGTCCGGCCTAGCGGGTGGCCGGATGGGTCTCCGCGTTCAGTTCGGGGAAGATCTCGAGCACTTCGGCCCGCCGCGCGATATCGCCGCTCTGACGCAGCAACTCGCCGGGGTGGAACGCTTCGGTCCAGACGCCGTTGGCCTCGATCATCTCGTGCTGGTCGAACAGCAGGTGGACATAGGTGACGCCCAGTGCGTCGACCTCGAACACCCCGCGCGACCCCAGAAGGCTGCGCGCGCTGACCAGCCGGTCCTCTGTCGAGACTCCTTCGATGGGCGCGTCCTTGCCCAGCAGCAGCCGATGGTTCGGCGCCAGCGCCAGATCGGCTTCGGGGAGACCGTTTCCGAGGGCGCCCTTGCGGATCACCACGGGGCGCAGCTGCGGGCGGTCGCGCAGGGTCGACCAGTCGAGATCGGAACGAGCGATCCAGCGCACCTTTTGCAGGCCGTGATCGCGGGTCATCACCTCGTCGCCCACCGAAAGCAACTCGGCCGGACGCAGGCCGTCCGCCGTGGCCACCGCCATGCGCCCGATGGAGTTCTTGCGCCCCGGCATCGGCTGTTGCACCGGTTCCAGTGTGCGCGACGTGATCCGACGCGGCGTGACGGCAGCCTTGATGCCAAAGGCGGGACGGATGATCCGCGCCGATGGTGGTGTGATCGTCGGCGCGTCAGCCGTGTCCGAAAGGGTCACGCGGAGAATCTTTCCTTCGAAGAACGGCGCAAGCCCCCCTTCGGCGGCGCCAAATGTCAGCGAACTGCCGCCCGCCGCCGCGATGCTCGCCCGCAACGGGACCGGCGCCACGAAGGCATGGACGGGATTGCCGGGATCGGCGTTGAGCCGGTCGCAATTCACCACGGTAAAGCGCCCGCCCTCGCCCATCATCCAGGACAGCGTGATCTGAATCCGCTCGCCCTTGTCCACAAGCCCTTCGGGCGAGGAAAGACGCAGCGGCATCCCGGAGCGGTCGGTGCTGCACAGGCGGATCGCACCGGACTGGCCCATGGTGATGGTGAAGCCGTTGGTATCGCGCCCCGGCACGCCGTGGCTCAGGATCGTGCCCCGGTGCATCGCCTCGGGCGTGACGACCAGTTCAAGCGCGCCGGCGCGCAGGGCACGGCCGGCTTCCGGCACCGCCTCGGCAAACAGACTTCTTCCATCGAATTTGGCGTCGTCGCCGAATTCCCAAGCCGCGAATCTAGGCATTCATTGGCCCCCATTTAACCGCGCCGCCCGTTGGGACCGGGCCTGCGCCTTACCTTTTACATGTCGACCCTTTGGCCAGTTTTCCGGCCGGTCCGTTGGTGTGAGCGGGACCGACGCAAGGCGAGAGGCTTGCTCATCGCCAAATGCGCCGGTCCAGTCGGACCGCATCCTCTCCCCCACGAAGAGGTTGCCGCCCGAAGCGACCTCGGACCCAGTCACCGAGATCTCCCCCACGACGGACAAGGTACGGAATTGCGCGGCGGCACGGAAAGAAAAAAGGCAGGAATGTGGCCAGTTCCGGGCAAGAGGATGGCACAGGCGGTCGGGCATTGCGGGAGATGGCGGCGGGAATCGGGGGCTATTGTCTTGCCAAGATCAACAATATTCGCGAACGGAAATAATTGTTGCCACTCTTGGCCGTAGTTGCGGGTAATTTCGCGGATTTCTTGGGCAGGATGGGGATATCGCTGCGTTGAGCCGTCCGGCCGCGCCCGTTTCGCCGATGGCGACAGTTAACCACGAAATCTGGTGCTGCTTCGCGCTTTGGAACAGTGATGCGACACCACGTGATTCGCCCGCTCAGCGCAGATGCGCTGCGAGGATCGACAGATAGAGCTGCGCGCCCGGCGCGGGAAGCTGTGCGGCAAGGGGGCTTGCGGGATCGAGGCGCTGGGTCAGCCGCTGGCCTGCGGTTTCGAGCAGGATGTCGGGGCCGCCCGGGCGGGGTGCGACCGACACGACGCTGGCCCGCAGGACCGCAAGGGCACCGCTTGACCCCGGCGCATCGCGCGACAGAAGCACGCCGCCCGCGGGCAGCGCGATGGTGCGCGCATCCCCTGCCCGGCCCTGTCCCGGCAGGACAAGAGGCACGCCGCCCAGATCGAGGATCACGTGGCCGCTGTGCATCCCCGTGACCGTGACCGAGAGCCGCGCCGGCGGCACACCCCAGCCCGCGATCCGCCCGTCCGCCACGCGCAGGACACGGTCGGCCAGCTGCGTCACCTCGGAGGTGGAATGGGTCACGTAGAGCACCGGGATGCCCGATCCGGTGACCGCGCGTGCCAGATAGGGCAGGACCTGAGCCTTGGACATGTCGTCGAGTCCCGAGACCGGTTCGTCCATGAATAGAATATCGGGGGCCGAGGCCAGGGCGCGGGCCACCGCGACGCGACGCGCCTCGCCGCCCGAGAGCGTGACGGGGTGGCGGTGCAGCAGGTCTTCGAGCCCGAGAGCGTCGGTGATGCCTTGGATCGCTGCGGGAGTCGTGCCGCGCCGGCGGGCGCCATAGGCGATGTTGTCGGCCACGTTCAGGTGCCCGAAGAGGCGACCCTCCTGGAACACCATGCCGACACGGCGCGCCTCGGGCGGAAGTCCCCGGCGGCCCTCGGCCCAGCTTTTTTCGGCAAAACGCACCGTGCCGCGGGCACGCGGTTCCAACCCCGCCAGCATCATCAGAAGCGTGGTCTTGCCTGATCCGGATGGCCCCATGATCGCGGTCACGCCCTCCAGCGGGATCTTGCCCGCCATGGCATAGCCGGTTCCGGCCCGGGCCATCTCGAGATCGAAGCTGAGTTCAGCCAAGGGGACGCACCCCCTTGCCGTTCAGCACATAGACCGCGAGAAGGACGAGGAAGGAAAACACCAGAAGCCCCGCCGACAGGATGTGGGCCGTCTGGTAGTCCAGCGTTTCGACAGCGGTGAAGATCTCGATCGCGATGACCCGGGTTTCGCCGGGAATGTTGCCGCCCACCATGAGGACCACGCCGAATTCGCCCATCGTATGGGCGAAGGTCAGGACCGCGGCAGTCAGGACCCCGCGTCGCGCCAGAGGCAGAGCGATGGTGCGGAACGCGTCCCACCCCGAAGCGCCCAATGTGCGCGCGGCCTGAAGCGCGCCGTGGCCGAGGCCGGCGAAGGCGGTCTGCATCGGCTGGATCGCGAAGGGCAGCGAGTAGAGGCAGGAGGCCAGCACCAGGCCTATGAAGTTGAACGTCAGCGTCTCGCCCGTAAGCCGCAGCCAGAACGCGCCGATCGGGGCGGAGGGGCTGAGCAGGATCAGAAGGTAGAAGCCCAGAACCGTGGGCGGCAGGACCAGCGGCAGGGTGGTGATCGCCTCGACCACGGGCCGCAGGGGCGAGCGGGTGGTGGCCAGCCACCATGCCAGCGGCATTCCCAGAACCAGAAGGATCAGCGTGGTCATTCCCGCCAGTTGCAGGGTCAGCCAGATCGCGGGCCAGATCGTCATTCCGGCACCTCGTATCCGGCGGCTTCGATCAGCGCGCGGCCTTCCGGCGCGTCGAGAAAGGCATAGAAGCCCGCAGCGGCGGGATTTTCGGCACCGCGCCGCAGAAGAACGGCGTCCTGCCGCACCGGTGCGTGCCGCCCGGCCATGGGAGTGACGGTGACGTCCGCGCCCAGATCGGGCACCTGCGAGAGCGCCAGAAAGGCCAGATCGGCATTGCCGGTGACAAAGATGCTGGCCACCTGGCCCACGCTGTCGCCAAAGACCGGGTCGATGCCTTCCGTCCCGAGGCCCAGATCGTCAAGCGCCTGGCGGGCGGCAAGCCCGTAGGGCGCGACGGCGGGGTCGGCCATGGCGACGCGCCGCCCCGCAAGATCCTGCGGCAGGGTCACGGGCGCGCGCGAGACCAGCACAAGCTGGCCCAGGGCATAGGTGCTGCCGCTGTGCCACCAGCCCGCGCTGCTCGAGCGCGGCGGGCCGGACGTCATCGGCCGCAAGGAAGACATCGAAGGGCGCGCCGGTCACGATCTGCGCGAAGAGGCGCCCGGTGGAGCCATGGGCCAAGCCGGATATCGAAGCCCGAGCCCGCCTCATAGGCCGTCTCGAGCGCGCGCGCAGTCGTCAGGAAATTCGCCGCCACCGCCACGGTCGCATCGGCGGCCAGCGCCGGACCTGTCACCAGCGCGGCGCCTGCCAGAACCTTGAGATATGTCGCCACGCGCCGCATGGGCGGCATATGACCCCTGCCCCCGTGGATTTGCAAGCGCGCGCGGGCATTTGCCCGGGTCAGCGCACCGTCAGGACACTACACTCGGCATGCTGGACGACCTTGTTCGAGACGCTGCCCAGAACGAGGCCGCGCAGCCGGCCCAGACCGCGCCGCCCGATCACGATCATATCGGCATCGATGTCATCGGCCGCATCCAGGATCCCGTCGCCATAGTCGCCGTCGCGCAAGAGCGTCTTGACGTTCTTGGCCCCCGCCTCTGTCGCCGCCCGCTGCGCGATACGCAGAACGTATTCACCGATCTCCGCCACTGCCCGGGCCCGGTCCGCCTCGGGGTGGTCGAGGAATTCGGCCATGGTGGGCGGCATGTTCAGGCTGTCGGGAATGACCCGCTTGGCGGTATGGGCGATGACATGTTCGACCTCTGCCATCCGCGCCATCTCGTCCGCCGCGCTGCCATGCATCAGGACATGCACGATCGTCAGGTCCCAGCCCATCTTGGCCGAGATCTGGGCCGCGAGGGCCAATGCCTTTTGCCCGTTATCGGAGCCGTCCTGCGCCACGAGTATCTTTTGAGCCATGGTTTCCCCCTCTCGTCCTCTAGGGGCACTCTATCGGGCCGGGGATGGCGGCGTCTTGACCGGCGTCAATTCAGCGGGAGATGGCAGGTGGCGGTCAGGCCCTCCCGACCCTTGCGGCAAGCTGCATATCGGGATCAGAACCTCCGCGCCCCGGCATGGCCGGGGATTGGTGCCCGAGGCGAGACTTCGAACTCGCACGTTGTTGCCAACGGGGGATTTTGAATCCCCTGCGTCTACCATTCCGCCACTCGGGCCACCTTGCAGGAAACAGGACCCCGGTAGCTGGTCCTGCTGCCCAAGATCCCTGCCCGCCGTCAGCCCCCGTCTCCGGAAGGATCGGAGCCTTTGGCGACCGGACCCGGTCAGATCTCTCGGTGCAAAATCGCTTCTATCAAAAATCATGACAGCGTCCAGTTCTTAAGCGCCGAAAAACGCGGCCCGTGCCAAGGTGCGGCCCCCATGGCCGGGAATGAGCGAGAGATTTCCCTTTGTCTTTGGGCTGGCCGGGCGATTCCCCGCCTGTTTCGCAAGGGGCGGCAGAGGGGATTTGTGCTCTGCCCGCTGGCATCGTATCCCGACCTGTCAGCGCCGGCGTCGGAACCGGTGCAGACTCCAAATTAGGGATAGATGGATCGATGAGATTTCTGCCAGAACTGCTTGCGATCGCCGTGGCCGCGATTCTGATTGTCGGACCCACGAGTGCCGAGGCTCAGGGACAGGCTTTTCTGGTCGCGCAGCGGGCTGCACCGCAGCCTCCGGGGTCGGCGGGCCTTTGTGGCAAATACTCTTGGGCCTGTGCCCGGACGGGCGCCTCCGTTTCCAGTGAGGCCACGGCCCTTCAGCTTGCCCGCAAGATCAACGCGAAGGTCAATCGCGGAACCCGCCATATGGAGGACCGCGCGCAATATGGCCGGGAAGAGCATTGGGCCCTGCCCACGGCACGCGGCGGCGATTGCGAGGACTTTGTCCTTTTGAAGAAGAAGATGCTGGTGGAAGCGGGTGTCGCGTCCGAGGCACTGTTGATCGCGACGGTCCTTGACCGGGACATGAACAGCCATGCGGTGCTGGTGTTCCGGACCCGGGGCGGCGATCTGATCCTCGACAACCTGACCAACAAGATCCTGCCATGGAGCAAGACAGGCTATACGTTCCTCAAGCTGCAAAACCCCGCATCGCTTGGGAAGTGGGATGCGGTCATGGCCGGCGGCATTCTTGTCGAGCGTCCGACGGCATCGAACTAGGCACCGATCCACAAAGTGGCTCCGGACGAGACAAGGGCGCCCTGAGGGCGCCCTTGCTGGTGTCTTCGAGGCAGGTCGGAGCCCTGCCGTCGCTGGAAGCTCTATGACGGATCGCTTCCGCGCGGATTGATGATGACGTCGCCACCTTGTGCCGCCGCCGTTGTGGCCACCGCCACGTTGCTGCCGCCGTGACCGCCACCGCTCGTGACCGCCGCCATTGTGACCGCCGCCACCGTTATGGCCGCCACCATTGTGGCCGCCACCGTTGTGACCGCCGCCGCCATGTGACCGCCACCGTTGTGGCCGCCGCCGTTGTGACCGCCGCCATTGTGACCGCCACCGTTATGGCCGCCGCCATTGTGACCGCCACCGTTGTGGCCGCCATTCTCACCACCGTTTTCGCCGCCGTTCTCACCACCGTTCTCACCACCATTCTCGCCACCATTGCTGGCGGATCTCGGGCTGCGAACCGTGATTTCGGTTTCCTCGTCACCGTCCTTGCGGCGTCCGGTGTCGGCTGCTGATGCGGTCGCCGAGTCGGTCAGCGCGAGCGCCGCTTCCGGGCAGATCCTGAACATCGCCGCGAGAAGATCGTCATAGTCCGAGCGACGCATGACGCGGTCCAGCACATCCTGCGGTACCGCATCCGGCACGCAGAGATTATACTCCGCGGCGCTTGTTTGCACCGGGAATGAGGCCGTCAGCACCAGAAGGCTGGCTGCTGCAACGCTGGCTTTCAGTGATTTGGAATATGTCATCTCTTTCCCCAATTGAGTGTGGACGGAGGTCATGCGAAGTGTTTTGAAGCATCGCCTCCCTTATACATACGTATTATAATATGTTTGAGAGAGATGCGTTTTGATCCGCCTCAATTTCTCAAGAATAAGTCGGAAGACGCCTGCAATGGTTCGGAAGGGTCACCAGCGCCCGGTTGCGGCGCGCAGGATCAGGCTGAAACGTTTGCGAACCTCGGGTGGGTCCAGCAGCCCGTCGGCGACACGCGCGGGATCGGCGGCAGCGCGGGACAGGACGGGCCCTGCGAGCCAGACCGCGAGCAGCGCCGGGCGCACGGAAGCCGGGATCGCGTGGCGCGATCGGCGCGCGAGCGCGAGACGGGCAAGACCGTCGCGCGCCAAGGTCTGGACCGTGCCCGGGCGGCCATCGGGCAGCGGCTTTCGCCCCCGGGCCTCGAGCGCGGGGATCGCGCGGAGCCAGTTCGCCAGCCCCATGGCATGGCCCGCGTTGCGGATCACCGGTTCGAGGTCGCGACCCGCGCCCAACGCCCGAGCCGCGACCCAGAGAAGCCCGGCCGCGGTGGCGTCGATATGGGCCTCGAAGGCCGCGTGATCCTCGAACGGGTCGGTATAGATATCCCAGCGGCGGGCGGCGATGGCACGGTCGAGGATTTCGGCGGCGGGCGCATCGAGCACCGCGGCCAAGGGGCGTCGCCACCTCGTGACGGCGCACCGGCCCGCCTGCGCGGATCTCTTCGAGCACGTCGCGCCACCATTGCAGGCGCATCTCGGCGATCATCGGCTCGGCTGTCAGCCAGGGGGCGCGGGAGATTTCGAGGTTGAAGGCATAGATCGGGAACAGGACCGCACGGGCGGCGGGCGGCGCGGCCATGGTCGCGGCGAAGCGGTCGGGATCGCCCCGGGCCACGAGGTCGGCGCAGGCCTGAAGGCTCATGACGGCACCGCGACGACCTGCAGATAGCCGGTTTCGGATCGGACCGCGCGCCATGCGGCGGTCTCTGCCGCCGCGGCATCGAGCACGGAGGTGAGTTCCGCCCCCGCCCCCGGGCGAAGCTTTGCAATCCGGGCCTCCATCGGTGAATAATAGGCTTCCCACGCGGCATCGGGAAGCGCCGTGGCGTCGAGCACGTCGAAGCCTGCGGCGCGCACGATATCAAGAAGCGCCGCACTGCCGTGGATCTCTGTCTCTTCGCCGTCCCAGAAGGCCCGGGCGGCCTCCGACGGCGTGTCGGTGAAGAAGGCGGGATGGGAAAAGACCACCGCGCCCTCCGGCGCAAGCGCGGCGTGAAAGAGACCAAGCCCCTGTTCCAACCCGAGGAAATAGAGCGCGCCGGCGCACCAGATCAGGTCGAACGGACCGGTGAGAGTGCCCATATCCATGACCCGTGCCGTGACGCGCGGGTCGCCCGCATGGCGCTTTGCGGCGGCTTCGATGAAACCCGGCTGGGTGTCGATGGCCAGCACGCTGCCTCCGGGTGCCCAGTCGAGCAGCCCCGCGATATCGGCCCCCGTGCCGCAGCCCGCGTCACAGATCCGCTGGTCGCGGCCCGCGCCCAGAAGCCGCAGTGCAAAGGCCTGTGTCGCGCGATCGCCCGGCCCTTGGCGCGGCAGGCTTTGCTGAAATGCGAGGAACGCCTCCGAGGTCACGAGACGGGCGCCCCGTCGCGCACGAGTTTCCAGTTGATCGCGTCGAGAAGCGCCTCGAACGAGGCATCAACGATGTTGGCGCTGACGCCGACGGTGGCCCATCGGCGGCCCTGCGCGTCCTCGCTGTCGATTACCACGCGGGTCACGGCCTCGGTTCCGCCCTGTGTGATGCGGACCTTGAAATCCACGAGCCGCAGGTCGTCGATATAGCTCTGGTAGGGTCCGAGATCCTTGCCAAGAGCCTTGGCCAACGCGTTGACCGGGCCGCGGTCGCCGCCGGTTTCATCCATGCTTTCGGAGACCGAGAGCATCTTTTCGTCGCCGATCTTGACCACCACCACGGCCTCGGAGAGGCTGACCATCCTGTTGTACTTGTTCTTGCGGCGTTCGACCGTGACCTTGTAGCGCTTGACCTCGAAGAAGGTCGGCATCTGGCCCAGTTCGGCCCGGGCCAGAAGTTCGAACGAGGCCTGCGCGGTGTCATAGCTATAGCCCTCGTCCTCGCGCGCCTTGACCGTATCGAGGATCCGGGCGAGCGCCGGGTCGCCCTTTTCCGCGGTGATCCCCATCTCGGCCAGACGGCGGATCAGGTTCGATTGCCCGGCCTGATTGGACATCGGCACGATACGGATATTGCCCACCGTGGCCGGGTCGACATGTTCGTAGGTCGTGGGATCCTTCTGGATCGCAGAGGCATGGAGCCCGGCCTTGTGGGCAAAGGCCGAGGCACCGACATAGGGCGCCGCGCGCAGGGGCACGCGGTTCAGGATATCGTCCAGCTTGCGCGAGACGCGGGTCAGATCTTTCAGTCCTTCGGGCGAAATTCCGGTGTCGAAGGTGCTGGCATAGGGCTCTTTCAGCAGCAAAGTAGGAATGAGAGAGGTGAGGTTCGCGTTACCGCAGCGTTCGCCCAGCCCGTTCAGCGTGCCCTGGATCTGGCGCGCGCCCGCGTCGATGGCCGCGAGGCTTCCCGCGACGGCGTTGCCGGTATCGTCATGGGTGTGGATGCCCAGATGGTCGCCGGGGATGCCATGGGCGATGACCTCGGCGGTGATCCGGCCGATCTCCTGCGGGAGCGTCCCGCCATTGGTGTCGCAGAGCACGATCCAGCGCGCCCCGGCCTCGTAGGCCGCCGTGAGGCAGGAGAGCGCATAGGTCGGGTTGGCCTTGAACCCATCGAAGAAATGTTCGGCATCGAACAGCGCCTCGCGCCCTTCCGCCACCAGATGGGCGATGGAAAGGCGAATGTTTTCAATATTTTCGTCAAGGGTGACGCCAAGGGCGGTGGTGACGTGGAAATCGTGGGTCTTGCCCACGAGGCAGACAGCAGGCGGTGCCTGCGTTGAGCACGGCGGCAAGGGTTTCGTCATTGGCGGCGGAGCGGCCCGCGCGCTTGGTCATCCCGAAGGCGGTGAAGCGGGCGCGGGTCGCGGGCGCCTCGGAAAAGAAGGCGTCGTCGGTGGGGTTCGCCCCCGGCCAGCCGCCTTCGATATAGTCGAGGCCAAGCTGGTCGAGCATGGCCGCGATCTGATGCTTTTCGGGGGTCGAGAATTGCACGCCCTGGGTCTGTTGCCCGTCGCGCAGCGTGGTGTCGTAGAGGGTGAGGCGCTGTTTCGTCATGGGTGTCTGCCGGGAGTGTTGCCGGACCGCGCGGTGCCGTTATCGGGGCGGTCGGAGTATGCGGAAACCATGCGGATCGGATGTGTTTTCCATGCGCATGGTCGTGATTCGGGCGGGCGCACCGACACAGGGCAAATCGCCCGGGACATCGTCCCGGGCAGTGCTCGGCGGTCGATGTGCTGGGCGGTCATTCGACTGAATCCAAGATTTCTTTCGCGACCATTTCGACATGTCTGTCGACCATCGGATCGATTTCAATGCTGCGACCATCCGCGCTCAAGAGATCCCAAGTACCTCTCGGCGTTCGAATGGGGTCAATCCGTTGTAGTAATCTGTTGCATAAAAGACGTGTGTCTTTGGCTGCACTTGCCCGTCAGCGTAAGTCGATGAGATCGATGCCTCTCTCCGAAAGAGCATCTCGGATTTTGTCAGCAAGTGCGAATTCCCTCTGGTTTCTGGCATGTTGCCGAACTCTCAGCAGGTTCCTAAGCGCGTCATTCGAGTTGAGATTTAGCCTACGGCGGAAAAACCAATCACCCGTGCCTCGTCTCCAATAAACCGAGCATTCTACCAGCGGCAAGCAATTGCTTTGGCTGTACTTCCAGAGTCGGTGCAAGGCGGAAATTGCGCAAGAGGAGTATTCAAATCATCCGTCAGGGCACTGCAGAAAATCTTCCGGCACGTTGTTGGACGGCACGTGACTCCTTGTCGTGATAGTCCGCCACTTAAACAATGTAGCAGCTGCTTGCTCGCGCGCCTTCTCCGTCGGTCCAGTCCATCGGCTTGCGGTAATGCGTGGACAGGATCACGAAGCGGATCACCTCGCCCGGGATGCCCTGATCCAGAAGGTCCCGCACGGTGAAGAAATTGCCGAGGGACTTGGACATCTTGCGGCCGTCCACCTGCAGCATCTCGTTATGCATCCAGATCTTCGCGAAGCCATGCCCCATGCAGCGCGATTGCGCGATTTCGTTCTCGTGATGCGGGAAAGATCAGGTCGTTGCCGCCGCCATGGATGTCGAATTGCGGCCCCAGAAGCTCTGCCGCCATGGCCGAGCATTCGATATGCCAGCCGGGACGCCCCCGGCCCCACGGGCTGTCCCAGCCCGGGGTTTCGTCATCCGATGGCTTCCACAGGACGAAATCCATCGGGTCTTCCTTGAACGGCGCCACCTCGACCCGCGCGCCCGCGATCATGTCGTCGACCGAGCGGCCCGAGAGCTTGCCGTAATCGTCGTAGGAGCGGACGCGGAACAGGACATGGCCGTCCTTCGCATAGGCGTGGCCCTTGTCGATCAGACCCTCGATCATCGCGATCATCGGCGCGATATATTCGGTGGCCCGCGGCATATGGGTGGGCGTAAGCGTGCCCAGCGCCGCCATGTCGTCGAGATACCATTGCGTGGTCTCGTCCGAGCGGTCGCGGATCAGCTGTTCCAGCGTGCCGGGAAGGCCCGCCTCGCGGCGGCGGCGGGCCTCGGCGTTAATCTTGTCATCCACGTCGGTGATGTTGCGTACATAGGTGACGTTATCGGCCCCGTATTCATGGCGCAGGAGCCGGAAGAGCGTGTCGAACACCACCGCCGCCCGGCCATTGCCCAGATGCGCCCGGTCATAGACCGTGGGTCCGCAGACATACATCGACACGCTTGCCCTCCACGATCGGGGTCAGCTCCTCTTTCGAGCGTGTCGCGGTGTTGTAAAGCCTGATCTCGGTCATGGAGACTCCTTGGTGCGGCGTCCGGTGCGGACCGCGCCCGCGGGCTTTAGCAACTTCCTATATGAGAGAAAAGTGGACCGGCCCGCGAACGCGATGTCAGCAGGGAATACAGCGAATGATAATGATGCGGGTCCGGGTCATGGGCGCGTGATAGCGCAAACGTGCATTTGTGCCAAGCCCCGTTGCGGCTAATCTGCGGCCATGGCCCGCGGCAGGAAAGAAGGATCCAGGATGGCACGGCGGATGATCGGGATCGCGCTGGGCGCGCTCGTGGCGGCGCAGGCGGCTTTTGCACAGGATCCCGGCGCGCTTCCCGCCGGGACCTACCGGCTTGACCCGGCCCATACCACGGTCACCTTCTCGGTCGATCACCTCGGGCTGTCGATGTTCAGGGCTGGCTTCGACCGGGTGACGGGGGTGCTGGCGCTGGACCCCGCCGATCCGGCGGGTGCCACGCTTTCGGTCGAGATCGAGGCGGCGTCGCTCGACCTGCCCGATCCGGGCAACGGGTTCTACGACACGATGATGAGCGAGACCTTCCTTGCCGCGGGCGCGCATCCGGTCATCACCTTCGAGAGCGACGCCGTGACGCTCACCGGCGAGACGGGGGCGGACGTGGCGGGCGCGCTCACGATCCGGGGCGAGACGCGGCCCGTGGTGCTGCGGACAGAGGTGGGCGCGGGCTATGCGCCCGGCATCCTCGAGCCCAACGGACGGATCGGGTTTTCCGCCGAGACGGAGATCCTGCGGTCGGAGTTCGGGATGACCTTCGGCATCCCCGCCCCCGGCACGGTGCTGGGCGTCGGCGACAGCGTCACGATCCGGATCGAGGCCGAATTCGTGGGACCGGACTAACCGCCCTTAACATCGCCCTTCACATGGGCCTCGAAGGCCGCGGCCCAGTCGGGATGCCAGCGCGACAGAGCCGGGCGGTTCTCGATGATATCGCCCATGGCCCATGACATGCGTTTTTCGTCCAGCGCGCGGGGTACGTCATTGTCGGGGCAGAGGATATAGAAATCGCCCGCCTCCAGCCGCTCGAACAGGAACTCCGTCATCTGCTCGGGCGTCCAGGCGCCCGCGGGCTTCTCGGTCCGGCCGCCCGCGTTCAATTCGGTGAAGACGAAGCCCGGGATCAGGAGATGGGCGGTGATCCGGCAGCCCTCGGTGTTGCGCAATTCATGGGCCAGCGCCTCGGTGAACGCCTTCACCCCGGCCTTGGCCACGTTATAGGCCGGGTCGCCGGGGGGCGTGGTGATGCCCTGTTTCGAACCGGTGACGACGATCAGCCCGGGCCGCCCCCGCGCGATCATCCGCGGGCCAAAGACGCGGGCCACATGAACGATCCCCATCAGGTTGACGGCGAGGACCCGGTCCCAATCGGCGTCGGGTCCGAACATGGAGCTGCCGGGCTGGATCCCCGCATTGTCGAACAGGATATCGCAGCCGCCGAAACGCGCCGCGACCCGGGCCTCGAAGGCTGTCACCGCGGCGCGGTCCGACACGTCCACCGCCGCGGTCATCACGTCGCGGGCGCCAGCAGCGGTCAGCGCCTCCGCGAGGGGCAGAAGCCGCTCCTCACGGGTATCGGCCACGGCCACGGCCATGCCGATCCGCGCCAGGCGCAGCGCGATGGCGCGCCCGATCCCCGAGGCGCCCCCGGTGACGACCGCGGTGGACCCGGACACAAGGGCGGGATGGGACATGGGACGTTCCTCCATCTGAACCGCTCCGAGCCTAGACCGGAAAACCGCCCCCGCAACCCCCTTCTTCTCTTTCCAAATATCCCGGGGGGAAGGCGCACGCAGGGCGCCTTGGGGGGCTGGCCCCCCATGGATCGGCGCCGGAGGCGTCGAACCCGGAATGAAACGCGCGGAAGACCTGTAAGCCGGATTCTGTCCCGGGGTTGCCCCCTTGGATGACCATTCCTCTAGACGCACCATCGCTGATGCGCTCAAGCTGCCTACCCGGGGTCCGGGGCCGAAGCTGCCCTGTCCCTTGCGGAACGATGGACCCCCTATTCGGCATTGCTCCCGGTGGGGCTTGCCGTGCCGGTCCGGTTGCCCGTCCCGCGGTGGGCTCTTACCCCACCGTTTCACCTTTTCCCCGCGGCGGGCGAACCCGTCGGGGGTAGTCTGTTCTCTGTGGCGCTTTCCCTCGGGTTTCCCCGGCCGGGCATTACCCGGCACCGTTTCTTCGTGGAGTCCGGACTTTCCTCTCCCGCCAGTGCTGGCGGCAGCGGCCATCCGGTCTTCCGCGCAAGGGTCAGTTAGGCAGTGGCAGGGCCCGCGTCAACGGGAAAGCGCGCCGCAAGATCCGCCGCCAGCGCCCGGTCGGCGGCAGAGGCGGGGCCGGTGCGGCCGGGGCGGAAGCGGTCGCGAAAGGCCTGGAGCACCGCCGCCTCGTCCGCGTCGGCAGGATAGCCGAAGCGGGTGAGCGCGGCGCGCAGGTCAATCTCCGGATCGCCTTCGGGCGCGGGCCAGACCGCGCGCCCGCCCCGCGCAAGGCGGCGCCAGTCGAACCGCGTGCCGGGATCGGACTTTCGCCCGGGCGCCATGTCGGAATGGGCGATGATCCCCGCCGGTCCGATCCGCCAGCGGTCCATCACCCCGTCCAGGAGCTTCTCCAGCGTCGTCATCAGCCCCGCCGGAAAGGGCGAGGCCCCGTCATTGTCCAGTTCGATCCCGATCGAATTGGAATTCACGTCCGCAATCCCGCCCCAGGCCCCTGCCCCGGCATGCCAGGCCCGGTCCTCTTCGGCCACGAGGCTGCAGAGCGTTCCGTCGGCGGCGATGAGATAATGCGCCGAGACCTCGGCCGCGGGGTCGCGGAGCCGGTCGAGTGCTGCCTGCGCATCGCCCATGGCGGTATAGTGCAGCACCACGAGCACGGGGCGCGCGCCGTCCCGGCGCGGGCCGAAATTGGGCGAGGGGTGGGTCAGGGCGCGTGGAGCCATGTCAGGTGCCAAACCGGGCGCCATTTCCGGCCCCGCGCCCGTCAGCGCGCGGCGCGGAACGGGGTGGGATCCCACGAACAGGCAAAGCCGTCGCCATCGGGGTCGAGCCCCTGACGGTCGCGTTCGGGGCCGCCTGCGGCGAGAAACGCCTCTTGCGCCAGTCCGGGCGATCCGTAGGAGGCGCAGTTGCGCTGGGTCCGGGTCTCGCTGCCGCCGGAGCGTTCATAGATCTGCTGGCCCACGGCATTGGTGGTGGCCAGTGCATATTCCACGATATTGGGGATCTGGCCGGAATAGTTCGGCAGGGCTTCGGGCTGGATCACCTTGTAGGCGGCGCGTTGCCGGGCAAGGCGTTCGGCGTCGCTTTCGATGGTTTCGCGGCCTGCCACGGCCTCGAAATCCTGTTCGTCGGAGATTCCGGGGTTGTTCACGTCGACCGCAGCGGTCCGGATCGCGCCCGCCCGTCTCGCCCGAGACCACGGGGCCGGGGATCACGGGGCCACCGGCCAGTTCGGCATCACGGCCCGCGCGCTGGGCTTCGTAATCGATGTAATCGTTGAAGCCCACGCCGGTGCCTGCGGAGTTGGGCACCGTGGGTGCACAGGCCGCAAGCCCCAGAAGGGCCATGCCGAGAAGTGACGCGGAAACCGGTATCTGCATAGAATTCGCCCTAGCTGCCCTGTTTTTTCGGGACGCTACCACCATTTCGCGGGTTTGGAAACAAAGCCAGCCGCCTGTTCCAGCGCATAGGCGGTATTCAGAAGATCGCCCTCTTCCCACGGACGCCCGATCAGTTGCAGCGCCGAGCGGCAGGCCGTTGCGGTCGAGCCCCGTGGGCACGGCGATGCCCGGCAGGCCCGCGAGGTTGACGGTCACCGTGAAGACGTCGTTCAGATACATCTGTACGGGGTCGGCATTGGCCATCTCGCCCAGCCCGAAGGCCGCCGACGGCGTGGCCGGCGTCAGGATCGCATCGACGCCCTCGGCGAAGACCGTGTCGAAATCGCGCTTGATCAGGCTGCGGACCCGGCGGGCGCGGTTGTAATAGGCGTCGTAGAAGCCGGCCGAAAGCACATAGGTGCCGATCATCACCCGGCGCTGGACTTCGGGGCCGAAGCCTTCGGCGCGGGTTTTCTCGTACATCTCGGTGATGCCGTCGCCCTGGCTGAGCTTGGCGCGGTGGCCATAGCGCACCCCGTCGTAGCGGGCGAGGTTCGAGGAGGCCTCGGCCGGTGCGATGACGTAATAGGCGGGCAGCGCGTATTTCGTGTGCGGCAGCGAGATGTCGACGATCGTGGCGCCCGCGTCGCGGAGCATCGCCGTGCCTTCGGACCAGAGCGTCTCGATCTCGTCGGGCATGCCGTCCATGCGGTATTCCTTGGGAATGCCGATGGTCTTGCCGCGAATGTCGCCGGTCAGCATCGCCTCGAAATCCGGGACCGGAAGGTCGGCGGAGGTGGAATCCATCGGGTCGTGGCCCGCCATGGCGCCCAGCATGATGGCCGCGTCGCGCACGTCCTTGGTCATCGGCCCGGCCTGATCGAGCGAGGAGGCGAAGGCCACGATGCCCCAGCGCGACACCCGGCCATAGGTGGGTTTCAGCCCGGTGATGCCCACGAAACCGGCGGGCTGGCGGATCGAGCCGCCGGTATCGGTGCCGGTGGCGGCAAGGCAGAGATCGGCGGCCACCGCGGCGGCGGAGCCGCCCGAGGACCCGCCCGGCGTCAGCGCCGCATCGTCATTGCCGCGCCGCCAGGGGTTCACGACATTGCCGTAGCAGGAGGTCTCGTTCGAGGACCCCATGGCGAACTCGTCCATGTTGAGCTTGCCCAGCATGATCGCGCCCTGATCGAAGAGTTGCCGCGTGACGGTGGATTCGTATTCCGGCTTGAAGCCCTCGAAGGATGCGGCTTGCGGCCTGCGAGGGCACGCCCTGCGTGCAGAACAGGTCCTTGATGCCGAGGGGAATGCCGCACATGGCCGGCGCGTCGCCCGCCGCGATGCGGGCGTCGGCCGCCCGTGCCTGATCCCGGGCGATGTCGGGCGTGTGGTGGACGAAGGCGTTCAAGGCCCCTGCCCCCTCGATCGCGGTCAGGCAGGCCTCGGTCAGGTCGGTCGCGGTCACTTCGCCCGCGCGGAGAAGGTCGCGGGCGGCGGCGATGGTCAGGCTGTTGAGATCGGTCATTCCACCACCTTCGGAACTGCGAAGAAGCCTTCGCGCGCATCGGGCGCGTTCGACAGGATCTTGTCGGCCATGTTGCCGGCCGTGACCACGTCGGCGCGGCGCTTGAGGCGCTGGGGCGTGACGCTGGTCATCGGTTCGACGCCCTCGACATCGACCTCGTTCAATTGCTCGATGAAGCCCAGGATGTCGTTGAATTCGCCCGCCAGCACGGCGAGGTCTTTTTCCTCGACCTTGATGCGGGCAAGCTTGGCGACGCGGCGCGCGGTCTCGATGTCGATGGACATGGGGCCTCCGGGGTTTTCTGTCGGTAGTCGTCGTCTGTATTCGTCGTCTGTGTTGGGCAGCGTTTAGCGCCCGGCTGCGCGGGCTTCAAGCACATGCCTGCGATAGACTTCGATCATCCAGCCCAGCATTGCGCCGTTCAGGATGTGCCACCACAGATGCGTGCCCATGGGCAGTGCGGTGCAGAGCGGGTCGTCGAGCGAGCGCAGCGTCAGCGAGAGGGTGAGGAGGCCCGCGCCGATGGCGAGGCCCCGGGCGGTGGCGGGGGCGCGGCGGCGCAGGAGAAGGGCAGTGGCGGCGATCAGGAGGGGCACCGGCCAATAGGCGGCGGAGATCGCGAAGAACGGCAGGGATTGAAAGAGCGGGATCAGGGCGGCGGCATAGGGGATGAAGGCCAAGGTGCCAAGTGCTGCGGCCCAGAGCGGCCAGCCCCAATAGGTGCGGTTGGCGGCAAAGAGATAGGCGAGGATGAAGAGCGCGATCGGAATCACGTCGGCCAGCGCGGCCCAGCGGGTGGCCAGCGTGTGAAACAGCGCCGAGCCGATCCCGATGGCGGCAAGGAGGGCGATCAGCAGGGTTGCCATGGGCATCCCCTGCCCCCGGGTCCGGCGCCACATGACGAAGGCCGCGATCAGGAAGGCCAGATTGGTGAGCGCATTGAGCGGTTCGGCCCAAAGCCCCGGCCCCAGCCGTTCGCAGTATCCGTCGATCTGGGCCGTCCAGTCCACGCCAGTCGTCCTTGTCGGTTTCGCAGGCAGGCTCTCGTTCCGCCGCCCGCGGCAGGTGGCCCGACCGGGGACGCGCTGTCAATCGGATCGGAGGGTGGGGACGCGGAGGGTACGGGGACATGTGGCGAAGCATCGCGTTGGGGGTAACGGACCGTCTTGCCAGTCAAGGCGCGCTAGATCTGCAGGCCGAGAAAGATCACGGCCAAGGGTACCGGAGAAACCGCGATTGCGATCGTCAGGAAGGTCGGTACCGGCGAAAACAGGCCGCTCAGGCCCGCCATCATCATGATGCCGCCACCACCGCCGATGATGGAATTACCGGGCGTATTCACCGCCAGCGCCATCGCGATGTAGCGATAGCGCAGGCCGAAGCCGAGCATCGGCCCCGGGTCGTCGCCAAGCACCATCGCCAGCCGCTCGTCCTGCGACAGCGGCGCGGCGCGGGCTACGAGACCGGCCGCACGCGTCATCCGCAGGGTGGACAGGACGCGCTCCAGCAGGCTTATCGGCAGGAAGCGGCCTATCGTGTAGGCGAGCATCATCGAGGCGACCGTGGCCACGTAGATCAGCGGTGCGATGCCCGGGCCGAGGGCCGCCAGCATCGCCAGCCCGATCTCTGCGCCCGGCACGAAGGGAAGCGCAAGCAACCCGACATAGGCAAGTGTGCCCATCATGATCGCACGGTGAAACTGTTGTTCGTTCTCCGGCATGATCGTGAGGTTCAGGGCCTCGCGCACCATATGCGCCCCCCAGGTCGCGGCCAGCAGGAACATGACGAGGAGCATGAAGCGCAAGAAAAGGGCGAGAGGCCGCGATTGCGATGTGGTCAAGAACCGGACCTCATCCGGAAACCCCGTCACCCGCAGGAGGCGTGGGCGACCCCAGCCCCGTGACATTGATCTGATGCGTC
Source organism: uncultured Alphaproteobacteria bacterium (assembly GCA_963698645.1). Taxonomy (GTDB): domain Bacteria; phylum Pseudomonadota; class Alphaproteobacteria; order Rhodobacterales; family Rhodobacteraceae; genus Ovoidimarina. Next base: position 136,003 of record CAVORP010000009.1, read on the forward strand.
CAATACCAACGCCGCGTGGTCCAGGTTCCTTCGAACCGGATTTCGTCGCCGACCACGGTGCCATAGAAGACGACCGTGTGGGGCGCATCGGGGCATTCCGTCCGGGCCGTGAAATGGATCACGTCGCCCTCGCGCTTTGTCTGATAATCGGACCAGCCGAAATCACAGTATGCTTGGCACATCACCGACTGAAACGTGCCGTCCCTGAATACGAGCTCGTCGGTCAGGATCTCTCCCGTTTCCACGATCGTGTCCACGGTGTAGAAAACGCGGCCATCCAGCACGCTGCCCCGCGACCAGTCTCCGTCGGGGACGCTGTAATCGGGCACATCGCCGTTCATCGCCGTCAGCGTCGCCGCGCCGGTTCCGAGCGTCACCACCGCGATCGCCGCGACTTGAAGAATTTGAGCCATGGTGCCCCCCAGAAACCGCGGGCCAGACGCGAACCCGCTGAATAATCGCTGACTTTCCCTTTGATACATGGCTGCGTTTCCACCGCAAAGGAAAACCGGGGGGAACGGCCTTGGCCGTGAAGTCATTGCCTTAATTTCCGGCATCCGTGGGAGAGGTTCCCTGCGCCGCGCGATCCGGCCCCCGGTGCAGTGCCACGCCACGGGCCGGTGCGCGCCCGGCCTCCGCCCGGGACCCTGCAATCTACGTTTCGTCCGGCAATCAGGTCGTTGCTGCCCCGCGCAGCGAAGGGCTGCTCTGAGCCCGAAGTGACGGATGCTGCAGCAGGGATAAATGTCCGCTTCTCTGAATGGCAAGGGGAGAGAGCTGGAATTGGACTGACTGGACGTCGCCCGACCCGTAGTGCGATCATGCGAGTAACTACCCACTTGCGTCTTGCCAATCAGCCTCGTCCGCTCGCAATCCGCTGACGTTCGAATGTGTGATAGCGCCCCATTGAACACGGCAACGACCCGGAAACCTCGCGGCCATCGGTGTCTTCTGGCATAGCACGCTGCAACGCGTCCGCCGCCAATTTTTCGATCAGTTCCACTGCACCTGCCAATGCGACCGACGCCACGCCCCTGTGCCACGATAACCCTTGCCAGAACAGAAGCAGGTGATCCGCCAGTCGGGTGAGACCCGGATGGGTTGAGGATCCTGGCGCTTGTTCTTGCATGCGCGACAGTATCTTCCGGCGACCCGAACTGATCACCCAGGCCGACACACTCGGTGCCATCAAAATCCGAAGGCGACGTCATCCCAACGACCAGAAGTTGCCGGAGATACTGGTCGCCCATCTTGGTGATCCTCCCCAACTTCTCTTTGCCTCCGCTGGATTTGTTCGCTGGCGTCAGGCCCAGCCAGGCGGCGAACTCGCGACCGTTCCTGAACTGATGGCCATCTCCGATACTTGCGATGATCGCTGAGGCTGTGACAGCGCCGACACCGGGGATCGTGCGCAGAAGTCGCACACGTGCATCTTCTTTGGCCACTTGCTTGAGGCGCTCTTCATACCAGCGGACCCTCTTATGCAAAGCCATGAGCTGTTCGGACAGATTGCGGATCACTTCATTGGCGATGTCGGGCAGATCAAGAACTTCACCCAGCGTGATGTCTTCGGCGAAGCCAATTACCCGGGCCAGCCCTCTTGGGATGTAGATGCCGCAACTCGGAACCAGACCACGCAGATTGTTGATGAGTTGCGTTCTCTGGCGTACCAGAAGATCACGCGCCCGATGTAGGGACAGCAATGATTGCTGCTCGACTGTCTTGATCGCAACAAAGCGCATGGTCGGACGGGTCACAGCCTCGCAGATCGCCTGGGCATCAATGGCGTCTGACTTCCCGCGTTTGACGTATGGCTTCACGTACATCGGCGGGATCAATCGCACATCATGGCCCAAGGCTGTGAGTTCGCGGGCCAATGGTGTGCACTGCTGCAGGATTCCATGCCAATTAGGCAAGGCTCCAACTTCGCAAAGAAAGGCAGAAACTGCGCCCGCCGCAGCTGCTTGTTGAAAACAACTTCCTCGGTTGCAGAGATTTCCGTGAACTTGAAAAACGTTCTTGGCGAGATCAACGCCGATTGTGGTAACTTGCATTGGGTGGCTCCTCTCATAAGCAGATATGGACATCTGCACTATGGCGCATTGCGACGCCGGTTGAAGCAGGAGCCATCCACCCCATCAGCCCTGAGCCCAGAGCGGTCATCCCTGATCAGATGTGAAACGGGACGCGGGTTTTTGTGCGTGGCACGACGCAGATCAATGTCCGATGGTCCGGGGCAAGCCATGATGCTGCTGGTAGCTTGGCGCGGCGTTGTGTTAGCACGCGCTGTTCTGGCATTCAGCTAAGGGTATGAACTCATGGGAAAACCAAAGGAAACAACAGCCGTGGAAGACAACAGCGCATCGGCGGCGACTGCGGCAATGATGGCCATCAACCCGGTCGGCACCAAGGCTTGGCTGGACATGACGTCCGAAGGCAGGCAATTCATCATGAAACGACTTCAGCAGGATCTCGAAACGCAAGAGGCCATGCTGAAATGCAAGAACCCGATGGAGTTACTGGAGGTTCAGTCGGAGTACATCAAGACGGCCATGGAACAGTACACGGATGAAGTCACGCGCCTTTGCAATGCGATGTTCAGGGCGACGAAAGAGACAGCCGATGACACGCGGTCAGGTCGTGCCCGCGGCTATGACGACGTTCCGCTCTGAATTGGATTGTCGGGCCGAACCGGACATTCGACAGAACTCCCCAGAGTTCTGCTTTGAGCCCGAAACGGATCACTGCTGGAAGCATGATCGGCAGTGAGTGCTCCCCCGGTTGCGGTGTTGCAGCGGGACAGCCTCCTGCTGCGACTATTCGGTTTTCAAACGTCAGGGCAGAAAGATTTCTCTGAACTCGAACCGGTATGTCCAGAATCGCAATGACCTGTTCATCGCCGTTGAAAATAGCAGCCAGCTCGGGCACCGAGTTCGTCATGCTGAACGCGCCGGCCAACGGCTTGCCGACTGCGGTACTCATGGCTAGGTCTGTGACGCTGTCATACCGATAAATCCGATAGAAATCGGGGGTCGCGGCGGAATAGGATAATGCCTCGCTTGAACTCCAACTGCGCAGACCGGTCGTGTAGTTGAGTGACATGGCCAGCTCACCTCCGGATGCCGCCATTCTCCACGCATCCGTGCTTTGTCGGCCTCCGGCGGCGGGGCCGGTCAGGGAGTTCGTGCGCGTGATCTCTGCAGCAACGTTAAGGCCGTAAGGGTCATTTTCGGGTTCTGAGGTATAGATGCTCATGACAAAGGTCCGGACGGCATCGCCCCCAGCCTGCTTGGCAAGTCCGACAAGAATGACTGCTCTGCGGCTAGCGGGTGCAAGCGGTTTTCCTTCTGCATCGACCATCAATAGCCCATCGACAAAGGAAACCAGCAGATTGGAACCTTTGAGCGGTCCGCCCGGGAATGGTGCGGATGTCCAGCCCTCAGGCAACAGTTCCTGCACACCTTCGGCGTCGACACTCAGACCTACGATGACCCGACTATCGATATTTGTGCCTATGTACGTCTCGGCATAGGCGCTCGACCTCGTTGTCAGTAAGAAGACGCCGACCAGGAGCGCCATCTGGGCACCCAAAACGAATTTCCGCATCATAAGACCCTCCTTTCATACCTGAAACGAGCAGGAAGATGTGAACCTGACTCACAAGATGAGTATCGGGTGACCGAGATGTTCCGGACAATGCTTTGGATCAAGTCGGCACAATTTTGTTGCGACACATCGAGTGTCCGCTTTGTCCACACAGCAGACACTGGTGCCAAGTGCAGCGAAAGGCAGCACTGAGTCCAGAGTGAACGTTAATGCCGCGCGCGTCATCGAACTCTAAGAGAGATTAGCTGAACTTCGCGACGTCAGTTCCAGAAGTTCACTCTTCGCACGAAGCTGCAATTGCATTCAAAACGGTCTGCTGCATATGCAATCGATCGACGCCGCCAAAGCAAACAACTTCATCCTGCCCGTCCCCTGAACGGTTATTGAAAGCTCCACCAGAAATCCCGCTAACGCATCTTTCTAGCTTGATTGTAGATCATTGGTCGTTCGTAAGTCACCAACATCCAAGGCCAAACTATTCTTGTATCGACTCCAGATAGTAGGCAAGCGACAAGATGCGCCCGCGGGCGATATAGTCCGGAGACTTTCCCGAAACTGCTCCAGGGATCCTGGAATACAGCGCCCCAAACCGGCATGCCAGAGCCGTGGGCACGTACATCTGAACGCCCGTCGATGATTTGCAGTACCTTATGCATCGGGAAGACGCCATCATTGGCCGCGGCGAGGCCCGTTAGCGAAGGGACGACGACTGTCATCAAATCAGCGACCGGCCCTTTGCCCTTTGCATCCACTCCATGGCACGACGCGCAGGCATTCACATACTCAAATTCCCCCGCTTCATCGGCAATGGCTGGTGCTGCCAGCACGACAAGAACCGCAACTGAAGCTTTCTGAACGGCGTTGATCAAATTCATCTTAGTACCCCCAAGTCGGTGATAGCAGTTCGCTATCCCGCGGCTCAACTTTTTGCCGAATTGATGAGCGAGTAGCGATTACAGACCTATCATAGTAGACAACAAGCCGGCACATTGCAAAATTAATATATTTTCGGACATTGAGCAGCATCGCTCCGAGGGCAAGCAACCCGCCGCGCCTCGGAGTGCCGGCGGGTCCACGTCCAAGCCCCCAACTCGGCTATGGTCACGACAGTGAAGGTCACCCACCCGGGGTAAAGGTTGGATGCGGAAGGCACGAAGGTCTGCAACCGACAGGGTAATGTCAGTGCGGCGTTTCTGATTAGTTGGCACCTGAGTCCGCAGAGCCGTCGTCCCTGCCCTGAGCAGCGAACGCTGCTTCGCGTCCAAAAGCGGACCTGGTCTCGAAACTTGGTCTATAACCTCGCGGAAGAATTCGTAGGATGCCTGCGACGCGGAGTGAGGAAAGAGCGATGGATCAGATCATGGCAGTAGAATGGATCGAGGTCGTCGGCTGGCTGGCTTCGTTCCTGACGATAGCGACTTACTCCATGAACACGATGATGCCGCTTCGGATTTTCGCGATCGGATCATCGCTCTGCTTTCTTTGCTATGCATTCATTCTCGGACTGTGGCCCCTTCTTGCGATGGAGGTCATTCTCCTGCCAATCAACTGCTACAGGTTCTGGCAGATACTCACGCTTCGTGGCCGGCTGTCGCGGGCAGCCGAGACCACCGAAGCCGATTTCTCGGTCATCAAGAGATACGGGAAAGCGCGGAGGATCGATGCGGGAACGCTTATCTTCAAGCGAAATGACCCGGTGGACAGGCTTTATTTTCTGGCGACAGGTCGGGTCAAAATCGAGGAACTGGATATCGAGGTACCGGCAGGCAATATCTTCGGTGAAATCGCGTTCTTCACCGATGCCGCCAAACGCACCGCAACAGCGCGCTGCCTTGAAGACGCAACGGTCTATGAAATCGACAAGAAGCGTTTCATGAGGCTCCAGTTCGAGGACCCAAGCTTTGGTTTGTCGGTGATGCGCACGATCACGCAGCGCCTCACTGCCAACGGCAATTTAGGCAACGGCATCAGCAGAGCAGTTCAATAATTGGCCCGTCCGAGCTTTCCCACGAAACCGTGCATTCACCCAAGGTTCCGTGGGGATACACGGGCGCGGCTTTGATGCCCTACTTTCCCTTCCACACCGGATCGCGTTTTTCGGCGAAGGCGCGCGCGCCCTCCAGTTGGTCTTCCGAACTGTAGAGCCGATCGACGGTCGGGAACTGCCGTTTGGTGATCCGGTTCAGCGCGTCCTGAAACCGCATCGCCTCGGCTTCGCGCACCACTTCCTTGATCGCGGCATAGACCAGCGGCGGGCCGCTTTCGAGAAGCCGCGCCAACTCCCACGTCTTGTCCAGAAGCTGCGCCTGCGGCACCATCTCGCGCAGGAGCCCCCAGCGAAGCGCCTCCTCGGCATCGAACCACCGCCCGGTCAGCAACAGGTCCATCGCCACGTGATAGGGAATCCGCTTGGGCAATTTGCAGGCCGCCGCATCCGCCACCGTGCCCGACCGGATCTCTGGCAGCGCGAATGTCGCATTGTCAGAGGCCAGGATCAGGTCGCAGGACAGGGCCAGTTCGAGGCCGCCACCGCAGCAGATGCCGTTTACCGCCGCGATCACCGGCTTGTTCAGGCCGGGCAGTTCCTGCAACCCGCCGAAGCCCCCAACCCCGTAATCGCCATCCACCGCATCGCCATCGGCGGCGGCCTTGAGATCCCAGCCCGGGCAGAAGAATTTGTCGCCCTCTGCCCGCAGGATCGCCACCCGCAGGCTGTCATCGTCGCGAAATGCCAGAAACGTCTCGCCCATGATCCGGCTTGTCACAAGGTCGATGGCATTGGCCTTGGGCCGGTCCAGCGTCACTTCGAGTATCGCGCCCTCGCGTCGGGTGCGGATCGGTCCATCGGTCATCTAAACGGCCTTTCTGATCAGCGCATCGGCGGCAACCGCGCCGGTTTCGGTCAGGATAATCGGGTTCACCTCGATCTCCACAAGTCCCTGATCATCGGCGATCAGCGTTTGAAGCGCCATGACCGCATCGAGAAACGCCTCGAGATCGGGGCGGGCGCGCCCGCGATAGCCGTCGAGCAGGGGCCAGAGCCGCAACCGGCGGAGCGCGTCCGCCACCTCCGCGCGCAGCACGGGAAGGATCAGCGTCACCGTGTCCTCCAGAAGCTCGGCCGTCACCCCGCCCATGCCGAGGGTCAGGGTCGCCCCGTAGACAGGATCGCGCCTGAGCCCCACAAGGAGTTCGGCCACCGCACCCATCACCATCTCTTCGGCCAGATAGCCCTGCGCGCCCGCGATCTCCGGCTGGCCCGCAAGCGACGAAAGACCCAAGCGCACCGCCCCCGCCTCGGACTTGTGCGCAAAGCCCAGACCCTTGAGCGCGAGGGGCGGTTGCAAGCCCTCTGCCGCCCGCACCAATGCCGCCAGATCGGGCGCGCTTACGCCCCGGGGCACGGCGATGCCCGCCTGCCGCAACAGGGCCTTGCCCTCTGCCTCGTCCAGCATCCGCGTCTCGCCCTCGGGCGCGCGCGGCAAGGGACGCCAGCCGGGCCGCCCCGGTGCGGTCGCCGCCGCATCGAGGGCTGCAAGTGCCGTCTCGAGCCCCAGAAGCGGCGTCACGCCGCGCGCCATGAGCGCCAGCGCATCCTCCTCGCTACAAGTCTCGGACAGAAGCGAGACGGCGAAGGCAGGGCGCCCCGTCTCTGCCGCCGCCGCGACGATGGCGTTGAAGGCGGGTTGATAGCTTTCGGTGGAATTCCGGTCCGACCGGGGCGGGTCGATCACGAAGATGCCTGCATCCATATCCTCCAGCATGGCGCTGAACACCTTGGTGGTCGCGGCCTCGTCGCCCCAGATGAAGGTGTGATAATCCAAGGGGTTGGACAGCGTGACCAGCGGCCCGAGGACATCGAAGAGCCGCGCCTTGCGCCGAGGGTCCAGCGCCGGGAACTCCAGCGCCGTGCCCGCGGCCAGATCGGCCACCAGCCCCGCCTCACCGCCCGAGCAGGAGGTGGACGAGATCCGGCGCCCGCGGAGCGGCCCGTGATCGTGAAACACCTTCAGCACCTCCAGAAGCTGGGCCGGCGTCTCGACTTCGGCGATCCCGGCTTGTGCGAGAAAGGCGCTGGACGCGGCCCGCCCGCCGGCAAGCGACGCGGTATGCGAGGCCGCCGCCGCGACCCCCGCGTCGGACTTGCCACCCTTGAGCGCGACGATCCCCTTGCCCGCCGCGCGTGCGGCCTCGGCGATCTCGGCCAGCGCCGCGGGATCGTCGATCCCCTCGAGATAGAACCCAAGCGCCGTCACCCTGTCATCGGCCAGCATTGCGCGGGCGAAGTCCGACGGGCCGCTCTGGGCCGCGTTGCCGACGCAGGCGAGGTAGGCGATGGGCAGCCCGCGCCGCTGCATCGTCAGGTTGATCCCGATATTGGAGGATTGGGTGATGATTCCCACGCCCCGCGCGACGCGGGTGCCACCATGCTGATCGGGCCAGATCGCGGCCCCGTCGAGATAGTTCAGCACGCCATAGCAGTTCGGCCCGAGGATCGGCATCTCGCCCGCCGCCGCCACCAGCCGCGCCTGCAGATCCCGCTCGCCCGTCTCGGACCAGCCGGAGGCGAAACAGATCGCACCCCCCGCCCCCATGGCCGAAAGCTCCGCCACGATCTCGACCGTCGCATGGCGGTTCACACCGATGAAACAGGCGTCCGGCGGGCCGGGAAGGTCGGCCAGCCGCGCATAGGCGGGCAGGCCGCCGATCTCGGGCTTGGTCGGATGGATCGGCCAGACCTCGCCCGCAAAGCCCATCTTGCCGCATTGTTCGATCACGTTCCGCGCCCAGCCCGACCCCAGAACCGCGATGGATTTCGGCCGGAACAGCGCATCCAGCGTGCGCATCAGGCCCCCAGAGGCCGCAACAGGTCGCGGCTTATGATATGCCGCTGGATCTCCGAGGTTCCGTCCCAGATCCGCTCGACCCGCGCATCGCGCCAGAAGCGTTCGATGGGAAAATCGTCCATCAGCCCCATCCCGCCATAGATCTGCAGGGTCGCATCGGTCACCCGCGCCAGCATCTCGCTTGCATAGAGCTTGGCACTCGCGATCTCGCGGTTCGCCGGCAGCCCCTGATCCAGCCGCCAGGCCGAGGCCAGCGTCAGGTAATCGGCCGCGTCGATCTCGGTGATCATGTCGGCAAGCTGAAATCCGATGCCCTGAAACTTGCCGATCTGCTGGCCGAACTGGCGGCGCTCGGCGGCATAGGCGAGCCCCATGTCGAAACAGCGCCGGGCGCGGCCCACGGCCATGGTGGCGACCGTGATCCGCGTGGCGTAGAGCCATTCGTTCATCACTTCGAAACCGCCATCGACCTCGCCCAGAACCTGGGCATCGGGAAGGCGGCAATTGTCGAAGTCGAGGATCATGTTCTTGTAGCCCCGGTGGCTGACCGACTTGTAACCATCGCGGATCGTGAACCCCGGCGTGCCGCGATCCACCAGAAAGGTCGTGATCCGCTTCTTCGGTCCCTTCGGCGTCTCGTCCACGCCCGTGGCCACGAACACGATCACGAAATCCGCGTGATCGGCGCCGGAGATGAAATGCTTGGTCCCGTTCAGAACCCAATCGCCGCCGTCGCGGCGCGCCGCGCAGGTCATGCCCCGCACGTCAGAGCCGGCCCCGGGTTCGGTCATCGCCAGCGCATCCATCCGCTCGCCGCGCACGGCGGGCGTCAGGTAGCGTTCGATCTGATCGCCCTTGCAGGCCATCAGGATGTTCTGGGGGCGGCCGAAGAAATGCGTGAGCGCCATGGAGCCACGCCCCAATTCCCGCTCCACCAGCGCGAAATCCAGATGGCCGAGCCCGGCCCCGCCCGCGCTTTCGGGAAAGTTGCAGGCATAGAACCCCAATTCGATGGTCTTGGCCTTGATCGCCTCGGCCACATGCGGCGGCACCTCGCCGGTGCGCTCCACCTCTGCCTCGTGGGGATAGATCTCGGTCTCGACGAAGGATCGGACCGTGGCGACGATCATTTCCTGCTCTTCGCTCAGTCCAAAATGCATGATTGGTCCATCCCGCTTGACTTGCGCAGAATGGCGCGGACAACTGGCGCGACCCTGCCAAAGAAGACCTGAATCATGCCCAATGCGACTCGCGCCTCTCTGAAGAAGCCACAGGAGACCCCGCAGGAGATCGGCGTTCTTCTGTTCGACGGATTCTCGAACCATTGCCTTGCCAATGCGGTGGAACCGCTGCGCGCGGCGAACGGTTTTGCGCGGAAGACCCTTTACCGCTGGACCTTCCTGACGATCGACGGGGAACAGGCCGTGTCCTCCTCCGGCCTGCCGGTTATGCCCGCAGGGCGGCTTGGCGACCACCCGGGGGGAGATTTCCTGTTCCTTCTGCCGAGCTACGGCTTTCGCGCCCAGACGACGCCGGCGATGCTGCGTTCCCTGCGCGCGGCGGCGGGACGGTTCCGGACCCTTGTCGGCATGGATACGGGCGCATGGCTCATGGCCGCAGCGGGGCTTCTGGACGGATGCCGCGCCACGATCCACTGGGACGAGTTGACCGCTTTGGCCGAGGCCTTTCCCGATCTCGACGTGACCGAGGACCGGTTCGTGATCGACGGCAACCGGATCACCTGTGGCGGGGTCACCACCACCTTTGACCTGATCCTCGAACTGATCCGCCAGCGCCATGGCGCGCCGCTCCGGCTGGAGGTGGCGGCGCTGTTCATGCATGGCGAGCGCAGCCACCCCACCGATCCCGCGCTACGGATGACCGGGCAGCAGACCGTGGATGCCGCCGTGGCGCTCATGCGCCGCAATATCGAGACACCGCTGACGGTGGCCCGGATCGGCGCGCGTCTGGGGTTGGGACAGCGGCGGCTCGAGACGCTCTTTGCCCAACATCTGGGTGCCGCGCCGCGCACCGTCTATCGCCGCCTCCGGCTGCACGAGGCACGGCGGCTTGTGGAACGCGCGTCGATGTCGGTGGCCGAGATCGCCACCCGATGCGGCTATGTCGATGCCTCCGCCATGACGCGGGCCTATCGCCGGGAATTCGGCGTTCCGCCACGGGCGCACCGGACCGGCGACTAGGGCGGACTTGCCCCCACCGCCCCACACCATATCTTCACCAACAGGCTCTAACTCCGAAGGCACCCATGTTCGTCGTCACGCCCTCCACCCTGCTGAACCCCGGCGCGCTTGAAATGCAGAGCGTGCCGAAGCGGCTTCTGGGCCGGGTCATGGTCCTGCCGCGCCGGGCGATTTCGGCCCCCGTCCTCCTGCGTCTGGTCGTCGAAAGCCAGCCCCTGCGCTATATCACGGCGCTTCTGCCCTTCGTCCTTGCCATGCTGATCTGGCCCGACCTTGCCCTTCCCATCGCGCAGGCGCCCTTGTTCATGATCATCGCCATCTGGCTGGTGGAGATCAAACTGCTGCGCCACCCCCGCGATCGGCGCGATCACCTTATCTCGGAGGATGACGCCGACCGCACCCGTGACCTCCTGCGCCATCGCGCAAGCGGCCTTTTGCAGGGGATCGCGGCGCGGCACGGGCTTGATCAGGGCGAGCTGTCGCTCGTGGTGGAGCAATCCGAGTTGGCCCGCATCGCGCCGCTCACGCTGGTCTCGGTCCAGCAGAGCGGGGCCGCGCCGCGCGTCCTCGACCTGGGCCCCGCCGATCACGCGGCGCTGGCCACGCTGTTCGACGGCGACCTGACCGAAAGGGCCCTGCACAACACCGGCTGGCGCGATGATGTCTTCTTGCGCCAGATCACCATCGACGCCCGCTCGGTCCCCGCCCATATCCGGCTTGACGCGCTTCTTGCCGCCGAGGCCCAACCCGCATGAGACCTGAGCAATGACCATCAACGCCCATGCCCTCTCTGCCGGGGCCGCGCTCGAGGTGCTCGACCACGGCTGGCAGGCGCAGAGCGCGGGCGGGCTTACCGCCTCGTGGATGCTTCATGGCCGCCCCGGCGTGGGCAAGACCCAGATCGTGCGGCAACTGGCCGACCGTATCGGCGCGCGGCTGTTCGACCTGCGCCTGACCACGATCGAGCCGCAGGATCTGCGCGGCCTGCCCTATTACGACCACGACGCCAAGCGCACCGTCTGGTACCGGCCCGAGGACCTGCCCGACGATCCCGAGACGCCCTCGATCCTGTTTCTCGACGAACTCACCGCCGCGCAACCGACGCTGCAACCCACGGTCTATGGCCTTCTGCAGGAACGCCGGGTGGGCCGTCATCTTCTGCCGCCCTCGGTGCTGATCGTGGCGGCGGGCAATACCGTGGATGACGGGGCCATCGCCTATGACATGGGCACCGCACTGTCCGACCGGCTGATCCATATCGAAGTGCAGGCCGACCCGGCCCAATGGCTTGGGCATTACGCGCCCGCGAACGCAATCCACCCCGCCGTCACCGCGTTTCTGCGCGGCCGTCCGGACCTGTTCGAGACGACCGAGGAGGCGATCCGTCAGGGGCTGATGGTGGCCTGCACCCCCCGGTCCTGGGAACGGGTCAGCGATATCCTCAAATCCGTCCCCGACCGCGCCGCGCGCAACGCCATGGTGGCGGGCACGATCGGCGCGGCGCCGGCGGCGGAATTCGCGGTGATCGCCGATGATATCGCGGCGGCGACGGCGGTCGAGGACATGCTGGCCGCCTCGCATCGCGACAGGCGGGCGATGTATCCCGCCACGATGCACGGGCTGACCGCCGTGATCTATGGCACCGTGGCGCTGGCCGACCGCAAGAACGCACCGCAGGCCATTGAAACCATGGCCGAAATCCGCAGCCTTGCAGAACACCGGGACGAGCCGGCCTTTGCCGCCATGCCACTGGGCGAACTCACCGCCTTCGGGTTCGAGATGCTGATCCGCAAGGCGCTTGCCCAAGGCTGGCACGGGGCCTTCGCCACCTCGCCCGCCTACCGCGTCTATTCCGCCCAACGCGGGGGATGAGCGCCGCGCGCCATTCCGACCGTGCCGCGGGCGCGCTGGCCGATATGGGCGCGACCGACCCCGCGATTGCGGCGCTGGCGCTTTGGTGCGCCCATCGCGATGATCCGGGCGCCACCCGGACGCGGGGCGAAACCATCCTTTATGGTCCCGATTTTGCGGCGCTTCCCCGGCATGAACAGATCGGCCTTGCCGCCCATCACATCCTGCACGTGGCGCTGCGCCACCCGGCCCGTGGCGCGGGGCTGGCCGAACGGCTTGGCCCCGCCTTCTCGGCCGATCTTTACGCGCTGGCCGCCGATGCGATCGTCAATGAAACCCTGCTGGCGGGCGGTCACGCCCTGCCGCGCCCTGCCGTGCGCCTGACCGAACTGCTGGCCGAGGCCGTGGGGCGGCAGGTGCCCCCCGCCGCCGCATTGGCGGATTGGGATGCCGAACGGCTCGCCACAGCCCTGATGGGCGATGCCGGCACCCGGCAGCGCGCCGCCGACTATGCGACCCGGCGCCAGTTCACACCGGATCTTGCACCCTCGGACCAGACCGACCCGTCCCCCGCGCCCGAACCCGAATGGCGCGCCCGCCGGATGCGCGCGATGCAGACGGGCCGCGCCGCGGGCAGCGGTATCGGCCCCCTGTTCCAGACGCTTGCCGATCTGGCGCCGCCCCGCATCGCGTGGGAATTGCGCCTGCGCCGTCTTCTGACCCGCGCCGTCACCGATGCGCCGCGCCCGACCCACCGGAGGCCCGCGCGCCGCTGGTTGGCGATGGAGGCGCATGCGCGCGCCACGGGCGGCCCGACCCCGATATTCGAGCCGGGGATCCAGCGTCTGGCCACCCGCCCCCGGCTTGCCGTCTGCATCGATACTTCGAGTTCGGTCGACGATCTGACCCTGCGGCTTCTGGCCTCGGAATGCGCGGGCATCGCCCGGCGGACCGGGGCGGAAACCCATGTTCTGGGCTTTGACGAGGCCGTGCATACCCGTGCCACCCTTGGCCCCGGCGGATGGGAGAGCACGTTGCAGGGTCTCGAACTGAACCGTGGCGGCGGCACCTCCTATCTGGAGGTGCTGGAGGCAGCAGCGCGGCTTGAGCCCGCGCTGATCGTGGTGCTCACCGATCTGGATGGCCCGATGGGAGAACGCCCGCCCGTGCCGGTTCTCTGGGTCACTCCGGACGCTCCGGGCATGCACCCGCCCTTCGGTCAGGTCCTGAGCCTTGCGGGCGATGCCCCCGCCTGACGCGGCCGGGAAATCCACCGCTGGAAACTCGCGCCGCGCCGGGGCAGAGTGACCGGGACATTGCCAAACGTCCATGGAGACGGAAGCGACATGACAGGCGGGACCGGACCCAGCTTTCTGACCACGCGGGAAGTGGCCGATCTTCTGCGGGTCAAGGAACGCAAGGTCTATGACCTTGCCGCTGCGGGCGACATTCCCCATCGGCGGATCACCGGCAAGCTGCTGTTTCCCACCGACGAGATCCGCGCATGGATCGATGGCGAGGCGCATGGGCCCCGGCCCGATGTCGTCGCAGGTTCCCACGACCCGCTTCTGGACTGGGCGATCCGGGAAAGCCGCTGCGGGCTTGCGACGCTTTTTGACGGAAGCGGCGACGGATTGCGGCTGTTTACCGCCCGCAAGGCCGCGCTGGCCGGTCTGCATATCCCCGAAACGGGTGGCTGGAACCTCGAGACGGTGGCCGCGAGCGGGGCTGCGGACGCCGTTCTGGTGGGCTGGGCGCGGCGCCGTCAGGGGTTGATCGTGGCGCCGGGCAGCACGATTGCCGGGCTGGCCGATCTGAACGGGCGGCGCATCGTCCTGCGTCAGCCGGGCGCGGGGGCGCGCGACCTGTTCGACAGGCTGACCGGCGATCTCGACCTCTCGCGCGCCGCTTTCCTCGAGGCGCCCGCCCGCACCGAAACCGACGCCGCCGAAGCGGTGGCCTCGGGCGCGGCCGACGTGGCCCTTGGCCTTGCCGCCGCCGCCCACCGTCTGGGGCTGGGCTTTGTGCCGGTGGCGGAAGAGGCGTTTGATCTTCTGATCGACCGGCGCGCCTATTTCGCGCCACCGGTGCAGACGCTTCTGGCCTTCGCGAAGACACCCGCACTGGCCGAGAAGGCCGCAAGCCTTGGCGGTTACGACCTGACAGATCTGGGCCTGATCCGGTGGAATTCGGACTAGGTGGAGCGGTCCTGAAAGACGCCGCGTTTGGCGATGGCCGCGATCGGAAGGAAACCGCCGGGAGTTCGCCCATCAGAACGACAGGGGCCGGGGTCGAACCCGGAGCGGGCACAAACGCGGAAGACCGGATTTCAAATCCTATTTGGCATCGCCGCCGGGATTACCGGTTTGGCCCGTCCCACTGCGTTTCAGAAAGTCGGCAATGCTGTCCGCCAGTTCGTCCCAGTCGGTGAACTCGTGGTCACGGATCGAGGGATCGAACTCCTGACCATCCAGAACAACGTGGCGAAGGATCTGGGACGCATAGAAATCGTAGCTGTCCGAGCGGATGGCGCCTGACACGAGAAGCTCGCTGTCCGGATTGAGGCCGGTGCGGAGTTTCATCTCGTCGGCGAAATCCTGAGCTTCTTCCCGAGCATTTTCGAACGCGGCCTTCAGACTGACCGACAAGAAATGCGTTGGCTTTTCTGCCAACACTTCACGATTGCTGTCGACGAAGATTTCAAAAGCCTTCGGGTGGCGTCTCTCGTGAACCGAGGCCGCAAGAATGACTTTGTCGATGCCATCAAATGCAAGCTCTCCGGTCCTGTCGGCCGTGTCGAAGAGCACGACGTCCTCTCCCGCTTGGCGAACCTGTTTTTCGACGAACTCCGCAATCTTTCGAGTTTGTCCTTCGACGGTTCCATAGGCGATCAAGACGGTCATGAGTTCCCCTCCAGATTAAAAATTCTAGAACGTCACGAGCCCGATTGGGTTGTTCCAGATCAAATTCTGGGCGCGAGGCTATGGAATCGCGGCCTTGTTTTGCACCGCTGGCCTTCGGAAAGATAGGTGCGGCGCGGTCCTGATCGACACCATCGGATGCCTGCTTTCCGCCGAGAGCGCCGTGGTCAAGATGCGTGCTAAACCGTTTGAATAACGAGATGTTTTCCTGGGGCTCGCGTTGCGGATGCATCCTCGATCCACCTGAAAACCTGCCACTGTCCGCCATGGGCACCCCCGTCTCTTGCCGCGTCGAAGCTGATCCATTGGCATTCGCGAAATCCTGTGTTCAGGGACATGGTCGGAGTGCCGTGGATATGTGATAGGCAGGTCTCGGCTGCGGAACCGAAGCCCTGCCTGCCGGAGGGGACTGGGAATGATACGAGTGGAAGAGTTTGTCAGCGGGTGGCGCGCGAGCCCGTTTGCGGAGGCCCCGGAAGCGCCCTGGGACGTGACACGGGACGCATCCGCGCTTATCGAAAGACAGATCCACTCTCTCGGCGCGGAGTACACGATCGACGGCGATATCGCGGTCCATCACACGGCGACAATTGAACCGAACACGACCCTCAAAGGCCCGATCATCATCGGTGCGAACTGCCTGATCGCCAACGGATCATACCTTCGCGGCGGGGTCTTTCTTGACCGGAATTGCATCGTCGGCCCGTCCTGCGAGGTCAAGACCGTGTTCATGCTCGAAGGCTCGAAGATCGCGCATCTCAGCTTTGTGGGAGACAGCATCATCGGCAGCCGCGCGAATATCGAGGCCGGTGCGATGGTCGCCAACTACCGCAACGAGATGGATTCGAAGCGGATACGGATCCTGTGGGAGGGTCAGATCATCGATACCGGTCAGGACAAGTTCGGCGCGTTGATTTCCGATGATGTGAAACTTGGCGCCAATTCGGTCGTCGCGCCCGGTGCGATTCTTCGGCCCGGATTCAGGTTGGAACGACTGGGCCTTGTCGACATGCATCCCGATGCGCGTTGAGTTTGTGCCGACGTCAGGCAATCGGGCGATCGGCAGGGGAACTGCCTCCGCGACTGCCGGGGCGGGGCATCGCGGGCGCATTGCGCAACGGTTCCCGTGCGCGGCATTTGTGGTAGTCTGGGGCGAAACGGCAGGGAGGCTCTCATGAAGATCATCTGGCTTGGACATGCGGGATTTCGGATCGAGATCGGCGATCAGGTGCTGCTGGTGGATCCGTGGCTGACCGGGAACCCGATGTTTCCCGAGGACCGGTGGGCCGAGGCCATTGCCGGGGCGACGGGGATCCTGCTGACCCATGGGCATGGCGACCACGCGGGAAACGTGGTGGCGATCGCCGCCGAGACGGGCGCGCCGGTGGCCTGCATTCACGAATTGTCGAACATCCTTGGCGCCCATGACGGCGTGGAGGCATTGGGTTTCGGCAAGGGTGGCACGATCTCGATGGGCGATGTGGCGGTGAGCATGGTCAATGCCTGTCACTCGTCGAGCATCGATTATTCGGGCACGGGGCTTGGGGTGGCCGGGTCGGAAGCGGGCTTCATGATCCGCGGCGAGGGCCATGTGATCTATGTCTCGGGCGATACCGACATCATGGCCGACATGGCGTGGTTCGGAGAATATTACGCGCCCGATATCGGTATTCTGAGTGCGGGCGGGCATTACACGATGGATATGAAAGCCGCGGCATGGGCGGCCGAAAATACTTCAACTTCGACGTGGTAATTCCCTGTCATTACAAGACTTTCCCGCTTCTGGCGCAGGATGCGGAGGCGTTGAAGGCGGGCCTGCCCGGCGTGCGGGTGGTGGAGCCTGAGGTTCTGACGGCGATCGAGATCTGACCGGGTACAGCCCGCGCCACGGCGCCCCATTGAGATTTCACCCAATCCGCCCTAGATTGGTCAGGAATTACAGAAGGATCGCCCCAAATGTTCGGCATTCCGGGAAAACAGGCTGTCACCATGACGCCCCGCGCCGCGGCGCATATCGCGAAACTCATGGCCCGCGATGGCCATGAGGGATTGCGGATCGGCGTCAAGAAGGGCGGCTGCGCGGGCATGGAATACACCATGGAATACGCGACCGAGGTCGATCCCCATGACGAGGTGATCGAGGCGGATGGCGCGCGGGTGATGATTGCGCCCATGGCGCAGATGTTCCTGTTCGGCACCGAGATCGATTACGAGGTGTCGCTGCTTGGAATCGGGCTTCAAGTTCAACAATCCCAACGTGGCCGATGCCTGTGGCTGTGGCGAATCCATCAAGTTCAAGGATGTCGATGAACTGGCGTCCGGCCAGGCTGGTTGAGGTCGGACTGGCTGAAGTCGGACTGGCCGAGGTCGAACAGGCTGAGACGGGCGGTTTCGGGGGCGCTGCCCCCGCCGGCCTGCGGCCGCCTCCCCCGGGATATTTGAGGAAGAGAAGAAGGTCCCCGTCCGAGTATTCGGGGGTGGAGTGGGCTTGACCTTGCACGGAGCCGTTGCGAGAGGTGAGCGGGGTTTTCAAAGAGAGGGTGTGCGATGCGGCGAAGACTGGCGGCAGGAAACTGGAAAATGCATGGCGGTGAGGCGGACCTGACGGAGGTCGCGACCCTTGTGGCGGCCCATCCGGCGCCACGGTCGGAGATCCTGATCTGTCCGCCCGCCACGCTGATTTCGCGCATGGCCGAGGCCGCGGGCGGCACATCGGTGGCCGTGGGCGGGCAGGATTGCCATGCCGAGGCCAAGGGCGCCCATACCGGCGATATCGCCGCGGGGATGCTGGCGGAGGCAGGTGCGAGCCATGTCATTCTGGGCCATTCCGAGCGCCGCGCGGATCACGGCGAGACCGACGCGGATGTGGCCGCCAAGACGCAGGCCGCATGGGCCGCGGGGCTGACCGCGATCGTCTGTGTCGGCGAGACGCTGGAGGAGCGCGAGGCGGACCGGACGCTGGAGGTCGTGGGCGCGCAACTGGCGGGGTCCATCCCCAATGGCGCGAGCCCTGAGCGGCTGGTGGTGGCCTATGAGCCGGTCTGGGCGATCGGAACCGGCAAGGTGCCGACGCTGGAGCAGATCGGCGCGGTCCACGGCTTCATTCGCGCGCGCCTTGTGGAACGCTTTGGCGCGGCCGCCGCGGACGGGCATCCGCCTGCTTTACGGCGGGTCGGTGAAGCCGGGCAATGCCGCCGATATCTTTGCCGTGGGCGATGTGGATGGCGCGCTTGTGGGCGGGGCCTCGCTCAAGGCCGCGGATTTTGGCCCGATCGTGGCCGCGCTCGATGCCGCTGGCGACTGAGGCCCGGAGCGTTCGGCCGTGGTTGCCCCTGCTGTTGCGCGGGGGCGCGCTTCTGGCAGCATCCCTGTGCCTTTTGCCGATGCTGGCGGTGGTGCTGGCGGCGCTGTCGGGCGGCACCGGGACGCTCGCGCATCTGGGTGAGACGGTGCTGCCGCGCTATAGCTGGGCCACGCTGCAGCTTGTGGTTCTGGTCTCGGTCGGCACCGGGCTGATCGGCACGGGGGCCGCGTGGCTGGTGACGATGACGCGGTTTCCGGGCGTGCGGCTGTTCGAGATCGCGCTGGCGCTGCCGCTGGCCTTTCCGGCCTATGTGCTGGCCTATGCCTATACCGATCTTCTGGACCATCCCGGCCTGGTGCAGACCACGCTGCGGGACCTGACCGGATGGGGGCCACGCGACTACTGGTTTCCGGAGGTGCGCAGCCTGCGCGGGGCGGCGGCGATGCTGACGCTGGTCCTTTATCCATATGTCTATCTTCTGGCGCGGGCGGCGTTCCTGCAGCAATCGGCCACGGCCTATCTTGCCGCGCGGGCGCTGGGGCAGACCGCATGGGGCGCGTTCCGGCGGGTGAGCCTTCCCATGGCGCGGCCCGCGATCGCGGCGGGGATCCTGCTGGCGGTGATGGAGACGATCGCGGATTTCGGAACGGTGGCCTATTTCGGGGTCCAGACCTTCGCCACCGGCATCTATACCTCGTGGTTCGCCATGGCCGACCGGGCGGCGGCGGCGCAGCTTGCCATGGGGCTTCTGGCCTTTGCCCTGCTGATCGCGGTGCTGGAGCGGATCAGCCGGGGCGCGGCGCGCCATCACGGCACCGGCGCGCGGTTCGAGCGGATGCGGGTCAGCCCCCTGACTGGGCTGGCGGGCGGGAGCGGCCATGGCCCTGTGCGGGGTGCCGGTGCTTCTGGGCTTTGTCCTTCCGGTGGTGGTTCTGGCGGAGATGGCGATCGGGTCGGGGCAGGACCTGTTGTCCGCGCGTTATCTGGGCTTTCTGCGAAATTCGGTGATGCTGGCGGGGCTTGCGGCCAGTGTCACGGTGGTGGCGGCGATCCTGATCGGGTTCAACCAGCGGCTGGCGCCGGGCCGGATATCGAATGGCGCGGCCCATGTGGCGCGGGTGGGATACGCGGTGCCGGGGGGCGTGATCGCGGTGGGGCTGATCGTGCCCTTCGCGGCCTTCGACAATGCGCTGGACGCCTTCATGAATGCGCGGTTCGGGATATCGACCGGGCTGATCGTGACCGGGTCGATCTGGCTTCTGGTGCTGGCCTATATGGTGCGGTTCATGGCCGCCGCTCTGGGCGCCTATGACGGCGGGCAGGCCACGATCCACAGCAATATGGATGCGGTCGCGCCGCACGCTGGGTCGTCGCCGGGGGCGATGTTGCGGCGGGTGCATCTTCCGATCCTGCGGCCTTCGGTGCTGACCGCCGCGCTGATCGTGTTCGTCGACGTGATGAAGGAACTGCCCGCCACGCTGATCATGCGGCCGTTCAATTTCGATACGCTGGCGGTGCAGGCCTACAGGCTGGCCTCGGACGAGCGGCTTGCCGGGGCGGCGGTGCCGAGCCTTGTGATCGTGGGGATGGGGCTTTTGCCGGTGATCCTTGTGTGCCGGGGACTGGGCGCGCGGCGGGCGCAGCCGGACCCGGGATGGTGCCCGAAACCTGAGGCGGGTCAGTCGGGTGCGGTCACGTCATGGCCGTAGAGCCAGTCGAAGCGGGAGAGCATGACCCCCGGCGCAAGCTGACCCGCAAGGCGCAGCGCGGCATGGGCGGCAAGGCGTTTCGGCCCCGAGAGATGGTAGTTCCGGGCATTGGCGGTCGCGGCATCGATGGCGCGGGTCACGCGGGGCCGGCGCGCGGCCTGCCATGCGGGGAGCGCGTCGTCGTCTGAGGCCAGCGTTTGGGCGAGCGACCACGCGTCTTCGAGCGCGAGATTCGCGCCCTGGGCGAGAAACGGCAGGGTCGGATGGGCGGCATCGCCGATGATCGCCATGCCGGGACCGTGCCAGACCCGGGCCACGGGATGGCGGAACAGACCCCAGATGCCGACGGTGCGAACCCTTTCCAGCCAGTCCGGGACCGGCCCGCCGAAGCCCGCGAACCCCGCGCGGAGCGCGTCGGGGTCGCCCGGATGGGTCCAGCCCTCTTCGGCCCATTCCGCGCGCTCCTCGACCGCGACGATGTTGCGAAGACCGCCCCTGAGCGGGTAGCTCACCAGATGGCGGCCGGGACCCATGAAGACCTGTGCCTCGGGCGGGCCCTCAACGTCGTCGATCACCGCGCGCCAGGCGACCTGGCCGGTGAAGAACGGCGTTTCGGGGCCATTCAGCGCGGTGCGGAAATGCGAATGAAGCCCGTCGGCGCCGATGGCGAATTCGGTGAGGTCCGCGGGGTCGAGGCGGCTGCCGAGGCGGATGTCGACACCCGCACCGACCGCACCCTGATGCAGCACCTCGATCAGGCGCGCGCGGTGGACCAGAAGATAGTCACCGGGGGTGCGGGTCAGATCGAGGCGGGTGACAGCGCGGCCGGTCCGCCCATCGCGGAGCACCACGGCGCGGGCCGCGAGCGCCACGGACCGCAGCGCGGGGCCCAGTCCCAACGCGTCGATCACACGCATGCCATTGGGGCTTATCTGAAGTCCGGCGCCGACCTCGGTGATTTCGGAGGCCTGTTCATGGAGCGTGACGGAGGCGCCGCGCAGCGCCAGCGCCCGCGCCACGGCGAGCCCGGCAATGCCGCCGCCGGCGACGGTGATCTGGCGTTCCGCAAGGGTCATGGCGTGTTCCTAGCCGCCTTCGTCACCGGAATGAAGACCGGGGGCAGGCACGGCGCCCTTGCCCGACAGGAAACCCGGCCAAAAAAGAAAAAACGCCGGAACCTTTCGGTCCCGGCGCCCCTCCTCCTCCCAAAGGCGGGTAAGTCCACGAACGTCGTGCGACGTTTATTCGTCGCGATGTACTTTTTCGCGGCGTTCGTGGCGTTCCTGAGCTTCAAGGCTCAGTGTTGTTGTCGGACGTGCGACCAGTCGCTTCAGCGAGATCGGCTCGCCCGTATCCTTGCAATATCCGAATTCGCCATCCTCGATCCGGCGCAGGGCGGAATCGATCTTGGCGACGAGTTTGCGCTGGCGGTCGCGGATCCGGAGTTCGAGTGCCCGGTCGGTCTCTTCGCTGGCGCGGTCGGCGATGTCGGGGATGTTGCGGGTTCCGTCCTGAAGGCCGGCGATCGTCGATCTCGATTCGCTCATCAGTTCGTTTTTTTGCCGGATCAGTTCGCGGCGAAACCACTCCAACTGGCGGTCATTCATGAATGGTTCGTCTTCAGCTGGACGGTAATCGTCAGACAAGAAAACTTCGGCCTTCATTACACTTCCCTTTTTCGCGGTGGCGTCGGTGTGGTTCCCAGTTTCACTCATTTACGCCTCCTTGGGACGGGGACATAGCGCAAGGAAAAGCGCTTGTCACTAGTCGATCTCGGCTTATTGAAGACCGGCCGGTGTACGGCTATCGTCACCGGAACAAACTGCCCCAACGCGTTGGAACTTTCATGAAATTCACCGGCACCGACGCCTATGTGGCAACCCGTGACCTGACTGTTGCGGTAAACGCAACGGTGACACTTGAACGCCCGCTATTGGTCAAGGGCGAGCCGGGGACGGGCAAGACGGAGCTGGCACGGCAAGTGGCAGAATCGCTAGGTCTGCCGCTGATCGAATGGCATGTGAAATCCACCACCCGCGCCCAGCAGGGCCTGTACGAATACGATGCCGTGAGCCGGTTGCGCGACAGCCAGCTGGGCGACGCGCGGGTGCATGACGTGGCCAATTACATCCGCAAGGGCAAGCTGTGGCAGGCCTTCGCGGCAGAGGGCAAATGCGTTCTTCTGATCGACGAGATCGACAAGGCGGATATCGAGTTTCCGAACGATCTTCTGCAGGAACTCGACCGGATGGAGTTCTTTGTCTACGAGACCGGCGAGACGATCCGCGCCCGCCACCGGCCGATCGTCATCATCACCTCGAACAACGAAAAGGAATTGCCGGACGCGTTTCTGCGGCGCTGTTTCTTTCACTATATCCGGTTTCCGGACATGGAGACGATGCGCCGGATCGTCGAGGTGCATCATCCCGGTATCAAGGAGGCGCTGCTGACCGCAGCATTGACCCAGTTCTACGAGATTCGCGAGGTTCAGGGGCTGAAGAAGAAGCCGTCGACCTCGGAGGTGCTGGACTGGCTCAAGCTGCTGCTGGCCGAGGATCTGAGCGCCGAGGACCTCAAGCGCGACGGTGCGTCGCTTCTGCCCAAGCTGCATGGCGCGCTTCTCAAGAACGAGCAGGACGTGCATCTGTTCGAGAAGCTGGCTTTCATGGCGCGGCGCGAGCGCTAGGATTTGCTTCACGTCCTGACCCACAACATCCTGCCGGTCTTTGCGATGCTGGCGCTGGGATTCGCCATGGGGCGGGCGGGCAAGACGACGCATCCCGAGGCCGCGGCGGTCAATCGCGTGGCGTTCCTGATCCTGCAGCCTGCGCTGATCTTTCCGCTGATGGCGGGGATCGATCTGGGGCGGTTCGATGCGCTGGCGCTGGGGCTCTACGCGGCGTGCGAATTCGTGGCCTTCGGCCTTGCCTATGGCGTTGCACGTGTCGTTTTCCGGCGCGCGCATCTGGAAGCCTGGCTTTTGGCGATGGCCGTCGTTTTCGTGAATTCGCTTCTGTATATCTGGCCGATCTCATTCCTGATCTATGGCGAGGAGGCGGCTCTTCCGATCACCGCGATCGTGGCTTGGGATGCCTCGGTGATGTTCGCGTTCTTCATCATTTCGATGGAGCTTATGGCGGGTGACCGGTCGGGCGGCGGGGCAGTGCGGCGGATCGGCACGAACCCGGTGATCCTTGCCATCGCGCTGGGTCTTGCGGTGAACCTTCTGGGGCTCGCGGTGCCGGAACCGGTGCTGACCGCAGCGGGATTCGCCGGGGCCGGTGCCGCACCGCTCACGCTCTTCGCGCTGGGGGTGATCCTGTCGGGAACGGCGCTTCTGCCCTCGCCCACGGTGGTGGGAATCACGGTTCTGAAGCTCGCGGTGTTTCCGCTTCTGGTCTGGGCCGCGCTGTCGCTTGCGAGCCCCGGGAACCCGTGGTCGCCCTTTTTCATCCTGAACGCCGCGGGACCTTCGGGTGCGATGGCCTTTGCCCTTGCGATGCTTTACAAGGTGCGCACCGATACGATCGCCCCTGTCATCATCTGGACAAGTACCCTGTCGCTTTTTTCACTGGCATTGCTTGCATGAGCGCCCTGCCCCGCATCCTTTTTCGGACTTTCGCCGCCGTTTCCCTTGGCGTCCTTGCGGGCTGTGCCCCGGGGGGCCTGTCGGACATGTCGGACAGGCGCGCGCCCGCCACGGCCGCGCTGCCGCCGATGAAATCCTTCGGCGCGACCAAGGTCACGCCACCGGCGCGGTCGAACCGGTCGATCGCGGCCGATATCCTCGATCTGACCTTCCGGCTTGAAAGCGGGCGGGAATTGCCGATCCTGACGCGATTCGAAGGCCCGATCACGGTGCGGCTGACCGGCCCCGCGACGCCCAATGTGGGGCGCGATCTGGACCGGGTGATCGGGCGGTTGCGGCGCGAGGCGGGCCTGCCGATTTCGCGGGTGCCCGCCACCGCCAGGGCGTCGATCACGGTGGAGGTCGTGACCCGCGAGGCGCTGCAGCGGGCGGTGCCGCAGGCGGCCTGTTTCGTGGTGCCCCGCCTGTCGTCCTGGGACGAGTTCCGGCGCAACCGGCGGTCGGGCGCGCTGGACTGGGCGACGCTGGAGGAGCGCGAGACGATGGCGGTGTTCCTGCCCGGTGACGTGAGCCCGCAGGAGGTGCGCGATTGTCTTCACGAGGAGCTGGCGCAGGCGATCGGGCCGCTGAACGACCTGTACCGCCTGTCCGACAGCGTGTTCAACGACGACAATTTCCACGCGGTGCTGACCGGGTTCGACATGCTGGTTCTGCGGGTGCTGTACGCGCCCGAACTGCGCTCGGGGATGACAAGGGATCAGGTTGCCGCACGGCTTCCCGCGATTCTCGATCGGTTGAACCCGCGCGGGCGGAACGCACCCGATGGCCCCGGCGGCGATACGCCCCGGCGCTGGATCGACGCGATCGAAACCGCGCTTGGGCCGCGCACATCGCCGCTGCGGCGCCGTGGCGCGGCGCGCGATGCCGTGGAGATCGCCCGGGCGCAGGGCTGGACCGACTCGCGGGCGGCGTTCAGCCTCTACGTGCTTGGCAGGCTCAGCATCGCGACCGAGCCGGAACTGGCGATGGCGGCCTTCCTGCAATCGGGCACGCTGTATCGCGCCTCGCCCCAGACCGATCTGCAGGCCGCCCATGTGGCGATGCAGCTTGCCGCCTTCGCACTGTCGGCCGGGCAGTCGGAGATCGCGCTGGAGATCGTGAACCGCAACCTTGCGCCGGTGGCGGAGGGTGAGAATGCGGCGCTTCTGTCCACCCTTCTGATGGTCAAGGCCGAGGCGCTGGAACTGGAAGGCCGGGCGTCGGAGGCCCGCGCGGTGCGGCTCGACAGCCTTGGATGGGCGCGATATGGCTTCGGTTCGGATAGCGAAGTGCGTGCCCGGCTTGGGGAAATCGCACTTCTCAGTCCAAAGGCGATGTCAGAGGATGCCGCTGCCGATGCAGCTGTGGAAGGAGGCGGGTCGTGATCGTGATTGCCGGGGTCGTGGGTGGTGCGCTTTGGGGCGCGTATCTTGCAAGATCGCGCGAGGGCACGCCGGCCGACATGGCGCAATATGCCGCCGGTTTCGGCATTGCCTTTGGCCTTCTGGGGCTGTTCGCCACGATCTTTCTGGAGCGGATGGCCTGACCCGCGCCAGATGCGAAACCTCTAGTAGATATAGCGGATCTGATCGGTCCAGTAGCGCTCCACCCGGTAGAGCGCCTTGTTGACCTCGCTCACCCCCTCGCGCCCCAGAACACCGTTGGCGGTCAGCCCCTTTGCGTGGCGATGGAACAACCCGGTGACGATTTCGCGGATTTCCTGGCCCCTGGGGGTCAACCGGACGCGCACCGACCGGCGGTCGATCTCGCTGCGCTGGTGGTGCATATAGCCCATATCCACCAGCTTCTTGAGATTGTAGGAGACGTTCGAGCCCTGGTAATAGCCGCGCGATTTCAATTCGCCCGCCGTCACCTCGTTATCGCCGATATTGAACAGCAGGAGCGCCTGGACCGCGTTGAGTTCGAGTACGCCCAGACGCTCGAACTCGTCCTTGATGACATCGAGAAGCAGCCGGTGCAGCCGCTCCACAAGCGCGAGGCTTTCCAGATAGTCGGAAATGAAGTCCCGCTCTTTGGCGTGGGGAATGATTTCTTGAACACTCATCAAAGTCTCTCCGGCGGCTCACCCGTGGGAGGCACCATCAGAGAAATTCGAAAATTTTCCGTTAAACTTGATCAGACGGGTTTTTCGCGGGCCGCGAATTCGGCGGCGATGCGCCCGATCAGGGGGGCGAGTGGCGCCGGTGGCGTCGGCCTGGCCCGTCACCCACTGATAGAGATCGTGGTCGTTCTCCTCGAGAAGTACGTCGTAGAGGTCAAGCTCGCCCGGCGACAGCGCGGCGAGATGCTGATCGCTCCAGCCGCCGAGGATCAGGTCCATCTCCTTGATCCCGCGCCGCCAGGACCGGATCTTCAGGCGTTTCAGCCGCGCGTCCGAATCCTCGGTCATGCGGCCTGCCGAAGGGCTGCGGCAAGGCGCTTTTCAAGCCGGCCCAGTTGCTCGGCCTGCGCCACCATCTCGCTGCGCAACTCGCGCAGCTCGGTCAGAAGATGCACGGCATCGGGCCCCGATGCCGGACGTCCGCCCAGCTCGACACCCTCGCCCTCGCCCGTCAGAAGCCAACGGAACGAGACATTAAGAACGCCGGCCAGCCGATTGAGTTTGCTGGCCCGCGGCTCTGCCAGATCCTGCTCCCAATTGCGCAGGGTCTCGAGCTTGACCCCGATCCGGCGCGCCAGATCCTGGTCGCTCATCCCCAACGCCTCGCGGGCCGCGGCAAGCCGGTCTCCGAACGTTGCCGTTTCGTTTGAGAACCATTCGCGATCGGCGGGGGTCATTGGGGCCTCCTTGCTTTGTCTTTTCGGTTGAACGGATGACTGGCCGCCACCATAAGGGCTTGCACCCCCCAAACGCAACCGGAGGCCGCCTTGCCCCTCTTGTCCCAGACGTTGAACCGCGTGAAGCCCTCGCCCACCGTGGCGATCACGCAGCTTGCAGGCGAGATGCGCGCGGCGGGCCGGGATGTGATCGGGCTGAGCGCGGGCGAGCCGGATTTCGACACGCCCGAGAATATCCGCGCGGCAGGCAAGCGCGCCATCGATGCGGGGCGCACGCGCTACACCGATGTGGATGGCATCCGCGAGCTGAAAGAGGCGGTCTGTGCCAAGTTCGCGCGCGACAACGGGCTGAACTACACGCCCGCGCAGGTCAGCGTCGGCACCGGCGGCAAGCAGGTGCTGTACAATGCGCTGATGGCGACGCTGAACCCGGGCGACGAGGTGATCATCCCCGCCCCATACTGGGTCAGCTATCCCGACATGGTGCTGTCTGGCGGGAGCTGTGCCCGTGATCGTGCCCTGCCCGATCGAAACCGGGTTCAAGATGACGGCAGAGGCGCTGGAGGCCGCGATCACGCCGCGCACGCGCTGGCTGATCTTCAACTCGCCCTCGAACCCCACCGGCGCGGGATACAACCGCGCCGAACTCAAGGCGCTCACCGATGTGCTGATGCGCCACGCCGATGTCTGGGTGCTGACCGACGACATGTACGAACATATCGCCTTTGACGGCTTCACCTTCTGCACTCCGGTCGAGGTCGAGCCGGGGCTCTATGACCGGACGCTCACGATGAACGGCGTCTCCAAGGCCTATGCGATGACCGGCTGGCGGATCGGCTATGCCGCAGGCCCCGAGGAACTGATCCGCGGGATGCGCAAGCTGCAGTCGCAGTCCACCTCGAACCCCTGCTCGATCAGCCAGTGGGCGGCGGTCGAGGCGCTGTCGGGCCCGCAGGATTTCCTTGCCCCGAACGCCGCCCTGTTCCAGCGGCGGCGCGATCTGGTGGTGGCGGCACTCGATGCCTGCCCGGGGATCGACTGCCCGGTGCCCGAGGGCGCCTTCTATGTCTATCCTTCCATCGCGGGATGCATCGGCAAGACCTCGGCGGGGGGCCGCGAGATCACCGATGACGCGGCCTTCTGCACGGCGCTTCTGGAAGAACAGGAAGTGGCGGTGGTGTTCGGCGCAGCCTTCGGCCTTTCACCGCATTTCCGGGTCAGCTACGCCGCCTCGGACGCGCAACTGACCGAGGCCTGCGCCCGGATCCACCGCTTCTGCAGCGGCCTGACCTGATCGCTTCTTCTCTTTGAAAATATCCCGGGGAGCAGGCCCCGCAGGGGCCTGTGGGGGCAGAGCCCCCGCGTCGCATGAGTATGGGGGCAGAGCCCCCGCCCGGGCGATGCGCGCCAGCGCAGCGCAACGCCGTCAGGCGCCGCCCGTTTCCGCCTTCTTGGCCCAGCGGCCCTGTTCCTGGCTCCAGTATTGCGCGGCACATCCCGCTTCCGTCAGCGCCCGCCACTGGCCCCGCGCCTGCTCCACCGCGGCATCGTCATTGCCGTCGAACAGGATACAGACCCGCTCCAGCGCCAGAACCTCGTCGGCGGCGACATCGGCGCCGTCGATCGCCATCAGGCAGGCGGGGGTGTTGGGGGCGTCCCTTTCGGTCGGTCAGAAGCACCGGCTGAGCCGCGTCATGGGGCCCGCCCGCCCGGCCATGGGGCAGAAAGCCCTCGCCCAGCCAGAGCCTGCTCGTCCAGCCAGTCGAGCCGCGCCGCATCGACGCCGCGCACCGCCACCCGCCAGCCCGCGCCCCGCGCCTTGTCCAGAAGCATGGGCAGGGTCGCCTCGAGCGGGCTCTCTTTCAGCTGATAGAAATAGGCCGCCCCCATCACGCCCCGTCTTTAGAAGCGTCTTTCGGGGTCACTGTGGGAGCGTCTTTGGGGGTGTCCTTGGCTTCGTACCTGTCCGCGATGAGCCGGTTCAGCGCGAGAACGCCCCAGCCGGTGGCCCCCTTGGGCGCATAGGGGCTTTCGGCCTTCACGCTGGCGACACCGGCGATATCGAGATGGATCCAGGGCGTGCCGTCCTTGACGAAGCGCTGCAGGAACTGCGCCGCGGTGATCGAGCCCGCGGGCCGTCCGCCCACGTTCTTCATATCGGCGATCAGGCTTTTCAGCTGCCGGTCATAGGCCGCGCCGAGCGGCATGCGCCATGCGCCTTCGCCCTCGGCCCGGGCGGCGGCGAGAAACGCGTCGCAGAAGGCTGTCGTCATTGGAGAAGACGCCCGCATTCTCGTGCCCCAGCCCGATGATGATCGCGCCGGTCAGCGTCGCGAGATCGATCATCGCCGCCGGTTTGAACTGTTCCTGCGCGTACCACATGACGTCGCAGAGGACGAGCCGGCCCTCGGCATCGGTGTTGATCACCTCGACCGTGTCGCCCTTCATGGATTTCACCACGTCGCCGGGGCGCTGGGCGCGGGCGTCGGGCATGTTCTCCACCAGCCCCACGAGGGCCACGACATTGGCACGGGCCTTGCGCAGCGCCAGGGCCTTCATCACGCCGGCAACCGTGCCCGCCCCGCCCATGTCCATGGTCATGTCTTCCATGCCCGCCGCGGGCTTCAGCGAGATGCCGCCCGTGTCGAACACCACGCCCTTGCCCACCAGCGCCACGGGGGCCTCCTTGCCGCCGCCCTTCCATTCGATCACCACGACCTTTGACGGGCTGTCCGAGCCCTGCCCCACGCCCAGAAGCGCGTGCATGCCCAGCTTTTCCAGTTCCGGCTCGTCCATCACCTTGACCTTGGCGCCCAGTTTCGCCAGCGCCGCAAGCTGGTCGGCGAACGCGGTCGTGGTCAGGATATTGGCGGGGGCCGAGACGAGATCGCGGGCGAAGAACACGCCTTCGGCCAGCGCCGTGACATCGGCGGCCTCGGCGCGGGCCTCGTCGGGTTTGGTGCCCATGATGGTGATCTTGCCGGGCGTCTTGGGCGTCTCTTCCCCTTCCTCCTCGGTCGTCTTCTGATCGGTATAGGCATAGGCCCGCAGAAGCGCGCCCAGGGCCAGTTCGGCGCCGTTCTTCTGAAGGTTGCCCATGATCAGCACGGATTTGCCGCGTGCCGCCCGGCCGATCGCGACCCCGGCCCGCCGCGCCAGGTCGGCATCGGGCCTGGCGGTCGAGCTTGACCACCTGAAGCGCCTCGGCCGCAAGGCCCGTGGGGTAGCTCAGGTCGCGGGCATCGCCCTCTTTCATCTTGGCGAAATCTTCGCTTTCGACGAACCGCTCCAGCGCACCCCGGGTCAGCCGGTTGACGCGCCGCGCACCTTGATCGAGCTTGCCCGTGGGCGTGATGATGCACCACCACGCGGCCGGTCGCGGTGGGCAGGACATCAAGGTCGATTTCGGCGAATTCGAGCGCGGCGGGGCTGGTCATGGGGGATATCCTTCCGGTCAGGGTCCCCAATACCTAGTCGCGGTGCGGCGCATTGACCAGATGGGAGTTTTCCCTGCCGGGCGGATAGGATAGGCTGATCTCAAACATGGGGCGCAGAGCGGGGCCTGAACTTGGCGAGATTCGACAGATACATGCTGTCGCAGCTGATGGTTATCTTCGGCTTCTCTTCGGTCGTGCTTGTCCTGATCTATTGGATCAACCGGGCGGTGCGGCTGTTCGACTGGCTCATCGCCTCGGGGCAGTCGGCGACGGTGTTTCTGGAATTCACCGCCCTGACCCTGCCCAATGTGATCCGGGTCGTCCTGCCGATTTCCGCTTTCGTCGCAACGATCTATACGACGAACCGGCTGTCGTCGGAGAGCGAATTGGTGGTGGTGCAGGCCACCGGGTACGGCCCGTTCCGGCTGGCCCGTCCGGTGCTGGCCTTCGGCCTGATCGTGGGCGGGTTCGTGGCGCTGCTGGTGCATTTCGCGGTCCCGGCGAGTTTCTCGCGGCTGGCCGACCGGCAGATCGAGGTCGCCGAGAACGTCACCGCGCGGCTTCTGGTGGAGGGTCGGTTCGTTCATCCCGACGATGGCATGACGCTTTATATCAGGGCGATCACCGGCGCCGGGGAATTGCAGGACATCTATCTGCGCGACGCCCGGAACACGGCGCGGCAGGTGACCTATACCGCGACCCGCGCGCTTCTGGCGCGGACCGAGACCGGGCCGCGGCTGGTGATGTATGACGGGATGGCGCAATCCTTCGAGCCCGCGACGCGGCGGCTGTCGCTGACGAGGTTCAGCGAGTTCGCCTTTGATATCGCCGGGCTGATCGACACCGAAACGGGCGGCCGGGACAATCGCAACATCCGCGAGTTGTCGACGCGGGAGTTGTCTTGTCGGGCGACCCGACCTGTGCGGAGGCGGTGGGCCTTGAGCCCTGGCGGCTTCGCGTCGAGGGGCATCAGCGCTTTTCGCAGCCGCTGATGGCCGCGGTGGCGCCGCTGATCGGCTTCGCCGGCACTGCTTCTGGGCGGGTTCTCGCGGTTCGGGATCTGGAACCAGATCTTTCTGGCGGTGGGCCTTGGTGATCGCGCTCTACACGCTGGACAACGCGCTTCAGGATCAGGCGCTGAAATCGCCCGGCGGCTGGGTCTTCGTCTATATCCCGCCGGTGATCGGCTTCGTCGTCAGCACGATCATGCTGTGGATCGCCGCCAATCCGGGATTGTTCCGCAGGCGACCGCCGATCAGCCCGTCCGAGTCCGGTGAAGGGGCAGAGGCATGACCCTTCATTTCTACCTGGCGCGGCGGTTCCTTCTGGCGTTTCTGGCGGTGTTCGCGTCGCTGTTCACATGCTGGCGCTGATCGACATGGTGGAGCAGATCCGTCGGTTCGATACCGACGCGGTGGGGTTCGGCGCGGTCGTCACGCTGACGCTTCTGAACGTGCCCGAGGAGATCTACCGGATCCTGCCCCTGATCACGATCCTTGCCGCGCTCGGGAATGTTCGTGGCCATGTCGCGGTCGTCGGAACTGGTGATCGCGCGGGCGGCGGGGCGGTCGGCGCTGGCCAGTCTTGCCGGCGCCGGTTCTGGTGGCGATCGCCATCGGCGGGATCGGGATCGCGGTCCTGAACCCGATCGTGGCGGCCACGTCGAAGCAATACGAGAGTTCTTGCGGACCGTTATCTTCAGACCTCGACCTCGGTTCTGTCGATCAGCCCGGAAGGTCTGTGGCTGCGGCAGGGCAGCGCCGAGGACCAGACGGTGATCCGGGCCTCGCGGGCCAATCTGGACGGCACCGAGCTTTACGAGCACGACCTTCATGGATTTCACCCCCGGCGGCCTGCCCGACCGGCGGATCGAGGCAGCTTCGGCCCGGCTGGCGCCCGGACAATGGGTCCTGTCGGACGCGAAGGAATGGAACATCGTGCCGGGCATGATCCCCGAGGCGACCGCGATCGAGCATGAAGCGCTGGTCATTCCCACCGACCTGACCCGTGACGAGATCGCCGACAGTTTCGGCACACCAAGCGCGATCCCGATCTGGGAATTGCCGGCGTTCATCGCGCGGCTGGAGACGGCCGGGTTCTCGGCCCGCCAGCATCGGGTCTGGTACCAGATGGAACTGGCGCTGCCGGTGCTTCTGGGGGCGATGGTGCTTGTCGCGGCGGGCTTTACCCTGCGTCCGGCGCGGTTCGGCCAGACCGGCCTGATGGTGGTGATGGCGCTTGCCCTTGGATTCACGCTTTATTTCATCCGCAACTTCGCGCAGATTCTGGGAGAGAACGGGCAGGTTCCCGTTCTTCTGGCGGCATGGGGCCCGCCGGCGGCGGCGGTGCTGTTACCCCTTGGCCTGCTTTTGCATCTGGAGGACGGATGAGGCGTTTCCTTGCCATCTGGCTGGCTTTCTCGCTTGCGGCGGTGATCCTTGCCCCGGTTGCGGCGCTGGCCCAGACGACGGCGCCGCGCCCGCGAGCCTTGTGGCCGACCGGATCGCGATCGAGGCCGATGCGACGCTGATCGCCGAGGGCAATGTCGAGGTGATCTATGGCGATGCGATGCTGACCGCGCGCCGGGTCACCTATGATCGGCGAAACGGCAGCCTGACGATCGAGGGGCCGATTCTGCTGTCGGAGCCGGGCGGCGCGATCATCCTTGCGGATGCGGCGCAGCTTGACCCCGATCTACGCGAGGGCATCCTGACCAGTGCGCGGCTAGTCCTGAACCGGCAGTTGCAGCTTGCCGCCGCCGAGATCGCCCGGACCGGCGGGCGCTATACGCGGCTGAGCCGGGTGATCGCCTCGTCCTGCGAGATCTGCAACGAAAGCGATGTGCCGATCTGGGAGATCCGGGCGGCGCAGGTGGTGCGCGACGAGGAGGCGCGCCAGTTGTATTTCGACGAGGCGCAGTTGCGCTTCTTCGGCGTGCCGATCTTCTACCTGCCGCGCCTGCGGCTGCCCGACCCGACGCTGGACCGGGCGACGGGCTTTCTGGTGCCCGTCGGTGCGGAACCGCTCGCAATTGGGGACCGGGACTGATCGTGCCCTATTTCATCCGGCTGGGGGATCACGCCGACTTGACCTTTGCGCCCTACCTGTCGAGCGCGACCCGGACGCTGGAAGCGCGCTACCGGCAGGAGGTGCGCAACGGCACGCTGAGCTTCGAAGGGGCGGTGTCGGACGACGATATCCGGCCGGGCAAGACCCGCGCCTACCTGTTCGCCGAGGGCGTGTTCGCGCTGCCGCGGGATTTCACGCTGGAGTTCGATCTGGAGCTTTCGTCGGACGATTCCTACCTGTTCGACTATGGCTATTCCGAGCAGGACCGGCTGGACAGCGGCGTGGTGATCAGCCGGGTGCGCGACGACCAGACCCTGCGCGGCGCGGCGACATCGTTCCGGACCCTGCGGGCCTCGGAGGCGACGATCGTGCAGGAATTGCCGAACAAGCTTCTGGAATTCGACATCTCGCAGCGGCTGGCGCGCGATCCGATGCTGCGGACAGGTCTGGGTCTCGGCGGACCTGACCGCGCTGTCCCGCCCCGCCAGCACGCCCGGGACCGGGCGCGACATGGCGCGGATCGGCGCGGCGCTTGACTGGCGTCATTCGGGGATGCTGCCGTGGGGACTGGTGGCGGAGGCCGAGGCGGGGCTGGGCTATGCCGTCTATTTCGTCGAGCAGGACCCGGCCTTTCCCGATCCGATCCACCGGCTGAGCGCCCGCCGCCGCCGTCGCCCTGCGCTGGCCGCTCGAACGGACTGGGCGAGACGGGCGCGCGGCACCTTCTGGAACCGGTGGTGCAACTGGCATGGTCGGACACGTCGGGCGGCGCGGTGCCGAACGAGGATTCCACGGTGGTGGAGTTCGACGAGGGCAACCTGATCTCGCTGTCGCGATTTCCGGGCGACGACGCGATCGAGGAAGGGCTGCATGCCAATCTGGGCGTGACATGGACCCGATATGATCCCGATGGCTGGTCGATCGGCGCGACGGTCGGCAAGATCTATCGGTTCAGCGTCGAAGATCAGTTCAACCCGCGTTCGGGCCTTGCCGGCACCGCGTCGGATTGGCTTTTCGCGGTACATTACCGGATGGCGGACCGGCTCGCGATCACCAGCCGCACCCTGATCGACGACAATTTCGACGTGTCGCGGTCGGAAACGCGGCTTGCATGGCAGAACGAGCGGGCGGCCCTTGCCGGCACCCATCTGTGGCGCGCCGCCGACCCTGACACGCCGCAATTCGGCGACCTGTCGGAACTGACGCTGGATGGTGGCCTGCAACTTACCGATTACTGGTCCACGACCGCGGAATGGCGGCTGGATGCCGATACGTCTTCCACCACCCGCGCCGGGATCGGCTTGCGCTATGAAAACGAGTGCATCGGCGTCGACCTTTCCCTCTCGCGCCGCTTTACCAGTTCGACTAGTATCGAACCCGCAACGGAATTCGATCTGCGGATCTACCTTGCCGGTTTCGGAACCGGCGGGGACGGCCGCAGGACACCGTCAAGATGCAGAGGATGAGCCCCAGCGTGACAAAGATTGCGATTTCCCGCCTGAGCTTCTTGCTTTCGATCATGGCCCTGCTTGTGACGGGCGCGCTTGCGATGAGCGCGACGCCCGCAACGGCCCAGGGCCAGTTCGAGCCGGTGATCCGGGTCAATGACAAGGCGATCACCCCCTATGAGATCGAGCAGCGCATCCTGATGCTGCGGGCGCTGGGCGCGCCCGGCAACCTTGACGAGGAGGCGCGAGACCGGCTGATCGACGAACGGCTTCAGGTGCAGGCGGCAAATGCGCTGGGCATTTCAGTGACGCCGGAGGGGCTTGAGGAAGGGGTCGCGGAATTCGCGGGCCGGACCAACACCACTCCGGAGAATTTCCTCGCAACACTGGCCGCGCGCGGGGTCGCCGCCGAAAGCTTTGTTGATTTCGTCGAGGCGGGGCTTTTGTGGCGGGAGGTGGTGCGCGTCCGGTTCCGGTCGCGGGCGCAGATTTCCGAGGAGGATGTCGACCGCGCCGTGGCGCTTTCGGGCCAGCAGGGCGGTGCCCGGGTGCTGTTGTCGGAGATCATCCTGCCTGCGCGGAACGCACAGGAACTGGCCGCCGCCGAGGCCCGCGCCGCGCAGATCACCCAGATCAACGGGTTCGAGGCCTTTGCCGCCGCCGCACGGAATTTCTCTGCCTCGTCGAGCCGCCCTCGGGGGGGCCGGATCGACTGGCTGCCGCTTGGGAACCTGCCGCCGCCCTTGCGCACGCAATTCCTGACGCTGCCGCCGGGGGGGATCACCGATCCGTTCCGGCTTCCCAATGCGATCGCGATCTTTCAGTTGCGGGCGCTGGAGGAACTGCCGCCCGAACAGGCGGAGGTCGTGGCGGTGGATTACGCGCGTTTCCTGATCCCCGATGGCGATGCCGAGGACGCGGCCCGCGTGGTGGCGCAGCTGGACACCTGCGACGACCTTTACGGGATCGCGCGCAACCTGCCGGAGGAGTACCTGACACGCGATGTCCTGCCGCCGGCGGAGATTCCCGCCGATATCGCCCGCGAGTTGGAGACGCTTGACGACAACGAGGTGTCGACCCGGCTGACCAGCGGCAATGCGCGGGTCGTGCTGATGCTGTGTGGCCGGACCAACGCGGTTTCGGCGGATCTGGACCGGACCCAGATCCGGGCGCAGTTGCTGAACCAGCGTCTGGGCGGTTTTGCCGAAGCCTATCTTGCGGAACTGCGCGCCGATGCGGTGATCGTCGAGTTCGAATGACCCGGCCCATCGCGGTGACCTGCGGCGAGCCGGCGGGAATCGGCCCGGAGACGGCTGTCGCTGCATGGCGCGCGTTGCGCGGCAAGCTTACGTTCTTCTGGATCGGTGATCCGGCGCATCTGCCCGAGGGGCCGAACGTGATCATCGGCAGCCCCGAAGAGGCGGCAGAGGCCATGGCCGAGGGCCTGCCGATCCTGCCCCATGGATTTCCCGTACCGGCCCGGCCCGGCCATCCGGACCCGGCCAATGCGCAGGCCGTGATCGACGTGATCGCCCGGGCCGTGACGCTTGTGGGCGAGGGTCGTGCGGCGGCGGTCACCACCTGCCCCATATCGAAGAAGGCGCTGATCGACGGGGCGGGCTTCGCCTTTCCCGGCCATACCGAGTATCTTGCCCATCTGGCGGGCGACGTTCCGGTGGTGATGATGCTGGCCTGCCCCGATTTGCGGGTGGTGCCCGTGACGATCCATATCCCGCTGGCCGAGGTGCCGGGGGCGCTGACGCCCGAGGGGCTTGCCCGGACGATCCGGATCACCCATGCGGCGCTGATCCATGATTTCGGCATCCCGGCGCCGCGGATCGCGGTGGCGGGGCTCAATCCCCATGCGGGCGAAGGCGGGGCGATGGGGCGGGAAGAGATCGACCTGATCACGCCCGTCCTCGAGACCTTGCGGGCCGAGGGGATGAAGCTTGCAGGCCCCCTGCCCGGCGACACGATGTTTCATGCGGGTGCGCGGCGCGGCTATGACGCGGCGGTGGCAATGTATCACGATCAGGCGCTGATCCCGATCAAGACCATCGATTTCGCCGGTGGCGTGAACGTGACGCTGGGCCTGCCGTTCATCCGCACCTCGCCCGACCATGGCACGGCCTTCGATATCGCCGGGCTGGGCCGCGCCGATCCCACATCGCTGATCGCGGCGCTGGAGATGGCAGAGACGATGGCGCGGGCGCGGGGCGCCCTGTGAGCGCGATCGACGACCTGCCGCCGCTGCGCGAGGTGATCGCGACCCATGGGCTGAGCGCGAAGAAGGCGCTGGGCCAGAACTTCCTTCTCGACCTGAACCTGACGGCGAAGATCGCGCGGGCGGCGGGCGATCTGACGGGATCGGACATTCTGGAGATCGGCCCCGGCCCCGGGGGGCTGACGCGCGGGCTGTTGGCCGAGGGCGCGCGCCATGTGGTGGCGGTGGAGAAGGATCCGCGCTGTCTTCCGGCGCTTGCAGAGATCGCGGCGGCCTATCCGGGCCGGCTGACGGTGATCGAGGGCGATGCGCTGGGGATGGACCTGTCGGGCTATCTGACGCCGCCGGTGCGGATCGCGGCGAACCTGCCCTATAACGTGGGAACCGAGCTTTTGACCCGCTGGCTGGACCCGCCCGTCTGGCCGCCGTTCTGGGACAGCATGACGCTTATGTTCCAGCGCGAGGTGGCGGAGCGGATCATCGCCGGGCCGGGATCGAAGGCCTATGGGCGCCTGTCGGTGCTGGCGGGTTGGCGGACCGATGCGCAGATCGTCATGGAACTGCCGCCAGAGGCATTCACGCCGCCGCCCAAGGTGCGCTCGGCGGTGGTGCGGCTGACACGGCTGGACCAACCGCGGTTTCCTGCGGATGCAAAGGTGCTGACGGGGGTTGTGAAGGCCGCGTTCGGGCAGCGTCGCAAGATGCTTCGGGCGGCGCTCAAGGGGCTCGCCCCCGATATCGAGGCGCGGATCACCGCGGCGGGTCTGAAGCCCACGGCGCGGGCCGAGGAGATATCTATCGAAGGGTTCTGCGCGCTCGCACGCGAGATGGCGCGCGCGCAGAACTGATAGGAAATTGATCCCTTTCGGGCGGGGCGGCGTTACTCTGCCGCCTTGGGCGCATCCGACGCGCCATCGCCCGAGGGCGCATCACCGGAAGGCGCATCGCCGGAGACGGGTTCCGTCACCTTGGGCTTGCGCGGGCGGCGTGGGCGCGAGGGCTTGCTTTCGGGTGTCTCGACAAGGCCGCTGTCGTCCGACGTACCGGTGTCGATGACATCGGCGGACGTGCCGCCCGACCGGGCCGCCGCATCCGCATCGTCGCGATTGCCGCGATTGTCGGGCCGATTGTCGTAGCGATTATCGGAACGGTCGTCACCGCGATTGTCGGGCCGGTTATCGTCGCGCTTGTCGGAGCGGTCGTCGCCACGATTGTCAGACCGGTTCTCGCCACGGTTGTCGGGGCGATCCTGTTGCTGGTCGCGCCGCTGGGACTGTTCGCGTTCCTGCTGTTCGCGCCGCGCTTCCTGTTCGCGCATCGCCTCGCTCAGCATCCGCGTATAGTGCTCGGCGTGCTGCTGGAAATTCTCGAACGCCACCCGGTCATTCGACAACTGAGCATCGCGTGCCAACTGGTTGTACTTGTCGATGATCTGCTGGGGGGTGCCGCGCACCTTGCCTTCCGGCCCCGAACTGTCGAACACCCGATTGACGATATTGCCCATCGAGCGGTTACTGTTGCTGCGGTTCGACTTTGACCGCGAACGTGGCTTCGAAGATCTCATGTGGTTTGGTTTCCGGCCTTTATGGCTGTTCCTGCAGCGTCGCCCTTACCCCTGCGTGGTCTTGCAAAGACCCCCCGGACGCTGCGATGTTCTGACGAATGGCGTGGGGGATATGGAAGCGATCCCACCGGTTACGCATTTTTCAGTAAGCATGGGCCACCGCAGTTGACAAGCAGAAAGTGCCGAAAGCGGGGCAAAAAACGCACCAAAACGCGTAAATTTCGCATCTCTCAAAGGGACGGCGCCATGGCGCTTACGACTCTGTCCCTGCCATCCATGTCGGGATGGACCGCGACGGATACAAGCCCCGCGGCGTGAAAGACCCCGGTGACATAGGCGCCCTGGGTCGGGCCGATCTCGACCAGAAGCCGCCCTCCGGGGGTGAGATATGCCAGCGCGTCGCGGGCGATCGCGCGATACGCGGTCAGCCCGTCGGCATCGTCGGTGAGCGCGCCGCGCGGCTCCCAGTTGCGTACCTCGGGGTCGAGCCCCGCCATCTCGGCGGCCGCGATATAGGGCGGGTTCGACACGATGAGGTCGAAGCGCCCGGAAATGCCGTCGAACCAGTTGGCAACGCAGAACTGCGCCCGGTCCGAGACATCGAGCGCGATGGCATTGGCCTGTGCCATGACCGGAGCCGCGGGAGAGATATCGGTGCCGGTCCCGATTGCGCCCGGGCGTTCGGCCAGAAGCGTGATGAGAATGCAGCCGGAGCCGGTGCCCAGATCAAGCACTGTCTCGAACGGATGCGACAGTGCCTCGGCGATCAGGGTTTCGGTCTCGGGCCGGGGGTCGAGCACGCTCTTGTCGATATGGAATTCGCGGCCCCAGAACATCCGCCGCCCGGTGATATGGCTGACGGGAATGCGGTCGATCCGCTTGCCGAGCGCGGCGTCGTAGAGCGCTGCGGCCTCGTCATCCAGAACCTCGGGGAGCGCCAGCGCCAGGCGCGCGGCGGGTTCGTTCATGGCCCATGACAGAAGGCGGCGGGCATCGCGTTCGGGCGTGGGCACCTGCGCCTCGCGGAGCGCGCGGGTGGCCTGCCGCAGCGCCTCGGCCCCGGTCATGCCCTCGATGATGATCACAGCCCCGCCTCGGACAGGCGGGTGGCCTGATCGTCCTCTGTGAGCGCGTCGATCACCTCGTCGAGGTCACCCTGCATGATCTGGTCGAGCCGGTAGAGCGTGAGGTTGATCCGGTGGTCGGTCATCCGTCCCTGCGGAAAATTGTAGGTTCGGATCCGCTCTGAACGGTCGCCCGACCCCACCTGGCTTTTGCGGGTGGCGGCGCGTTCGTCATCGGCGCGCTGACGCTCCATGTCATAGAGTTTGGCCCGCAGATGCGCCATGGCGATGGCGCGGTTCTGGTGCTGGGATTTCTCGGAACTGGTGACCACGATCCCGGTGGGGATATGGGTGATGCGCACGGCGCTGTCGGTGGTGTTGACGTGCTGGCCACCCGCGCCGCTGGAGCGCATGGTGTCGATCCGGATATCGGTGGCGGGTATGTCGATATCCACCTCTTCGGCCTCGGGAAGCACCGCGACGGTGGCCGCCGATGTGTGGATGCGCCCGCCCGATTCCGTGCTGGGCACGCGCTGTACCCGGTGGACGCCGGATTCGTATTTGAGCCGGGCAAAGACCCCCTGCCCGCGCACCGTCGCCACGACCTCGCGGATGCCACCCAGCTCGCTTTCCGACAGTTCGATGATCTCGAAATTCCAGCCGCGGCTTTCGGCATAGCGCTGATACATCCGCAGGAGATCGCCCGCGAAAAGCGCGGCCTCGTCGCCGCCGGTGCCGGGACGGATCTCGAGGATCGCGGGGCGCGCGTCGGCGGCATCCCTGGGCAGGAGTGCCAGGCGAAGCTCCTGTTCGACCTCGGGAAGGCGGGCGCGCAGGGCGGGAAGTTCCTCTTCCGCCAGATCTTTCATTTCCGGATCGGCCAGCATCGCCTCGGCCTCGCCGATATCGGACAGCGTCTTGCGGTACTCCGTGACCGTGGCCACGACCGGTTTCAGTTCCGCGTATTCCCGGGCCAGCGCCGCGATTTCATCGCCATTCGCGCCAGAAGACATCTTCGCCTCGAGATACTCGAAACGTTCGGTGATCTGCGCAAGTCTGTCCAAAGGAACCATGGCGGTGCTGTTGCCTATTGGCGCCCGTGCGTCAAGGAGAAGCAGACCGATCCGGCGGCAAAGGCAGGTCCAGCGCGGCGATCCAGCGGGTGACGCGCGCGGCGTTCACGCCCCAGTCGTTGCGGCCGATGACCTGGCGGCTGCGGATCAGGATCATGGTGCCGTCGCCATCGGGGCGGGCGGCAAGCGTCACGAGGTCGGGAAAGCCCCAGAATGCCGTGCGGATGACATAGGTGAGTTGGCCGTCTTCCAGACGTCCGGCAAGGACGCGGCTGCGCGGCTCGGCCCGGATCACGCCGTCGAACCGGGCCAGCGCCGCAGCGGGATCGGAGGCCATGGGGACCGCCGCCTGCGCCCCGGAGGAGATGACCCAGAGGCCCGGTCCGGGCTCCGGCATCACCGGTTCACGATTCGCCTGTTCGGGGTCAATGGGGACAAGGCGGACATATGCCTGCAGCGCGGCAAGTCCGATAAGGCCGAGGACGGCGATGATGAGAAGGGTCTTCATCCCCATTATCTATGCGCGCAACGTGCCGCGACAAGTCATCCCTGCCGCTTGTTCCACGCCCAGAGACAAAGAATTTCATAGGCGACATGCGCCCCGGCCACGGCGGTGATCCCCGCCGGGTCGAAGGGCGGAGAGACCTCGACGATATCGCCGCCCAGAACGTTGATCCCGGCGACGTCGCGCAAGAGCCGCGCGGCCTGCGCCGAACTGAGCCCGCCCCAGACCGGCGTGCCGGTGCCGGGCGCATAGGCCGGGTCGAGGCAATCGATATCGAAGGTGAGGTAGGTCGGACGGTCGCCCAGAACCTCGCGGATCTCGGCGGCGACGGCGGTGGTCCCACGCTCGTGCACCGCGCGGGCGTCGATGATGTGGAAGCCCAGCGGATCGGGATTGTCGGTGCGGATGCCGACCTGAACGCTGGTCTTGTCGTCGATCAACCCCTCTTTCACGGCCTTGTAGAAGATCGTGCCATGGTCGATCCGGGTTGTGTCGTTGTCTTCCCAGGTATCGGTATGAGCGTCGAATTGCAGGAGTGATATCGGCCCGAACTTTGCCGCGTAAGCCCTTAGGATCGGGAGCGAAATCGAGTGGTCTCCTCCAAGGCAGATTGTGGATGCCCCGGCCGCGAGGATCGTCTCGATATGGGCGGTGAGCGCCGCCGGAAAATCGGGAACACTGGCATAGTCGAAGGCGATATCGCCGTAATCGACCACGGTGAACTCCGAGAGCGGATCGAACCCCCAGCCATAGGGCGCGTCAAATGCCTGAAGCGTCGCGGCCTCGCGGATCGCGCGGGGGCCAAGCCGGGTGCCGGGCCGGTTCGTCACCGCCTGATCGAAGGGAATTCCGGTGACCGCCAGATCGACGCCTGTCAGGTCCTTCGTATAGCGCCGCCGCAGAAAGGAGGTGGCACCGGCAAAGGCGTTTTCATAGGCAAGGCCGCGCGGATCGGAACGGGTGAAGGCTGCGTCGATCTCGCGTTTCGCGTCTTCCAGGGCCATTTTGAAACCTTTTCTATATCTTGCAGTGCGTTATGCGGTCAAAGCCATGTGGATCATGTCGCTCTGGGCGGGCTCGACACCGCCCGGATAGAGAACGCCTCTCAACGAACCGGGTCAAGGGGCGGTAGACTTTTGCCCCGCCGCCGTGGCACATCGCGGGGATCCACAATGCCGGTGAGCCCATGCCAGAGCCTGACCCGACGCCCGATATCATCCATGACCCCGAGGGCGGAATTCCCCGGCTTCTGGAGATCATGCGGCGGCTGCGCGACCCGGAGACCGGCTGTCCGTGGGATATCGAGCAGGATTTCGCATCGATTGCCCCCTACACGATCGAAGAGGCCCATGAGGTGGCCGATGCCATTGCGCGCGCGGATTGGGAGGATCTGAAGGGCGAGTTGGGCGACCTTCTGTTGCAGACGGTCTATCACAGCCAGATGGCGGATGAGGCGGGGCTGTTCGGGTTCGACGCGGTGGTGCGTGCGATCGCCGACAAGATGGTGGCGCGGCACCCCCATGTCTTTGGCGATGAGAGCCGCGACAAGAGCGCCGATCAGCAGACCCGCGACTGGGAGGCCGCGAAGGCCCGCGAACGGGGGGCGGCGGGCACGCTCGATGGTGTGGCACTTGGCCTTCCCGCACTTCTGCGCGCGGTGAAGCTTCAGAAACGCGCGGCGCGGGTGGGGTTCGACTGGCCCTCGACCGAAGAGGTTCTGGACAAGGTGGCCGAGGAGATGGCCGAGTTACGCGCCGCGACCGATCCTGCGCACCGGGCCGAGGAGTTCGGCGACCTTCTGTTCGTGATGGCCAATCTGGCGCGGCACATGGAGATCGATCCGGAGGCGGCGTTGCGGGCCGCGAATGCGAAATTCACACGCCGGTTCAAGGCGATAGAAGTTGCATTGGAAGCACGGGGCAAGCGCCCCGAGGACAGCGACCTGGCGGAAATGGATGCGCTCTGGGATGCGGCGAAGGCGGCGGAAAGGGGCGATTAGGGGCCTGTCTGCCGGCAGGGCGCGGGACGCGGCCGATGCGGGCCTGTCGGATCATCTATCCGTCCCAGTGATAGACTTTCCCGCCATTCCGCACCCAGTTTTCGGCCTCGGGCCAGACCGTGACATTGTAGGACCCGGTATTCCGGGGCCGCTCAACCGTCTTGCCGTCAAGGGTGAACGGACCATCCCCCTGAATATCCCACGAGTTCATCGTCACTCCGCCCTTCTTCAGAATACGCTCGATCGATCTGACGAAGGTCAGGTACTCCTGCGGGTAGGTCTTGGTCTGCGTTCGCATGGCGCCCAGACGCCCCGGCACGATCCAGCGGTGATGGGCATCATACCACCGGGGACGCGTCCAGGTTATGACCGGCGTGCGTTCCATGTCGATCGCGGATTTCCAGTCGGCATTCGCCTCCTGATTCAATTTCAGCCCGACCCGGGCCTTTACCGACATGTCTTCGGACCGATCGCCCAGCCGCATGATCGGTCCGAATTCCGGGGCCCAGAAACAGTACTCGTATCGCCAGGGACGTTGAAGGTCGCGCGATTCCTTCGGCTCGGGCGTGCTCATGTCAGATGCGAAATCGGCTGGATCTTCGGGAGTTAACGGAACCAACCGAAACTCGTGCCGCAGAGTTTCAAGGAAGCGCCGCTCTTCCTCCGGAAACAGAACGTAGCGCATCTTGCCTATCCCTCTTCCGTGCATGGCGGGCGACATGGGGCATCTTCGGATCGAAACCATGCGGACCGCGACAAGTGTCGGCGATGGCCCTCGGGAGATCAATTGCAACTCTTTCGGCATTGTGAAGATGCCATTCTCCTGATGGCAACGGCGGCTTGTCGGCGGTCAGGGCGATTCCCCGGTGCGGGTTTCGCCCCGCTTCT
The DNA here is from genome assembly GCA_963698645.1 of uncultured Alphaproteobacteria bacterium. Taxonomy (GTDB): domain Bacteria; phylum Pseudomonadota; class Alphaproteobacteria; order Rhodobacterales; family Rhodobacteraceae; genus Ovoidimarina. The sequence goes on from CAVORP010000009.1 coordinate 180,140, forward strand.
TGCGCCGCGCCGTCAACGCCTGCGAAGCGGACAAAAGACATATCTATTGACTTTGGCACATACGTGAACATAGCAAGAACAAATCCGTTGCCCGATCGGACGACCCGCATGAACGAACCGGTTTCTGTTTCTCGCGATTTCGACTTTGAATTCGGCCAGTGGAGGGTGCGCCATCGGCGGCTCCGAGACCGACTGGTCGGGTGCGACGATTGGGAAACCTTTACCGGCACATCGGAAACGCGGCCCGTGCTTGGCGGCAATGGGAATGTCGAAGACAACCTTCTCGATTTCCCAAGCGGCCCCTACCGCGCCATCGCGCTGCGGGCCTTCGACGTCGCGAAACAGACCTGGGCGATCTGGTGGTTGTCGGCCAACGACCCGCATCATCTCGACGTGCCGGTGATCGGCGCGTTCGATAACGGTGTCGGGTCGTTCTTTGCAGAGGAGACGCTTGGTGGGAAACCCATCATCGTCCGGTTTCTCTGGCTTGGCACCGATACGGTGTCGCCAAGATGGGAACAGGCCATGTCGGACGATGGCGGCGCAACCTGGGAGACGAACTGGACCATGGATTTCGAACGGGTGTAATGGCGGCGCGCCTACTCGTGCAACCTTGCGGCGTCAGGATCGGTCTACGGTGACGCCCCGGGCCGTCAGGATAGATTCGAAGCACCTGCTGGGCGGAATGTCGCCACTGAAGGTCGAGACCGCCCCGCCGTCGCGCAGGTGGATCACGACATCGGTGCTGTCGGACCAGTCCTTGATCTCGACGCGGGCAATCTCGGAGAGCGGAATCTCGCGCGGTTTGCGCCAGGGCGACAGGACGAGATGCCGATCGTCGACGCGCAGGCCCGAAATCGGATTGGCCAGCAGAAGATAGGCCAGAGCGAGGCTTGTCGGCCCCCAGATCGCCCAGATGAACCAGGGCGCATCATGGGTGACCGCGAGCCAGAGCAGAACCGCCTGAATTGCCGCGATCAGCCAGACGATGCTGCGCCGGCCGGGGCAGCGATATTCATAGACCTCATTCATGGGACCAGTGTAGCCCGGCGTTGTGGCACCGTTATGGCGTTCAGGTCACTGGACAATGGCAAAGCCCGGGGGCAGGTTGCCGCCATGACGCGCAAGATCATCATCGATACCGATCCGGGCCAGGATGACGCCGTGGCGATCCTTCTGGCGCTTGCCAGCCCCGAGGAGATCGAGGTTCTGGGCATCACCGCGGTGGCGGGCAACGTGCCACTGCCGCTGACGCAGCGGAATGCACGGATCGTCTGCGAACTGGCGGGGCACCGGGGCGTGCCGGTCTTTGCGGGCTGCGAAGCGCCCTTGGTCCGGAAACTCGTCACCGCCGAGCATGTCCATGGCAAGACCGGGCTGGACGGGCCGCAACTTCCCGACCCGACCATGCCGCTGCAGGCCGCCCATGCGGTCGATTTCATCATCGACACACTGCGCCGCGAGGCATCGGGGACGGTGACGCTTTGCCCCATCGGCCCGCTCACCAATATCGCCACCGCGTTTCGCCGCGCGCCCGAGATCGTCGGGCGGGTGCAGGAAATCGTGCTGATGGGGGGTGCCTATTTCCAGGTGGGCAACATCACGCCCGCGGCAGAGTTCAACATTTATGTCGATCCCGAAGCCGCCGAAATCGTGTTCAAATCCGGCGTTCCGATCACCGCGATGCCGCTCGATGTGACGCATCAGGCGCTGACCACCGCGGCCCATGTGCAGGGCTTTCGCGACATGGGCACCCATGTGGGGCGGATGGTGGCGGAATGGACCGATTTCTTCGAGCGGTTCGACAAGGAGAAATACGGAAGCGAGGGCGCGCCGCTCCATGATCCTTGCGTCATCGCCTATCTGATCGAGCCGGAGATGTTCCGTGGCCGCCACGTGAACGTGGAGATCGAGACCGCGTCCGAGCTGACCCTTGGCATGACCGTGGCCGATTGGTGGGGCGTGACGGATCGGCCGAAAAATGCGCATTTCATGGGAACTGTGGATGCGAATGCCTATTTCAGGCTCCTGACCTCCCGCATCGCCCGGCTATGACCGGGCCCCAAGCCGAAAGCCCTGCCCCATGAGCGCCGCCTTGCACCTTGCCGGCCCCGAAGATCTTGCCGTTCTGCTGCCGATGGTGGCCGCTTATCACACCGAGGAAGAGATCGTCTCGGACGAGGCGCATCTGCGCGCCGCACTTGGCCCGCTTCTGGACGGAAGCCCGATGGGATGCGTCTATCTGGTCGGTCCCCGGCGCGCGCCCATCGGCTATATCGCCCTTGCCTTTGGCTGGTCGATCGAGTTCGGCGGGATGGAGGGTTTCGTCGATGAGTTCTTTGTCCGGCCGGGCGTGCGCGGGCGCGGGGTCGGCACCGAGGTGTTGCAGGCGCTGTTGCCGCAGATGGATGCGGCAGGCGTTCATGCCCTGCATCTCGAGGCGGCGGGCGACCGGCCACGGCTGCATCGGCTTTATTCGCGGGCCGGGTTCCGGCTGCGCGAGGGCTATCACCTCATGACCCGGCTGGCGCGCAAGAAATGAGCCGGGCGGTCTGGTTGGAGGCCGCGCTGAACGGCCCTTGGTCGCGGGACCATCAGCCGCTTATCCCGGTCAGCGCCGACGAGATCGTGGCCGAGGCGCTGGCGGCCGCCGACGCGGGCGCGGCGATCGTTCATTTCCATGCCTATGACCCCGAAACCGGCCGCCAGCGCGATGATTACGAGATCTACGCGCCGGTGATCGAGCGGATCCGGGCCGCGCGCGACGTGATCTGTTATCCCACGCTGCCCTTCTTGGGCGGGGTCGATGCGGCGGACCCCATGGGCGCGGCAGAGCGGTTCGACGCGGTGGACCGGCTGGTGAAGGCAGGGCTGATCGAATGGTCGGTTGTGGACCCGGGATCGACCCATATCGCGCGGTTGGACGACATCGCCCGGGGGCGCGAGGGGTTCACCTATTCCAATCCCGAGGCGCATATCCGCTACGGTCTGGCGCTGGCGCAGGCACGGGGCATCACGCCGTCCTACGCAATCTACGAGCCGGGCTTTCTGCGGCTGGGCGCGGCCCTTGCCGCGGCCTATCCGGGCGCGCCCTGCCCGATCTATCGTTTCATGTTCTCCGATGACCTGAGTTTCGGCTTTCCGCCGCGGGACTGGGCGCTGGACGCCTATCTTCGGCTTCTGGAGGAGTGCGCGCCGGGTGCGCCGTGGATGGTGGCGGGGCTGGGGGTCGAGATCGCACCGCTGATCGCGATGACGGTGGCCCGTGGCGGCCATGTGCGGACCGGGCTTGAGGATGCGCGGTTCGGCTGCGCGATGGGCAACGGGGCGCTGGTTGCGGAGGCGCGGGCGGCCATCGAGCGCGCGGGCGGGCGTCCGGCGACAGTGGCGGAGGTACGCGCGGGGCTCTCTGCCTCTGGCACCGGCAGGTGAAAGTCCCTAGGTTCCGTACATGACCCTGCATATCCCCTTCGACAATTCCTATGGCCGCCTGCCGGAGCGGTTCTATACCCGTCAGCCCCCTGCCCCGGTGCCCGCACCGAAGCTGGTCAAGGTGAACGAGGCGCTGGCGCGCGAATCTGGGGATCGACCCCGAGGCCCTGCGGAGCGACGCAGGGTCTTGCGGTTCTGGCCGGAAACGCGGTGCCCGAGGGCGCCGATCCGCTGGCGCAGGTTTATGCGGGCCATCAGTTCGGTGGCTGGTCGCCGCAACTGGGCGACGGGCGCGCGCTTCTTCTGGGCGAGGTGGTGGACAGCGCGGGCACGCGCCGCGATATCCAGCTCAAGGGATCGGGGCGGACGCCCTATAGCCGGATGGGTGACGGGCGGGCATGGCTGGGTCCGGTGATGCGCGAATACCTTGTGTCGGAAGCGATGCATGCGCTGGGCGTGCCCACCACGCGGGCGCTGGCCGCGGTCACCACCGGCGCGCCGGTTCTGCGTGAAGCGCCCTATCCGGGCGCGGTGCTGACGCGCGTTGCCGCCAGCCATATCCGGGTCGGCACATTCCAGTATTTCGCCGCGCGTCAGGACGAGGACGCGCTGCGCAAGCTCACCGACCACGCGCTCGCCCGCCATTATCCGCAGGCCGAGGGCGCGCTGGGGCTCTTGGAGGCCGTGATCGCGGCGCAGGCGCGGCTGGTGGCGCAATGGATGGGTCTTGGTTTCATCCACGGGGTGATGAACACCGACAATACCGCGATTTCCGGCGAGACGATCGATTACGGCCCCTGCGCCTTCATGGATACCTATGAGCCGGGCAAGGTGTTTTCGTCGATCGACCAGTTCGGCCGCTATGCCTATAACCGGCAGCCCGACATTATCGTCTGGAACCTTGCGCAACTGGCCAGCGCCCTGTTGCCGCTGATCGACAAGGATCAGAACGCGGCGATCGAGGTGGCGACGGTGGCAGTCAATCGGTTTCCCGACCTGTTCCGCGCGGCGTGGCTGGACGTGTTCCGCGCCAAGATCGGCCTTGCCGATGCCGAGGAAGGCGACGCGGATCTGATCCACCGGCTTCTGGACGTGATGACCGGGGGTCAGGCGGATTTCACCAATGCGTTCCGCGCGCTGGGCAGTGCCGAGGCGCGCGACCAGTACCTGGACCCTGTGGAATTCGATGGCTGGGCGGCGGACTGGCAGGCGCGGATGGCCCGCGACAGCGGCGATGCGCCTGCGATCATGGTCGCGGGCGAACCCGGTGCTGATTCCGCGCAATCACCGGATCGAAGAGGCCATCGCGGCCGGTGTGGCGGGCGATTTCGCGCCCTTCGAGCGTCTCCATGCGGCCCTTGCCGCGCCGTTCGACGAGACCGGCCCCGAGGACCTGCGCCGCCCGCCCGAACCGGACGAGGAAGTGCTTCAGACCTTCTGCGGTACCTGAGCGACAGGTCGGTTCATCAGCCAGAGCCCGGCCGAGACCAGCACCAGCGCCACCACCAATTCCGGCCCGATCTGTTCACCCAGCAGGAGCCAGCCGAAGCCGAAGCCGAAAATCGGCCCGAGAAAGGTGAAGGCCGCGACCGATGCGGCCGGGTAGATCGACAGAAGCCAGAGCCAGAAGATGAAGCCCATGGAGACCATCGCCACGATCTGGAACGCAAGTCCCCAGAGGTGGATCGGCTGAAGATCGCGGATCAGCGGACCAAAGAGGGGGGCCGCGAGAATCAGGATCGGGGCCGAGACGGTAACCTGCCAGAGAAGCTGCATCTCGGGGCGTTCGCGCTTGAGAGCGGAGCCCCGTGCCATCAGCCCCAGCCCGGCCCATGCGATGGCCGCGAAAAGCGCGCAGAGATCGCCCACGAGAGAGCCCTCGCCCGCGCCGTCCCGGCTGAGGATCGCCCATGCGACACCGGCGAAGGCCACGGCGAGGCCAAGCGCCTTGCCCCGGTTCAGGCTCTCGCCCGGGATCAGCAGATGCGCCCCGAGCGCCAGCCAGACCGGCATGGAATAGAAGATCACGCTGGTCCGCGTAACGGTGGTCAGGTCGAGCGCGGTGAACAGGAGCATGAATTCGACCGCGAAGATGCACCCGATGAGCAGCCCCGCCAGATGGGTTCCAGGCGCGGGCCGCATGCAGATCCCGCGCAACCGCATCCAGAGCGCGACGCAGACCACCGCCCCCGCCGAGCGCAGCCCGGCGAAGAACACCGGCTGCAACCCTTCGTTCACGACCTTGATGACGACCTGATTGAAGCCCAGCAGGACCGAAAACAGCACCAGGGATACGACACCGAAGGTATCCAGCCTGTCCTTGCGGTCCATTGCCCGAGCCTCCACCCGTGCAGTGGTGGCAGATGCGGCCGCCAAGTCAAGGCAGGTGGGGGTGGCAGATGCGGTTTGGCTGTGCGACAGGTCACGAACGTACAAGATTATCGCGACCGAACCGGATGTTCCTGCCATGACCGATTTCCTGATCCTTGACGTGTTCACCGATGCGCCGTTCACGGGCAATCCGCTTGCCGTCATTCCCGATGCGACCGGGCTTTCCGAAGACAGCCTGCAAAGAATTGCACGAGAGTTCAATTTCTCGGAATCGACCTTTGTCTATCCGCCCGAGGACCCGGCCCATACGGCGCGGGTGCGGATCTTTGCGCCCGCGACCGAGCTTCCCTTCGCCGGCCATCCGACGATCGGAACCGCGATTGCGCTGGCCGCGGCGGGGCATGGGCCGGATATGGTGCTTGAACTGGGTGTGGGGCCGATCCCGGTAAGCGTTCGCGACGGGAAGGCGCAATTCACCACCCCCGTCCCCCTGTTCCGGGGCGTGCGGCCCGAGTATCGGCGAGTTGACGGCCTGTCTGGGTCTTGCGCCAGACGACATCCAGACCGCGACCCATGCGCCGCAGATGGCGGGTGTCGGGCTGACCTTTTGCATGGTCGAGCTTGTGGACATGGACGCGCTGTCGCGGATCACGCCCGATCTTTCGGCCTTCCGGAAGGCGGCGGATACCTATGACGACCGGCCCAATTTCTCGGTCTATTGCTATGTGCGCGCGGGTGACCGGATCTTCGGCGCGGATGTTCGCCCCCACGGGCGGCATTCCCGAAGATCCCGCCACCGGGTCCGCCGCCGCAGGTCTGACCGCCTATCTTGCGACGCTCGAGGGGCGCGATATCGCGCTGACCATCAGCCAGGGTGTCGAGATGGGCCGGAGGTCGGTGATCGAGACGACGGCCACGCTGGAAAACGGCATTGTGACCGCCACCACCGTGGCCGGCAGGGCGCGGCAGGTGGCGAAAGGGCGTGCTGACCCTGTCCTGAGCCCTTTCCCTTGCCGCGCGAATTTCCTATCAAATGGGACCGACGGGTGAGACAGGCCGCAATGCCGGATACGATCATCGAACGCTGCGAGGCCAATGGCCTGCGCCTGACAGACCAGCGCCGCACCATTGCGGGCGTGCTGGAGGAGGCCGAGGATCACCCGGATGTGGAGGAGCTTTATGCCCGCGCCTCGGCCGCAGATCCGCGCATCTCGCTGGCCACGGTCTATCGCACCGTCAAGCTGTTCGAAGAGGCGGGGATCATCGAGAAGCTGGAATTCGGCGACGGGCGGGCGCGGTACGAGGATGCCGAGCGCGACCATCACGACCATCTGATCGACATCCAGTCGGGCGAGGTGATCGAGTTCGTGGACCCCGATATCGAGGAATTGCAGGAGCGGATCGCCCGGCGGCTGGGATATGAGCTGCGCGGGCACAAGCTCGAACTCTATGGTGTTCCCATAGCGAAGCCGCCGGTCAAGACCTGAGCCTGCCGTCAGAACGCGTGCTGGATCGCCGAGAGGCTGGCCACGAACCGGGCGGGTCCGGCGACATATTCCTTGTGGGCGGGGCTGTCGATGTAGCGGCGAAAGGCGGCCATGTCGTCGAAATCGGCCACGACCGCGAAATCGTGGTGATTGGGTCCGCTGCCGAGGTTATCGCCGCAGACCAATGCGCGCACCTCCGGCACCTTGTCCTTGAAACCCTCGACCGCCGCACGCAAGGCCGCGCGGTCTTCGGTGGTCGCCTCGGGTTTGAACCTGAGCATGACGATGTGGCGCAGCATCCGATATCCCCCTGTCGGTTGTCAGGGACCATGCAAGGACCCACGGACGCGTCAGGTGTCAAGAAGATCCATTTCCCGGGCATCCCCGTGGCCCCTTTTTATTGCCGCCCCCATCGGCCATAGAGATCGCATGAGCAGACCTCCCCTTTCCGCGAACCTGCGCGGCATGATGCTGATGACCGTCGCGATGTTCTGTTTCGCGACGGCGGATGCGGTGATCAAGGTCCTCTCGGCCACCCATTCCAACGGCCAGATCATCTGGATCGCCGGGATCGGCGGCGCCGTGGTCTTTGCGATTGCGGCGTTGGTGTCGCGGCAGCGGCTCATGACCCGGGATTTTCTGGCGCCCGCGGTGCTCTTGCGGGTGGTGACCGAGGCGGTGGGCACGATCGGGATCGTCAGCGCCCTGTCGCTGGCGCCCCTGTCCACGGTGGTGGCGATCATGCAATCGGTGCCGCTTCTCGTGACAAGCGGGGCGGCGTTGTTTCTGGGTGAACAGGTGGGCTGGCGGCGCTGGGGGGCGATCCTTGTGGGGCTTCTGGGCGTGATGATCATCCTGCGGCCCGGCACCGACAGCTTTACCCCCGGCGCCCTTCTGGCGGTTCTGGCCGCAGTCTGTCTTGCAGGACGCGATCTCTGCACCCGGCTGGTGCCCGCCAGCGCCACCAATTTCCAGCTTGGCATCTGGGGCTTTCTGGGGCTGATCCCCGCAGGGCTGTTGCTCGCGGGTTTCGAGGCCGCAGCACCCGGTCCCTTCACCTCTGCCGCGATCGCACAATACGTCGCAATCACCCTGCTGACCGCCGGTGCGATCCTTTCAATCACCATGTCGATGCGCGTGGGCGATGTCGCGGTGGTGGCCCCGTTCCGCTATACGCGCCTGTTGTTCGGGCTGTTGCTGGCGGTGCTCTGGTTCGGAGAGCGACCCGATACGCCCACCTGGATCGGGGCCGCGATCGTCGCGGCGTCCGGGCTTTATACCTTCTACCGCGAGCGGGCCGCGCGCGGCGCCCCGGCATAGGTTGGCCCAGCCTCCCGGGTCGCTTTGCGTTAGCCCTGAGGCCCCCAGGCTGGATTTGCGTTAGCGCTATCACGCCGCAGGTTCACGACCACCAGAAGCCCTGCTATACGGGCGGACAACTCGCAACACCCCGGAGACACCGATGAGCACGATCATAGACATTCATGCCCGCGAAATTCTTGACAGCCGGGGCAATCCGACCGTCGAGGTCGATGTGATCCTTGAAGACGGCTCCATGGGCCGGGCCGCCGTGCCCTCGGGGGCATCGACCGGCGCCCATGAGGCAGTGGAGAAGCGCGACGGCGACAAGGCCCGCTACATGGGCAAGGGCGTTCTGGAGGCCGTGGATGCGGTGAACGGCGAGATCGCCGAGATGCTGGAAGGCTTCGACGCCACCGAGCAGGAAGCGATCGACGCCGCGCTGATCGAGCTGGACGGGACCCCGAACAAGGGGCGTCTGGGCGCGAATGCGATCCTCGGCGTGTCGCTTGCCGTGGCCAAGGCCGCGGCGGAAGCCAGCCTTCAGCCGCTTTACCGCTATGTGGGCGGCACCTCGGCGCGGGTCCTTGCCGGTGCCGATGATGAACATCATCAATGGCGGCGAACACGCTGATAACCCTATCGATATTCAGGAATTCATGATCATGCCCGTGGCCGCCACCTCGATCCGCGAGGCGGTGCGGATGGGGGCCGAGGTGTTCCACACGCTGAAGAAGGAACTGTCGGCCGCCGGCCTGTCCACCGGGATCGGCGACGAGGGCGGCTTTGCCCCCGACCTGTCGCTCCACCCGCGACGCGCTGGATTTCATCCTGAAGTCGATCGAGAAGGCGGGCTACCGGCCGGGCGAGGATATCATGCTGGCGCTCGATTGCGCCGCGACGGAATACTTCAAGAACGGCGTCTATGACCTTGCCGGCGAAGGAAAGAAACTGAGCAGCGCCGAGAACGTCGCCTATCTGTCGGCGCTGGTGGACGACTATCCGATCCTGTCGATCGAAGACGGCATGTCCGAGGATGACTGGGACGGCTGGGTGATGCTCACCGAGGCGCTGGGCGACCGGGTGCAGCTTGTGGGCGACGACCTGTTCGTGACCAATCCCGACCGGCTGGCCGAGGGGATCGAACGGGGCGCGGGCAATGCGCTTCTGGTCAAGGTGAACCAGATCGGGACGCTGTCGGAGACCCTGCGCGCCGTGGACATGGCGCACCGGGCGCGGATGACCTGCGTGATGTCGCACCGGTCGGGCGAGACCGAGGACGCCACGATTGCCGATCTGGCGGTGGCCACGAATTGCGGGCAGATCAAGACCGGCTCGCTGGCGCGCTCCGACCGGCTGGCGAAGTACAACCAGCTGATCCGGATCGAGGAAATGCTCGGGGAAACAGCCGTTTACGCGGGGAAATCGATCCTGCGATGACCCTGGCCCGCGCGACTCTCGCTGTCGCAGCCTCGGTGGTTCTGGCCACCGGTGCGGCACGGGCGGAATGCGTCCCGGCATCGGTCTCTGGCGACGATTCGCGCGGTTCGGATCAGGGCACCGATTTTGGTCTCTACCTCGGCCGGATTCTGGAGGCCGCGGAGCAGTCGGCGCGCCCGGTCTCGCTCAATGATGGCCGAATTCCGGGCACAGAGACGGTCTATACCGCCCGGTTTGTTGGGCACAGGGGATCCGCGCGCGGATTTCGCGAGCCGGTCGATCTCGACCTGCGGATCCGCGTGACGGACTTTCCCGGGCTGACAATCCCGTCGGGGGAAATCGTGATCGGAAAGCGGATGCTCGCTGTCTTCGAGCATTCGCCGGAGGGGCCGCTATTTGTCCCCGAAGCCTGCGGCTGGGGCTGGTTCCCTGAACCGACGCGCCTGACGCTGCGCCGGGCGCAATGGTGCCTTGCGGGCGACTGGTGCCCGCGCAACGGACCGTCAGAGCCATGACTGCCGAAGACATCATCGCCCGCCTCGGCCTTTCGCCGCATCCCGAAGGCGGGCATTACCGCCAGACATGGGTCGACGACGGCTCGAGGCCGCCCGGCGGGCACCTGCATCTACTTCCTGCTGAAGGCGGGCGAGGCGAGCCATTGGCACCGGGTCGATGCGACCGAGATCTGGCATTTCTACGCGGGCGGGCCCCTGGTCCTGTCGCTGGCCGCAACCGAGGCGGGGCCGGCGGAGGATCACATCCTCGGCCCCGACCTCGCCGGCGGTGAGGCGCCGCAGATCATCGTGCCGAGGGATCACTGGCAGGCCGCGCGGGCCGGGGCGGGCTGGACGCTCGTGGGCTGCACCGTCAGCCCCGGCTTTTCCTTCGACGGGTTCACGCTGGCGCCGCCGGGCTTCGACATCCCGCGCTCCGGCTGAACCGGGGCGGCAAATCAAGAAAGGAGAATGCGCCGCAAGGCGCTCCGCCGGATTACGGCTTGCCCGAGGGCGCGTCCGGGCCGGGGGCGGCTGATCCGGCCGCCGCCCACCGGGGCGGCGATCGCCGGTCGTGCCGGGGGCCGAGGTGGGCAGGCCGTAAAGCACCCGCACCGCGAGATAGGCGAAGGCCTGCGCCTCCAGCAGGTCGCCGTCCAGCCCCACCGCCTCGACCGGGTCCACCGGGCAATCGAGCGCGGCGGCGATCATCTTCATCAGGACCGGGTTCTTGCGCCCGCCGCCGGTGACCAGAAGCCGCGCGGGCGGGCTTGGGCAATGGCGCACGCCCTCCATCACCGAGGCCGCGACGATGGCCGCAGCGTCGCCGCCGCATCGGCGTCCGAGCAGGTCGGCCACCATCCCCGGCAGGTCGGGAAACCCGTCTCGGTCCAGGGATTTGGGCGGCATCTTGGCGAAATAGGGATGTTCGAGAAAGCGTTCGGGAAGGCCGTCGGCGACCCGCCCCCGGGCGGCGAGCGCCGCCGTCCAGATCACAGCGCTGCGCCCGTCCGGCGCCGCCACCAGATCGTCGATCGGCGCGTTCGCGGGGCCGGTATCGAAGGCCAGAAGCGCGCCCGGCGCTTCGGGCGCGGCAATGCGCGGATCGACCCATGTGAGGTTGCCCACGCCGCCGAGGTTGAGAAAGGCAATCGGGGCCTGCGCCCCCGTCCAGCGCGCGCAGGCGTGGTGAAAGAACGGCGCGAGCGGCGCGCCCTGCCCGCCCATCTGCATATCCGTCGAACGGAAATCCCAGACCACCGGGCAATCGAGGATCTCGGCCAGAACCGAACCGTCGCCGGCCTGAAAGGTCAGCCCGTCATCGGGCGCGTGCCAGAGTGTCTGGCCGTGAAAGCCGATCAGGTCGGGCCGCTCGAATTCCGACAACAGGACCGCGTGGACGGTCTCCACCACCTCGGCCGCCGCCGCCACATCGCCCGGATCCGCCGACCGGCCAAGGGCCGCGCGCAGCCGCGCCCGCTCGGCATCGTCATAGGCGCGGTAGCCGCCGGGTCCGAAGCTGTCGATCCCCCGCCCGTCCGTCACCACGATCGCCGCGTCCACACCGTCGATCGAGGTGCCGGACATCGCCCCCAATGCCCGGATCATGCCCTGATCTGTCATGGCTTTCCCTTACCGTCCCCCACCGCTATAGAACGGCGCTGAAGACCATGCATAGCCGAGTTCCGATGACCTATCATCCCAAATCCGACTTCCTCGCCACGATCATCAAGCGCGGCTTTCTGGCCGATTGCACCGATCTGCAAGGGCTGGACGAGGCCCTGATCTCGGGGGTCGTTCCGGCCTATATCGGCTATGACGCGACGGCGAAGTCGCTGCATGTGGGGCATCTTCTGAACATCATGCTGTTGCGCTGGTTCCAGAAATCCGGGCACCAGCCGATCACGCTGATGGGCGGCGGCACCACCAAGGTGGGCGATCCGTCGTTCCGGTCGGAAGAGCGTCCTTTGCTGACGCCCGAGGCGATCGACGAGAACATCGCCTCGATGAAGGGCGTGTTCGCGAAATACCTCGACTATGGCGACACCGCCAGCGGCGCGCTGATGCGCAACAATGCGGAATGGCTGGACGATCTGAACTATCTCGATTTCCTGCGCGATATCGGGCGGCATTTCTCCATCAACCGCATGTTGTCTTTCGAAAGCGTGAAGTCGCGGCTGGACCGCGAGCAATCGCTGTCGTTTCTCGAATTCAACTACATGATCCTGCAGGCCTATGACTTCATGGAGCTGCACCGCCGCTATGGCTGCCTGTTGCAGATGGGCGGCTCGGACCAGTGGGGCAATATCGTCAACGGTGTCGACCTGACGCGCCGGGTTCTCGACCGCGAGGTCTATGGCCTGACGACCCCGCTTCTGACCACCTCGGACGGGCGCAAGATGGGCAAGAGCCAGGGCGGCGCGGTCTGGCTCAATGCCGAAATGCTGAGCCCCTACGAGTTCTGGCAGTTCTGGCGCAACACCACCGATGCCGATGTGGGCCGGTTCCTGAAGCTCTACACCGAATTGCCGGTGGAGGAGTGCGACCGGCTGGGCGCGCTTGAAGGGGCCGAGATCAACGAGGCCAAGATCCTGCTGGCGAACGAGGTCACGACGCTGTGTCACGGGGCCGAGGCCGCCGCCGCCGCAGAGGCCACGGCGCGCGAAGTGTTCGAACGGGGCGGCGTGGGCGAGGACCTTCCCACCCTCTCGCTTGCGGCGGCAGAGGTCGGGGACGGGATTTCCATCGTGCAGCTGATCGTGCGCGCGGGGCTTGCGAAATCCGGCAAGGACGCCAAGCGGCTGATCGCCGAGGGTGGCGCGCGGCTCGACGATGCGCCGCTGACCGATGCCGGGCTGATGCTCGATGCGGGGGCCTTGTCGTCGCCGGTGAAGCTGTCGGCCGGAAAGAAGCGGCACGCGCTGGTCACGCTCGAAGGCTAGGCCGCGCCCGGCCCTTGCCCCGGATCCTGCCCCGGATCACGGGCCACGAGGATCGGGGCGGTCAGCGCCGAGAGGCTTTGGCGCTGTCTGCCGCTCTCGTCGAAATTCCCGGGCGCGAGCCATGTCTCGAAGGCCGCCTTCAGCGCCGGCCATTCCGCGTCGATCGAGGCGAACCAAGCGGTATCGCGGTTCCGGCCCTTGACGACGGTGGCCTGCCGGAAGGTGCCCTCATAGCTGAAGCCCAACCGTTCCGCCGCGCGGCGCGACGGCAGGTTCGAAGCATTGCATTTCCATTCATAGCGCCGGTAGCCCGCGCCATAGGCCCAGCCCATCATCAGGAACATGGCCTCGGTCGCCGCGGGCGTCCGCATCAGCGACGGCGCATAGGTGATCCATCCGACCTCGATCGACCCGGCCTCGGGGGCGATCCGCAGATAGCTCGCGATCCCCTCGACCCGGCCCGTTCCGGCCACGCGGATCGCAAAATACAGCGGGTCATCGGATCCTGCCCGCTCGGCCAGAACACCGCGCAGGCTGTCGGCCGAGGCATAAGGACCGTCCGGCATGTAGCGCCAGATCCCGTCATCCGCGGAAAACGCCGCGAACAGATCGTCCGCATGGTCGGGCGAAATCGGCTCCAGCCGGCAATACCGGCCCTCCATCGCGCTGCGGCCGGGCCGCGGCGGCGGCACCCATCCGGGGACGGCGGCGTCGGGGTCGCGGCTCATGCGTCGCGCGGCAGGACCCGCAGGCCCAGTTCCATGAGCTGATCCGGCGTCGGTTCGGACGGCGCGCCCATCATCAGATCCTCGGCCCGCTGGTTCATCGGGAACATGATGACCTCGCGGATATTCGCCTCGTCCGCCAGAAGCATCACCATCCGGTCGATGCCGAGGGCACAACCGCCATGGGGCGGCGCGCCATAGCGGAAGGCATTGACCATGCCGCCAAAGCGTTTCTCGACCTCGTCCTTGCCATAGCCCGCCAGTTCGAAGGCCTTGTACATGATCTCGAGCTTGTGGTTCCGGATCGCGCCGGAGATGAGCTCGTATCCGTTGCAGGCCAGATCATACTGATATCCCAGCACTTTCAGCGGATCGCCCGAGAGCGCATCGAGCCCGCCCTGCGGCATCGAGAACGGGTTGTGGCTGAAATCGACGCGGCCGGTTTCCTCGTCGGCCTCGTACATCGGGAAATCGACGATCCATGCAAAGGCGAAGCGGTCCTTGTCGGTCAGGCCCAGTTCCTCGCCGATGACCGTGCGGGCGCGGCCCGCCACGCCCTCGAAGGCGGCGGGTTTGCCACCAAGGAAGAAGGCCGCGTCGCCCACATCGAGGCCCAGCTGCTGCGCGGATCGCCTCGGTCCGCTCGGGACCGATGTTCTTGGCCAGCGGGTCCGGCCGCCTCCATGCCCTCCGTCGGCCTCGCGCCAGAAGATATATCCCATCCCCGGCAGGCCCTGCTGCTGCGCGAAGGCGTTCATCCGGTCGCAGAACTTGCGCCCGACCGGCTCGCCGCCCGGACCCTTGGGCGCGGGGATCGCGCGGATCTCGGTGCCCTCCTGTTCCAGAAGCTTGGCGAAGATCGCGAAGCCCGAACCCGCGGAAATGCTCGCTCACGATCCTGCATCTTGATCGGGTTGCGCAGGTCGGGCTTGTCGGTCCCGTACCAGCAGCGCGGAATCGGCATAGGCGATCCGCGGCCAGTCCTGTGTCGACCGGGCGGCCGCCGCCGAACGCCTCGAACGCGCCGCGCATGACGGGTTCGATGGCGGCAAAGACGTCTTCCTGCTCGACAAAGCTCATCTCGACATCGAGCTGGTAGAAATCGGTGGGCGAGCGGTCGGCGCGCGGGTCTTCGTCGCGGAAGCAGGGCGCGATCTGGAAATAGCGGTCGAAGCCCGCCACCATGATCAGCTGCTTGAACTGCTGGGGCGCCTGCGGCAGGGCATAGAACTTGCCCGGGTGAAGCCGCGACGGCACGAGGAAGTCGCGCGCGCCCTCGGGCGAGGAGGCGGTGATGATCGGGGTCTGGAACTCGGTGAAGCCCGTGTCCCACATCCGGCGGCGCAGATCGGCCACGACGTGGCGAGCGCAGCATGATGTTGTCATGCAGCCCCTGCCGCCGCAGGTCGAGGAAGCGGTAGCGCAGGCGCGTTTCCTCGGGGTACTCCTGATCGCCGAACACGGTCAGCGGCAGTTCCTCGGCCGCGCCCAGCACTTCGATGTCGCGGATGAACACCTCGATCTCGCCGGTGGGGATCTTGGGGTTCACGAGGCTCGGCGTCGCGGGCCTTCACCTCGCCGTCGATGCGGATGCACCATTCGCTGCGCACCTTCTCGATCTCGGCGAAGACCGGGCTGTCGGGATCGGCCAGCACCTGCGTCATGCCGTAATGGTCGCGCAGGTCGATGAACAGGACGCCCCCGTGGTCGCGGACCCGGTGCACCCAGCCGGCAAGGCGGACGGTCTGGCCCACATGGGCGGCGTTGAGGTCGGCGCAGGTATGGCTGCGATAGGCGTGCATGGGTCGTCCCCCGAATGGGTGTGTTCTGGTTCGGGCCGATACATACGGGGATGAGCGGGAAGTCAAGGGAAGCGCGCGGAAATCGGCGCCGATCGCGGGCGCCCGTTCGTAGGGTGCCGGTCCGGTCAGTCGCGCGTGATCTCGAACCGGCAGGCAGCGGCCCCCATGGCGCAGCATGAGACCTCGCGCACCCGGTAGCCGTCATGGGCAAGGACGCGGTAGAGCCGCTCGAACACCGCCCGGTGCCAGTGGCAGAGCATGTGATCGGCGAATTCGCCGCGCACCACCGGATTGTCGTGGATCGCGAGGACCAGCGGGCGCCGCGAGACCACCTCGAACCGCCCCGACCCGGCGAAGGTCCAGGCGTTCCGCGCGATGGCCCGGGTCAGGATCGGCGCGGCAAGGGGCGCAGGCAAGGCCCGTCAGCAGAATCTGCACGCCGCGCGGGAATCCGGTTGGCAAGGATGTAATCCGCGGTGCCGGCCCCGCCTCGCCAGGCGAGAGCCGGGGCAAGATCCGGCAATTCGGCGCGCATCGCCTGATGCAGCCGGGCGACCGGGGCCTCGTCGATCAGCTCCGGTCATGTCGGGCAAGGTCACGATCCCGGCCTCGAGCAGCATCGCCCGACGCAGGTCCGACGCCGCCCGCCCTCTCCAGCAGCGGCAGAAGCTGGGTCAGCGCGTTGGGGCCGATCCGGCCCCCGGCGGCCGTCGGAGATGACCTCGTCACGCATCTTCCATCTGCTGGTCGCCGCCACCACAGGCCTTGATCCCGGCCTCGTTCGGCATCCGGAAGCCGTTGCGCTCTTCGCGCGCGGTCCTTCATCTGCGCCTTGACCGCCGCACGGCGTTCGGCGGCCTTGGCGGCGCGGTCGGCCGAAGCCTCCCAGTCGTCCATCTGCGCCTCGGCGATGGTGCGGGTCTCGTCGAAGTCGAAATGCACCGATTTCCTTGGTCTGCGGCCCCCAGTAGCCGGCCTTGCCGAGGTCATAGAAGGTGCGGCTGACACCCGCCTTCAGGAAGGCCTTGAGGCAGCCCAGCAGATAGCGCCGCCGGAACCCGGTGCCGCGCCACGGATAGTGGAACAGCGCCTTGCGCATGTAGAAGCGGCGGTAGTTCTTCATCACGCCGTCCAGAAGCTCGCCCCGCGTCATCGCGGCGGGCTTCATGATCGGGGTGACGAAATTGTATTTCGAGAAGTCGAACACCTCGACCTTGTCGCGGATCTCCTGGAACAGCGGGGTGAACGGCCAGGGCGTATACATCGCCCAGTTGGCCAGATCCGGCTGCCAGTCCCACGCCATCCGGAAGGTCTCTTCCAGCGTCTCGGCGGTCTCGTTGTCCAGACCCACGATGAACTGCGCCTCGACGAAGATATCGGCCTCGCGCAGAAGCCGGATCGCCTCCTTGTTCTCGGCGACCGTGGTTTCCTTGTTGAACTGGTCGAGCTTCAGCTGCGCCGCCGCCTCGGTGCCCAAGCGAGACATGCACAAGCCCCGCCTTGCGGTAGAGCGGCAGCAGATCGCTGTCGCGGTAGATGTCGGTGACGCGGGTGTTGATGCCCCATTTCACCCGGTCGGGCAGGCCGCGGGCGATCAGTTCCTCGCAGAACTGGACGAATTTCTTCTTGTTGATGGTGGGTTCCTCGTCGGCAAGGATGAAGAAGCCGACGCCGTGATCGTTCACCAGCCGCTCGATCTCGTCCACGACCTTGATCGGATCGCGCACCCGGTAGTCGCGCCAGAATTTCCACTGCGAACAGAAGGAGCAGGTGAACGGGCAGCCCCGCGCCATGTTCGGGATCGCGACCCGCACGCCCAAGGGGGACGTAGATGTACTTCTCCCATTCCAGAAGCGACCAGTCCGGGTCGATCCCGTCGAGGTTCTTGACCGTCGAGGCGGCGGGCGTCGCCACGATCTCGTCGCCGTCGACGAAAGGCCAGGCCCTTGATCTTGCGGCGATCGGCAGGCCAGCGGCCATCGTCGATGGCCCGCATCAGCTCGGTGATGATCTCTTCGCCCTCGCCGCGCACGATCACGTCGATCCACGGCGCTTCGCGACAGCACCTGCTTGTACATGAAGGTCGCGTGGATCCCGCCCAGAACGCGCACCGCGTCCGGCACCACCTCCTGCGCGATCTCCAGCACCCGTTCGGCCACGTAGATCGACGGGCGTGATCGCGGTGCAGCCCACCACGATCGGGCTGCAGCTCGGCAGATGCGCGCGCGCAGCGCCTCGTCGTCCAGATCGTTCGGTCATCGCATCGATGAAATGGATATCGTCGAACCCCGCCGCCTTCAGCGAGCCCGCCAGATAGGCGACCCATGCCGGTGGCCAGTTGCCCGCGATCTCGGCCCCGCCGGAATGGTAGTTGGGATGAATGAACAGGATGCGCATGGCTTCCTCCCTGTTGATGTCCAGTTAGATTGACAGTTTATCTGTCCATTTTGATTGACATAGGTCAAAATCAAGGGTCCCGCGTTCCTGTTTCAGGCCCGCTCCCGCGCTGGATTCCGGTGTTTTCGCCGTCCAGTCCGATTGATACAGGTCAAAACCCGCCAATCCGCGCGCACTAGCTTTACAGAAGCGGCCTGTTTGGACAGACTATTCCCGTCGGCCCGCAGGGCGGGCAGGACGCATCAACACCAAGGCCGGCGCGGGGGGCGCCGAAGGGGGTGAATATGTGGAACCGACTTCTGGACCGGATGCTGGAGACCCTCATCCGCACCGGCACATTGAACGTGACATTTCCCGGACGGGCAGCACCGCGCGCTACGGTGACGGCACCGGGGCCGGAGATCTCGGTTCGTCTGACCGATCCGGATCTGCCGCGCCGGATCGTTCTGAACCCGGAACTGGCCGTGGGCGAGGGTTACATGGACGAGACCCTGACCATCGACGGGCGACGATCTTCGCGGATTCATGGCGCTTTCAGTGGCCAACGTGAAGGGCGAAGGCCATGTCCTGTGGCAGCGCCCGCTGGAGGCGGGGCGTCATGCGTTTCGCTGGTGGCGGCAGTTCAACCCGGCGCGCCGCGCGCGCGCCAACGTGGCCCATCACTACGACCTGTCGGCCGAGCTTTACGACCTCTTTCTCGATGCCGACAAGCAGTATTCCTGCGCCTATTTCACCGACTCCGGAGATGACGCTGGATCAGGCGCAGGCGGCCAAGAAGGCGCATATCGCGGCCAAGCTGCGGCTGGAGCCGGGGATGCGCGTGCTCGATATCGGCTGTGGCTGGGGCGGCATGGGGCTTACGCTGGCGCGGGACTATGGCGCGCATGTCGTGGGCGTCACGTTGTCGGAGGAACAGTACCGCATCGCCACGGCCCGCGCCCGGGCCGAGGGCCTTGAAGGACAGGTGGAGTTCCGGCTGACGGATTACCGCCATGTCTCGGAAACCTTCGACCGGATCGTGTCGGTCGGCATGTTCGAACATGTGGGCGTGCCGCATTACCGCGAATATTTCCGTAATGTGCATGACCGGCTTGCGCCTGATGGTGTCGCGCTCATCCATACGATCGGGCGGACCACGCCGCCGAGCACCACCAGCCCGTGGATCGAGAAATACATCTTCCCCGGCGGCTACGTGCCGGCGCTTTCGGAAATGGTGGCGGGGCTCGAGAAAGAGCGGCTGTACTACACCGATGTCGAGATCTGGCGGCTGCATTACGCAGAAACGCTGCGCCACTGGTACGACCGCTTCATGGCCCACGAGGACAAGGCGCGGGCGCTTTACGACGCGCGGTTCTGCCGGATGTGGCGGTATTACCTTGTCGCCGCGGAGATGACGTTTCGCTACGGCCGGCAGGCGGTGTTCCAGGTGCAGCTTGCCCATGACCAGACGGCCGTGCCGTTGACGCGTGATTACCTCTACCCCTCCCCGCTGTCGGAAGAGATGCGACACGCGGCGGAGTGAAACAACAGGGCGGAGTGAACGGAGGGCTCTCGATCCTGCCCTAATTCTGCCATGGCCTCATGTCAGAAAGGTCGCACAATGCAGGCGAATTCGTGAGGATTGTTTCCATGGCAGCCTTTCTGGCATTTTTTGCCCGCCCCCGTGGCGCGGCCTTCTTTCTTGCCCTGCTCACGACACTCGTCCTGGCGATTACGCCGGCAGGCCCATCTTCCGACCTTGTCGCGGTCTGGCTGGCAGGCGAATTTCTGGGGTCCGGAGCAGTCTATCCTCCCGATACCGGTGTCTTCACGATGACACCGCCGCCGGAATGGAGCGCGGTGGAGTTCGACAGGCTGTTCCCCTATCTCTACCCGCCGCTCTGGGCGGTGCTCGCGCACCAGATTGTCGACGTCGTCGACTTCGCCACTTTCGCCACATGGGCGCGGCTTGTGAACGCGGCTCTTCTTGTCTGCACGGTGGCCCTGGCATGGCGGGCCACGGGGTCGAGGCTGCCCTTCGTCGTATTCACGTTCATGGGCGTCATGGCCCTTGCCGCGACCTTCCCCGGCTCCCTCGCCCTGATGGAGAACCAACCCCAGATCATCGTGAGTTTCCTGATCATACTGGCTCTCGAGCGTGCGCGCTCGGGCGCCCCGGTTGTGGCGGGCATCTCTCTTGCCGTCGCAGCGGCGCTCAAGGTCTATCCGGTGCTCTTCGCGCTTCTGTGGCTCGCCACGGGTCAACGCCGCGCACTGGCCGCGTTTACCATCGCGGGCGCGAGCCTGGGCGGCGCCTCCGTCGCTCTTGCCGGCTGGCCGCTCCACGCAGAGTTCCTGGCCCAGCTTTCGACGATCTCGAACACCCTGCTTCTTACGCCCGTTTCCTATGCCCTGCCGCCCGCCCTTGCGCAGTTCTTTGCGGCTGACACGTTCATCTGGCAGCAGGGACCGAGCGGAGGTGGCTGGCACTACCAGCTTCTCTCGCCCGCCGTTGCCCTTGCACTGAAGGCGGCGATGCTCGTTGCCCTTGCCCTGATCGCCCGGGCCATGGTCCGCGCCGACAGCGACACCCGGGATGCGGCGCTCTGGCCGCTCGCGCTTGTCACCCTGTCGCTCCTGGGGCCTCTGTCATGGGCCTATTCCTATATCCCGGCAATCGCCTGCATGCCGGCACTGGTGGATCGGATCGGACCGCGCCGGGCGGGCGTGCTGACCCTTGCGATACTTCTTCCGATGGCGCCAGCGGTGGTTGCCGTCTACATGAAAATGTCGGTCGGGTCCCTGCACTCGTCGGCGCAACTGGGCGGAACTGCGGCGATGGTGCTTCTGGCCGGGGCCTTCGCATGGGCCGCGATGGCCCGGCGGCCGGCCCCTCGGACGGAGCTTCGCCGCGGCGCGACGCCGTCCGCATGAGCACGTGCGGGACCCTACGGCAGTGCACGTCGCCTTGCTTCGGTCGTCAGGGGCCTTGGCATTGCAGGGGCCGCACTCTACCCTCGGTCATGTCCAAGAGAAAGCGGCGATCAGGAATGCAACGATGACTTTCAAGACAACATGCGCCGCCGCTGCCGTTCTTTTCGCCGCCGCCGGCGCGACATATGCGCAGGACTGGACCGGGTCTTACGGTGGCGCGCAAGTGGGGCTGGGCAAGACCGACCTCACCGGATTCGTGACGCCGCTTCCCTTCATCCGCTATTCCGGCGACGGCTCGTTCGGCTCCAACCTCATCGGGGGGCGGTTTCGCCGGTCATAACTGGCAGGTCACGCCAAACCTCGTTTTCGGCGCCGAACTGGACATCGCACTGGGGACGATCGACGGGCAAGGCACGGCCGTGGGCGGCCCGACCGAGATCTTCACCCATTCCTACAGCAACACCGTGGCGCTGCGCCTGCGCGCCGGCTACGCGACGGGCGCGTTCCTGCCCTATTTCGCGCTTGGCATGGCCAGTTCGGAGTTCGAGTTCACGACTGGCGGGACGCTGAGCCCGAACAGCCGCACCGACCGGATCACCGGCATGACCTACGGGCTTGGCCTTGACTGGGCGCGCACCGAGGACCGGTTCTTGCGGATCGAACTGCGCGAGACGGAATACGACAATCAATCCTATACCGGGCTTTCCGGCGGCGTCTTCCCGATCACCGCCTCCGATCTGTCGACCCGTGAGGTCCGGGTCGGCTACGGCATGAACTTCTGACCACAGAAATCCCCGGTGCCGCCCGCCCCGCGCGGCCCGGACGCCGCCTGAACGCCCCGCCTGCCCTTCTCTGCTTGCACCCCACTGCCCGCTGACTATAACGCGGGCAGTTTGCGTCCGCTCACGGGGGGCGGGGATCGTTCATCTGGGAGGCACGATGCCGAAAAGAACCGATATTCGTTCGATCATGATCATCGGTGCCGGTCCCATCGTCATCGGACAGGCCTGCGAGTTCGACTATTCCGGCGCTCAGGCCTGCAAGGCGCTGCGGGAAGAAGGATATCGGGTAATCCTCGTGAATTCGAACCCGGCCACGATCATGACCGATCCGGGTCTTGCGGATGCCACCTATATCGAACCGATCACGCCCGAAATCGTCGCCAAGATCATCGAGAAAGAGCGCCCCGACGCGCTTTTGCCCACCATGGGCGGGCAGACCGGTCTGAACACCTCGCTTGCGCTTGAGGAAATGGGCGTGCTGGAGAAATTCGGGGTCGAGATGATCGGCGCCAAGCGCGCGGCCATCGAAATGGCCGAGGACCGCAAGCTGTTCCGCGAGGCGATGGACAGGATCGGGCTGGAGAACCCCAAGGCCACGATCATTTCCGCCCCGAAGAAGGCGGATGGCAAGTACGACATCAAGGCCGGGCTTCAGATGGCCATCGACGCGATCGAATATGTGGGGCTGCCCGCGATCATCCGCCCCGCCTTCACGCTGGGCGGCACCGGCGGGGGCGTGGCCTATAACCGCGAGGAATTCGAATATTATTGCCGCACCGGCATGGAAGCCTCGCCGGTCGCGCAGATCCTGATCGACGAGTCGCTTCTGGGCTGGAAGGAATTCGAGATGGAGGTGGTGCGCGACACCGCCGACAACGCGATCATCATCTGTTCCATCGAGAACGTCGACCCGATGGGCGTGCATACCGGCAATTCGATCACCGTCGCGCCCGCGCTGACGCTCACCGACAAGGAATACCAGATCATGCGCAACGGCTCGATCGCCGTTCTGCGCGAGATCGGGGTCGAGACGGGTGGATCGAACGTGCAATGGGCGATCAACCCCGAAGACGGGCGCATGGTGGTGATCGAGATGAACCCGCGCGTCTCGCGCTCCTCGGCGCTGGCGTCGAAGGCGACCGGGTTTCCCATCGCGAAGATCGCGGCGAAGCTGGCGGTGGGCTATACGCTCGATGAGTTGGACAACGACATCACCCGGGTCACGCCCGCCTCGTTCGAGCCGACCATCGATTACGTCGTCACCAAGATCCCGCGTTTCGCGTTCGAGAAATTCCCGGGCGCGAAGCCCGAGCTGACCACCGCGATGAAATCGGTGGGCGAGGCCATGGCCATCGGCCGGACCTTTCACGAAAGCCTGCAAAAGGCGCTGGCGTCGATGGAAACCGGCCTGACCGGCCTGAACGAGATCGACATACCCGGCGCCCCCGATCCGGCCGCGATCACCCGGGCGCTTTCGCGAGCGCACCCCCGACCGCATCCGAGTGATCGCCCAGGCCATGCGCCACGGGCTGTCTGACGACGATATCCACGTCGCCACCCGGTTCGACCCGTGGTTCCTTGCCCGGATCCGCGAGATCGTCGAGGCCGAGGCACGGATCCGCAAATCCGGCCTTCCGGTCACCGAGGATGACCTGCGCCGGGTCAAGATGATGGGCTTTACCGACGCCCGACTGGGAGAGTTGACGGGCCGCGACGAGGCCAATGTGCGCCGCGCCCGCGAGAACCTTGGCGTCACCGCCGTGTTCAAGCGGATCGACACCTGCGCCGCCGAATTCGAGGCGCAGACGCCCTATATGTACTCGACCTACGAGACCCCGGTGATGGGCGACGTGGAATGCGAGGCGCGGCCGTCGAACGCCAAGAAGGTCGTCATTCTGGGCGGCGGTCCGAACCGGATCGGTCAGGGCATCGAGTTCGATTATTGCTGCTGTCACGCCTGTTTCGCGCTGACCGCGACCGGCTATGAGACGATCATGATCAACTGCAACCCCGAGACCGTGTCGACCGACTATGACACCTCGGACCGGTTGTATTTCGAACCGCTCACCTTTGAGCATGTGATGGAAATCCTGCGGGTCGAGCAGGAGAACGGGACTTTGCACGGGGTGATCGTGCAATTCGGCGGGCAGACGCCGCTGAAGTTGGCCAACGCGCTGCACGATGCGGGCATCCCGATCCTGGGAACGACGCCCGACGCCATCGATCTTGCCGAAGATCGCGAGCGTTTTCAGGATCTTGTGAACCGCTTGGGACTCAAGCAACCGAACAATGCGATCGCTTCAACCGATGCGCAGGCGATGGAGGCGGCAGAACGCATCGGCTATCCGCTGGTGATCCGGCCCTCCTATGTTCTGGGTGGCCGGGCGATGGAGATCGTCCGCGATACGCCCTCGCTCGAGCGTTATATCCGCGACGCGGTGGTGGTGTCGGGCGACAGCCCCGTCCTCTTGGACAGCTACCTGTCGGGCGCGGTCGAGGTGGATGTGGATGCCCTTTCGGACGGCACGAACGTCCATGTGGCGGGGATCATGCAGCATATCGAGGAAGCGGGCGTGCATTCGGGCGACAGTGCCTGTTCGCTGCCGCCCTATTCGCTTTCACAAGGGATCATCGACCGGCTGAAGGAACAGACCACGGCGCTTGCGCGTGAATTGCATGTGGTCGGCCTGATGAACGTCCAGTTCGCGATCAAGGGTGACGATATCTACCTGATCGAGGTGAACCCGCGCGCCTCTCGCACGGTTCCCTTTGTGGCCAAGGCGGTGAAATCGCCGATCGCGGCCATCGCCGCGCGGCTCATGGCAGGCGAGCCCCTGTCGAATTTCGACCTCGTGGACCCGCAGATCGACACCTTCGCGGTGAAGGAAGCCGTCCTGCCCTTTGCCCGCTTCCCCGGGGTCGATACGCTTCTGGGCCCCGAGATGCGGTCCACGGGCGAAGTCATGGGGTCGGACGCGAATTTCTATCGCGCGTTCCTCAAGGCGCAGCTGGGCGCGGGCACGATCCTGCCCGAGACCGGGAACGGTGTTCCTTTCGATCAAGGATGACGACAAGACCCCGCAACTGGTGGAAACCGCCCAGACCCTGCGCGATCTGGGCCTGTCGATCCTTGCCACGCGGGGCACCGCGTCGTTCCTGTCCGAGAACGGGATCGAAAGCGAGATCGTCAACAAGGCCTATGAGGGCGGGCGCACGATCGTGGACGTGATGAAGGACGGGCTTGTGCAACTGGTGATGAACACCACCGAGGGCGCGCAGGCGGTCGAGGATTCGCGGTCCATGCGCAACGTGGCGCTGATGGACCGCATCCCCTATTTCACCACCGGCGCCGCCGCCCATGCCGCCGCGCTGGCGATGAAGGCGGCGCGCAGCGGAGAGCTGGACGTCAGATCGCTTCAGGAGTGAGCGTTCGCGGGGTGACCCCGGCGGGCGCGGCAGCGGCCGGTTCCCCCGTCGCAGCGACCGTGTTCGCAATGACCAAGTGCGCGTTCCAACGCGCCTCCTGAGCCGGGCTGACCCGCCCGGTCTCGGCCAGAAGGGCGTCCATTGCCCGTTCGACCAGCCGCGTGGTGCGGGCCAGACCGGTGCTGTCGGCATGGTCGGCAACGGCTCTCAAAAGATCAAACGCACGGTCATCGGCATCCATGTCACTTCTCCCTGTTTCCGGACATCCGGGCCGCAGTCGGGGAACCGTTCGACAGTGCTCCGCAGCGCCCCACGACCCCGGTCGAACCGGGGCCAACGCGGCGGAGGCAATGGCGTGTCGAACAGGCCTCCAGAAGCGGGCCCAGCCAATGGAACAACGGATATCAGGGCCAGCCGGCCGATCAAACTCACGCGCCTGTGAAGCGGCATGTCCTTGCCACCCGCCCGGCAGGAAGTCGCCGGGCGCGAGCGCCCTGCCCCGTCACTCCGGTCCGGTATCCGGGCCGTCGGCGGAACATTGCCCGCTCTCGCGCTCCGAATCCCCCCATTGGATGTCTTCGGGCCAGTCAGGAAGCCGCTCGGGGTGCAGAATAAAATCGGTGGTGTCGGGGCCATGCAGGATCTTTGCTAGCCGCCCGTGCATATAGGCGCGAAGTACAAGGTTCATGCGGTTCTGGTAGCCCGGCCCCAGACCCTTGAAGTATTTGACCACATCGGCGTCGAAGGATGCCGTCACCCGGATCCGGGAGGGATTGCTGGGCGGGTGGTCGAGCGCGATGTGATTCCATTCGGCTGGGATGTGCTGCAGCTTCAGAAGCGACCAGTGCAGATCGCGTTCGAGCATGCGGAAGGCGTCGATCATCAGGCTGGCCTGACCACGGTGGGTCTGGGTCATCTTTCGGGGATTGGGCAGCATCGGCAGTGGTCCTCTTGGGTCCCGCTACCATGGGCCTGTCAGGTTAAACCGCCATAAGCCCAGCGTGCGTTCGCACGATGTGCATCGCATGCGCATGGGATGTGTATTCCATGCATATGGGTCGATGTTCAGCCGCTCTCTTCCTCGAGATGCAGTTTCATGTCGATCAGGACCTTTTGCAGCGCCACCGTCTCGCGCAGGAGCCGCTTGGCCTCGTTGATCGAGATCACGCCATCCTCGATCGATTGCTGGTACTCGCCCATCAACATCGCAAAGCGTTGCGACAGGGCAATCACATCGGAATTCACGCCGCCGCTATCAGCATTCTTGCGCAACGGATCATGGCTGAGCGTCGAACCGCAGAGTTCGGCCAGCGCAGTGGTGACATGGGGATAGCTTGCCGCCGCCTCGAGTTGCGCCACGGCATCCACCGGCATGAACCGGTCAGAATGCTCGTCCGCGTCGGAGTAGTAGCGCCCGAGTGTCGCCTTGGACTTGCCGGTAATCTCACAGGCCGCCTCTATTCCCACATCCTTGACCAGCGCCTCGGTGTGTTTCTTCAGATAGGTCTGTAGTCCCGCCAACTTGTCCTCCGTCCCCTGTTTTTCAGGGGAATGTCTCCCTTCCATTCCCATTAATTGGATCGCAATCGAATGTCAGTATGAAATCGGTCCCGGCACTCCGGGGCTGGTAACGAGTTTCCGGTGCACCCAGCGCCGGGGAAGGGTGGGGTCCACCTGCGTTTTCGTCAGGTGGGAGCGGCGGGGTCGAATCTCGACAGTCGCGCGGTGGGCCTGCGGTTTCGGTTTCGAGTGCTGGTTCAGGAATCCCCCTTGGCTTTCGCCATGTCCGGTTCCGGTGTTCCGAAACGTGGCTCGCAGGTCCATTGTCCCGAGCGTATCGGTGCCTGTGCATCCCGGTTGCCCCATGGCAAATCCGGGATGCACACTCTTGTCCGGATACCCTTGTCGGGCTTCGACGCACGCGCTAGTCCGGGCCCATGGCGAAGCTCTATTTCCATTACTCCACGATGAATGCCGGCAAGTCGACCTTGCTGCTGCAAGCCGCGCATAACTATGTCGAGATGGGTATGACCCCCTACCTGATGACCGCGCAGATGGACACGCGCGCGGGCGAGGGCCGGATCGGGTCGCGCATCGGGATCGGCAAATCGGCCGAGACCTATGCCCCGGGGGAAGATCTTTTCACCAAGCTCGCGGCCCGTCTTGCCGAGGGCCCGGTCGATTGCGTTTTCGTCGACGAAGCGCAGTTCCTTGAGCCCGAGCAGGTCTGGCAACTGGCGCGCGCGGTGGATGACCTGAACGTGCCGGTGATGTGCTATGGCCTTCGCGTCGATTTCCAGGGCGCGTTGTTTCCCGGCTCGGCCACGCTTCTGGCGCTGGCCGACGAGATGCGCGAGGCGCGGACGATCTGCCGCTGCGGCAAGAAGGCGACGATGGTGATCCGGCAGGACGATCAGGGCCGCGTCCTGACCGAAGGCGCGCAGGTTCAGATCGGCGGGAACGAAACCTATGTCTCGCTGTGCCGCCGCCATTGGCGCGAAGCGGTGGGTGACAGATCGACCGATCCATGAGCCCCTCGCCCCGCCTTCAGATTGCATCGCTGACGGCGGGCTATGTGGTTGCGGGCCTGTTCTGGGGCATGCTGGCGGCCGCGATGCCGGCATTCCAGGCGCAGGCGCAGCTGGGCGATGCGGGGTTCGGTCTTGCGCTTGGCCTGATGGCGCTGGCGGCGATGCCGGTGATGCGCATGGTCGGCCGATACCTTCACCGGATCGAGGCGCTTGCCATTCCGCTGTCGATGACGATGTTTTCGCTGGCGACGCTGGTCCTTGTCGCGGTTCCGGGGCTTTGGGGCGTTCTGCTGGGATTCATCCTTACCGGAGCGGCCTCGGGGGCGCTTGATATCTCGCTGAACAACCGGACGGCGCGAATCGAGCAGGATACCGGCGTGCGGCTGTTCAACCGGATGCACGCCGCCTTTCCCCTGTCGATGCTGACCGCGAGCGCGGTGACCGGCGCCCTGCGGGACCGGGGCGTGTCGCCCGATATCCTGCTGATCGCGGTGACGCTGGCCCTGCTTCTGGGGGCCGGGATCGAATATCGCGCCGGGCGGCATGTCGCCCATGGGCGCAGCGCGGATGATCCGGTTCCGGGGCGCGCGCGTCTGACCGGGCCGCTGATCGTTCTTGCGCTGATGGCTGCGTCCGCGGCGTTTCAGGAGGCGGCCAGCAATGGCTGGGTCGCGATTTATGTGGAGAATATCCTGTCGGGCGGGCCGCTTGCGGCAGGGCTTGCGCCCGCGGCCTATGTGCTGGGGCTCGCCGTGGGGCGGATCATCGCGCATATGGTGGAGGCGCGGATCACGGCGATGCAGACGGTCCGGCTGGCGGCCTTCGTCGCCCTGCCCGCCTTTGCCCTGATCGCGGTCGGTCCGGCCATTCCGCTGACCATCGCGCTGTGTTTTCTTGCGGGATGTGGCGTGGGGCCGATCGAACCGGCGGTGTTCCGGGCCACGGCGCATCAGGCCGAGGCGGCGGGTCGGGGGCCGGCGCTCGCCGCCGTCACCACGATCACCTATATGGGATACCTCCTCAGCCCCCCGGCGCTTGGCCTTGTCGCGGAATACTTGGGCTGGCCCGCCCTGTGGGGGGCGGCGGCGGCGCTGAGCGGCGTGGTGGTCTACCTGACGACGCGGCTGCCGCGCATGGCGGGCTGAGCGCGCATCTAGACCGGGTTCGGCAGGGGCCGCCCTTCGTCCCATGCCAGAAGATTGTCCACCGCCATGAGCCCCATACCGATCCGCACCTCGAGCGCCGCCGTGCCCAGATGCGGCAGGAGGGTGACGTTTTCCATGGCGATCAGGGCGGCGGGGACCTTGGGTTCGAATTCATAGACGTCGAGACCCGCGCCGGCGAGCGCTCCGGCCTCGAGCGCCGCGATCAGCGCCGCTTCGTCAATCACGTCGCCCCGGGCGATATTGACGAGGTATCCAGTGGGTTTCATCGCCGCGAGCGCCGTGGCGTCGACAAGGTGCCGGGTTTCGGCCCCGCCGGGAACCGCGATCACGACGATATCGGCCGCGCCCATGAGCTCGGCCAGTGAGCCAAGCTGGCGCGCGGGCATTCCGGGATCGGCCACGGGCGAGCGGTTGTGGAACACCACCTTCATCCCGAAGCCATGGTGGCAGCGGGCCGCGATGGCCTTGCCGATCCGGCCCATGCCGATAATGCCCACGGTCTTGCCCGAGACATGGAAGCCCAGAAGCTGGGTCGGGTGCCAGCCCTCCCACCGGCCGGCGCGCACCATGCGCTCGCCCTCGCCCGCCCGGCGGCAGGTCATCAGGATCAGTGTCATGGCGGTGTCCGCCGTAGCCTCGGTCACCGCGCCGGGGGTGTTCGTGACCGCCACGCCCGCCGCGCGGGCCGCGGCCACGTCGATGTGATTGTAGCCCACGCCGAAATTGGCGAGGAGCGTCGCGCGCGGGTGGGGTACGCGGGCGAAAGCCGCGGCATCGAACCGGTCGCCCAGCGTGGGCAGCACCGCGTCATAGTCGGTCAGTGCCGCCACGACCTCTTCGGGTGTGAGCGGCTGGGTGTTCCGGCGCACCACCAGATCGAATCGCGCCCGCGCCGGGGCCTGGACCGCCTCGGGAAGATCGCGCGTCATCAGCACACGTTTCATCAATAGAGCCTCCCCCCAAGCGGCACGTCCTTGTCCGGCACGATCAACACCACCTCGCCCTCGTCATCGGGAACGCCGAGCACGAGGACCTCGCTCATCACCGGGCCGATCTGGCGCGGCGGGAAGTTCACGACCGCCAGCACGCGCCGCCCCGGCAGCGCTTCGGGCGCATAGTGCTTGGTGATCTGGGCCGAGGATTTCTTTTCGCCGATTTCCGGGCCGAAATCGACCCAGAGGCGGATCGCCGGCTTGCGCGCCTCGGGGAACGGCTCGGCGCGGGTGATCTGGCCCACGCGCACGTCCACCTTCAGGAATTCGTCGAAGGTGATGGTCATTTCCCCAACTCGCGGCTTCGGTCGGCGGCGGCCTTCACCGCCCGGCGCAGAAGCGCGGGGAAGCCGGCACTTTCGTCCATCAGCACCTCGAGCGCGGCCTGTGTTGTGCCGTTCGGACTTGTCACATTGATCCGAAGCTGGGCGGGGCTTTCGTCGGACCCTTCCGCGAGGGCACCCGCGCCCGCGACGGTCGCGCGGGCCAGTTGCAGGGCAAGTTCGGGCGACAGCCCCTCGGCCTCGCCCGCCGCGGCAAGGGTTTCGATCAGGTGGAACACATAGGCGGGGCCGGAGCCGGAGACGGCGGTGACCGCATCCATCTGGTCCTCGCTGTCGAGCCGGACCACCTGCCCCACGGCCTCGAGCAGCGATTGCGCGAGCTTCGTCACTTCGGGTCCGGTCCGGGCATTGCCCACGATCGCGGTGATGCCCCGGCCCACGGCGGCAGGCGTGTTGGGCATCGCGCGGATCACCGGCGTGTCCGTGCCGAAAACCGATTCGAACCGGGCGATGGGAATGCCGGCCGCGACCGAGAGGATGATCGTGTCGCCGCCCCCGAAATCAGCGGCCGACGGCAGCGCCGCCTCCATCATCTGGGGCTTGACGGCGATCAGGAGAAGGGCAGGTTTTTCAGGCAGTTCTCCGTTGATGTTCACGCCCGTTCCGCGCAGCCAGTCGGAGGGGGCCGGGTCGATCACATGAACGGCCGTGGGCGATAGCCCCTGTTCCAGCCAGCCCTTGAGCATGGCCGATCCCATCTTGCCGCAGCCCAAGAGGATCATGCCCCGCGCTTCGATCGTGGAAAAATCCATTGTTCCCGCCTTCCGTCATTGCGCCGTTCCGGTCCGCCGCAGAAGATATAAAAAGGCCCGCCCCTGCAAGCGCCGGGGCGGGCCTTTTTTCGGTACGTGATCCGGCTCAGGCGCGTCCGTAAGCCTCGGAAATCGCGATCTGCATCGCGTCCGCCGGGGCCCGGTCGCCCCATGCCACAAGCTGGAAGGCCGGGTAGAACCGTTCCGCGGTCATCACGGCGGTGGCGATCATGGTATCGATCTGTTCGGGGCTGGCGGTCTGGCCACCCGCGAGGACAAGGCCGTAGCGCCAGACCATCAGCTTCTGGGCCTCCCAGAAGGTGAATGCCCCGGCCCAGCACATGTCGTTGGTGCGGTTCAGCGTGTCGTAGATCTCTGCCATCCGCTCTTCGGGCGGCTCCATCTCGAACGTGCAGATCAACCGCAGCGTTTCATCGTAATGCGACCAGGCCAGCGTAATCGAATAGGTGCGCCACTGGCCTTCCACGGCCATGGCGATCTGGTCGTCGGCGACACGGTCGAACTCCCAGTCATGGTGTTCGGCGATATGCTCGACGATATCGATAGGATGGATGTCTTCGGTCAGGAACTGCTCGGAAAGCGACATGCTCGGCCTCATGGGTTGCTGTCTGGAGCCTGTTACCGGCCCACTAGACATTGGTGCCTGCTCAAGAGGCTGGGTCTTCTGCCCGACCTCTTACAACATATGGTGGTCGCAAAAGGGGGCACCTGTAAACCCAAAAGTGGTTAATTCCCCAAAAGAATCGTGCCATTCGGGCGCGCGGCCCGAAACGTCGGCAGCAGACCGGCTGCCCGAGGGACCGGGCAGAGCGCGGATGCAGGGGAAGCGGGCAGGGAAGCGCGGCGCGGCGTTGCGCGCCCGGGGCGGCCCTATTTCCTGGCGGCGGGTTTGGCTTTCGCCTCGAGCGCGTCAAGACGGGCTTTCAGCGCCTCGTTTTCTTCGCGGGCCTTCTGCGCCATGGCGCGGACGGCGTCGAATTCCTCGCGCGTGACAAAGTCGCGGTCGGCAAGCCAGCGGTCGACCCAGCTTTTCATGGCTGTTTCCGCCTCTTCCCGCGCGCCCTGCGCCACGCCCATGGCGTTGGTCATCAGTTGCGAGACATCTTCGAGGATCTTGTTGCGGCTTTGCATGGCGGGCTCCGTGTTCCGTTGCCTCTCTATATGGCGCCGAATCCGGTTGCCGCAAGGTTGACTTCCCCCCTTTCCCGCGCGAACCGTCGCGGCATGGTTTTCGCGCTTCCCTTTCCCGATATCGGGCCCGACCTGATCGCGATCGAGCTGTTTGGCACGACGTTCGCCCTGCGCTATTACGCGCTGGCCTATATCGTGGGGATCGCGCTGGGATGGTGGATCGCGCGGAGCGCGCTGAACCGGCCCGCGCTGTGGCGGAATGAGGCGCCGCCGATGCATTCGGGCCAGCTTGAAGACTTCGTCACATGGCTGGTTCTGGGAATCATTCTGGGCGGGCGGCTTGGCTTTGTCCTGTTCTATCAGCCCGAATACTACCTGAGTAACCCGGTCGAGATCCTGTATATCTGGCAGGGCGGCATGTCGTTTCACGGCGGGTTCATGGGGGTTGCGGTGGCGGCGCTGTTGTTCTGCCGCCGGAATGGTATCCCGCTCTTGCCCACGGCCGATATGCTGGCGGTCGCGACGCCCTTTGGCCTGATGCTGGGGCGGATCGCGAATTTCATCAATGGCGAGTTGTGGGGGCGTCCGACCGACCTGCCGTGGGGCGTGATCTTTCCCGGGATCGCGGCACAGGATTGTGCCGGGGTAATCGGGCTTTGCGCCCGCCACCCGTCGCAGCTTTACCAGGCCGGGCTGGAGGGGTTGCTTCTGGCGCTTGTCCTGTTGTGGCTCGTGTTCCGTGGGCGCGCGCTGCGGCGCCCGGGCATGGTGACGGGGGTTTTCCTTGCGGGTTACGGCCTTGCGCGGTTCACGGTCGAATTCTTTCGGCAGGCCGATGAGCAGTTCATCACCGCCGACAACCCGCTGGGCCATGTGATCCGGCTGGGCGAGGCCGGTGTCACGATGGGGCAGATCCTGTCCCTGCCGATGCTTCTGGCCGGTCTGGCCCTGATTCTTCTGGCACGGCGGCGGACGTGACGCGGCTTGCCGCCCATCTTGCCGCCCGCATCGCCGCAACAGGCCCGATCACGCTTGCCGAGTATATGGCAGCGGCGCTCGGGCATCCCGTGCATGGGTATTATGCCACCCGCGATCCGCTGGGCGTGGCGGGGGATTTCACCACCGCGCCAGAGATCAGCCAGATGTTCGGCGAAATGCTGGGCCTCGCGCTGGCGCAGGCATGGCTGGATCAGGGGGCGCCGGCGCCCTTCGTCCTGGCCGAGGCCGGGCCGGGTCGCGGGACACTCATGTCCGACCTCCTGCGGGCCACGCGCGCGGTTCCGGGATTTGTGGACGCCGCGCAGCTGCACCTGATCGAGACCTCGCCGGTCCTGCGGGCGCGGCAGGCCGAGGCGTTGGGCGCGGCCACTTGGCATGACAGTGTCGCGACCCTTCCCGATGCGCCCCTGTTCCTTGTCGCGAACGAGTTTTTCGACGCGCTTCCGATCCGTCAGTTCCGGCGCGAGACATCGGGCTGGTCGGAGCGGATGGTGGGGCTGGATGGCAAGGGCGCCCTGACGTTTGGATGGTCGCCCCCTGCCCCGCTGGCGGATCTGGCGGACCGCCTGTCGGACACGAGCCCCGGCGATATCGTCGAGATCTCGCTGCCGGCCCGTGGCATCGCCGGCGAGATCGCCGCCCGGATCGCCACCCGGGGCGGTGCCGCGCTGATCGTGGATTACGGCGACTGGCAATCGCTGGGCGATACGCTTCAGGCGCTGTCGTCCCATGAGCGCGCCGATCCGCTGGCCGATCCGGGAAATGCCGATCTGACGGCGCATGTGGATTTCGCGGCAATCGCCCGGGCCGCAGTGGCGGCCGGCGCCGCCCATAGCCGCCTGACGCCGCAGGGCGTCTTTCTCGAACGGCTTGGAATCACGGAGCGGGCCCGCGCGCTTGCCCAAGGATTGAGCGGGCCCGCGCTTGAGGCGCATATCGCCGCACATCGGCGGTTGACCCACCCCGAGGAAATGGGGAACCTGTTCAAGATCATGTCACTTCACCCACCCGAAAGCGCACCACCGCCGGGACTTGCCCGATGACACTGGAAATCATCACCGCTCCGGCGTTGGAGGAAGTCAGGCACGGCTTCTTTACCCGCAAGGGCGGGGCGTCGTCCGGCGTCTTTGCCGGTCTGAACTGTGGTCAGGGCTCTTCGGATCAGTGCGACATGGTGGCGATCAACCGCGCGCGGGTGGCCGATGCGATGGGTGTGACCCCGCCCGAGCTGGTGACGGTGCATCAGGTCCATTCCGCCGATGTGGCGACGGTCACCGCCCCCCATGAGGATGCGCCACCCCGGGTCGATGCGATGGTGACCCGGACGCCCGGTCTGGCGCTTGCGATCCTGACCGCCGATTGCCAGCCGGTGCTGTTCGCAGATCCCGGCGCGGGGGTGATCGGTGCGGCCCATGCGGGATGGAAAGGCGCGCTGGACGGCGTTCTGGAGGCCACGGTGGAGGCGATGGAGGCGCTGGGGGCGGAGCGCGGGCGGATCACCGCGGTGATCGGTCCGACGATCAGCCAGCGGGCCTATGAGGTGGGTCCCGAGTTCCTCGACACCTTCCTTGCGGCCGATCCGGAGAATGCGCGCTTCTTTGGTGGCGGGAATGGCGACCGCGCGATGTTCGACCTGCCGGCCTATGGTCTTTTCCGTCTGCGGCGGGCCGGGATCGGCCATGCGGAGTGGACGCGGCACTGTACCTATTCCGATCCGGAGCGGTTCTTTTCCTACCGCCGCGCGACCCACAGGCGGGAGGCCGATTACGGGCGGCTGATCTCGGTGATTCGTCTCTGATCGTCCGAAATGTGGCAGGATTGTGGCGGCGGGCAATTCAGTGGCGAAATACTGCCAGCGGGAAACAGTAGGGCAGAGGCAGGGGTGATTGTCGCAACACGCGAATAATTACCGTATTTTCAACATGTTATTAACCATGTCGCGGCATCAAGGCCGCGTGCGCCGGTGAAGGGAGCGATCTTCCGACCCGGCGGCAAGAAAATCGTTGCCCCGCCCTACCCCCGCCGCATTGCCCCTAGAGCCTTGTTATTGAAGCCGGATCCATTCCGGCACGTGAGGCAGACCAAGACGCGCGACAAGCGCACCGACCGGAGGACAGATCATGCAGCTAACCATCAAGTTCCGGAAACGTTGGATCACCAGCGTTCTGAAACAATCCGAAACCCTGTCGCATCCGATGCCGTGGCACCGGAATGTGCGCAGGAAACCATCGATGACAGCGCCGGCTTCGCCACGCCCCTTCCCTCGGATCGTGCAAGCCTGATTACCCTACCTCGTGTTCAACTTTCATGGCGGCCTTTGCGAAGGCCGCCTTTTTTGTGGCGATTCGGGCAGCAATCGGGCCTCCGCGTGCCATCGTCCCGCTGACTGAAACAAAGCCTTAAGTTAACCGGCGATTAACGGACGCTCCGCCACGAATAGGCGGAAAATTTTGACAAAGCCTCTGGAATGAGGGCATCGTCTTCGGGTGAGAACGTAGAGTAACCAGTCATTCTGCAAGATATATCCGGTGGGGGCCGATGCAGATGTGACCAGACCGGAAGGCTGATCGCATGAGTACCCCCAAGGCCGTCGCATATGGCAACGGCGCACCAAATATCACCCGCCGCCACAAACCGTGGACCATCAATTCCACATACACCCCATCGCAACCTGCGCCGCGCAGTGTCGCCCTTGCCCGCCGCTATCAGGTGACATGGTGCGATGACGCCGGCGACATTCATGACTTTTCCCGCGTCGCCCCCGCCCTGCCGATCTTTGAGCAGGCGTTTTCGGCTTTTTCCCATGGCGTCGTGATTACCACCGCAGAGGGCCCCGTTGCCGTCGAGGACCTAGTGCCCGGAATGGAGATCGAGACCGCCGCGGGCCATACCGCGACGCTGCGCTGGATCGGATCGATCACCCTTGTTCCGGGCGCGCCACAGACCGGTGACGAGCCGCAGCGACTTTACCGTGTGACCGCCGATGCGCTGGGTCTGGGTCGGCCGATGTTGGACGTGACCTTTGGCCCGGCCGCGCGCCTGTTGAACCGCGAACCCATGGTCCGCAATGCGCTTGGCTGCGAGGCGGCGCTTGCGCCTGTTTCGAGCTTTGAGGACGGCGTCGGCGTCGTGGCCCTGAACCCGGTCTCTCCGGTTCGGGTCTATCATCTGGCCTTTGACGGGCATCACGTGATCCGCGCGGGCGGAATAGAGGTCGAGAGCTATCATCCCGGCCCCGATGCGCATTACTCCATGAGCCAGGAGTTGCGCGCGACCTTCGTGTCGATGTTCCCCTATCTGGCGACGCTTCAGGGTTTTGGCAACGTGCTCTGGCCCCGGTTCGAAAGCCGGTCGGAAGGCGAATACGAGATCGTCTGAGGCGGTGGCGGGCCGGGTCAGGCGTTGCGCGCGAGCCGGTCCTCGAGAACCTCGAACGGGACGCCGGGCTCGTGCTTGGCGCCCCGGATCACCAGCGAGGTCTTGACGCTTGCCACATTGGGCGCGGCGGTCAGGCTTTCGGTCAGGAAGCTTTGAAAGGTGGACAGGTCAGGGGCCACGCATTTCAGAATGAAATCGACCTCACCATTGAGCATGTGGCATTCGCGGACCAGAGGCCATGCGCGGCAGCGGGCCTCGAAGGCCGAGAGATCCGCCTCGGCCTGGCTGGTGAGGCCGACCATGGCGAAAACCTGAACCTCGAAGCCCAGCGCGCGGGCATTGACCTGCGCGTGATAGCCGTTGATGAAGCCTTCTTCCTCGAGCGTGCGGACCCGGCGCAGACAGGGCGGCGCGGAAATGCCCACGCGGCGGGCAAGTTCGACATTCGTCATCCTGCCATCCGCCTGCAATTCGGCCAGAATCCTGCGATCGATCTGATCAAGCTTGTGGCCGGCCATTCTGCTCCCCCCTGAATTGATTTTGCGATACTTAGGGTGGCTGCGGGGTTTGCGCAATATTATTTCGCAAATGGGCAAGAATTCTTATGGCCGGAGTCCGGAGACCCGCCAGGGCCAGACCAATCACACGGGCGCGATCCGGGCTTTCGGTCACCGCGGCGGGGCGTTATATCCTTTGGACACACACGCGCCGGAGGCTGTCCCATGTCCGAAACGAAGCATTCGAAGGTCCTGATCATCGGCTCCGGCCCCGCCGGATATACCGCCGCCGTCTATGCCAGCCGGGCGATGCTGGAACCTGTGCTGGTGCAGGGCATCCAGCCGGGTGGGCAGTTGACGATCACCACCGAGGTGGAGAACTGGCCCGGCGATACCGAGGTGCAGGGTCCCGACCTCATGGTCCGGATGGAGGCCCATGCGCGCGCCGTCGGCACCGAGATCATCGCCGATCACATCCAGTCGCTGGATCTGTCGAAGCGGCCGTTCACGGCAGAGGGCGACACCGGGACGACCTATACCGCCGACGCGGTGATCCTTGCGACCGGTGCGCAGGCGAAGTGGCTGGGCCTGCCCAGCGAGGAGCATTTCAAGGGCTTCGGCGTCTCGGCCTGCGCCACCTGCGACGGGTTCTTCTATCGCGGCGCCGAGGTCGTGGTGATCGGCGGCGGCAACACGGCGGTCGAAGAGGCGCTGTTCCTGACCAATTTCGCGTCGAAGGTCACGCTGATCCATCGCCGCGACAGCCTTCGGGCCGAGAAGATCCTGCAGCACCGGCTGTTCAAGAACCCGAAGGTCGAGGTTCTCTGGGACCATTCGGTGGAAGAGGTCGTGGGCGGAGAGAACCCGCGCGGCGTCGAGGCCGTGCGCGCGCGCCATGTGACCACCGGCGAGATCACCGAGATCCCCTGCAAGGGCTTCTTCGTGGCGATCGGCCATGCGCCGGCGTCGGAGTTGGTTAAGGATCAGCTTGAGCTGCACAATGGCGGCTATGTCGTCACCAAGCCGGATTCGACGGCGACCTCGATCCCCGGGGTCTTTGCCGCGGGCGATCTGACCGACCACATCTATCGTCAGGCGGTGACGAGCGCCGGGATGGGCTGCATGGCGGCTCTGGAGGCCGAGAAGTTCCTGGCCGAACAGGAGGGCGAGGACGTATCGCTCCCCCTTGGTCATGGCGCGAAAGTGGACGCAGCGGAGTAGCGCGGTCACGCCCGGTCCGTCGCAACGCTAAAGCATTTCCCAGACCGCCTGTCCGGTCTTGTCGAGCCGGTCGGGCGAACAGAAGAGCGAGAGCGTCAGCGTCGCCTCCCAGCTTTCGCCGCCGACCCTGACGATCCGGCCCTCGGCGATTTCGGAGGCCACGGCGCTTTCGGGAAGCCATGACAGCCCGCTGCCCGAAAGCGTCCGTCGTTTGATGGCCTCGGTGAGCGCGTCCATGTAGCAGAGCGCGAGCGGCG
This sequence comes from uncultured Alphaproteobacteria bacterium, assembly GCA_963698645.1. Lineage (GTDB taxonomy): Bacteria > Pseudomonadota > Alphaproteobacteria > Rhodobacterales > Rhodobacteraceae > Ovoidimarina. The sequence continues at coordinate 218,899 of CAVORP010000009.1, forward strand.
GTTCGCGGCCTCCGATCGTCTGGTCCACCACGGTGCCGAGAAAACTGCTGGGATCGTAGCCGAGATAGGGGATCGGCGGTCCATCGGGCGTGTCGAGCGACCATCCGTGCCGTGCCGCGGCCTCGGCCTGGGCCACGGGTATCATCTGTTCGCTGCCGATATCCTTTCGCGAGAATTGCGCTTCGTCGAAGACCGGCTGGACGTCCTGGTGGCTGTAGTAGAGCAGGAAATCGCAGGCGCCGTCCGACAGCATCTGGCAGCAGATGCGCAGGTTGTCGGAATAGACCCGCACCCGCAGGTTCGGGATCTGGCTTTCCATCTCTCCGATCCGGCGCGACAGGAAATTGACCGAGATCGTGTGCAGGACCGCAAATCTCTGGAACGCCGTGACCCCGCGCTCCTGCGCCCGGAGCGCCTGGCGAATGTCGGTCAGTTCGGCGATGGTGCTGCGCGCGACGGGCAGGAATTGAGCACCTGCTTCCGAGAGTTGCACCGGGTAGCTGGACCGCTGGATCAGCGGCACGCCGATCCAGTTCTCGAGCGACTGGATGCGCCGACTGAAGGCGGGTTGGGTGATATTGCGCTCCTCGGCGGCGCGCGTGAAATTGAGCGTCCGCGCGAGACAGACGAAATCCTGCAGCCAGTTCAGATCCATCGCACGGTCCCCCCTTTGATCCTGTTATGCCACATCCTTGAGCGGATCATGCAAAATTTGCATCATTGAATGACATGTTTGAATTGGCGCGGGTCCCGGGGTGCTGCGTAACATTCCATTCAATCTGCGCACGGCGCAGTTTGTAAGGGCTGGCGGCACCAAAGACCGTCGAAAAGCTCGCTCAACGGGGAGATATCAATGACATCGAAACTCACCACCACAACGGCCATCGCCATCGCCACGCTCGTCGCCTTGCCGGCAGCGGCCGAAACCACCATCCGCCTCAGCACCTATGTGAACGAAGCCGACATCCGCTATGAGGGGTTCACCGCATTTCGCCGATCTCGTCGCCGAGAAGACCGACGGCAGCGTCAAGGTCGAGGTGTTTCCGTCCGCCACGCTGCATGGCTGGTCTGAAGGGGTCGATTCGCTTCAGGGCGGGGTCTCGGACATCTCGCTGGATCAACGCCGACAACCGGCTGCCCTGCTATGCCGTCACCTCGCTCTATCCGGCCGAGGTCAGCCTTGAGGACCAGACCGGACTTGATGCGGCCTATGCCGAACTGATCCGCGACGAGGCCGCGAATGTGGGCCTCGTGCCGCTGTTCAACTCGAACTATTCCTACGATCAGGAATGGTGGTTCGAAGAGCCGATCGCCGATCTCGGCAACCTCGACGGCAAGCTTGTCCGCTCGATCGGGCCGCTTGTGTCGATGATGATCGAGACCTGGGGCGGCGAGCCGGTCTTCGTGGCGCCGAAGGAAGTGTTCCAATCCGCAGAGCGTGGCGTCGTCGACGGCATCAACATGGGTGTCGCGACCTATTCGTCGTGGAAGCTGTGGACGGTCATGCCCTACATGGTCAACGCCAACCTGTTCTACGGCAACATCCAGTACATGATGAACAAGGACAAGTTCGACGCCCTGACGCCCGAAGAGCAGGCAGCGATGATCGCGGCCGCAGCCGAGACCGAAGCCTGGCTTCAGCCGCGCTATGAGGCATGGGTCGATCAGCAGGTCGGCAATGCCGTCATGGCGGGTGGTGGACAGGCCGTGTCGATCCCCGAGGAGCAGCGCAAGGCGCTGATCGCCAGCGTCAAGGACACCTGGGACGCGACGGTGGACGAAGCCTGTGGCGCCGAACTGGCCGGCCAGATCCGCGAGCTTCTGGCAAGCCACGCGCCCTGAGCCTTTGAAACGCAGGCGGTCCCGCTTTCGGGCGGGGCCGCTCGTGAGGTCCCCGGAAAGCGAGGCAAGCAATGGACGATGGATTGGATCGCCTGATCCGTGGCGTGGAACGGTTCGTGATCTGGGTCGCGGCGGCGGGCGGCATCATCGTGCTGGTCCAGATGGTCTGGATCTCCTACGGCGTGTTTACCCGCTACGGGCTGGGCAAGCCTGACCGGCTGGTGACCGAGGCGACCGCGCTTCTTCTGTTTCCGGTCGCCTTTGCAGGTCTTGCCTTTGCCCTGCGCGAAGACGCCATGCCGAAAGTCACCATGCTGGTCGACCGACTTCTCGTCACGGGACGCAGCGGATCTTTGCGATCGTCAATCATTTCATCATGTTGGGGGTCGGTCTTTTCTTTGCCTATGCAGGTGTCAGCGCCACGATCCGGTCGTTCAATTCGGGCGTCGCGTCGGAGATCCTGCACTGGCCGCGCTGGTGGTTCTGGGCACCGGGCGCGCTGGCGCTCGTGCTGTTCGCCTTTTACGTCGCGCTCAGGCTTCTGCGCCTGATCCTGACGCCGGTTTCGGAAGGAGAAGCCTGATGGAATGGTATACTGTCGGCTTGGGCCTTCTGGGGCTTTTGATGCTGTTCATCGTGATCGGCCTGCCCATTCCCTTCGCGCTGGCCGCAGCCTCGCTGCCGTTTCTCTGGCAGATCCAGGGGTGGAAAACCTCGGTCGTTTCCTCGGAGCTGAAGCTTTGGGGGGTCTGGATCGACTATATCCTGCTGGCGGTGCCGTTGTTCGTCTTTCTGGGCGAGCTCATCGGAAAATCGAATATCGGCCCGAATCTCTACCAGTTCCTGCATCAGGGCGTGCGGATCCGCGGCTCGGCCGCCTATGGGTCGATCGGGGCCAGCGCCGGGTTCGGCGCGGTCTGCGGCTCGTCCATGGTGGGCTCGCTGACCATCGGCGGCGTGGCATTGCCCGAGATGCTCCGGCTGGGCTATGGCAAGCGGCTGTCGTCGGGCGTTCTGGCCGCGGGCGGCACCCTTTCGGTGCTGATCCCGCCCAGCCTGATCCTGCTGTTCTATGGCATCGTCACCGACCAGAGCATCGGTGATCTGTTCATCGCGGGCGTGATCCCGGGCATCATCCTTGTCACCGGCTTCGTCGTCGTGGTGCTGGTCTGGGGCCGGATCTGGCCCGAGGACATCCCGTCGAGCGAGGATGCGGCCAAGATGCCGCTTGTGATGATCCTGAGCACGGTCGGACCGGTGGTCGCTGATCGGGCTGGTGATCACGGTCGCGATCTATGCGGGCATCGCCACGCCCACCGAGGCGGCGGCGGTGGCCGCGCTTCTGACGGTGGTCCTTGCCTTCGGTGTCGGCGGGCTGACATGGACCGGCTTCAAGCAGGCGCTGTTCTCGACCATGCGGACGATGGGATATCTGGGTCTGCTGCTGTCGGCGGGCGTGCTGTTCGGCTTTGTGCTGACCTATTACCGGGTGCCGCAGCAGTTCACCGAGCTGTTCCTGTCCTTCGATCTGTCGCCCTATACGGTTCTGGCCATCGTCATCATGTTCTACATCGTTCTGGGCATGTTCCTCGAGCCGGTGTCGATGACCTTCATCACCCTGCCGACGATCTTTCCGCTGATGGCGGCGGCCGGGTTCGACCTGATCTGGTTCGGCGTCGTCTACACGATCACGATGGAGATCGCGGTGCTGACGCCTCCTGTGGGGCTGAACCTATACGTCATACAGGCCATCAGTCGGGATCAGGTGACGATCGGCGACGTGATCATCGGGTGTCTGCCGTTCATCGGGGCGATGGTCCTGCTGATCGGGATCCTGATCGCCTTTCCCGAGGTCGCGCTTGTGGCTGCCGGACCAGATGCGCTGATGCGCAGGCCTGTCCCTATCTTCGCGCCGGAGCCGGGCCGGCCTTCGTTCTGGTGCACGGCTATCTTGGCGGGGCCGCGCAATGGCGGCGCGAGATCGAGCATTTCGCGGATCGGTACGACGTGATCGCCCCGAACCTGCCGGGGTTCGGCGCGGCAGCGGACCGGCCCGGTTGCGATACGGTGGCCGGGATGGCGGAGGCTGTACATGGCCTTCTCGACGAGTTGGGCGATCACGGAATTCGTCCTGCTGGGCCATTCGATGGGCGGCATGGTCGTGCAGGAAATGGCGCGGATGCGGCCGCAATCGGTGTCGCGGCTGATCCTCTACGGGACCGGGCCATTGGGGTTGATGCCGGACCGGTTCGAGCCGATCACGACATCGCGCGCGCGATTGCTGACCGACGGGGTGGAGGCCACGATCCGCCGGATCGGGGCCACGTGGTTCAAGCGAGGCGCCGATGCCGCCGGCTATCCGCTGGTGACCGAGATCGGCGCGCGGGCCAACCCGCAGGCGGCCGAGGCCGCGCTTGGGGCGATGGCGGCCTGGGACGGGCGCGCGGCGCTGCCACGGCTGTCGATGCCGACGCTGGTGGTCTGGGGCGACGCCGACCGCTCCTATCGCTGGCCACAGGTCGAGACGCTCTGGACCAACCTGCCGGATGTCCGCCTTTCGGTGATCCCCGGCGCGGCCCATGCGGCCCATCTGGAAAAACCGGGACTGTTTCAATCTCTGGTGGACGATTTCCTGTCCGAAGCCCAGACCGAGGTCCCGCAGGGCACAGTCGTCTGACGGGGCGCGGCGCGGCCGCCGCAGAAATTCGATTAATCGCTCTGCGCGCCGGGAAGAGTGTCCAAGGCAAGGGGATGTCGGATGTCTGAAGCCGACACCTTCTCTGTCGTCGGTTTTGCAAGTCCTACTTCAGGTGCCATCGCCTTTTCACAGTAATTGACGGCCGCCCGGATCTTGGACTTTTTCAACATTCTCCGGACTAAGTCGCATTTGCTCGATCTTACGGGATCAACCTCCGCCATTCACCCGAACAGCCGCGCTTCTCGAAAAGATGGATGATGCGAGCCGATATCGCGGGTTTATATCCAACCGGCCTTGCGTGCCTCCGCCGCAGCTTCCCCGCGTGAGTGAACATCAAGCTTTGCAAGGATCGCCGAGACATGATGGTCAACCGTCTTTGGCGCGATGAACAGCCGTTCTGCGATCTCTGAATTCGAGAGGCCCTCGTTCAGCCCCTTGAGGACATCCAGCTGCCGTCGCGTCAGACCTGCGGGATGTGCCAGCGTCGACCGGCGGGGGCCAGTATTTGCAACCGCGAAACCCCGATCGCGCAAGTCTCGCTGCACCGCTTTCACCAACTCGGTCGCCCCGATCCTTCGCAAGATCTCGATCGATTGCTGCCGCGCCTCCGCGTCCCCCTCGGACAGTGCCAATGCCTGAAAGAATGGCGTGTCCGTTGCAGCCCAAGCCTCGGCGGCTTCGCGCCAACGACCCTCGAGTTGCAATCGCGCAGGCGCCACAAGCGTCGGTTCGATATCGATCACGGTCTCGGGTGAAAGTTTTCGAAGCCACAAATGGACATAGGCAAGGCTCGCCTTTTCCTTTGTTCGCCGGATGGCGGTTTTGAGTATCTCAATCGCGCGATCCCGGTCCAAAAGGCCCAGCCAAGCCCGTTCCGCCATGACCTCCGCGTAGACATCAAATCGCTGCAGCTCGTCCATTTCGGCAATGAAGTCCTCAAGATACTTCAGCACCGAGGGATCCACATCATCGCCTCGACGCATCGAAACCCAAAGCAGCGGGATGGCAGCCGAGAAGACGAAACCGCGCCCCAATTCATCGATCGCATCGGTTGAAAAGTGAGCGCGCGCCCGTTCGAACGCAGCATCGAACTCTCCAAGCTGCACATGGGCCCAGGCGATTGCGCCGGCCGCGTAGACACCCATGGGAAGCTGGTCGGTCTCGCGGTTCAACTTCACGCCGCGCTCGGCTATGTGGATGGCCTCGCGATAATTGAGCCGATACAACTCGAAGAATGCCCAGTTCACATAGGACCGGGCGGCATCGTGATAGCTCTTTGCCGCAAGCGCGGTATCCAGGCTCTTGCGCAGCAGGGAACGTCCGCGTTCGGGGTCGCTCCAGACCAGAGACATACCCAGATTGTTCAAGCTGTGGGCCATGATTTCAGGTCGGTCGAACTCTTCCGCCAGTTGCATGGCCATTTGTGACGGCGCCGCGACCGCTTCGTAGTCATTATCCAGCATGGCCAGTTGGGCGCGGGTCGACAGTGCCAGTGCCAGCTCCGGGCCACGCTGCTCCGCCAGAGTCGTGACGGCTTTTTGCGAATAGTCGCGCGCTGCCTGCCCCGACGATTTCACCCAGTGAAACCGTGACAGTCGGCGATAGCTATCGCCTTCGCGAATGACCTCGCCCTGCTCTTTGAAAAGCTCCAGCGCCTCCAGTTCCGAGCGAATAGCATCTTGGATATTGCCGATATGGTAACTGGCCCAGGCATGCTTTTGCAGCATGTCCGCGCGCTCAGGCGCGCTCAGAGCCTCTGAATGATCCAACGCTAGCTTCAGGAATCCGACCGCCTCGCGCATCGAACCAAAGGTCAGCGCGTCCTCTGCCGCGCGGGAGGCATGACGCAGGATCGCCTCCGTATCGCCTGCCGCATCGGCATGGTGGACCAGGCGCGAATGCAGGCCCGGATGCTGATCGCTCAGACAGCGTAGCAGCCGCGCATTCATGTCACGCCGCACCGATCCAGGCAGGTCGTTCTCGATGGCCTGGCGGGCAAGTTCATGGCGGAACGTCAAATACCCCCCGTCTTCTTCCAGCAGACCCAGTCGGATACTATCCTCGATGGACGCCGCAGTATCCGGGCAGATCGCCTCGACCAGTTCGCGTTCAGCGCGGCGGGTGAAGATAGAGACGGCGTTCAGAACGTCTCGTGCACCCGCGCTCAGCGTCTCGGCGCGCGCAAGAACTGAATCCTGCACCGACACGGGCAAAGTGCCGTCGGGGCTGCGCAAAAGCTCGGTCACATAAAATGCGTTGCCTCCTGCGAGGCGGTACACCGCTTCGGCATCGCGTTGCCCGTCGACAGACAGGACGTTTACGGCGTCCTTCGAGAGCGGTGCCAAGGCGATCCGGGATACGACCTCGGAAGGCAGCCCCCCGATCACGCGACGGATCTGCAATCGACCTTCCGATGGGGTGTCGCGCGAAGTGATCAGCAACAGGACCGCCATGTCATCGATCCGTCGCGTGAGGAAACGCAGGAAATCCAGCGTAGCGTCGTCCGCCCAGTGCAGATCCTCGATCATCACGATGGTCGGGAGGTTTGGGGCGTTCAGAACTTCCAGCGCCTCGGAAAATACGGATAGACGGTCACCTTGGGCGCCAAGGTTCTCCGGCAATTCCCAGCCGCCTTCGCGCGCAAGATCGCGCAATGGGGCAAGAGGTTCTGCAATCGAAAGATCCTCGCATGACCCCCGCAGCACGCGCGCGGCCCCTTCGTTCTGACGAAGAAACTCACGTGTCAGGGCGGTCTTACCGATCCCGGCCTCGCCGCTGATCATGACTGTATGGCCGCGCCCGAGGCCTGCACGGGCCATCAGGTTGCCAAGTAGGGCTAGCTCTTTGTCTCGCTCCAGCAACATGTACGGGTTCCGACCTCTCTTCACTCCAACGCTTACCGCAATGTCACACCGCGGACCAAGAAAACTGATGCGCGTGGGTCGGTTCTTGCAAAGGTAGCGGGTGGGCCGACGCCTATATAGGGAGCCCCGGGCACCCCAAAATGGGGAGGTCGTCGCCTGAAAATGGGGAGTTGTCCCGAAGCGTATGGCGCGGAAAACAGGCAGATTCCTTCTGGAGAACGACTTAACCCCAGAAGGAGAACGACATGTTTGGACGCTTGATTGGAAAGCATCATCGCCGCCGCACCGGATCTGCCGCATTGGAGGGTGATGCGTGGTCCGACCTGCCATCAAACTACGCCGACGCGCCCCGCGAACTGCAAAGTGCGCGCCGCCGTGCACAGCACCGGGGCCACGATTTCCCGACTGCCGCGCCTTTCGGTTACTTGCGGTAAGTCGATGTCTTCCGAGGATCGGAGTTTCCCTTGTTCAGGTGCATTTGCAAAAGGGAGCTGAACCAAACTCTTTGCCTTGGATTCGGGACCGTCGCATGTGGGGCGATCGACATAAGACCGGACTTGGAAGACGAACGGCTTGAATAGCCGTTCGTCCTGTTTTCAGATGTCGATCTTCTCGGCGATGTAAGGCGCGATCTTTTGGCTCGGCGCAAAGACACAGGAGAGTGCCATCCACCTTGGTTTGTCCAAGAAGAAGGTGGACTGCGCGCAGATTTCCGGTCTTGCGATATATCTGTGCAGAGTTCGCTTCTTTGAATTGCGTTTCAACGCGCATGGATGACTTCGGTAAAGGGCGCGAACTGGAGCATCGATCTTCTTGTCTGCGTGCGGAGCAGATCGAATTTCAGCTCAAGTCGTTACCGGTCGTCGCTGTACAAGATAGAGTTCATCCTGCGCGAAGGCCCATTCGATATCATGAGGTGCCGCGCCAAAGACGGCGTCACATCGTACGGCAAGATCATGCAATTCGGCCAGTTTCCGGGCATTGAGGCAAGCTTGCTCAACAAGGTCCTCTCTGACCGGATCCATTGACGTTCCACCCGCCTCCAGCCGCTGCACTCTGACGGTCTTGTGGCCGACACGGCTCTCGATCAGGCCGCCTTCGCAATTCATCCGATAGGAGTCGGGAATGACAAGACCCTGAACGACCGCTTCGCCAAGACCCCAAGAAGCCTCAATGACAAGTTCCGCCTCGCCAGTCACCGGGTTGCACGTGAACAAGACACCGGCAACGTCCGCCGCGACGAGGGTCTGAATAACGACGCCCATGCGTGCTGCCGGGTTCGCTCCCACGCGGGTCCGGTAGGCTTTGGCAGAGTCCGTGTGCGCCGACTGCCGGACTTTCACGATTCCTTCGAATACGGCATCAAGGCCAAATGCGTTGAGAACGGTCGCATGTTGCCCGGCAAAGCTTGCACCAGCCAAATCCTCGCCGATGGCCGAAGACCTGACGGCCACATAGCCGGGAAGTTGCGCGCAGATCTTCTCAAGTTCCGTCAGTGCGCCGAGTTCTTCGGATGCGACGGCATCTACAAAAGCCGTGTCGAGCGCAAATCCTTCGGGCACCGGCAACCCGGCGCGGATCGCCGCACCGAGCTGCAGGGCTTTTCCGCCGTAGGCCCGCTCGTCGAGGACAGAGGCCAGCGGAACCGGTTTCATGCCGTACCGATCGTGACTTCGCCGTTCGAGCCGTTCACGGTCACACGCGTTCCGTCGGCGATGGCGGCTGTCGCATTGCGCGTCCCCACCACCGAAGGAATTCCGTATTCGCGCCCGACGATGGCCGCGTGGGACAGAAGTCCTCCCGCATTGGTCACGATGGCGCCAAGAAGGGGCAGGACGATGTTGAAGGAATCCGTGGTCGCCGCCGCCACGAGCACGTCGCCCCGTTGCAGGCGGCTCAAATCCTCCGGATTGTCGATGACGCGGGCGATGCCGGTATAGGTTCCGGGGCTGGCCCCGATCCCCTTGACCACCGCGGCGCTCTTTTCCACCTCGGGTCCGGTTCCCAGCGAAGCGATTGCCGTGCCCAACGCCGTCATCACCCGCAAGACATCCGGCGGCAGCCCGTCCATCGGGGGTGGAGGAGACGGCGGATCACCCAAGGCAGGCGGCGCGTTCTCGGCCCGGTGTTGTTTGCGATAGTTTGCCCGGTCAGCGAGTTCGTCGGCGCTCGGGCCGCCGGTACGCCCAAGCAGTTCGCGGATCTCGGCATAGCTGGCCTCGACAAGGTGCTCCGGTTCCGCGATCCGGCCTTCGGCGGCCAGTCTTGCGCCTGCGGCCAAAAGCGCGCGGCGCATGACTCCGCCCGCCCAGACGTCCGAATAGAACCCGCGCTCGTCTCTCAGGCGCGACATCAGTCTGACCTCGGCAAGAAGTTCGTCGAACGTTTCGCGGTGTTCGGGCGGGATGGCGTCGCGGAGCCGGGTGACTTCCTCCTCGGACACGGCGCTGGCTTCATGCGCCGCCTGATCGACGGCGAGCCTGATGCGGGAGACAAGCGCATCGGGCACCTCGATGGCGGACTGCTCGCCCGTGTCGAGGCTGTTGAGCAGACGGTGGCCGACCACGCCCAGATAGGTCTTTGCCGCATCGCCCACGGCGCCCGGTTCGTCACAAAGCGCTTGAAGGATGTCCGCGCCGGGCCCCTCGCCCGCGAGGGTTTCGCGCGCGGTGGGGCTGTTGCGTATGGCCTCGGCAAGGACGTCCATCTCGTGGAAAATGCCGGCGGATTCAGGAGCGGCGCCGCGCGTGAGCGCGAGAAACTCGCCCATCGGCAGGGAGCACCATTTACCCACATGGGCCATGAAATCGCCCACCGGCAGGATAGCCGCAAGATTGAAGGTGTGGTGCTGCGCGACCATGCGTTCGAGATTGTCGCGGCAGCGTTCGACATAGGCGATCAGCTCTTCGTCCGACAAGGTCTCGGGGTCAACAGCCAGAAGCGCCTGATGCGTCGCGATCGAGGCTGGTTTCACCTCGTTGTCCCAGCGCTCCAGATCGGTTCTCCAGAGCTTGTCTCGGAAGACGCTTTCGGCGGCCTTGAACCGGTCGGGGATCTCGTCGCCGGGCGCGGGCACGACGCTGGAATAGGCGAACCCGTTCACGAAATGGTAGTCCAGCGTGTCAATCAGGAGCCCGTAGCGGCGCGCGCAATCCAGAAAGCCCTTTCTGATCCCCTTGGGATGGATCTCGCTCTGGAAACGCGAGACCGGTCGCGGGAAGTGTGCCCCGTCGATGGACCACGATCCCGGCCCCGGAGGGTGAAATTCCACTGTGGCGGATGATGCGGCCCTGTTCATGTGTTCCCTACCCCAAATTCGTGCGATTTCAGGAGCGTAACAGAAGTCACAAAACTGTCATAGAAGGTTCTTCGAGGGCCAGGGAATGCAACTTGCGCGCTGGAGGGATCGCACCGGCGTTCTTTCGGGAACCGATCAGCGCGACCGATCAGTCCGACTGAACGGCGGGCTTTGCCGCATCGGGCAGATTGCGGCTCAAGAGGGCTGACAGGAAGACGGCCACGGTGAAGAGCCTGATCATGATGTCGTGACGCGCCACGCTGACGGTGTCGTCGTTTCCAAGTACCGCGCCAAGGACGAGAATGCTGAAGATGGCGCCGAGATAGCGCATCGTGGAACTGACCCCGGCAGCCATGCCTGCCTGACCGGGTTCTACTGCGCCCATCGAGGCCGCCTGCGCCGGCGCGTTGCAGAAGCCAAGACCGAGCCCGAAGACGACCAATGCCGCGATCGCGTCCCCGGGAGTTTCGAAACCGTTGAGCCGCCAGAGCTGCGCCACACCCATCAGTAGCAAGAGGGCTCCGATCAGGGCCGCGCGGCGCGCACCGATCCGGTCAGTCAGCTGTCCACCCAGAGGCGCGGCGACAACCATGCCCACCATCATCACGAAGAGCATATAGCCGATCTCGCGTGGTTCTGTGCCCCGGAAAACCGAAAAGAACTGTGGCAGTTGGAACAGCAGACCGTACATGGCAAAGTTCTGCAAAGCGATCATCAGCGTGCCTGCGGTAAATGCCGGCAACGAAAACAGATGCGGATCGAAGATCGGTGCCTTTGCCCGCGCCTCCCAAAAGACAAAGCCTGCCCCGGCGACAGCAGATGCCAGAAGCAGCGCGCCGAAGGCCATTCCTGCCATCTTGCTCGCCACGATCAGAAATGTCAGCGAGAGCGCGAGCAGCCCGATGCCGAGGAAATCGAGAGCGCCGGTCAGATCCTTCAGAGTGCGTTGCGGATGTGTTTTTCGCGGAGGCAGCGGGAACGCGTACAGCAGAAGAGACGACAGCGCCAGAAACGGCAAATTGGCCAGAAACACCGCCCGCCAACCGAAAAGGCTCACGAGTTCGCCCCCAAGCGCCGGACCCCCTGCCGCGGCAATGCCCATTGTTGCTCCATAAAGCCCAAAGATACGACCGCGGCGCTCTGCCGGAACATGCAGACGCAGAAGGGCCAGCGTGGCCGGAACCACCAACGCGCCAGCTGCCGCCATCAGGCATCGCGAGATGAACAAGAGGGTGACACCCTGTGCAATCAGCCCGCAGGCCGAGCCAATCACGTAAAGGCCTATCCCAGCCCAAAGGACGCGCGAATGGCCGACAAGATCGCTAATTTTTCCGGCTGGGCCCTGGCACACCACGTTGACGACCAGATAGCCCGTGACGAGCAATCCCGTGACCAGCACAAGATCGGTGCTGATCCCCACTCCGATGGACGGCAGCGCCACAGCGATCAGTGTGGACCCCAGAGGGGCCTGGGCAGATGCAACGAGCAGGGCTGCGGTACTTGCAGCCGACATCGGCACCGCTGCGTCAGTTGGTTTCAAGCTGCAATCCCGACATGGCCAATGCTGTCTCTCCGTGACTGACGGTGATCAGAGGCCGATAGCGCACGTTGCGCAAGCCCAATTGCTTTCGGCGTACACACTCTGACCGAGAGTGAATGCCATCAGGTTTCATGGGCCAAGTTGCTGATAGGGACGGCTGAACCTCTTGGTTGTCATTTGCGAAGCCGCCAAGATCACACGGCAGAGAGACGGCTGCCCGCATCTGATGACGAACGGCAGATCCGCCCCACGGAGCCATCATGGGATGTTTTGGTGGAATGACCGCGCTGAGCCCAGAGCCGACACGGTCTCTTCGCGCAGTCCGGTTGCAAATGCGATTGCGGGGAAAGGCCCCCGACAAAATCTGGTCAAAGTTGTCTTATAGTCCTCTGCCATCAGCTTAGGAGCAGGATTACCAACGTGGATATTTCGGAACTGGAACGGCGAACTGCGGAGGTTCTGCCGAAAATGGTCGTAGTCGGCGACGATGGCGAGGCGAGACTGTCTTCGGAATTTATTGATTTGCAGCGGGACATTGAAACCGCCCTGCAGGAATCCGGTGACATCGCAGTGCTTCGTGACATGGCCAAGGCGATGGAGATGATGAAAGAAACACTTTCAGATCCCGAGATCGCAAGGTCGATTGCCCAGAACCAATTAATGCCCCCCGAGCCACAGCCCGAGATCTTTGAAGCGATCGAAGACTGCGACGTTGACGCAGTGCGCGCCGCGCTGAAGGCCTGGAATGTGAATGAGCCGGTCGGCGAATATGAGGCAACGGCACTTTATCGCGCGATGTCCTGTAGTTTAGGAACATCGTTGGAGGTGATCAACCTTCTGCTTGATGAGGGTGCTGATCCGAATAAAGGCCTGACTGATACCAACGTTCTTCACGGGCTGGGATTTGCGAACTTGCAGGGGATTGCGCCTGAAGACCTGACGCGGGTTGTGCGACGCTGCATCGACTTGGGCGCTGACATCGAACAACGATCAAACAAGCTGCAATGGACACCGCTCATTACTGCTGTATCCGAATGGAACCCTATCGCAACCGAAGCGCTTTTGCTCGCCGGAGCGGATATCCGGGCGCGTGCGGGTGATGTAGACGGCGTCTGCTTCGCCGGAGCCGATTGCATGGCCTTTGCCGATGGCCACGACGAGACCATGGCGGTTCTCAGACGGTTCATGACTGCAAACTAGACACTCGTTCAAGGGCGCAACTCCCAGCCAGATGGCGGCTTCGTCCCGCGGAGTCGTCATTGGATGTTCTTGGGGGAAAGACCGCGCCGAGCCCGAAGTCTTCGCCTCAGGCCGTTGCGATTTTGCGAGGGCAGCATCGCTTACGCCATAAGGATGGCTTTCATAGGCGTTGAACATCGGATTGCCGTGATGCTTGCCAAAAGCCTGAACCGCAATTGGAACGCAGGGGAGCATTCCACGATGTGCTTCGTCAGTTGTGGGCAGCATAGAGTCTTGCGGTGACCATCACATTTTCCCGCTCAACGATAGCTTTGGTTCCGTTCACGAAGACGACTAAGCGCCACCCCGAAAGAGAGAAAAGCCCCAGGGCGTGAACTTGAACGGCAAATGGAAATGCTCACCGACACGATCAATGCCGAACCGAAAGACCGCTATTTCCAGAAAAGAGGGATCAGGTAAGGACACTCCTGCATCGCGATAGAACGCGCCGACGTCAAACGCGACTTCGTAGACGCCTCTTGTGACGCCTACGCCATCCGAAACCGGATGCCGAAGCAAACCATCCTTGTCGCAGCGTCCAGCTGCGATCTCGGTCTTGCCGCCATCCAAGCGCCAAAGCTGTACAGAAAGACCTGATGCCGGAACACCGCCGGCGATGTCGACGGCGTGGATGGAAATGCCACCCGCTCCGGGGATGTCATCCTTGAGTGTCTGTGCCATCCGCTTCGCTCCCATTGACAGTTTCCCAACGCATCGCGGCTCTCGCCAGATGGGCGATACGACACCGTTCGCAGTTCATTGTTTCATTCTAGGAACTCCAACCCAAGAAGACATTCCAAAAAACCGAATGACTTGTTATGATAATCTCGGCATCGACGATTGAACGGCACCTGACCGCCCGGAGATCTCATCCGGCGAATGCCGAAACGCACGTCATCGGAGCGGAGTTCACATGTCCCTGCATCTCGTCCCGCGCGCGCTTCAGTATCTTGAGCAGGTTGCCCAGACGGGCTCGATCCAGGCCGCGTCCCGTGAAACCGGCATTTCAGCGTCGGCAATTCACCGGCAGATCGCGTCGATCGAGGAAGCCTTGGGCGAGGCCCTTTTCGAGCGGAACGCCAAAGGTATGACTTTGACACCGGCGGGACGCCTGGTTCTGGACCTTGCCCAAGACTGGCGCCTGGACAACGCCCGCCTCTGGTCCGTGATCCAGAGCAATCGCGGTGTCGAACACGGCAGCATCAGGATTGCAGCCATGGACAGCATGGTGAACGGCTTCGTTCTGGAGCTGATCAACCAGATTGCGGGCGAGTTCCCGAAGGTTACGACGGAAATCGAAATCATGAGTCCGGACAACGCGGTCAAGGGCGTACTCAGCGGCGCATTCGACATCGCCGCGGTGGCCAATGCACCGCCGGATGACACCCTGAAATTCCATTGGTCGCGGAAGTTTCCCTTGGGCTGCATCGCAACTCCGGACCATCCCTTCGCGGCACTCGATGCCATCAGCCTGAAGGAATTCATCACCCAACCCGTCGTGTTCCAAAGCTCTGCCCTGTCGATCCGCAAGCTACTTGAAGCGCGGCACGGCTGGATCTTTGAGCGGGCCGAAAACCCGGTTGTCGTGAACTCCATCCAATTGATGAAGCAACTTGTCGGATCCGGCCGGTATGTTGCGGTCACGTCGCGACTTGATGCCAGCGCAGAGATCATGTCCGGGCGCCTCGTCTTCGTCCCGATCCGCGATGAGGACGTCTTCAGGCAGACGATCTCGCTGATTTCGAACACCCAGATCCCGGAAACGGCGGTGTGCCAAGGGGTTCTTGATATTGCCGTTCAATTACTTGAGCGGATTTCGAAGCTTGCCGGTTCCACGGAGTGAAAGTTCTTCAGGTTGGCTGAAGCGGAGCAGATCACATCTCTCGTTCGAAATTTGCGAATGTTGACTTAGATTAAATTCTATAGACCGCAATGACCTCCGTCCCTAACCTGACCTGCAAAGGGGGACCGGTGGGATGAAACGGCTCGACTTGCTCAACATCTCGGACCAAGCCCAAGCGGTATCAATTGTGCTTCCGCTGATCGAAAAAGCGCCAGAACTCGCCAAAAAAGTGGCAAGTCGGCGTCCCTTCCCTACGGCAGAGCACTTGGCGCTTGCAATCCGTCAGGAGTTACTTGGACTGAACGAAGCGGATCGCATCGATCTGTTTCGCACCCATCCTGAACTGGCTCCGGACAATCCGTTTGAAATGACGAACGAATCTCAGCGCGAGCAAGGGCGATTGAACCTTACATCCAACAACAACGCGTACAGAGAGCGTCTTTCGGACCTCAACAAACGTTACACGGCAAAATTCGGCTTTCCGTTCATTACGGCACTTGTGCGTCATCAAACCATGGACAGCGTTCTGGACGAGTTCGAACGCCGGCTCTTGCGAGATCGCCAATCAGAGATCGAAACCGCGGTCGATCAGATAGCGACCGTCAGCGCATCTCGCGTCGCGGCGACGTTTGAGTGCGAAAGCGCAGCCAGCGGTTCGGAACGCTCCCAAGGGCCGGCAAACAGGGATACTCGACGTGACAAGCTCTAGGCCAAAGCAGACGGAACACCCCGACGCAAAGGAGGATCATGCCCCCGGCGGTCTTGGCTGGGGCGGCGAGATCGGTGGAGCTCTGCTTGTGCTCCTCAGCATCGTGTTCATGATTGGCGGCTGGCAACTGGGACTTGGCGTGCCGACACGGCTTGGAACGGGTGCCTTCCCGTTCATCACCGGTTTGATACTGGCAATTCTGGCAACCGCGATCTGCATCGAGGAACGGCGTGGCGACGGGATTGCGGAAATGCCGGACTGGATCGCGTTTCTGGCGATCTGCGCAGCACTCTCGGTCTTTGCCCTGACGGCGGACCGGATCGGGCTGGTTCCGGGTACATTCCTGACGGTCATCGTCGCCAGCCTGCCGGACCGCAGCCTGCCATTTCTGGGCAAGGCCGTGCTGGGGATCGTGGTGTCACTGGGATGCTGGGGCCTGTTTATCGAGACGCTGAACTTGCCTTTCAAACCATTCGTGGGCTTCTAGTCATGGATATTCTCGCGAGCTTTGGCCAAGGGTTGCTGGTGGTCCTCGAGCCGCAAAACCTGATGTATTGTTTCATCGGGGTTTTCCTCGGCACTTTCATCGGCGTTCTGCCGGGCATCGGGTCGATGGCGGCCATTGCGATGATCCTGCCGATCACCTTCTATCTGGATCCGACGCCTGCAATCATCATGATCGCGGGCGTTTTCTATGGTGCGGAATACGGGGGCTCGACGGCCTCGATCCTCATGAACGTGCCCGGAACACCGGCAGCGTCAATCACTGCGATCGAGGGTCACCAACTGGCCAAGAAGGGCCGCGCCGGCGTCGCGTTGTTCTCGACGGCGGTCGCATCGTTCGGCGGCGGGATGATCGGGATGGTGGTAATCGCCGTGCTCTCGCCTTCGTTGGCCCGGTTGGCGCTTTCTTTCGGCCCGGCCGACTACTTTGCGGTGATTCTGCTTGGCCTCATCGCGGCGTCCGCTGTCAGCAACGGCGGCGCACTCAAAGGGATCGCGATGGTTGTGACCGGCTTGATGCTCGGAACGATCGGCATCGACCTGACCACGGGTGACCTACGCTTCACGATGGGCATTCCAGAACTGCGGGACGGTGTGCATATCGTCATCGTCGCGATGGGGCTATTCGGAGTTACGGAGCTGATCGCGTCGATCCGGGCAAACACAAGCGGCAAAGCCACGCAAACGGTGGACTATAACGACTTCTATCCGTCGAAGAAGGAATGGAAATCCCTCTTCGCACCCATCCTTCGCGGCGGCTCCATCGGGTCCATCATCGGCGCCCTTCCGGGCACGGGGCAGACCATCGCGGCGGCCATCGCATATGCTGTCGAAAAGCGGGTGTCCCCACAGCGCAAGGACTTCGGTACTGGTGTCCTACCTGGCGTGGCGGTGCCCGAGGCGGCCAACAACTCGGCGACACAAACGGCGTTCATCCCGACCCTGACCCTTGGCGTCCCCGGAAGCCCGCCGATGGCCATCGTGATCGGGGCGCTCATGATCTACGGGATCACCCCGGGGCCCCGGTTGCTGACCGAACAGCCCGACATGTTCTGGGGCCTGGTCGCCAGCTTTCTGGTGGGCAACATAATGCTGCTGATCCTGAACGTGCCCCTTATCGGATTGTGGGTCCGCCTCCTGAAGATCCCCTACAAGTACATGTACCCGACGATCATCGTGCTGATCTGCATGGGCGTCTACAGCCTGAATAACAACGTCTTCGACATCTGGTTGACGCTGGTAATCGGCGCAGCGGGCTACGTGATGCGCCTGTTCCGGTTCGAGCCCGCACCGCTTCTGCTCGGCTTCGTGCTGGGCCCGCTGATGGAAGAACAACTGCGCCGAACGATGTTGTTGTCCCGTGGCGACCCGATGGTGTTTCTTCAGCGCCCGATCAGCGCAACCCTGATCGGCATCACGACTGCAATCGTCATTTTTGCGCTCTACTCCACGGAACGAAATCGCCGCCGTGCCCGTGCGGCACGAAAACTTGCCCAACAGGAAGGATCAAAGACATGAAACTCGATCGAAGAACGCTTCTCGGAACCAGCCTTGCAACGCTTGCACTGTTTCCCGCAACGGCAGCGATGGCTGAGCCCGCCGCCTGGACCAGTGAACCGGTGCGTATCGTTGTGACGTTCCCGCCCGGCGGCACCAGCGACCTTGTCGCCCGGCTGCTGGCGCAATATCTCGACACGCAGTTCGGGCAAAAGGCGGTGGTCGACAACCGTCCCGGCGCAGCGGGAACGGTAGCCGCCGACTATGTGGCGCAGCAGGCGCCGGACGGTACAACGCTGATCCTGTCCAATAATGCGCCCTTCACGATCGCACCGACGCGGTTCAAGTCCATTCCCTACGAACCGTTGGCCGGGTTCACGCATATCGCCTATATCGGCGCTTCGGCCCCGGGGCTGTTCGTTCAGCCGACTGCCAGCATCAATACACTGGACGAGTATGTCGCGTTTGTGAAATCGACGCCCATGACCTACGGGTCCAGCGGCGTCGGTTCGATATCGCACATTCTGGGCGAAGCGGTGGACGCCGCACTTGACGTCGAATTCATCCATGTGCCCTATCAGGGCAGTTCGCCCGCCATTCAGGACTTCCGGGCAGGTGCGCTCGACAGTTTCTACGACATGGTCGTCCAGAACAGCGACATGATCGAAGACAAGGAAGCCGTCGCGCTGGCAATCGCCTCTCCTGAACGCAATCCGCAGCTTCCCGATGTTCCGACGTTCAAGGAACAAGGCTATGACATCGTCATCGAAAACTGGGTTGGTCTGTCGGGCCCCGCGGGAATGGATCCCGCGATGACGCAGCAGATCAACGAAACCGTCAATGCCGTCTTTGCCAATCCAGAGGTCCAGACGCGCCTGACAGAGCTCGGGATCACGCACACCGCGATGTCGTCGGAGGATTACACGGCCCTGGTGGCCGATCTCATTGACGTCTGGGCGCCGTTGATCCGCGCAGCCGGCATCGCCGAATAGTCATCTGTCGTGCCGTCGCCCGGCAGTTCGTCGGGCGGCGGTCAACTTGCAACAACCTTCTGCGCCCACGCGCTGATGGCCGCAGCGGCTGCTTCGAAGGCATTGATCGTTCGCCTGCAGACTTTCCACGTAGAAAAGTCGGGCAATCCCTGCGATTTCCATCGCGGCCTCGCAGAGTGTGCAAGGTTCGCAGCTTGTAGAGAGATCGCACCCGCGCAGATCGACAGTCCGCAGTCGGCGGCATCCGTCCCGGATCGCCTCGGGTTCGCCGTGTGACGTCGGGACTCGATTGAGCAGAGACCGGTTGATCCCTTCGCCGACAATCTGTCCGTCCCTTACCAAGATGGCTCCAGACGGATCGCCGCCTTGGGTTTTGTGTGCCGTGGCGGAGATCGAAATCGCCGACTCCGGGCGGGTCGAAAGCCACATCGCGCCCCGCCCATGCTTGAGGCGCTGTTCGGTGGGCCGCCGGGCGCGTCGCCCATTGCGAAATTGCCGCAAATTCCCTGCCCTGCGTCCCGAGGCTTGCATCCGCCCTGCCCGGCAGGCTACCAGCCCCCCGAAACTCATGCAGATTGCAGGACAGACATGCAGATCCCCAACCACGCCCCGATCCCCGAGCTTTATGTCTCCTATGAAAGCGCGCAGAAGCTCAAGGCCGAAGCGGGTGACCTGCCCAGTTGGGATCTGACGCAGCGGCAGATCTGCGATCTGGAGCTTCTGATGAATGGCGGGTTCAACCCGCTCAAGGGGTTTCTGAGCGAAGACGATTATACCAGCGTTGTCGACACCATGCGTCTGGCTGACGGCACGCTCTGGCCGATGCCGGTCACGCTGGATGTGTCGCGCAAATTCGCCGAGACTGTGGAACCGGGTCAGGACATCGCGCTTCGCGATCAGGAGGGTGTGATCCTTGCCATCCTGTCGGTGTCCGACAAATGGGAGCCGAACAAGGCGCATGAGGCCGCCATGGTCTTTGGCGCCGACGACCTTGCCCATCCGGCCGTCAATTATCTGCACAATACCGCCGGCCCCGTCTATCTGGGCGGCCCCGTCACGGGGATCCAGCAGCCTGTGCATTACGATTTCAAGATGCGGCGCGATACACCCAACGAGTTGCGGGCCTATTTCCGCAAGCTGGGCTGGCGCAGGATCGTGGCATTCCAGACGCGCAACCCGCTGCACCGGGCGCATCAGGAACTGACCTTTCGGGCCGCCCGCGAGGCGCAGGCGAACCTTCTGATCCATCCGGTGGTCGGCATGACCAAGCCGGGGGACGTGGACCATTTCACCCGCGTCCGCTGTTACGAGGCGGTTCTGGACAAATACCCCGCCGCCACCACGACGATGAGCCTTCTCAACCTTGCCATGCGCATGGGCGGACCGCGCGAGGCCGTCTGGCACGGGATCATCCGGCGCAACCATGGCTGTACCCACATGATCGTGGGGCGCGACCATGCCGGGCCCGGAAAGAATTCGAAGGGCGAGGATTTCTATGGCCCGTATGACGCCCAGACGCTGTTCAAGGAGCACGAGGCCGAGATCGGGCTGGAGATGGTCGACTTCAAGCACATGGTCTATGTGCAGGAGCGCGCGCAATACTATCCCGCAGACGAGGTGCCGGAGGGGACGACGGTGCTGGATATCTCGGGAACCGAATTGCGTCGCCGCCTGTCGGAAGGGCTGGATATCCCGGAATGGTTTTCGTTTCCGGAGGTCGTGGCCGAGTTGCGCCGCACCCGTCCGCCCCGGGCCAAGCAGGGCTTTACCGTCTTCTTCACCGGTTTCTCCGGTTCGGGAAAATCCACCATTGCCAACGCGCTCATGGTAAAGCTGATGGAAATGGGCGGTCGCCCGGTCACGCTTCTGGATGGCGATATCGTGCGCAAGAACCTGTCGTCGGAACTTGGCTTCTCGAAGGAACATCGCGACCTGAACATTCGCCGTATCGGCTATGTCGCCTCCGAGATCACCAAGAACGGCGGGATCGCGATCTGCGCGCCCATCGCGCCCTATGCGACGACCCGGCGCGCGGTGCGCGAGGATGTGGAGGCCTTCGGCGCCTTCGTGGAAGTGCACGTGGCCACCACGATCGAGGAATGCGAGCGCCGCGACCGCAAGGGGCTCTACAAGCTTGCGCGCGAGGGCAAGATCAAGGAGTTCACCGGCATCTCGGACCCCTATGACGTGCCCGAGACCCCGGAACTGCGGCTTAGATACCGAGAATGTCGAGGTGGATCACTGCGCCCACCAGGTTCTTCTGAAGCTGGAACAGATGGGACTGGTGGCGGGCTAGGCCGCGACCAAGGCGAGACTTCGGAAAATGAAGCGCCCCGGCAGAAATGCCGGGGCGTTCGCGTTTCCGCGCCTCGAATAGCCTGTGGCGATTTACCAAATGAAAACAGGGGTTTTCGTTACAAACGCTCGCGCCCCCGTGTGGTTCGTTTCAATAATCGGCGGGTTTCGGGGTATCGCACACGGGCCTGTGCAGGAACGCACCTAATTCGCGCCATCCTCACGCGTCCGTGCGTTGTAGTGAGCGCCCCTCTGGCCCAGATCAGTCTCATCGGACGGCACGAAAGCCTTCCTCACTCATAACCCGGGCATCCCGCCCACCAGAACAGAAAACCGAAAGGACCCACGATATGAAAACCCTCATCCTCGCAACCGCCGCCGCTTTCGCCCTTGCCGCCCCGCTGGCCGCGCAGACGCCCTCGGACGTCGCAAATGCGATCTTCGCCCAGTCCCATGAGTCCGGTGACGGCGCCCGTTACGACGCGAGCTTCGCACCCAGCGCGACCGGCGAGACGGTCGATGCGGCGCTGATCCTCTTTGCAGCCGACCAGGAAGCCGAAGGCGACCGCCAGATCCTGCAGAATGCCGAAGGCGGCATGGTCATCTCGAGCTCGAGCGCCACGGCGGCGACCGCAGCCTTCGCGAAAGCACACCTGGCCGCGACCGGCGAAGACAAGCGCTGATCTCCCCCAGTGGCTTCGGGACGCTCCCTGCCCCGAAGCCGCTTCTACCCACTTTCCGGGCGTTCCCGCCCTTCATTAATTCATCAAAGGACCGACATCATGAAAACCCTCATCCTCGCAACCGCCGCCGCTTTCGCCCTTGCCGCCCCGCTGGCCGCGCAGACGCCCTCGGACGTCGCAAACGCGATCTTCGCCCAGTCCCATGAGTCCGGTGATGGCGCCCGTTACGACGCGAGCTTCGCACCCAGCGCGACCGGCGACACGGTCGATGCGGCGCTGATCCTCTTTGCAGCCGACCAGGAAGCCGAAGGCGACCGCCAGATCCTGCAGAATGCCGAAGGCGGCATGGTCATCTCCAGCTCGAGCGCCACGGCGGCGACCGCAGCCTTCGCGAAAGCACACCTGGCCGCGACCGGCGAAGACAAGCGCTGATCTCCCCCCGAAGGACCGGGCCCTCCCAACCGGTCCTGCGAAAGACCCCCGCGGAAACCCGCGGGGGTCTTTTCGTTTCTCCGGATCGGTTTCGCCTCAGTCTTCCGCCAGCTGCGCCTCGACCTCGGCCATCAGGCCGGCAATCTCGGCCGTCCAGGCCCCGCGACCCTGTTCGAGCACGCCCAGGCCCTTGCCCAGCGTTTCGGCATAGGCCACGCGATTTCCCAGAACCGTCGTGGCCTGCAGCGCGTCGAGCGCGCCCAGCGCCTCGATCACCTCTGCGAGAACCCGGGTTCCGGACTTGGCGCGGTTCACAACGACCATGGCCTTGCGCCGCTCGCGGCGGGCCAGATCCAGCACGCTTTCGGTGGCCCAGACATCCACCTGGCTGGCCGCGACCGGAACCAGGATCAGGTCGCTTTCGCGCAAGGCGGGGCGCAGATCGGCATCCACCTTGGGCGGCGTGTCGAGGATCACGTAATCGAATAATTTCCGAAGCTTGTCGCATTCATAGGAGACGCCCCAGGCCGAGGCGGTTGCCAGTTCGAGATCGTCCTTGCCCAGATCGCGCCGGGTCATGAACCAGCGCCCGAGCGACCCCTGCGGGTCGGTGTCGAGCAGCGCCACGGATTTGCCCGCGCGCGCCAAAGCCACGGCAAGATTGACGGCGATCGTGGTCTTGCCCGATCCGCCCTTCTGCTGTGCAACCGTGATGACATGGGACATGGCGATGTTCTCCGGCGTGAAATCGGGCTGGCAGAAAATGCTGCACCGCAGAAATACACGGATCACACGGAAATGCAATCGGCCCGAACGCGCTCTAGCCCCGGGCGAAGGCCACGATATCGGCGGCAAGTACGTCCAGTGCATCAAGCCATGTGCCGGGCGCGAGCCCGCCGGTGACAAGCGAAAGCTCGGTGCAGGCGACGATCAGCAGATCGACCTGCCCCACCTCATCGGCAAGCGCCCGCAGTTCCGCCGCGGCCTCTGGTGATCCGCCGCGCGCCTTGATGGCGCGGATGAGCGCCAGCATGCGGGTGGGGTCGGCCATGCGCGGCGTGATGTTGCGCTGACCAAAGGCCGCGTCGAACACGCCGACCCGTTGCGTCGCGGGGGAGGCCAGAAGCCCCACCACCGCGCCCTCGGGGATCTCGCGCGCCGTCGCCGCAACCATGTCGAGAAACGGCAGATCGGTCGCCTCGCGCACCCGGTCGGCATAGGCGTGGGCGGTGTTGCAGGGCATCGCCAGCGCCCTTGCCCCTGCCGCCGCAAGGCCCCGCGCCATGCCCGCCAGAACCGGCCCCGGATCTTCGCCCGTCCCGTCGATGAGCGCCGCGATCCGGCTGGGAACCTGCGGGTTCTGATGGACGATCAGCGGCACGTGATCGGCATCGTCGCGGGCATCGACGCGGTCCAGAACCTTCTGCATCAGGAGGATCGTCGCCTCGGGACCCATCCCCCCCAGCACGCCCACGGGCTTCATCGGGCCGCTCATGCCCGGTCCTCCGGGAGGGCGGCCATGATCTCGACCTCGACCTTGAATTCGGGGCGCGTGAAGCCCGACACGATCACGAGGGTCGAGGCAGGAAGCCGCGTCACCCCGGCCAGCCACCGGTCGCGGGCGGCCATGTAGCCCGCCATATGGGCGCGGTCGGTGACAAAGGCGTTGATCCGGACGGTATCGGCACGGGTCGCGCCAGCCGCGCGCAAGATCGCGTCGAGGTTCGCGAAACAGATCTCGGCCTGCGCCTCGGCGCTTTCGGGAACGGTTCCGTCGGCTGCGAGACCAAGCTGGCCGGAGGTCAGGATGAGCCTGTGACCGTGAGGGACCTCGACGCCATGGGCGTAGCGCGCAAAGGGCGGCGCGATCTCGTCGGGAGCCAGTTCCTTGATCATTTTGCCTCCTTTTGCGTCGCCGGGGGCCGGGAAAGGGCCACTGGGCGTGCGGATAGTCCATCAAAACAACGCCGCTTCCGAGCCTGCACAAGGAATGGGCAATCCCCGCCGCTGCGGTTAAATATCAAGCGACGGCCAGAGAATCGGACGCGGGGCCCGAGCGGCTCTCTTTCCTTCCCGCGGATCGGAGCAAAGGTCGAGAGCGATAAAGGATTTACCGGAGGTAATCATGTCTGCAACCCGTTCCCTCGCTGCCCTCACTGCGCTTGCGCTCTCCGCAACATCGGCCGCGGCCCAGAATGTTCCCGTCACGTTCGGCACCAACTGGGTCGCCCAGGCCGAACATGGCGGGTTCTACCAGTCGGTGGCCGATGGCACCTATGCCGCATGCGGCCTCGACGTCACGATCCTGCCCGGCGGCCCGCAGGTCAACAACCGCGCGCTGATGCTCGCGGGCCGGATGGACTTCCACATGGGCGGCGACCTGCTTCAGGCCTTCAGCGCGGCTCAGGAAGGCGTGCCGGTCGTCAACCGTCGCCGCCGTGTTCCAGAAGCACCCGCAGGTCATCCTTGCCCATCCGGGCGAGGCCGAGACCTGGGAAGATCTGAAGGATCTAACGCTTCTGATCGGCGATAACGGCTTTCAGTCCTACTATCAGTGGATGATCGCCGCACACGGCTTTACCGCCGAACAGCGCGAGCCCTATACCTTCAACCCCGCCCCGTTCCTTGCCGACAAACGCAAGGGCATGCAGGGCTACCTGTCCTCCGAGCCCTATCTGGTCAAGAAGGAAGCCGGGTTCGAGCCCAATGTGTTCCTGATCGCAGATGCGGGATATTCGTCCTATGCGACAACGATCGAAACGATGGCCGACACGATCGCGAACCGCCCGGAAGTGGTGGAATGCTTCGTCGATGGCTCGATCAAGGGCTGGTACAACTATCTCTACAACGACAACGCAGCCGCGAACGAGTTGATCAAGGCCGCCAACCCCGAGATGACGCAGGACAAGATCGACTATGCGATCGGCAAGATGAAGGAATGGGGGATCGTCGACTCGGGCGATGCCGAAACCATGGGCATCGGCGTGATCACCGACGCGAAGGTCGAGGATTTCTATAACAAGATGGTCGAGGCGGGTGTCGTCGATGCCGGGATCGACTGGAAATCGACCTACACCACCGCCTTCATCGGCAAGGGTGTCGGCATGGATCTCAAGCCCTGATCCAAAGGACCCAACGGCGGGGCCGCGTCTCTGGCCCCGCACCCCTGACGGAGTTTGCCATGCCGCCCCAAGTGCTCGCCCCTTGGTCAACGTCCAAGGCTTCTGGACGTGTCCCATGTCGACAAGACCTTCAACGGTGACGTGGTCGCGCTGAAGGATCTGACGCTGCAGGTGAACGAGGGCGATTTCATTTCGCTTCTCGGGCCGTCGGGCTGCGGCAAGTCCACCGCGCTGCGGCTGATCTCGGGCCTGATGCATCCCACCTCGGGGCGGATCAACTGGGCCGGCGGACAGGGCGCGGACGATCTGGGCGTCGTGTTTCAGGAACCGACGCTGATGCCCTGGGCCACGGTCGCCCAGAATGTCTGGCTTCCGTTCCGCCTTCGCGGGCAGAGCTATGGCAGCGTCCGGGACGAGATCCTGTCGGCGCTGAAACTGGTGGGGCTGGAGAAGTTCCAGAACGCCTATCCGCGCGAGTTGTCGGGCGGCATGAAGATGCGCGTCTCGATCGCCCGCGCCATGGTGACCCAGCCCGCGCCTGATCCTGATGGACGAACCCTTTGCCGCGCTGGACGAGATCACGCGGTTCAAGCTCAACAACGACCTGCTGGAGCTGAAGGCCAAGATCGGCTGCACGGTGATCTTCGTCACCCATTCGGTGTTCGAAAGCGTGTTCCTGTCGGACCGGATCGTCGTCATGGCCGCGCGCCCGGGCCGGGTGATCCGCGAATTGCACGTCGACGCGCCCTATCCCGCGGCACGAGGATTTCCGCACCTCGACCGAATATGCCGGCATACACGCGGCAGGCCTCGGAAGCCCTGCACGACGCGATGGGAGAAATGGCATGAGCCTTGCCGAAGAACGCCCCCGTGACCGTCGCCGTCGTCGATCTGGAAGAGCAGGCCGCGCGCGCGGCGCGACCGCATTCACCGGATCGCGAAATGGACCCTGCCCGTCGCTGGTCATGGTCCTGTCGATCCTTGCATGGCACCTTTACGTCACGCTCGGCGAGATCCCGCATTACATCCTGCCCGGCCCGGTGCGCGTGGCGCAAAGCCTGGTCGACGATTGGGCGATGCTGTGGCCCGCGATGCTGGTCACCTCGCGCCTGACGATCCTGGCGCTGTTGCTGGCGGTGGTCGGCGGGGTGGCGCTTGCCGTCGTCTTCACCCAGTCGAAATGGGCGGAGATGTCGTTCTTTCCCTATGCCGTGATCCTGCAGGTGACGCCGGTGGTCGCCATCGCGCCGCTGTTCCACATCTATGTGGAAAGCGCCTTTGTCGCCGCGCTGCTTTGCGCGTGGATCGTGGCCTTCTTTCCGATCCTGTCGAACACGACGCTCGGGCTGAAATCGGCCGATCACAACCTGCAGGACCTGTTCACGATCTATGGCGCCACGCGCTGGCAGCGGCTGCGCTACCTGCAGCGCCCTCGGCGCTGCCCTACTTCCTCGGCGGGCTGAAGATCGCGGGCGGGCTGGCGCTGATCGGGGCCGTGGTGGCGGAATTCGTGATCGGCCGGGCGGGCACCGGGCTCGGCCTTGCCTCGACACTCCTGGAGGCGTCCTACCGGCTCAACTTCGGCAGGCTGTACGCCGCGCTGATCCTGATCTCGCTCATGGGCGTGGTCATCTTCGCGCATCATGTCGCTGATCTCGCATCTGGCGCTTGCGGTCATGGCACGAAAGCGCCCTGAAGCGCGAGGGCCAATGGACTTTCCGATCCTTCCCGACGGTGCCGGTCACCCTGACCAATGTGACGGTTCCCGCCTGCTTGCTGGGCCAGGCCGGGGACCTGGTCCGCACCGACATCTCGATCGCGGACGGCCGGATCACCGACGGCGCGGCACGCAGACGTCGACATGGGCGGCGCGATGGTGTTCCCCGCCTTCATCGACATGCACACGCATCTGGACAAGGGGCATATCTGGGGCCGCGCGCCCAACCCCGACGGCACCTTCATGGGCGCGCTCACCACGGTGGGCGCCGACCGCGCCGCGAACTGGACCGCGGAGGACGTGCGGACGCGGATGGAGTTCTCGCTGCGCTGCGCCTATGCCCACGGCACCCGCGCGATCCGCACCCATCTGGACGCATCCCGCCGCAGGACGAGATCTCCTGGCCGGTCTTCGCCGAGATGCGCGAGGCATGGGCCGGCCGGATCGAGCTTCAGGCCGCCTGCCTGATCGGCTGCGACAGCTTCGAGGATCTGTCCGGCCTATCGCGCCACCGCCGAGATCGTGGCGGCGACAGGCGGCGTGCTCGGCATGGTCACCTACCCCGTGCCGGACCTGCGCGACCGCGGCTGCTGCGAATTCTTCGAGCATGGCGGGCGACCTGGGGCTTTCGGCGCGATTTCCACGTGGACGAGACGATGGATGCCAGCGTCGAGACGCTGCGCGCTGATCGCCGAGACGGTGCTGGAGACCGGGTTTTCGGCACCCGTCGTGGTCGGCCATTGCTGTTCGCTCTCGACGCAGGACGAGGCGCGCGCGATGGACACGCTCGACCTGGTGGCGCAAGGCCGGGCTCGACGTGGTCAGCCTGCCGATGTGCAACCTCTACCTGCAGGACCGCCACGCCGCACCGCACGCCGCGCGGCCGCGGCATCACGCTGGTCCACGAGATGCGGGCGCGCGGCATCCCGTGTCAGCTTCGCCTCCGACAACACCCGCGATCCGTTCTATGCCTATGGCGACATGGACATGCTGGAGGTGATGCGCGAGGCGACGCGGATCGGCCATCTCGACCATTCCGGCGACCGACTGGCCGCATGCCTTCACCGACCACCCCGCGGCCACCTGCGGCTTCGACGCGCCGTCGCCTTGCGCCGGGCGCGCCCGCCGATCTGGTGATCTGCAACGCGCGCAACTGGACCGAGCTTTTCGCCCGCCCGCAATCCGACCGCATCGTGATCCGCGATGGGCGGCGATCGACCGCACCCTGCCCGATTACTCCGAACTCGACCACCTGATGAGGCCCTGAATGACCCCGAATGTCGCCGCCGCCAAGGCCGCGCTCTGCCCATCTCGACATGACGAAACCCGGACACCGCGATCCGCGCGAAGAGCCGCGATTTCTTCTGGTATTCGCCGGTCCTGAAGGACGCGGCTGGACCATGTGACCGCCGATTTCGTCGTCGAGCCCCGCAACGAGGCCGAGGTGATCGAGATCCTGCGCACCTGCTACGCCCATGACGTGCCCGGTCACGACGCGCGGCGCGGGCACCGGCAATTACGGCCAGGCCATGCCGCTTGCGGGCGGCTGCGTCATGCATCTGCGCCACATGACGGCCGTGAAGGAGATCCATCCGGGCCGCGTGATCGCCGAACCGGGCATGCCTGCTGAAGGATCTCGATGCCGCTGACCAGCGCCCATTCCGGGCAGGAAATCCGCATGTTCTCCTCGACCTGGGCGACGGCCACGATCGGCGGCTTCATCGCCGGCGGCTCGGGCGGCGTCGGCTCCGTGCACCTGGGGGTCGCTGCGCGATCTCGGCAACATCATCCGCCTGCGCGTGGTGACGATGGAGGAAGAGCCCCGCGTGCTGGAGTTCCGCGGCGAGGAACTGGCCCGCGTCAGCCACGCCTATGGCACCAACGGCATCATCACCGAGATCGAGATGCCGCTGGCGCCCGCCTATGACTGGGTCGAGATGTTCGTGGCCTTCGACGATTTCATGGCGGCCGCGCGCTTCGCCGAGGATCTGGCCAACCAGGACGGCATCCTGATCAAGCTCGCCACCGTCTTCGAGGCGCCCATCGCCCATGACTATTTCCAGCGCGTCAAGCCCCATGTGGAGCCGGGCGACGAACCTGGTCGGCCTGATGGTCGCGCCGCATTCGATGGACGGGTTCCTGACCTTCCTGGGCCGGCGGCCCGAGGCGCGGCTGATCTATCGCTCGGACGACAGCGACTGGGCCAAGGGGCCCGGGCCCGGTGTTCGAATACGGCTGGAACCACACCACGCTGCGCGCGCTGAAGGTCGATCCCGTCATCACCTATCTGCAGGTGCGCTACGGCTATCCCGCAGCACCTGGAACTGATCGAGAAGATGCGCGCGCGAATTCTCGCCCGAGGTGCTGCAGCATCTCGAGGTGCTGCGCGAGAGCGGCAAGGTGATGTTCGCGGGGCTGTCGCTGGTGAAGTTCACCACCGAGGAGCGGCTGGACGAGATCGTCCGCATGCACGAGGAGGCCGGCGCGATGATCTTCAACCCGCATCGCTACACGCTGGAGGAAGGCGGGCGGCAGACGGTGGATGACCGCCAGCTGAACTTCAAGCGGGAGGCCGACCCCAAGGGCCTGCTGAACCCCGGCAAGATGATCGCCTGGGACGACCCCGACTGGGCCTATGACCGGATGTATGCCTATCCGAAGCTGCAGGCCGCCGAATGAGGGGTTTCGCCTGCGGCGACCGGCACAGGGGGGCTGCCTGCCCCCCTCTTGGCATGCGCCAATTCACCCCCCGGGGATATTTGGGAAGAGAAGAAGACGACGACGGGGGTGCCGCGTGACCCGGGCGCTTGTGCTGTTCGCCCATCCCTGCCCCGAGAGCTTTTCGGCGGCGCTGCATGGCGACGGTGGTGAAAACGCTGTCGCAGCGCGGCTGGGACGTGGACGATTGCGACCTCAACGCCGAAGGGTTTTCGCCGGTCCTGACCGAGGCGGAGCGGCGCGGCTATCACGAGGAGCCGGACGAATATCGGGCCCGTGGCGGACTATGTGGAGCGGGTGCGCGCGGCGGAGGCGCTGGTGATGGTGTTTCCGGTCTGGAATTTCGGCTATCCCGCGATCCTCAAGGGGTTTCTCGACCGGGTGTTTCTGCCCGGCGTCTCGTTCCGGCTGGAGGACGGCAAGGTGAAGCCGAACCTGACCCATATCCGCAAGCTGGCCGCCGTCACGACCTATGGCGGCACGCCGGATGCGGGCCTTGCTGGTGGGTGATCCGCCGCGCAAATGCGTGACGCGCGCGGTCTGGCATGTCTGCCGCCCGCAGAAGATGCGCTATCTGGCGCTCTATGACATGAACCGCGCGACCGATGCGGCCCGGGCGGCGTTTCTGGCCCGCGTCGGCCGCGAGATGGAGGCCTTCTGATGCGCGCGCTCGTGATCTATTGCCATCCGCGCGCCCGGAGCTTCACCGCAGCGGTGCGCGACCTGGTGCTGGAACGGCTGGAGCGCGCAGGCGCCGAGATCCGGCTGCGCGATCTCTATGCCGAGGGGTTCGACCCGCTGCTGACGGCGGCGGAGCTGGACGGCTACGAGGATACCGCCACCAATACCCATGCCAGTCGCCCGGGACGTGGACGACCTGCGCTGGTGCGACACGCTGATCTTCGTCTATCCGACCTGGTGGTACGGGTTGCCGGCGATGCTGAAGGGCTGGCTCGACCGGGTGCTTGTGCCCGGCGTGGCCTTTCTGATGCCGGACGAGAACGGCGATATCAAGCCCGGCGCTGACCCATATCACGCGGCTCGGCGTGTTCACCACCTGCGGGGCGAGCTGGTGGCTGACGCGGATGGTCGGCGCGCCGGGGCGGCGGACGATCCTGCGGGGTCTGCGCCTTCTCTGCGCGCCGCGCTGCCGGACGGCCTTTGCCGCGCATTACCTGATGGACAGTTCCACCGATGCCTCGCGCGCCCGGCATCTGGAACGCGTGACGCGCGCCGCCGACAAGCTGATCGGGCGCGGGCCAGCGCCAAGAAAGGTGCCCGCATGATCCCCGTTCTCGACTGGTCCCGCTTTGCGGCGGGCAGCGACCGCGACGGGTTCGTCGCCGATCTGGGGCGCGCCACGCCGGGAAACCGGGTTCTTCCTGCTGACAGGGCCATGGCATGCCGCGCGGAGCTGATCGACGCGACCTTTGCCGCGGCGGACGCGTTTTTCGGCCTGCCCGCCGCCGCCAAGGCGCCGCTCGACATCCGCAAGAGCCGCACTAACCGCGGCTGGGCCGCCGAGGGGACCGAGAACCTCGACGACACGAGCGACCAGATGGACCGCAAGGAGGCGTTCAATATCGGTCTCGACCTTGCCGCCGACGACCCGCGCATACTGGCGGGCGAGCCGTTTCGCGGCGTCAACCTCTGGCCGGACCTGCCCGGGTTTCGCGACACGATGCTGGCCTATTTCGAGGCGGTGCACGGGCTGGGCGTGACGCTTCACCAGGCCATCGCGCACGGATCTGGGCCTGCCGGACGATTATTTCGACGACAAGCTCGATGCGCCGCTCGCGACCCTGCGCCTGCTGCACTATCCCGGCGGGCAGGGGCCGGGCATCGGCGCGGGCGCGCATACGGATTACGGGTCGGTCACGCTTCTGATGACCGATGGCGAGGCCGGGCTTCAGGTCCGGCCGCGCGGCGGCGACTGGATCGACGTGCCGCATGTGCCGGGCGCCTTCGTGGTCAATATCGGCGATTGCCTGATGCGCTGGACCAATGACATCTATGTCTCGACCCCGCACCGGGTGCTGTCGCCCAAACGCCAGCGCCGTTCGATCGCGTTCTTCCTCGATCCCAACCCCGAGGCGGTGATCGCGGCGCTGCCCGGCACGGGGGCGCCGAAATACCCGCCCGTCACCGGCGCGGATTACCTGCGCTCGCGCCTTGATGCGACCTACAGACCGGAGCCTGTCCCATGACCCGCCGCCTTGACTGGGCCGAGTATCGCACGACCGAGTATCGCGATATCGACCCGATGCGCACCATCGCGATCCTGCCCACGGCAGCGATCGAGCAGCACGGGCCGCACCTGCCCATCGGCACGGATACGATGATCGCGCAAGGGATGCTCGACCGGCTGCGCACCACATGCCCCGACGGTCTCGATATCCGCATCCTGCCGATTCAGGCGGTGGGCAAATCGAACGAGCATATCCATGCCCCCGGCACGCTGACGCTTTCGGCTCCGACCGCCCTTGCCGCCTGGCAGGAGATCGGGCTGTCGGTGGCGCGCGCCGGCGTGCGCAAGATCGTGATCGTGAACTCTCATGGCGGCAATCTCGACCTGATCTCGATCCTGTCGCGCGAATTGCGGGTGCGGGCGGGGATGCTTGCGGTCAAATGCCAGTGGGGCGCGTTCGGGACGCCCGCGGGAATGTATACCGACCACGAGAAGAGTTTCGGCATCCATGGCGGCGATGTGGAGACCTCGCTGATGCTGCATTTCCGCCCCGAAACGGTGGATATGAGCCGGGCAGTGATGAACCGCTCGACCGCCGAACAGGCGCCGATTTCACCCATCGGGCCGATTTCCTATGGCTGGGTTTCGAGCGATCTGAACCCGAATGGCACGGTGGGAGACGCGTCGATCGCCACCGACGACAAGGGTGCCGCCACCTGTGCCCATCAGGTGGCGGGCTTCATCGGACTTCTGCAAACCGTGGCCGAGACGCCGCTTGACGGGATTGAGCCCACCATACCCGTGCTCTGATACGGGGGGGTTTCGCCACAGGCGCGCTTGGGGCATCCTGACCTTGGGGGCCCTCTCGGGAGCAGTCCATGGCCAAGACCATCGTGATCCTTCTCGACGGCACGTCGAACGAGATTTCGGCGAACCGTACCAATATCCTTCGGCTTTACGGCACGCTGAAGAAGGACCGGAGCCAGCTTGTCTATTACGATCCGGGCGTGGGCACGTTCGGTGCCGACAACGCGTTCTTCGGCTTCTGGCGCAAGGCGACAGAGGTTCTGGGGCTCATCACCGGCTGGGGGCTCGACCAGAACGTGCTCGAGGCCTACCGCTTTCTGGTGGAGAACTACCAGGCGGGAAAGGGCGGCGATGCGCGCGACCGCATCGTCCTGATCGGGTTCTCGCGCGGGGCCTATTCGGCGCGGGTTCTTGCGGGGTTCATCCACGCGGTGGGGCTGATGCGGCGCGATCAGATCAACCTCCTGCCCTATGCCTATCGGGCCTATAAACGGATCGGCGATGGCATTACCGACCATGGCGACGACAGTTTCGCCGAGGTCCGTCTGTTCGAACGTATCCTGCAGACCGACCGCCCGCCGATCATGGCCATGGGCCTGTTCGACACCGTGTCATCGCTGATCGAATGGGGGCGCTACCGGCCGCAATTGCGCCGCCATGCCTTCACCAAGACGAACCCGAGCGTCGCTGCCGTTCGCCATGCCATGGCGTTGCACGAGGCGCGGGTGATGTTCCGGCCGCAGCACTGGCCGGAGGATCAGGAATTCTGGGGCAACCCCTTTACCCGCAACAAGGCGGTGCCGCAGGACGTGAAGGAGGTGTGGTTCCGGGGTGTCCACGGCGATGTGGGCGGCGGCTATCCGGAGGCGGAAAGCGCGCTGGCGAAACTGCCGCTGGCCTGGATGATCCGCGAAATGGAGGCGCTTGGCCTCAGATTCATACCACAGACTGTCCGAAGCCTTGTCCATGGGCAGGGGGCCGGTGGAAAATACACGCCCCCCGACCCGGAGGGAAAGATCCACCAGTCCATGACCGTCCCGTGGAAACCACTTGAGATCCTGCCCGCCCGGACCGATCCGGACTACCGCAAGGGGCGGCCGTCGCTGGGGCCGCTTTCGATACCCTTCTGCCGGCCCCGCGTCGTCCCGGAGGGTGCATGGATTCATGAAAGCGTCATCGACAATGCCGCGGCGCAGGGACGGCCCCTGCCCCCGAATATCCCGGCGGATCACCGGGTCGAAAGGATGACGATCGCTTCCGAGGCGGAATAGGCCGCGGGCCGGGTTCGGCGGCTTTTTCAGCGGTGGGAAATTGGTGGAGCCGATCGGGATCGAACCGACGACCTCGTCATTGCGAACGACGCGCTCTCCCAACTGAGCTACGGCCCCATCGGATCCGGTATCTGGAGCAGGTCCGGCGTTCTGTCAAGACACTGGCCGCGCATCCGGCGGGATGGGATATACACCGCCGACAATCACGCTATCCTCTGGCAGGACCCGTGCAAGGACCCCCGCCGATGCAACTGCCCGCCCTGTCGAAACCGATCTACGTGCTCCGGCGGTTGAGCCGCCAGCTTTGGGTGCGCATGGCGCTGATCGCGATCCTTGCCCTGGTGGCCGCCGCCAGTTCGACCTTGCTGGGGCGGTTCGTGCCCGCATCCTTCGCGGGGCGGCTGAGCCCCGAGGCGGTGCTGCGCATCCTCGAGATCCTTGCCTCGTCGATGCTGGCGGTCACCACGTTTTCCCTGTCCGTCATGGTGGCGGCCCGGCAATGGGCATCGTCGCAATCGACGCCCCGGGCGCATCGGCTGGTTCTGGAAGACAACATCACGCAGAACGCGCTGGCGACCTTCCTTGGTGCGTTCATCTTTGCGCTGACTGCCCTGATCCTTGTCTCGACCGAGGTGCAAGAGGGACGCGACCTTGTGGTGATCCTTGGCTTCACCGGGCTGGTGATCGCGCTTGTGGTGATCGCGATCCTGCGCTGGATCGACCATCTGACCAATCTGGGCGGCGTGTCGGAGACCGCCGACCGGATCGAGGATGCCGCCCGCGACGCGCTGCGGCTGTTCGCGCGCCATCCGCTTCTGGGCGCCAAGCCCCTGACCGAGGATACACCCCGGGAGGGGCTGGAACCCGTGGTCGCGACCGAGACCGGCTATATCCGGCATCTCGATCCATCCGAGCTCGAGGCCTGTGCAAAAGCCGCCGACACGCGGGTCCTGGTGCAGGTGAAGGTGGGCGATTTCGTAACCGAGGGCGATCCGCTCGTGCTGGCCGGGAGCTCGGCGGACCGTGACGCGCTTCGCAGCGCCTTTGTCATCGGCCGGACGCGGACCTTCGATCAGGACCCCACTTTCGGGATCATGGTCCTGTCCGAGATCGCCCAGCGTGCGCTGTCGCCCGGAACGAATGACCCCGCGACGGCGATCGAGGTGATCGGGCGGATCCTGCGCCTGCTGATTCAGGTTGCCGACAAGACCGAAGACGATCCGAGTGTCGAATATCCGAACGTGTTCATGCCGCCACTGACGCTGGGCATGCTTTGCGCGGAAGCCTTCGAGGCGATTGCCCGCGACGGGGCGGACAAGGTCGAGGTGCAGGTCACGTTGCAGCGGGCGCTGTCCCGCCTGACGGAAACCGGTGACGCGGATCTGGCCCAGGCCGCAAGATCCTGTTCGGACCGGGCGCTGGCGCTTGCCGATGCCACGGACCCGCTGGAGGAAGACCGTGAGCGGATGCGCGCCGCGGCGCCCTAGGCTTCGTCGCCGGCAAGCCAGGCCTTGTAGGACAGATGGGGCTGCCCGTTCTCGAAATCATAGCGGGCGGGAGGGGTGCGTTCCCCCAGGGGTTCGACCACCACGCGCGCCAGGGCGAACCGACCCCGAAGATCCTCGGTGGGGACCGCATCCAGAAGCCGCGCGGCCTCGATCTCGCGCGCCCGCGGCAGGGCGAAATCGGCGTTCGGATAGGCGCGTTCGATCAGCCGTGTGTGGATCAGGTCCAAGAGGGCCGCGCCGGCATCGGCCAGATCGGGAAGGATCGCGGGATCGTTCAGACCTGCGCGTACGCCCGACGCCAGAAAGGCCAGCGCCGTCGCCCGGTCGCACCCGGGCTGGGTGGTGATCCAGGCCACCGCCTCGAGCCGCTCGGCATCGACGGTCGTCCAGTCTTCGGCGGCGGCATAGGCATGCCATGTGGCGCGGTCCTGCGACATGATCCAGGCCAGCAGGCCGTCGGGCAGATCGAGTTCGCGCTCGGCCAGCCAGACCTCGCGCAGTTCCGCGTCCTCGCCCTCCTCTACCGGGGCCTCCTCTTCGGCGGCGGCAAGCGCCTCGAGCCCTGCGACCCAGGCCGCGCGTTCGGCACGGGCCTTTCCGTCGGCACCTTTGGGCAGTTTCGCCACGAATGCCTCGAAATCCTCGTCCCGCAGCAGGACGCTCTGGGCCAGAACCGCGACAGAACGCAGATCGGCTTCGGGCAGGTCCGAGACGTTCTGGGCGCCATGTTCGGACACGAGTGCCCGCAGGCGGCGATGCATATCAAGACGGGGGTCCACCTGCGCGGCGGTGCTTGCGGGCGGATGCATGCGGGCCGCCATCGCGGCCTCGGCACAGAGGTTGTAAAGCTGCTCGGCCGCGCCCTTTTCATAGCGCAACGCATCGGGGCGCATCGCCCGCGCCTCCATTCCACCGCGCCGATCGGACCCGAAGAGCCGCCCCAGTACTGTGCCGATCATCTTTGCCTCCGCTTGCTGCCGACCTGATCTCGTTATCAGGTCCTGGGGTAATTTCTTCGACCCAAGAGCGGCGAAACTATGGCTTTGCCGGTTTTTCCAATTGCGGGTCCCGAAGGCTCGCCCCGAACACGGGCGCCGAACACAGCCGCGTGAAGCACGAAAACGTTGGTTTGCCTGCGCCGTCTTGTGGCGCAGTTTCGCGGTGTCGATTTCATCCATCGGAGGTTCATCCCGTGTCTGCCCTGCGTTCCATCCTTGCCGCCGCCGCCCTTTCCGCCCTCGCCCTGCCCGGTTTCGCCGGCGAGCAATACCTTGACCCCACGGGATTCGCCGTGTCCGGCCATGATGTCGTGGCCTATTTCGATCTCGACCAGTCCGAGCCGGGCACACCACAGCCCAAGGCCGTTCCGGGCCGGGCTGATCTGACTGCCGAGTGGAACGGTGCGACATGGGCCTTTTCGAGCCCCGAGAACCGCGCGAGGTTCCTCGAAAACCCCGAACGGTTCGCACCACAATATGATGGTCATTGTGCCTATGGCGTGGCGAAGGGCGGCAAGGTCCCGGGCAATCCGAACCTCTGGCGGATCGTCGACGACAAGCTGTACCTGAACATCACCGAAGCCGTTGTGGGGTTCTGGTCCGAGGATATCCCCGGAAATATCACCCTTTCCGAAGGCAATTGGCAGCAGCTGGAGGCTGCCCCTGCCGCCACCGGCGCGATCCCGGCCTTCAGTTCCATGGCCCCGGTCAACTAGGGTCGCCAAAGCCAGCCTTGCGCCCGGATCTCCTGTCCGGGCGTAAGGCCAGTTTACGCGCCGGGTATGTCCAGTATAGTCGCCTCATGGCGATACCGGCAGAGACTCTCTTTCTTGACCCCGATTCCCAGGGGACGCTTCAGGCGCGCATCCAGCAGATGATCGCCTCGGGCATCCTCTCGGGGCGTCTGAGGCAGGGAGAAAAGCTCCCCTCGACCCGGAAACTGGCCCAGCATCTTGGTGTAAGCCGGATCACGGTAACACTCGCCTATGCCGAATTGGTGGCGGGAGATTACCTGACTTCGGAAGGTCGGTCGGGCTATTTCGTCTCGGACACCGCGCCGGTGCCGCCAAGCTTCGCGCCCGCGCCGCAGCGGCGGGACGCCGTGGATTGGTCCCGCGCGATCGGTCAGAGGTTTGCGGGCGGCACCGCCGCGTGGAAACCGCGCGACTGGGCCAGATACCGCTATCCCTTTATCTATGGGCAGGCCGATCCCACGCTTTTCGACCATGCCAACTGGCGCCTTTGTGCCCTTCAGGCACTGGGGCAGAAGGATTTCGCATCCCTGACCGCCGACCAGTTCGATGGCGACGATCCGATGCTGGTGGAGTTTATCGCCCGCCAGATCCTGCCGCGCCGCGGAATTGCCGCCCATCCCGATCAGATCCTCGTGACGCTGGGCGCGCAGAACGCCCTTTGGATCGCCGCGCAGGTGCTTTTGTCGCAACGGCGCAGCGCGGCCATCGAGGACCCGTGCTATCCCGCCTTGCGCGATATTCTGGCCCAGACCCGCTGTCACCTGACCTCGGTCCCGGTCGATGCCGACGGATTGCCGCCCGACGCGATCGACGCGGCAACCGACCTGATCTTTGTCACGCCGAGCCACCAGTGCCCGACCAATGCGACGATGACGCTGGCGCGCCGCCGCGCTCTTCTGAAACGCGCGCAGGAGATTGGCGCGCTGATCGTCGAGGACGATTACGAGTTTGAAATGGCCTTTCTGAAACCACCCCTGCCCTCGCTGAAATCGCTGGATCGGGATGGGCGCGTGATCTATGTGGGCAGCTTCTCGAAATCGCTGTTCCCGGGGCTGCGGCTCGGGTTCCTGATGGGGTCGGAGCCGTTCATCCGCGAGGCCCGCGCCCTGCGCGCGAGTGTGCTGCGCCATCCGCCGGGACATCTGCAGCGGTCGGCCGCGTATTTTCTGTCGCTCGGGCATTACGACGCGCTTGTGGCACGGATGGCGCGGGCCTTTCACGACCGGCGGCGGGTGATGGAAAACGCCATGACCGAAGCGGGGATGACGATCGCCGGGCGCGGCGCGTTCGGGGGGTCGTCCTACTGGATGGAGGCGCCGGAAGGCGTGGATGCGACCGAACTTGCCGAACGCCTCATGAAGCGGGACGTGCTGATCGAGCCGGGCGCGCCCTTCTTCGGCCCCGGGCGGGATGCCGGACGCCACTACCGGCTCGCCTATTCCTCGATTCCCGCCGCGCGGATCGGCGAAGGCATTGGCCGCATCGCCGAAGCGATTGCAGAAACACGCCCCGTCTGGACTTAAGATGGCCTAACACGTGGACCTAACCGACGATGCTCTGATACACTAGTTTGCGCCGAACTCCCTGGCCGTCTCTCCGCTGCCGGGCCTGTCGCATGACCAAAGGAAAACGCCAATGAAAATGACCACCGAAGAAGCCTTTGTGAAGGTCCTGCAAATGCATGGGATCGAACATGCCTTTGGCATCATCGGCTCGGCCTTCATGCCGATTTCGGACCTGTTTCCGACCGCCGGTATCCAGTTCTGGGATTGCGCCCACGAATGTTCGGGCGGGATGATGGCCGATGGCTATACCCGCGCCACCGGCAAGATGAGCATGATGATCGCCCAGAACGGCCCCGGCATCACCAATTTCGTGACGCCCGTGAAGACCGCCTACTGGAACCACACGCCGCTTCTTCTGGTCACGCCGCAAGCGGCGAACAAGACGATCGGCCAGGGCGGTTTCCAGGAAGTCGAGCAGATGAACCTGTTCGAGGACATGGTGGCCTATCAGGAGGAAGTGCGCGACCCCAGCCGCGTGGCCGAGGTTCTGAACCGCGTGATCATGAATGCCAAACGCGCCAGCGCGCCCGCTCAAATCAACATGCCGCGGGATTTCTGGACGCAGGTGATCGATATCGAATTGCCCCGGATCGTCGATTTCGAGCGTCCGGCGGGGGGCGAAACCGCCCTTGCGGAGGCCGCAGAGCTTCTGTCGAAGGCGAAGTTTCCGGTGATCCTGAATGGCGCAGGCGTGGTTCTGGGCGGGGCAATCGGGTCGACCATCGCGCTGGCCGAACGGCTCGATGCGCCGGTTTGCGTGGGCTATCAGCATAATGACGCCTTCCCCGGCTCGCATCCCCTGTTCGCCGGTCCCCTTGGCTATAACGGTTCGAAAGCCGGGATGGAGCTGATCAGCAAGGCCGATGTGGTTCTGGCGCTGGGCACACGGCTCAACCCCTTTTCGACCCTGCCGGGCTATGGCATCGACTATTGGCCCCGGGACGCCGCCGTCATTCAGGTGGATATCAATCCCGACCGGATCGGCCTGACCAAACCCGTCGCGGTCGGTATCGTGGGCGACGCGAAAAAGGTGGCCGATGGGATTCTCGCGCGTCTCTCGGACAGCGCAGGCGATGCCGGGCGCGACGAGCGCCGCAACATGATTGCCAAGACGAAATCGACATGGGCCCAGCAGTTGTCGTCGATGGATCACGAAGAGGACGATCCGGGAACCACGTGGAACGAGCGCGCCCGCGCGGCCAAGCCCGACTGGATGAGCCCCCGCATGGCGTGGCGGGCAATTCAGGCGGCACTTCCGAAAGAGGCGATCATTTCCTCCGATATCGGGAACAACTGTGCCATCGGGAACGCCTATCCGTCGTTCGAGCAGGGCCGCAAATACCTTGCTCCCGGCCTGTTCGGGCCTTGCGGCTATGGCCTTCCGTCGATCATCGGCGCCAAGATCGGTTGCCCCGATACGCCGGTCGTCGGGTTCGCGGGGGATGGTGCTTTCGGGATCTCGGTGAACGAACTGACGGCGATCGCCCGGCCGGAATGGCCGCCGATCACCATGATCGTCTTCCGCAACTACCAGTGGGGCGCGGAGAAGCGGAACTCGACCCTTTGGTATGATGACAACTTCATCGGTACGGAACTGTCCGATGGTGTTTCCTATGCCGGGATCGCGAAGGCCTGCGGCCTTCAGGGGGTTCAGGCGCGGACCATGGAGGCGCTCACCGACGCGTTGAACACCGCGATCAAGGATCAGATGCAGAACGGCAAGACCACGCTGATCGAGGCGATGATCAACCAGGAACTGGGCGAGCCGTTCCGGCGCGACGCGATGAAGAAGCCGGTCGCCGTGGCGGGAATCCGGGCCGAGGACATGCGGAAGCAAGACGCCTGAGGCCGCGCGCCCATGTCGATACTGGTACTGAATGCCGGGTCGTCCTCGATCAAGGCGGCGGTCTTTGACAGCCGCCTTGCGCCGGGGCTGACCGGGGCGGTCACCGGGATCGGCGGGCGGGCCATGTTGCAGGCCGGCGGGGCCACGGAACCCCGCGACGCGGTCGATCACGCAGCGGCACTGGCCGTTCTTCTGGATGCTTTTGCAGCCCAGGGGCTCACCTTGGAGAGTTTGGAGGCCGCCGCGCACAGGGTCGTGCATGGCGGCCTTTCTCTTGTTGAGCCTTGCCGCGTAACACCCTATATTCAAGAAGAAATCCGCGCCTGCATACCGCTTGCGCCACTGCATAACCCGCATCACCTGGCCGCGATCGAGGCGTTGGCTCGGATCGCCCCCGACCTGCCGCAATATGCCAGTTTCGACACGGCGTTTCACAGCACCAATCCGGAGGTGGCGCGCAGCTATGCGATCCCCGCGGCAGAGACGGCCAAGGGTATCCGACGCTACGGCTTTCACGGGATTTCCTATGCCAGCCTCGCGGCCCGCCTGCCGCGAACTGACGGGTGCGGCCCTGCCCGCGCGCCTTCTGGCGCTGCATCTGGGGAACGGCGCCTCGCTTTGCGCGATCCGGAACGGTCGGTCCGTCGCCACGACCATGGGCTATTCGCCCCTTGATGGGCTGACGATGGGAACGCGGGCGGGCGGGATCGACGGGAACGCGGTCCTGCGACTGGCGCGCGACCACGGGATCGACGGGGCGGCCGATCTGTTGAACATCAAGAGCGGGCTTCTGGCCCTTGGGCGGCCATTCGGACATGCGCGCCCTGCGCGGCTGCCGGGACGCCAGAGGCCGCCTTCGCCATCGACCATTTCGCCTATTGGGCCGCGCGGCATTCTGGCTCAATGATCGCGGCGATGGGCGGGGTCGATGCGGTGGTCTTTACCGGCGGAATCGGCGAGAACGACGCGGAGATGCGCCGGGAGATCCTGGATCACCTGTCCTGGCTGGGGCTGGAGCTTGATCCGGAGGCCAATGCCGCGCACGCGATGGCGTTGCATGCGCCGGGGTCGGCCCTTCCGGTCTGGATCGTTCCGGCACAAGAAGAGCGCGCGATTGCCGCCGACGCGCAGGCGGTGATGGCCCGCGAGGCGCGCGCCTAGCCCAGTTCGCGCACGAGATCGAAGAAGGCGCGCACCAGCTTTCCCTCGCTGCGCTCGGACAGGCAGACCAGCGCCTCTTCCATCTGCAGGCCGTCGTCAGGCGTAATCGGCACCCCGACCAGCCGCGCATCCTGGCCCATTTCGGCCAGCGAGACGAAGCCCACGCCACCGCCCGAAGCCACGATTTCGCGCACCGCCTCGCGCCCCTCGGCCTCGATCGCCGGGACGAGGGTGACGCGCGCCTTTCGGGCAGCGGCCATGAGCTTGTTGCGCGTTTTCGAGCCGTCTTCGCGCATCACCAGTGGCAGTGCCGCAAGATCCTGAAAACTGAAACTCTTACGGTCGCCAAGCTCCGACGCCTTTGGCACAAGAGCCACGATCGGCGTCGCGCGCAGCGACACGACCTCGAGTCCCGCGCGATCCGGCACCCCGCCCAGAACGCCCAGATCGGCGTCATAGCTTTCAAGCTGTTCCAGCACGGTCTGGCTGTTCCCTGCCCGCAAGGTGATCTGAACCCCCGGATATCGGTCGCGAAACGGGCCCAGAACCTGCAACAGGTGATGGGCGGAATCCGCCACGATGGTCAGATGCCCCGACCGCAGGGCACGGGATTCCGACAACAACTCGAGCGCCTGGGTCTCGCTTTCGAACATCCGCCGGGTGATCGCGAGAAGCCGCGCCCCGGCCTCGGTCAGCGCCACCTGACGCTTGCGGCGGTCGAAGAGGAGGATGTCATAGTCCTTTTCCAGCCGCCGCACCTGATCGGAAATCGCAGGCTGGGTCAGGTGCAACTCGTCGGCCGCACGGGAAAAACCGCCGCAGATGGCGACGTGGTGAAAGGCGCGAAGCTGGACATAGCGCATTGAGCGGGACCTTATATCGCTTCAATCGATAGATGGATTTGAATTAACGATTTTAAGTATCCTGCGCAATGTGGGAAACGGGGGCGAAGATCTCACGGAGACCGCCCATGACCCTGCAAGAAAAAGCCGCCCTTCCCGGCTCCGGCCCTGGGCGAGCCTTACCTGCTGACGCCCGGGCCGCTGACCACCAGCTATTCGGTGAAAGAGGCCATGCTGCGCGACTGGGGATCTTGGGACAGCGATTTCCGGGCCATGACGGCGACCCTTCGGGCGAAACTTCTGGCGATGGCGGGCGACCGCGACGGGACATACGACTGCGTCCCCCTTCAGGGCAGCGGAAGCTATTGCGTCGAGGCGATGCTGGGAACATTCGTGCCACGGGACGGCAAGGTGCTGGTCCTGGCGAACGGGGCCTACGGGCTGCGGGCGGCGGAGACACTGCGCTATCTGGGGCGCGCCTATACGCTTATGGACAAGGGCGATTTCCTGCCTCCGCGCGGTGCTGA
This sequence comes from uncultured Alphaproteobacteria bacterium, assembly GCA_963698645.1. Classification (GTDB taxonomy): domain Bacteria; phylum Pseudomonadota; class Alphaproteobacteria; order Rhodobacterales; family Rhodobacteraceae; genus Ovoidimarina. Next base: position 262,360 of record CAVORP010000009.1, read on the forward strand.
GGTGGCTGCGGTTCTGGCCTCGGATCCGAAGCTGACCCATGTGATCGCAATCCATTGCGAGACAAGCTCGGGCATTCTGAACCCGCTGGCCGAGATCGCCGAAGCGACCCATGCGGGCGGGCGCAAGCTTCTGGTCGACAGCATGTCGGCCTTCGGCGCGCTGGATTTGGATGTGAACGCGCTTCATATCGAGGCGCTGGTGTCATCGGCCAACAAGTGCATCGAGGGCGTACCGGGCTTCGGCTTTGTCATCGCGCGCAAATCGGCGCTCGAGGCGGCGGCGGGGACGAGCCATTCGCTCTGTCTCGATCTGCATGCGCAGTGGGCCTATATGAACAAGACCGGTCAATGGCGCTATACGCCCCCAACGCATGCGGTTGCGGCCTTTCTCGAGGCGCTTCGCCTGCACGAGGCCGAGGGTGGGCGCGCCGGGCGCCTTGCGCGCTATACGCGGAACCGCGACGTGCTGGTGGCGGGGATGCGCGCGCTAGGGTTCGAAACGCTGCTGGTCGATCGCTGGCTGTCGCCCATCATCGTGACCTTCTTCACGCCCGCCGATCCGGCCTTTTCCTTCGATCGCTTCTATGAGGCGATGAAGCGCATGGGATTTCATCATCTATCCAGGCAAACTGACCGCCGTGGACAGTTTCCGCATCGGCTGTATCGGCCGGATGGACGAACACGTCATGACCCGCGTGGTTGCGGCGGCACAGGAGGCGCTTGCCGAGATGGGGGTGACCGACGCGTCCCCGCCATCCGCGGCGCTTGAAGAACGCGCCCGTCTGGCGGGCTGAATGCATGAGACGCCGGATGCCCGGCCAGACCCATAAGGAAGACCCATGAACGATATGTCCCACGCCCCGGTCACGGTGAATGACCGCGCCTATCCCTGGCCTTCGGTGCCCGCCATCTCGATCTGCCTGGACGGGTGCGAGCCCGCCTATCTTGATGCCGCGATCGACGCGGGCCTGATGCCCGCGCTGGTGCGCGTGATGGAAAAGGGCACCGTGCGGCGGGCGCATTCGGTGATCCCGTCCTTCACCAACCCCAACAACCTGTCCATCGCCACGGGCCGCCCGCCCAAGGTGCACGGGATCTGCGGCAATTTCCTGTACGAGCCCGAGACGGGCGAGGAAGTGATGATGAACGACGTGCGCTTCCTGCGGGCGCAGACGATCTTCAGCGCCTTCTACGAGGCCGGCGCCAAGGTCGCCATCGTCACCGCCAAGGACAAGCTGCGCGCGCTTCTGGGGGCTGAGTTGCGCTTTGACGAAGGCCGCGCCTTCTGTTTCTCGGCCGAACGTTCCGACGGCACGACGGTTGCCGAGAACGGGATCGACAATGCCTCGGCCTGGCTGGGCATGCCGGTCCCCGAGGTCTATTCGGCCGCGCTGTCGGAATTCGTCTTTGCCGCCGGTGTGAAGCTTCTGAAAGAGGAGCGCCCGGACGTGATGTACCTGACCACCACCGATTACGTGCAGCACAAATACGCCCCCGGCGATCCGCAGGCCAACGCGTTCTACGAGATGTTCGACCGCTATCTGGCCGAGCTCGACGCCCTTGGCGCGGCCATCGTCGTGACCGCCGACCACGGGATGAAGCCCAAGCATGACGCCAACGGCGACCCCGCGGTGATCTATGTTCAGGATATCCTTGACGACTGGCTGGGCGAGGCTGCAGCCCGGGTGATCCTGCCCATCACCGATCCTTACGTCGTGCATCACGGCGCGCTTGGCTCTTTCGCCACGGCCTATTTGCCCGATGGGGCGGACCGCGCCGATATCATCGCGCGGCTTTCGGGCTACGACGAGCTTATCGCGGTGATGACCCGGGAAGAGGCCGTGGAGCGCTTCGAGCTTCCGGCCGACCGGATCGGCGATATCGTTCTGATCTCGGGCGAGAACATGACGATCGGCACATCGGCGCACCGCCATGACCTTGCCGCGCTGAACGAACCCTTGCGCAGCCATGGCGGGCTGACCGAACAGGAGGTGCCGTTCATCGTGAACCGCAAGATGGAGACGCTGGGCACCGCGCCCGATCTGCGGAACTTCGATGCGTTCCTCTATGCCACCACCGCCGCCGCGAAAGGGTAGGATCGATGAAGGACGCACGCCACATCCGCCATGAACCCATGCGCATCGCCGGCCGCAAGGTCGAGGCCGAGGGCCTTGTCGAGGTGCATTATCCCTGGGACGATTCCGTGATCGGCACGGTACCCGCCGGAAATGCAAGCCATGCCCGGGAAGCCTTCGATATTGCGGCACGTTACACGCCGAAGCTCACCCGATACGAGCGGCAGAAGATCCTCCTGAAGACCGCCGAGCTGATCGTCGCGCGGAAGGAGGAATTCGCGGAGGTCATCACTCTCGAATTGGGGATCTCCAAGGCCGACAGCTATTACGAGGTGGGCCGGGCGTTCGACGTCTACACGCTTGCAGGCCAGCTCTGCATTCAGGACGATGGCGAGATCTTTTCCTGCGACCTGACGCCCCACGGAAAGGCGCGCAAGATCTTTACCCTGCGCGAGCCATTGAACGCGATTTCCGCGATCACTCCGTTCAACCATCCGCTGAACATGGTGAGCCACAAGATCGCCCCGGCCATCGCCACCAATAACTGCATGGTGGTGAAACCCACGGAACTGACGCCGCTTACCGCGCTCCTGCTTGCGGATGTGATCTATGAGGCGGGCCTGCCGCCCGAAATGCTCTCGGTCGTCACCGGCTTGCCGGGCGATATCGGCGACGAGATGATCACCAATCCCAATATCGATCTCATCACCTTCACCGGCGGCGTGCCGGTGGGCAAGCTCATCGCGTCCAAGGCCGGGTACAAGCGGCAGATCCTGGAACTGGGCGGGAACGATCCGCTGATCATCTGCAACGACCTGTCCGACGATGACCTGCGGCAGGCGGCGGAACTGGCGGTTCTCGGGGCAACGAAGAATTCGGGCCAGCGCTGCACCGCGGTCAAGCGGATCCTGTGCCAGGAGAGCGTGGCCGACCGGTTCGTTCCCATGGTGCTGGAACGGGCCAAGAAGATCCGGTTCGGCGACCCCATGGACCCGGCAACCGAGCTTGGCACGGTGGTGCATGAACGCTGCCGCCGCGTTGTTCGAAAAGCGTGTCGAGATGGCGGCCGAGGCCGGGGCCGAGGTGCTCTACAACCCCGGACGCCGGGGCGCGCTTCTGCCGCCCATCGTCGTGGACCGGGTCGATCACGGATCCGAGCTGGTGATGGAAGAGACCTTTGGCCCGATCATCCCGATTATCCGCGTCTCGGACGACGACGACGCGGTGATCACCCTGTCGAACTCCACCGCATTTGGCCTGTCTTCCGGCGTTTGCACCAATGATTTCAGACGGATGCAGAAATATATCGCCGGCCTCAAGGTGGGCACCGTGAACATCTGGGAAGTGCCCGGTTACCGCATCGAGATGTCGCCCTTCGGCGGGATCAAGGATAGCGGGAACGGCTACAAGGAGGGTGTGATCGAGGCCATGAAGAGCTTTACCAACGTCAAGACCTTCTCGCTTCCCTGGGGTTAGGGGGCGTGGCGATCCGGCATACCGAAGGGGAATCGAACACCTCGGACCAGCGCCGGGACTGGCAGGCGCGGCAGGACGATGCGGCGACCCGCGCGCTTCTGGCGCGCGATGCCGATGCCTTTCTGCATCAGAGCCTGTCGAGCCCCTGTGTCTCGACCATCGCGCGTGCCGAGGGCATCTGGATCGAGGATACGGCCGGCCGCCGCTACATGGATTTCCACGGCAATTCGGTGCACCATATCGGCTATGGTCACCCGCGCCTGAAAGCGGCGATCGCGGCCCAGATGGACGCCCTGCCCTTCGCGCCGCGCCGCTTTGCCTGCGAACCTGCTGTGGAACTGGCGGAAGAGCTGGCCCGGATCAGCCCCGGCGATCTTGGAAAGGTCCTGTTCACCACCGGTGGGTCGGACGCTGTCGAAGTGGCGCTTCGGCTGGCGCGCGCGGCCACGGGCCGGTTCAAGACCGTCAGTTTCTGGGATGCCTTCCACGGCGCGGGCTTTGGCGCGGCCTCGGTCGGCGGAGAGGCCACGTTCCGATCGCATATCGCGGGGCCGCTCATGGCCGGCACGGAACATGTGGCGCCCTTTCATTGCTATCACTGCGCCTATGGGCATCCCGGCCCCGAGAGTTGCGAACTGGCCTGTGCCCGGATGGTGGATTACGTGCTGGAGCGCGAGGGCGATGTGGCGGCGGTGATCGCCGAACCCATGCGCGCGGTCCCGGTGGTACCCCCACCGGGCTTCTGGAAAGCGGTCCGCGCGGCCTGTGACCGGCGCGGCGTGTTGCTGATCCTCGACGAGATTCCCACCGGGCTTGGAAAGACCGGCCGGATGTTCGCCTTCGAACATGACGAAGTGGTGCCGGATATCGTGGTTCTGGGCAAGGCTCTGGGCGGTGGCATGCTGCCCATCGCCGCCGTTCTGGCGCGACGCGATCTGGATGTGGCGGGCGATTTCGCCATCGGCCATTACACGCACGAGAAGAACCCGGTCACGACGCGGGCCGGGCTGACCACGCTGCAGATCATCCGCGAGGAAGGGCTGGTGGACCGCGCGGCGGAGCTTGGCGCATTCGCCCTGAACCGGCTGCAGGACGCGCTTGGCGCCTGCCCCATCGTCGGCGACATTCGCGGTCGCGGGCTTATGTTCGGGGTCGAGATCGTCGAAGACCGGGCCTCGCGCAGCCCCGCACCGGACCGGGCCGAACGGATCTACTATCGCTGCCTCGAGCAGGGGCTGAGCTTCAAGATCAGCGCCGGAAATGTGCTCACGCTTTCCCCGCCGCTGGTGATCGGGCAGGACGACCTCGAAAGCGCCCTTCGGATCGTGACAAACGCCATCCATGAAAACGCGGGCTGAATGACCGGCGGCGCCCTTGCCCTCGTTCTGGGGGCGGCCCTGCTTCACGCCACGTGGAACGCCATTCTGAAAGGTGGATCGGGCAACCGGGCGGTGGCGCTGGCGGGCATTTCCGCGGCCCATGCCATGGTGGGCATCGTCATGGTGTTGATCTTTCCCGCACCGCATCCGGACAGCTGGTTCGCCCTCTTCGTCTCGACCGTGGTGCATTACGCCTATTACGCGCTGCTCTATCAGGGCTACCGGCTAGGCGATCTGTCGCTGGTCTATCCCATTGCCCGGGGGGCCGCGCCGCTTCTGGTGGCGGTGGCGGCGGTCGTAGTGATCGGCGAGGTGTTGAGCCCCATGGGCTGGCTCGGCCTGTTCACGATCTGTGGCGGTATCGCGCTTCTGACGCTGCAGTCGTGGAATGGGCGGGCCAGTCGCACGGCGATCTGGGTTGCGGCGGCGCTTGGTCTGGCGATCGGCGTTTACTCCGCGGCAGACGGGATCGGCATCCGCGCCAGCGCAAGCCCAATGGGCTATATGGGCTGGCTTTTTCTCCTGGAGTTCCCGGTTCCCCTTGCGATCGCGCTGGTGCGGATCAGGACCGGCCGGGTGATCGAGGGACGCGCCATCAAGTTCGGGCTGATCGGCGGGTTCCTTTCGGTCACCTCCTACGCGATGGTGCTTTACGCCAATACGCTTGCGCCGCTTGGCGCGGTTTCGGCGATCCGGGAATCGAGCGTCATCATAGCCGCTCTCATCGGCGTGGTGCTGTTCCGGGAACGCCCGATCGGGGGGCGGCTGCTGGCCGCAGCCATCGTTGCCGGCGGCGTGATCCTCCTGGCCGGGTCCTGAGATCAGGCACCGATCGCGAATTGCGTCAGGCGCCGGTCGCGCCGTTCGGTCATCCGGTCGATCAGGCGGCCCGCCATCCGCAAACATGTCTCTTGATGGGCCGGATCGCCCGCCAGATCGCGGGTCTCGTGGGGGTCGGCCTTCATATCGAACAGCATCGGCGGCACCCCACCCCCGAAATGAACGTATTTCCAGCGCGTCTCCCGCGCGATGCTGGCATGGGCCTGATTGGCTGTCAGGCCCAGCGCGGTCTGGAACCGTGTGGGCCGGTGCGGGTGGCCGAACTCCACCTCGTGGAAGACCATATCGCGCCAATCAGCGGGCGCATCTCCCGCCGCGAGGGGGAGAAGCGAGGCCCCGTCCATCGCATCGGGCGCGGGTCTGCCGATCCAGTCAAGGATCGTGGGCGCGATATCGACGGATTCGGTGAGTACCCCGACCGCGCTCCCGGCCCTCTCCTGACGCGGATCGCGAAGGATCAGCGGCACCTTCAGCGCGGGGTCAAAGACGCTTTCCTTGCCCCACATCCGCTTGTGCCCCAGCATCTCGCCATGGTCGGCGGTCAGCACGACGAGGGTGCGACCGGCCTGCCCCGTCTCGTCGAGCCAGTCGAGGACGCGGCCGATATGATGGTCCACCTCGGCCACCAGCCCCAGATAGACCGCGGTCAGATTGGCGATGTCTTCGGTGCTCATCCCGGCGCAATCCCCGTCGAATTCGCGATAGAGGCCGGTGACGGTGGGTTCACTGAACCATGCTTGCAGAAACGGATGATCGGGCGCACCGAACTCCGGCGCGGGCAAGCGGCCCGCATCGATCAGCAGGTTATAGGGTTCGGGCGCCACCAGTGGCGGGTGCGGCCGGATATAGGTCAGATGGGCGAACCATGGTGCGGTCCGGCGAATATCCAGCGCCGCAAGCGTCCGGTCGGTCAGATAGGCGGTATCGCTGTCCTCGGCGCGGTAGAGCGCCGGCGCGCGCAACCGGTTGGCCCCGGCCCGGGCGTAGTCGGGCCGGAAGACATCCGGCCCCTTGCCATCCACGCCCGCGTCCACGTCATAGCCCTTTGACCGCAAATAGGCGGGCCATTCGAGCCGCGCTTCCAGCCGCATCTCGACAAGCTCCCGAAACCCCGGTGCGACGCCTTCGTAAAGCTGCATGTCGGGATCTTCGGGATCCATGCCCGTGGGATCGGGGGCGATGTCGGAATAGCCGAACAACAGGGGCTCATAGCCGGCCTTGCGCGCCTCGGTCGCGATGGTGGCATGGTGGCGCGCCAGGGGCGTGCCATTGCGGATCGCCCGGTGGTTCATGGCGTAAAGGCCCGTCAGGAGGCTCGCCCGGGCCGGACCGCAGGGGACGGTCACCGTGAAGTGGTTACCGAAGGTCGTGCCCGACGCGGCAAGCCTGTCGATATTGGGCGTCGCCACGTGGGCGGCCAGGGGGCCGTCCAGAACCTCGGCCGCCATCTGATCGACCGTGATGAACAGGACATTTCCCTTTTCCATCCCGGACCTCAGGCGTTTTCCAGACCCGGGGCACGTCCATGCACACGGGTAAAGTCGAACTCCTCGGCGAAATGGCAGGCGGTGAAGTGGTCGGGAGACATCTCGCGCAGCGGCGGCACCTCCTTGCGGCAGCGGTCCTGCGCGAACCTGCACCGGGTGTTGAACTTGCAGCCCGGCGGCGGCGAAGTGGGCGACGGAATCTCGCCCTCGAGCTTTTCGGTATTGCCCCGGTCATCGGGGTCGAGCGACGGGATCGCCGAGAGAAGCGCCTTTGTATAGGGATGACGCGGGCGCGTGAACAGCGAGCGGGTCGGCGCGGTTTCGATCAACTGCCCCAGATACATCACCGCCACATGGTCGCAGACATGGGCCACCACCGACAGATCGTGACTGATGAACAGGAAAGAGATGCCCATGTCCCGCTGGATCGATTTCAGGAGGTTGAGCACATCGGCCTGGATCGACACGTCAAGCGCCGCCACGCTTTCATCGGCCACCACGAAACGCGGGCCCGAAACCAGCGCCCGGGCGATGGAAATCCGCTGTCGCTGACCGCCGGAAAAGGCATGGGGGAAGCGGCGAAGGTGTTCGAGGTTCAACCGGCAACTGGCCGCGATTTCGCGCACGCGGGTGTCGGTCTCCTGCCGGGACTTGGTCAGCCCCATGACCTCCAGCGGCTCGGCGATGATATCGCGCACCGTCATCCGGGGCGACAGCGCCGCATAGGGATCCTGAAAGATGAGCTGCGCCCGCTTGCGGTAATCCTTCAACTGTTCCTTCGACAGCTTGCGTCAGATCATAGCGCACCTGGTTGTCCTGATAGACGACCTCGCCCTCGCTGATCGGCGCCGCCTTCAGAAGCGCCCGTCCAAGCGTGGTCTTGCCGGAACCGCTCTCGCCCACAAGGCCAAAGAAGCTGCCCTTGTCGATGGCAAGCGTGACGCCGTCGACCGCGTTCAGATAGGTCTTGGTGGTCAGAAGGCCGTGACCAAGCTGATAGCGCACGGTCAGGTCCTTGGCGGTGATTACCGGATCGCTCATTCAGCGGCTCCCCTGCGCAGTTCCTGTTCCACCTTGTGGCAGGCCACCTCATGGCCCGCGCCCGGTTGTACGAAACCCGGCACCAGCGACTGGCACGGGCCCTCCAACGCGACGCGGCACCGCGTGTGGAACACACAGCCCGAAGGCCGGTTCAGGGGCGACGGGATATCGCCGGGAATGGGGGTCAGCGTCGCCTCGAGATCGTCAAGTTTGGGCAGCGCGTCGATCAGACCGCGGGTATAGGGATGCGCGGGGCTGCGGATCACGTCGCGCACAGAGCCCGTTTCCACATGTCGGCCCAGATACATCACCGCGACCCGGTCGGCGGTCTGGGCGATGACCCCGAGATCGTGGGTGATGAACAGGATGGCCATGCCGAACTCGGAGACCAGATCGGTCATCAGGTCGATGACCTGCGCCTGAATGGTCACGTCGAGCGCGGTCGTCGGTTCGTCCGCGATCAGAAGCTTGGGCTTGGTGGACAGCGCCATGGCGATCATCGCCCGCTGGCGCATGCCGCCCGAGAATTCGAAGGCATATTGATCGAAGCGTTTGGCCGGATCGGGGATGCCGACCCGGGCCAGCATCTCCACCGACAATTCCGCGGCCTCTTTCGGGGTCATGGTGGTGTGCAGAAGAAGCTGTTCCACCATCTGGTCGCCCACCGTGATCGCGGGCGCGAAGGAGGCCATCGGCTCCTGAAAGATCATCGAGATCGCCCCGCCGCGGACCTGAATCATGTCCTTTTCGCGCTTCAGCGACAGGACATCCAGCGGCGGCTGACCGGGGATGTTCAGGATGATCTTGCTGGCCGGGTCATAGACCGTGTTGCCGCCGTTAAGCTGCATCAGCGCCTTGGCGGTCACCGATTTCCCCGATCCCGATTCCCCCGACAAGGCCAAGGATCTCGCCCGGGGCCAGATCGAAATTCACGTTCTCGACCGCCGTGATCAGCCCTTCGTCGGTTCTGAAACGGATCGTCAGGTTCTGGACGGAAATCAACGGCTCGGTCATTTCTTGGTATCCCCATAGGGATCGGCGGCATCGCGCAACCCGTCGCCCACGAACACGAAGGCCATGACCAGCGCGATGAAGAACAGGACCGGGATGAAATACCACTGGTAATTCAGCAGGACATCGGCCGAGGTCGTGTTCTGCAGCATCACCCCCAGCGAGTTGACCGGATCCTTCAGACCCAGTCCGATGAAGCTGCAGCGCGGTTTCCGACAGCACCATGTAGGGGAAGGAGATCACCAGATCGACGATGATGTAGGAGGTGAAGGACGGCAACAGATGCCGGGCGATGATATGGCCCGGCCCGGCCCCGGAAAGTTTCGCCGCCAGAACATATTCCTGATTGCGCTCCACCAGCAGGTGGGTTCGCACCCGCCGGGCCAGCGTCGGCCAGCCGATGAGACCCAGAATGATCGAGATGTAGAAGAACCGCGCCTCCGAACTGATCTCGGCCGGAAGGAAGGCCGCGATCGCCATGAACAGGGGGATCGCGGGCACGGTTCGCACCGCGTCGGTGATCATCTGCAATATGCCGTCGATCCAGCCGCCGAAATAGCCGGCCACCCCTCCTATCACCAGCGCCAGAACGAAGCTGATCAGAACCCCCAGCGTTCCCACCGCGAGCGAGGTATAGATCGCGTGCAGGGTGCGCGAGAAGATATCCTTGCCGGTGTCATCGGTGCCGAAGAGGTGGATCTTGCCCTCGTCCACACCGAACAGCTTGGTCGTGAAATTCATGCCGAACAGCCGGTAGGGATCGCCCTGAACGAAGAATTGCACATAGCGGCGATCTTCGGTGTCGATCGTCGTCACCCAGCGGAAATTCGTGGCCAGCGACCGTTCACGCTTGACCCCGTAGATGAAGGGACGCGCCGAACACCCCGCCTCGTCACAGAATTTCGGGACCTGCGGCGCGCCATTGGTGTAATCGGCGTTCCGGCCCGCGATGGTGGGATCATAGGGAGACAGGAACGGTGCGAAGACCCCCATCAGGATCAGCACCAGAAGGACGCCCGCCGCGATCATCGCCGAGCGTTTCTTGCGGAAGCGCGCCCAGATCAGCTGGCCCTGCGAGGCGGTGAAATACGCCTCGCGGGCCCGCTGGTCGATTGCGGCCTCGGGGATTTCAACGGGATCGGGAGTTGCGGTCATGTCAGCCTCCCATCACGGATTTGCGGACGCGCGGGTCAATGAGGGCCAGCGCGATATCGGTCAGGAAATTCAGCGTCACGATGGTCGCCGTCAGAAGAAAGATGATTGCCCCCGCAAGCTGCTGGTCGTTCGACCGGGCCAGCGCCTCGAGCAGCAATGCGCCCGCCTCTGTCAGGGTCAGGATCAGCGCCACGATGGGCAATTCGTTGAAGATGCGGTTCAGGTCGAACCCGAGCGAGTTGATGATCGGCCCCAGCGCATGCCGCGCCGGATAGCGCCACAAGAGCCGCTTGCCATAAAGCCCCCGCGCCCGCGCCGCGGTCACGTAGAGCTTGCCATTCTCGTCCAGCATCAGCGCCCGGACGGTCTGGAGCGCAAAGGCCGTGGCCGACCAGCCAAGGATGAAAACCGGCAGCCAGGCCCGCGACAGGAAATCCCAGAGTTTTGCAAGCGACCATGGCGCGTCCCGATACTCGTTCGAGAAGAGACCGGTCAGGGAATCGCCGAACACCACCGTCGAAAACAGCATGATCATCAGCGCCAGAAGGAAATTCGGCATCGCAAGGCCAAGATAGCTGACAAAGCGCAGCGTGCCGTTGAGCGCGGCACTGCCCGAGGAGGCCGAGATGATCCCCACCGGAATCGCAATCAGATAGGCCAGCACGAGCGACGTCAGACAGATCGCCGCGGATATGAGGAACTTGTCACCCAGAAGCTGGTTGATGTTGACCCGCAGAATACAGCTGTCGCCGAATTCACCCTTGAAGACGACATTGCCGACCCACGACCCCCAGCGCACCAGAAATGGCCGGTCGAGTCCCAGCCGGGCCTTCTCGGCCTCGATATCCTGAACCGAGATCGTCGAGCCCTGGGTGTTCTTGAACGCCAGATACCGCTCGGCACAGGTGCCCGGCACCAGTTCCATGAGCGAGAAGACGATGAGCGAGACCATCAGCAGCGTGAAAACGGCCATCGCGGCCCGGATCACGGCGAATTGCAGGAATTGAAGCATCTAGGTCCCCTACGCGCTGATCCCGGTCCCATGCGTGTTACCCCTGCATGTTCGGATCAGAAGTCTCCCGGGCGGACGCGCCGCCCGGGACAGTTTCAGATCGATATGGCCCTATTCGTCCAGGAACCACTGGGCCGGAAGGTAGGGATAGGTCCGGTAGTACTCATAGGACGTGGTCTTGAACTGCGGCACGTTCTTGAGCGCGTTCCGGTGGTAAAGCGGCGCAGGCGCGCGCACGGTACCGATGAACAGCATCTCGTCGACCATCTTCTCGGCAAGCTTCAGACCCAGCGCATTCTGCTCGTCCGAGCCCGGCGCAGCCCCCTGGAACGCGTCGATATCGGCGCGCATCTCTGCAACCCATGCCGGCGGTTCGACACCGCTGGCACCGTTGCTTTCCAGGTATTCGGCCCAGAGCATGCCGGTCCGGATATCGAAATACCCGTCAAACGGCGGGATCCAGTAGGTGTTGTCACCCATGTGGAGCGCGACCGGCTGGCCCTTCCGCCACATCATGACATCGAGCTGGTTCGAGGATTGCGCCGAACGATACTCGTCCGGGGTCACCTCTTTCACCGTCGACTGAACGCCCACGTCGGACCAGTTCTGGCCCACGAGTTCGACCACTTCACCGGCCACACCCTGCGTCGCGAATTGCAGGTTGAGGACCAGAGCATCGCCGTTCGGCAATTCGCGGAAGCCGTCGCCATTGGTGTCGACCATGCCGATCTCGTCCAGAAGCTGTTTCGCAAGCTCGGGATCGTATTGCGCATAGGCCTGTTCCAGCTCGGCCGGGATGAAGTCCGGACGCGGCGAGAAGCCGGTATACTGCACCGGTTCACCCTGACCGAAGAACGCCACCTCGTTGATCTGGTCGCGGTCCATCGCCACCGACATGGCGCGACGGAAGCGCACGTCACCGAACACCTCGCGCTTGGCCAGGTCGTTGCTGGTCACGTTGAACGAGAAGGTGGCAAAGGCGATATCGGGGTTCAGCTGAACCGTGAAGTCGCCTTTTTCCTGGTTTTCCAGAAGGATCGGAGCCGAAGCCAATGTGACCGACTGCGCCTTGTAGTCCACTTCGCCGTTCACCAGCTTGAGGATACGCACTTCGTTGTCATTGGCGTAGAGCTCGTCCTGACGGCTGATATAGGGCAGCTGCTGACCGGTGGTGTCGACCATGTGGAAATAGGGGTTCGCCACCAGTTTCCGGCCTTCGGTCGTGTCGGTGATGTAGATATGGCTTTCCAGCGTCGGCTGCGTGCCCGCGGGCAGCGCATCGACCTTGTCGGGGTTCGACAGCATCGGCGACGGCGTGTCGGTCCAGTCCGAGTTGCCGTAATAGGCCGAAACCACGGCGATCCCGGTCTCGAACCCGGCAGCCTGAGCCAGCGCATCGGCCTCCGGGTTGATGTCCGGATGGAACTGGCCAAGGAAATGCTTGGGCTGGAAGGCCGGAGCATAGGTCGTCGCGAAATGCGCCAGAAGACCCGGCTTGGGCGACGGCAGGTTGAACACCACGGTGGTGTCGTCCGGCGTGTCGACCGTCATCCGCTCGCCCGCCACGAGGACATAGTCCTTCGGGCTTTCGATGATCTTCGGATCGAGCGCCAGGTTGTCGTACCAGAATTTCACATCGGCCGAGGTGAACGGCGCGCCGTCCGACCATTTGTGGCCTGCCCGAAGCTTGAACGTCAGCTGGGTGAAATCGTCGTTCCATTCCCAGGACTTGGCGATGTTCGGCACGATCGTCTGCAGATCGTCGGCATAGCGCACAAGGTTCACGTGACGCACCGACAGGAAGTCGGATGTGCCGGCTTCGGTCGCGTTCGACAGCGCCCTGAAGGTGCCGCCATACTTGCCAACGGCCGTATAGGGCACGACCACCAGCGGTTCAGCCGGAATGCGCTCTGCCAGTGGCGGAAGCGGACCATTGCCGCGGATCTCGGCGTTCAGAGCCTCGATTTCCGGGTTGGTGGAGAATTCCATGTCGCAGCCGGCGGCCGCCTCGAATTCGGAGAGTTCGTATTGCTGGGGGAAGGCCCCCGGCGCAACGCCCTGCATGTCCGCTAACGTGATCGCCGGGCAGCTTGCATATGCACCCCCCGCTACGAGCGTTGCGACCCCCGACAGCAGGATCGTTCTCATCTTCGTTGTCATCATGACCTCCAAGTTATGTGCTTCCCCGGTATCGCCGAGGTTTGTATCGTTTTTGTTGGCTGTACGGATGCCCCCACGCCTCGCACCGATGTTGTCGGGCGGGCATGTGACGTGTCAAGCAATCTGGTAAGGGATCTTCGGGCAGCCATCGGGGAAATTAGATACGCCAAAGCCCAGCATTGCAACCGGTTTCATCCCTGCAACCAACTGCCCTGACGCGGAAATCGCGCCGAGAATAAATCTACGCCGCCCACTCGCTGCACTGATATTGGGCGCGCGCGAGCCAATCCGAGGCGATCTCGAATCCCCAGCCGGGCCTGTCGCTGATCGTGACGTGGCCGTCATCGACCGCATAAAGGTCTTGCGTGAACAACCCCTCCTGCCACGGATAGTAGTCCGGACCTTCGATCGACAGTTCAAGGTATTTGCCTGCGTTGGGAATTGCGCGCAGAAGATGCATCGTGAACAGCGTGACCAGCGACAGATTGGCGCAATGGGGCGTCACCGGAAGGCCCGCCGCCTCGGCCATCCGCACCACCCGAAGGGTCCGTGCGAGTCCACCCATATACATCACGTCGGGCTGGACGATATCCACCGCGCGCATCTCGATCATGTGCTTCCAGACCGGCAGCAGGCAATCCTGTTCGCCCCCCGTCACATCGATACTGAGGGCGTCGGTCACTTCCCTGGTCTGTTCCAACTCCCAATAGGGGCACGGTTCCTCGAAATGACAAAAGCCCGCATCCTCGAGCATCCGCCCCACCTCGATCGCGCGGGGCGGCGCATAGCAACTGTTCGCATCGATCAGGAGATCAGCGGTGTCGCCCAGCGTCCGGCGCATGGCGGGGATGATCTCTTCGGTCCGGCCCGGCCACTCGTCCTTCCCGCGCCCCACCTCGGCCCCTGCCCGCACCTTGAAGGCAGTGAACCCTTTCTCGCCCTGCAGGCGCTCCATCCGCCGGGCCTCCTCGGCGGGCGTGATGTCGCGCTTCATGGACGACGCATAGGCCCGCAACCGCCCGGGCGACCCGCCCAGGAGCGTCACGACCGGCAAGCCCGCGATCTTGCCCCGCAGGTCCCAGATCGCGGTATCGACCCCGCCCATGGCCCGGCAGATATAGGAGCCGGGGAACTTGTGCTCGCGCTCGGTGACAAGATCCAGAAGATCGTCGAGATCGGTGGTGTCCCGGCCCAGAACCCAGGGCGCGACCTGGCGGTGCAGTATCTGACAGGTGATGTCGGAATGATAGGTCGACACCTGCCCCCAGCCCTGCGCCCCGTCCTCGGCGGTGACGCGGACGAAGCCCACGAATTCATTACAGAAAGTCTCGATCCGTTTCAGTTTCATGCCGTGGCCTCCTCGAGGATCAGGTCTGCCGCGCGTTCGGCCACCATGATGGTGGGCGCATTGATATTGCCCGTTGTCACATTGGGAAAGACCGAGGCGTCCACCACGCGCAGCCCCGCGATCCCGTGGACCCGAAGCCGCGCGTCGGTGACCGATGTCGCCCGGTCCGCACCCATCCGGCAGGTGGCGCAGGGGTGGAACACGGTCCAGGCCCGGTCGCGGATGTAATCGGCGAATGCCGCGTCTTCGGTCATCTCCGCCCCCGGCGCGATCTCGGTCTCGATGATTTCCGCGAGCGATGGGGCCTTTGCCAGTCTGCGGATCAGGTGCATGCCGCGCAGGGCCTCCGCGCGGTCCTGTTCGGTGTCGAGATAGCGCGGCTGGATCACGGGCGCATCGAACGGGTCGGCGCTGCGCAACCCGATCCGGCCACGGCTGGTGGGACGGCAAGCATTGTAACCCAGAAGGAAGCCCGGAAAATCGTCAGGCGTCATCAGGGGCCGCTTGCCCGCCGGTGCACGGGTATAGCTGACCGGCGAGAAATAGAGTTGCAGGTCGGGCGCCTGAAGATCCGGCAGGGAACGCACGAAACCGCCTCCCTGATTGACCGAGAGCGCCAAGGGGCCCTTGCGGGACACGAGATATTGCAGGCCCACACGAAGTTTTCCCGCCCATGGCCGCAGCATCTGGTTCAGCGTGGGAACACGCGCCCGGTAGTAGAAATCGACCCCCAGATGGTCCTGAAGATGCTGCCCCACCGCCGGAAGATCGGCACGCGGCGCGATGCCCATCGCACGCAGATCGTCAGCCGGACCCAGCCCGCTCAACATCAGCAGTTGCGGCGAATTGACCGCTCCGGCGCTCAGGATCACCTCACGCGCCGCCCGCACCTCGTGGGCGCGCCCCTTGTGCCAATACCGCAATCCCGTGACGCGTGCGCCGTCAAAGGTGAGGCCTGTCACATGGGCGCGGGTCCGAAGCACGAGGTTGGGCCGACGCGTCGCGGGGCGCAGGTAACACCGCGCGGTGGAGGCTCGCCGGCCGCCGCGGGTCGTGATCTGGTAGATCGACAGGCCCTCCATCCGCGTCCCGTTATAATCTTCGGTCGTGCCAAGGCCGCTTTCCGCGCCCGCCGACATCCAGTTGCGGCAAAGCGGGTGGACCGCATCGGTTATGTCCTGCACCGCAAGTGGCCCGGACCCGCCACGAATACCGTCATCGCCGCGTGACCATGCCTCGAGCTTGCGGAAATAGGGTGCGACTCCGGCCCAATCCCAGCCCGAAGCTCCCGCCGCCGCCCAGTCGTCGAAATCGCGCGGATGACCGCGCACATAGACCATGGCATTGATCGAGCTTGACCCGCCCAGAACCTTGCCACGCGGCCAGTAGCTTGTCTTGCCACCCAGCCCCGGCACCGGCTCGGTCTGGTATTTCCAGTTGATGCGCCCGTCGTAATAGGCCTTTCCATAGCCGATCGGCATCTGGACCCACGGCGACCAGTCCGATCCGCCCGCCTCCAACAGAAGAACACGGAACCGCCCATTCGCGGTCAGACGGTTGGCCAGAACCGACCCTGCCGATCCTGCGCCGACAACGATATAGTCAACCGATTCCATCCGCCCCCCTTTGTTCTCTCGATGAAAACGCCAAAGGCCGGCGATACTCCAGCGCGGAATCGCAGCCCTGACCTGAAATCAGCTCAGAGCGGTTTCCGTCCCTTCCGAAGTCGTCTAGAATTCGCGCGATGCTGCGACCGGCTGCCGGTCGGATGCGAGGACAAGGTGACAGAGATGAAAGACGAAACCGCGAAAGGCTTTGGCCCGGATCTGGGTCCGTTTCAGTGGGACGATCCCCTGCGGCTCGAGGACACGCTGAGCGAGGACGAGCGGATGCTGCGCGATGCCGCCCGCACCTTTGCCGAAACCCGGCTTCAGCCCAAGGTGACCGCCGCCTATCGCGACGAAACCCCCGACCGCGACGTGTTCCGCGAGATGGGCGAGGCCGGGCTTCTGGGCCTGACCATCCCCGAGGAATATGGCGGTCTTGGCGCGGGTTACGTGACCTATGGGCTTGTGGCGCGCGAGATCGAGCGGGTCGATTCCGGTTACCGGTCGATGATGTCGGTTCAATCGAGCCTCGTGATGTACCCGATCCATGCCTATGGGTCGGAGGAGCAGCGCCGGAAATACCTGCCGAAACTGGCAAGCGGCGAATGGGTCGGCTGTTTCGGCCTTACCGAACCCGATGCCGGTTCGGATCCGGCGGGCATGAAGACGCGGGCCGAAAAAACCGCGACAGGATATAGGCTTACCGGGTCGAAGATGTGGATTTCGAACAGTCCGTTCGCGGATGTGTTCGTGGTCTGGGCCAAGTCCGACGCCCATGACGGCAAGATCCGGGGCTTTGTCCTTGAGAAGGGCATGACCGGCCTGTCCGCGCCCAAGATCGGTGGCAAACTGTCGCTTCGGGCCTCTACCACCGGCGAGATCGTGATGGACGGGGTCGAGGTGGGCGAAGACGCGCTCTTGCCCGGCGTCCAGGGGCTCAAGGGGCCGTTCGGCTGCCTGAACCGCGCGCGGTACGGCATTGCATGGGGTGTGATGGGGGCCGCCGAAGACTGCTGGATGCGGGCGCGGAGCTATGGGCTCGACCGCAAGCAATTCGGCAAGCCTTTGGCGCAGAACCAGCTTTTCCAGAAGAAACTGGCGGATATGCAGACCGAGATCACCCTTGGCCTGCACGCAGCGTTGCAGGTCGGCCGGTTGATGGAACAGGGCCGCGCCGCGCCGGAAATGATCAGCCTGATCAAGCGCAACAATTGCGGCAAGGCACTGGACGTGGCGCGTCTGGCCCGCGACATGCATGGCGGCAACGGCATTCAGGAAGATTACCAGGTGATGCGCCACATGATGAACCTCGAGACGGTGAACACCTACGAGGGAACCCATGATGTTCATGCCCTGATCCTTGGGCGGGCGCAGACCGGGTTGCAGGCTTTTTTCTAGGCGCGATGGCGCAGATCACGGCGCGAGGGTGATCTTCGCGCCGGTTTCCGCAGAGCGGTAGATCGCCGCCTCGATCACTTGGACATCAAGGTATTCGCGGGCGGTGTTCTCGAACGGGCGCTCTTCCAGAAACGCTTCGATAACATGGGCTTGCAGGTGGAAGGTGCAGTCGCCGCCGAACCGCCCGCTGGTATCCGGCGCGAGCGTCCGGGTCGTCTCGGTCGCGCCGAAGGCGCGGTGATGGAGGGCGCCGTCGCCGGTGAGGGTGAGGGTTCCGGCGTCGCCCTCGACCAGAGCCTCGCCCATGGTGCAGCGGGTATTTTCGGCGGCATGGTCGAGGCAGCGGTTGCCGTCGAACAGAACCCGCACGCCGCCCGGATGATCGAAGAGGACAAAGCCCGCATCCTCGCCCCGGATACCCGGATTGACGCGGCGCAGATCGGCATAGACGGCGGTGGGGTTGCCGAACAGAAAGCGGAACGTATCGACCCAGTGGACGCCGGTTTCGTGGATCAGGAAACGTGGCATGTCGCGGAAATAGGGCTGCCGGTCGAGATAGGCCTGTGGCCCCTGCCCGTCGCCCGTCCGCAACCGGAACGTGGCCTGTTGCACCTGCCCGATTGCGCCCTTTGCAAGGCTGTCGCGGATCGCGCGATACCAGGGCTGAAACCGGAAGTTTTCGTGTACGATCAGGGGGATACCGGCGCTCTTCTGCAAGATCCGCCATCGCGCGGGCTTCCTGCGGCGAGGTGCAGAACGGCTTTTGGCAGATGATGGCGCGAACGCCGTGGGCGAGGCCCGCGCGGATCGCTTCGGCATGGCCCGGGGGCGGCAGGATGATGTCGAGGATATCGGGCCTTGTGGCGGTCAGCATCGTCTCGGCATCGTTGAAGGCGGGCGCGCCGGAAGCGGCGGCCCGGTCGGGGTCGCGATCGGCCACGCCCACGAGTTCGACTTGCGGCAGGCGGCGCCAGCCGTCGAGGTGAAACTGGCTGAAATACCCCGCCCCGAGGCAGGCCACGCGGATCATGGGAGAGACCTTTCCATGGCCCTTTGAACGCCGCCCGACCGGTTCCGTCAAGCCACCGAACGGTGCATGTGTATTCCATGCGCATGGCATGTGTATTTCATGCGCATGGGCCGCCTGCCCTTCTCATCCGGAAAACAGTCTCTATCGTGATCCCTGCCCGAAGCGCCGGAAGGACACCCGCGATGAAGTTTGACCAGATCCGAACCTTTCTGTGGGTCGCCCGGCTTGGCGGGTTTCGCAAGGCGGCGGAGCGGCTGCACCTGTCGCAGCCCGCGGTGTCGACCCGGATCGCGAACCTCGAAGAGGAATTGCGGGTGCCGCTGTTCGAGCGCGGCCTCGGGCGAACTGGTCCTGACCAAGCACGGTACGCTTCTTCTGTCCTATGCCGAGCAGATGCTGTTCGTCGAGGAAGAGATCAAGCAACGCGTCGCCAATCCGTCCGGAGACGGAGGGGCTGTTCCGCGTCGGCGCGTCGGAAACCATCGCGCAGGCCTGGCTGCCGATGTTCCTGAAGGCGTTCAGCGAGCACTATCCGCGGGTCAACGTCGACCTGACGGTGGATATCTCGCTCAACCTGCGGGCGGCGCTCCTTGAGCGGCGTCTGGATCTGGCGTTTCTGATGGGGCCGGTGTCGGAGTTCTCGGTCGAGAACATCGCGCTGCCGCCCTTCGATCTGCATTGGTACCGGTCGACGGCGAACGACCGAGACCGATCTGACGCAGGTGCCGGTGATTTCCTATGCCAGCAAGACCCGGCCCTATCGGGAGCTGATGTCGGAACTGTCGCGCCGCGTGGGGCCGAAGGCGCGGGTGTTTACCTCGGCGTCGCTGTCGGCGAGCCTGAAGATGATCGCGGCGGGGATGGCCGTGGGGCCCTATCCCCGCGCGCTGGCCAATGACTGCGCTGGAGGCGGGGCAGATCGTCGAGTTCGATCCGGGCATCCGCGCCCAGCCGCTGTCAGTTCACCGCCTCCTACCTGTCGGAGCCGCGCAGCTTTCTGGTGGAAACCAGTGCCGAAATCGCGCGCGAGGTCGCCGTGGACTGGGACCGGGCGCATCCCGGGTAGATTCAAGAAATCTATCACGAACGATCAAGAATGATAATTTGCATTGATGGTTGACTGATGTGTGATGCTGGGTCTGTTCTGAGGAGGGCCAAGCAACTGACACAACACGCCACCCGTCACGACCGATCTGCGCGATCTGTCCGCGGCAGAGCGTGCGCGCCGCGATCCGGTCGGGCGCCTATAGCGGCCATACCGCCGGGCTTGGCAGCGGGCAAGCTGCAATGCAACCTTGCGATCCTGCCCGAGCGCTATGCGCTCGATTTCCTGCGGTTCTGCCAGCGCAACCCCAAGCCCTGCCCCGTGGTGGGCGTGAGCGATACCGGCGATCCCTACCTGCCGACGCTGGGCCATGACATCGACATCCGCACCGATGTGCCGACGCTACCGGGTGTTCCGGGATGGCAAGCTGACCGACGAGGTGACCGATATCACGGACCTCTGGGCCGATGATCTGGTGACCGTGGCGCTTGGCTGTTCGTTCACGTTCGAGAACGCGCTGATGCGCCACGGCATTCCGGTGCGCCATATCGAAACTGGGACGCAATGTGCCGATGTTCAGTTCCAACATCGCGCTTGTTCCCGCTGGGCCGTTTTCGGGCAAGATGGTCGTGACGATGCGGCCCATCGCCGCCGACCGGGTGACGGATGCGACCCGGATCAGCGGCCGCTATCCGCAGGCCCATGGCGCACCCATCGCGATCGGGCGACCCGGCCGGGATCGGCATTGCCGATCTGTCGCGCCCCGATTGGGGCGAGGCGGTGGAGGTGCGCGCGGGCGAAGTGCCGGTCTACTGGGCCTGTGGCGTGACGCCGCAGAACGTTCTTCTGGAGGCGAAACTGCCTTTGTGCATCACCCATTCGCCCGGTCACATGCTGATCGTCGGACGTGGCCGAAGACGCCGAAACAACAATTCTCAACACCCGATAAACACGCTTCAACAAGGAGATGAACATGCATAGAACCCTCGCGATCCTGGCCGCCACGACGGCACTCGCCACACCGGCACTGGCCGAGAACCTTGTCCGTTGTCGGCAGCTGGTCGAGCCTGCCGCTGCACAACGAATACGAAGCCCCGTTCTGGATCGACGACGCTGCCCGAAGCGTCGGGCGGGAATATCACCGTCGAGCTGACCACCCACAACCAGATGGGTCTGGGTCTGGGCGATATCTATCCGCTTCTGGGTCAGGGCGTTTACGACGTGGCGATGACGGTGGCCGATTATGCCGTGGCCGATGCGCCGGAACTCGAAGGTCTGGACGTGCCGCTGGTGGCGCTGACCGCCGACGAGGCGCGCGCCATGGTCGATGCCGCCCGCCCGATGGTGGAGGATATCTATCGCGACCGGTTCAACGCCAAGGTTCTGGCGATCGCGCCCTACCCGCCGCAGGTCGTGTTCTGCAATCACGAGATCACCGGGCTTGACGATCTGGCAGGGCTCAAGGTCCGCGCATCGGGCCGGATGACCGCGAAGCTGCTTGAGGCGCTTGGGGCCGAGGGCGTGAACGTGTCCTTTGCCGAAGTGCCCGGCGCGCTGCAGAACGGCGTTGTCGATTGCGCCGTGACCGGGGCCGGTTCGGGCTATAGCGCGGGCTGGTGGGAAGTGTCGACGCATCTGCTGCCGATCCCGCTGGGCGGCTGGGATTCGGTCGTGACCGCGATGAACATGGACAAGTGGAACGGCCTGGACGCGGACACGCAGGAGCTGATCCAGGCGCAGATCGTGTCGGGCTTCGAAGACCCTGCATGGGCCAGCGCGCAGGGCGCGCTGGTCAATGACATCGCCTGCCTGACGGGCAATGGCGATTGCGCCTCGGGCGAGGCGCGGTCGATGACGCTGGTGACGGTGTCGCGATGCCGATTTCGCCAAGGCGCGCGAGGTTCTGACCAGCGAGGTTCTGCCGGAATGGGCGGAGCGTGCCGGGGGCGACTGGGCCGAGCGCTGGAATGACAGCGTCGGTGCGGTCGTCGGCGTCACGATCCAGTAAGCCATAGCCGAAAAGGGGCGTGCCGACATGGAACTGAAGATGATCGAGCAATTGCGGCGACTGAACCGAGGGGTGGCGATGCTCGTCGGCCTCGGGTTGCTGGGCTGCGCGGCCTTCGTCCTGCTCGATATCATTCTGCGCCAGATCGGCACGTCCCTTGGCGGCACCGAGGAGATCGCCGGCTACGCCATGGCGCTGGCGACCTCCTGGGGAATGTCCTTCACCCTTCTGGAACTGGGCCATGTGCGCATCGACCTGTTGCGCAGCCGGGCGAACAGCTTCGTTCGGGCGCTGTTCGACGTCTTTTCGCCATGATGGTGATGTCGGGGGTGATCGTCATGATCGCGATCAAGGCCTGGCCGGTGGTGGAGCGGTCGCTGACCAATGGCATCGCGCGCCAACACGCCGCTGGAGACGCCGCTTGCCTGGGTGCAACTGCCGTGGTTCGCAGGCTGGGTCTGGTTCGCGCTGATGTCGTGCCTTGTCACGCTGGCCGCGCTCAGCCTGATCGTCAAACGCCGTCATGCTGAAACCGAAGGCTTTGTCGGAGCCTTCGCGGAACAGGATACGCTGCAATGATCGGGTCCGTCTCCGCGGGTCTTCTGGGCCTTCTCACGCTGTCGATCCCGGTGGGGATCGTGCTGTTCCTGCTGGGTTTCGGGATGGATACGTTCTTTTCCAGCTTCCCGCTCAGCCGGGGGCTTGGCAACATGGTCTGGTCGTCGTCCAATTCGGCGACGCTGATCGCCATTCCGTTCTTCGTGCTGCTGGGCGAGATCCTTGTGCGCAGCGGGGTCGCGACGCGCACCTATGCCGCGCTGGACCGCTGGGTGTCGTGGCTGCCGGGCGGGCTGGTCCATGCCAATATCGCCACGGCGACGATGTTTTCGGCCACCTCGGGGTCGTCGGTGGCCACCGCCGCCACGGTGGCGACCGTGGCCATGCCGCAGGCCGAAAAGCTGGGCTATGATCCGAAGCTGTTTTCCGGCGCGATCGCCGCGGGCGGCACGCTGGGCATCATGATCCCGCCGTCGATCAACCTGATCGTCTATGGCTTTCTGACCCAATCCTCGATCCCGCAGCTTTTCCTGGCGGGGCTGATCCCCGGACTGGCGCTGGCGCTGATGTTCATGGCGATCACCGTGCTGATCTGCCTGATCCGGCCCGAACTGGGCGGCCTGCGCCGCACCTTCCCGATTCGCGCAGATGCTGCGGGCGCTGATCGACCTGATCCCGATCATCATCCTGTTCGGGCTGATCGTCGGCTCGATCTATCGCGGCTGGGCCACGCCGACCGAGGCCGCCGCCGTGGGCGTGGCGGGTGCCCTTCTGATCGCGCTGGCCTTTGGCGGCGTGTCGGTGTCGATGCTGACCGAAAGCCTTACTGGGGACGGTCAAGATCACGTCGATGATCATGCTGATCGTGATCGGCGCGTCGTTCCTGAACTTCACCCTCGCCTCGGCCGGGTTGGGCCGCGAACTGACCGCGTTCATGACCGATCTGGGCCTGACGCCGCTCAAGACCATCCTTGTCGTCGTCGTTCTTTACATCGTGCTGGGCTTTTTCATCGAAACCCTGTCGCTCATGGTCGTGACGATCCCGATCATCGTGCCGCTGGTCGTGGAGCAGGGCTATCGATACGATCTGGTTCGGCATCCTGATGATCGTGCTGATCGAAATGGCGCTGATCACGCCGCCGGTGGGATTGAACCTTTACGTGGTGCAGGGCGCGCGAAAATCGGGCACGTTGAGCGAGGTCATGCTGGGCACCATTCCCTATGTCTGCATGATGCTTGCTGATGGTGGTGCTGCTGATCGCCTTTCCGTCGATCGCGTTGTTCCTGCCTGCGGCGCTGAATTAGGGACGGGCGATGATCTTTACCCATGGAACGCGTGAGATCGCGACGGAAATCCATAGCCTGATCGTGGCCGGCTGGACCGGGCGCGATGCGGGCGCGGTGGCCCATCATATCGAAGAACTGCGGGAGATCGGGGTGGCGCCGCCTTCGGCCACGCCGCTATTCTACCGGGTCTCGCGCTCGCTTCTGACGCAAGAGGACGAGATCGAGGTTCTGGGTCCGGCCTCCTCGGGCGAGGCGGAGCCGTTCCTGCTTCGGCACGAAGGGGCGGCCTGGCTTGGCCTTGCCTCGGACCATACGGATCGCGAGCTGGAGACCCTTTCGGTCGCCGCATCGAAACAGGCCTGCCCCAAGATCTGTGCCCGCGCGATCTGGCCCTATGGCGAGGTCGAGGGCCATCTTGACGCGCTGCTGTTACGGTCGTGGGTCCGGGAGGGTGGCGATTGGGTGGCCTATCAGGACGGCACGCTTGCGGCGATGCTGCCGCTTGGCCAGTTGATGGATGCGGCCCCGCTGACCTCGGGTTCGGCGATGCTGTGCGGCACGGTGCCCGCAATCGGCGGCATCCGGCCCGCACCGGCGTTCCGCGCCGAGTTGCACGATCCCGTGCTTGGCCGGTCGATCACGCTGGAATACCGGATCACCGCCCTGCCCGTCATCAGCTAGCCCTGCGGCCTAGCTGTAGCGTTTGTCGCTGCTGTCCTCGAACCAGTCGAACCGGTCGTCGGAGAGGTTGACGACGATGCTTTGCAGCTTCGTATAACCCTCGTAGCAGACGATCCCGTTTTCCTTGCCGATGCCGCTGGATTTGAACCCGCCCCATGGCGAGGACGGGTCGATCCGGTGATGGTCGTTGATCCAGACGATGCCCGCCTCGATCGACTGGGACACGCGGTGGGCGCGGGTGATGTCCTTGGTCCAGACGCTGGCGGCAAGGCCGAACTCGGTGCCGTTGGCGAGCGCGATGGCCTCTTCCTCGGTGTCGAAGCCGAGGACGCAGACGACGGGGCCGAAGATCTCTTCCTGCGCGATGCGCATGTCGTTGGTGACGTTCGAGAAGACCGTGGGCGCGTGGTAATAGCCCGTGTCATAGGCGCCGCCGGTGAGCCGGGTGCCGCCCGCCGCAAGGGTCGCGCCCTCGGCCTTGCCGATTTCCACGTATTTCATGGTGACGTCCAGCTGGCGCTTGGACACCATCGGCCCGATCTGGGTTTCGGGGCGGGTCGGATCGCCCACCACCAGCGACTTCGTGCGCGCCACCAGCATGTCCACGACGGTGTCGTAGATGCTGTTCTGGACCAGAAGGCGCGCGCCCTGCACGCAGGTCTGGCCCGCCGCGATGAAGGAGGCGAAAAGCGTGGCCGCGGCGGCCTGGCTGTCCAGCACGTCGTCGAAGACGATGACCGGGGCCTTGCCGCCCAATTCGCCCGCGAATTGCGTGAGCCGTTCGCCCGCCATGGCCGCCACGCGCCGTCCGGTCTCTGTCCCGCCGGTGAGATCGAGCTTGGCGATGCCGTCATGGGCGCAGAGCGCGGCGCCGGCCACCGGCCCCATGCCGGTCACCATGTTGCAGACCCCCGGCGGCAGCCCCGCCTCTTCCATCAGCGCGGCCAGCATCATCGGCGTGATCGGCGCGACCTCGCTGGGTTTGACCACCACGGTGTTGCCCGCGGCGAGCGCGGGGGCGAGTTTCTTGGTCAGGATCAGCAGCGGGTGGTTCCAGGGCGTCACAAGGCCCACCACGCCGAGGGGCGTGCGGCGGGAGTAGTTGAGATAGGGGCCGCCGAAGGGATGCACATGGGTTTCATGGGTGCGGGCGACGGCGGCGAAATAGGTGAACCATTCGGGCAGGCGGGCCAGTTGGGCGCGCATCTCGCGCACCGGGCGGCCGGTCTGCATCACCTCGACCGCGATGAAATCCTCGAGCCGTTCGGTCAGCAGCGCGGCGATGCGGTTCAGGATATCGGCCCGTTCCGCGCCGCTTTTGCCGCCCCAGGCGCGGGCGGCGGCATCGGCGGCCCGGACGGCCGCGTCGATGTCGGCGGCGTCGCCTTCGGCCATCTCGCAGATCACCGCGCCGGTCGCGGGGTTTTCGACCGGGAAGCGCCGGCCGCTGGCCGCGTCGCGCAGCGCGCCGCCGATATGGAGGGGGAAGTAGTCGGGAAGGCTGGTCGTGTCCGGCATGTCCGGGTTCCTCGCTTGCATCAGGGTTTCGGGCGGGCGTCTAGAGGCCGAAGAAGGCCGCGGCCGTGCCATGGGTGATCGCCGCGCGCTCGCTGGCGGTGAGGCCCGCGCAGCCATCGACGATCGCCATCGGATCGGGATCGCCCATGTCGAAGGGATAGTCGCTTCCCAGCATGATCCGGTCGGCGCCGACGATGTCGACGAGGTGGCGCAGATGATCGGACCGGTAGACGCAGGTGTCGTACCAGATGCGCCCGAGATAGGCCGAGGGCGGTTCGGGGATGAGCGCGTTGACTTCGGGGCGCACCTTCCACGCGTGGTCGAAGCGCCCGATATAGAAGGGCGCGAAGCCGCCGCCATGGGCGATATAGACCTTGAGCCGGGGGAAGCGGTCCAGCACACCGCCCATGACGAGGTGATTGAAGGCGATCAGTTCCTCGAGCGGCTGGGCCACGGAATTGACCATGAAGAAGGGCGTGAGCCGCTGGCCGTGGGAGAAGCCCAGGGGGTGGATCATCAGGCCTGCCCCGGTCTCTTCCAGCTTGCGATAGATCGGGTCGAGGCTTTGGTCAGACAATTCGCGGTCCAGCACCCGGCTGTCGATCTGGAAGGCACGGAGACCCAATTGCGTGCGGGCGCGTTCGATCTCGGCCACCGCCGCGGCGGTATCGGTCATGGGCAGGGTGCCGAGGCCGGTGAAGCGGTCGGGCGCCTCGGCCACCAGATCGGCCACGTGATCGTTCTGGAGCATCGAGATTTCGGCGAGAAGCCCGGGTTCGGCCCAGTAATGCTGCTGTCCCGGTGCGGGGGCGATGACCTGATGGTCCACGCCCATGGCGCCCATGTCGTCGAGCCGCCGCGCGCATGTGGTGAATTTCGCGAAGAGTTCGGGCTTCTGCGCGGCGTCCCGTGCCTTGCTTTCGGGCGACATGTCGCGCTGGTAGGGCACGCTGTCGGGCGCGATGCTGTCGGCCACGCGGTCGTTCACCGCCGGGCAGAGCGTATGGGTATGGGCGTCGACGATCATGGCGCGCTCCCGTCCACGAAGGTCCAGTTCTGGACGATCTCGGTCCCTGCGGCCCGCAGGATCACCGACATCGGGCAGCGCTGTTCCAGTTCCTCCTTGAACGCCTCGAGCGTCGCCGGATCCATGTCGGTGCGGGCGACAATGTCCAGTTCGATCCTGGGGAACGGCACCGGCACGTCGGCCTCCATGTCGATTCCGCGATGGTCCAGAAGGCCAAGGCAGCTCATCTTGTCGAAACCGAGCGCCACCCCGCGCTCATGGGCGATGCGGGCGGCGATCACGTGGGTGCAACTCATGAGCGCGCCGAGCATCGTCTCGAGCGGCGTCGGCCCCACATCGGTGCCGTGGCGGAAGGGCGGTTCGTCGATCACGAAGGAATGGCCGCGCGTGCGTATCTCGGTCAGGCTCATGGTCGGGCAATGGGCCTCGAGCCGGACCTTGATCAGCGGTTTCATCTTGATGGTCATGGGGTGGGGTCCAGTGTGAGGAAGGTGTCGAGCGGGACGTAGTGAAGCTGTGCCCCCAGGTCGGTCCAGCGGGTTCGGGCGGCGTCGGTCATCACCGGCAGGCCATAGGCGCGGCCCGCGCCCGCGAGCTGTTCCGCGACCCGGTCGACGGCGGCGGCGACATCGGGGTGATCAGGCGTGCCGGGATGGCCCATGGCCTGGGCCAGATCGTTGGGGCCGATCAGGAAGCCCGCGACACCCGGCACCGCCATCAGGGCATCGAGGTCCGCCACGGCCTCGACCGTCTCGACCTGCGCGATGATCGCGGTACGGTCGGGATCGAAGGCCGCGAGGGCGCCGGTCAGTTCGGAGGCCGAGACGATCTGGGGCAGGACGACCGCATCGGGCGCGAGCGCGGCGCAGGCCGCAAGCTCATCGGCCGCCAACCCGTCGGCGCGCAGGATCGACGCCATCCGGCGGGCGCCCGCTTCGGCCACAAGTGCCGCCGCGCCCGCCACGGAAAGCCCCGTGCCCTCACGGTCGATGAAGAGCGCGTTGGCACCCGGAAGTGCCGTTGGCAGCGGCGCGCCACGGGGGTTCACCATCGTCAGGCGCTGGCCCGCCGCCAGAAGTGTCGCGACCGCGATCCCCATCGTCAGGCCGCGGACCGGGGGGCAAGCAGGTCGAGCGAGAGAAGCTCGTTATTCGTCATGGGCCAGCCGAATGCGGTCTTGATGCAGAGCAGCCCGGCCTCGTGCAGCGCATCTCCGTCCATCGTATCGACGCAATCGGAGGCGACGATCACCGCGAAATCGCGCACGTTGGCGGCGACCGCCGTGGCGAGGACACAGGAGTTGGTGTTCACGCCGGTGAGGATCAGCGTGTTGATGCCATGGGTCCGCAGGTGGAATTCAAGATCCGTGCCGACGAAGCAGTCATAACGCTTTTTCGTGTCCACCACGCGGTCGGCGGGATCGTGCAGCTTCGGGATGATCGTGCAACCCGGCATGCCGTCCAGATTGTGCTTGAGCACGTTCTTGCGGGTGGCGGTGGGATCTTCGGCCCGGGTGCGCCAGAACGGGTTGGCGCGGATTTCCTGGGCGTTGCGGTAGCGGGTCACGATATGGATCACTGGGATGTCGGCGGCGCGGGCGGCGCGCATCAGAGCGTCGTTGGCGTCGATCACCCGGGTGGCCACGTCGGCCGCGACCGCCATGGTGGCGACCTCGGGGTCGAGATGGCCGCGATGGCAATCGATGGCGATGACGGCGGCACGGGGCGCATCGACCCCGAGATTGGGCATTGTCGTCATATCAGGGGACTCCAGCCTGTTTTCAGAAGGGCGCGCTGGTCGATGCCGAAAATATCGGCCAGCCAGTCGTTCATGATTTCCTGTCCGATGGTCGGGTTGTCGTGCTGGCAGTGCTCGGCGCCTGTTTCGTCTGGTTGCAGAAGACGGAGGGTCGAGTTGACGCCTTTCGACTGGGCGTAGTCGTGGACCTGCGTGGCCGCCGAGACGGTGAGCACGTCATGGCCCCCGTGCAGCACGAGAAGCGGGCATTGCATGTGGTCGAGATGACCCTCGAGCGCGAAGGCCCGCGAGGTTTCGAGGGCTTCGGCCATGGTGTCGGCGCCCATGACCCATTTGATGTGCATGGCGAGGCCAAAGCTTTCGTCCTTGTCGCCCCACATCTCGTGCACCGACCAGATCGCGCCATGGGCGATGCAGGCGGCAAGGCGGTGTTCGTAGCAGGCGGCGCGGGCGGCGTAGTAGCCGCCCATGGACGACCCCGCACAGGCGATGCGGTCGGGGTCGACGTCGTCGCGCGTCAGAAGCCAGTCGACGCAGGCGCCCACCGGCACCTCGGTATCGGGACGTGCGGGCAGGCCGTGACGGCGCAGCGTGCCGCCCTGCCCCGGCAGGTCCACCATCAGGACCGAGATGCCGCGCTGGAGCGCGCCATGGGCCTGCATGAACCACATCTCGTCCTTGATCGAATCGAGGCCGCCGAAGCAGATCAGCACCGGCATGCGGTCGCCGGGGAAAGGCGCGCGGACGAAATAGCCGCAGATCGGCTTGCCGTCCTCATAGGGGATATCGACGATTTCACCCGGCGGGTTCAGGTATTTCAGGAAGCGGTGACTGCAGGCCTCCATCTTTTCGAAGGTGGGCAGGCGGTCGGGGGCGTGGGGTTCGAGATAGAATTCGGCCTGCCGGTAGTAATCGGCGGCCCGGAGGAAGCAGTTCATCGCGGTGCGGATATGGCCCGCGCTTTCGGCGGCGAGGCCGCGCGTCCAGTTCTGATCGGCGATCCGCATCCATTCGCGGTTCCAGCTGTCGTAATCGCCCGGGATCA
Source organism: uncultured Alphaproteobacteria bacterium (assembly GCA_963698645.1). GTDB lineage: Bacteria > Pseudomonadota > Alphaproteobacteria > Rhodobacterales > Rhodobacteraceae > Ovoidimarina. The sequence goes on from CAVORP010000009.1 coordinate 292,306, forward strand.
TCCGGCTTGCGGCCAGGAAGCATTCCGAGACCGCGCCGCCGCCTTCCTGGGTTTCGCCGAGGCCGCGGCGGAACTGGTAGGTGAGCCAGGGATGTTCCGGCCAGTGATGCCAGCCCATGGGTTCGTAATGCGGGGTCAGATCCGTGGGCGCGAGATCGATGGCGTTTTCGGGAACGTGCTGTGTCACGGACTTATCCTTTCCAGGGGGTCAGGGTGTGCCAATGGGTGGCTTGCTGATAGGCGTCGCCGATGCGGATCAGCGCCGCTTCGTCATCGGGGCGGCCCACGAGCTGAAACGCGATGGGCAGGCCCGTCGGCGTCGCGCCCGCAGGGCAGCGCGAGACCGGGCAGACCGAGATAGTTGATGCCGCGGGTGGTGTGGGTGAGCCGGCGATCACCGCGCCGATGGTCGCGGGATCGCCCTCGGTCGTCTCGGCGATGGTGGGCACGGTGCGGGGGATCGCGGGCAGGAACACCGCGTCGCAATCGCCCATCGCCTCGTGTCAGCCAGGCCGCGCGGATCGCCGGGCGCAGGCGCAGCGCGGTGGCGTAGGCGGAGGCGGAGTAGAACATGCCCGGTTCGAGACGGTCGCGCACCTGACGGCCGATCGTGCAATCGGGATCGCGGAAGGCGGCGCCAAGCTGCGCCGACGCCTCGACGGCCAGAACCGCATGGGCCATGGCGTTCACGGTCGCCATGTCGGGCGCGCCCGAGGCCGAGCGATCTGTGCCCCGGCGGCGCGGAGCGTGTCCGATCGCCGCGTCAAGCGCCCTGGCCACGTCGGGCGTCACGGTGTCGAAGTAATATCGCACCGGCACGGCGATCCGCACGCCCGAGAGATCGCCGGAAAGGTCCGGCATCCGGAAACGCGGGGCGGCGACGGTGGTGTCGCGCGGATCGGGGCCGGAGATCAGTTCGAGGATCAGCCCGCAATCGCGTGCCGACCGGGCGAGCGGGCCCGCGCAATCGAGGCTCCATGACAGGGGCCAGACCCCGGCCCTGCTGACCCGGTTCGCGGTGGGTTTGAGGCCGGTGATCCCGGACATGGCGGCGGGATGGCGGATCGAGCCGCCGGTATCGGTGCCAAGCGCCATGCGGACATAGCCGGCCGCCACCGCCACGGCGGAACCGGAGGAGGAGCCGCCGGTCACATGGTCGGGGTTCCACGGATTGCGGGGATGGGCCGCATGGGCGTTGAAGCCGGTGGGGCTCATCGCCAGTTCGGCCATGGCGAGCCGCCCGATATCGACCCCGCCGGCAGCATCGAGACGTTCGATGACGGTCGCGGTGGTGTTCGCCACCTGACCCTTGAACAGGGGTGCGCCGCATTCGGCCCCGAAGCCCGCGCGAAAGAACAGGTCCTTGCGGGCATAGGGCGCGCCGGCCAGTGGCCCGCGCGCCGCAGGGCCGTCGGCGTCAAGTGGTGCGGGCCGTCGTCCAGCGCGCGCTCGGCCTCGAGCGCCACGACGCCGTGCAGGTCTGCCGTCACGCGCCGTGGCCCGGTCAAGCGCGCCTTCGACCTCGGCCAGCGCCGTGGTCTCTCCGACCCTGAGCGCCGCCACCAGATCGCAGAGATCACCCCAGCCGCGCGCGCCGTAACCCTGCCCGAGCTTCGGGGCGGCAGAAGAGAGCGGGCTGGTGGCCGGTTGCGGCACCTCCGTGGCGCCCGCGCGCGCGCCGGCGGCATCCAGCGCGCGGGTCGTCGCGTGCACCAGATCGCCATAGCGCGCCCAGGCGTCGGCATCGGGGACAAAGCCGCCCGCGCCAGTCGGTGTGTCGTCGTCATGCACGGGCGGGCCTCATTCCAATCCGGTCTGTGCCGCGTACCAGTGATAGATCTGCTCGCCCGTCCAGAACTCGACCCCCGGCTGCGCCGCCATATGGGCGATCGCCTCGGCCAGATGTTTGGTGCGGTGCGGCACGCCCGAGATATAGGGGTGGATCGCGAAGGACAGGAACTTCACCCGTTCGCCGCTTTCGGAATAGAGCTGATCGAACTGGTCGAGGATCTTGGTCTTGAAATAGCTGCTTTCGTGATGCTGCACGATCATCGTGGGGATGTCGTTCAGTTCCACCGTATAGGGCAGCGTGACAAGCGGTCCGTGGGCGGTGTTCATCGTGCAGGGCTCGTCGTCGAAGACGAAATCGCCCACGTATTTGACGCCGTATTTGGTGAGAAGGTCGGGCGTATCATAGGTTTCGGTCAGCCCCGGGCCAAGCCAGCCCACCGAGCGTTTGCCGGTGAATTTCTCGCAGATATCCATGGACTTGCGGATGTTGTCTTCTTCATCCTCGAGCGCATGGGTGGGCATCTGGACATAGGAATGGGCCATGAACTCCCAGCCCGAGTCCCGGGCCGAGGCCGCCACACGCTCATAGCGTTCGCAGACCGCCGCGTTGATCGAGAGCGTGGGCGTGATCGACATGCGGTCGAACATTTCCTTGAGCCGCCAGTAGCCCACGCGCATCCCGTATTCGTGCCACGACCAGTTGGGAATGTCCGGCTGCACCGCGACGCCCGTGGGGGCAGGCAGGACCTGCCGCGCCATGGGACGGGTGATTTCCCAGACCTCGAGGTTGAGGATGGGCCAGACCACCAGCTTGGTATCACCCTTGAAGGTCAGTGGGAGGACGGTCCACGATTGCGGAAAAATCGATCCGGTCTCCGGGCAAGGTAGGCATCGGGGCCCCTTTCACTCTGTTGGAACTTGAAAATGTAGTGTCGCAAAATTTACTGTAAATCAAGTTTCTTGTTTTTCAGTCAGGATTGCGGCAAGATCATTCAAAATCATGAGTGGTGCAGGACGATGACCAAGCAGGACAATACGACACGGGCCGCCGGGGCCGAGGCGATCGACGAGGCGAACGATCTGGACGTGGGCAACCGGTTGCGCCAGTTCCGGCGTTCGGCGGGTCTGCGGCTTCGGGACGTGGCGGATGCGGCGGGGTGTTCGGAAAGCATGCTGTCGAAGGTCGAGAACGGGCAGGTCAGCCCGTCGATCAACATGCTGCACCGCCTGACAAAGGCGCTTGGCGTCAATATCTCGAACCTGTTCGTGAGCCCGGAACCCAGCACGCCGTTCGTGCAAAGACAGGGGAACCGGCCCATTCTGGGGGCCATGTCGCCGCGGTCAGGGGATGGTCTGACCCTTGAAAGCCTGACCCCGCACGAGATTCACGGCCATTTGCAGGGGCTGGTCCATATCCTGGCCCCCGGCGCGTCGAGCGATGGCATGATCGCGCATGAGGGCGAAGAGGTGGGATATGTCGCGGAAGGGTCGCTGGAATTGACGGTGGGCGAGAAGACGGCAGTCCTGGGTGGCGGGCGATTCCTTTTTCTTCGATTCGGCGCGGCCGCATTCCTATCGCAATCCGGGCGATACGGTGGCCCGGATCATCTGGGTGAATTCGCCGCCGACCTACTGATCTGCTCAAAAGTAAGGCAGGCGGGTCGTCGGATCGCGGATATACGGTCAAGTAAAATCAAGGCACTTGATTTTCAATACATCGTCGGTAGTGTTAATCAAGTTTAAACGTGAGGCGGCCCCGCCGCTGACACAGAACGATAGCGTGCAGCATGCCGCAGACAACCTGGAGGATACGATCGTGAAGAACCTTTTGACCCTGACCACGGCAATCGGCGTCGCAAGCGTCGCCCTGGCCATTCCTGCCGCCGCTGCGGATGTTACGCTCAAGATCGCGCATGTCCTGCCCGATGGCGACCCCCGCGACCAGGGCGCGGACAAGATCGTCGAGCTTGTCGAAGCCGACGCGCGCTGTGACATCGACGGACAGGTGTTCCCGTCCGGCCAGCTTGGCATGTTCAACGACATCAACGAAGGCGTGCAGTTCGGCTCGATCGAGATGAGCGTCATGCCCGCCTCCTATATCGTCGGAACCGAGCCGCTGTTCGGCATTTTCGACTTTCCGTTTTTCTGGCCCAAGGACGTGGCGCAGCTTCTGGAGCTGCACAAGTCGCCCGCCATGGCCGAACTGGCCACCGAGATGGAAAAGCACAACATGGTGATGCTGGATGTCTGGCACACCGGTTACAAGCAGTGGACGGGCAACAAGCCGCTGAACGAGCTGAACGCCTATGACGGGCTGGTGTCGCGGGTGATGCCGTCGCCGGTTCTGGCCGAGCAGCAGAAGGCCTTTGGCCTGAACCCGGTCACGATGCCCTTCCCCGAGACCTATTCGGCACTGCAGTCGGGCGCGATCGACGCGCAGGAAAACCCGATTCCCACAAGCTGGAACATGAAGTTCCACGAGGTTCAGAGCCATGTGACCATGACCTATCACGGCAATCTCGATCAGGTGATCCTGGTCAACAAGACGTGGTGGGAAGGCCTGAGCGACGGCTGCAAGGCCGCGATCACCGAGGCGATGCCCATGGCCAACAAGGTGACGCTGGACCAGACCATGATGCAGGAAGAGACCGCCATGGCCGATTTCGCGGCACAGGGTGTGACCGTGGTCGAGGTGACCGACGCCGAACGCGAGGCGATGAAGGAGGCCGTGCTTCCGCCGGTTCTGGAATTCTACACCAAGACCAACGGCGCGCGCGGCGAAGAGCTTCTCAAGCTGTTCCAGGACCAGCTTGGCGGAAGCTAAGCGGGGTCTCGGACCGGAGCGGGAGGCCATGACGGCCCCATCAGACACAGAGCGCACGCCCATGGGGGTGCGCTTGCTCAATGCACTCGAGGCAATCGTGACATGGGGTGCGGGGCTTGCGCTTCTCTGTGTGACGCTCACGGTGTTCTTCAACGCGACCGGGCGCTACCTGACCGGCTGGTCGTTTCTGGGGGGCGAGGAGCTTGCCCGCCTGCTCACCGTCTGGATCACCTTTGTCGGGGCCTTCGCGCTTGTGCGCAAGGAACGGCATGTGAATATCGACCTCGTGCTGGGCGCGGTCCCGCCGGGGGCGCAGCGGATCATGCGCGGCGCGTCGGGTGCGATCGGCATGGCGGTGATGAGCTACCTCGCCTGGACCTCGTTTCAGCTTTCGGCCTTCAGTTTCGGCTCGGGCCAGATGGGAACCACCCTGCCCGTCCCGCGCGGCCTGTTCTTTCTGCCGGTCTGCATCGGTGCGGTGCTGATGCTGGTGGCCTTTACCGAGATCTTCCTGCGCGCGGTGTTCGACAAGTTGCCGCCGCTTGAGATCATGGGCGGACCGCCGGCGGAGACGCCGAAAACCAAGGACGGGTCCGCCTGATGCATGTCGCCGTCCTGTCTGCCATAGCACTTGTGGCCCTGCTGATCGGTGCGCCGATCTTTCTGGCGATCATGGCCGGCACCATCGTCACCTTCGAGACCTTCGGGCCGCCGATCCCGTCCATGGTGATCCCGCAGCGGATGGTGGACGGGGTCAACAAGTTCTCGCTTCTGGCGATCCCGCTGTTCATCTTTGCCGCCGACATCATCGCGCGCGGGCAGATCGGCGCACGGCTCGTAAGACTGGCCGAGGCCTATGTGGGCCATATCACCGGCGGGCTTGCCATCGCCACCGTTCTGGCCTGTGCCCTGTTCGGCGCCATGTCGGGGATCGGTCCGGCGGCGGTGGTGAGCATCGGGCCGCTGGTTTTTCCCGCCCTCGTGCGGCAGGGCTATTCGCGCGGTTTCTCGGTCGGGCTGATCACCACGGCCTCGACCCTTGCGATGCTGATCCCGCCCGGCGTGGCGATGATCCTTTATGCGTTGCAGACGAATTCCTCGATCGGGGCGATGTTCCTTGCCGGGCTGATGGCGGGCAGCGTGTTCACCGGCGTGCTCTGTGCCTATGCCTATGGCTATGCCCGGGTGCGTGGCGTGGCGCGGGCCGCGAAACTGAACTGGACCGAGCGATGGGAGGCCACGCGCACCGCGATCTGGGCGCTGGGGCTGCCGGTCTTTGTCCTTGGTGGCATCTATGGGGGCGTATTCACCCCCACCGAGGCGGCGGCATTCGCCTGTATCTATGCGATCGTGGTGGAATGCGTGATCTATCGCTCGATGCGGCTCAAGGACGTGTTTCTGGCCGCGAACCAGTCGTCGGGGACGATCGCCGTTCTTCTGATCCTGATCGCGGCGGGCACCGCGATGACCTATTACCTTACGCTCAGCCAGGTGCCGCAGCAGGTGACCCAGCTTCTGTCCGGGGCCTCGCCGCTCAAGGTCCTGATGATCATCAACGTGGTGTTCCTGATCTCGGGCATGTTCGTGGACCCGAATTCGGCCATCATCGTGCTGACGCCGCTGATCTTTCAGGCCGCGCTGGCCGCGGGGATCGATCCGATCCATCTGGGTGCGGTGATCGTGGCGAACGTGGCGCTGGGGATGGTGTCGCCGCCTTTCGGGCTGAACCTGTTCATCGGGATCACCACCTTCAAGGTCAGTTACCGCGAAGTGGTGACGGCGGTTCTGCCGTTCATCGGGCTGATGCTGCTGGTGCTTCTGATCATCACCTATATTCCCCCTGTCGTGCTGTGGCTTCCGGGCCTGATGTGACCTTGGGCGCGCGCCGCCCTTGCCATGGACGCAGCCCCGCCCCATTCTGAGCCGCGGCTTCAGGAGGACCCATGCTGCGCGACCCTGCCGACAGAGCCCCGCGCGACCCGATCCCGGCTGTGCTTGCAGGCGGGGCGGAGGCGGTTCTGGCGATCATCGCCGGGGTCGAAGGGCCGTCCTATCGCCCGGTGGGAACGGTGATGGCGGTGCTTGGCCCCGAGGCGCGGGTGGGCAGCCTGTCCTCGGGCTGTGTCGAGGCCGATATCACGCTTCATGCGCTGGAGGCGCGGGCGGCGGGGGTGCCCCGGCTGATCCGCTACGGGCGCGGCTCGCCGATCATCGATATCCAGCTTCCCTGTGGGGGCGGGCTTGAGATCCTGCTTTTGCCCCGGCCCGACCGGGCGGCGCTTGAGGCCGTCGCGGCGCGTCTTGCAGAGCGGCGGGCGGCGACGCTGGAAATCGACATGGAGACCGGCGCGATGGGCGTTCTGGAGCATGGCGCTACGGAACGCGAGGGGCAGATCCTGCGGGTGCGGTTCGCGCCCGCGATCCGGTTCCTTGTCTTCGGCAAGGGACCCGAGGCCAGCACATTCGCGGCCCTTGTCGAGGCGGCGGGATATCCGAACCTTCTTCTGTCGCCCGACCCCGAGACCCTTGCCCATGGGGCGGCGGCGGGATGCGCCACGCGGCCGCTTGCCGGGCGGGCCTTTCCCGCCGATCTGGACAGCGACAGCCGCACCGCCGTCACGCTGTTCTTTCACGATCACGACTGGGAGCCGCCGATCCTCGCCGGGGCGCTGGAGACGCCCGCCTTTTACATCGGCGCGCAGGGCAGCGTGAAGGCCCGGGACGCGCGGCTTCTTGGCGCTGGAGGCGATGGGGGTGGATGCGGAAGGCCGGGCGCGGCTGCGGGGCCCCGTGGGGCTGATTCCGTCGGCGCGCGACCCCAATACGCTTGCCGTGTCGGTGCTGGCGGAGGTCCTGGCCGAGGCGATGGCGGACGCGGGATGAGCGTGGCCGGGATCCTTCTGGCGGCAGGACAATCGCGCCGGTTCGGGACCGAAGACAAGCTTTTGGCGGACTTGCGGGGGCGGCCGCTGGTGGCGCATGCGGCGGATGCCCTGCGCGGGGCGGGATGTGACCGGCTGATCGCGGTGACGGGCAGCGGCGCCGTGGCCGCGGTGCTGGAGGGGTTCGAGATCGTGGCGCCCGAGGGTGCGGCGCAGGCCCATAGCCTGCGGGCGGGTATCCTGCGGGCGGCGGGGGCGACGCGGGCATTGGTGGTTCTGGGGGATATGCCCTTTGTGACCTCCGGCCATCTGCGCCGGGTTCTGGCGGCCTGCCGGGATGATGCGCCCGCGGCCTCGAGTTCTGGTGCAGGCCCGATGCCGCCGGCGTGCTTTCCCGCCGCACTGTTCAAGACGGTTGCGGGGCTTCAGGGGGATCGGGGCGCGCGGGGCGTGCTGCGCGGGCTGTCCGAGGAGGCGCTGGTGCCCGCGTCCGAGGGTGAATTGCGCGATATCGATACGGAAGAAGATCTTTTTTCTGCAGAGGGTTGAGACCCAAAGCTGATGTCGGAAACCTATGCCTCGAGCGCCGCGCGGGTGATCGCGTCGGGGGTGAAAGGCATACGGCGCAGACGGATGCCGATGCAGTCATGCACCGCGTTGGCGATGGCGGCGATCGTGGGGCCGGGAGAGGCCTCGCCCGCGCCCACCGGTTTGGTCCCGGCCTGTTCCAGAAGCGTCACCTCGATCTCGGGGATATTGTCGAAGCGGATCACCGGGTAGCTGTCCCAGTCGCGCGAGGTGATGCCCTCGCGGTCCCATGTAACCTCTTCGTAGAGCGCCCAGCTTGCGGCCTGGATGAAGCCGCCCTCAAGCTGCGCTGTAAGCCCGTCGGCGTCGATCACCCGGCCCGCATCGGCGACAATGAGGGCGTGGTGAAGCCGGACCTCGGCCTGTTCGGTGACCGACAATTCCACCGCGACGCCCACGCGGGTCATCTGGTTCTTGTACTGGGCATAGGCGATTCCCCTGCCCCGGCCTTCCGGCAACGGCGGGCGCGCCTGTACCTGACGCTCAAGCTCTGCCAGCACCGCGCCGGCGCGGGGGTCGTCATGCTGGGCCGCGCGGAAGGCAAAGGGATCGGCCCCGGCGGTTTCGGCCAACTCGTCCATGAAGCTTTCGAGCGCGAAGATATTCGCCGCCGCACCCAGACAGCGCATGGCGGAGGTGCGGTGTGGCAGGCCACGCACGAGGTTCTTGACCAGCCGCCGTTCGGGGAAGGAGTAGACCGGGTCGAGATTTCGGTGCATGCCCGCATGATTGCCCATGTTGGGCGGGGCCAGATAGGGCGCCATGGGATCGGGGCGCAGCCGGTTGGCGAGGAGTTTCGCGGGCCCCGCGCGGTTCGGACCCGGCCGGGGCCGCCCGCGATGGGTGTCGCTCATCGCCTCGGCGGAATAGGCGGCGACCCGGCCCTCCGACAGACGCGCGGCAAGCGCCACCGCCATGGCGGGGGCATAGGGTTCCCAGCCATGTTCGTCCTCGCGGCTCCATTTCAGGAGAACCGGGGTGTCGGCCAGGGCCATCGCGACCAGCGCCGCCTCGAAGGCCGCGTCATCGGCGCCGTTATGGCCATAGCAGCCCGCCCCCGGGACATGGGTGATATCCACCTGACCCGGATCGAGGCCGAGACTGTCCGCGATGGCCGCGCGCAGGGGATAGATGCCCTGGCTGTGGCTTTGCAGGGTAAGCGTCTTGCCGTCCCATTGCGCCATGGCCGCCGAGGGGGCAAGCGATCCGTGCATCTGGTAGGGCCGTTCATAGCGGGCCGAGAGATCGGCATCGGCGATGGGCGCGGGCACCGGCCCGACCTCTGGCGTGCCGTCGATGACCGGGAACCGTTCGGCATTGGCGGGGTCGAGATGGGCGAAGATGTCAAGCTCGGGATATCCCTCGCCCGTATCCCATGTGCAGGCGCGTTCGAGCCGGGATGCGGCCTTCACCACCTCCCATTCGATCGGCCCCGCGACCGCAAGAAAGCCGCCGTCGCGGATCACCGTCAGGCCCTCATCGCGCAGTTTGGCGGTCGTGTCGGCGTTCACATCCTGAAGCGTCGCGCGGGCATGGGGCGGGCGGACAACCCGGGCATGGACCATGCCGGGCAGGTCGAGATCGTGGAGATAGGTAAAGCGCCCCTCGACCATTTCGGTCAGCCCACGCATGGGCGCGTGGGGCAGTTGGCCCGCCGGCCTGTCGCGCCGGGGAGCGGACGGGTCGACGGGCGTGTCGGGGTCGATCTCGGCCAGAAGCGTCACCAGATCGGCGCTGTCATTGGTGTCCTTGTGCCGAAAGACCCCGTCCTCGAGCGTCCAGCCCTCTGGTGCCGTGCCGTGCCGTGCGGACAGATGCGCGACGAGTAGCGCGCGCAGCGTCGCGGCGGCGCAGCCGATGGCATGGCCCGATTGTTCGATCGAATTGCTGCCCGAGGTGATGCCTTCGTCCGGGCGCGTGGCCGGTGCGGACCGGGGCCATGTCGATCCGCGAAAGCGGCACGGTCAGTTCGTCATGGGCGATCTGGGCAAGGGCGGTCGAGATACGCTGGCCGATATCGACCTTGCCGGTATGGATCGACAAGCCGCCCGTCGCGGGCGCGTGATCCAGTCGGCGATCCGGGGATGGGCGTCGAGGCTCATGACCGCGAGCCGCTCGTTCGACGGCCTTCAGCACCCTTGGGTGCGAGCCGCAGCGGCAGAGATGCGGGGTGAGCGCGGCCATGGCGGTGGCGCGGTCGGGGTTCGGCGTCTGCGCGCAGCAAGCGCGGTCGCGGCGACCACCAGCCCGGCGGTGCAATAGCCGCATTGCGCGGCGGAGGTCTCGACAAAGGCCTGCTTGCACACGTCTGCCCGGTCTCGGTTTCGCCGATGCCCTCGATCGTGGTGATCTCCTTGCCCTCAAAGGCGCTCGCCGGCGGTGACGCAGGACATCACCGCCTCGCCATCCACGAGCACCGCGCAGGCGCCGCATTGTTCCAGCCCGCAGCCCAGTTTGGTGCCCTTCAGCTTCAGCTCGTCGCGCAGCACATAGACCAGCGGCGTATCGGGGTCCGCACGCGACGACATGGGTCGTCGCCGTTGATCCGCAGGGTGAGTGTCACGAGGTCACGCGCTCCCAGTTGATCTGCACGTCGACATCGGCGGATTTGAACAGGTTCATCACCGGGCAGCGGTATTCGACATTGCGGGTCAGGCGGTCGAACCGCTCCTGCGGCTCGTCGGTATGGACCCGGATGCGCAGTTTCACCCAGTTGAAATAAGGCCGCACACCCTGCACCCCGCGCGAGCCGCGCTGGTCCACCTCGCCATCGGCCTCGCATGTCGACGGCGGTGTAGGCAAAACTGCATCGCCTCGGCGCAGCGGTTGATGATGACACCCTCGCAGCCCAGAAGCGAGGACAGGGTCATTTCCAGCGGCGTCGGGCCGGTGTTGGTGCCCTTCTCATCGGTGACGAGGATGTGGTCGCGCACCATCATCACCGACCGGGTCGAGGCCTCGTTCCGGGCGCTGACGCGGCGGATGCCGAGCGCGGCGGTGTTCGGGTCGACACTGGGCGGCAGCAGGTCGGAGGTGTCGTCGGTCACAGGGTCATCTCCAGAATATCGAAGCCGTGGTTGCGGTCGAGCAGGTAGATCAGGCCGTTGTCGTCCACATCCACGTCGTTGGATTGCGGCGGGCCTTCCGGGACCCGGTTCGGGCATGAAATGCGCGACTTCGACGGGCAGAAGCGGATCGGCAAGGTCGAGCACGCGCAGGCCACCGGCGAACCAGGTGGCGTAGACCAGGGTGCTGTCGAGCTTTTCGCGGTACTGGTGCGCGCCGAAGCGCACGCCGGGTTCGCCGACCCAGGGGCAGGCGCGTTCGGACAGGTCCCAGGCCGCGACCGGCACCATGTTGGCGAGGTCGGTGACGTCCATGACCCAGAGGAACCCGTGCAGGCGACCCGGCTTGTGGTCATGTTCCTCGTCGATGGCCACGGCGTAGCGGCGGCCGTTGATCGGGTTGTTCAAGCGGCATGACCGTGTGGGTCGGTTCCGGGATCGCTGGCGGAAAGACGATAGCTGCCCTTGACGCGTGGGCTTGGTGATGTCGGTGGCATCCAGCACCCGGTATGCCCGCATGCCAGACCGCCGCCCACAATTCGTCGCCCGCAGCGCATCGCGTGGTGCAGGCGGGTGCCATAGCCCGTCCATGTCGGCGTCTCGCCGCCCGCGAGATGCTGTCCCGGCATGTGCCAGCGCGACACCTCGGTCGGGGGTTTGCCGGGTCGGAGAGGTCGTAGATGACGAGGATATTGCCGACATAGCCCTCCATCTCGGTCGAGATATAGGCGTAGTTCTCGTCCATATCGAACCGGTGGACGCCGAAGCCGTGGGTTTTCACGTAGGACAAAAGCCGCGGCGCGGTCTTGTCGGAGATGTCCCAGACGCGGAAGCCGCCGGAGTGATAGCCGCGCGCCAGCGCCTCTTCCAGCACCGCGATATCGCTGTCCTTGACCGCCAGCTCTCGGGCGATCTGCGGGTCCGACAGGCCCTTGGCGCGCAGGCCCGCGATCTTGTCGCCCTTGCGCAGGAAATGCCGCCGGTCCTGTTCGACATTGGTGATCATCAGGTCGCCCACGACGCGCACCTTGTGGGTGTGGGACCATTCGTCGGGCGGCGGCACATGTGGCTGACGACCATGGGGTTGGCCGGGTCGCGCACGTCGATGATCGAGGTGCCCATCGGCGGCTTCATGTGGCCCGACGATAGGCATAGCCGTCCTGCACCACGACCTGACCGCCGCCCGCGATATCGAGATGCCCCAGGCGGCGGATGTTGCGGGCCAGATCCCATTCGATTTCACGTTTCATTCGGCCGGTACCTCGCGGTCTGCGCTTGCGCCGCATCCCGAGGATGATCGGCAGGATGATGGAAGCGGCGAAGGCCACCCAAAGGATGTTGCCCAGCGTCGAGGAGAACAGCACCATGATGTCGCCGTCGGATTTCTTGAGCGACCAGAGGAAGTATTTCTCGAGCAGCGGCCCGAGGATGACGCCGATCAGGATCGCCGCGACGTGATAGCCGGTGCGGCGCGCGATGTAGCCCAGCACGCCGAAGGCCAGCGCCAGGTACATGTCGAACATGTATTCGCGCGGGACAAAGCCGCCCACCAGCGTGAAGCTGATGATCATCGGCGCGAGATAGATCGTCGGGATCGTGGTGACGTGGCTCATGTAGCGCGACAGCGGCAGGATCGTGAAGATCATCAGCAGGTAGCTGACCGCCATGGCCATGAACATGCCGTAGCCGACCTTGGGCTGGTTCTCGAACAGCGACGGGCCGAAGCTGACGCCGTGAAACTGCATCACCACCAGCATGATCGCCGCCGTGGCGCCGCCGGGAATGCCGAGCACCAGCAAGCGGCACCAGCGTGCCCGAGGTGACGCCGTTATTGGCGGATTCCGGCGCGATCAGGCCTTCGGGATGGCCGGTGCCGTAGAGTTCGGGCGTCTTCGAGAAGGTGCGCGACTGCTGATAGGCCACGAAGCTGGCGATGGAGGCGCCCGCACCGGGGATGACCCCGATGACCAGCCCGATGATCGAGGTCCAGACGATGTGCCACCAGCGTGCGCAGCGCGATCCGGACGCCTTCGAACGTGTCGTGCCAATTGGGGGCCTTCGGCTCGCCCTCATGCGTGCACGATCACCCGTCTTTTCGATGATGACGAAGGCCTCGGAGACCGCGAACAGGCCGACCAGCGCCGGGATCAGCGGCACGCCGTCATAAAGCTCGAGGAACCCGAAGGTGCCGCGCGGCGTGGCATAGACGACGTCGGTGCCGATCGAGCCGATCATCAGGCCGAGAAAGCCCGCGATCAGCCCCTTGACCATGTCCTGCGCCGCGATCGAGGCGATCAGCGAGATGCCGAACAGCATGACCACGATCATCTCGACCGAGTGCATGTAGAAGCCCACGCGCGCCAGGATCGGCATGGTGGCCAGCGCGATCATCGTGGTGAGCAGGCCGCCGATGCAGGAGGCGACGAAGGAAATCGCCAGCGCCTGTTGGCCCTTGCCCTGCTTGGCCATCGGATAGCCGTCGAGCGGCGTCGCCGCCGCGCCGGCGGTGCCGGGGATGTTCACCAGAATGGCCGGAATGCCCGCCCCCATGCGCGCCGCGCAATAGAGCGAGATCATGAAGACCAGACCGGTCTGCAGGTCCATCGCCAGCGTCAGCGGCATCAGGATGATGATCGTGTTGGCCGCCGAGAAACCCGGAATGCCGCCGACGATCAGGCCCAGAAAGATCGTGGGGATGATGATGTACCAGTAGCCGAGGGTCTCGAAGAACACCTCGGCCAGAATTGCGGCTGTGCTGCTATCCATTGGCCAGTACCGCCTTCATGGTGGTTTCGAACCAGCCGCGCGGGAAGCGCGTGTCGAAGGCCCAGATGAACACCGCCCAGCCCGTGAGCGCCATGGCCGCCGAAATCATCGTGATGAAGCCCGGCGTTCCGGCCCTTGGCGAGGATCAGCATGCTGCTGGCGAGAAACAGGAAGGTGGTCAGCGTGAAGCCGAGCCGGTCGATGAGGACGACATAGGCGATGGTGGTGGCCAGAAGACCGATGCGCCCGGTATGGATGTCGTCCCGCGTCACCAGATTGCCGAAGCCCAGCGTTCCTTCGCCGCGCCTCAGCCAGACCATGCAGCGGACGAAGAAGATCGCGCAGACGAGAAGCAGGATGCTGCCCACAAGAAAGGCGCTGACCTGTGCCGTCCAGGGCGAATTCCAGATCGTCGAGAAGAAGTACAAGGTGAAGGCCACCGCGATGGCGGGGATGACCAGCTCTCCCCCGATCTGCCGGGGCGGTTTGTAATTGTCCGAGGGCATGTGCGTCAGTCCGTGTCTGTCCGATGCGAAGGTTCGATCGCGGGATCCGGGCCGGCGACCGGATGCGCCGCCGGCCCGTCGTGCTCAGGCGCCGCTCGAGCAGCGACTTGTAGCGTGCGCCAAGCTCCAGCATCGACTGCTTGAAGGCCTCGCATTCCTCGACGCCGGCATAGATCAGGTATTCGGGCTGACCCTTGGACTGGCGATGTAGGCCTCCATCAGCGCCGGATCGTCGAAGGTTGCCTTGAAGGTCGAGGTCAGCGTCTCGAACCGGTCCGGGATAGTCGTCGACCGCCTTCTTGTGGATGCCGAAGGCGCGGGCCGACAGCATTTCCGGCAGGTCCATGTCATAGGCGTCGTTGATGTTGGGCGCGTTGTCCAGCGCCTCGCCCACGATGTTGTTGCCGAAGACCAGCAGCGTCTTGACGCTGTCGCCGGCCGCGATCACCGAACCCGAGGTCAGGACCGAGAAATCGACCTCGCCGGTGACGGCGCCGGCGACCGTGCCCTTGCCGCCCTGAAGCGGGATCAGGTTGAAATCGACGCCCAGCTTGTCGCCAAGGGCCAGAAGGCCGATCGAGGCAGGGTGCGCCATGCGGCTGGTGCCGACATTCAGCTTGCGCGTCTTGGCCGCGGCGATGATGTCGTCCATCGTCTGAAGCGGGCTTTCGGCGCCGACGAACAGGCAGCAGGGATCCTTGTCGACCTGACCGAAGTAGAAATAGTCGTTGACGTCGAAGCTGGGTTCCTGCATCGCCCAGTTCAGCACCTCGGGCCCCATATTGCCGAAGATCAGGTTGTAGCAGTCGGGCTCGGCCTTGCCCATGTAGATCTCGTAGCCGACGCGGCCCGACGCGCCCGGATAGAAGCCCGGTTCGAAATCGGTGCCCAGCTTCGTCTTCCAGACGCTTGAAAAGGCGCGGAAATTGCGGTCGGCACCGCCGCCCTCGGCGGTCGGCACATAGACGTTGATGTTGCGCTCCGGATAGCCGGCGGCGCGTGCGATCCTTGGTGCGCCAAGGGTCATGGCCGCAGCGGCGGCCCCGGTGCCCAGAAGCGTGCGGCGGTTGATGGTTGGTTTCATGATCATGGTCTCCTCCCAGTTACATGTATCAGGTGCGCATCGTGTCATTTGTCCGCTTGGGTCGCGCGTGGTCCATGCGGGTCGAAACTCTCCTCCCATCGCTGCCTCGGCGGGCGCCGAAAAGAATACCTCGCTTGCCCCGGCATAGATCAGCCGCAGCGCCAGCAGGGTCAGGATGGCGTTCAGTATAAGGCCAAAGCGGCGGTCGTCGATACGGGCCAGCATCAGGCGGCCCGCGAGCGTCCCCAGAACGCCCGCAGCGATCAGAAGCGCGATGAGACCGGCCCAGAGGCTGAAGGCGAAGCCGAGGATCCCGAAGGCCATGGTCTTCAGAAGGTGCTGGACGGTCATCAGCATCGCGTGGGTCGCCACATGGGCGTGGCGGTCGAGTTTCTGGGCCTTGACATAGGTGGCCACGAACGGGCCGGTGCCGCCGAAGAACATCGTCAGAAAGCTGGAAAACACGCCGGTGATCAGGCCCGAGCGGCGCAGGAAGGCAGGCGGTTTCGCCAGGACCGACCACAGGATGAAGGCGCCCACGCCGATCTGGATCCAGCCCGGATCGAGCTGCACCACGACTGATCCGCCCAGAAGGATGCCGATCAGGGCGCCCGCGCTGAACGCGCCCAGAAGATCGAAGCGCATGTATTTCGTCATGATCGCGGCGCGCCCGGCATTGGAGCCAAGCTGGACCAGCCCATGCACGGGCACGATTGCGGCGGCGGGCAGAAGCGTGGCCAGGACCGCCAGCATCACCGCCCCGCCGCCGATCCCGAAGGCGATGGTGATGAAGGAACTGGCGAAGCTGACCGCAAGCAGCGTTCCCGCGATCGGCCAGCCCAGCCCCGCATGCCAGATCTCCATCATCATGTGTCCAGCACCGAGGGGTGGAACAGCGCCTCGGGCGCGACCGGGGCGGCCGCGAGGTGCTGGGCCAGGGAATAGCGGCAGATGGTGTCGATCTCGTCCATGTTGGCGGTGCAGCCATAGCTCCAGTAATCCGGGCCCATGCTGGCCAGCGTCCGCTCCATGGAGGCCCCGAGCCACGGCAGCGACAGCCGGTTGGCATTGCCGAGCCAGACCGCGCGCAGCCGGTCCATCGCCATGTCGCGGGCGGCGACGAAGCCATCGTAGAGCGCGCGTGGCAGGTCGGGATGCGCCTCGGCAATGGATTTCCGGATGCCCACCAGATGCATGATCGGGAAATAGCCGGTTTTCGCGTGATAGGCCTGTTCGGCGGCTTCGAAATCCGGGATCAGGCGGACCAGATCGGGGTGGCCGTCAAGGAACGCGCGGGGCGGTTTGGGCGCAAGAAGCCCGTCGATCTCGCCGCGAAGAAGCAGGTCCTGAAGCGTCTCGCCCTCTTCGATCGGCTCGACCACCATGGCGTCGGGCAGGGCGAGTTCGAGCCGTTCGCGCCGCACGCCCTCGTCCAGCGCACCGGTGCGCCAGTGGATCTGATCGCAATTCACGCCGTATTCGTCCGCCAGGATTCCGCGCATCCAGAGGGCGGCGGTCATCTGGTATTCCGGCACGCCGATGCGGCGACCGGCGAAATCGGCGGGGCTTTCGATGCCGGAGCCCGCGCGGGCGAAGAAGCCGGAGTGCCGGAAGGCGCGGCTGAGAAAGGCGGGGATCGCGGTATAGTCCGAGCCGCCGCGCGAGAGTTGCAGGATATAGCTCGAGACCGACATCTCGGTGATGTCGAAGCGCGCCTCCTGAACCGCCCATGGAAAGAGCCTGGCGGTGGGATGGACCTGACAGTCCAGCCGGACACCGGGAACGGTGACGCGCCCGTCATGCAGCGCCATGACGCGGTCGTGATCCCATGTGCCCAGCGTCAGTTCCAGCACTCCACCCCTCCCCGAGCAGCCGCCTTCGTTCCGAATCGACCCCGGATACGTCCGGATTGTCACCTCGCCCGCCGATCCGATGGGCGCGACGGCCGGCGTACGAACCTCAACCAATCGCGACTGATCGGGCCGACAAGGGTATTAATCATCCCTTTCCAACCAATTTCAACAGCCAAATCGACCAATCCTTGAGAATTGATCTACCAATTCATCGTCCGGAGGACTGGTGGTGGCGACATGCGTGGGGGAGGTTCGCAGGGCAGAAAGAGACGCAGAACCAGCCTTCGCGCCCAGAAAACCGGGCGCAACCGCGGCACCGACCATTGCGGGGTCGGTGCCGGTTCTGGAAAGATGCCGATGGGATGCGCGGGCGCTATTCCATCTCGGCCGCGTCTGCGAGGGCGCTTCGATCCCGGATCACGATCGTATGCGCGTTCTCGATCGAGATGACCCCCTTCTTGCGGAGATGGGTCAGGGTCCGGCTGACGGTTTCGGTCGTCAGCCCGAGGAAGTCGGCGATGTCGGTACGGCGCATCGAGAGGTCCAGCGTGGTGACTGCACCGGTGCGAAGCCCGATCCGTTCGGCCAGAACCGACAGGAACGAGGCGACCTTTTCGATCGCCGACTTGCGCGCCAGCATCATGAAATGATCCTGCATCCCGCTGATTTCGCGCAAGGCCGCGTCCAGAAGCCGCCGCCGGGTCAGATCGTCGCCCAGAGCCCGATTCCAGCGCCGAACGCCGATAGGCGATCAACTCGGCAGAGGCGATCACGTCGCAATCGGTGTGATAGTCATCGCCATCGGGAAAGCCCACGAAATCGCCGGGATAGCCGAACGAGATCACCTGACGCTTGCCGTTTTCAAGAACCCTTGTCAGGCGCAGGACCCCGCTGCGGACCTCGTAGAGGAATTGCGCCTCGTCGCCTTCACGGAAAAGATTCGCGCCGGCTGGCAGGAACCGGGCGCATCCGAGGTTCGGCCTTGCCGGTGGTTTTTCGGGAGTGAAGAGCGGACCTTCGTGCGCGTCGGTCGAGCTAATCAGAGTGACATACATCTCGTGCTCCTCCATTTTGTTGAGAGCACTTTCGCCGGTCTCTGTCGCACCATGATTGCAGATTCTTGAATATATTGTATTAAATTGTATCAAGAGACCTCTGCCGCCCCACACCAAGAGATGAATCCATTTCCAAGGCCTCGAATTTTTCAGAAAAATGACCAAAAATCATATCCTTGTCGTTGATGATGACACAAAGATCCGAACGCTTCTGAGACGCTGTCTCGAAGGTGATGGATTCAATGTCACCGAAGCGGCGGGTCGTACGGATGTGATGGATGCATTCGACAAGCATCCCCCCGATCTGGTCACGCTCGATCTCAACCTTAACGGAGACAATGGGCTTGATCTTGCCCGGGATATCCGCAGGGATCACGACGTGCCGATCATCATGGTCACCGGCAAGGACGATGTCATCGACCGGATCGTCGGGCTGGAACTTGGGGCGGATGATTACATCACCAAGCCGTTCCACGTGCGCGAGGTCCTTGCCCGGGTGCATAGTGTCCTGCGCCGTGCCCGGACGACCGGGGCCCGCGAGACGCCGGCAGTTGCGGACAGCGCCGGCGAGAACGCGGAGCTTTCGCTGGATGGGTTGACCATCTTTCCCGACAGGATGGAGCTGACCGACCGAGACGGGGCGCCCTGCGACCTGACGACGGCGGATTTCAAGCTTCTGGCGGCGTTCCTCGGCCATCCCAAGCGCCCCTTGTCGCGGGAACGGCTTATGGACCTGATCGACGGGCCGGACTGGGTGCCGCTGGACCGGACCATCGACAATCAGGTGGCGCGGCTGCGCAAGAAGATCGAGCGCGACCCGGCGCGTCCCCTGCTGATCAAGACCGTGCGGGGCGTGGGGTACATGCTGACGGAACGGCCGGTTCCCGCGCCCTAGTGATCCCGGAAGGCCATTTGAAGTGCCTTGGCAGAGGTCTTCCTGACGATAGGGTTTGCCCAGCACCGGATATTCCTTGCCGACCCTGCCATCCTTCAGCATGGCCTCCGAGAACCCGGATGTCAGGAGAATGCGGACGTCCGGGAAGGTTTCGCCAACGCGCCGGGCAAGATCGTAGCCGGTCATTGTGCCGGGCATGACCAGATCGCTGAAGACAAGGTCGATATCCCCCTCTTTGCACAGCATGTCCCACGCCGCGTCGGCGTCAGGCGCGGTGCGGCAGCGATAACCCAGCGCCGTGACCCGGATTTCCGACAGCCGCCGGACGCGCGGATCGTCTTCGACAACCAGAACGAGCTGGCCGTCGCCGCGTGCGAGATCGGCGGTATTGTCCCTTGCAGCGGCGGCGGCGGCCCCGGTTTCCGCGTCGATCGCGGGGAAATAGAGGCTGATCTTGGTGCCTCTCCCGGGTTCGCTGTAGATCGTGAAATGGCCGCCGGACTGTTTGACGAAGCCGTAGACCATCGACAGGCCGAGCCCGGTTCCCTTGCCCGGCGGCTTGGTCGTGAAGAACGGCTCCAGCGCGCGCGTGCGGATGTCTTCGGGCATGCCTTCGCCCGTGTCGCTGACCGTCACCCGAACGTAATTGCCGCCGCTGACGTCCAGTTCCTGCGCCATATAGCTGTCGTCGATGGTGACGTTCGTCACCTCGAGGACGATCTCGCCGCCTTCGGGCATGGCGTCCTGTGCGTTCAGGACGAGGTTCAGGATCGCCGTATGCAGGCGCGTCGGGTCGATCAGGGCCTTCCAGGTCGTCCCGGTTGGAGCGAATTCAATCCGGCATTGCGGGTTGAGCGTTCTGGCGAGCATGCGCACCGAGGTGCCCAGAACCTGCTCGAGATCGGTGGCCTCGGGCACCAGCGTCGTCTTGCGCGCGAAGACCATGAGGCGCGAGGTGAGATCCGAGCCGATCTCGGCGGCCTCGAGCGCGTCGCGGATCAGCGGTTTCGCCTTGTCGTCGGCTTCCGTCATTTCAAGGAGTTCGAGATTGCCGATGATTACGGTCAGGAGATTGTTGAAATCATGCGATATGCCGCCGGTCATCTGGCCGATGGCGTCCATCCGCTGCGACCGCAGCATCGCCTGTTCCGCGGCGCGTTGCCGGCTGAGGTCATGCAGGATCGCGATGAAGATGGGCGCGCCGTCCGACAGGGCCTTGCCGATGGACAGTCGTAGCGGAAAGACCGTGCCATCGCTGCGCAGGCCCTCGACATTCCGGCCGATGCCGATGATGCGCTTTTCGCCGGTGGCCATGTAGCGCTCCATGAACCCGTCATGGGCGTCGGCCATGTCCTTTGGCATCAGGATCTCGATGTTTTGGCCCAAGAGGTCGTCGACCGGGTGGCCGAACAGCGTCTCGGCCGCGGGGTTCGCGCGGAGGATCCGGCCAGAGCCGTCCGCCACGATGATCGCATCCGCCGCGGCCTCGAGCAGCGCCGAGAGCAGCGCCGAATCCCCGTTCTCGGACATCATGCCTCCGTTGATCCCTAGCCGGGCCAGTATGACCGGCCCGTGGCGGATTTCCAGACGTGAACGGCGCGAAATGCCCCCTGCCCGTCTAGCCCCAGTTCTCGACCATGGCGCGCAGGATGTCGGCGCGGCTGATCTGCCCCACCAGCCGCCCGTCCTTCAGAACCGGGAAGCGGCGGAAGGAGCTGCGCAGAAATGCCTCGCACCCGGCGACGATATCGGTGCCGGGATCCAGAGTTTCGACCTCGCGGGTCATGTAGGTGGCGACGCTTTTGCCCCAGTCGCGGTAATAGCTGGCCTCGAGCGCGGCGCGCAGGCAGTCCTTCTTGGACAGCACGCCGACAAGGTGACCCTCTCCGTCCAGCACCGGAGCCCCGGAAATCCGGTGTTCCAGCAGGATGCCCATCGCCTTGTTGATCTCCTGATCCGGGTCGAGCGTGATCAGGTCGCGCGCCATGTAATCGGCGATGACCGGCAGCGCGCTCATGGTGCCTTTGCCCGTGTGCAGCCCGCGCAGGAGCCAAGCTTGCCACAGGAAATGCCGCCGCAGGAGCCCTTGACCGGGCCGCGCCCGGCAAGCACGCCCACGAACAGGCCAAGCCCCGCCAGAAGGATGACGATGAAACTGAACAGGAATGTGGCCATGTCGGGTGTCCTTTCCTCAGGCGATCAGGTGATCGGGGAAGCTTCCGGTCGGTATCTCGTGCGGTGCGTCGGGCTGCCCGGCGATGAACAGGGCGCTGATGCCGTTTTGCCGCGCGAAATCCGGCCCCGCCGTCGCCCATGGCGCAGAGCGCTGTGGCCAGCGCGTCGGCGCGCTCGCCGGTGGCGGCCAGCACCGAGACCGAGGCGATGGCGGATATCGAGGGGCGCTGCGTGCGCGGGTCGACGATATGGCTTGTGGCGAGACGGCCCGTGACGCCGTTGGCGCGGTGCCCGGAGGTGGCCAGCGCCAGGCCCCGGGGTGCCACGATGCGAAAGGCGGCGAACTCGGCCTGCCAGGGGTCTTCGATCGCCACCTGCCATGGCCGGCCGTATGGGTGGTCGCCATGACCGCGCACCTCGCCCCCCAGTTCGATCAGGAATGGGGCGTCCGAGAGCGCGCGGAGCGCATCCGCGATCCGGTCAAGCGCATGGCCCTTGGCGATCCCGCAAAGATCGAGCGTCAGGTGCGGGGATGATTTGCGCAGGGCGGCCGCGCCCACCTCGATCATCGCGTAGCTTCCTGCCGCGCCGGTGATCGGGCCGAACCCGGCGCGATGGACCGCGGGACCCACCGTGGGATCGAAGGCGCCGTCGGTGAGGCGCGCCAGTCGCAGGCGCGTTCCGCGTCACAGTGCAGAGCCGTTCGGGCATCGGGTGCCAGTCGCCGCCTGTCGCGCGGTTGAAGGCGGAAAGGGCGGAGGCGGCGAGGTATGGCGACATCTCGCGGTCGGTCTCGGCGATGATCCGGTCGATGGTGGCGCGGAGGCGTTGCGCGTCGCCGCCGCCGCGCACCAGCCGCCACGACGCCGCCGAAGGCCGGACCCGCCATGACCTCTGTCTCTGCGCCCAGAGGCAGGGGCCAGAGCGCCGCCGAGGCCCCGCCGATCAGAATGTCCCGCCGTGTCAGTCGTCATGGCTCAGACTCCGAAATCGTCGTTGAAGATGGATTCGGGTTCGACGCCCAGATCGTCCAGCATCCGTAGCACGGCGGAGATCATCATGGGCGGACCGCAGAGGTAGTATTCGCAGGCCTCGGGCGCGGGATGATCGCGCAGGTAGCGTTTCCAGCGCGACGGTGTGAACAAAGCCTGTCGGCGCCATCCCAGCGGTCGCCCGGATCGGGGTCGGACAGCGCCACGGTCCAGTCGAAATTGTCGTGGCGTTTCGCCAGCCCGTCGAGTTCGTCCGCATAGAACAGGTCGGCGCGGCTGCGGGCGCCGTACCAGAAGGTGATCTTGCGGGTGGTCTGGAGGCCCTCGAGCTGTTCGAAGATCATCGCGCGCAGGGGCGCCATGCCGACGCCGCCGCCGATGAACACCATCTCGCGGTCGCTGTCGTGGACGCGGAAGCTGCCGAACGGGCCGGCGGTGGCGACCCTGTCGCCGGGCTTGAGGGCGAAACAGCCAGGACGACACGATGCCGGGCGGCGCGTCGTGCGCCGAGGGCGGCGGCAGCGCCAGCCGGATGTTGAGGACGACCCGGCCCGCCGCCGTGTCCTCGGGCCGGTTGGCGATCGGAATAGGCGCGCGTCACCGGGGTCGTTGCTGGTCACCGAAAGTCCGCGCAGCGGGTCCCATGCCGTCGGCATGCTCCGGTCGGCACGTCGATCTCGGTGTAGTCGAGGCGAGAAGGGCGGCGCGGTGATCTGGACGAAGGAGCCCGGCGAAGATCTCGGGCGCTGCCCCTCGGGCAGTTCCAGCACGATCTCGCGGATCAGCGGCGTCAGGGGCCGGGCCGACAGCGACCGTGCACTCGAAGGTCTCGGCGCCCAGCAGATCGTCGGGAACGTCGACGGCCATGTCGCCGCGCAGCGTCACCTGACAGGCGAGATGCACGCCCGTCGCGCAGCTCGCCCGGCGACAGGCGGGCGACTTCGACCGGCAGCGGCGCGGGCGCGCCTTCGCCAAGCTTCACCCGACACAGCCCGCAGGTGCCCGCGCCGGCGCAGGCCGAGGGAATCAGGATGCCGTTGTCGTTCAGCGCCGCCAGCAGCTTGCGCCCGGTCCGCGAGGCGATCCGGGTCGTGCCGTTGACCGTCAGCGTCAGCGGGTCGCGCGGGCATCAAGAACCGAGCGCGCCGCCATCACCACCCCGGTCAGCGCCAGGGTCAGGGCGATCAGGACAAGGCTTCCCAGCAGGATATCGGTCATGGCGCCGACCCCCGCGAAGGCCGAAAAGCCAAGCGACATCAGGCCGGTCACGAGAAAGGCGCTGCCCAGCCCCTGCAGGCCCTCGGGCATGTCGCTGTAGCGCAGCCGTTCGCGGATCGCGGCGAAGGTGACGATCGCCAGCGCCCAGCCCACACCGCTGCCGAAGCCGTAGATCACCGCCTCGAGCGGGCCATATTGGCGTTCGACCATGAACAGGCTGCCGCCGAGGATCGCGCAGTTGACGGTGATCAGCGGCAGGAAGATGCCGAGCGCCCGGTAGAGCGCGGGGACGTAGCGGTCGAGGACCATTTCGAGGATCTGCACCATCGCGGCGATCACGCCGATGAAGGCGACGAGTTTCAGAAAGGACAGGTCGACCTCCGGCAGCCCGATCCAGCGCCAGGCCCCGTCGACCAGAAAGCCCTGAAAGATCAGCGCGTTGACCGGCACCGTGATGGTCTGCACCGACGATCACCGCGGCGCCAAGGCCCAGCGCGGTTTCGACCCGTTCGGACACGGCGAGGAAGGTGCAGATGCCCAGAAAGAAGGACAGCGCGAGGTTTTCCTGAAAGATCGCGGCGATCAGAAGGTCGGTCATCGGCCGGTCCTTTCGCGGATCAGGGGGAATTTCGCGGGCTCGCTCTGTGCTGCGCCAGTGGCTGCGGATCGCCCAGACCAGGAAGCCGATGATGAAGAAGGCGCTGGGCGCGAGCTGCATCAGCCCGAGCGGCTGGAACCAGCCGCCCTCGGACGCCGGCGTGAGCACGACGATAGCCAAAGAGCGCTCCCCTGCCCCAGCAACTCGCGGATCGCGCCGACGATCAGGAGGATCAGGCTGTAGCCCAGCCCGTTGCCCAAGGCGTCGAGCATCGCCGCGCCGGGCGGATTGCGCATGGCGAAGGCCTCGGCCCGGCCCAGCACGAGGCAGTTGGTGACGATCAGCCCGACGAAGATCGACAATTCGCGGCTGAGTTCGAAGGCGATAGGCCTGCATCAGTTCGTCGATCACGATGACCAGCGAGGCGATGATGGTGATCTGCACGATCAGGCGGATCACGTTGCGGGATGTGGTGCCGCAGGAGGCTGATGACGCCCGAGGACAGGCACAGCACCACGGTCAGCGCGACCGACATCATCAGCGCGGTGTTGAGCGATGTCGTGACCGCAAGGGCCGAGCAGACGCCGAGGATCTGGCGCGTCACCGGGTTCTGGTCGATCAGGGGGGTGACAAGCCTGTGCAGCACCTGTGTCATTCGAAGCCCCCTGTCCGCAGCCGGTCGAGGAACGGCCCGTAGCCATGGTCGCCCAGCCAGTAGCGCAGCATGTTGGCGACGCCGTTGCTGGTGCGGGTCGCGCCGGAGATGCCGTCGACCTCATGGGGGCCGCTGGCCTGACCGCGCACGACCGAGATCACGATCTCGCCGGCATCGTCGGCGATCTTCTTGCCGGGCCAGAGCGCCTGCCATTCGGGCTCTTCGATCCGCGCGCCAAGGCCCGGTGTTTCGCCCTGTTCGAGGATCGTCAGCGCGGCGATGGTGTTCAGGTCGGCCTCGAGCGCCAGAAGGGCGCGGAGGGTCGACTGATAGCCGTTGCCCTGTACCGGCAGGACGACGAGTTGCACCCGGCCGCCGCCTTCGAGGATGTGGACCGGCGCCAGGGGCGCGCGCTGGCGCAGGCCCGCAATGTCGTCTTCGGCCGGGATCGTGACGGCGGTGGCGGGATCGGAGGCGGCGGCGGCCATGTCATACGCGGCCGGATCGGGATCATCGACGAAGGCGCCTGTCGCCAGATCGACAAGCCGGGTTTCGAGCCGGTCCGCGCCCGCCTCTTCCAAGAGGTCGCGCATGCCCGGCAGCGTGTCCAGCATCGCGGCCATGCGCGCCTCGCGCTCGGCCTCAAGATGGGCCTCCTGCAGCGGGTCGAGCAGCACCGAGGCGGTCGAGACCACCAGCGCGCAGGTCAGCGCGACCGAAAGCGCGACGCCCAGAACCTTGACCGGGTCTTCGTTCGGACGGGCGAGGAAGCGGCCGAAGATGGTGCGGGGTTCAGACAAGGCGCAGCCTCCGTCGCCAGGCGTTCCAGAGGATCGCGAGATGATCGAGAAGCGGGGCGAAGATGCTGGCGAGAAGTGCGGCAAAGACCATGGCTTCGGGCGCGATGGCCGCGCCCTGAACGCCGTCGAAGACATGGATGAGAAGGCCCGCCAGCGCGCCATGGGCGAGACGCCCGTGATTGGTGGTGGCGGCGGCGGCGGGATCGCTGAGGAGGAAGACCGCCGGATAGGCGAGCGCCACCGCAAGGATGGTGAGGGCCGCGCTGTCGGACGCCGCGCCGCCAAGCGCCGCGACGACCAGAAACGCGGGCAGCCCCACGCCGCCAGGAGATGACCCCGGTGGCAAGAAGCAGGGCCGCGCCGGGGATCGTGGCCAGGGCGATCCAGACATCTGGCGCGGGAAGCGCCGTTCCGGGGAAGGAAAAGACCAGCAAGGCAAGGGCGACGGCAGCGGCGTTCAGGAAGCCGAAGCCCCGCCCGCCAAAGATCAGCTCGCCCACCACCACGCCCAGCCCAATGACCAGACCGATCTGCCAGACCGCGAGGTCCGGGGGCGCGAGGGTCGCGAAGATCATGGCCGTCGTGACACCGTTGACGGTTTGCGGCCGGTGGCGCAGGCGGCAGAACAGCGTCTCGCCCGCCAGCGCGATCGCCAATGCGACCACGAACAGGATCACCGCCGCCGGTCCGCGCTGGACCAGTGCCACGCCAAGGGGCGGCAGAAGGGCCAGCGCCTGCAACACGGTAACACCGGTCGCGCCCTGCCCGGCGAGGACGGCGGAGGGGACCTTCATCCGATCTGCTTTCTGAGGTCGTCGAGGATGGCGCGAAGATGGAGGCCGTAATCGGCCCCGCTGGTGCAATGGGCGCTCAACGCGGCCACGTCATCCTCGAGCAGTTCGAGACAGCCCAGACGCCGGGCCGCGTCCGTATCGCCGATCCGGAGCGCACGCATCATCGGGACGGGCAGAATATCGAGCGGCAGGGCGCGTTCCAGACCGGCCAGCGCGAAGAGCGGGCGCAGCGACGAGGTTGGGTTCCGGGTCTCGGGCGTCTTCTGCGCCACGATTACGATCGTGTCGTGGTGGCGACCGAGATAGGCGGCCTCGCGACCGAAGGGCGCGGCACCCGTGCGGAAGCGAAGGGGGCCCTGCATGTCGGGCGCTCGTGCCGCCCGCTGCAGATCGACGCCAAGGGGAAGCCGGACGAGTTTCGGGGCCCCGGCCCCCGGCCCGGAGATCGCGACGGTGCGCAGCGGATCGAAAAGCCCCGTGGCGAAGAGATGCCCGATCGCGATCACATCCTGATAGCCGACCGTCCAGACCAGACGATCTTCGCCGACCGGGTGCAGGCGATGGACATGCGTGCCGGGGAGCCCCGCGCCCGGCCCGGACCCGAAGCTGGTGATACGGACCCGGTCGGGCAGCCTCTGGACCAGCGCCCTGCCCGATCCCTGGCAAAGATGGACGGTGCCCTCGGTCAGCATCGTCAGGATCTCGAGACCTTCGATGAAGGCCGCCTCGCGCCCCTCGAGCACAAGGCGCGGGTCGGGTGCATCAGGCGCGGCAGGCGTTGCGGTCACGAAGATCGCATCGGGACGCACCTCGGGGTCCGGCATCCCGCCAAAGGGGCGTGCGACGAAGGCGGGCCAGAGGCCGGCGGCCAGAAGCGTTTGGCGGGCCCCTGCCCCGGTGGATCTGTCGGGCGTGATCCGCACGGGATCGGCGGGCATGGCGGGATCGGGGTCGACGATGACCGCCCCCAGCATTCGCCGCGGAGCATAGGTAATCGACGCCACCCGTCCCGCGATCGGTGAGACGAAGGCGATATCGGGGTGTTTCCGGTCGCGAAAGAGCGTCTGGCCGGTGGCGCACCGTCGTGCCCTCGGGCGCTTCGATGCGCAGGCGCAGGCCGGGGAAATCGGCGCCGACGACCGCGACCGGGAAGGGAGACGGCCCGGTGGCACTGATCGGTTCGGTTTCGCTCACGTCGTTTTCACCCTGTCCCTGGCTGCGCCGTCGTCTCCGCACACGAGATCCGCGTGCCTGCGGACGATTCGTCTCCAGCCTCGGGCACGCGCGGCCGGATTTCCTTGATATCGGTCAATGAACCTTCGGGCCCGGCATGGTGAGGTGACCGGAACAAAGCACATCGAGAGAAATTTCCAGAAACAAGGCCGTTCGCCGGGAGTTCGTTCATGACCTTTTCCTTTCGCAAGATCCTGACACTGGCCCTTGCCATCACATTTCCCGCATCGGCCCTCATGGCGCAGGATGCCGGCCCCAGCCTGTCGGAGATCGTCGATGCCTGGCTGAAATCGCCCCATGCCGACCGGACCTCGGAAGCGTTCGTGCATTGGAACGAAGACGGAGAGATCCCTGGAACCTGCGCGGTCTGTCACTCGGGGCTGGGAAATGCGGAATACGTGGCGGGCGAAATGGCCACGATCGGCCGGATCGACCATCCCGTCCCGCTGGGTGCGACCGTCGATTGTGCGACCTGCCATAACAGCGCGGCAGCAGCCCTTCAGTCGGTGCCGCTTCCGTCAGGGGCGATGGTGGAGAATTCGGGCGCGTCCGCGATCTGCACCGTCTGTCATCAGGGCCGGAGCTGGACGGGTTCGGTGGAGGCGGCGGTCGAGGGTCTCGAGGACGACACGGTCTCGGCCGAGCTTGGCTTCGTCAACGTGCATTACGCGGCGTCGGCGGCGACGCTGATGGGGGGCGCGGGGCGTGGCGGATATGAATATGCCGGCAAGACCTACAAGGGCCAGTTCACCCATGTGCCGCAATTGAACACCTGTACCGCCTGCCATTCGCCGCATACGACGGAGGTGGCGCTTGAGGGCTGCACGACCTGCCACAAGGGTGCGGAACGGTTCACCGATATCCGCATCTCCCCGGTCGATTTCGACGGCGACGGCAATACGGCCGAAGGCATCGCCGATCCCATCGCGGCGCTCCATGGCAGGTTGGGCGCGGCCATCGCGCGCTATGGCAGCGAGCTTCTTGGTGCGCCGATCATCTATGCCGAGGCGAGCTATCCCTATTTCTTCAACGATACCGGCGCCGATGGCGTCGTGTCCGAGGGCGAGGCAGCCTTTCCGAACCGCTTTCAAAGCTGGACGCCCCGGTTGCTGCGCGCCGCCTACAACTATCAATACGTGGCCAAGGACAAGGGCGCGTTCACCCATAATCCGCATTATGTGCTGCAACTGCTTTACGACAGCCTGGAAAGCCTGTCGGAGCGGGTCGAGGTGGATATCTCCGATCTGACGCGTCCCTGATCGGGACCGGCATGGACCACGCGACACTTATCCTTGCCCTGGGCATCCTGTTTCTGGCCGGGCTGGTTCTGGATGCGGTGGGGCATATCGTTCACATTCCCCGCGTCACGCTTCTGATGCTACTGGGCACGCTGTTGGGCCCGCCCGTCCTTGACGTGCTGCCGCCCGCGCTTGCCGGATCGCATGAGGGCTTTGCGGCGGCGGCGCTGACCATGGTCGCCTTTCTTCTGGGTGGATCGCTGAAACGCGAGACGCTCGCCGCCCACGGGCGCCAGATCCTTGCGATGTCGCTGGCGGTGGTGACGACATCGCTGGTGCTGGTGGCCGCGGGCCTTTTGGCGGCGGGGGTCGCAATTGCCCCTGCGCTGGCGCTTGCGGGCATTTCGGCCGCGACCGCGCCCGCCGCGACGCGGGATGTGATCCAGCAATCCGGCCACAAGGGACGGTTCGCGACGAACATCCTTGGCATTGTCGCGATCGACGATGCCTGGGGCCTTCTGGCCTTCAGCCTGGCGATGATGCTGGCGGGCGCGCTGACCGGCTTCAGCGCGACAGAGTCCGTGCTGCACGGCCTGTGGGAGGCGGGCGGCGGGCTTCTCCTTGGCGCCGTCATAGGCTTTCCGGCGGCGTACCTGACCGGGCGGCTGAAACCCGGCGAACCCTCGCTTCTGGAGGCGTTGGGCGTGGTGCTCATCTGTGCCGGCGCGGCGCTGATGCTTGAGGTGTCGTTCCTGCTGGCGGGGATGATGTGCGGATCGATCGTCGTCAATTTCGCCCGTCACCACCAGTATCCGTTCCACGAGATCGAGCGGATCGAGTGGCCCTTCCTTCTGTTGTTCTTCGTCATGGCCGGTGCGTCGCTGGAATTCGATCTGGTTCTGGATTTCGGTCTCGTGGGGATCGCCTATGTCGCCGCGCGGATGGGTGCGCGGCTGATCGGCGGGTGGATCGGGGCGCGGTTCGCGGGCGTCAGTCCGCGCGAGGGGTTCTATACCGGGCTGGCGCTGACACCGCAGGCGGGCGTCGCCATCGGCATGGCGCTGGTGGCAAGTGACCGGTTCCCGGCCCATGCCGAACAGATCCTTGCCGTTACCATCGCCAGCACCATCGCGTTCGAGATCATCGGCCCGTTCCTGACGCAACTGGCGCTTGCGCAGATCCCGGATACCCCCGCGGAGGCGGTGGAAGCAATGCGATAGGCCGCAAGGACCGCCCCTGTCGTTTCAATGGCAGCCTGCGCTCTTGATCCGGATCAACTGCACCCTGCGCACCGGCGCTACCATCCTGATGTCAAAAGGGGAGGACGCCATCCATGGCAGAGGACGTGATCCGCAAGCGACCCGAAACACGGACCGCTGCGAATATGCCGGACTATGACGACACGGTACGGTCGTTTCGCTGGGACGCGGAATGGGACAGTCTCGATCCGTTCCCGGGCGGCAAGATCAATATCGCCCACGAGGCCGTCGACCGGCATGTTCTGGAAGGCCGCGGCGATCAGGTCGCCATCCGGTGGATCGCCAAGGACGGTAAGCGGATCGATTTGACCTATGGCGAGTTGCAGCGTCGGGCGAACCGGTTCGCCAATGTGCTCCAGACCCTCGGGCTTGAGGCGGGCGACAAGGTCTATTCCCTCTTGGGGCGGGTGCCGGAGCTTTATGTCGCGGTTCTGGGCACGCTGAAGGCGGGATGCGTCTTTTCGCCGATGTTCTCGGCCTTCGGGCCAGAGCCGGTCAAGGCGCGGATGGAGATCGGCGGCGGCAATGTCCTGATCACCAACAAGCTCTTGTACCGGCGAAAGGTGAAATCGATCCGGGAGGACCTGCCAGAGCTTCGCCATATCCTGAGCATCGACGGGGATTTGGAGGGGGTCCGGGATCTGGGCGCGTTGATGGGGGCTGCCGACGACAACTTTGACACCCGACCCATGGATCCCGAGGACATGGCGCTTTTGCACTTCACCTCGGGCACGACCGGAAAGCCAAAGGGGGCGGTCCATGTCCATCAGGCGGTCGTCGCGCACAAGGCGACGGGGCGCATGGCGCTCGATCTGCGCGGCGGCGATGTCTATTGGTGCACCGCCGATCCGGGCTGGGTCACCGGCACCTCCTACGGAATCATCGCGCCGCTGGTGATCGGCGTGACGATGATCGTCGACGAGGCCGAATTCGATGCGGAGCGCTGGTACGGCATTCTTGCCGGGGAAGGCGTGAACGTCTGGTACACCGCGCCCACCGCGATCCGGATGCTGATGAAAACCGGCGCGGAGATCGCGCGGAAGCACAGCTACCCCGACCTGCGATTCATGGCGAGCGTGGGCGAGCCCCTGAATCCCGAGGCCGTGATCTGGGGCAACGAGGTTTTCGGGATGCCGTTCCACGACAACTGGTGGCAGACGGAAACCGGCGGGATCATGATTGCCAACTATGCCGCGTCGGATGTGAAGCCGGGATCCATGGGCCGCCCGCTTCCGGGGATAGAGGCGGGGATCGTCGAACATGTGGGCGACACGGTGCGGGAGGTGACGAAACCCTTGGCAATAGGCGAACTCGCGCTCCGGCCCGGGTGGCCGTCGATGATGCGCGCCTATCTGCACGAAGAGGCGCGTTATCAGAAATGTTTCCGCGACGGCTGGTACCTCAGCGGCGATCTGGCGATGCGCGACAGCGACGGCTATTTCTGGTTCGTCGGCCGCAGCGACGATGTGATCAAGAGCGCGGGCCACCTGATCGGCCCGTTCGAAGTGGAAAGCGCGCTGATGGAGCACCCCGCCGTGGCGGAAGTGGGCGTCATCGGCATTCCCGATGAGACCGCTGGCGAAGTGGTCAAGGCCTATGTCGCACTGAAGCCGGGGTTCGAACCCGGCGAGGAGCTTCGCCTTGAATTGCAGGGACATGCGCGCAAGCGGCTTGGCCCCGCCGTCGCGCCGAAAGAGATCGTGTTCCGCAAGAACCTGCCGAAAACCCGGTCGGGCAAGATCATGCGGCGGCTTCTGAAAGCCCGCGAACTGGGCCTGCCGGAAGGCGATATTTCCACCCTCGAAAGTGACGAGACATGACGCTGACAGCCACCAAACCCCGTCTAGACCATGCCCATGTGCGCGACCTTCTGAAGGGCATGATGCGGATCCGCCGGTTCGAGGATCAATGCGCCGAACTTTATACCCAGCAGAAGATCCGCGGGTTTCTTCACCTCTATGACGGGGAAGAGGCGATTGCGGTGGGGATCATCCCGCTTTTGCGCGAGGCGGACCGGGTCGTGGCCACCTACCGCGAGCATGGGCATGCTCTTGCCCGCGGGGTGTCCATGGGCGGGGTGATGGCCGAGATGTACGGCAAGGCCGAGGGTTGTGCCGGGGGCCGGGGCGGGTCGATGCATTTGTTCAGCGCCGCGCATAATTTCTATGGCGGCAACGCGATCGTGGGCGGCGGTTTGCCCTTGGCGGTCGGGTCTGGCGCTGGGCGACAAGATGGCGGGGACGGATGCGGTCACCGCCTGTTTCTTTGGCGAGGGCGCAGTGGCCGAGGGTGAGTTTCACGAGGCCATGAACCTTGCCCAGCTTTGGTCCACGCCCGTGCTTTTCGTCTGTGAAAACAATGGCTATGCCATGGGAACGGCGCTGGCGCGCTCGGAATCCGAGGTCGATATTCATGCCAAGGCCGAGAGTTACGGCCTGACCTCTCACGTGGTCGACGGAATGGACGTGGTTGCCGTGGAGGCGGCGGCGCGCAAGGCCCTGGCCGAGATTGCGGAGACGGGCAAGCCCCAGTTCCTTGAATGCCGGACCTACCGGTTCCGGGCGCATTCGATGTTCGATGCCCAGCTTTACCGCGACAAGGTGGAGGTGGCCGAGTGGCGCAAGAAGGGCCCGATCGTTCGGTTCCAGACATGGCTTCTGGAGAACGGCCTTTTGCACGAGGGCGAGGTTGCCGAGATCACGGCAGAGGTGGAGGCCGAGGTGGCGGAGGCGGTGGCGTTTGCCGAGGCCGGGACGGACGAGCCGCTGGAGACGCTCGCACGCTATGTCATGGCCCCGGAGCGCCCCGCGCCGCCCGAGGTCCCTGCCCCCGACGAGGCGGTCGAGACGACCTATCGCGAGGCGATGAAGGCAGCGATTTCGGAGGCGATGGAGCGGGATGACCGCGTGTTCCTGATGGGCGAGGATGTGGGCGCCTATGGCGGCTGCTACGCGGTGTCGAAGGGGCTGATGGAGCGGTTCGGCCCGGACCGGATCCGCGACACGCCGCTGTCGGAATCGGGGTTCACGGGCGCGGGGATCGGGGCGTCCATGGCCGGGATGCGGCCCATCGTCGAGGTGATGACGGTGAACTTCTCGCTTTTGGCGCTGGACCAGATCCTGAACACCGCCGCAACCTTTCGCCATATGTCGAACAACCAGTTCGGCGTGCCGGTGGTGATCCGGATGGCGACTGGGGCGGGCAAGCAGCTTGCCGCGCAGCATTCCCATTCGCTCGAGGGCTGGTACGCGCATATTCCGGGACTGCGGATTCTGGCCCCGGCCACGCTGGAGGATGCGCGCGGGATGCTCTGGACCGCGCTCGAGGATCCCGACCCGGTCCTGATCTTCGAGAACGTGATGCTGTACAACATGGCGGGACCTTTGGCCCGGAATGCGGGGCCGGTCGATATCGACCGGGCGGTGGTGCGGCGCGAGGGCACGGATCTGTCGCTGATCACCTATGGCGGGTCGCTGTTCAAGACGCTGGAGGCGGCCGAAAAGCTCGCAGGCGAAGGCATTTCGGCCGAAGTGGTCGATCTGCGATCGCTGCGGCCGCTGGACATGGACACGATCCTTGGCTCGGTCCGCAAGACCCGGCGCGCGCTGATGGTCGATGAAGGCTGGAAGTCGGGAAGCCTTGCCGCCGAGATCGGTATGCGGCTTGCGGAGGAGGCGTTCTATGATCTTGACGCACCGCTGGCGCGGGTCTGTAGCGAAGAGGTGCCGATCCCCTATGCGATGCACCTTGAACAGGCGGCGATCCCGCAGGTGGAGAAAATCATCGATGCGGCACGGGCGCTGATGCCCCATGCGTGACTTCGTGATGCCATCGCTTGGGGCCGATATGGAGGCCGGGACCTTGGTCGAATGGCTGAAGGCGCCGGGTGACGCGGTATCGCGGGGCGATATCGTCGCAGTCGTCGAGACCCAGAAGGGCGCGATCGAGATCGAGGTTTTCGACGAAGGGGTGATCGAAATCCCTGCTGGTTGAGACCGGCACCAAGGTTCCGGTGGGCACGCCCCTTGCGGTGATCCGTGGCGCGGACGAGACCGGGGAGGCCCCGGGACCCGCGGTCGCGGCAGCCGAGCCCGAGCCGGAGGATGCCCCGGCCCCGGCACCTACGCCCCCTCCCGCACCGCCCGCCGCGCCCAAGACGGCGCCGGCTCCGTCCCCTGCCCCTTCCCCGGCCCCGACACCTGCGCCGACGCCTCGCGCCCGATGCGGCACCCGATGTGGCACCCGTGGCCAGGGGTCTGCGCATCACGCCCGCAGCCCGCAGGCTTGCGCAGGAAACGGGCGTTGACCTATCGGTCTTTGCGGGCCGGGATCATGCGATCACGCGGGACGATATTCTGGCCCTCAAGGGACGACCGGCCCCGGAGCCTGTGACCGATATGCGCGCCGCCATCGCCGCCGCCATGTCGCGGTCGAAACGCGAGATCCCGCATTACTACCTGTCGCACACGATGGATATCACCGCATCCGAAGCTTTTGTCGCCAGCCGGAACGAGGGCCGCGCGCCCGAGGACCGGATTCTGATCATGGCGCTTTGGGTCAAGGCCATTGCACGCGCGATGCGCAAGTTCCCGGAAATGAACGGGCATCTGGACGATGGGGTGTTTCACCAAAGCCCCGCGGTGCATGCAGGCGTCGCGATCAATATCCGGGGTGGCGGGCTGGTCGCCCCGGCCCTGCATGATGCAGAAACGCTGACGCTGGAAGACACGATGGCCAAGCTGCGGGACCTGATCGCGAGGGTCCGGGCCGGGCGGTTCCGGGCGCGGGAACTTTCGGACCCGACGATCACGATTTCAAGCCTCGGGGATCGGGGCGTCGAGCGGCTCTATGGCGTGATCTATCCGCCGCAGGTGGCGATCATCGGCATCGGAACCCCGGTGGACCGGCCATGGGTTGTCGATGGCACGGTGGTGCCGCGCCGGACCGTGACCCTGACGCTGGCCGCCGATCACCGGGTGAGCGACGGCCATCGCGGCGCGCTTTTCCTGCGCGCGATCGATACTCAGATGCAAAAGCCGGAGGCGCTATGACCGAGACCCCAGAGGCCGTTCTGGCCGAAGAACTGAAGAAGATCGCACCCGACATCGATCTGGATGATGTCGATCGCGACGGCGATCTGCGCGAGGAATTCGACATCGACTCGATGGATTTCCTGACGCTCGTGACCGCGCTTGGCAAGCGGATGGGGCTGGAGATGCCCGAGGCCGACTATGGACAGATGGGGAGTTTCAACGATCTGGCCGCGTACCTGGCGCAGGCGTGACGGACCCGAAAGATACGGACCCGCAAGAGAGGTGATGAGATGAAACAACCGATGACATGGATCGTTCTGGCGAACGGCGAAGAGGTGGCGATCTACAGGTACGAGGGGCGCAGCGCCGACCCCGTGCCACTTCCCCGCGAAAGCTTTCACGCGCCGCCCCGGGCGGAATTCGCCGACGAGCAAGGCCGTTCCAAGTCGCGCATGTCGACATCGATGCACCGGATGGCGCCGCATTCCGGGCCGGACCCGGAGCTTGCGCGCTTTGCAGGGCAGATTGTCGAACATCTGGAAGAGGCCCTTCGGAAAGGCAAATTCGAACGGCTGGTGCTTGCCGCCGGGCCGAAGGTTCTGGGCATGATCCGATCCGAGATGAGCGATGCGCTTGCCAAAAGCGTCTGCGCGGAACTCGACAAGGACCTGACCCAGTACACTGACCGGAAGCTGCGGGATTATCTCGAAGACAAGGTACCTGCGGCGCTTTAGCCGGGCAATCGCCGGGAAGCCCGCGGGGCGATCTGTGTCGCCACGTTCAGGAATGCCAACAGATCCGAGAGCGTGACGACGCCCGCAAGCTCCCCCCGGTCGATCACAAGGTATTTGCGCCGCCCGCTGGCGACAATGCGGGCAAGGAGGTCGTTGGCCGTTGTTTCGGGGGTCACCACCATCTCCGGGCTCAGGCCCTCGAACACGTCATCGACGGTCGTCGTGCCCCAGTTCTCGCGGTCGATCCCTGCCACCAGTTGCAGGCTGATATAGCCGATCGGCCCGTCATCGGCGACGACGGGCGCGAAGCTGATCGAATGGGCAAGGAAGGTCCCGCTCACCAACTCTTCCAGCGTCTGTTCGGGATCGGCGGTCCAGGGAGCCACGCTCATGATATCGGCGACGCGGCGTCCGTGCAGGGCATGGCGCGCCTGCATCTGGTGAAAGGCGGATTTCGAAACGGCCAGCAGGAACACTCCGATCAGGATGGGCCAGAGCCCGCCAACGACGGCGCCGCTGAAGAGGCCGAGGAGACCGAGGCCGATCAGCAGGTAGGCAACGATGGACGACATCCGCGCGGCCCGCCGCGTCGCCTCGATAAGATCGCCGGTCCGGTTCCACAGCATGGCGCGATAGACCCGGCCACCGTCCAGCGGAAACGCCGGAAGGAGGTTGAACAGGGCGAGAACCAGATTGATGAAGGCCAGATAGACCAGAACGTACCCCACGGGGCCGGGACCGGCAGCGGTCGAAACGACATTTGCCAGCAGCCAGAACAGAAATGCGAGCGCAAGACTGGTCAGCGGACCGACCACCGAGATTCTGAATTCGGCGGCGGGATCCTTTGGTTCCTCCTCCATCTCGGCGACACCGCCGAACAGGAACAGGGTGATGCCGGTGATCCGGATACCGTGGTTGCGGGCCACGAGGGAATGCGCAAGTTCATGCACGATGAGCGAGGCGAACAGCCCAAGGGCCGCCACGACGGACATCAGCAGGATCGCGGGCCGTTCGGCATCGGGCGTGACGGAGGGGAAGTAACCCTTTGAAAGGCTCCAGATCAGCAGGGCCGCGATCAGAAGCCAGCTCTTGTCGATATTCACATCAAAGCCGCAGAGCCGCGCGATGCGGACCGGCTTTCCCCATATCCCGCTGCCACCGTCAGGCATTTTTCGCCTCCCCGCGATGGTGGGCCGGGATCGCGCAAACGGCGCGGTCGGAAAGTCGCGGGCATGGAAAAAGACATCTTCCGATCGTGTCTGTCCTGTACCTGCGGGCACTCATGTCAAACGGCTCCAGTATCGCCCCAAGGCCATAAAAACACGGATGCGCGCCTTCGAAATTGAGCAATGTCATATCTGCGCCGGGAGGGCGGCCCGATCTGTCCGGCTACTCTGGAACAGGTCGCGCGTATGGGCGGATCAGCTTGAAAAGTTCGGGGATGACGATCAAGGGCATGGCCAGAAGACCGATCGTGATCCAGTGGTCCAGACTCAGCGGCACGGTGTGCAGCAGGATCTGAAGCGGTGGCCAATAGACCGCCGCCAATTGAACGGAAAGCATCAGGGCGACGGCGACCAGCAATCCCGGGTTCGAGAACCAGCCGAGCCTGCTGCAGGGATGCCGGAGCGAGCGGAACGCGAAAACGCTGAACTTCTCGAACACGATCATCGCGGTGAAGGCCATCGTGCGCGCGATCTCGAGACCCAGCGGAAGCGTCTGGTAGAACACCCAAAGGCTGGCAGTGCCGGTATAGACGGCAAAGATCGCGATCACCGCGAAGCCGTTGCGCCCGATGATCGCTGTGCCGGTCGATCGCGGCGGATGTTCCATCTGGTCGGGTTCGGCCTTTTCGAGGCCCAGCGCGACCGCGGTTGCCCCGTCGGTGACGAGGTTCATCCAGAGGATTTGCGTGGGAAGAAAGATCAGCGGGCCGCCGAGGCCGATATTGGCGAGGATCGCGACGATTTCACCGGCATTCGACGTCAGGAGGTAGCGTACGAACTTGCGGATGTTCTCGAACTGCCGCCTGCCCTCGCGGATCGCGGCGACGATGGTCGCGAAATTGTCGTCAAGCAGCACGAGATCCGAGGCGTCCCGCGCGACATCGGTGCCCTGAATGCCCATGGCGATCCCGATATCGGCCTGTTTCAGGGCCGGGGCGTCGTTCACGCCGTCGCCGGTCATGCCGACGATCTGGCGGCGGCGCTGCAGGGCGCGGACCAGCAGGATCTTGTGGACGGGCTTCGTGCGCGCGAAGACAAGGTCCTCGTCCAGGGCCGCCTCGAGACCCGCCGCATCCAGCGCGTCGATCTCGTCCCCGGTAATGGCGCGGTCGGCGGGAATGCCGACCCGGGCCGCGATCGCCAGGGCGGTGACCGGGCTATCGCCGGTGATCATGATCACCCGGATCCCGGCCCCGCGCGCCGCCGCCACCGCGGCCTCGACCCCCGGGCGGGGCGGATCGATCAGCCCCACGAGCGCGCTGAAGACAAGATCGGTTTCGGCGGTATCGCCGGGCCCCGATGCCGGGCGGGATGCGAGCGCAATCACCCGCAGTCCGTGGCGGGCCATGTCGGCATAGGCGGCATTGATCGTGTCCAGCATCCCGGCCCTGAGCGGCACCGGGCCATCCGGGGTCATCATCGCCGTGCAAACCGAAAGCACCTGTTCGGGCGCGCCCTTGCAATGCAGGATCAGGGGATCGCGCGCCAGAACGCTCATGCGTTTGCGTTCGCTGGTAAACGCGGTCTCGGACAGGATCGGATCCGGCCCTGGAAGGGGCGCCCAGCCTTTGTAGGCAAGCGTGATCAGCGCGCCCTCGGTCGGATCCCCCATGATGTTCCAGACCTTGCCGTCATGGGAAAGACGCGCGTGGGTACAGGTCGCGGCGGTCGCAAGTGCCGCCGCCAGAACCGGATCGTCGCGGGCGCGCAGGCGTTTGCCGCCCTGCGCGATATGCCCGGCCGGATCATATCCCGACCCGGTCACATCGGCCATTCCGTGCCCCATCCAGACCTGCGTGGCGGTCATCCGGTTTTCCGTGAGCGTCCCGGTCTTGTCGGTGCAGATGATCGAGGCCGCGCCAAGGGTTTCCACCGCCTGAAGCCTGCGCACCACGGCGTTCTGGCGGGCCATTTCCATCGCGCCGAGGGCAAGGGTGATGGTGACGACCGCAGGCAGCCCTTCGGGCACGATCGCAACCGCAAGCGACAGGCCGGTCAGAAACAGGTCCGACAGGGAGCGGCCGGAAAGAAGCCCCACCGCCAGAACCGCGGACGCGATCGTGATCGCGGCCAAGCCCAGTTGCCCCGCCAGCCGGGACAGATGGGTTTGCAGCGAGGTGGGCGTGTCCTCCGCCTCGCGGGCCAGTTGCGCGATCTTGCCGAATTCGGTGTCCAGTCCGGTGGCTGAGACGACGCCTTCGCCGCGCCCGTCCACCACCGAGGTTCCGGCGAAGAGTGCGACGGCGCCGGGTTCGGCGGATTTGTCAACGGGAAGGGATTCGCCGGTCAGAACGCTTTCATCGACCCGAAGCTGCTGGCACAGTTCCGGCGTGATATCGGCCGGGATCAGATCCCCCTCGTCCACGATCACCCGGTCTCCCGGAACGAGATCCCGGGCCGGGATGACCTGTTCCTGCCCGTCGCGCACCACCGTGGCCGAGGGCGCCATCATCGACCGCAGGGCCTCGAGTTGGTTTTCCGCACGCCATTCCTGAAGAAAGCCGAAGGCCGCGTTCAGAAGGACAACGGCCGAGATCGCAGCGGCATCGATGATCTCTCCCAAGGCATATGCAAGCACCGCTGCGAAGACGAGGATCAGGACGAGGAAACTTCGGAACTGGCGCAGGATCAGCTTGAGGGGCCGGGCGCGGCGTTCGCGTGGCAACTCGTTCCACCCCACCCGCGCGCGGATATCAAGAACCTCGGCACGGCTCAGGCCATCAGCGTTACGTGGGGCGGGTGCCTGCACCGGGGATGTCCTTTCAGAATGCTGTTTCGAGCGTGATCTCTTTCCTTATCCCGCGCAGCCCCGCGCGCTCCCTTGATGCGCATCAACCCCGGACCCTGCTTCGCGCGATAGACTCTTCCGACATCGATTCCCCCACAGGAGAGAGCCAATGGCCGAGAAAACGAGCCAAGACCACCATACCGCCCAGATTCCCGACCCCATCGCCGCGCTCCAGCCGCTGGCGCCCGCCGCATGGATGAGCACCGCGTGGATGGAAAGCATGGCCGATCTGGGAAGCGAGATCACCTCGTTCATCGCGGAGCGCATCAGCGAGGACGTGAAGACACAGCATAGTATCCTGCATTGCAAATCGCTGGCCGAGTTGCAGCATGTACAGGCGGAATTCATGCAGCGCTGCTTCAACCAGTATTCGGACGAAACCGGGCGGCTGGTGAAGATGGGCAACGAGATCATCGAGAAAGTGCGCAACCAGTCGGCCGAAATCTGACAGGCCCGTGTCGCAGGAAGGCATGTCCGGGAACGCGTGTCGTTCGCCGCGCCTTGACCTGCATCATGGAGGCAATCCCGCTCCCTGATACCAACGGGACGACATGCGTTTCAGGGGAATGCCATGGTCGAGAACCGCAAGGACGTGGCCGAGGTCCTCGGACTGGGCCAACACCGATCCGGATCATTCAGATGGGCCGCCTACGTTCTGGCGCTCGTCCTTGCGACGGGCGGGGGCCTCTACTGGTACATGGGCGCCGATGGCAGCCGGACGGTGCGATATTCGACGGCGCCGGTGGAGCGCGCGGATTTCATCGTCACAGTCACAGCCACGGGATCGGTGGAACCGACGAACCTCGTCGAGATATCGAGCGAACTGTCGGGGACGATCAAATCGGTCAATGTCGATTTCAACGATATCGTCGAGGTGGGAACGATCCTTGCCGAGCTCGACACAACCAAGCTCGAGGCACAGCTGGATGTCCGGCGCGCGGCGCTTGACGCGACCATCGCGCGGGTCGCCATGGCCCGCGCGACACTGGAAGAAGCGCGGGCGCGGTACGACTCGACCCTTGAACTTCAGAAGCGCGGCGTGGATTCCCCCCAGGCGCTGATTTCACAGCGCGCCGCCTTCACCCGGGCGCAGGCCGAACTGCAATCGGCGCAGGCCGACCAGTCGCTGGCCGAAGCAAATCTGGACCTGCAACAGGCAGAGCTTGAGAAAGCCTGCATCTGCGCGCCGATCCGCGGTGTCGTTCTGGACCGGGCTGCGGACAAGGGCCAGATCGTGGCCTCTGCCCTGTCGGCCCCGATCCTGTTCACGCTGGCCGAGGACCTGACGCAGATGGAGCTGCATGTGGATATCGACGAGGCCGATATCGGACAGGTCTCGGTGGGTGACGCGGCGCAGTTCAGGGTGGATGCCTATGACGAGCGGTTGTTCCCCGCCGAGATCTCGGAGATCCGCTTTGCGCCCGAGACGATCGACGGGGTGGTCACCTACAAGGCGGTTCTGACGATCGACAATTCCGATATGCTGCTCCGACCCGGGATGACCGCGACCGCGGATATCACGGTGGACGAACGCAAGGACGTTCTGACCGTTCCCAATGCCGCGCTGCGCTATGCCCCGCCGCCGGAGGCCGTCGAGGACGAGGACCGGAGCGGGCTGCTCGGCATGCTCATCCCGCAGGGTTCCGAGCGCCAGAGCCGCGGCGACGGCAGGACGCTTTGGGTGATGCGGGATGGTGTGCCGGTCGAGATAACCGTCGAGACCGGTGCCAGCGACGGACTGGTGACGGAACTTCTTGGCGGCGAGATCGCCGAGGGTGACAGGGTCGTGACGGACCGGTTCGATGGTTGAGCAACCGGCACCGGTCCCGCTGATCGACCTGCGAGACATCTCGCGCGTATACGGGGCGGGCGAAACCGAGGTCCGCGCCCTTGACGGGATCGACCTGCGGATCGGTGAGGGCGAATTCGTCGCCATCATGGGCCCGAGCGGATCCGGCAAATCGACCGCGATGAACGTGATCGGCTGCCTCGATTCCCCCACCAGCGGCGAATACCTCTTCGATGGGGTCGAGGTGGCAGATCTGACCCGCGATCAGCGCGCCTTGCTGCGCCGTCACTATCTCGGCTTCGTATTTCAGGGCTACAACCTGATTTCCCGGACAAGCGCGCTGCACAACGTCGAATTGCCGCTGATCTACAAGGGGTTGGAACGGGCCGAGACGGCTTGCCACCGCCACCGCGCGCTGGAGCGGGTCGGACTTGGGGACCGGGCGCATCACGACCCGTCCGAATTGTCGGGCGGCCAGCAGCAGCGCGTGGCCATCGCCCGCGCGCTGGCCGGAAACCCGCGCGTCATTCTTGCCGATGAGCCCACCGGCAATCTCGACACGACGCGGTCCTTCGAGATCATGGAGGTGCTGAAGGAGCTGAACCGCGACGATGGGCTGACCATCGTCATGGTGACCCATGAGCGGGACATGGCGGCGTTTGCCGATCGCCTTATCTGGATGGTCGACGGGCGGATCGAAAGCGACGGCCCGGCGAAAGAGGCGGCCTGAGCATGCTGTGGGAAACGATCAGGCTGGCGGTTCAGGCGATCTTTCGCAACGCATTGCGGTCGTTCCTGACGGTCCTCGGCATCGTGATCGGCGTGGCAGCGGTCATCGCCATGGTCACCGTCGGCCAGGGTTCGACGGAGCAGGTGACGGCGGATGTCGAGAAGCTGGGCACCAATATCCTGATGGTGCTGCCCGGTCAGGATGCGATGGAGGGCGGCCCCGGCGCGACCACGAGCCAGCCATTCACGCTCCGTGACAACGACGCCCTGCAAGATCAACTTGCGATCGTCGATATCTCGGCACCGCTGGCCGTCGCGCGGGCGCGGGCAGTGTTCGGCAACGAAAACCGGCGCACCGATATCGTCGGCACCGACAACCGTTATTTCGTGGCCGCGCGATGGGAGGTTGCTTCGGGCCGGCTGTTCGAACTGTCCGAGATCCAATCGGGCAGGCCTGTCTGCGTCGATCGGCGAGACCGTGCGCAAGGACCTGTTCGGCTATTCCGACCCGGTGGGCGAGACGATCCGGATCAAGACCCTGTCCTGCACGGTGATCGGGCTTTTGCAATCCAAGGGCGCGTCGACCTTCGGAAGCGATCAGGACGA
This sequence comes from uncultured Alphaproteobacteria bacterium, assembly GCA_963698645.1. GTDB lineage: Bacteria > Pseudomonadota > Alphaproteobacteria > Rhodobacterales > Rhodobacteraceae > Ovoidimarina. Next base: position 335,482 of record CAVORP010000009.1, read on the forward strand.
TTTCGTGATCATGCCGATCAAGACATTCCAGCGCCGGATCGCCGGAAATGGCGATGTCGCCATGCTCTATGCCTCGGTCCACGACGGCGTGCCCACCGAGCGCGCCAAGGAGCGAAATCGAGCGGTTCATGCGCGACCTGCGCCGTATCGGCACCGGTGAAGACGACGATTTCACGGTCATGGACATGAAACAGATCGCGACCATGCTGTCGGGGATCACCGATATCCTGACCGGGCTTTTGTCGGCGGTGGCCGCGGTCAGCCTTCTGGTGGGCGGGATCGGGATCATGAACATCATGCTGGTCTCGGTCACCGAGCGCACGCGCGAGATCGGCATCCGGCTGGCGATCGGCGCGCAGGCGCGGCAGGTTCTGACGCAGTTCCTGGTCGAGGCGATCGTGCTGTCGCTGATCGGCGGGCTGATCGGCGTCCTGCTTGGCCTGGTCTTCGGCTATCTGGGCGCCCGGGTGCTGTCGGTCCCGTTTGCGCCCGAGGTGGGGATCGTGCTTCTTGCCTTTGCCTTCTCCTTCGCGGTCGGAGTGATCTTCGGATATTTTCCGGCCCGGCGGGCGGCCAACCTGGATCCGATCGAAGCATTGCGCCACGAATGACCCCTGCTCCGCCCGGGGTGCCTCGGCCTTCTTGACCACGATCAAGTCCGTCCCCGCCACCCGCCGCTATTGTGATCCCGACAAGCCATGGGAGGCACGGATGGATCAGAAAGCGATCGGGACGATTGAGTCATTGATTTGGCTGGAGGATCTCTCACGCGGGGACGTGGCCAAGGTGGGCGGCAAGAACGCATCACTGGGCGAGATGCTTCAGTCGCTCGATGCCACGGAAATCCGAGTGCCGCCCGGTTTTGCCACGACCGCCGATGCCTATCGGCAATTCATGGCCGAAAACAGCTTTGGCGAAAGGCTGCGGGAGGCGCTGGACGAGCTTGCAAGCGGTCGCAGGACTTTGTCGGAGACAGGAATGTCGATCCGCAAGATGATCGTGGCCGGGCTTTGGCCGGAGAAGATCGAGGCCGATATCCGCGCGGCCTATCGCGAGTTGGGCAAGCGCGTGGGAAAGGCGAACCCGTCCGTCGCGGTCCGGTCCTCGGCCACGGCCGAGGATCTTCCCGATGCAAGCTTTGCAGGTCAGCAGGAAACCTTTCTGAACGTCGAGGGCGAAGACGCGCTCTTGAAGGCGTGCAGGCGGTGCTTTGCCTCGCTCTTTACCGACCGGGCGATCACCTATCGCGAACTCAAGGGGTTCGATCACATGGAGGTTGCCCTTTCGATCGGGGTACAGGTGATGGTTCGGGCCGATATCGGCGGTTCGGGGGTGATGTTCTCGCTGGATACCGAAAGCGGCTTCGACAAGATCGTGCTGATCAATGCCGCGTGGGGGCTGGGCGAAAACGTGGTGCAGGGCGCGGTCAGCCCGGACGAATACCAGGTCTACAAGCCATTTCTCGATCGCGACGGGATCGCGCCGATCCTGCACAAGGCGCTGGGGGCCAAGAAGATCAAGATGATCTATGCGTCCGGCGACGCCCGGACCACGCGCAATGTGCCGACGTCCAAGGCCGAACGCGCGAGCTTTCGTCCTGTCCGAAAACGAGATACTGGAACTCGCGCGCGCGGCGGTCCGGATCGAGGATCACTATGAATGCCCGATGGACATGGAATGGGCGCGGGATGGCGAGGATGGGCTTTTGTACATCGTGCAGGCCCGCCCCGAAACGGTGCAATCGCGCGCCGATGCGGGCGCGATGAAGTCCTATACGCTGGGGGACCGGGGCGCTCTTTTGTTGTCCGGGCTGAGCGTCGGCGGGGCGGTGGCGACCGGAGAGGTCTGCATCATCGAAAGCGCCGCGGATATCGACCGGTTCATCGACGGCTCGGTGCTTGTGACCTCGACCACCGACCCCGACTGGGTTCCGATCATGAAGCGAGCCGCGGCGATCGTGACCGATCATGGCGGCCGCACCTCGCACGCGGCCATCGTCAGCCGCGAGTTGGGCGTGCCTGCGATCGTCGGCACCGGCAACGCCACGACCATTCTGCACGACCACCAGATGGTCACGGTGTCCTGCGCCGAGGGCGAGGAAGGCCGGATCTATGCGGGCGCGGCCGAGGTGACGATCGAAGAGCTTCGACCTCGACAGCGTGCCGAAGACGAAGACCAAGGTCATGCTCAACCTCGCCAACCCCTCTGCCGCGACGCGGTGGTGGCGTCTTCCGGCCGATGGCGTGGGGCTGGCGCGGATGGAGTTCGTGGTCAGCAACGAGGTCAAGGTGCATCCCCTGGCGCTGACCCGCTATGAGCAGCTTCGCGGAGGAAGACCGGGCCGCGATCGATGAACTGACCCGGGGCTATGCCGACCGAACCGACTATTTCGTCGAAAAGCTTGCCATGGGTTTGTCCCGGATCGCCGCTGTCTGATACCCGAACCCGACCATCATCCGGATGAGCGATTTCAAGACCAACGAATATGCCGACCTTCTGGGCGGGCGCATGTTCGAGCCGCATGAGGAAAACCCGATGATCGGGTATCGCGGTGCCTCGCGCTACTATTCCGACGGCTATCGCGACGGTTTCGCCCTTGAATGCCGGGCGATCCGGCGGCTGCGCGAGACCATGGGCTTCGACAATGTCGTGGTGATGATCCCGTTCTGCCGCACGCCGGAGGAGGCGGACAAGGTTCTGGCGGTGATGGCCGAAAACGGTCTGGAGCGCGGCAAGAACGGGCTGCAGCTGTACGTCATGTGCGAGATCCCGTCGAACGTGATCTGCGCCGAGGCCTTTGCCGAGCGGTTCGACGGCTTCTCCATCGGCTCGAACGACCTGACGCAGCTGACCCTTGGGGTCGACCGGGATTCCGAGGCGCTGGCGGGCCTGTTCGACGAACGCGATCCGGCGGTGATGTGGATGATCGAGACAGTGATCGCCAAGGCGCGCGCCGCCGGGTCCAAGATCGGGCTTTGCGGACAGGCGCCCAGCAACGACCCCGAATTCGCACAGCTTCTGGTGAAGGCGGGGATCGACACGATCTCCGTGACCCCGGACAGTTTTCTGGCGGTCAAGAAGAACGTCGCTGCCGCCGAGGCGAAGGGCTGATCCGAAGGAAAGGGCCTTGCCATGAAAAACGGCACCTCCTAATCCGGCAGGGCACGATCGTGATCGGCCCCCGGAAAGGATATCGCCTTGCAGACACCGTATTACCTGATCGACAAGTCACGCCTTTTGCCGAACCTCGAAAAGATCGCGTGGCTGCGCGAGGCTTCGGGCGCCAAATCGCTTCTGGCGCTCAAATGCTTTGCGGCATGGTCGGTCTTCGACTTCATGGCCGAGTATATGGACGGCTCAACCTCCTCGTCGCTCTACGAGGTCAAGCTGGGCTATACGAAGTTCGGCGGCGAGACCCATGCCTATTCCGTGGCCTATGCCGATCACGAGATCGCCGAGGTTCTGGCCAATAGCGACAAGATCATCTTCAACTCGATCGGTCAGTTGACCAAGTTCGACGCGGCCTCGCGCGACCATGTCCGGGGCTTGCGCGTCAATCCCGGCGTCTCGACCTCCGAGTTCGATCTGGCCGACCCGGCCCGCCCGTTCAGCCGCCTGGGCGAACATGACCCCGCCGCAGATCGCGGCGGTGGCGGACCGGATCTCCGGGCTGATGTTCCACAACAACTGCGAGAACGACGATTTCGACCGGTTCGACGAGATGCTGACGCTGATCGAGACCCGGTTTGGCGAAACCATTCACAAGATGGACTGGATCAGCCTTGGCGGCGGCATCCATTTCACCGGCGAGGGCTATCCGTTGGCGCGTCTGGCCGAGCGGCTTCACGCCTTTGCCGACAGGTACGGCGTGCAGGTCTATCTGGAACCGGGCGAGGCCGCGATCACCGGGGCGGCGACGCTGGAGGTGACGGTGCTCGACACGCTTTTCAACGGCAAGAACCTTGCCATCGTCGACAGTTCGGTCGAGGCGCATATGCTCGATCTGCTGATCTACCGCGAATCTGCGAAGATCGCCCCCGATACCGGCGCGCATCCCTGGATGATCTGCGGCAAGTCCTGCCTTGCGGGCGATATCTTTGGCGAGTTCCACTTCGACGCCCCGCTGAAGGCCGGGCGACCGGGTTTCGTTCCAGGACGCGGCGGGATACACGATGGTCAAGAAAAACTGGTTTAACGGCGTGAAGATGCCCGGCATCGCCATTCGCGAACTGGATGGCACGCATCCGTTCGGTGCGCGAGTTCGACTATGACGATTTCGTGGCCGCTCTGTCCTGATCCAAACCAACCAACGCATCAACACACGAGGTCTTCTGGCTACATGAAACGCAATGTTCTTATCATCGGCGCGGGTGGCGTCGCTCAGGTCGTGGCGCATAAATGCGCGCAAAACAACGACGTGCTCGGCGATCTTCATATCGCAAGCAGGACGATGGCGAAATGCGAGGCGATCATCCGGAGCGTGCATGACAAGGCCGCGATGAAACAGGACGGCGTGTTCGAGGCCCATGCAGTCGACGCGATGGACAGCGACGCGGTGGCCGCGCTGATGACAAAGACCGGCGCACGGATCGTGATCAACGTCGGCTCGCCCTTCGTGAACATGACCGTGCTCGAGGCCTGCATCCGCACGGGCGCGGCCTATATCGACACCGCGATCCACGAAGACCCGACCAAGATCTGCGAAACGCCGCCATGGTACGCCAATTACGAATGGAAACGCCGCGACGATTGCGCGGCGGCGGGTGTGACCGCGATCCTTGGGCGCGGGCTTTGATCCGGGCATGGTCAACGCCTTCGCCCGCTTTGCTGTCGATGAATTCATGGACGAGGTGAAATCCATCGATATCGTCGATATCAACGCCGGCAACCACGGCAAGTATTTCTCGACCAATTTCGACCCCGAGATCAATTTCCGCGAGTTCACCGGCACGGTCTACAGCTGGCAGGACGGCGCGTGGCAAGAGAACAGGATGTTCGAGGTGGGCCGCGAATGGGACCTGCCCGTGGTGGGCAAGCAAAAGGCCTATATGTCGGGCCATGACGAGGTGCATTCGCTGGCCGCGAACTACCCGCAGGCCGATATCCGGTTCTGGATGGGGTTTGGCGATCACTACATCAACGTCTTTACCGTGCTGCAAAACCTTGGGCTTCTGTCGGAACAGCCCGTCGTCACCGCCGAAGGGCTCGAGGTTGTGCCGCTGAAGGTGGTGAAGGCCGTGCTGCCCGACCCGTCCAGCCTTGCGCCCAATTATACCGGCAAGACCTGCATCGGCGATCTGGTGAAAGGCACCAAGGACGGGCGCGAGGTCGAGGTGTTCGTCTATAACGTCGCCGACCACAAGGAGGCCTATGACGAGGTCGGCAGCCAGGGCATTTCCTATACTGCGGGCGTGCCGCCGGTGGCGGTGGCGATGCTGATCGCGGACGGGACCTATGACCTCGGCACCATGCTGAACGTCGAGGAACTCGACCCCAAGCCGCTTTTCGCCCTGCTCGACCGGATCGGCCTTCCGACCCGCGTCAAGGACGCAAGCGGCGATCACACCTGGCAGGAGGCGATGGCGACCTGACCTTGCCGAATTCCCGCCGCCCGGCCCGCCGCGGCCCGGCTGCGGGACAGTGTTTCTTGCCGTGGACATGTTCCAAGGATGACCCGTCCCGCACCGCACCGGTTTCATCCTGCGATTCCGGCGTTTTACATCCTGTCTGTCCCTATGTATTCAGAACGGAACGAATTCGGGCCGGTAGGGGCAGCGCCATGAACACAGCGGGAAATCTTCTCTTCGTTATCGCGTTGCTGCCCTTTCTCGGCGCGCTTGTTCCGGGGCTGATGATTCGCGCCGGACGCAATGCCTGCGCCATGTTCACCGCCGCGCCCACGGCGCTTGCGCTGATCCTCTTGTTGACCCTTGCGCCGGCGGTGCTGCGCGGCGAGGTGATTCAGGCCGAGGCAAACTGGCTGCCGCAACTGGGTCTGTCGGCGTCGTTCTTTCTCGACGGGCTGGGGCTGCTCTTCGCGGGAATGATCCTTGGGGTCGGCCTTCTGATCACGCTTTACGCGCGGTTCTACCTGTCGGGCGACGATCCGATGGGTCAGTTCTATACCTATCTGCTGCTGTTCCAGGGCGCGATGCTGGGCATCGTCCTTTCCGACAACATCCTGCTTTTGCTGATTTTCTGGGAGCTGACCTCGCTGTCGTCCTTCCTGCTGATCGGCTATTGGAAACACCTGCCCGAAGGCCGTCAGGGCGCGCGTATGGCGCTGGCGGTGACCGGCGCGGGCGGGCTGGCGATGATCGGCGGCATGCTGATCCTCGGCAATATCGCGGGCAGCTACAACCTGACCGATATCCTGCAGGCGGGCGACGCGATCCGGGCCTCGGAATGGTATCTGCCCGCGCTGATCCTGATCCTGCTCGGCGCCTTCACCAAATCGGCGCAGTTCCCGTTCCATTTCTGGCTGCCGCACGCGATGGCGGCGCCGACGCCGGTTTCGGCCTACCTGCATTCGGCCACGATGGTGAAGGCGGGCGTGTTCCTGATGGCGCGCATGTGGCCGGTGCTGTCGGGCACGGATGCGTGGTTCTACATCGTCGCGACCACGGGGCTTGTCACCATGGTGCTTGGCGCGCTGATCGCGCTCTTCAAGGACGATCTCAAGGCGCTTCTGGCCTTTTCGACCGTCAGCCATCTTGGCCTTCTGACCATGCTTCTGGGCTTCGGGACCAAGGCCGCGGCGGTCGCGGCGGTGTTCCACATCATCAACCACCTGACCTTCAAGGCCGCGTTGTTCATGACCGCGGGCATCGTCGATCACGAGACCCATACCCGCGACATCAAGCGGCTGGGCGGATTGCGCCGGCTGATGCCGATCACCTTCCTGATCGGCACGGTGGCGGCGCTGTCGATGGCGGGCATCCCGCTGTTCAACGGGTTCCTGTCGAAAGAGATGATGCTCGAAGAAGCCTCGCATACCGACTGGGCCGGAAGCCATTACGCGGTGCCGGTTCTGGCCACGCTCGGCGCGCTTCTGTCGGTCGCCTATTCGTTCCGCTTCATCAAGCATGTCTTCCTCGGCCCGGTGCGCGACGACTATCCGTCGAAACCTCATGATCCGCCCTTCGGCCTTTGGGCCGCGCCCGCGCTTCTGGTGGTGCTGGTGGTCCTGATCGGCGTGATGCCCTTCCTTGCCGAAGGCATCGTCACCGCCGCCGCCAGTGCGGTGACGGGGGCGACCTGCACCCGCATCTGAAGATCTGGCACGGCGTGACACCCGCGCTGTGGATGTCGGTCATCGCGATCGCTCGGCGGCGCGGTCCTTCTGGCGCTGCACCGACCGCTCGACCAGGCCTGGATCACGGCGCCGCGGCCCGAGGCGAAGGCGATTTTCGACCGGCTGCTGGGCTGCGATCACGGCCCTGTCGCGCGGCGATCACCGAAGTCACCCATAACGGCGCGATCAGCCGCTATCTGGCGATCTTCACTTGCCGCTTCGGTGGCGCTGGGCGCCGATCGCCTTTACCGGCAGCGGGCTTTCCGCGCCGACGCGCGGCCTGCTGCCGGTGCCGCCGGTGATCGCGGTGGGCTGGCTCATGCTGATCGTCGCCACCATTTCGGTTGTGACCATGCATCACCACCGGTTCCGCGCGCTGGTTCTGATCGGGATCATCGGCCTGACGATCTCGGCCGGCTTCGTCTATCTCTCGGCACCCGATCTGGCGCTGACGCAGATCTCGGTCGAGACGGTGACGATCATGCTGCTGCTGCTGGCGCTGCATTTCCTGCCGAAGACAACGCCCAAGGAAAGCTCCGCAGGGCTCAAGCTGCGCGACGGGCTTCTCGCGGTGGCCGCGGGCGCAGGCGTTGGCGCGCTCGCCTATGCGTTCCTGCTGCGCGATATCAGCACGATTTCGGATTATCACATCGCCAACAGCTATGAAGGCGGCGGCGGCACCAACGTGGTCAACGTGATCCTCGTGGATTTCCGGGGCTATGACACCTATGGCGAGATCATCGTGCTGGGGATCGCGGGCCTGGTGATCTATGCGCTGATGCATGCGCTGCTGGACGGACCGGCGGCGCGGCGGCTGCGGAACACCGACTATTCCCAGGACCGGTCCCGCGACCGTCACCCGCTGATGATGGTCGTGGTCACCCGCGTGCTGATGCCGATCGCGGTGATGGTGGGCATCTACATCTTCCTGCGCGGCCACAACCAGCCGGGCGGCGGCTTCGTCGCCGGCCTGGTCATCGCCATCGCGCTTCTGATGCAATACATGGCCTCGGGCTTTGCCTGGACGCAGGAGCGCAAGCGGATCGAATATCACACGATGATCGGCTTCGGCGTCATCATCGCCGGGCTGACGGGCATGGGCGCCTGGCTCGTCGGGCAGCCGTTCCTGACCAGCGCCTATACCTATGTCCACCTGCCGCCGATCGAGGAGTTCGAGCTGGCCACCGCCATGCTGTTCGATCTTGGCGTGTTCCTGACCGTGCTGGGCGCGGTGATGCTGATGCTCTACAGCCTGTCGCGGATCGCGCGCTATGCGGGCGAGACGGTGAACGTCGCCCCGATGGATTACGACCCCACCGACCGGCTCGCCGACAGCGAGGAGAAGAACTGACATGGAACTCCTCGTCGCAAGCAGCCATCGGCGTCCTGACGGCGGGCGGGGTCTATCTGCTGCTGCGGCTCCGGACCTTCCCGGTGATCCTTGGGCTTGCGCTTCTGTCCTATGCGGTGAACGTCTTCCTGTTCGCCAGCGGCCGGCTGGCCATCGACATGTCGCCGATCCTGTCGAAATACGGCGATGCCAGCTATACCGACCCGCTGCCGCAGGCGCTGGTGCTGACCGCGATCGTGATCTCCTTCGGGATGACGGCGGTTCTGGTGATGATCGGCCTCGGCGCGTTTCTCGAGGCCGACAGCGACCGGATCGACATCGACGAGACCGAGAGCCGACAAGGACGCCGCACCATGATGCACTGGATCATCGTTCCCGTCGTCCTGCCGGCGATGCTGGCGCCGATCATCGGCTTCGTCATGCGCCACGACATCGTGCTGGCGCGGGTCGCCTCGGTCGCTGGCACGGCGCTGCTGCTGGCCGTCGCCATCGGCCTTGCCGCGCTGGCCGCGGACGGCACGACGCATGTCTACCGGCTGGGCGACTGGCCCGCGCCCTTCGGCATCGTGCTGGTGCTCGACCGGCTGTCGGCGCTGATGGTGCTGCTGACCGCGAGCCTGGCGCTGATCGTGCTGATCCATGCCATCGCCACCGGCTGGGACGCGCGCGGGCAGGCATTTCCACGCGCTGTTCCAGTTCCAGCTGATGGGCATCTGCGGCGCGTTCCTGACCGGCGACGTCTTCAACCTGTTCGTGTTCTTCGAGGTGCTGCTGATCGCGTCCTACGGGCTGATGATCCATGCGGGCGGGCGCGACCGGATGCGGGCGGGCCTGCAATACGTGGTGATGAACCTTGCCGGCTCGACGCTGTTCCTGTTCGCGCTCGGCACGCTCTACGCCACGACCGGCACGCTCAACATCGCCGATCTGGCCGCCAAGGTGCCCGCCATCCCGGCCGAGGAGGCGGCGCTGGTCCGGGTCGCGGCGATGCTTCTGATGATCGTCTTCGCGGTCAAGGCCGCGCTCTTTCCCGGTGCAGTTCTGGCTGCCCGCCACCTATGCCAACGCCCCGGCCCCGGTGGCGGCGCTGTTTCGCGATCATGACCAAGGTCGGCGCCTATGCGATCCTGCGGGTGCACACCGTCGCCTTCGGCCCCGGCATTCCCGGAACCGAGGGCTGGCCGACACCTGGCTGTTTCCGGCGGCGATCGTGACCATCGCCATCGGCGCCTTCGGCGTGCTGGGCGCGCGGCGGCTGATGCCGCTGATCGCCTTTTCGGTCGTCGGCTCGATGGGCACGCTTCTGGTGGCGGTCGCGGCCTTCTCGCCCGCCGCGACGACGGCGGCGCTTTACTACATGGTCCATTCGACCTTTGCCGCCGCCTGCCTGTTCCTGATCGCCGATCTCGTGGTGACCCGGCGCGACGGGCGACAGCCTGATCCCCGCTGCCGCCACCGTGCAGAACGGGCTCTTCGCCGCGCTGTTCTTCGCCGCGGCCATCGCCATGGCCGGCATGCCGCCGCTCAGCGGGTTTCTGGGCAAGCTTCTGGTGCTCGATGCGCTGCGCGACCCCGGGAACGATGGGCTGGGCCTGGACCGCGATCCTTGCCGGCTCGCTGCTGACCATCGTCGGCTTCGCCGGGCGGGCAGCGCGCTGTTCTGGAAATCGACGGCCATCGCGCAGCCGGTTCCCGACGCCACGGATGAGCGAGACCATGCCGCCGCGCCGGTTCCGGCACAACCCGCCACGGCGGCCGAGATCGCGCCCGCCATGCTGGCGCTCGCGATGCTGGCAGGCCTTGCCGTCTTTGCCGGACCGGTCGCGGACTATCTGGAGGAGACCTCGGCCCAGCTCTTCGACCGCGCGGGCTATATCTCGGCGGTCCTCGCCCCCGGCGCGGAGGACTGAGCCATGCTGGCACGTCTCATCCCCCACCCGCTTCTCAGCCTCACGCTGGTGCTCGTCTGGCTTGCGCTGGTCAACAAGTTCACGCTGGGCAATCTGATCCTGGGTACGGGCTTCGGGCTCGTCATCCCGATGCTGACCGCCGCCTATTGGCCCGACCGCCCGAGGATCAGCAAGGCCGCTGCGGGTCATCGAATACGTGCTGGTCGTGCTGTGGGACATCGTCGTGGCCAATGTGCAGGTCGCGGTGATCATCCTGTTCAAGCGCGAACGCGACATCCGCTCGCACTGGATCGTCGTGCCGCTCGAACTGACCTCGGCCGAGGCGATCACGGTGCTTGCGGGCACGATCACGATGACGCCGGGCACGGTTTCGGCGACGCTTGCCGCCGATGGCGCGCTGTATCCTGGTCCATTGCCTGCACACCGACGATCCCGACGCGGTGCGCGACGAGATCAAGTCCCGCTACGAACGCCGCCTGAAGGAGATTTTCCAATGATCGAAGCCGCGCTTCGTCTTTGCCGCCGGCTGCTATGGCATCGCGCTGCTTGCTGGACCTCTGGCGCATCGTCAAGGGCCCGGATGCCGCCGACCGCATCCTTGCGCTCGACACGATGGTGATCAACGTGATCGCGCTTCTGGTGCTTTACGGCATCTGGCGCGGCACCGCGATCTATTTCGAGGCCGCGATGCTGGTCGCCATGGTCGGTTTCGTCTCGACCGTCGCCTATTGCCGCTTCCTGCTGCGCGGCGACATCATCGAGTGAGGTAGGACCATGGACTTCTTCGCCGAACTCCTGATCTCGTTCTCGCTGGTCATCAGCGGCATCTTCGGCCTCGTCGGCTCCTACGGGCTGGTGAAGCTGACGGACACCCTGCAGCGGCTGCATGCCCCGACCAAGGCCACGACGCTGGGCGTCGGCGGCGTGCTGATCGCCTCGATGATCTATTTCTACGCCAAGACCGGGCATCTTTCGGTGCACGAACTGCTGATCACGCTGTTCCTGTTCCTGACTGCGCCGATCACCGCGAATTTCATCGCCAAGACCTACATGGCCCAGAACCTGCGCCGCTCCGACCTGCCCGAGACCCCGGGCAAGTATGGCTGGTCGGTCTATGACGATCCGCCGGGCCAGCCGTCCGATCAGTGATGCAGAAACGGCAAGGCGCGCGCCCAACGGCAGGGCGCGCCTGACCCGAAGCATGGCGGCCGGCCTGGATCGCGCGCGCTTCTTCTGACCGAAGCGCCGTGATCCTTTATGCCTCGATCCGGTGCAGGAACTGCCGCAGGGCCGCGATATAGGCCGTACGTTCTTCGACGAACGCCATGTGGGACGACGCCCCGAACAGGGCGAAGTCGGCATCGGGAATGCGCGCTGCGAATGAACGCGTGCTGTCCGGTGTCGCCTCGTCGAAGGCGCCGCATGTGACGAGAGTTGGGATATCGATCCGCGAGAGCGCCGCCGCGCCGTCATAGCCCTTCAGCACACCGGTGCAGGTGAATTCATTGGGACCCCACATCGCCGCATAGCAATCGGGGTTCATCATCTCGAATGTCCGGTTCACATCCTCGGGCCAGGGGTCCGCACGGCAGAGGTGCCGCCGATAGAAGACATCCACAGCCGCAAGATAGGCGGGGTCCTCGGTGCGCCCTTCCGCCTCGCATCTATCGAGCGTCTCGCGCACCTCCGCAGGCAGCGCGTTGCGATAGGCGGCATTGTCGGCGATCCAGGTTTCGGTCCGGATCAGCGGGCTGGACAGGATCAGCCGCTCAAGGCCGTGACGACAGGGACGCCCAGCGCCATAGGCAGCCGCCAGGGTTCCGCCCCAGGAATTACCGAACAGTGCCAGCCGGTCCAGCGACAACGCGGACCGCAGCGCGTCGATCTCGGCCAAAAATCGGTCCACACTCCAGTTCGACGGATCATTCGGCCGGTCCGATCGGCCGGCGTCCAGCTGATCGTAGAAGATCACGGCCGTTCGTCAGCCAGGTCGGCCAGCGGGCGCAGGTAATCGTGGCTCATCCCGGGTCCGCCGTGAATCACCAGAAGCGGCGTCTTCGCCGCGTCCGGACGTCCCGCGATACCGTACCAAACCGAGCCCCCCGGAACCGCAACGCGCCCTTCGTGCTCGAGACCCGGAGGGGTGCGCTCAAAACGTCGCCCCCGCCAGCACTTGGATGAACGTTTCACGATCTATGATGCCCTGCACCGGTCGTCGGGTCGCGCACGGCGATCACGCCGTCGATTTCGTCAGGATGTCCGCCACATCGGCGATCCGATCGTCGGGTGGACAAAGGCCACCTCTGTCTCGGTCCCGTCGGCGGATCGCATGATGGTCGCCGCCCTCACGACCTTAGCGCGCGGTACGCCCTTGGTGAAGCGCGCCACATAGTCGTTCGCAGGACGCAGGATCAGGTCCTCGGGACTGCCGATCTGCACGATTCGACCCTGATCCATGATTGCGATGCGATCGGCGATCTTTATCGCTTCGTCCAGGTCGTGGGTGATGAAGATGATGGTCTTGCTGAACTGGCCTGAAGTCGCAGCAGTTCGTCCTGCAGGTCCGCCCGAATCAGCGGGTCGAGCGCCGAAAACGGCTCGTCGAGGAACCAGAGCGTGGGATCGCTGGCCAGCGACCGCGCGATGCCCACACGCTGTTGCTGCCCGCCGGACAATTCGTCCGGAAAATGGTCCTCGCGTCCCTCGAGACCCACAAGCGCGATCATCTCGCGCGCGCGCTTTTCGCGTTCCTCGCGCGACACGCCCTGCACCTGAAGCGGGAAAGCCGACATTGTCCCACGACATCGCGGTTCGGCAGCAACGCGAAATGCTGGAACACCATCCCCATCTTGCGACGCCGGATTTCGATCAGTTCGGCGTCGATGCGGCGAGAAGGTTGGTCCCTTCGAGATACACCTCGTCCAGCGTTGGTTCGATCAGGCGTGACATGCACCGCACGATCGTGGATTTGCCCGATCCCGAGAGACCCATGATGACGAAGACCTCGCCGCGCCCGATATCGAAGGACGCATCGCGCACGGCGGCAGTCCAGCCGCGCTCGGACAGGGCCTCTTCGTCCAGTTCGGCACCGCCGATCGTCGCGAACTCAGCAGCGGTCGCTCCAAACACCTTCCAGATGTTGTGGCAGCGGATGACAGGTTGATCCTTCGCAGGCGGCCTCTCGCGTGTTGTCGATCTCAGGCTGTCCTTCTTTTGACGGCGATCCGGCCCGGGCCGCCGCCGCCTTCAACAAACCGTCCGCGATCAGCGCCAGACAGGCGACGCACAGACCGGCCACGATGCCTTCGCCCACGAGCGAGCGGTTGAGCGCGATCAGCACTTCCTGGCCAAGATCCTTGGTGCCCACGAGTGCTGCAATCATCAGCATGGAGAAGCGCCATCATGATGGTCTGGTTCACCCCGATCAGCAAGGTTGGCAAGGCGGCGGGCAAGCGCACCCAGATCAAGGTCTGCCATCGTGTGCAGCCTGCGATCTCGCGCCGCCTCGAGCCGGGCATGGGGAACCTGCGCCATCCCGACCATCGCATAGCGCACCGCAGGAGCCAGCGCATAGAGCGTGACGGCGATCACTGCCGACACGTCGCCGATGCGAAAGAGCATCACGGCAGGCAGCAGGTAAACCAGGGTCGGCAGGGTCTGCATCGTGTCGAGCACAAAGTTGGCCGGCCCCTGCAGTCGGTCGCGAACTGCAGCCAGAAGCCGATCGGGATAGCCCGAAAGCGACCGCGATCATGACCGAGATCACGATCAGATAGACCGAGTTCATCGCCGGGCCCCAATAGCCGGTCAGCACGATCAACAGCGCGAGGCCAGGCGCAATAGAGCGCCAGCCGCACGCCGCCCAGCACGAAGGCCAAGGGCGACGCTGCCGATGATCAGCGTCCAGGGTGCGCTTGCCAGGAAGGCCGAGAAGGGGCGCATCACATTCAGCAGCGCGAAGTTCCGGAATACTTCGAGCAGGTCGAATAGTTCCTTGTTGATCCATGTGACTGCGGCGTTCCAGAAGTTGGCGGTCGAGATTTCCCAGGCTTTAGGCCAGGTCTGCAACGGTTTGAAGAGGAGGGCCGCAATCCGTCGACATGACGAGCCAGCCAACCAGAAGCTGCCACAGCGGCCGTTGCCCGGGTTCACGATGCTTGCCATGCGCCGCCCGATGCGCGGCGGCCTGCGACAGCGGTCGAGAATGATCGCAAGCGCGACGATGCCCATCCCCGCCTCGAGCCCGGAACCGATATCGAGCTTTCGCAGCGCTGTCAGCACGTCGAAGCCCAGGCCGCCTGCGCCGATCATCGACGCGATGATGACCATGTTCAGCGTCATCATGATCGCCTGGTTCATCCCCACCGCGAGCTTTGCCTAACGCCGCAGGGAGTTGCACCTTCCACAAGAGTTGCCGCGGGCTTGCACCCGATCATCCGGCCGCTTTCGGTGATCTCGGTCGGAACGGATTTCAGCGCCAGCACCGTGTTATGCACCATCGGCGGAAGCGCGTAGATGACGGTGGCGACACAGTGCCGCACTGGGTCCGTAGCCGAACAGCAGCAGCGTCGGCACGAGATAGGAGAAGATCGGCACCGTCTGCATCACGTTCATGACGCCACGCGTGACGTTTTCGACATTCTGGCTTCGGTACGACCAGATGCCCAGCGCCAAGCCGATGAGCATCGCAAGAAGCACGCTCACCAGAACGCTCGCAAGGGTGACCATCGCATTCTGCCAGAGACCGAAAAACACGAGGAACCCTGTTCCCCCCGCCGCGACCAGCGCGAGGGACCGCCCGCCAAAGCGGAACGCCACGATCACCGCGGCCCCGCTGATTGCCAGCCACGATAGCGGCGGCACGCTTTGCGTGACGTTCAGTCCGCGACCCGTGAAAAGCCCCTCGGCCAGAACAACGACCGTCGCCTCGATCACGTAGTCGAACAGCGACGCGAGACCGCGGGTGATTTCCTGCACGGCGAGACCGCCGATCCTGGCTTCGCGCGCGAACCAGTTGAGCGCGTTGCCCACGATTTCCGCGACCGGGAAGCGCAGCCAGTCGGGCACCACGCGCAGCCAATCGGGACCAATGGCTGCGACCAGCGCAAGCGCCGCGAATAGGCTCAGCGCGATTGCCGGTCTCGGGACCGACAGCCCGCGGGCCGGTTCGTCGATGGTTTGATCACTTGCCATGTCTTGAGGATGTCACAGGGGGGATGGCTGCCAAGGGAAAAATCAAATCAGCCGGCGCATTTTCAGCGCCGGCCGAACCGTCAATGCGCGAAGGTCAGAGCCCGCAAGCCGCCCAGGGCTCCCAGGTCTCGCGATTGTTCTGCAGCCATTCGGTCGCCACTTCGGTGGACGAGCGGCCGTTGAGGTCGATCTCGACCAGCAGCGCGCTGATCGTCGGATTGTCCATCTGGTAGTTGCGGACAATCTCATAGGCGCAGGGCCAGACCTCTTCCCCGCCGGCCCAGGCCATCTTCTTGATCCAGCCATAGGGCTTGCCGCAGTCATAGGTGTCGTTCGGGATTGGGGCCCCATGCCGGGTCGTCGAAGCAGGCAAGCTCGAACTTCGGGAACTGCACGTACTCGCCTTCGTAAGACCGAGGTGACCCAATGCGGTTGCCAGACCCAAAGCACGATCGGCGCTTCCCGATCATAGGCGGATTTGAGTTCGGCGAACATCGCCGCATCGGTGCCCGGGTGGACGACTTCGAAGGGCAGATCGAGCGCAGCGATCATGCGCTCATCGTGATCGCCCCAGCTGACGGGCCCGCCCACGTAGCGGCCCTTGGGTGCGGTGTCGGCCGTTGAAAAGACCTCGGCGCATTCCTTCAGGGCATTCCAGTCCGGCAGGCCGGGGCAGCGCTCTTTCATATATGCCGGGTACCACCAGTCTTCGACACCCTGCAAACCGGTCTCGCCCATGTCCAGCACCTTGCCGGTCGCCACGGATTTCTCGAGGTTGGCGAGCTGCGTCGTCTGCCATGTCTCCATCGCGATGTGGAGGTCGCCGTTTTCGAAGCCCGGATAGCGGCCAGAATCGTCGGCCACCACAAGTTCGGCATTGTATCCGACGGTCTGCAGGATCAGGGCCATGATCTCGCCCTGAAGCCCGATGCTGGTCCAGTCGGCGGTCATGATCTTGATCGTTTCGTCCGATTCAGGCACATCTGCGAGCGCCGGCAGCGCCATGCCTGCCATCGCGGCACATATCGCAACTCCACTCGCCAATCCTTTGATATTCATACTCTTTCTCCCAGTCTTAATGTGTTGTTATCTGTCGGCCATTCGGCCTTATCCCTTTATGTACCACCCGTTATCCACGTAGACCGCAGCCCCGTTGACGAAGCTCGCGTCGTCCGAGGCGAGGAAAAGCGCGACCGAAGCGACTTCCTCAGGCTCGCAGATCCGCACCTGCGTCGCGGCAAGATCGCCGTCCTGCCACTCTTGTCCCTGCCCGTCGAGTTCTGCGATTTCCCGCAGACCGTGGGCCGTTTTCACGAAACCCGGACACACCGCGTTGCAGCGGATTCCCTGCTCGCGGTATTCGACTGCGATGCTGTTCGACAGCATCAGAACCGCCGTCTTGGTCATGCAATAGAGCAATTCCAACGCGAAAGCCTTGCCGCTGCCGATCGAGGCGGTGATGACGATCGAACCGCCGCCGTTCTCGACCATATGCGGTGACCACGCGCCGCGTTACCATGAAGGCAGAACGCACGTTGATGTCCATGAGCCGGTCGTAATCCGCGTCGGTGGTCTCGTGAAACGGTTTCACGATGATCGTGCCGGCGTGGTTGAACAGAACATCGATACGGCCCCGTGACGCCAGGACGGCATCGATGCCACGGTCGACATCCGCGGCCTTTGACAGGTCGGCCTGCTGGAACAGAACGTCATGCCCGGCCGCGGTCAGCTCGGCCACCATCGCATCACCCGCCTCCTGCGAGAGGTCGAGGACCGAGAGCCGGGCGCCTTCGGCCGCGAACATGCGAGAAGCCGCAAGGCCCATGCCCCCGGCACCACCGGTGATCAGTACGGATTTACCTTCGAAACGACGCCTCCCGTCGGGCTGTCCCGGCTGGATCTTCATTTCTGCGCTCATTCCGCCACCCCCGATTTGACCCCTGCCCCGGCGCCGGACAATGGTAAAATTAACAGACCTTTTTCGCAGCATGTCAAGGAAAGCCTGCCGCAATTCCGTCGATTGCCCGAAATCCGGGCGAAGTATCAGGCGACCTGTCGCTTGGGCAGGCGGCGCCGGACTTCGGCCAGCGCCGCTGTCATCGCCCCGGACGCCGTGGTCTCGTCGCGTTGACGAATGGCTTCTGCCACCGCCTCGCGAAGCGCGAGGCTCGCAGACGCTTCCGTTCGGGGATCGCCCGCCGGGAATGGCAGGAACATCGACCCCATGGCATCCTCGATCGAGTCCGACAGGAACCTGTTGCCGCTGATCCGCGCGACAGACAGATGAAACGCCGCTTCGCCGCGCCGGATCTCGCCCGTCGTTTGTGCCTGACGCAGCCCGGACAGCGCATCGTCGACCTGCCTAAGGTCCGCCGGAATTCTGCGAATGGCAGCCAGTCGCGCGGCGAGCGGTTCCGCGAATTCACGATACTCAGAGACGCGCAACGCGGCCGCAGGCTGTGCCGAGGCCTGTTTCTCCGCCTTCCGGGCCAAGAGCTCCTCTGCTACCACGAAAGCGCCGCCCGCCGCACCGCGCCGGATCGCGATATATCCCTCGGCCTCAAGCACGCTCAGCGCCTCGCGCAGGGTGACACGGGATATCCCGATCCGTTCGGCCAGTCGCCGCTCGGACTCGAGCCGTTCGCCCGGCATCAGAAGGCCGAGGAAGATGAGCCGTTTCAGGCGGTCCACGGCCAGCCCGTGAGCGGCCTTCTGTTCCACCGGTTTCAGTCCCCAAAGCATTCGTCAGACCGCCGTGAAGGTGTTGTCTACATAGATTTCGGCGCCATTCACGAAGCTCGATTCCTCTGACGCAAGGAACAGGGCGACCGACGCCACTTCCTCTGGCTCGCAGATGCGACCCTGCAGGGCATTCACATCATCTTCGGTCGCGAGAACCCCGTAGGCCCGAAGCTGCGCGATCTCGTCCTCGCCATGACGGGTGCGGATGAAATTCGGGCAGATGACATTGCAGCGCACGCCGCTGTCGCGAAATTCCACGGCCACTGCGCGGGCGAGCTGATGCATGGCGGCCTTCGAGGCGATATAGGCACTCTCCATCTTCGAGCAGACCGAAATCGCCGTCGAGGACGTGTTGATGATCGAACCATAGCCCCGTTCGAGCATCCCGGGCAACACCGCGCGGGTGACGAGGAATGCGCTCTTGGCATTGTTGTCCATCATCTGATCCCAGTCCTCTATCGTGTGGTTCAGGAACGGTTTCACGATGATGCCGCCGGCATGATTGAAGAGAATGTCGATATGCCCATGTCGCGACAAGGTCTCGGCCACCGCGGCCTCGACCTGATCAGGCTGCGAGACATCCGCTTCGAAGAACAGGATCCGGCCACCGGCGTCACGGATTTCGCACTCCAGTCCAACTCCAGCGGGCGCATCCTTGTCGACCACCACGACCGACGCGCCTTCTTCGGAAAACAGCCGCGCGGTGGCCGCGCCCACGCCGTTCGCCCCTCCCGAAATGAAAGCGATCCGGCCCTCGAGGCGATTTCCCCCTGCGATCTTGCGCGGGGCGACAGTCAGATTTCTGACATTCATGGTAGAATTTATAGACCAATCGCTTTCCCATGAATATCGTTAACTCGGGCGCATCGGATTTCGGTCCGGACAAGGGCCCAGGCTGGGGGCATCGCAGATGGCAGAACATTCCGCAAAACACCTCATCATCGGAGGTGGCATCATCGGGTGCTCGATCGCCTATCACCTTGCCCGGAAGGGCGAAAAGGATGTCGTGCTTCTGGAGCGCTCGGCCCTGACGGAGGGTGCGACATGGCATGCGGCCGGGCTGGTAGGGCAACTTCGGTCCTCGCGGAACACGACACGAATGCTGAAGAAATCGGTCGAGATGTACGACCGGCTGGAAGCGGAAACCGGGATGTCGTTCGATTGGAAAAAGGTCGGCTCGCTTCGGCTCGCCGCCACCAGCGACCGGATGCTGGAAGCCCAACGCCTGTGCACGATGGCGCGCAGCTTCGATCTTGAGATGCGGATGGTTACCGCAGCCGAGGCCAAGGACCTGTTTCCCTATATCGACGAGACGAAGATCCTTGGCGCGGCCTTCATTCCGTCGGACGGCCATGTCGATCCCGCCAGCCTGTGCCAGGCCATTGCCGCAGGGGCGCGTCAGCACGGCGCCGATATTCGCCAGGGCATCGAGGTTCTTGATTTCAGGCTGGTCGATGGTCGCATTGCCGAAGTCGCGACATCGGAGGGGACCTATGAGGCCAGAAATGTCGTCCTCGCGGCGGGCATGTGGAGCCGCGAACTGGGTGCGAAGCTGGGTCTGCGCATTCCCGCCTGCGCGGTCGAGCATCAGTATATCGTGACCGAGCCCCTGCCCGACCCCGATCTGGTCCGCAACCTGCCCCAGCTGCGTGACCCCGAGCGTCTGGTCTACTACAAACCCGACGCGGGCGGCCGCATGGTCGTGGGCGGTTACGAGGAGGGCACCCTGCCCTTTGGCGACAAGGGCATTCCCGGCACGTTCGTCCGCCAGCTTCTACCCGACAATCTCGATCGCTTCGCGCCGCTTGCCGAACTTGCCGCCGAGATCACGCCGGTTCTGGGCGAAGTCGGCATCCGCCAGGTCATCAATGGCCCGATCCCCTATTCCGCCGATGGCGATTTCGTCATGGGATGGGTGCCCGAGTTCGAAAACCTGATGCTTGCCACGGGCTTTCTCTATGGCATCGCCGCGGGGGGCGGTGCAGGCGAAATGATTGCCGAGTGGATCACAGAAGGCAGGCCCTCGCTGGACCTCTGGCCGCTCGACATGCGCCGGTTCGGCCCGCATCACGGCACAAGGGCATTCATGTATCCGCGTGCGGTCGAGCATTATGCCCATCACTACAAGATGCGCTATCCCGGGCAGGAACACGAAACTGCGCGCAGGCTGCGACTTTCACCCTTCTACGACCGGCTGAAGGCCGCGGGCGCTGTTTACGGTTCAAAGAACGGATGGGAGCGCCCGCTCTGGTTCGCGCCAGAGGGCGTGGAGCCGGTCGATCAGCTCGACTTCCTCAATCCCGGCTGGCACCGGTTCGTCGCAGAAGAGCACCGCGCCGTGCGCAATGGCGCGGCCTTGATAGACCAGTCGAGTTTTTCCAAGTTCGAGCTGATCGGGCCCGGCGCGCTTGATACCCTGCAACGGCTTGCCGCCTGCAACATGGACCGGCCCACGGGTTCGGTAATCTACGCGCAGCTTTGCAACGAAGAGGGTGGCATCGAAGCCGATCTGACCGTCGTCCGGCTGGCCCCGCAGCATTTCTACATCGTGACCGGGGCGGGGTTCGGCGTACATGATGCCGACTGGATCCGGCGGCATCTTCCCGGGGACGGCACCGCGCAGCTGATCGAAATGACCTCGGCGCGCGCTGTGCTGAACATCTGCGGACCCTTGTCGCGCGAGATTCTGCAGAAGGCCAGTGAAAGCGATCTTTCCCCCGAGACGTTCCCCTTTGCGACCGCCCGGGAGATCGTGATCGGCGCGGCGCCGGTGCGCGCATTGCGCATCGGGTTTGTCGGTGAACTGGGGTGGGAGCTTCACATTCCCGCCGAATTCGGGGCGCATGTCCACGACTGCCTGCTGAAGGCAGGTGCCGGGCATGGCCTGACGAATGTGGGCTATCGCGCGATCGACAGCCTGCGCATGGAGAAGGGGTATCTTTACTGGTCGCGCGACATCTCTCCCGACTACACGCCGATCGAAGCGGGGTTGGGGTTTCGGGTTCATTTGCGGTCGGGCGGCGATTTCATCGGACGTGACGCGCTGGCCCGCCAGAAGAAAACCGGCCCGAACCGCAAACTCTGCACTTTCACCTGCGAGACCCAGCTTCCGTTGCATGGGGGCGAGCCAATCGTTCTAGGCGGGAGAACTGTCGGTCTCGTCACCTCCGAAGGCTTTGGGCATACCGTGGGCAAGCATATCCTCTACTCCTATCTCGACCGGTCACTTTGGGAGATGCGGGACTTCGAGGTCGAGGTCTTCGGAGAGCGTCATGCCGTGGCACGGGTTGACGGACCGCTATACGATCCGGGCAACGAACGACTGAAGAGTTAGAATACGAGAGGGGCAACGCATGTCAGATCACCGGGAAGAGGTCCTCACGGCCCTGAAATCGGCACCAGGTTTCGGAAGCCTTCGCGAGCGGGATTGCACGATCACCCGGCTTGGCGGGCTGACCAATCTTGTTCACCTTGTCGATACCGGGGCCGAGCGGGTGATCGTGCGGATCCCCGGCGCCGGGACCGAGGAGTATATCGACCGCGCTGTGGAGGCGCATAATGCCCATGCAGCGGCCGCCGCCGGCGTATCGGCCGAGGTGCTTCACGCCGATCCCCGGACCGGCGTGATGATCACGCGCGCGATCGACGGCATCGTCACGATGACGCCCGAACTGTTTGCCAGCCGCCCCGGCGCCCCGGAGCGCGCAGGCGCCGCGCTGGCCAAGCTGCACCGCTCAGGGCAAGGGTTCGAGTTTCGCTTCGAGCTATTCTCGATGATCGATGACTATCTGGGGCTCCTTTCGAGCCGCGGAGGCGACGCTGCCCGAGGGGTATCACGCCATTGTCGAGGCGGCCCAGCCGGTGAAGGCGCTTCTCGCCGACAAGCCCGCACCGCTGGCGCCCTGTCATTGCGATCCGTTGTGCGAAAACTTTCTGGATGATGGCGAGACCATGTGGATCGTCGACTGGGAATATTCCGGCATGAACGATCCGCTTTGGGATGTGGGCGACGTGTCGGTCGAGGCCGGGTTGAACGCCACGCTGGAGGCGGACCTGATGCGCGGCTATTTCGGCCGCGACCCCGACCCGGCGGAGTACGGGCGCATCGTGATCTACAAGGCGATGTGCGATCTGCTCTGGACGCTCTGGGGACTGATCCAGCATGCCGACGGCAACCCCGCCGAAGATTTCTGGGCCTATGCGACCGAACGCTTCGACCGCTGCAAGGCGCTGATGAACGATCCCGGCTGGGATGCGCATCTGGCCGCGGTCCGGAAAGGCTGACCCATGAGCGATGGCACCACGGACCCGATCGCGCGCGCCCTGTCGCTCTCCTGCTGGACGGCGCCGCAGGGGGCCTCGTTGCTCGAGGGCGGGATCACCAATCACAACGTCCGGGTGCGCGACATGGACCGCGACTATGTGGTTCGTCTGGGCGCGGACATTCCCGAGCATATGATCCTGCGATGGAACGAACTGGCCATCAGCACCGCCGCCCACAAGGTCGGACTGTCGCCCGAGGTCACCTATTCCGAACCCGGCGCCCTGGTGCTGCGTTATGTCGAGGCAAAGGCGCTTGCCGCAAGCGATCTGCATGACCCCGAGACCCTCGCCGCGACGGTCGGGTTGATCCGCAGGCTGCACGATCGCGGCATGGCGGAACTGACCGGCCCGGTGCTGAGTTTCTGGGTGTTTCATATCCTGCGCACCTATGCCGCGTTTCTGCGTGATCGTGGCTCTGCGCATATCGGGCGGCTGGAAGACCTTTTGACGCAAGCGGCCGCGCTTGAGGCACGCGTGGGCCGGGTCAAGCTGGTCCTGGGTCACAACGACCTTTTACCCGCGAATATCCTCCAGGGGGAGGACCGGTTCTGGCTGATCGACTGGGAATATGGAGGGCTCAACTCTCCGCTGTTCGATCTTGGCGGTGTCGCCACCAATGCGGGGCTTGAACAGGATGCCGAGGAAGAGATGCTGAGACTCTACTACGGGACGCCCCCCGACCGCGATCTCTGGCGAAGCTACAACGCGATGAAATGCGCCTCGCTCCTGCGCGAAACCATGTGGAGCATGGTGTCGGAACTGACCTCGGCGCTTGATTTCGATTACGCCGCCTATACCCGTGACAACCTGGAACGGTACCAGGCGTCCTATGCGGCCTTCATGAACGGATCCCACTGAGATGAAAGACTTCCCCCAGAGCGCGCAGGCGGTGATCGTCGGCGGAGGCATCATCGGCTGCTCGACGGCCTATCACCTGTCCAAACTTGGCTGGGACGTTGTCCTTCTGGAACGCAAGAAGCTGACATCGGGGACGACGTTTCATGCCGCGGGGCTTGTGGGGCAACTTCGGTCCAGCGCGAATATCACCCAGCTTCTGGGATATTCCGTCGACCTCTATGACCGGCTTGAAGCGGAAACCGGCCTTGGCACGGGATGGAAAAAGAATGGCGGCCTTCGGCTCGCCTGCAACGCAGAACGCTGGACCGAGGTCAAGCGACAGGCGACCACGGCGCACTCCTTCGGACTGGACATGCAGCTTCTGACGCCCGGCGAGGCCCGGGACCTGTGGCCGCTGATGAGTATCGACGATGTCGTGGGCGCGGCCTTCCTGCCCACTGACGGGCAGGCAAACCCCTCCGACATCACACAGGCACTGGCCAAGGGCGCGCGACAGGCGGGTGCCCTGATCTTCGAGGACACCAAGGTTCTGTCCGTGGATGTCGCGGATGGCGTTATCAAGGGCGTCGAGACAAGCGCGGGACGGATCGACTGCGGCGTGGTGGTGGCCTGCGCCGGTCAATGGACCCGGGCCTTCGCCGCATCGGTGGGTGTCAACGTGCCGCTTGTCTCCGTCCAACACCAATACATGGTGACCGAGAAGATTGACGGCGTGACCCCCGACATGCCGACCCTGCGCGATCCCGATCGCCTTACCTACTACAAGGAAGAAGTGGGCGGCCTCGTGATGGGAGGCTATGAGCCGAACCCGATCATGTGGGCCGAAGACGGTATTCCCGAAGGGTTTCACTACACGCTTCTGGACAGTAATTTCGACCACTTCGAACCGCTGATGGAACTTGCATTGGGCCGCGTGCCGGCGCTTGAAACCGCCGGGGTCAAGGAGTTGGTCAACGGGCCGGAAAGCTTCACCCCCGACGGCAACTTCATTCTGGGCGAGGCACCGGAATTGCGAAACTTTTTCGTCGGCGCCGGGTTCAACGCCTTCGGGATCGCCTCGGGTGGCGGTGCGGGAATGGCGCTGGCGGAATGGGTCGCGACAGGCGCGCCGCCCTATGATCTCTGGTCCGTCGATATTCGCAGGTTCGGCCGTCCGCATTTCGATACCGACTGGATTCGCGCCCGGACCTACGAGGCCTATGGCAAGCATTACACGATGGCATGGCCGTCGGAAGAACATGAAAGCGGGCGTCCCTGCCGTCGCTCGCCCATCTACGCACAGTTGAAGGCGGCCGGGGCTGTCTTTGGCGAAAAGCTGGGCTGGGAACGCCCGAACTGGTTTGCCGCCCCCGGCGAGAAGCCGCGCGACATCTATACCTTCGACCGCCCGAACTGGCACAGCGCCGTCGCACGCGAGCACAAGGCCGCGCGCGAGACGGCCGTTCTGTTCGACCAGACTTCTTTCGCCAAGTTCACGCTGAAGGGACCGGACGCGGAAGCGGCCCTTGGCTGGATTGCCGCCAATGATGTGTCGCGCCCGACCGGCAGCCTGATCTATACACAGATGCTGAACGACCATGGCGGGATCGAGTGCGATCTGACCTGCGTCCGCGTGGCCCCCGACGAATATTACATCGTCACCGGTACGGGCTTTGCCACCCATGACTTCAACCACATCTCGCGCAACATCCCCGCCGGTCTGAACGCACAGATCGTCGACGTGACGTCGGCCTATTCCGTGCTTTCACTGTTCGGACCGCGTGCCCGGGATATCCTGCAGGCGGTGACGCGGGACGATGTCTCGAACGCGGGTTTTCCCTTTGGCACCGCAAGGCTGATCGGGATTTCCGGATGCCCCGTCCGGGCCCTGCGCATCACCTATGTCGGCGAATTGGGGTGGGAGCTGCACCTGCCGGTGGAATACGCGCAGACAGTCTATGAGGCCCTGCATGCCGCGGGCGCAAAGCATGGTCTGATGAACGCGGGCTACCGCGCAATCGAGACGCTGCGGCTTGAGAAGGGATACCGCGCCTGGGGCTCGGATATCGGGCCGGACTACACCCCGCTCGAAGCCGG
This sequence comes from uncultured Alphaproteobacteria bacterium, assembly GCA_963698645.1. Taxonomy (GTDB): domain Bacteria; phylum Pseudomonadota; class Alphaproteobacteria; order Rhodobacterales; family Rhodobacteraceae; genus Ovoidimarina. The sequence goes on from CAVORP010000009.1 coordinate 361,229, forward strand.
GCTGGGTTTTGCGGTCAAGATGAACAAGAACACCGATTTCCGCGGGCGCACTGCGCTCATGAACCAGAAAGCCGCGGGTCTGAAACGCCTGCTGGCGACCTTCACCACCGGGCCGGAGGTGATCCTGTCAGGGCGTGAAACGATCTATCGCAACGGTGAGCGTGTCGGTTACCTGTCATCGGCGGGGTATGGGCACACGATCGGCAAATCGATCGGCCTCGGCTATGTCCGCAATAGCGCGGGCGTGGACCGGGATTTCGTTCTTGACGGCAGCTACGAGCTCGAAGTCGCGATGATCCGCGTCCCGTGTTCGGTCCATCTCGCCCCTCTCGTCGATCCCGGGATGGAGCGCATCAAGTCCTGATGCGGTGAAAACGTTCCTGCCCCGTCCTCACCGGCTCTCTTCCGGCAGGTCGCCCGGTACGGCCAGAGAGGGCACCGAGGGCAGGACGGGCAGGATCACTCCCAGTTCGTTCGAGCCCTGTTCCGCCTCCCCGGGGGATGGAACGCGCGCGTCCTGAAGCCGTTGCAGGCTCTTGTGCCGCGCCGTACAGCTATCGCATTCGGGGATTACCGGCTGCTGCACCGGCTCTGCCGACACGGTCGCCACACTCAGCATCAGGGCTATCATCAGGCGCGCACCAAACATTCCCCGCCCCCCTTACCCGGAAATGGCCAGATCGGTATCAAGATAGGCTTCCAGCGGAGCCGCGCTGTCTTGCGGGCGTTCGGCCTCGATCTCGAGAAATCTCATCGCTGCCTCCTCATGGGCTGTCAGGATGGACAAGCGGGGTCGATCCTCGGGTGGGGCCATCGCCTCGAGCGATCTGAAGGCGTCAAGATACCCGGGATAGGTTCGGTTCATCTCGTCCAGAAGACCCGCCCAATCGGCCATGGTCGCGCGCGCCTGGGCACGGCCGCTTTCCACCAATGCGCCGGCCGCCCGCGGCGTCAGCCCATACTTCGCCACGACCGGCTCGACGGCCCGCGCGGCATGGGCCTCCACCTCCGCCAGAAGGGTCAGTTTCGCCTTCTGGTCCGGCACTGGAAAGGTCCGTGCCAGTTCGGCGAAATAGGCCTCCCCCTCGATCTCTTCCTCGTAGTAGAGAAGCAGGTTGTCTAGGTACACCTGATCAGGTTTCGCCATCACTCCGCCGCCGATTTCCAGCCGCGTTCGGCGGCCAATGCATCAAGCCCCACATCCATCCGATCATGCCTCATGGGCAGGTCGATATCGATCTCGCGCTCCAGTTCCTGCGCATATCGGTGTCCCGCGTAGACCGCCGCCGCGATGATCGCGGGCGCTTCGCAATCGCCGATACGCCGAAGTGTGAATGGCAGGCCGTCCGACCCGGCGGCCTCCTGCAAGGCGTGAAACAGGCTGTCATTGGGCTTGCGCGCGGTCACCATGACGACATTCGCGCAGGCGACCCGTCGTTCGGCGCCGCCATAAACGCACTCGAGCCGCGCCTCATACCCGTCGAAGGCGGTAAGAGTGGTCGCGGTTTCGATCCCGATCCCCAGCCGCATGAGATGGGTGCGGATGCGCCAGCGCTCGGACGTATTGCCGGCCCAGCGCGAGACGCTGTCGGATTCGGTAATGTAGGTCACCTCGAGCCCTGCGGATCGCAGACGCTCGGCGATCACGCCGGCCATGTAGTAGTCGTCGCCATCGAAGACGAGCGTCGGCCCGTCGGGAAGCCGACCGTCCATGATGTCGTCGGGGGTAAAGACCTTCGTCGCGGCCTCGCCTTCGGCCACGGGAAGGAATACCTCCTGATTGAAACGCTCGGGCCGCCAGCGCGCGCCGGTGGCGAGGGCCACATGATCGGCCTCGACGCCAAACACATCCTCGGCGCTCATCAGGCTTTCACGGAAGATCTCGACATTCGGCATCTCGATCAATTGCTGTTCGCGATAATCGCGGACGCGGATATATTCGCTCATCCCCGGCAATCCGGCCTCGCGGGTGACGCGACCGCCGATCTCGCGGGTGGCTTCGGCCAGCATGACGTCATAACCGCGCGCGCCCAGCGCCCGGGCGGCCTCGAGCCCGGCAGCCCCCGCGCCGACCACCAGAACGCGTGCATCCGACGTCTTTCTCGAGATGATCTCGGGGTGCCAGCCGCGCCGCCATTCCTCGCCCATCGTCGGGTTCTGGGTGCATCGGATCGGTACGCGAAAGACTGTCGCCGGAATAGCAGATGTTGCAGCCGATGCATTCGCGGATCGCGGAAAGGCGCCCCTCCTCGATCTTTTTCGGCAGGAACGGATCGGCGATCGAAGGCCGCGCAGCGCCGATGAAATCGGTGACCCCGCGCCTGACCTGGCTGACCATGGTATCGGGAGAGGTGAACCGGCCCACGGTGACGACGGGCTTGTCGGTGACCGATTTCACCCATGCCATGTAGGGTTCCAGCGACCCTTCCTTGACGAAGCGCGACACGCCCATCTCAAGCGAGTAATCCGCGATATTGATATCCCAGAGATCGGGCAGATCGGCCAGCATCTCCAGCATGTCACGCCGCTCACCATGGATCGGCTGGCCATCCTCGCCGATCTCCTCATCCGCCGAGAACCGCACCGCCACGGCACAGCGGTCGCCCACGGCGTCCTTCGTCTCTTCGATCAGTTCACGCACCAGCCGCGTCCGGTTCTCAAGCGACCCGCCATATTCGTCGCCGCGCGTGTTGATCCGGGGATTGAGGAAATTCGAGATCAGATAGCCGTGGGTCGCATAGACATAGACGATATCGAACCCCGCATCCCGCGCGCGCAGGGCCGCGCGGCGGTGCCAGTGCCGGAAGGTCCGGATATCGGTCTTGTCCATCGCGCGGGTCTGAAACGGATGCCCCGCGAGGTTGGGCAGACTGTCCACATCCATCGACGGCAGGCGTGTCATCATGTTCGCGGTCCGCGCGCCGCCATACCAAAGCTCGGCCCCCGCGAGGCTGCCATGCGCGTGCACCGCGTCGGTCATGAGCCGGTGCGCGCGCACATCGCTGTCGTCCCAAAGCGACGCAGACGGGTGCGGCAGGTCGTCCGATGTCGGGTGGATCGAGTTGTATTCGGTACAGACCACGCCCCAGCCGCCTTCGGCCTTGGTCCCGCGCATCGCCGCAAGCGTTCTTGGCCGCAACCAACCCATCCCGGTGCAATGCGGCACCTGATAGAACCGGTTCGGCGCCGTGACCGGGCCGATCTTCACCGGTTCGAACAGAATGTCGTATCGTGGGTCCCGGGTCATCGTCTCGCTCCTTCGGGTTCGAAAGCTCCGGCCCGAAAGACGCCCGCCTGTCCCTCGGTCGGTTGTCGGTTCGCGCGCGCCGGGTGGCGTCAGAAGTCTGGCATGTCGAAATGCTTTGGAAATACGTTGGCAAGGAAACCGATCACATGCGCCCGAGCCGTCTCGGGCGTATAGCTGCCGGGATAGGTCAGGAATTCAAGCCAGAGACCGTCATAGAGACATTCCAGCGTGTTGGCGATCTGACGGGGGGGAAGCCCGGACCGGCCACCCTCCTCCGCCATCTGGTGGCAAAGCCTGAGAGAGAGTTCGAACCGCTCGGAATCGATATCCTCGATCAGCTTGCGATAGGTCTTGCGCCGTCCGGCTTCACCATAGAAAGCGAACCAGACGGCAAGCTTCTTGCGGGTGAATATCTTGGGGTGGAAATGCGCGTCGACGATCGCCTCGAGCTTTTCCCGGGGGCTGCGTCCCGCGTCCTCGTAACCGGACAGCCAGTGGTTGTGATGTTCGCGCGCCAGATGGACAAGCGTTTCCTCGAAAAGCTTCTGTTTGCTTTCGAAGTGGAAATTGACGATCCCGACCGAAAGTCCGGCGATCTCGGTCACCGTCGACATGGTCGTTCCGCCGATGCCGTGTTTCGCGATCGACTCGATCGTGGCATCGATCAACTGGCTGCGCCGAACCTCCTTGGATTCGGTGCGCCGAACGGCCTTGCCCTTGGATTTGCTGATCGTCTGGTTCATTTCCTGCTTTCGATTACGGCCCGTTTTGTCGCGACCGTCCCTATTGCTCCGCGTCCAGAATCACAATCGAATCGGGTGAAAATGACAGCCATAGCCGCCCGCCCGTCGGTGCTTGCGCATCGTTGCCTTCCCGTTTGAGATTCGGGGTCGAGACCGCGACAGGGTCATCCTTGCCGTCGATCTTGACGTAGTAGTGGCTGCGTTCCCCCAGATAGGCCGCCGCGCTGATTTCGCCGGACACGGCATGCGGCGCATCCGGTTTCGCCTCCGACAGCACGAATTTTTCGGGGCGCAGCGCGACCTGAACCGGCGCACCATCGGGTTTCGTCAGAAGGTCCATCGGCACCGGGATCATGCCCAGCCCTTCGGCTTCGATCGCCCCCGTCGCCGCCCCGTTCCGCCGCACCGTGCCGCGAAAGAAGTTCATGTTGCCGATGAAGCTGGCCACCGCGCGGGTTCGCGGCATCTCGTAAAGCGCCGCGGGCGTATCGACCTGAAGCACCTTGCCCCCCTGCATCACGGCAATCCGGTCCGACAGGGTCAGCGCCTCTTCCTGGTCATGGGTCACGAAGACAAAGGTGATGCCCACCTGCCGTTGCAACGCGCGCAGTTCAAGCTGCATCTGTTCGCGCAACTGCTTGTCCAGGGCGCCAAGCGGCTCGTCCAGCAGCAGCACCTTGGGCTTCAGGATCAGCGCACGCGCAAGGGCGATCCGCTGGCGCTGCCCGCCCGAAAGCTCCGTCGCCCTCCTGTCGCCATATCCCGGAAGCTTGATCAGCTCGAGCATCTCGTCGACCATCTCGTCACGTCCGGCGCGCGGAAGCTTCTGCTTGCGCAGGCCGTAGGCGATGTTGTCGCGGACATTCAGATGCGGAAAGATCGCGTAGCTCTGGAACACCATGTTGACCGGGCGATGATGCGGCGGCACATCCGACATCGGCTGGCCGTCGATGAAGATCTCGCCCGAAGAGGTGCTTTCGAACCCCGCCAGCATCCGCAGGAGAGTGGTCTTGCCACAGCCCGAGGCACCCAGCAGCGAAAAGAACTCGCCCTGCCCGATGTCGATCGACACGTCTTCGATCGCCTGGAACGTGCCAAAGAACTTGTTGACGTTCCGGATCGAGATATAGGCGTCGGATGCGCTCATGCGTCAGGTCCCACTGGTGTCTGAGGCCAGCCCCGCCCGTCCGATCCACTGGGCGAGGAAAACCAGGATGAACGAGACGAAAAGGATCAGCGAGGACAGCGCCAGCACCGAGGGAAACTCCTGCGGAAAGCGCAGCTGGCCCCAGATATACATCGGCAGCGTCGGATCGGTGCCGGTCAGGAAGAAGGCCATGATGAACTCGTCGAACGAGATCGTGAAGGTCAGAAGCAGGCTTGCCACCACCCCCGGCATGACGATCGGAAAGGTCACGCGCCAGAAGGTCCACCAGCCGTTTTCGCCAAGATCGGCCGAGGCCTCCTCCATCGACCGGTCGAACCCCTCGAACCGCGGCAGAAGGGTGGCGACCGCGAAGGGCAGGCAGACGATCAGATGGCCGATGGTGACGGTGTAGAGCGACAGCGGCACCCCCATCCGGCTCATCAGGACCAGAAGCGCCACGCCGAAGATGATCCCGGGAATGACCAGCGGCATCATGATGAAGGTGATCAGCGCGCTCTTGCCCGGAAGCCGGTAGCGGGTGATCGCCCGCGCCGCGACCACGCCAAGGATCGTCGAGATCACCGACACGACCGACGCCGACCTTCACGCTGTTCCACAGCGCGTTCCAGACCGGCTCGCGGTGCCACAGTTCGACATACCATTGAAAGGTGAACCCTGTCAGCGGGAAGCTGACATAGATCGAGTCGTTGAAGCTGAACAACGGGATGAACAGCACCGGCACATAGAGGACGACCAGAAACACCACCGCATAGATCTGAAGCCCGCGGTTCGGGCGCTTGATGTAGGTCCCGAAATCACTCATGCGATCCGCTCCTGCGCCTTGCGCGTCACGAACAGGAACACAAGCGCGATCGCCGCGATCCACAGCATCAGGACGATCGACAGCGTCGCACCCATCGGCCAGTTGTTCACCGCGCCGAACTGAAGCTGGATGAGATTGCCGATCATCGCTCCGTCGGGACCGCCCAGCAGCGCGGGGGTGATGTAGTCGCCGGTCGTCGGAATGAAGATCAGGAAGCAGGCGGCGATCACACCGGGCATCGACAGCGGCAGCGTGATCCGCAGGAACCGCCGCAGCGGCCCATCGCCCAGATCGGTCGCCGCCTCCAGCAGCGACTTGTCGATCTTTTCGAGCGAGACATAGAGCGGCAGGATCGCGAAGGCGGCCCAGGCATGGGCCAGCGTGATGATCACCGCCGTCTGGCTGTAGAGCAGAAACTCAAGCGGCGCCTCGATCAGTCCCGTCGCCATCAGGCCGGAATTGATGACCCCCTCATAGCCCAGGATCACCTTCCAGGCGAAGACGCGCAGCAGGTAGCTGGTCCAGAACGGCAGCGTCATCAGGATGATCCACATCATCTTGTTTCGATGGACGTGAAACGCGACGAAATAGGCCATCGGATAGCACAAGACGACGGTCGCCACGGTCGCCACGCCGGAGATCCAGAAGGACCGGGTCAGAAGCGCGCCAAAGATCGGCTCGTTCCAGATCCGGAGATAGTTGGTGGTGGTCATCGTTGTGTCAAACCCGAACCCCTGCCGGGTCCAGAAGCTCATCACCAGAAGGATCACGAAGGGAATGACGATACCGAAGGTCAGGATGACGAGCGTCGGCGACATCAGCAGATAGCCCCGCAGCCCTTCGCTTCGATGCAGCATCACCGCAAGACGCGACCCGGTTCGGGCCGGCGTCGCACCGGGCGCATGTGACTGCGACAAAGAAGTTTCGGCCATCTGGTGTCCGGTCTTCGGTTCGAAGAAAGAAGGGCCCGCCAGAACCTCTGGCGGGCCGCGATGGGGCCTAGAACCCGGCCTTGATCTGCTCGAAGAGCTCGTTCATCCGGGTTTCCCATTCCTGCGACTGCGGAAGCTGGAAGTGACCGGCAGCAAGGATCTCCGACGGTGTCTTGCTCAGCCCGAGATCGACAAGGGTCTCTTCGTCGAATGCGTCGAACGACTTGGCGTTGGAATGGCCGTAGCCGTAGTCATTGATCATGAACTTGCCGGACTCGACGCTCAGAAGCGAGTCGATCACGTCATAGGCCCGGTCCAGGTTGGGCGCGTCCTTGTGCACCATCAGGCCACAAACCCAGGTCAGTGCGCCCTCTTTCGGCTTCGCGAACTTAACCGGCACACCTTCGGCTTTCAGGAGTGTGGCCGAACTGTTCCATGTCATCGCAGCCACCATCTCGCCCGAAGACAGGGCCTGTTCCAGCGTGGTGGTGTCGTCCGTATAGACCCGGATCAGCGGGCGCTGCTCGCGCATCACCGCGGCGATCTTCTCGAAGGCTTCCTCCGACGCGATATCCTCCATTGCGACACCGGCCTTGATCGCGCCGCACCACCAGGCATCGCCGCCCGAGGCGAGCAGACCAAGCCGCCCCGAATAGGCGGGTTCCACAGCATGTCCCAGCTTTCTTCGCCTTCCAACTCGAAGAGGTCGGTGCGGTAGGTGACCGAGGTCTGACCCCAGTCGAACGGCGCCATCCAGACATTGCCGCCTTCGGCATCATTGCCGGGAAGATCGACCAGTTCCGGCATCACATCGGCCCAGTTCGAAAGACGCGATGTATCGATCGGCTGGAACAGCCCCGTCTGCACCCAGCGCGGCATTCCCGAATTGCAGGGATGCGACACGTCGACGACAAAGCCGCCGCGCATCTTGGTCAGCGCCTCTTCCGATCCGCCGAAGATCGCGAAATTCGGCAACTCGCCATGCTTGGCCTGATAGGGCTGGAACAGTTCGGGAATGTCATAGCCACCCCAGGTGAAAAATGTCGCCTGGTCCCCTGCCGCCGCCATCGCGCGCCGCGATGCGGCCGGAACCGTGGCCATCGCGACACCTGCGGACAGAAGTCCCTTGGTAAACCTGCGGCGGCTCAATTTGCCTTCGCGCACCGCGCCTAGCTGATCGACAACATCCATGACAGTTCTTTCTCCCCTGTTGATGCAGGCCCGCCGATCCCGTCGGTGGACATCAGGCGTTCGAACCCCGTTCCCCGCGGGCGCCTGTGCAATTACATGATTGACTTTTGATCAAGCCCCGGTCATTTCACTGAATGATCATTCAATCATTTATGGCTTCGAGAGTTAAACGGGCGGCATTTCGAGTCAAGCGTTTTGCACCGTCCGGACGCTGAATCCGCCGAAGCGGCGCGAAAAAGGGCAGGACAGCGGTCGCACCGGGTCCGGACATTGGGGAGTGACGCAAGATGACGACAGAAAAGCGCATCATCCGGTTCGCGCCGAACTGTCCGGACGGGCTGAAGCCGATGACGCTCGACCCGGCTGATTTTCACACCGTCCCGAGCGCGCAGAACCTGCATGTCTATTTTGAGGACAGGGACCTGGGCTTCAGCACCGGCGTCTGGGACACCACCTCGATGCAGGAGGCATTCGGCCCCTACCCCGGCGACGAATTCATCCTTGTGCTCGAGGGTAGCTTTCGAATGCTCGATGCCACGGGCGAGGGCGTTTCCGCGACCGCGGGCCAAAGTGTGATCTTCCGCAACGGGGTGCCGGTGAGCTGGAAACAGGACGGTTACCTGAAGAAATACTACATCACCTATCGTGATCCCCGGGCGGCGACCCCTGAAGGCCTGAGCGCGGAGGGTGGCATCCAGGCGCTCGATCCGGATCTCGAGCTGACCGATGCCGACCTTCTGGACGGCACATCCACACCGCAGCGCGAAAGAGTGTTCTTCCGGAACGACCAGGACAATTTCGAGGTGGGCCTCTGGGACACGCAGAAATTGCAGACCGGGCTGGATCCCTTTCCCGTCCATGAGTTCGCGCAGGTTCTGGACGGCGAAGTCACCCTGACCGAAGCGGACGGCACCGAGCAGCGCTTCACCCGGGGCGACGTCTATTTCATACCCGCGGGCACCGTCTGCAGCTGGAACGTGCCGCGCTACCTTCGGAAATTCTACGCCATCCTCTATCCATCCAACCCGCCGAAGGGATAGCCCATGGCCGGGACGATAGGACGCCGGCCGGTGCTGGCCGGGCTTTCACTGGCAGGAGCCACCCCATTGCTTGCACAAACCCTTCCCACGAACCCCGATGTCGTGATCATCGGCGCGGGCGCCGCGGGCCTTGCCGCGGGCCGCCAGTTGCAGAAGAAGGGCGTTTCCTTCGTGATCGTCGAAGCCGCGGGCCGGGTCGGCGGGCGCGCCTATACCGAAAGCGCCATATTGGGCGCGCCGGTGGATCACGGCTGCTCGTGGATCTCGGGCGCGAACAACAACGTCTTCCGGAAGATCGGCGAAAGAGAGGGCTTCACCCTTGTCGATCACACCAGTGCCGACACGGACTTGTTCGATCTTGATGGAAACCGGGCGAGCGATGCCGAATGGGCCGCCTATGACCGCGCCTGGGGCAGTATCGAACGGGCGCTGAACAAGGCGGGCAAGGCGGGCGCGGATGTGGCCGCCTCCACCGTGATCGCCGACTTGCCCTATTCCGCCACAGTACAATCATGGATGGGCGGAATGGATTACGGCGTCGATTTCGACCAGCTTTCGACCGTCGATTACTGGGAGTCCGCCGAGGATCAGCCCAGCCTCCTTGTGAAGGAAGGCCTTGGCGCGGTCGTGGCGACCCTGGCCACGGGCCTGCCCATCGCGCTCGATACCGCGGTGACCGCGATCGACTGGACCGGCCCGGGCGTGTCGGTCGAAACCTCTGGCGGAACGATCCGGGCAAAGGCCTGCTTGGTCACGGTGTCCACCGGCGTGCTGAACGCAGGCGCGATACGCTTCACCCCGGCCCTGCCCGATTGGAAACAGCAGGCGGCGGCGGATATTCCGATGGGGCTTTTGATGAAGGTGCCGCTGCTGTTCGATGGCGCGCGGCTGGGGCTTGGCGAAAACAACTGGGTGACCTACCGCATCCCCGAGGACCGCGCTGGCGAGGCCTGCTATTTCGTCGCCTGGCCTTGCGGGCACGATTACCTTTTCGGCAATATCGGCGGGCGGTTCGCGTGGGACCTTCATGCAGATGGTGAGGCGACGGTGATTGACTATGCGTTGGAACAGCTGGTTCGATGCGTCGGAAGCGATGCGCGCAAGCATTTCGTCGCGGGGCTCGCCACGGACTGGGCCGACAACCCGCTGACGCTGGGTGCCTATGGTGCGCTCAGACCTGGCGCCGACGGCGCGCGCGAGCTTTTGGCCCGCCCGCTCGACGACCGGCTTTTCTTCGCGGGCGAGGCCATGGGTGGCGAGGTTTCGGCGCTGGTGAATGGTGCCTATGTCAGCGGCCGTGCCATGGCCAAGAAGATCGCCAAACGGCTGACCTGACGCGCGCTCCACAAGGTGAAGACGGGATCATGAACAAGCGAAATGACAGCGCGATGCAATTGGACCGGAAACTTCGCGCCGCGCCCGACCCACAATCAAAGGGGGCCGTCCCTTGATCCCCAACGAACGCCCGGTGCTTGCCGACAGCCTGTGGACCGCGACTGCGAACCGGGTGCCCGACTACCCCGCCCCGACCGGCACGACCCAGGCCGACGTGACGGTGATCGGCGGCGGGTTCACCGGGCTGTCGGCCGCCCTTCATCTGGCCGAAAGCGGCGCGCGGGTGACCCTACTGGAAGCGCAGCAGCCCGGCTGGGGCGCCTCGGGCCGCAATGGCGGCCAGATCAATCCGGGTCTCAAGGACGGCCCCGGCGGGATCATCGCAAAGTTCGGACCGGAGCAGGGACACCGGATGATCGCGATGGCCGGGACTGCCGCCGATCTGGTCTTCGATCTGATCGCACGGCACGGGATCGACTGCGATGCGATCCGCCCGGGCTGGATTCGCGCCGCCCATACGCCCAAGACCCTGACACAGCTCCACGATCTCGCGTCCGACTGGCAGCGGCACGGCGCGCCGGTCGAGCCTCTGGACCGCGATCAGATCATCGCGCTTACCGGGACCGACAGCTATCTCGGCGGGCTGATCGACCGGCGGGGCGGCAATCTCCATCCGCTGAACTATGCGCTTGGGCTGGCCGACGCCGCCGCGCGGGCGGGTGCGGCGATCCATGGCAACGCGCCGGTCACGGGGATCCTGCCCGACGGCTTCGGGCTACCGTGTCACGACTGAGCATGGCGAGGTGCGGGCGCAGCAAGGTTCTGATCTGCACCAATGCCTATACCGGCGGCCTTTCGCGGCCTCTGGCGAACTCGATCCTGACGGTGCGCTCGGTACAGGTGGCCACAGCGCCCCTGTCCGACAATCTGCGCGCCTCGCTGCTGCCCGGGCGGCACGCCCTTTCGGATGCACGGCGGCTTCTTCTCTATTTCCGTCTTGATGCGCGGGGCCGCTTCATCATGGGCGGGCGCGGGGCCTATAATGACGACGCAACACAACGGCAGCTTGACTGGCTCCGAAAGGTCTCGACCCGGATCTTCCCGCAACTCTCGGACGTCAGATGGGAGCATTCCTGGGGCGGGGTCGTGGCGCTGACCCGCGATCACTATCCGCATCTGCATGAGGTTTCCCCGGGCCTCATGGCGGGGCTCGGCTATAACGGGCGCGGGGTCGCGATCGCCACCGCCATGGGCCGCGTCCTTGCACGCTGGGCCGAAGGCGCAAGTCCCGGCGACCTCGATTTCCCTGTCTCGCCGCTCCGCCCTCTGCCCTTTGCCTTTGCCCGTTCGGTGGCAATCGAGGCGGAGATTGCCCGGCTCCGCCTTCTCGATAAACTGGGCCTCTAGCACGCCCGAACCGAAACCGGCCCGACGGGCCCCGGACCAAAGGATTGACCGATGCTGACCAAGACCGACTATGCCGCCCTTGGCAAAACGCTGACCTATCCCACGCAAAGCCTTATCGACGGCGCATGGGTGGATGCGAAAGGGGGCGCGACCTTCGAGACGCGAAACCCCGCCGATGGCCGCCTTCTGTCAACCCTGCCCGCCTGTGACGCCAGGGATGTCGATGCCGCCGTCGCCTCGGCCCGTGCGGCTTTCGAAAGTGGCGTCTGGTCTGACCTGCACCCGTCCGAGCGCAAGGCCATCCTCGTGAAACTGGCCGATCTGATTGATACCCATACCGAGGAACTCGCGGTGATGGAGGCGATCGACGCGGGCAAACCGATCGCCGATTGCCTGGGGATCGACGTGCCGGAAACCGCCAACTGCATCCGCTGGCACGCCGAAGCGCAGGACAAGCTCTATGATCAGATCGCGCCATCCGCGCCCAATGCCGTGGGCCTGATCGTCCGCGAACCGATCGGCGTGGTGGGCGCGGTCCTGCCCTGGAATTTCCCCTTGATGATGATGGCGTGGAAGATCGGCCCGGCGCTGGCCACCGGCAATTCCGTCATCGTGAAACCGGCCGAACAGACACCGCTCACCGCCCTGCGGCTGGGACAACTGGCCCTTGAGGCCGGGGTTCCGCCCGGGGTGCTGAACGTGATCACCGGGATGGGCCCGGACTGCGGCGAACCGCTGGGTCGGCACATGGATGTCGATGCGATCACCTTCACCGGCTCGACCGAAGTCGGACGCCGCTTCCTTGAATACGCCGCGCAATCCAACATGAAGGAAGTCTGCCTCGAGATGGGCGGGAAATCCGCCGCCGTGGTGCTGGAGGATGCCGGCGACATCGCGCGGATCGCCGAGATCCAGGCCAACGCCATCTTCTGGAACATGGGCGAGAATTGCACTGCGAACAGCCGCATCATCGCGCACAAGAACGTCTATGACGAGCTGGTGGCGGAAATGGCGAAACAGGCCGCGACCTGGAAGATCGGCGACCAGATGGACCCGGACACCCAGAACGGGCCTTTGGTGAGCGACGAACATTTCGCCAAGGTCGCGGGTATGGTGGAAACCGGCAAGACGCAGGGCGCCCGGCTTGTCTGTGGCGGCGAAGGCGCGGGCGGGCTAATCTTCAAGCCCACGATCTTCGCGGATGTGACACGCGACATGGAAATCTTCCAGAACGAGATCTTCGGCCCCGTGCTGGGCGTGACCCGGGCCGAAAGCGACGAGGAAGCCATCGCTCTGGCCAATGACAGCGCATATGGATTGGCGGCGACACTCTATACCCGCGATGTCAGCAAGGCCCACCGTTATGCGCGCAAGCTGAAGGCCGGAACCGTCGGCGTGAACGCCTATTCCGAGGGCGAGATCTCGACCCCGTTCGGCGGCTTCAAGTCCTCGGGGTTCGGCGGGCGCGACAACGGGATCCATGCCCATGAGCAATATACCGAGCTGAAAACGATCTGGATCAGCCTCGACACCTAGGACCGGGCCCGGAAGCGGCGCCATTTCGGGCGCCGCACCCGCCCTCACGCCGTTCGGGACAGACCCGGAGAGATGCGATTCAGACAGGAAATCGTCGCGCGCAACGCCGTGTCCCGGTCACAGGACCCGGGCCCAAGATGCAGACGCTGCCAATAGCCGTCCGTCAGCGTTTCCATCCATTCCGCCAGTTGCTCTGCCTCGGCAGGGTCGCGGTCCGGAAGCAGTTTCTGCCAGATTGCGCTCAGGACCTTGCTGCGGCGGGAATCGAAACTCTCCGCGACATCGTCGTATTGCGACTGGAAATGCAGTTCCCCCCAGAACGCGAACCACAGGGGAAGGACATCGGGGCCGCAGGCGTCGGGGTGAAAATCGGCCTCGATGATCGCCAGAAGCTGGGCGGCGGGGTCGTCGCCCGCGCGCTCTTTCGCAGCCATCCAATGATCCTCGTACCCCTGATACAGATCGCGCAGAGTTTCGGTCAGAAGCCCGCCCTTCGACTTGAAATAGAAGACCGCCACACCCTGCGAGAGCCCGGCCTCCTCTGCCACCGTGGACAGGGTCGTCTTGGCGAACCCATGGGTCAGGATCGACCGTCGCGCCGCATCAAGAAGCTGCCGTCGCCGGCGTTCTGCGTTTTCCTTGCGCTCCTTGCGCGGGCGTTTCTCGACGATTTCGGTCACTGGCGTCTTCCCGATCATCCCTTGACCGGATCATGCCACAGACGAATGGTGGCGTCAGAAATTTATTTTGTTTGAGCGCTCAATTAAACTTTACGGAGCCCCTTCCAATCTGTACTCTCTCCGCCAAGGAGATGAGCCTTGGCATCCCGGACTTCATATGACGTGATCGTTGCCGGTGCAGGCCATAACGGCCTGACCACCGCCGCCTATCTGGCGCGCGCCGGCCTGCGCGTCCTGGTCGTCGAAAAGAACGACTGGATCGGCGGCGCGGCGGTCAGCCGGTCGCTTCATGACGGCTGGACCTATTCCAATTGCTCCTATGTCTGCTCGCTCCTGCGGCGCGAGATCGTCCGCGATCTGGACCTGCCGAAATACGGGCTTCAGGTGATCCCCTACGAGGGCGGCGCCAGCTTCACGCGCGATGGCGACTACTTCGCCTACTACTCCGATCACGATGCGTTGCGCCGCGAAATGGCGCGGCATTCGCCCCGCGATGCGGATGCCTATCAGCGCTATTCGCAGGCGATCATGCGGCAATGCCGCTTCATCCGGCCGTTTCTGCTGCGCGATGCGCCCGATCCCACCTCGTTGCGCCCCCGCGATCTGGGAGAGATGGCGTATCTGCGTGAAAAAGGCGCACGGGCTGGGTCGCCGGGAACTGGGCGAGACGCTGCGGTTCTGGACCATGTCCATCGGCGATTTCCTTGACGAGCATTTCGAGAACGACCTGATCAAGGCGCATCTGGCGGGATCGGGGATCATCGGGACCGGGCTTGGAGTCTATTCGCCGGGCACGGCCTATGTGCTGCTTGCATCACTACATGGGCGAAATCGACGGCGGCATCGGCGCATGGGGCTTTGCACGCGGCGGCATGGGCGCCATTTCGAACGCGCTGGGCGCGGCGTTCGAGGCGCATGGCGGCACCATCCACAAGGGTGCGGGGGTCGAGAGGATCCTGACCCGCGACGGACGGGTGACCGGCGTCGCGCTTGACGACGGAACCGAATTCAACGCCCCCGTCGATAGCCTCCAACATGGACGTCAAACGCACCTTCCTGAAGCACGTGGACCCGACCGACCTGCCCGCCGAATTCACGAAGGCGGTCGAACGGTTCAAGATCCGCGGCTCCTCTGCCAAGCTGAACATCGCGCTGGACCGGATGCCACGCTTTCCCGCCGCCCCGGATCACGCCAGCTTCCTGCGCGGCGACTTGCATGCCTCCGAAAGCCTGTTGGAGCTCGAGCGGGCCTACGACGACTGGAAGGCCGGCCGGTGGTCGGAACGCCCCTATATCGACATGCTGATTCCCAGCCAGATCGACCCGACGATGGCCCCTGCCGGCAGTCACATGATGACCGTCTTCGTGCAATACGCGCCCTATGATCTCGAGGTCGATGGCACCCGCAGCGCCCGCAACTGGGACGAGGCTCAGCGTAATGCCTTGGCGCGCACGGTCATCGACCAGATGTCCATCGCCTGCCCCGACATCCGCGACCGGATCCAGCATATGGAAATCCGCTCGCCCCTCGAACTGGAGCGCGAGGTCGGCCTGACCGAGGGCAATATCTTTCAGGGTGAACTGACCTTCGACCAGCTCTTCTTCAATCGCCCGATCCCCGGCTATGCGCAGTATGACACGCCGATCAGGGGCCTCTACATGTGCGGCTCCTCGGCCCATCCGGGCGGCGGTGTCATGGGGGCGCCCGGGGCCAATGCGGCCCGCACGATCCTGCGGCGCGAAACCCGCGGGACCCGGATGAAGGGATATGCGGCATGACCCGGTTCGATGCCATTGTCATCGGCGGCGGCGTGAATGGGCTGGTCGCCGGCAGCGTTCTGGCGCGGCGCGGAAAGTCCGTCTGCATTCTTGAACAGCGGGCGGATCTGGGCGGCATGGCGACGCTGGCCAAGCCAGGCGGGCCACCGCTGGCCCATCTTCTCTACAATCTTAGCCCCCGGGTCCGGCAGGATATCGGGCTTGATCCCGATCGCTGGCCCTTCGCGACGACCGCGCTGCCAACCGTCTCGCTTTGCGAACAGGGCCGACATGTGGTTGTGCGCGGAACCGATGTGGAAAATGTCGATGGCACTGCCCATCCCGATGCGGACGCCTATCGGACGCTCGTGCGGCAACTTACGGATTTCGGCGCGGTCCTGCGCCGGCTTGCCGAGGCGCCCCCACCTGGCACCGATGCACCGATTATTTCGGCCAGTGCGCTTCGGCAGCTCTGGCGGCTGGGCCGGCTCGGGCTCGACCTCAAGCGGCTTGGCAAGCCAGACATGCGCCGCTTTCTTCAAGTGCTCCTCTCCAACGCCCATGACCTGATCCTCGACGAAATGCCCGACGGCCCGCTGGCGGGGATGCTGGCGGCGGATGCGGTCCGCGGCGCGGCGGCGGGCCCGCGCTCTCCCGGCACGGTGTTCGACCTGATCTACCGCATGGGGCATGGCGGCGAAGTGCGGATCCCGGACGGCGGCATGGGATCGGTGATAGACGCTTTCGCGCAGGCCGCGAGAGATGCCGGATGCCGGATCGAAACCGGCACGGCGGTCGCCCGGGTCCTGATCGAGGACGACCGGGTCACCGGGGTCGAGACGGAAGCGGGCGACAGGTTCACCGCCCCGCTCGTGCTGGCAAGCATCGGGGCTGCGGGCGCCGCCCGGATGGCGGGACCGGCGCAATTCGACATCGAACAGATGCGCCGGATCCGCAACATCCGCGCGCGCGGAACGGCGGCCAAGATCAACTTCAGGCTCGGCGGGGCATTGGCCATCCCCGGCCTGCCACAGGAGCTTACACGTGCCCGGCTGATCGTTGCGCCCTCTGCCGACTATGTCGAACGGGCCTTCAACCCGGCCAAATACGGCGAGATGTCGGATGCCCCCGTGATCGAGGCGATCCTGACCGGGACGGCCCCGGGCGCCGCGGAGGGGCCCTGGCTTTCGGCCATCGTCCAATACGCGCCCTCCGATCTGAAAGGCGGCTGGACCGAGGCCGCCTGCGAGAAATTGCTGCGTCACACGACGGATTCGCTGGCGCGGATCGCGCCCGATTTTTCCAATACCGTCACGGACACACAAGTCATCACGCCGGATCAGATCGCCGAGGCGACCGGCGCGCCGGGCGGTCACTGGCACCATGCCGAGATGAGCCTCGATCAGCTTCTGACCCTGCGACCCGCCAACGGTATGGCACGCTATGCGGCTGGCCCCGGCGGGCCTCTTCCTCTGTGGCGCCTCGACCCATCCGGGCGGCGACATCATGGGGCTTTCGGGTCGCAACGCCGCCCTCGCTGCGCTGGAGGCCCGGTCATGAGCGTCATGACCGATCCCAAACTGGGCCTGATCGAAGGCCCGGTCCACGCCCGGCTCGCGGCGCTCAGCCGCGCCCGGAACTGGTATGGCTGGGCGGGGTTCGCGGCGCCTGCGGTGCTCGATACGGTGGCGTTCGAGTATTTCGCCCTCCGCAACCAGTGCGCGCTGTTCGATATCTCGCCGATGCATAAGTACCGGGTCTCGGGACCGGGGGCGACAGGGATGCTCAACCGCATGGTCACGCGGGATGTGCGGAAGATCCCGGTGGGCCGTGTGGGCTATACGGTGTGGTGCGACGAGGACGGTATGGTCATCGACGACGGCACGCTGTTCCGGTTCGGCGAGAACGACTGGCGTCTGTGCTGCCAGGAACCGATGCTGGGCTGGCTCGGAGATGCCGCATGGGGCTTTGATGTGGTGATCGCGGACGACAGCGACAGCGTGGCAGCCCTGGCGCTGCAAGGCCCCACCTCTTACGCCGTTCTCGAGGCCGCGGGCTTTCACGTCGGTGATCTGCGGCCCTTTGATCTGCGCGAGGTCGAACCCGGCCTGACCATCTCCCGCACCGGCTTTACCGGCGATCTGGGCTATGAGTTGTGGACCGCTCGCGACGATGCCCTTCTGCTCTGGGACCGGCTCTGGACCGCCGGGACGGACCGGGGCCTGCGCGCGATCGGCTATGACGCCGTCAACATCGCCCGGATCGAGGCCGGTTTTCTTACCGCGGGCGTGGATTTCCAGCCGGTGCACGCGACCGAACGCCTGCATCGCGGCCGCACACCCTTCGAATTGGGCCTGGGCCGCCTCGTCGATTTCGACAAGGGCCATTTCAATGGGCGGCGCGCCCTGATCCCGGCGCGACGCGCGCCCCGCAGCCTGCTGATGAAGGTGGATGTCGAGGGGTTCAAACCCGCCCAGAACGCGCTGGTCTATCACCGCAAGCGGCGCGAAGTGGGTCATGTCACCTCGGGTGTCTGGTCGCCCTCGGCCAAGCGCAACATCGCGCTGGCGCATGTCAAGATGCCCTATGCCGCAAAGCGACCCGGCAATCTCTTTGCCGAGATCTACACACTTGAAGAGGGCAGATGGGACACCCGCATGGCCCGCCTGACCCCTGTCACATCCGCATTCTATGCCCCGCCCCGTGCCCGCGCCACACCCCCGGCACATCGTTGAAGTCGTGAAGGAGACCGAAATGGACGCCCCGATCAATACCCCAAGTCAGGACGAGCTGACCGACTGGGATCGTGAACATCACCTGCACCCCTGGGCAAGCACCGATGGCTGGCGCAACGACGACTACATGCGCGTGAACACCGCCGACGGCATCTATCTCTGGGACGATGCGGGAAAGCGCTATATCGACGGCCCGGGCGGCATGTGGTGCGTCCAGATCGGCTATGGCCGTACCGAGATGGCCGAGGCGATCGCGAAACAGGCGATCGAAATGCCCTATGCCTCGCCATGGTCCTTCACCACCGAACCGGCGGCCATTCTGGCCCAGCAGATCGCCGAACGTGCCCCCGGCGACCTCAACACCGTGCATTTCACCACCGGCGGCTCAACCGCGGTGGATACGGCCATCCGCGCCGTGCAGTTCCTGAACAACCGGATGGGACGGCCCGAGAAGAAGATCATCATCGCGCGCGAAAAGGGTTATCACGGATCGACCTATCTGGCCTCGACCGTAACCGGCAAGGAACGCTTCAAGACGAAGTTCGACAACGCGATCCGATCTGGTGCGCTTCCTGCCGGACGTGAACCCCTATCGCCGCCCCGAGGGCATGAGCACCGAGGCCTGGTGCGACGCCAAGGTCGCGGATCTCGAGGCCCTGATCACAAAGGTTGGCGCCGACCAGATCGGCGCCTTCATCGCCGAACCGATCCTCTGTTCCGGCGGCGTGATCGTACCGCCGGAGGGCTATCACCGGCGCACATGGGAGGTCTGCCGGAAGCACGACATCCTCTATATCTCGGACGAGGTCGTGACCGGCTTCGGCCGACTTGGGCCACTGGTTCGCCTCCGAAGAGGTGTTCGGGATCAAACCCGACATCATCACCTGCGCCAAGGGGCTGACGTCGGGCTATCTGCCGCTCGGGGCCTGCATCATTCTCCGACAGCGTGATGGAACGCATGACCGCGGCGGATGGCGATGACGTGTTCTACAACGGCTACACCTATTCCGGGCATCCGGTCAGTTGCGCCGCTGCGCTCAAGAATATCGAGATCATGGAACGCGAGGACATCCTGGGCCATGTCCGGCGCGTGACGCCGCATTTCCAGGACCGCCTGCGAGAGATCGGCAGAAAAGTTCGATATCGTCGGCGACGCGCGCGGCATGGGCCTTTTGGGCTGCCTCGAATGCCGGCCCGACCTGAGCCACGACAGCTTTGCGCAGCACCATGCAATTCGGGGCGAAGCTCGATGAGGCCTGCGAAGAGAGGGGGCTGCTGCTGCGCCCCTACGGAAACATGGCCGTCTTCTCGCCGCCGCTGATCATCACCAAGGACGCAGATCGACGAGATGTTCGACATCATGGAAGCCGGGCTGACGAAGCTCAGCGATCGAGTACAATGTCTGACCTTGCACACAGCCCCGCCGACGCTGCTGCCGCCGCCGCCACCCTTCTGCAAGATGGCGGCGTGATCGTGGAAAACGCCGCACTCGTCCGATCTGCTGGATCAGGTCCTCGACGGATCTACGCGCCCCGTTCGACGAGCAAGGCTTGAAATTCACGAACGATTTCAACGGGTACAAGACGCGGCGGCTGGGCGGCATACTTGGACTGTCGCGGGCGGCGGCCGATCTTCTGGCCCATCCCCTTGTGATGGGCGTCGCCGACCAC
The DNA here is from genome assembly GCA_963698645.1 of uncultured Alphaproteobacteria bacterium. Classification (GTDB taxonomy): domain Bacteria; phylum Pseudomonadota; class Alphaproteobacteria; order Rhodobacterales; family Rhodobacteraceae; genus Ovoidimarina. The sequence continues at coordinate 381,473 of CAVORP010000009.1, forward strand.
GTCCTGAAACGCCATTGCGAGAACTACCGCATCGGCTCCTCCACTGCGATCGAGATCATGCCCGGCGAGGGGGCGCAGAACCTGCACCGGGACGACGATTTCTATCCGATCCGCATTCCGGGCGTCGAGTTCCAGATCTCGGCCATGTGGGCGCTCACCGATTTCACCGCGCGAGAACGGCGCGACGCGCGTCGTCCCCGGCTCGCAGGATCTGCGCGAGATCGACAGCATTACCGAGGATCAGATCACCCAGGCCGTCATGCCGCGCGGATCGGTCCTGTTCTATCTCGGCAGCGCGGTGCACGCGGGCGGCCGGAACGACACCGACACGCCCCGAACGGGACTGATCACCACCTATTCGCTTGGGCTGGCTGCGGCAGGAGGAAAACCACTACCTGACCATCCCGCGCGATGTCGCGGACAGCTATCCCGACCTGGTGCGCCGCCTGATGGGGTATCAGTCACACGGCCCCTATCTGGGCGTGTATCCCGGCGATCCGGACGGTCACTGGTTCGACGCCTGACGGAGTGGGCACGGGTCCGGAGCCCGATCATCCCGGCTTTCGTCCGCGGATATGGTGCGGGCAATGCTCGCCCGTCTTCAGCACCGGCACCATCGCAGTCCAGGTCCCGATCTGGTGGTCGATGAAGGCAGCGTCATGGCGCGCGCACCAACTCTCACGGTTCGGCCCCGAAAGCTCCTCCAGTTCGGCCGCCGCGACTTCCGCATACCAGGGATTGCGGTTCACCAGTTCGACCGCCTCGAATCCCGCATCTTCCATCGCCTTGCGATAACGGTCCGGCGACGCCATGGCGAATTCCAGCGCCTCCATCTTCAGGTAATGCGCCATTTCCGGCGACGGCGCATCGTCATGCGAAATCAGCCAGTCGGAGGCCGCGAATTGCCCGCCCGGCTTGAGGACCCGAAACGCCTCTGCCGCCATCGCCGCCTTGTCGGGAATATGGATGATCGAATCCTTCGAAAACACGACATCAAAGGTCTCGTCGGGAAAGGGGAACGGCCCCGGCGTCACCTTGGTGATCGTGATCCTGTCGTCCAGACCGGCACCGGCGACACGCGCCCGCGCGGCGGTGCAGACCGGGTCTTCCACGTCGATGCCCGTGACATGCCCTGCGCCATGGTCGCGCACCAGGATGCACCGCGATCGCACCGGACCCACAGCCGATATCAAGGACATGCTTGCCGCCAAGATCGACACCGGTCAGGACCCGCGACACCTCCTCCGGTCCGCCCGGCGACAGGAACCCGTCGCCCCAGAGATCTTCGAGAAAGTCGATGTGATCGTGGTCATAAAGGTCTTCGTCCGACATGGGCGTCCCGTCTCCTCGTTTCCCGGCGGCCATGCACGCCCGCCTGCCCGCATCACCCTTTCGGATCAGCGGAGAAGCGACCATATTACAGCCCCTATTGAACGTTCATTCAATCAATTGATCTGTCCGGGTGCAATTGGTATCTGCGATGAAACGCTCCCAGCAGGATCACCAAACATGTCCGTCTCACTCCCCGGCCACGCGCAGACTGTCATCATCGGCGGCGGCTCGATCGGCATGAACACGGCCTATCACCTGACCAAGCTGGGCCACAAAGACGTGGTGGTGCTCGAACAGGGTCAGCTGACCTCGGGCACGACATGGCATGCGGCTGGCTTGATCGTGGCCGGACTGCTGAAATCCGAGGCTGAATGCGCGATCTACACCCACGGCCGCGATCTCTATGCGAGCCTCGAACAGGAAACCGGCATCTCCACCGGCTTTCGCGATGTGGGATATCTGCAGATCGCCACCAATGACGAGCGCGTGCACGAAATGCGCCGGGTCGCCCCGTTCATGCGCCGTTTCGGGATCAATTGCCACGAGATCTCGGTCGAAGGAAGCGCAGGAGATGTTTCCGATCGGCGATCTCTCCGATGTCAGGGGCGCTTTCTACATTCCCGAGGACGGGCGCGCGAACCCGGTCGACGTGACGATGTCGCTGGCCAAGGGCGCCCGCATGGGCGGTGCGCGGATCTTCGAAGGCATCCGCGTGACCGAAATCCTTGCCAGGAACGGCACCGCCACCGGGCGTGCGCACCGAAGACGGCCAGACGATCACCGCCGAAAACGTGGTCATCTGCGGCGGGATGTGGTCGCGCCAGCTGGGCGCGAAGGCCGGGATCAACCTGCCCCTGCAGGCGGCCGAACATTACTACCTGATCACCGAAACCATCCCCGGCCTGCCCCGCGACCTGCCGGTGCTCGAAGACCCGTCAACCTATACCTATTACCGCGAAGAGGTGGGCGGGATGATGCTGGGCCTGTTCGAGCCGGGCGCCGCGGCCTGGAAACTCGACGTCGATCCCCGACGATTTCCAGTTCGGCGAAATCGAACCGGATTGGGACCGCGTGGGCCCGGATCTGGAACGGGCCTATTCGCGCGTGCCCGAGACGATGAATTACGGGGTGAAGAAGCTCTTTTGCGGGCCCGAAAGCTTTACCCCCGATCTGGCGCCGCTCGTCGGCCCCACGCCCGAGCTGCGCAATTGCTGGGTCGCCTGCGGCATGAACTCGCTCGGGATCCTGAACGGCGCGGGCACCGGCATGGTGCTGGCCCACTGGATCGTCGATGGCCTGCCGCCGATCGACGTGACCGGCATCAACGTCAACCGTTTCCAGAAATCCGAGGCCACCCCGGCCTTTCGCCGCGACCGGACGCCGGAACTTCTGGGCAAATTGTTCGGGCAGCATTTCCACAACGAAGGCCCCAAGACCGCGCGCAACGTCAAGCAATCGGTGCTCTATGACCGGCTGAAGGCGGCGGGCGCCTATTTCACCGAGGGCAATGGCTGGGAACAGCCGGACTGGTTCGCCCCCACCCCCGAACGAGGCACGGATCGAGGCATATTCACTGGTTCCGCCAGAACTGGTTCGACTGGCACGCCGAAGAGCACCGGGCGGCGCGCGAGGATGTCGTCATCATGGACATGACATCCATGTCCTGCTTCCTCGTGCAGGGGCGCGACGCCTGTGCGCTGCTATCGCGGCTGAGCTGCAACGAGGTGGATGTGGCCCCGGGCCGCGTCGTCTATACCGCCTGGACCAACGAACAGCGGCGGGTTCGAGGCCGACCTGACCGTGACCCGGCTGGGGCAGGACCGGTTCATGGTTGTGGTGGGCGAAAACTCTCATGGCCATACCGAAATGCGGATGCGCCGCCATATCGGTCCGGACGAATTCGTCACGATCACCGATGTCACCGCGGGCCGCACCCAGATCAACGTCCACGGTCCGAAGTCGCGCGACATTGCTGCAACGCGTCTCGGCCGCGGATCTTTCGAACGAGGGGTTCGGGTTCATGACCGCCCGCGAGATCGACGTGGGCTATGCCAATGTGCTGGCCTATCGCGTCACCTTCGTAGGCGAATTGGGGTGGGAGCTTCACGTCCCCGCCACCCAGGCCGTGCAGACCTATGACCTGCTGATCGAGGCGGGTCGTGATCTGGGCGTCAGGAATGCAGGCATGCAGACGTTGAATTCCCTCCGGCTCGAAAAGGCCTATCGCGATTTCGGTATCGACGTCGACAACACCGACAATCCGATCGAGGCCGGGCTGGGTTTCGCCGTGAAACTCGACAAGCCCGGCGGCTTCATCGGCCGCGACGCGCTCGCCGCGATCAAGGCACGGGGAACGCCCACGACCCGGATGCTGCAATTCCTGCTGAAGGACCCGAAACCGCTGATGTATGGCAACGAGATGATCTATCTCGATGGCCGCGAAGTGGGTTATATCCAGGTCGGCGGCTATGGTCACAGCCTCGGCGGCGCCGTTGGCATCGGATTTGCCCAATTGGATCGCCCCGTGACGGAAGAGATCGTCGAAAAGGGTGACTGGCAGATCGAGGTGGCGGGCGAACGCTTTGCCGCCATCGCGTCATCAAGGCCGCTCTACGATCCGGAGATGAAAAAGGTGAAATCCTAAGACGTTCGCACCGACGCTTCATGTGGAGCGCGCCATGGGACTGATGAAGGAGCGACCGCCCCATTCACGTCGCGGATTCGAGCCTCCGGATCCGCATTGTCTCATGGCTCACGTCAACCCCACGTTCGTGAAGCAGAATCTCAACGTTGCGAAGGAGTAGGTGGAAACAGACCTACGGCATCACCGCGAGGCGGATGATTTCGGGCAACGTTTTGCAACACTTGCGGGGGCTGCGTTTCGTCATGCGCGGACGCTTCTCAGCGCCCTGCCCTGTTTCAAGCCAAGTTCCCTTGACAGAACTTTCGGCACTCTACAAAGCTGTCGTGTCGCATGGCAAAGTGATGAAGCTGCGCTCGCGGATCTCGATCATCACGAACGATCTCCGGCAGGTCGGAGTCGGGTAATTCTCCCTGCGTGTGAAGCCGCCTTTCGCCCCGCAATTGACGGGCGAAGTTGCATACTTTTGCGGCGCGGGCTTCCTGGGCAATCCCCTAGACTTCTCGGTGCGTTTCGCGAACTCCGGGCGCAGTCCCAGAGGAGATCCCGCGATGGAGGGACAACCGACTGCGAGAGGCGCTCCGGCTTCGTGAGATTCGAAGCCCGGTCCTTCGTCAGGAAGACCAGCGAGGCGTGGGCCTCGATGCAATGCGAAGCTGCCTGACGCAACGATGATGCTCCGATCTCCAAAAGCCGCGCCGCCTCGGTGTCGGCATTGCGCGGCATGGCCGGGATCCCCGGTTCCGACATCGACCCGCGTCTAGTCCCAAAGCTCCTGAAGCGGCTTGCGCATCGCGTGTTTCACCTGTTCGAACTCGCCCGCGGACACGTGACGCCGGAGCAGATCGAAGACGGCGGCGACGGCGCGCTCCGGATCGTCGAGCGGGGCCTTCTGGAAGCGGGACTCGACCCGTTTGAGGAAATCGCTCTTGTTGCGCGGCTTGACCGGTGTTCGGGACGGATCCCAGCCGTCGAAAAACACGCCCCGGACAAGGACCGGAAGCTGGGCGGCGAGATCGGCGGCTTCGTCGACAGTCAGAAAATCCCGGATCGCGTGCAGCGTTTCGCACAACAGGAGGTACGCGCGCGGCTTTTCACCGCCGAGATCGGAGCAAAGTTCGTTGAGCCATTCGGCGAATACCTGTGGCGCATGATCGAGGGTCGAAATTCCTGTGACGGCCATTGGAGCACCTCTCTTTCAGACGGGGAACACAGCCTGACTGTCCCAGAGATCCCGTGCAGACGCATTGATGCGCGTCAACGCATCGGGCCTTGAAAGGGAAGGCCGCAGCATCGGTCAAAGACAAACGCGTACGTCCGTTGTCGTTTCCCGCGAGATGCCAAGATTGCGGTGCGAACCGGGTCACTGCGATCGTCCCATCTTCCCTGCTCCCGAAAGGATCGGCAGACGAAACCCGGCGATCCAGTGACGAGGCGCCACGTCGCGCAACTGTTCGAAGCGCTTCAGAAGGTGGTGGCCCAATCAGTGCTTTTCGGCTTCACGAACGACGCCCAGGCACCGGCGAGGTCTCCGGGAGCCATTTCGCGGGCGATGTCACTGGATGTGTCGCCGATATCCCAGGTGACATGACCTGTGGCGGCGGCACGATCCAGCAGGCGGCGAAGGCGGCCCGGCTCTGGCGGAAAACGCATATCCACTTGACGACAATCAATGCGGCGCTTGCCGAAATGATCCTATCAAGGGTGCGAAGCCATTTGGAGGGTACGAGATGGAAATTGCCCATGCAATGCACCGCCATGCCGATTGGGCCAGCGCCGAAACGCCCATCAGCGAGGTCGCAAAGATGATGCAGAAGGACGATATCGGTGCCATTCCAGTCGGGAAAGACGACAAGCTGATTGGAATGATCACGGACCGGGATATCGCGCTTCGGGTCGTGGCAGAGGGACGTAATCCTGCCAAGACCACTGCCGAGGAGGTGATGACCAAGGGAATAATATACTGCCGGACGAATGAGACGGTCGAAGACGCCATTCACCTCATGGATCAGAAGAAGATCCGTCGTCTCCCGGTCATCGACGACAAAAAGAGGCTCGTCGGCATGCTGAGCATGGGCGATATTTCCCATGCCGCAAGCCGAGAGTTGTCTGGCGAACTTCTCCATGCCGTTGCCGATCACCATCCGTGACCTCCAGCCAATGACTTCAGTCGGATAGCTCGTTTGAGCCAGGTTCGGCGAGACCGGGCGAATGCCGGGAGGCGCCAAACCCCGACAAACGGAGATTTCCCCGCAGAGCCGAAACAGGGAGAAACACAGTGCAGACCGAACCGATCATCGCTTATCGCAATATCGACCACTCACCGGTCGTCGAGGACCTTGTGCGTCGGCGAATAGCCATGCTTGAGCAACGGGACGACCGGATCACGGGGTGCGAGGTAACGATGGAGGCACCCCAGAAAAGGAAGAGGCACGGGCGCATATTCAGGGTCCGGCTTAACCTGCACATGCCCGGGCCAGACCTGACGGTTTCCCGCGAGATCGCCCAAGGGGGCGCGCAGGACGATCTGGTTCTCGCGGTGAACCGTGCATTCAGTGCCGCGGAGAAGGCACTGAAGAAACGCAAGAAAGTCATGGGCGGCGTCGAGGTCAAGCACCATCCGCCGGTGCTTCATGGAGAGATTACCGAGTTCGAACCGGAGCTCGGTCATGGATGGCTTCGCGCCGATGATGGACGTATGGTCTATTTCCAGCGCGACAGCCTCACGTCGGATGATTGGGACAGGTTGAAGACTGGCGTTCGACTGCGGTTCCGCGAGATGGAGGGCGAAAAGGGCCCCTATGCAACGGGTGTGACACTTTCCGAATAATACCGGTGGCGTCGGCAGATCAATTGGAACCTGGGTACTGCCAGGCGAATTCGAGCCAATCCCAGAATGGGCAGTAAAGTTGCCCCTATCACCCCACAGAGACCACGCCGCTCGGCAAGAGCGGCGGCACGGTTCAGTTCGAAATTGGGTCGAATTGAGAAACCGCGTACCTGATTAGGGTGATTATGGACGCAAGTGTGAACGGCGGCGATTTTCTGCAGGCTTCGCAATTGCCCAGCCCGTAGCATCGCCCGTTCCCCTGGCCGAAACGGCAGGTGTGAATTCTCTGCCAGGTTGTCCAGCCGGCGGCTGGATCGCATGCCCTCGTTCCGGCGTTTTCGTATTTCGGGTGCAAGCATCAGGCCGAACCGATGCCACCAATGCCGAAATGCTTCGTAGCTTACATCGATGCCGCGCTCGTGAAGCAAATCCCGGACATTGCGAAGCGAGTGGAGATCGCACGTACAACACTACTGAGAGGCAGATGATCTTCAGGCTCGTTTTGAACCACCTGAAAGGGATGGGTTAGGTCATCGCGAAACGCGAGCCAGCCCCCTGCTTCGTCTCAATCCAAATTCCTCTGACAACACCTATGAAATCGTATTCTTCAGAAGATCCAGACAAACCCATGGAAATTATCTGAATAAAGTGGTATTGGTAAAGCTATTAGACTGAGTCCTATTTCAAGTAATTATCGCGTGTGAAGTATGTGTTGGGGGGAGTGAATTAGATGATGAAGAAGCTAGCTTTAGCTTCCGTCTTGCTCGTGCCTTTGATTGGGTGCACGATCGCCGGGAGCGACTATGAAGAGCCGCAAGTCACAGTTCCGACGCGATTTTTTGATGGGTCGTCAACTGAATTGAACGAGGCCGCGCGCATTGCATGGTGGCGCGCTCTCGGTGATCCGGTTCTTGATGAAATTATTGCGGTCGGGCTGGGCAAGAACCTGGATATCCGAATTGCATTGGAACGAATAAACGCCGCGGCCGCAGGCACGCGCCGAACAGGGATCAACGCCCAGATAGATGGCGAAATATCCGGAGATCTGCGGAGGTCACGGGCAACGAACGGAGCGATCACAGAGGACGATGCGGGGTCGGTGAATGCCGCCTTCGTGTTCGATCTTTTCGGCGGCATTCGACGTGGCCGAGAAGAAAGCCTTGCCCGGCTCGACGCGGCACGCCTTGATGTCGGAACCGTGCGCCTCGCCTATCTGGCGGATGTGGTCGGCAGCTATGTTATGGCGCGCTATTATCAGAATGCAGCGTGGATCACCCGGCAGTCCATCGCGAGTTGGCGGGAAACGCTGAACCTTGTGCAGCGCAGGTTCGGGGTACAGGAGGCGACCAGCCTCGAGGACGCGCAAGCACGGTCGCTTCTGGCCACCGCGCAGGCATCGCTTCCGGGTCTCGAAGCCAACTATCAGGCGAACGTGTTCCGGATTGCGACGCTTATCAATCAGCCTGCTTCAGCCGTGATGAGCCGAATGAACCGTGGCGGTGCTCAGCCCCGTCCCCGCGGCGCGCTGGAAGTCGGCATTCCCGCGGATCTCTTGCGGAACAGGCCGGATGTACGCACCGCAGAACGGAATTTCGCGGCTGCGATTGCTTCGATCGGAGTGGCCGAAGCTCAGCTCTATCCGTCGATCGAACTGCTCGGCAACGTCACGGCAGGAAACGGACGAAGCTGGGCTTTCGGACCGTCGATCACGATCCCTCTCCTGAACCTACCGGTGCGCATAGCGAACCGGGACATTGCAAGATCCCGGGCGCGGGAAGCGGAACTGGTCTATCGCCAAGAGGTTCTGCGCGCGATCGAAGAAACGCAATCCGCCCTGGCCTTCACCCGGTTTCAACGCCGCCAAGCTGGCTCGTACGGTGCCGCAACAAGCGCGGCTCGCGAAGTGGTCGATCTGTCGCGTGCAAGCTATGAAAGTGGCGGGGCAACTCTGATCGAGATCCTTGATGCAGAGAGGACGCTTCTGAGCAATCGACTTGAACTTGCGCGCGCGACGCGGGATTGGGCGTCAAGCTGGGTTCAGCTTCAGGTTTCGGTCGGCAAGGGTTGGCTGGCGGGCGTTCAGTCCGTCCGGGTCGCATCGAACTGACCCCGTCGATCGGCGGGAGTGGCACGGCAGCCCGGCCTTCCCTCACGCCATCTGTCAACTTTCCCGAGGAAATTTGGAAGCACCCGATTTCTTGGGCGTCACTGCTCTCGGAACGCGCGGCTCATGCTATCTACGATGGGTTTTGCGATGTATTGAGCAAAGGTGCGTTCCGCCGTCTGAATCATGATCTCGGCTGGCATGCCCGGTGTCGGAACAAAATCCCCAACACGCGCCAATTCATCCGATGACAAGGACACGCGCGCGACGTAAACCTCGCGGGCTATTCCTTCGGTCGCGTCAGTGACGGAGTTGGCCGAAACATACTCGACCGTGCCATCCAGAACCGGCGTCGTTCTCTGATTGAGCGCCGTAAGCCTGACGATCGCGGCCTGCCCCGGATGGACGCTGTCGATATCGGTGCGCAGGATCAGGGTTTCAACGATCAGAGGGGCGTTCGAGGGAAGGATTTCGGCAATCGGCTTGCCGGTTTCGATGACGCCGCCGGGACTGAAATAATGAAGACGCACGACCGTCCCAGAAACCGGGGCTGTCACGATGGATCGCCTCAGCACGTTCTCGGCCTTGCGCCACTTCTCGCGCACACTCTCCAACTCGCTTTGGATCACCTGCAACTCGTCAAGCGCGGTTTCGCGATGAAGGCTCCGCGCCTTCTCGATCTGTGTTGCATGTCTCAGGCGCAACTGCTCGATTTCATGTACTTCGGCCTCGAGACGCCCGATCTGTCCCTCTGCTTCGATCAGCGCGCGTTCCAGCGCATTTACTTCTGAACGACGCAGAAGCCCCTCGTTCAGAAGCGAGGTCTTGTCCTCGAACTCCTCCTGCAACAACTCAACAAGCTTGCGGTGTGACGCCAGTTGCGTCTCATATCCAGTCGCCCGGATTTCGAGTGCATTGATGTTTCGTTCCAGAAGCGAAAGATCGTTGTCCAGAGAGGCCTTGGAAACGCGGAATGCGAGCCGCTGTCCGTCAAGGATCCCTGCGATCTCGGGATCAGCAGCAGCCTGTGCGACGAGCCGATCGGTGAAATGAATTTCCTCGAGATCACCGTATTCCGCTAGAAGCCGCGCTGCGGTCGCATCCAGCCGCGCCATCCGCACGGCGAGTTCGCGTTTGTTCGCCTCGGCCGCTGTCTGGTCCAGCCGCAGAATGGCTTGGCCGGCCTGAACCTCATCTCCCTCTTTGACCATGAGTTCTTCGATCACGCCCCCTTCAAGGTGCTGTACGATCTTGTTCTGACCGGTTGCAACGAAGCTGCCCTGGGCGATCACCGCGGCGGCGAGGGGCGCGCGAAAGGCCCAGGCGGCAAATCCTCCGAAGGCAATCACCATGAGCGCCAGACCGAAGATCACGTGGCGGGTAATCGACCGCGGTATCTCGTCGTACCACTCATCCTTGACCACCAGTTCTGTGCTTGGTTCGGTCATGTCAGGTTCGCTCCCCGATTGGTTTCGGCGGTGCCTGCCGCGCGCGCGCATCGTCGCGCAGTCTTTGCATGACCACATCCCGAGTGCCGAACAGCGCGATCGAGCCGTCGGTCAGCAGCATTATCTTGTCGACCACGTCCAGAAGCGCCGGTTTCTGTGTGATGACAACCACTGTAATGCGACTGCGGCGCGCGTGCTCCACTGCGCGTGCGAGTGCCTTGTCACCGGCCGTATCGAGGTTCGAGTTCGGTTCGTCGAGCACCACAAGGCGCGGATTGCCGTAGAAGGCTCGCGCCAGGGCGATCCGCTGCTTCTGTCCGCCCGAAAGCGGCGAACCGTCGGCGGCGACCAGCGTTTCATAGCCCTGCGGCAAGGTCGCGATCATTTCATGCACGTCGGCAAGCTGCGCGGCTGCGAAAATATCGGCATCGGTCGCGTCCTGTCGCATCCGGCCGATATTGTCCTTGATCGTTCCGGGGAACAGCTGAACGTCCTGCGGCAGGTATCCGATATTCTCTCCAAACTGGCGCGGATCCCAGTTGCGAAGATCCATGAGATCGAGACGGACATTTCCAGATGTGGGCAGGATCGATCCAACCAGCATCTTGCCCAAAGTCGTCTTGCCCGCCCCAGAATTGCCGATCACGGCAAGGCTCTCTCCGGGGTTGAGACTGAAGCTGAGACCGTTCAGAACGACCTGCTTTGTGCCGGCGGGCACGTAGAGAAGGCGCTCGACGTCCAGCCGACCCTCCGGGCGCGGCAGGCGCAGCTTCTCGAATTGAAGCTTCGAGCTTTGCAGGAGCGCGGAAATCCGCCCGTAGGCACCGCGCGAGAGAACGAACCCGTTCCAGCCCTCGATTGCGCCCTCGATCGGGGCAAGCGCACGCCCCGCGATGATCGAGGCGGCGATGACCATCCCGCCGGTGATCTCGCCCTGGATGGCAAGAAACGCGCCCCATCCCAGCATACCGATCTGGGTCAGAAGACGGATCGCACGCGAGAAGGCCGCGGATACTATGTTGCGGTCCTGCGCTTTCACCTGCGCAGTCAGCGATGCGGCGGCGTCCTTGCCCCAAAGCACGACGGCCTCGGGAATCATCGCCAGCGCGTTGATGATCTGGCTGTTACGCGACATCGAGTTCGAGATGCATATTCGCCTTGGCCTGCGCAAGGTTGGCCTCGGCGAAGGGCTTGGCCGTCGCTCGCTGGTTGATCATTGCGATGACCAGAAGCAGGATCGATGTGACCACGACGATCATTCCCAGATGGGGGTGGACCAAGAAGATCGCGGTGATGAAAAGCGGTGCGAAGGGCACGTCCAGAAAGGAAATCAGTGTCCCAGAGACAATGAAGCCACGCAATTGCTGAAGATCGCCCAGGGTCTGGTACTCGCGGCCCGTACCATTGAGCGACGCGGCCGCGGCGGCGCTCAGGATCGGAGCGCCGAGTTGTGCGGCGACCTCGACCGCTGTGCGCATCAGGATAAAACGCCTGACCGCGTCAAATACAGCCTGAAGAATCACCGCACCGGCGATGACGATCGTCAACATGATCAGCGTGTCCACAGACCGGCTCGTCAAAACCCGGTCCGAGATCTGAAAAAGGTAGATCGGGATCGCGAGGATCAGCAGGTTCGTCGCGCAAGTCAGCACCATGACGAAGCCCATGTTTCGGCGTACCGCCAGCATCCCTTTTTTCAGACTTTGCGAGAAATCGTGCGGGCCAACGCGCTTGTGGAAGTCCGCGCCACGTCCGCCGCCGTTGCCGCCCCCGGTACCGCCCGTGTTTCCTGGTGGCGCCGCACCGGTGGGGATCGCGTCATTGGCCTTCGCGTCAATCGTCACGCAAAGTCTGGGACCCGTCGTCCGCATGCGGGGTGAACCGGAGCCGTCTATGCGGTCGTTGGGCCGCAGCACCAGGCGCTCTTTTGGAGGATGCTGTCCATCGTCGGGGTGATCTGCCGTATCTTTCACATCAAATCTCGCACTTGTGTACCTGTCAGGCTGTCATGGTCTGCATCACATCGAATGTGGGCCCTCCCGTATGGGCATCGGGGTCAAGCCCCCCGGCGTCGAGCTGTTCAGAAACGGATGCGGAAATCATATCGTCGGCGAGAAAGGCCACGGCTTCGCTGGCAAGGGCTGTGACACTGACGCCTAGGGGGTCGGCGTCAGTGTCGATCAGCTCCGCCTGATACAAAAGAGCGTCGCTGTAGTAGCTGCCCCCGGCCATGATCTGCGAGTCGTATCCTGACGACAGGATCTCCGCCGTGTTCGTCATCAGGTTGGAGCCTGTCGTGATGCTTACCGGGACTTCATCTAGCGCCGACATCATTGCGTCCTGCGCCATGTGCACCTGATCCTGATCTCCAAGGTAGTTGATCTGATCGACGATATTCATCTGCGTCAGATTGCCGTCGATGTAGAGCACTTTGAGCGTCTGGAGCCCTTCGAAGAGCGCATTGTTCGTGACCGCCGCCGCCAGATCCGCGGCGCCCGCAGCAAGGCTCTCAAGCGCGTCCTTGAATTCCTGTAGCATGTCGATCTGGGTATCGGCGCCGTCCTGCGTGATCGTCGCCTCGTTGTAGAGAAGGTTATCGCCGTCCGAGATCGACGCCCAGCCCAGCCCCTCGCCCGAGAAATAGTCGTTGTCCAATAGGACGTTGGTCTGATTGATCAGGTTCAGCGAGATCATCGAACCGCCAACGAGTATCAAGTCATAGCCAAAGCCGAACTCACCTGCATGCGCGAAGTTGTAGGTCTGGTTTTCGCCCGTGACGATCGCCGTCGAGTTGGCCGTGAAGGTCAGGTTCAGCTGGTCGTTATCGGTGGCGAAAGTGAACTGCTTGATGAGGTTGGTGATCGTGACGTCACCCTCGTAGTGTTCCAAGTTCCAGGTAACGGGAAGCCCCCCGGGCGCGATGGAATCGCCCTCCTCGTCGTCGACCTGAAGCTGATTGACCACCATAGATGCCACGTTGATGGCGTTCGAGGACGCGGATGCACCGCCCTGTGCATATCCATTCAAAAAGTTCAGGTCTGACAGGACGTTGATCTGGGAAATCGCATTCAGCATCACGACATCCCCGCCGACCGCGATGACGCCGGCGTCAATCCAGCTGGTATGCAGATCGACGATGTTGTGGGTTTCGTTGGCGCCCGCGGTGACGTTATGTCCAGATAGAGCAAAGGAATCTATGAACCCCTCGTTGGACTCGAACAAACCCGGGTTGTCCTTTCCGTAGCCGCTCAGATCGTCCGCCGCATCTTCCATTTCCTCCTCTTTCTCGGCGGCGTCGTGCTTGGCCTTTATGTAGGCCGGAAGAAGATCGTCGAATTCGGGCATCTCTTCGACGGCCACGCCATCGACATGGATCGCATAGACGGCATCGTCGGAGACGAGCGAGAGGGATGCACCGGCTATGTTCGGCAAAACCAGCGTCTCCAGCGCATCGCGGAACTCGACGGCTTCGGCTGGATCGCCAAGAATATCCTGCGCGAGCGTTTCGTGGGTCCAGGGGGTCAGGAGCTCCGACAGCGCGATGGCCGCTGCAAGCTGGGCGTGGAATAGGCCGACGGACATGAACCCAGCGGCCTCTGCATCTCCATATGTGTCGTCGTCATGAAGAATAATGGATTGGAGCGTGACCGTGATCACCGAGGACGGGATCGGGACGTAAGGCAGAACGATCAGGGCCCCGCCATGGTCGCCGAAGACATGCCCGTCCGGATTCTTGGGTAGAGGGATCCCATGACCGGCATAGTGGTCGTCTCGCGGCATCGGGTCCGGAAGGGTTGCTGGCGCCGCGGAGGCTGGGAGGTCCTGCTTCGGAATGTAACGGACGCTCGGGTTGTAATCCTCAAGGCCGTAGGGGGCCTTGATCTTGACGGGGCCGAAATCCCAATCTGCCGCCTCGTCCTCTTTCGCCTTCAACGCCTCGAACTCCAAGTACTCCATCCGAAGCCGTGCTTCTTCAACGGCAAGTTCGAACAGCCCTATGAAATGCGAAATCGACTCGGTGGTCTGGTCAAGGCTCATGATTCAATGCCCCAAGGGCTAGGAATTTCCACGAACTGAATATGTCCGTGTTCCGGAACCGGGGGCCGGAAGATCCGGCCCCCGGTTGGTTTCAGTTACGCGTCGTTGTCGTCGCCGACATAGGTGGAGCTCATCGAGCCGCCAACAACGGTCATGTCGACCGAGTTGCCGAGAACGTTGGCACCCATCACGATGCTCTGGTTGAAGGCCATCGTTTCCACGCCAGCTGCGGCCGAAGCGAAGGATTCGCCGGTGACATAGCCGTCGTCACCATTGTTCGACCCCCAGACACCGTTGTCCGCCATGCCACCTGCGCCATTGGTGGCCGAGCCACCCATGCCGCCCATGACATCGCCAACATCCGCCCCGCCACCGGTGGACGTGCCACCCATGGCATCGCCGGTGCTGCCACCGGTAGACATGGCCTGGCCACCCATCCCGGTATCACCCGACGTTGCGGTATTGGTGCCGCCGGAATTGTTGCCAGCGTTGGACGTTGCGGACTGATCGTTCGATGCCGCACCGCCGTAGCCCGAGATCGCCTCGGCGAGGCTTTCAGCAGACCCATCGGTATCGGATTCCGAGAACACGTCGGCCAGGCCGCCGTCTCCAGTATCCGCCATCGAGGTCGCGGTTCCGTCGACATCGTTGCCCGAGGTCGCGGGGCCGCTGGCGTTTCCGCCATCGCCGCCGTCACCCATGGCACCGTCACCTGCGTCACCCATGGCGCCGTCGCCACCTGGACCCTGGCCGCCGACACCGCCGTCGCCCATGGCTCCGTCACCGGCATTGCCCGTGGCCGTGCCACCGTCGCCCATGGCACCGGCACCACCGGGGCCCTGACCGCCATTGGCTCCATTGGCCTCGGCGCCGTCACCGGCATTTCCGGCCGCACCGTCGCCGCTGCCGCCTTCACCAGCGGCACCCATGGCACCTCCAGCTCCGAGACCCTGGCCACCCAGACCTTGCGCACCGCTACCGGACGCGCCCTGGGCACCATTGCCGCCATTGCCGCCAGAACCGGCACCACCGTCACCGCTGGCATCGGAGTCGCCATCGGCACCTCCGTCACCGCTCGCCGTTGCAGCACCACCGGCATCAGCCGGCCCATTGCCCGCGTTGGCATCGGCATCGCCTGCTTCAGCATAGGCTGCAGCAAGGTTTAAGAGGCCAAGACCAGCACCCGCTCCGGCGATTGCACCGGAACCCGAGCCGGCATCACCACCGCCGCCGGTCGCGTCATTGTCGGTGTCGGCGTCGTTGTCGCTGTAGCCGGAATTGGCAGTGTCAGCCCAACCGTTGTTGTCGCCGCCATCGCCGCCGTCGCCGTCGGCACCGTCGCCACCATCGCCGCCGTTACCATTGCCACCGATCGCATTGCCGCCGACTCCATAGCCGCCATCGCCGCCATTGCCGCCGCCGCCGTCGCCGCCGTCGCCGCTTCCGCCGGTCGCACTGCCACCGTTGCCGCCATCACCCGTGGTGCTGTCGCCACCAGTGCCGTCGCCACCTGCGCCACCTGCGCCACCACCGGCATAGCCACCGATCGCGCTACCGCCTGCGCCGCCGTCGCCGCCACCCGCGTCACCGCCGGTGCCATTGCCGCCGTCGCCGCCGTCGCCGCCGTCGCCATCGCCGCCGTCGCCGCCGTCACCTTCGCCACCATCGGCATAGCCGCTGGCATCGGAGCTGATCGAGCCGTCATTGGCATCGCTTTCGGCATAGGAGTTGCCCGCGTCGCCACCATTTCCTTCGGTGGTGTTGTCGCTGTCGGCATAGCCGGACGCGTCGCTGTGGGAGTCGGCATCACCGGTATCGCCACCATCGGTGTCGCTTAGGTTGCCGGACAGGCCCAGACCAAGTCCGAGACCGATCGCGCCTGCGTCGCCGCTGTCACCACCGTCGCCACCATCAGATGTGACGTCGCCGTTGTCGCCGCTCTCGCCGCCCTTTGCCATCGAGTGGCCGCCCATAGCCAGGCCGCCATGCGCGCTGCCTCCACTGGCATCCGCATCACTGCCGCCATCACCGCCATAGGTCTCGGCGTCGATGCCTTCCTCAGCATAAGCGATGCCACCATGAGCGCTGCCGGAGTTGTTGAACTCTCCGCCATTGCTGACGCTGGCGCTTCCCAAGTGATCGTTGTCGGTCAGGACGGCTTCCTGAATATTGACGATCCCCGTGTCGTTGCCCTCGCCATTGAGTGCATCGCCAAGAATATCGCCAATGTTTACGTCATCACCGGGATCATAATCGATCTTGATGTCGCCACCTGCCGTTATGACGTTATCGACGGAGCCCTCGTCCACATCGATATCGACGATGTCATCATCGCGCGGGATCCACTCGCCGCCACCGAAGTCGATATTGACCGCATTCGAGTTATCGTTGCTGTCGTCGCCGCCATTCTGCTGCTGAGCGTTGGAGTTCGTCTGCTGCTGCTGGCCTTGGTCCTGACCCTGGCCCTGATCCTGGCCTTGGCCCTGATCTTGGCCCTGACCCTGATCCTGACCCTGACCTTGGTCGACATCGGTCTGCTGCTGCTGATCCTGTTCCTGATGATCGAGATCGATCTCGGCTTCCTTGATACCGATATGGGCATCAACGTCGATGTCGGCCTCGCCCACATTGATGTCGTCAAACATCATCTGGGTGTTGTTGTGACCTTTATCCTTGGACATGTATCCATTCCTTTAGTGGTGCCCGATGACGCCACCAGTCATTCCAAAGTGGCCAATCGCGGGCAGATACGATTTGAGATTTTCGATGATTTCGGGCGGCCGGCTTTGCACACGGAAAGGCAGCGTTGCCCTGATGAAGCATGTTCTTAGGCTCGACAGCACCCCCCTTCTGCTATGGTCCCGGTAACCCTGCGCGCTCCGTACCCAACGGATGGCAGGTAGTTCCGAAATCGCGGAACATCTGTCGCCGGAAGAAGGCAATCAACTCACACCAACGCGCCGAAAATTGACGCCCTGAAAGGGTCAGCCGAAATCTTGGAGGAAACAATCAGACGAAAGTATTGGTTCGTCGAACTTGCGGAAAACACGTCAAATCTTGGCGAAATCCCGTCGATATGACAGCGCGCGACTCCCCCGCATGGGGTGCCCTGCCCTGCTCCCTGCCGATTTTGACTATCCGGACGGATTCAACTTTTTCGGAACCGGGCAATGCCAGGTTCGGAACTAAACCTTTTGATTAATCCATAAGGGCTATTTCGAGCCAGAAACCCCATAATCCTTGCCGAAACTTGCTAAATCATGTTAGCATTTAGATATTCATATCGCTGAGCTCGGGGGTCTTTCTCGCGTTTTATTCGCAAGTAGAATGCTTTTTTCAGGCTTGACCCTATCCGTGACTCAGACGTTCTTTTTGGTGTGGTAAGTAGTTCCGGGGGGGTAAACTATGGCTTACCAAGTGATTTTTGAATCTCCGAATTCCGGGGATAAAGGGCGATCGGTCGTAGAATTCAGTTGGATCGCGAAAATTGGTTCTGGTTTTCATCGGTAATTGCGTCGTCTTTTCCACGTGCCTTCTTCGGATGGTGCAGTTCGAGTTCGAAGATGTGGACGTCGTCCGATTGAACGACATCTCCGAAGTCGAGCGTCTTGATCCAAAAGTACGCAGCGCGATAGGGCTTATCATCGTCGATGAAGCCGCCGTTGGTTTGATACCGGAAGCAACGCGCATTCTTGAACGGACGGCTCCAGACACCGGCGCGGTTCTGGCCTACCGAAGCATCGAACTCGCGCGGGAAGTCCTGGAAATTGCACAGGCGTCGCCGGCGAATGTGCAGCTCCGGTTTCTTCCCATGAACGCACCGGTGGACGTATGGCTGGCCGCCCTTCGGCTTCTTACCTTGGGCGAGGCTTTCGTTCCCGCGGAACTGCTGTCCGATGGGCACACACGCGATCCACACCCTGCTGTCGACCGTGACAAGGCCGAACCTGTGCGGCAACGGACGGATCAGCCAGAGGCTGCGCCAAGGGACCAGCCACGGCTGACCGCGCGCGAAAAAGAGGTCCTAAACTCGTCGCACGGGGCGAACGGAACAAGTGCATCGCCAGTGAGCTGGGTCTATCCGAACATACGGTGAAGCTTCATGTGCATAACATCTTCGGAAAGCTCGGGGTCGAGAATCGTACCAGCGCAACACATTGGTTTCTGTCTCAGAACCATGCGTCCTTCGTTTAGGGGGGAACAGGATGGGCACCGCCGAACATTCACTGCCCGATCAGGCGCGAGGAGATATCTCGGCCGCCTTTGATCAATTCCTGCTTCTGCTCGGACGGTTGAACTATAGCTGGACAAATACCGAGAGCCTGCTGATCCACCTCATCGCCGGTCTGGCGCGGACCGACAAGGAAACCGCTGTCGTGGTATTCCTGACCCTAAACACAACTCGGGCGCGCATCGATCTTGTCGAGCGGCTTTCGAAACTGGACCGTGTCAAACAGGAAGAGCGTGACGCTGTCCTTCAGATCTCGCGCAAGATTCAACAGCTTTCCGGCCTCAGGAACCAGTACAACCACTGCATCTATTCGTTCGATACAAAAAGCGGGGATCTGTCGACGATCCGGATGCGCGTCGCGGATCGCCGCAACCAGATCAAGGTGGGCGAAATGACGCCTCTGGACAGAGAGACGATCGACGCGATCGAGAAATCCTTGGCGGAATTGGCATCGGTCAACAAATCCGTCTGGGAGTTGATCGGGAGGTTTTCCTATCCTGCATGACGATGCGTTGCGGCGGGCGTTCCCGTCGGTGTCGTCGGACTTCAGATATCCATTCAGCCGATTGAGGGCAATTGAATGACGAGTGCGATTGTAACAGTTCCATCTGATCTTGAGATTGGCCCGTTCCAAACGACGGACCCGGCGTATGATTTCTGGAGCGATGCCCATTGCCTTGCCGCGGAGCAGTTGGACTTTGCCATCGGAAGCATGATCATGCTGACGGTGTTTTCCGGCGCGCCGGGCTCCGGAAAGTCTACCGTTCTGCGTAAAGTCGTTGACGTCACGCAGGACAAGCGCCTGATTGGCGCGCTTCCGCATTCCCCGAAGTTGAGCGTCGCGCCCTGCCGCGCCATCCTCGGCGCGTTCGGTGCCGATCCGGGGCAGGCAGACGAACAGCTTCTGCGCCCGATTCTGGAACGCAGCCTGCTGGCCGCGAAGGCCCAGCATGGACTGCCCACCCTGATCATCGACGACGCGCACCATCTCGACGATGCATCACTCGAACGGATCTTCGACCTCGCCGCGCTGGAGCGCGGGCCAGAAGAGGCGCTCTTCAAGATCGTGCTGGTCGGGGATGACGATCTGCTGGAGCGGGTCAAGCCGATCTCGGCCGAGATCATCGGTCCTTCATTCACCCTCGAACCGATGTCTGAATCCGACACTGCCGACTATGTCCGCCATCGCCTTGCTGCCGCCAACTACAAGGCGATGCCGTTCAGCGACGACGCTCTGAAAGCAGTGTTCGAGTTCAGCAAGGGGAATGCCCTGAAGACCAGCATCCTGTGCACCTTCGCGCTCGCCGAATTCAAGGGCCGAAAGTCAAGCCAGATCAACGCCGGACTGGTGAGGAAATGCTTTGGGCAGGCGCGAGAGGCGCTCCGCGAACCAACGAAAGCCGGGTCACGCGGCGTTCTCGCGCTGCGGGCCGAGACGGGGCCAATGACGCCGCACAGCGAGACGCCGGCATTGAGTGACCCGGCTGTAAAGGAACCGCGCGCCGGCGTTACAGCTGACGCTGGGATAACCCCCTCAGGCGCGAACGATCCGGATCATGCAGTGGCCGGCGGCCGGACCCAGAAGTCGACGGCCGATCCTGCAGCGAAGGATGCGGTTCTCGGGGGCCACGAGCAGGCCGATGCGCGCCCCACATTTCAAAGCAGCCGAACCCGCACGGGCAAGGCGTGGTCGACGCCGTCCGTCCCCGACGGATCCGAAGCCGGCGATGCCGCGGCGCGCGCTCTTGAAACCGATCTGCGCGAAACGCCCCAACTACCCGCAGCGCAGGCTAAAGCGGGAGACTATGACCTTGACGCGATACCGGCCCCGAAAGCGGAATCGGAAAGGCACAAGACAGGCGCAGTAGCGATCTTCTCCGGGCTCGCCGCTGTCGCCTTTGCAGCCGCGATCTTTGCGACCGGAACTGACTTCCGCGGCGACTCCGGGACCAGTCGTCCCGCATCTCCGGATGCGGCGCTGCCCGAAGCACCGGCATCGGTCGTCACCGCACCCGTCTTGATCACGGAAGCCGCCGATGCAGATACGGATCCCGTCGCCGAAGCCCCCGAGCCCCGACCGGAGATCGCCACAGATGAGAATGCGATACGGCGCATGATCGCACTGGCAAAGGTTCTTGATCCATTTCCCGAGGACCCCGGGGCGCGGTTCCGCAAGGCCGTCACCATTGCCACGCAGAACCCGGAAGCTGCGGCAGTCGCTTATGCGCTCGCCGCCGAGGCCGACCACCCCCGAGCCGCCTATTTTCTTGGGCAAATGTACGAGATCGGAGAAGGCGTTCCGGTGGACATGATCCAAGCGCGCGCGTGGTACGACCGCGCCGGCGACCGCATCGACGGCGCACGGGATCGCGCCGCCGACCTGCGCCCCGCAGACGCTGCGTTGCCGCAACAGGCCCCCCTGCCCCTTTATGCACAGATCACCGCGGACGGCCGATTGGAGGTTGCGTGGACAAGCGCCGAGGGACCGGATCCCCGCGAATACGTGGTCGAGTTCGCAGATCGCACCGGGAACGTTGTTCACCGTGTCGACAGATTAGTTAGATCGGCGCTTTCGACCGAACTTATCGCAACGGCGCGCTACTGGCGCGTCGCCGTGCTTCGCGGCCCTGCCTCGGGTTGGGTCCCTATCGAACCCGAGACAACCGGAGCGGTGGATCAGCAGGCAGCGTCGGGGCAGTAGCACGCCCCTCGCACGCCCCCGGAGCCGACGGCACCGATCAGCACCCTATCGCTGCGCAAATCCGGTCGCGATACGCTTGGTTTGCCTTGCTTTCGAGCGACTCCACGCTGGCGCTCACGGTGGCTTCCGTCGCGCATTGCAAAGCATAGTTCTCGGACAATCCAGCGTTCACGCAGCTTCCAATATCCCAACCAGGCGGGATATCGTTCAGATCCACGCTTCGCCATTTTGGATGACCAACCTCCTGCAACTGCCTGAAATTAGTCAGGATAAGACGAGACAGATCCGACACAGACTTGCAACTCAGCCGGTGGTAGTCGTTCTTGGCAGGCGTATACTCATAGGTCATCAGGACCGCCTTGACGGCCACGACCGGAACCGGCTCGGACTGAAACGCATAGGTTCCCGCCGGAATTTCCGTCGGAATATAGACTGCGCTCAGCGTGGCATCTTCGATCGGCAAAAGATGGAACCGCTCCGGGTCAATCTCCTCAGACAGGAACAGCTTGGTCGGCGCACCTGCGACATAGAAGAACGCGTCTATCTCGTCTGCCAGAAGCCGTTCCAACGCGTCGGTGGCGTTGATCGTCGCCCGCTCGGAGGGCTGCACGCCGGCCAGGTCGAGGACAAGAGAGGCTGTCAGGAATGTCCCGCTGTCCTCCACGCCAACGGCGACGCGGCGACCGTTCAGCTCCGCAAGGCTCGCCACGTCTCGCTTCGCAAGGATATGGACTTCTTCATTGTAGAGCGGAAAGGCGATGCGTACCCCGAAAATCGCTCGCGCAATCCCTGGGTCGTCCGACGCGAATGTCTTGAGATACTCAAGCACGTCACTCTGCACGATGCCGAATTGCGTGTTCGAGCGCTTGCGCACGCCCAGAAAGTTTTCGAGCGAACCGGCGCTTTCGCGGACCGTATAGGTCAGACCACAGGCACCGGCGACTTCCGCAAGATCGCGTCCGATCTGAATATAGGTCCCGCTTGGCCCCCCGGTCAGAATGTTTTTCTCAAACTCCTGTGCGTCACCTCGGACCGGCACCGCCACCGCAAGGAAAAGCGCGGCCAATAACGAAAATCGATTGAAAATAATGTTTTGCATGGCAATTACCCCCCAATTCATGACGTTCAACTCAACAGGTGCCCATCCCCCGTACCAAGGCGACCAATGTCTGACGGTTGACGACGCCGAACACCTTCTTCAGCGCGTCCACAGGGCAGACCCCAGCCTCCAGCTCCGCAGTCAAGAGTGCAATCTCGGACGCGCCCGCATCGGCAAGTCCCGGTGCCGTCCGAAGAAGCGCCCGAATGCCCTCGCGCGACATTGCAGGAACGATGCGCCCAACCGCAGCGGGCGCGCTTTCATCAATGGTATCGCTTGCCATGGGAACCGGATTAGAAAGAGCGACAGGTGTCTCTGCCGCAGCCTCCGGGGCCTCCCCTTGCGCAATCCCTGCAGACACGGACACCGCCGTCGCCGGGGCGCCAGCAAGCTCGTCACCGATCATCGAAAGGGCACGCTTGAGCGTCGCGATATCGCCGCGGGCCTTCTCGGCCGTGGCGCGCAGGGCGGTCACCTCGGCGTCAAGCGCCATGATCTCGGCCTGTCGGGCGGTCTTCGCCTGTTCGAGGTCGATCAGTTGATCCTCGGTCGCCCGAAGGCGTGTTTCGCTAACCCCGAGCGTTTGAGAAAGACGCTCGGCCTCGGCATGGGCCGCCGCGCGGTCGTCCTGCGCCTCGGCGGCGCTCTCCCGAAGCGCCTCGACCTCGGAGGTGAGCGCGGCCCGCTCCTCTGAAAGGGACGCGACCCGGGCCGTGGCGTCCTCAAGTTCCACACTCACATTGGCGAGCTGCGCCTGCGTTTCCGCCATGGTCGAAAGCTCGCTCTTCAGCGCATCAAGTGCCCGCACTGCGGCCTCAATTTCGGCCGTGTGTTCCGCACGACGACGCTCGAACTCGGCCTGCGCCTCCACGAGATCCGCTGTCTGCCGGGATACGAGCGATGTCAGTTGTTCGGACCGCTCGTTCAGCTGCAGGTTCTCCTTGGTCCTCGCGGCGACGGAGGTTTCGAGTTCATCGATGCGTCCGCGAAGCGCGCTCGCAGACTGTTCGAGTTCCAAGACCAATTCCCGCCGCTGCTGGAGTTCTGCATCCGCCGCTCGAAGCTCCGCCCGGGTTTCGGCAAGCTGCGCGCGCGCAGGCTCCAACTGCGCAACGACGTTGTCACGCGCCTCGGAAAGACTGTCCAGTTCCGCAGCAACCGCGCGGGCCTCTTCTGCCTGAGCCGTTTCTTTGGCAAGCTCCGCCTAAATCTCTTTCAGCCCCGCCGCCAGTTCTGACCGAGCGGCCATTTGCGTCTCGATCTCCCGGACAAGGGCATCGCGCTCACTCTGCGCCTGCGCCATAGCCGCCTGGAAAGCCGCGTGGGCCTCCTGTGCCTCATCGCGGGCTTGTGTTGCGTCGGCAAGTTTTGACTGCATCGCATCCAGTTCAGATTGGACCTGCGCAAGATCCCGAACCTCCGCAGCACCGTTCTCGAGCTGGGCGTTAAGTGCAGCAAGCGTGTCGTTCGCCGCCCCAACCTCTTTCTGAAGCGCTCTGGCCTCCTCACTTCGTTTTTCGATGTCACTGGAAAGACGGGCCGATTCCGTTTCCATCATGTCAAGTTCCTGGCGAAGACCGGCAAGCGCGTCCTCCGTCCTGTCGCGCTCACGTTCTAGTTCGGCCATCGCGGTTTGAACTGCGCTGAAGTCCGCGCGCAGGTCGGGAAGCGCCTCGGCCGCCTCAGTGCGCTCGGCGATCTCGGCTTCCAACGCGTCACGTGTCTCCTGCAACAAGGAGACCGCTTCCCGAAGCGCCATTTCCTCGGCCCGCTGTGCCGCGACAGCCTCCGCGAGAGCCTCTCGCTCGGCCCGCACAGCGTTGCGCTGCGTCTCGATATCGATCTTTCCGGCAATCACATCGGCCAGTTCGGTTTGAACCGCATTTAGCTCGGCCCGCGCTTCGTCGGTCTGTGCTGAGATCTTGCCCGCCTCGGATATCTGATCTTTCAGCGTCTGGAGTTCACCCTCGGCAGTGGTCAGCGCCTTCTTTTGACGGTCCAGGTTGTTCCGTGTCGTGGCCAACTCGGAAGCGGAAGCCGCGATCGCTGCTCTCACGCTGTCGCGCTCTGCGATCAGCGCTGCCATTTCGCCCTGTGCTGCTTCTGCGCGGGCCCGCATTGCATCTGCTTCGGCAATTTTGGAGCGAAGGGTTTCAAGCTTCGTCTCTGCTTCGGCGATGTCTGTGCGCACGTCCCGGTCTTGTGCCGCAAGGGCCTCGATTTCTCCCCGCGTCGCGCCAAGTATTTCGCTAGCCTCGGCGATATTGGCCCGAAGCGCATCAAGCGCGCGCCGCGCTTCTCCGATCTGAACCTGAACGCCCTCCAGCGCCGCAGCGTCCCGATCCCTCTGATCGACGAGTGCAGCACGTTCCACCTTTAGCGCCGCCAGAGCGGCGCGATCGCTTGCCAGATCCGCAGCAACGCGTTCGGCCTCCGCGATTTCCGTTTTCAACGCGGACAAGCGCGCTGATGCGGCGTCCGTCTCGGCCGAAAGCGTTCCCGCAAGTGCTTCGAGCTCCGAAATGTTGGCTTCCAAAGCTGCCGATGCGTTGGAACGTTGGGCCATTTCCGCCTCAAGCTTCGCGAGTTCCGCGTCAAGCTCTCGCTTTGTCAGCTCGATTTCAGCGATTAGCAGAAGGCCGCTGCGCTTCGCGTCGCGCATCTCATCCAATTCGCCCGATAGTTCGTCAAGTTCAGCCTGAGCAGATTTCAGCGCTGCAAGAGCCGTGTCCCGATCCGATTGGGCCACCGTGATCTCGTCCTGAAGCAAGACAAGAATCTGCCGAAGAGAGGCTGCATTTATATCGCCGTCAGACGTGTTCGAGGTCGCGCTTTGCGCAAGACCCTCCGACTGGGACAGAAGAAATGCCGTCCCCGTAACAATCGCCACAAGCGGCGCATACAAGATCCGCGTCCAACCCCTCATAACGCAACCCCCGTAAGATTAATCGCACATTTTGCGAAAAAAGTCGAATCTTTGGGGAAAACGCCCGACAGAACATCAGGTTCTTCGAATGACCCATTGTCTGGACGTGCCAGACAACACATTACCGAGTCTTAGAGTGCCCTAAGGTGCCGCTAGTTTCCGAGACACCTGCGTCGGTCAGTTTCTCCTGCCTGATCTCGAAATCAAAGGGCGACAGCATGCCGTTGTTCGTGTGCTTGCGTTTCGGGTTTCTTGGAAGATCTAGATGTCGTCGAACAGATCGCGCCTTGCGTCCTATCGCGTCGGATAGATCGGACACCGGAAGCGATCCAGTTTCAGAAGCTGGAAGAAGCTTTCTGCGACCGCGGTGTCATGGCAGTTTCCGCGTCGGATCATGCTGGGTGCCAAGTTGTGTTGGTATAGGTCAGGGTTGCCATCCGCCCAGAGCGTACGCCTCTGAGAACGTCTTTTTTCGGCAGCGCATTTCCCGCCATCAAAGTTGTCCTACCAAGGAATGGACGCAACCCAGTTGCTCCACCAAAAAACTGCTACCGCTGCGAGTATCTGTTGGTAAGAAAAACGATTGTTCAACCGCCGGAGTGGTATCGGCAGGCAAATTCGAAATGGTCGCCTGCTGGACAGTCACAATGCCCCTCATTCTGCGCAGAGATCGCGCTCGCGCAGCAAGTCCTCGACGTTCCGGATCGAAAGCGGAAAACGGACATACATCATCACCGCAAGGCGGATGATCTCGGGGCCGGTTCGGAAACCACGGAACAGGTTCCGGCCATATCAGGATGCTATACGGCCCCCGCCGCACTCAAGGTCGCCACCTTGCCACCTCCGAAATCCCAGTTTCAAAGCCTATGCGACTGGTTCATGCCTTTCCCAAAGGCATCTGCCGGATCAGGAGTAAGTTGCAACGGGCTCTCCCAAGACATCATAGATCGGCTCTATTCCCAGGCCGGGACGGTCCGGCGCTGTCATTCGGCCATGGGTCCGCTTGGGTGCTCCTGTCGCAATATCGACACTCCCATAGCTGTTGAAATCGGTCGCCGAGAATGTGAACTCAGCTGGGGTTGATCGGGCGAGATGCGCAATTGTCGCCGTTGTGATATCGCCACCCCAAGTGTCTTCGATGGTCATGGGCAGACCATGTTGAATGCAAAGGTCGCGCATCAGCTTTGCCTTGGTCAGACCTCCGACCTTCGATATCTTGAGATTGATCACGTCCATGGCGTCTTCTGCGATACCTCTGACAAGCATGTTGGGCCCGTCGATCACCTCGTCGAGAACAAAGGGCAGGCCAGTTCGGCGTCGGATCGACAGGCATTCCTCATAGGTGAGGCAGGGTTGCTCGATATATACGTCGAGCGACGATACCGCGCTGATGACACGGGCTGCCTCGTGCCGTGTCCATCCGGTATTCGCATCGGCGACAAGAAGATCTGAGGGTTTGAGCACGTCGCGGGTCGCATGGATCCGGGCGATATCATCGTTTGCGTCGCCACCGACCTTGAGCTGGAACTTGGTGTATCCTTCGGCGGCGTAGCCTTCGATCTTGCGGGCCATGATCTCCGGCGCTTCCTGGCTGATGGCGCGGTACAGCACAACATCATCCTGCGCCGCGCCGCCCAGTAGGGTATAGACAGGCTGGTTCGTCGCCTTGCCCAGTATGTCCCAACACGCGATGTCAATCGGGGCTTTCGCATAGGGGTGCCCGCGCAGTGCCGCATCCATCACGCGGTTGATCTCGCCAATGTTCAGAGGATCTTTTCCGATCAGCTGTGGGGCGAGTTCCTGAAGTCCCGCTCGGACGCCCAGAGCAAAGGACGGAAGATATGCCGACCCCAGAGGGCAGCATTCGGCGTGGCCCCGCAACCCCTCATCAGTGACGATCTCGACCACAGTACTGTCGAAGACCTCAACGAAATTCCCGTTGGACCAACTGTAACGCCCCTCCTTGAGAGGCAGATCCACCTGAAAGACGTTGATGCCAGAAATCTTCATTGATCCGTTCCTTTGCATTGGTTTGGCACGCGAATTGTCCTCGTTTCGATCTGTACTTCTGAGCCCCTTGCCACGACGTCCGATCGTCCTCGGGACCTGGGTCGGCACTTCGGCAAAGCCCGCCCATTTTGCAGAAAACTCTTAATCACCCGCGCGAATGCCGGACCTCGCGATTGTTCGACCAGTCGCGATACCATGCGCGGAAAAGGGAATATTGCTCCTCGGCATAGCGCCTTTGCGCGCCTGAAAGACTATCGGTCTCGTTGAAATGAAGCGCGTATTCCGGTTTGCCGTTCAAGGTCATGAGGTGCTTGTAATACAGGACAAGGTCGGGCCCCTCATCAAAGCTCGAGAGTACGCCAAGCGCCTTCTCGAGTGTCCCGGCATCCTCGCGCGCCTGGGCATCGCCTTCTGCCGCCATCCGGCAGAACTCCATCAGCTGCAGAACTTCTTGAGGCAGCACATTTCCGATCCCCGTGATCGCGCCCTTGGCGCCGCAATTCACAAAACCATGGAATACCGCCGTGTCGACGCCAACCATCAAGGTAATCGCGTCATCCCGTGACGTGATGTGCTCCGCAGCGTATCGCAGGTCGGCCTCGCCGCCGAATTCCTTGAAACCCACCAGGTTGGAATGCTCGGCGCGCAGGGAGAAGAACAAATCCGCGCGCGTGGCAAACCCGTAATAGGGACTGTTGTAGATCACTGCCGGAAGGTCCGGCGCAGCAGACAATATCGCCTTGAAGTGATGCCGCTGCGCGTCGGCAGAGCTGCCGCGCGACAAGACGCGCGGAATGACCATCAGGCCCTTTGCCCCCACCTCCGCCGCGTGGGCCGCATGCGCAGCCGCCGCACGCGTGTTCATTGCGCCTGTTCCGGCGACGACCGGGATCCCGGCTCGTGCGAGCCGTGCAACACCTTCCATCCGCTGTTCATCCGTCAACAGCGGCCAGTCGCCCATCGAGCCGCAATAGACCACTGCCGACATACCGGCCGCGATCAGCTCATGCGCCTCGCGTTCTAGCGCGTCGTAATCCGGACGTCGCTCCGCAGTGCACGGCGTCATAAGAGCCGGCATCAAGCCCTTGAAGATGCTTGAATCCATCAAAGTCTCCTTTCAGGAATCTGCCGCGCCTGTCCCGAGCGCCTGGGCCGGACCGCGCTATGGCGCCGGCAGGCGTTTCGGTTCGCATTCTGACGTTCCAGTCGCGCTCCCGCGGCGGTTTCGGTTATCGACAAGGATCCCAGGTCGCTGACAAGCTCTCTGGCCGGACCGGTTTCCTGGATCACTCCGTAGCGGCCATCTGTGAGAGGCCAATTCACCCGATCAACGCGGAGGGTCACGATATTCATAGGTTTCTCTGCGACTGGGGGCTCAGTTTCTCGTCGAACGACCTGTTTGTCCGGCATGCATAGCACATCATCGGGTCTCCAACAGGCCGCCATCTATGGGCAGGATTTGTCCTGTGATCCAGCCTGACTGGCCAGAGGCGAGAAACAGGATGGTCTGCGCGATGTCCTCGGTCGTCCCCCAGCGCGCGAGGGGATAGCGGGCGATGACCGCGCCCAAAAGCTCTTCAAAATGCGCATCATCGCGGGCACGGGCCCGAAACTGTGATTCCGAAAGTGGCGTTCTGACCGCGCCAGGGGCCACGGCGTTCACCCGAACGCCCCTGTCGGCATAGTCCGCCGCAAGCTGGCGGGTCAGCGCGACAACAGCTCCTTTCGAGGCCGAATAGGCGGCAACACCCTTCATTCCGACAAGACCAACCGTCGAGGCCGTAAAAATCAGCGCACCCTTCGACGCAATCAGATGCGGAAGCGCCGCACGGGCAGTCAGGAACGAACCCGTCGCATTGACGGCCATCACGCGGTTCCATTGGTCCAGCGAGACGGTCAGCGCGTCACCCTCCTCCATGATACCGGCATTCGCGACGACCACATCCAGCCGATCCGTCCAGTCGATAGCCCGCGCGATCATCGCCTGGGTGGCATCGGGGTCGGATACATCGGCACCGAACCCTCGCGCTTCGTGCCCCTGCCGACGCAGATTGTCAGCGACAGCCAGCGCCCCGCCTTCAGATATGTCTGCGCAAATGACCTGGAATCCGGACGCAGCCAATAGCTCTGCCGTCGCCCGCCCGATCCCGGAGGCCGCACCGGTAACAACAGCGGTCTTGGGCAGGTCTTCCATCTCAGACGACGTCAGGCGCAAAAATCTGGGGATAGAGATTGCGCATCGCGGTGTCGTCCATTTCAATCTGGAACTTGTGACTCTGGGACAGCGCATGGGCGCGGCCGGCCGCCGGGCGCGCATCAAGTGTGTCCATAAGGCGCCTTATGTTCGGAAAGCGGTCGAACGCGTTTTCTTCTTCGAGGACGAAAGGAATACGCGGAGCCCAGCCCCAAATGGCCATGTCGACGATCGTGTATGTGTCACCCATCATATAAGGCCGCCCTTCGAGACGGTCATCGACGATCTTCCAGTGGCGATTTGCCTCGTAATGATAGCGTTTGATAGCGTAGGGCAACGTTTCCGGCGCCATGTTGCGGAAGTGAAAGGCCTGACCCGAATACGGGCCAACGCCGGTCGCAACGAACATGAGCCACGACAGCATCTCTCCGCGCTGATGTGCTGGCGGCAGGAATTTGCCCGTCTTCTCTGCCAGATAGAGGAGGATCGCATTGCTGTCGAAGACAACGACTTCGCCATCCCTGATCGCCGGAACCTTGGAATTCGGATTGATCGCGCGGTATCCGTCGGTGTGTTGATCGCCACGCTTGGTGTCGATCGGGATCGGTCGATAGTCGAGCCCGCTTTCTTCAAGAAACAGGCTGACTTTCAAGGGGTTCGGCGCCGCGTTGTAGAAGAATTCGATCATGTCGACCCCTTACGGGTAATGGAGGTTTAATGGCGCAGGATCTTCGAGAAGAAGTCACGCGCCCGGTCTGTGTTCGGCCTGTCGAAAAGATCGGCAGGCTTACCTGCCTCGACGATCTGACCGGCATCCATGAAGACGACTTTGTCGGCGACCTCACGCACGAAGGCCATTTCGTGGCTTACGATAACCATTGTCATGCCCTGATCGGCGAGCTTCCGAATGGCATCGAGCACTTCATTCACCAGTTCCGGGTCCAGCGCCGAGGTGACTTCGTCCAGAAGCAGGATCTGAGGCTTCAGCGCCAGCGCGCGGGCCAGTGCCACGCGCTGTTGCTGGCCGCCTGATAGCTGGTCGGAATAGGCATCGGCCTTGTCGGAAAGACCCACGATGCCAAGAAGCCTGCGCGCCTCGGAAATGACTTCGGATTTGTTCCATTTCTTGATCTTCAAGGGAGCGAGTGTGAGATTTTCCATCACGGTCATGTTCTGGAACAGGTTGTATTGCTGAAACACGATGGCCATGCGGTCACGGGCGGTCCGCACCTCTCTGGCAGAGGAATAGTTCATCGCCTCGCCCGCAATCTCGACCTCTCCGCCGGTAATGGGAGTGAGGCCCATCAAGGCGCGCAACACCGTCGACTTGCCGGACCCCGAAGGACCGACAAGTGCCGCGATCTCACCCTTCTCGATGGCAAAGGTGATGCCCTTCAGAACCTCAAGGGAACCATATTTTGCGCGTACGTCGCTGACCGCGAGGTGTGGCAAGGCGTTTCTCCAGATACTGGCCGAGCATGCTCAGCGGGAAAGACAGAAGGAAGTAGCAAAAGGCGATCGTGCCGAAGACGAGAATGCCGGAATATCCCTGATTGTTAAGCTCCTTGCCGCGAAAGGTCAGCTCAAAGACCCCAACCTGGCTGACGAGAGCCGTGTCCTTGATGAAGCTGACGGCAAAGGCAATCGCGGGCGGTACGATCACCGGCCATGCCTGAGGCAGAATGATTCGGAGGTTGGTCTGGAGGCGCGAAAGGTTCATGGCCTGCGCAGCTTCGAACTGTGTCTGCGGGACGCTTTCAAGGCCGCCGCGGATAATGTCGGCCGTATAGGCCACTGCGTAGAGGCAGATCGCGATCACGGCGATCGTGAAGAGCGATGCGTTCGGTGTCACGGTCTGAATGAAGAACAGCACGAGATAGATGACCACGATAAAGGGAATGCGGCGAAAGACCTCGACATAGATGACGCAGATCCAGCGCAACGGTAAAGCCCAGATACCCGGCGTCTGCCGCAGGTAGACAAGCACGAAGGCCAGACCGAAGCCGATCAGGCAACCGACCAGGGTCATTGCCAGAGTAAGCCCCGCTGCTTCGAGCAAAAGCGCAAGGTTCGGGCCGGAGAAAAAGCGCGGCGCCTGTTCGAGAATACGCTCCATCAGAAGATCCGCGCCTTCACGCGGAACGCCCATCGGCCAAGCAGTGCAAGGCCGATTGAAGCGATGAACGTGAGCACGACATACATGCCCGCGACCACGGAAAAGTACTCCAGCCAGCGGTAGTTGACGGTCGAGAGGTTGATCGCTTGACCGGTAAGCTCGTCCACGCCGATCAGCGCGCCAACGGATGTTCCCATCACCAGAACGACGATGAAGAAGTTCGCCAAGGCAGGATAGATCGATTTCGCGATATGCGGCACGATGATGTAGCGGACTTGTTGGATCAGCGACATGCCAAGGGTCTGACCGGCCTCGATCTCGGTGATGCGAACCGACAGGAAGCCCGCGCGCAGGATCAATGTAAGATAGGCGCCTGCGTTCAGCGTGAGGCCAATCAGAAGGCAGGCCTCGTTCGACCAGCGCACGCCTACTTCGGGCAGGCCGAAATAAAGGAAGTAGATCTGGATCAGTGCCGGCGTGTTGGTGATGAAGATGACGTAGCAATCGACGAGAAACCGCAACGGCCATGGCGCATATGTCTTAAGCGTCGCACAGATCAGCCCGATGATTGCGCCGCCTGCAAAGGCGAAGCAACCTAATTGAAACGTCAGCCAAGCTCCCTCCAGAAGTTCCGGGAAATTCTCCCAGACAACTCCGAACTGAAATCTGTAATTCATGCGATCGTGCGAGGGGAGGCGTCCCGGCCCCTCATATTTGAGCCGGGACGCCCGTTGTCATTCATTCAGAAATACGGATCGGGATCGACGGTCCGCAGCATCGGCGCACCATAGTGCTTTTCCCAAGTCTCGTTGACCATGCCCGACGAGTGCAGATTGTAGAGCGCGATGTTCAGCACTTCGGTCAGGTTATCGTTGCCTTGGCTGACCCCGATGGCGCAATAGGCCACGAAGATCGGGTTCTCGACCACACGCCAGTTCACGTCGGGATAGTTCGCGGTAAAGGCCATGAAGAAGTCGATATTTTCGACGATCGCGTCGGCTCGTCCCTGCCCCACAAGGCGCACGGTGTCGGCCAGTGTATCGACAAGCTCTAGTTCGACATTCGGCATGTTCTCACCGATCCAGTCGACGGTCCAGTTGCCGCGCATGTTGGCAAGCGTCACGCCTTCCTTGTTGAAATCCTCCCAGCTGTCGCCTTCGATCTTGTCCGTCGCCAGCACGGCGAGCACTTCGGTGTGCAGCGGTACCGTGTAATCGATGAGCTTTGCGCGTTCCGTGTTGCGCGTGAGCGCCCCAAGCGAAATGTCGATGCGATCTGAAACGAGGAATGGCACACGCTGTGGTGTTTCTGTCGGCACCCATTCGGCCTCGACACCCAGAGCAGCTGCCAAAGCGTTCCCGATGTCGATATCGAAGCCCTCCCATTCGCCCGCATCGTTCCGGGTGCTCATGTTAGGAAAATTCGGATTGATCCCGATGCGCAGCTTTCCGTCCGAAAGGATGTCGTCGAGGCTTTTTGCATCGGCGGCAGTGAATGCGGCGGCCGCCATGGCAAGGCCCGCGATACCCGCCAGGAAATGTCTCTTCAGCATGTGTCGTAGCTCCCGTGTTGGTCGACCCGGTTCCGGGCCTTGTCCAAATTATTTGGGGTCTTCGCCCAGATTGTGCGCAAAACGAACTTTTGTGCGCATTCAGCGTCGGGCAGATTTGGCATTCTGTCAATCCCCGTCTGAATTCGTTGTACAGGATTTGCGTGACGACCCAATCCAGAGTTTCCCTCCTCTCGATGTGGGCAAGATGTTCGGCGCTCTGGTCTTCCTGCGGCGCGCGTCACATATTTCTTCGAAAGAGGAGGCGGAGGCCGGATGCGTATCGGACTGGTGGTCAATCCTTTTGCGGGGCTCGGCGGCCCGGTCGGGCTGAAAGGCACCGATGGCCCGGGCACAGTCGCCGAAGCGTTACGACGCGGAGCCGAGGCCAAGGCCGGCCCTCGCGCTCGCCTTGCACTGGCCCGATTGGCAGACCGAGTTCCGGGTGCGGAAATCATGCTGGCCGCCGGCTCCTTGGGGGAAGACTGGGCGCACGGCCTCGAACTCAAGGCGACGATCGTCGACATCCCTGAAGTGACGGGCACTGCCCGCGACACCAAGAACGCGGTTCGCGCCATGGGCAATCTCGACATGGTCGTCTTCGCAGGTGGCGACGGGACTGCACGAGATGTCGCCAGCATCGCGGAGGGCACAGCCCTTCTTGGAATCCCCTGCGGCGTGAAGATGCATTCCGGCGTCTTCGCCGTTTCGCCGCAATCCGCGGGAGCGGTTATGGCAGATCTGTTCTCGTCACCTGAGAGGGTCCGGTGGATGGATGGCGCCGAGGTCATGGATATCGACGAGGACGCGCTTCGCAAAGGCATACTCGCACCGCGCCTCTACGGACATGCGCGCATTCCCGTATCCCGCAATCTGATGCAGGCCGCCAAAGGAGGGCCACGGCGGGACGCGACCGGTGCCCTTTCTGGCGCTGCGACCGAGGTGGTAGCTCGGATGGACGACCGGACTTTGTACATCATCGGGCCGGGCACAAGCGCCGGGTCTGTGATCAGCGCCGCGGGGCAAACGCCGACGATATTGGGTGTCGACGCGATGCTGAATCGCGAGGTCGTCGCGCGGGATGCCGACGACGCGACATTGCAGCGATTGGCCGAGGACCGGGACGTTCGGATCGTTCTGGGTGTGACAGGGCAACAAGGATTCCTGCTGGGTCGCGGCAATCAGCAGATCGGTCCCGCGCTGATCACCAAGGCGGGGCGCGACGGGCTGATCATTCTGGCGACCGAGGACAAGCTGACGGCACTGGCCCAGCCGCGCCTTCTTGTCGATACGGGCGACCCGGATCTTGATGCCACGCTGGAGGGGTTCGTGCGCGTATCCTCAGGTGCGAACCGCCAGATGATGATGCGCATCGCTTCCTGTTGATTAGCATTGTGCGATATGCGAACATTTGTGCAAAGACGCTGTGATAGGCGTTCGTCCAGCCATAGAGGGAGCCCATCATGACCGACACTATCCGCGCCCATCCGTGGATGGCGAACTCTGCCCCTGGTGCGATCCGCGCAATGCTGGACGAGATCGGGGCTGCGTCCGTCGCGGAAGTATTCGAGCAGAATTCCACAGGATCATTTCCGAAAGACACCGCTTGACCTTCCGCCGACCCTGTCCTCGGAATTAGAGCTGAAAAGGGATCTGGTAGGCAAACTGAAGAAGAACGCCGACTGCGAAGCGAATCTGAGTTTTCTTGGTGCAGGTGTCTGGCAACATCACGTTCCCGCGGTAGTGGACGAGATCGTCGGGCGAACGGAATTCGCCACGAATGTCTGGGGCAGCTACCAGTCGGACCATGGGCGCAATCAGGCGTGGTTCGAGTTTTCTTCGCAGCTTGGGGCGCTGCTGAATTCTCGATGTGGTGCAGTTACCGGTCTATTCGTGGGGGTGTTCGATTGGCCATGCGATACGCATGGCGCAGCGGATCACCGGCCGATCGAAGGTGATCGTGTCGCAATTGTCGGACCCTGAACGCCTTTCGGTCATCCGGACCTATTGTCAGCCCTCGGCAATGGAAAGCCATATCGAGGTGATGCTTGTGGCAGCCGATCCCACGACCGGCCGAATGGACCTGAGCGACCTGCAATCGAAGCTGGGCAACGATGTCGCGGCCGTCTATTTCGAGAACCCAGCCTATCTGGGAACGATCGAGACCGAGGCGGCAGAGATTGCGCGACTGACCCGCGCTGTCGGCGCAGAGACGATCGTGGGTGTCGATCCTGTCTCGTTGGGCGTGATGACGGCTCCGGGCGACTATGGTGCAGACATCGTCACGGGCCCAGTGCAGCCCTTGGGAGTGCATATGCAGTGCGGTGGTGGTGTAGGTGGGTTCATCGCGTCGCGCGACGAAGAGAAATACGTATTGGAATATAACGGCTTCCTCGTTTCGATTGTCGAGACGCGGGAAAAGGGTCAGGTTGGCTTTGGACTTGCCTGCCCACATCAGAACTCTTACGGATCGCGTGAACACGGCAAGGACTGGACCGGCAATTCGACCTATCTTTGGGCCATCGCGGGAGCCGTCTATATGAGCCTGCTGGGCCCCGAGGGGTTCCGGGAGTTGGGCAATCTGATCGTGAGCCGCGCCCGCTATGCCGCCAAGTGCCTGTCAGAAGTTCCGGGGATCAAGATCGTCTGGCCTGATACCACATTCAAGGAATTCGTGGTGAACTTCGACGATACGGGCAAGACGGTGGCCCAAGTGAACGATCTGCTTCGCGCCCATGGAATCTTCGGGGGCAAAGACATCTCCGGCGAAGAGAATGCTCTTGGGCAGTCCGCGCTTTACTGCGTCACCGAAGTGCACACCGCCGCAGACATCCGCAAACTTGCCGCTACGCTCAAGGAGGTCCTGTCATGACCCGCATCCCAGAATTTCACGCCGCCAAGTGGAATGAACCGGTCGTCATGGAGATGGGACGCCCTGGCGCGCGGGCCCAGCTATTTCCCGCACCCGAAGACGAGGTCACAAGAGCCGTGGGGACCGATCTGATCCCCGCCGCCATGGCCCGCAAGGACAGGGCGGAACTGCCGGAGATCACAGAATTCGAGGCGCAACGCCACTATCTTCATCTAAGCCAGATGACTCTGGGCATGATGGGCATCAGCCTGTTCGGAACTTGTACGATGAAGTACAATTCCAAGACGGCCGAATATGCCACGCTGCGCCCCGAACTGGCCGAAGTGCATCCTTATCAGCACCCAGATACCCTTCAGGGCGTCCTTGAGATCATCCACGATTTCGACCGCATCCTGCGCAGCCTGTCCGGAATGGATCAGTTCATCTTTCAGGCCGGTGGCGGGGCGGACGCGGCCTATACAATGACCGCAGTGGCACGGGCCTATTGGGACGATCGCGGGTTGCTGGATCAGCGGACCGAGATGGTGACATCGGTGCAGGCGCATCCCTGCAACCCCGCGACGGCGGCGGCGGCCGGCTTCAAGGTGGTAAATCTCCCTCTCGAAGAGAATGGCTATCCATCGCTCGAGGCGCTCAAAGCAGCGGTGAGCGAAAAGACCGCGCTGATCATGATCAACAACCCGGACGACATGGGCATCTACAATCCCGAGATCAAGGAATGGGTGAAGGTCGCAAAGGAAGCCGGTGCGCTTTGCTTTTACGATCACGCCAACTTCAACGGCGTGATGGGTAAGCTATCGGCGCGTGAACTTGGTTTCGACGCCTGCATGTTCATGTTGCACAAGACGTTCGGCGCCCCAAAAGCGGGCGGAGGGCCCGCCGTGGGCGCTTATGGTTGCACCGACGAATTGGCCCCCTACCTGCCCTGCCCGGTCGTGGCGAAGCAAGGAGACAGGTACATCCTTGACGAGGACCGTCCGAAATCCGCGGGGAAGGTGCGCGAATTCTGGGGAAACGTGCCCCAGGTGGTGAAGGCCTATGCCTGGGCAAGGGCAATGGGCGCCGACGGCATCCAGCTTGCCTCGGACATTTCGGTGGTGGCGAATAACTACATGGACAAGAAGTTGGCCAAGATCCCGGGGCTCGAGATCTCGAACCCGTCGATCGGTGCCCATCGCATGGAGATGACGCGCTGGTCGCTGGGGCCGCTGACCGAAGAAACCGGTGTTTCGACGGTCGATTTCGCGAACCGCATGGCCGATTACGGCATCGACCCCTACTGGATGAGCCACGAACCGTGGATCGTGGCAGAGCCGTTCACGCCGGAGGCAGGCGAATTGTGGTCGAAGGAAGATATCGACACCTGGATCGGAGTCATTGCGCAGATAGCCGAAGAGGCGCGCACCAACCCCGAAATGGTCAAGACTGCGCCGCACAATCAGGCGATCGCTCAGGTAAAGGGCGATGCGTTCGAGGATCCCTCGAAATGGGCGATGACGTGGCGCGCTTACCAGCGCAAGATCGGCGGCGAAGACAAAGCCAAGGGCGTCGCCTAGGCCGTGAGAGAACATGCGTCAATCCGCCAGAACGGATATCCCGTTCAGGTCGATGGAAGGCGCACGACCAATGACCAGATCGGCTATCACACGGGCTGTCAGCGGCCCGGCGCTGAACCCGACCCATGGAAAGAGCGCAAGATAGAATCCGGGAATGCCCGGGGCCTCGCCGATGATCGGGCGCCAGTCAGGAGTGCCGTTCACCCAAGCCGTCCAGCTTCGGATCGTCCGCGCGTGGGCAAGATGCGGCACGACACCTGCCGCCATGGCCATGTTGCCCGCAAAATTGACCGGGTTGGTTGCAAGCCCGCCACCTTCACGCACATGCGCCGCCCAGCCGCCGCCGATGATACATCCCCCGTTCGCCGCCTGTTTCAGCGACAGCTTCCCTGCGGCGGAATAGATCAGGTGGGGGATCAGGGGTGCAACGGGTTCGGTTACGGTGACCTGCAGAGGGAAACCCCCGAGGTCGATCTGCATCCCAAGCATCGCGGCAATTTCCGCCGCCTTTGCTCCGGCGGTGTTGACGATCTTGTCGGCGCAAAAGGTGCCAAATGGGGTTGTCACTGTGAAGGCCCCCTCCCGGCCCTCGACCCCGGTGACGGGCATCTCGCGGTACAGGACCGCACCCGCAGTCGCAGCTGCGCGTGCGATGGCCGGCGTGGCACGCAGGGGATTGGCCTTACCCTCGCCGGCGCAGAATCCGCCGCCGATGGCTTTGTCAGACAGGTAAGGCGCGATGCCACGCAGTTCGTCCCGATCAAGAATTCTGGTTTCTATCCCTACGCTGGCCTCGATCCGCGCCTTGGCTTCGATCTGCCGCATCTGCTCGGGCTCACGCGCCACGACGATGCCGCCGCCCAGCTTGACATCGAGATCTTCGCCGACCTCTCGCCCGAGGTCCTGCCACATCGCGATGGATGCTTCGAGAAACCGAAGCGTCGGCGCATAGGCCCGCGCCCAATCTTTCCCGTACTTCACGAATTCAGGGTATTGGATCTGCAGGTGCAGCGACCCGGCATTCGCGCCGGATGCCTGGGTTCCCAAGTCACCCGCCTCCAAAAGCGCCACGCGCGCACCTTCGCGCGCCAGATACCACGCCGTCATCAGACCAGCGATGCCGCCACCGATCACCACGATATCGACGCGGATCATGCCGCCCGACTTTCAAAGAGGAAAGAACGATGAGACCGACATATTCCGGCAGCCACACCGTTACCGTCACACCGTTCACGCCCGGCGGGAGCGAGATCGACTTCGAAGCCTGGGAAGGATTCCTTGACTGGCAGGTGGAGTCCGGTGTGCCCGGCGTCATAATCCTTGGAACGACAGGCGAGTTTCTGACGATCACCGACGCGGAACGGACGGCATTTGTGAAAAAGACCGTCGAGTACGTGAACGGGCGCATGGTGGTCTGGGTCGGAACGATGAACGCCTATACGCCGAATGCGGTGCGGTATTCGAAAGAGGCCGAAGATCTGGGTGCCGATGGTTTGATGATCATCCCGCCCTATTACTACACGCCGACCGAGGATGAGATCTTTGGGTATTATCGCGCGATCTGCGAGGCGATGGATCTGCAGATCATGCTTTACAACAATCCCTTCACCTCGAACGTCGATATGTCCGCCAAGCTTGTTGGTCGGCTGGCAAAGAGCTTCGAACAGATCCGTTACATCAAGGAAGCCTCGCAACGCATTGAGCGCATTCATGACATTCTGGTTGAAAGCGAGGGGCATATGAACCCTTGGGCAGGCCAGCGGGTGCTGGAAAGCTACAAGATGGGCGCGAAGGGATATGTAAATCCCTACGGTAACTACATTCCCCGCGCTTCGGTGAAATTCGTGGAATGGGCCGAGCAAGGGCGATGGGACGACGTTCAGGCGGTACAATCGATCATCTCGAAATTCGACGCGATCATCACCGAAGGCCATCCGCTTTACGGTCATCAATGCTATTCCAAGGCGCTCGCGGCAGCGGCCGGACACCCGGTGGGCGACGTGCGCGCGCCGATCACCACGTTCGAGAAGTTCTTGGAGCGGAAGGTCAAGCGCGGGTGGCCAAGATGGTATCGCTCATGGAAGAACTGAACGCCGTCGTGGACGAAATCGAGTCGCGACCTGCAGCGGCCGAATAAGCTCATCTGATATAGGCCGCGCCGTTGAGGTCGATGGTGGCGCCGGTCAGATGGCGCGCCCGGCCCTCGGCCAGAAAGACAGCCAATTCCGCGATGTCCGAGGGCGGCACCCATTCGCCCATGGGCAGGGTGGCCGTCACGGCCGCTTCTCCACCGGTCTTGGCCGCGCTTTCGACAGACATCTGGGTGCGCACGACACCCGGCGCGATGACATATGCCAGAATGCCGCGCGCGGCATAGTTCCGCGCCACGGTCTTGGTCGCCGCCGCGATCGCCGCCTTGGACGCGGCATAGGCGATCGCACCGGGGTTCGACGATCCCCGGGTCGTGACCCAGCTTCCGATCGCAATGACCGAACCGCCCTTCCCCGCCTCAAGCCATCCTCGCACGGCATGGCGCAAGAGACGCGCAGGCGCATGGACATTGACGGCCATGGAATGCGTCCAGGCATGGTCCCATGCAGCGATAGGATCCTCGATGCCGCCCGACTGGTGCATGATACCCGCATTATTGACCAGAATGTCGATATGCCCTCCCGCCGCGGCCACGGCCTCATGCCAGAACGCATCGACCGCGGACATGTCTGAAAGATCGGCCTGCAGCAGCACCGCCTGCCCCGGACCCGCGGTCTTGGTCGCATCTTCTGCTCCGGCCCGGTCAACGCCGAAATGCGCGATGACCCTTGCCCCCGCCGCTACCATCGCGGTGGCCGTTGCCGCACCGATACCCTTCGAAGCCCCCGTGACGATGATGGTCTTTCCGGAAAGCGTTCCCATGGTTCATTTCCTCGAAACGAAAGGCGTCGAGCGCAGCTTTGGATTACAGCGCGCATAGGGAGCAGGAAGGGCGATCTCCTCGTCCAGCGCAACCGCAGCTCTCCACGTCCAGCGTGGATCCCAGAGCATCCCGCGCGCCAGTGCGACCATGTCCGCCTGACCCGTGCGCAATATCGTCTCTGCCTGCACGGGATCGGTAATCTGCCCCACCGACATCGTCGGCAGACCGGCCTCAGCCCGAATGCGGGCTGAAAATTCCACCTGATACCCCGGCCCGGTCACGATCTGCTGCGCCTGATCTATCCCCCCCGACGAGACATCGACCATATCACAGCCGAGGTCTTTGAGTGCACGGCAGAATTCAACAGACTGATCGATATCCCACCCACCTTCGATCCAATCCGATGCAGATAGCCGGACCATAACCGGCTTTTCGTCCGGAAAGGTTGCACGAACGGCCTTGAAGATCTCCAGCGGGTATCGCATCCGCGCCTCAAGGCTGCCGCCATAGCCATCATCGCGCTTGTTGGTCACCGGTGAAAGGAACTGATGCAGCAGGTATCCGTGTGCCGCATGCAGTTGAATGACGTCGAATCCAGCGCGGTTCGCGCGAATGGTGGCGTCCACGAATGCCAGCTTCACACGGTCCATGTCTGTGT
This sequence comes from uncultured Alphaproteobacteria bacterium, assembly GCA_963698645.1. GTDB lineage: Bacteria > Pseudomonadota > Alphaproteobacteria > Rhodobacterales > Rhodobacteraceae > Ovoidimarina. The sequence goes on from CAVORP010000009.1 coordinate 422,692, forward strand.
CGTCCATCGCGCGGGGCGCGGGCCAGTCCGGCAGATACGGAACGGCGGATGGTGCCGGCGGATGCCACGCTCCCGTGCCCTCGATCATCCCCCCGCCATGCCATGGCTCCACGGTACTGCCCTTGCGACCGGCATGTCCAAGCTGGATCCCCACGGCCATGTCGCCCACCGACTTCATGAAGGCGACAATGCGGGCAAAGGCAGCCTCGCTCGCGTCATCATAAAGGCCGGTGCAGCCCAGCGTGATCCGTCCCTCGGGTTCGACCCCGGTCGCTTCGGTGAATATCAGCCCCGCACCGGATAGTGCGAACTGACCAAGATGCACCATATGCCAGTCTTGCGGGACGCCGTCCTTCGCCGAATATTGGCACATCGGCGCCACGGTGACCCGGTTTGGGATCGTAAGCCCCCGCAGCTTGATCGGCGAGAAGAGCGTACTGGCCATCAGGCCTCCTTCATTTCAGATTGAACCACGCATTCGTGCGGTATAGAAACTTTTGTGCGTAGATTGAACATGTCAGTCCGGTCTGACAAGGGGAAAGGGATCTCATCCAAATGACGAAGCTTGAAGTTGCGGCCAGCACGTTTCCGTTTCTCTACTCGCACGATGGCCTGGGGGCGATGAAACATCTCCAGGGCCTTGGCTATGACATCTTCGAACTGATGATCTTCCCGCCGCACTGCTGGCCACGCGAGTTGTCGGACAGCGCACGCAAGGATTACAAGGCGTGGCTGAATGGCGAGGGCGTTCGTATCTCGTCCTTTTGTTACCCGCTTCTCGACAACAATCCGAACGGCGTCGACAAGCTGATGCGGGAATACACGCTCGACCGGTATCGGGAAGCCATCGATTTCGCGGCCGAGCTGTCCTGCCCCTACGTCGTGGCCATTCCGGGCCCTGTCAACAGCCTGATCAACCCACCGCACCAGTGGATGCTCGATTGGTTCGTCGTGGGCATGAAGGCGCTGGTGGATCATTCAAAGGGCACCGGGGTTCAGCTTCTGCTGGAAAACGTGCCGTTCACCTACTTGCCCACGGCGCAGGACATTGTCGACACGGCAAAACTGATCGGCCCGGAAATCGGCATCAACTTTGACATCTGTAACAGCGCATTCATCAAGGAAGATCCTGCCGACGCAATTCGTATGATGGGCGAAATGGTCAAGAATGTGCACATTTCCGATAGTGGATATGAAGAGTTCCTGCACGCACGGCTCGGCACAGGTATCGTTGATCCCGGCCCTGCAGGCGAAGCCCTGAAGGAAATCGGCTATGATGGCGTGACCGTTCTTGAGATCATCACTGACGCGCTTCAGCCCGGGGCGGATCCCGACGGCGACATCAAGGCCAGCCACAAGGTCTTGGCTGACGCTGGCTGGAAACCGCTCGGCTAGACCAACCCGGCCTCGACCGGGAGCACCGATCCGGTCATTCCGTCCGATGCATCGGACGCAAGGAAATGGGCAACATTGGCCACTTCCTCTTCCGTGGCCATCCGCCGAAGGGCTGTTTCCGCGTTCATCGCTGCGAAAACCCTATCCGAACTGGGACCGCCCGCCTCGTGGCGGTCCGCAATCCGACCGATCAGGGCGTCAGTCGCGATCGGCCCAGGGGCAAGTGCGTTCACGCGAATACCGTGTGGACCAAGATCGGCCGCCGCAGCGCGCGTAATGCCGATCGCGGCATGTTTCGACGCCGTATAGAGCACCTGGCTGGGATGCGCACGGAACCCGTTGATCGACGCCATCACGATGATTGAGGCGTGATCGGATTGGCTCATCACGTCCGCGAACGCCCCGATGCTCGCCGCTACGCCCCAGGTATTAATCGCCATAACCCGCTGCCATTCTTCCCCATCGATATCGCGCATGCCACGCCATGGCGGAACGACACCTGCATTGGCGACCAGTATATCGACCGCGCCGAGAGTCCGCGCGAGGTCCTCAAGCCTGCTCTTGGCATCAAGCCCGCCCAGATCACAGGCGAAGAAGCCGAACCCTTGCGGTGTCTCAGGCCGCCGGGCTTCAAGATCGACGATCGTGATGGCTGCCCCTGAGGCGGCCAGCCTGCGCGCGATCGCACGTCCCAGCCCCGATGCTCCCCCGGTGACAACGGCGTTTCGCCCGGCAAGGTCCTTTGAAAGGGACATGATCCGTAATCCTTCTTGCGCGACGGCACGTTCGGCGGGTAGTCGTACTTTTGTTCGCCATGCGAACCAGCGCAAGGGAAAGGTTCTATGTGACAACCAAGACAGACAACCGCGTCGTCATCCTGGGGGCAGGATTCATAGGGACGTCCCTCGCTGCCGTGCTGGCCGATAATGGATGGCAGGTCACTCTGGTCGATCCTGATCCCGATCGCCTTGGGACAGCCGCGCACAACATCGCGGGGCAAACCGAGGCGATGACACTGGCCGGTCTCGACAAAGGGCGTGGCGGGTCAATCGAGACCGCCGCTTCGACCGGGAACCTGCTGGCGGATGCGACGATGATCATCGAATGCGGGCCCGAGGATCTGAGCGTGAAGCGGGCCATATTTGCAAACCTGTTGGCCGAGGCGGGGCAAGACACGGTCCTGGTCACCGCCTCTTCGGCCATTCCCATATCGCAGATCGTGACCGACCACGGGCAACAACGCCGATGCCTTGTTGCACACCCGGTAAATCCACCCGCCGTTCTGAGGCTGATCGAGCTCTGTCCCGCCCCGGGCACCTCTCCGGAAACGATCCGGCGCGCCGCCGCGCTCTTTACCGACGCAGGCTTCGAACCCGCCGTCCTGGCCCACGAGATTGAAGGCTTCATACTCAACCGGCTTCAGGGCGCGGTCCTGCGCGAGGCCTACCGGCTCGTCGATGAACAGCTTGCCGGCCCGGAGGATATCGACAAGGTCATGCGGCTGGGTCTTGGACCCCGTTGGGCGTTGTCAGGCCCTTTCGAAACAGTAGAATTGAACACGCCCGGCGGTATCAAAGCCCATGCTGCCCGAATGGGCCCGGCCTATAAACGGATGGGAGAGGCGCGCGGCGAAACCGTGGACTGGACACCGGCGCTCGTGGAAGAGGTCGCCAAGGCACGCGATGCGGCTCGCGGTGACATCACCGTCGCCGCGCGCGCGGCATGGCGGTCAACAGCGGTCGCCAAGCTGGTCGCCCTGCGCGACCGCATTCTGCGGGGTGAGGCATGAGTGCAGACATATTTCGCTTCGATGGCCGAACCGTTTCCTTCCGCCCCGGACAATCGGTTGCCGCAGCACTGACCGAAGCGGGAGAACGGGCACTACGCCACACGGCACATGGCGCTTCGAGGGGCATGTTTTGCGGTATGGGTGTCTGTCAGGATTGCCTTGTTACTATCGACGGCGTCCCGAACCAACGGGCCTGTGCGAGGCCAGCGAAAGCGGGGCTTGTGGTCAAACCGCAGGTGGCATTCCCGGTGCTGGAAGAAACCCCCGCGCCGGTGCCGGCCTCGCCTGCCCGTATTCTGGAACCGGACATCGCCATTATCGGTGGCGGCGCAGGCGGTCTTTCGGCCGCCATTGCGGCCCGTCGCGCCGGCGCCAACGTCGTCGTTCTGGACGAACGCAAGGTTGGTGGCGGGCAATATTACAAGCAATCCACAGGTCTACCTCCACTCGACGCCCAGCAGGCAGAAGGCGCTGCGCTTCTGACTGCGGCTGAGGACAGCGGCGCCAAGATCATCGGCTCGGCCGAGATCTGGGGCGCCTTCGACGGACCGCTGTTTCTGGCCGATGTCGAGGGAACGGCGCTGGTCGTGCGCCCAAAGACCGCCATTGTCGCAACCGGCGCTTATGAACGGCCCCGGATGGTCCCGGGCTGGACGCTGCCGGGTGTCATGACGACAGGTGCCGCTCAGACTCTGTGGCGCAGCTATCGCACTTTGCCCGGAAAACGCGTTGCGGTTTGCGGATCCGGGCCGCTGAACGCGCAGGTCGCACTGGAACTGGCCGCAGGTGGCTCTGACTTGGTCATCGTCGCCGAAGCGGCCGCTGGTCCCTGGCGCCATCCCTGGATTTCGTTCAAGGCGCTCATGGCGGATCCCGGCCTGGTCTTCAAAGGCATCGCGATGATGCGGGATCTGAAGCGGCGCGGCATTCCACTGAAGTACCAAACGGCGCTGCACCGGGTGGAGCAGGACGGCGACAGGCTTTGCGCCACGTTCAAGACAGCTTCAGGCCAAGAGATCCGCGAGACGGTCGATGCGATCTGCATGAATGACGGTTTCGAGCCACAGAACGAGATCTTGCGCCTTCTCGGTGCGCGCATGACCTACGATCAGGATTCTGGCCATCTCAGGTGTGACCGAAACTCCCAGATGGAAACGAGCGTGCCGAACCTCTTTGCCGTTGGCGATTGCGCGGGGCTTGGCGGCGCTCCGGCGGCCCGGGTCGAAGGCATGATCGCGGGGCGGGCCGCCGCGGCACGTGCCGGTTTCGGAGATGCCTATGATTCCTTTGCGGACGAGCGGCGTTTGGGTCGGCATCGCCGATTTCAGGCCAATCTCTGGAAACTGCACGATATCTCCCTGAAAGTTCCCGACAGCGCCGTTCGCGAGACGATCATCTGCCGCTGCGAGGAAATCACCTTGGGCGAAATTCTCGAGGGGCTCGAGGCGACACCGTGTCATGTCGGCAGCCTCAAACGCGCCACCCGGGTTGGAATGGGACGGTGTCAGGGGCGCTATTGCGGTCCGGTCGCTACACGGCTGGTGGCCGCGGCAACCGGAAAGCCGCTTGACGATTTTAGCCACTTCGCCCCGCGTGTCCCAATCAAGCCAATCGCCATCGCATCAATCCTTGCAGCGCAGGAGGCGCTGGATGAGCCGGACTGACGTCCTGATCATCGGTGGCGGTATCGTGGGCCTCGTCACCGCGATCGAACTGGCGCAAGCGGGGGCACGGGTGCTTGTCGTGGACGCCGGGTGCAACGCTGGAACGACGGCCAACGCCGGAAGCTTGCACGTCCAGATGCAAAGCCGTTTCATGCGGCTCTATCCCGATCAGGTGCCCAACATCGAGGCGTCGCTTCCGCTCTACCGGGAAGCGGTCCGGGAATGGGTCAGCCTTGATGCGGCCTTCGGTCCGGTCGAGCTGGTTCGCAAGGGCGGCCTGATGCTGGCAGAGGACGAAACCCAACTGGCTTTTCTTGAAAGAAAGGCGGCGCGCGAAGCAGAGAAAGGTGTTTCGACTGAGATACTCGACAGGCGGGCGTTGGAGCGTATCGCCCCGTGGCTCGGGCCACAGATCATTGGCGCCGAGCTCTGTCTGGACGAAGGCAAGGTGAACCCTTTGGTTGCGAACCGGCGGCTGCGGGCGGCGGCCGAGGGGCTCGGCGTGCGGTTCCAACAGGATCACATTCGCGATCTGTCGGTCGGTGATCGCATTGACGCAGTTGGCACCGTCGGAACCTATCGGGCCGACAGCGTCGTGGTCGCCGCCGCATGGGGGTCGGGAGGGCTGGTACAGGATCTCGGAGTTGCGATCCCTTCCAGGGCGGAACCCTTGCACATGAACATCACCGAAGCCTGTTCCGCGCGCATCGAGCATCTCGTTCAACACGCGGAACGGTCGATCACACTGAAACAGTTCCAGTCGGGACAAATCGTGATCGGCGGAGGCTGGCCCGCACGCGACCGAGGATGGAACGTCGTGCCGGCGGTCGAGCCGACATCGTTCCTGGGAAACGTTTCGCTGGCGGCCCGACTGGTCCCTTCCATCGGACATGTGCGGATCATCCGAACATGGGCGGGCATGAACACGACGATCGACGGCGCGTCGGTGATTGGTCCGCTGCCCGGTTGCGACCGGGTCGTCATGGCGGTGCCCGGGGATGCAGGCTATACCCTTGGGCCGCTCGTCGCAAAACTCGCGGCGGCCTGCGTCCTGGGTCAGAGGGATCAAGAGGTGATCGAGCGCTACGGCCCGGCCCGCTTCCTCTCCTGACGTTTAGCCCTTTAGAGCATTGGAGATCTTGGAAACAGTTGTCTGAAGCTTCGGCAGAATGTCGGACACCATTTCCTCCGGGCGACATGCGCAACGTCGGAACACCCACGTTGATCGCACCCACAAGAGCGCCTGCGCTTGTCCGCACCGGCACCGAAATCGACATAAGACCGATCTCAAGCTCCTGATCCACCATCGACCAGCCCTGATCGCGCACCTGCTCCAATACCGTTCGGAACGTCTTGCGATCCGTCACGGTCTTGTCAGTCAGTTTGTTCAACTGAATGTCGCGCAGCATCTCGGGCCACTTTTCCTTCGGTTGCGCGGCCAAAAGGACCCGGCCGTTGGCGGTGCAATGCGCAGGAAACCGTGCGCCGACCGATATCCCCCACACTGATCACGCGATGATATTGCGCACCCGAGACATAGACCACGTCGTAATTGTCGAGAACTGCCGCCGAAACGCTTTCACGTACGTCTTCGGAAAGATGATCGATGAACGGCTTGGCGATCTCCCACACGCCCTTCGACGACAGGACCGAATGCCCCAGTTCGAGGACTTGTGGCGTCAGATCGAAAAGCTTGCCATCGGCGACAGCATAGCCTTCGTGCACGAGCGTCAGAAGGATGCGTCGCGCACCTGCACGCGTCGTCCCGGCTTCCGACGCGACCTGACTCAGGGTCATTTTGCGCCCGGTGCGATTGAACGCCCGCAGAACCTCAAGTCCGCGCGCAAGTGAACTGACATAGTCACGAGGATTCATCCCGTTCGCTTCGCTTTCGCCGGCCAGGTCAGGCTCAGCCGTCATGAGACCCGCCGGTGCCACCGCCCTCGGCGTCGATCGTCCGCTCGCATCGCTGACATCTACTTTCCGTCGTCCCATCTGCACCTTTCTGGATGTAGACTTGAATCACGCCCTATTCTGGACCTGCGTGGGCTATTACAAGAATTCCCCAAGCAAAAAAACCTCCTTGCGCGACTCGATCATTCAAGTGTTATATCGAACAAGAGTGCGCTATGCGAACACTTACGTCCAAGGAGGAAACAGAATGAAGAATCCAAAAATGACAGGTCAAACGATGTCGCGCCGTGGTGCATTGCAGGGACTGGCCGCAACAACGGCCTTTGCCGCGCTTCCCATGCGGGCTTCTGCGCAGGAAGCAACGATCCGCTGGTGGTCGCCCCAGGGTGCGCCGGCACAAGTCGACGCCTACATGACCCAGATCGCCGCATTCGAAGCGGCAAACCCGGGTGTGAAGGTGGTCTTCGAAACGACTTCAGACGAAGGTTACGCACCGCAACTCGCAGCCGCATTCTCGTCCGGTGAGGTGCCCGATATCGTTACGCACCTGCCGTCCTTCGCAATTCAGTCATATTATGCAAATGGCCTCGTCGAGCCGTTCAACGATGTCATCGAAGCGATCGGGCCCGACGATTATTACGAGGGCGCAAATGACGTCTTTCGGGCGGCCGATGGTAACTATGTGGGCACCGGCATCGGGAACTCTGCCGCCAACATGCTGTGGCTTCGCACTGATCTCATGGAAGAGGCCGGGATTTCGGAAGCGCCCAGAACCTGGGACGAACTGCGTTCCGCCTGCCAGGCGATGCAGAAGAACGGCATCTTTGGTGCTCCCCTGCCCTATGGCCGCAACTCGATGACCACGCTGATCTTCGTCGGCGTCATCCATCAGGCCGGCGGCCAGGTCTTTGACACCGATCTCAACGTCGCGCTCGACACCCAGGCAACGCGTGACGCGCTGGAGTTCTACGCTTCGATGCGAGAGCTATGTCCGCCGGGCGCAACAAACTACAGCTGGGGCGAAGCGATCACCGCCTTCGTGTCCGGCGCCACAGCAACCGGCATCTACACCGGCCGGGTTCTTGGCAATGTGAACGCGCAGAACCCGCCGATCGCCGACAGCGTGACCTGTGTAAGATACCCGACGAAGTCGGCGGATATTCCACCCTGGACGTTCAATGACTTCCCGAGCGTCTTCATACCGAAGCAGTCGAAGAACATCGAAGTGGCCAAGGCATTTGCCGCATCGCTGTTCGATCCCGAAGGTTACATCCAGCAGCTTCATGCCGCTCCAGGCCACGTTCTTCCTGTACTCAAGTCGATCAACGAGAATCCGCTATATCAAGCAAACGAAATCATTCAGAAATACCCCGAAGAAGTCGAACTGATGTCCCAGGCCGCAGCAGGCGGCTTCAACCTTGGCTATGAGAGCAACGCCCATCCATCGAACGAGAAGGCCGGTGAGGTCGTGGGCTCGGGCGTGATCGCAGACATGGTGCAACGCGTCGTTCTCAATGGCGAGAACGCCGATCAGGTCATCGGCGAGACCACGAAAGCAATCGAAGACATCATGAACGGATAACGCTTAGAAGGATCGGGCCGCCGCCAAACAGGGCGGCCCGGTCCTCTGCGGCATATCATGGCACAGCAAAAACAAACTCTTCTGGAGCGCAAGTATTCTCTCCTCGGCCTGCTTCTTATTGCGCCCACCGTTTTGGTGTTCTGCGCAGTCATCGTTTATCCATTGATTTCCGCCATCTACCTGTCGCTTTTCAAGATCTTCACCCCAACCCTGGAAGGGACATGGGTCGGGCTGGACAACTACCGGATCCTGCTCGCCAAAGGGGAGTTCTGGACATCTCTCAGAACGAACCTGATCTGGACCGCGGGTACGCTGACGCTTCAGATCGTCTTTGGCGTCGGCATGGCGCTGGTGCTGCATCAGAACATCTGGTTCCGAAGTCTGGCGCGGTCGCTGATCCTGTTTCCCTATTTCATTTCAACTGTCGTCGCGGTGCTGGTGTGGAAATGGCTTTTCAACGATCTCTACGGCATTCTGAACCACCTGATGATGAGTGCCGGGATCATCGACTGGCCGATCGACTATCTGGGAACGATGCCCAACGCCATGATTTCGGTCATCCTTGTCGGTGCATGGAAGTACTTTCCCTTCGTCGTGATCGCCGTACTGGCCCGGTTGCAGACGATCCCCGACCAGCTTTATGAGGCCGCGCGGATCGATGGTGCCGGGCCGATTGCGCGGTTCTTCGACGTGACACTGCCGCAACTGCGCGAAGTGCTTGTCGTCATCATCATGTTGCGGGCGATCTGGGACTTCAAGGAATTCGACCTGATCTTCCTCCTGACGGGCGGTGGCCCCGTGACGTCGACCCAGACGCTCCCGCTTCTGGTCTACAAGGAAGCCTTCGCACTCAATCAGATGGGCATGGCCACGGCCTACGCCGTGATCATGATGCTGATCATGCTGGTGTTCATGATCATCTATATTCGACGCACCCGGTCAGAGGGGTCCTGATGCTTCGCAAGATTGCCTTCAACCTGTTTGCGTGGTCCATCGTTCTGATGGTGGCGTTTCCGTTGTTCTGGATGCTGGTCACTTCGGTCAAACCGCAATTCGAACTGTTCCGCAGGCCGCCCACGATGCTGCCAGAGACCGTCACCTTCGAGCATTACTGGCGGCTGCTTAGCGATACGAACTTTCTGGGGTATTTCTGGAACTCGGTGATCCTGTCGACAACGACAACGATCGTTGTCGTGGCCATCGCCACGATCGGGGCATATAGCCTTGTGCGGTTTCGCTACCGGGGGCGCGAGACCTTGGCTTTTCTCGTTCTCTTCACTTATCTGTTGCCGTCTGTGGTGTTGATCCTGCCGCTTTACCTGATGCTGGTGAAGCTGGGGCTGTCGAATACCATCACGTCGCTGGTCATCGCCTATACCACATTCGCCCTGCCCTATGCGTTGTGGCTGTTGCGCTCATTCATGGCGGGCATTCCCGAGGATCTGGAGTCGGCGGCACTGGTCGATGGCGCCTCCAGACTGGGTGCTTTCAAGGATGTCATCCTGCCGCAACTTCTTCCGGGGATCATCTCGACCGCCCTGTTCACGTTCATCCTGTCTTGGAACGAATACCTCTACGCGCTGGTGCTGGTGAATTCGGACGAAGCTCGGCCCCTGACAACCGGGGTGATGAACATGCTGATTTCGTCGTTCAATATCGAATGGTCGCTGCTGATGGCCGCATCTGTCATGATGAGCGTGCCATTGATCATCGTCTTCGCCTTTCTGCAGAGCTATCTCACCCGCGGCTTCGGCGCGGGTGGCGTGAAAGGATAATTGATGGCTGATGTAGTCTTCTCGAACGTGCAGAAGAAATTCGGAACCTTCACCGCAGTCGAAGGGCTGAATCTGGATATTCGGCAGGGCGAGTTCATCTCGCTTCTGGGGCCATCGGGATGTGGCAAGACGACGACGCTTCGGATGCTGGCGGGTCTGGAGTTTCCGACCGGAGGCGAGATCCGCATCGGCGACCGGGTGGTCAACGATGTGGCGCCGGGCGAACGCGACATCGCGATGGTGTTTCAATCCTATGCGCTTTATCCGCACATGTCCGTCGGCCAGAATATTGCCTATCCTCTGAAGAAACGGCGGGTCCCCAAGGCCGAACGCGCGACCATGGTCGCGAAGACCGCCGAAATGTTGCAATTGACCCCGCTGCTCCACCGCAAGCCCAAGGAGTTGTCCGGCGGTCAGCAGCAGCGCGTCGCACTCGGCCGGGCACTCGTACGTGATCCCAAGGTATTTCTGCTGGACGAACCACTTTCGAACCTCGACGCCAAACTGCGCGGTTACATGCGGGCCGAACTGGTCGAATTACACCAGCGGCTGGGGCGGACAATGGTCTATGTGACCCATGATCAGCTTGAAGCGATGACAATGTCGGACCGGATCGCGGTCATGGAAGGTGGCAAGCTTCAGCAATTCGCGCCGCCGCAGGATGTGTACCGCGAACCGGCGAACAGGTTTGTCGCGGGATTCATCGGCACGCCGGGCATGAATATCGTCGATGGAACTCTGCGCAAAGAAGCCGGACGTTGGGTTTTCGAAGCTCCGGGTCTGTCGGTGGAGGCCCGCAATCTTGGTCCCGACGCCCGACCAGGGCCTGCAGCGATGGGCATTCGGCCCGAGGGCCTTACAATCGGGAGCGGGCCGATTGAGGCGATTGTGCAATTGGTTGAACAAACCGGCCACGAAAACATCACGATCGTGCGAATGGGCGGCGACATGCGCATGACCGGACGCACGGCCCCGGACAAGGTTTGGCGGACCGGAGAGACGGTTCGAACTCGGCATCGACGCAGACCAGGCGCATTTCTTTGCCGAAGGTGCAACCGGCAAGCGGCTGAACTCGGCCATGCCCACGGCAAATCGGCAGAAAGCAGATCGAACAACACTGAAGGAGGCGTCATCGTGAACCGCAGCTCTATCGACTGGTCTGGGCCGATGCCCGCGACGACGACGCCCTTCACGTCCGATCTGTCCATTGACGAAGAAAGCTTTGTCGCAAACATTTCGCGGCTCTTCGATGCGGGCGCCACAGGCATGGTGGCGGCTGGATGCACAGGTGAATTCTGGGCGCTCACGCTCGAGGAACGGGCCAAACTCGCAAGACTGACCGCGGATGCCTGCAAGGGCCGCGGACCGGCGATCATCGGAACCGGCAGTATCCGCGAAGGCGAAATCATCGAACAGACCTTTGCAGCAAAGGATGCCGGCGCTGACGGTGTCTTGGTGATGCCACCCTATTTTGCCCGTGTGACCGACGCCGAGATCATCGCCCATTTCGAGACCATTTCAGAGCGTTCAGCCCTGCCGGTGGTTCTCTACAATATCCCCGGCAACGCCGGGAACGCCATCACGCCGGAAATCGCAGATCGCGTCGCCGATCTGGACAAGGTCGTCGCAATCAAGGAATCGAGCGGAGACTGGAACACTTTTCAAGCCACGCTGAACCGTGTGAAGGATCGCATCCGGGTCTTCTGTGGTCCCTCTTCGGTTTTTGGGGTTCCGGCCACCCTTGCAGGTGCCGACGGTCTCATTGACTGCTTTCCGAATGTCTGGGCCCCCGGTTGCCTTGATCTCTGGCACAAGACACGGGCGGGAGAACTAGATGAAGCTTGGGCGCTGCAACGGACCGGGATAGCGTTGACCGAGCTTTTCACATCGGGCGGGCGGACACTCTATCCGGCGACCAAGGCTGCAATGAACCATTTCGGACTACCCGGCGGCGGTCACATGCGACCGCCCTACCGCGATCTGGATGGTGCGCCGCTCAAGAGCCTGCTTGCAGAGCTTGACAGGATAACCGTGGCTCCAGCCTCGGCGAAACCGATACCGAACGAAGGGACACCCGAATGGATCTAGGACTGAAGGGCAAACGCGCCATCGTGACGGCGGCCAGCCGCGGACTTGGCTTCGCGACCGCCCGATCGCTGGCGGGCGAAGGCGTCCACGTGACGATGAACGCCCGAGGCGAAGCCGCTCTCATGGACGCCGCTGAAAAGATCCGTGACGAGACCGGGGTTGAAGTCACAACGGTAGCCGCCGATTTCAATGACCCAGATGGACGTGCGGCGATCCTCGCGGCGGCGGGTCAGGTTGATATCCTCGTCTCCAATCCCGGTGTCCGCCAGGTGCCCACCCCCTGGGAAGACATCACGCCCGACGACTGGCGCTACTGGCTCGAAGTACACTTCCTGTCGTCTGTTCAAATGATGCAGGCGGTGGCCCCCGGCATGAAGGCGCGCAAATTCGGTCGCATCGTCAACATGTCCGTGAGCTTCATCAAATTCCCGCAGCTCGGTTTCGCGCATAGCCACGCAGCCCGTCTTGCCCTGTCCGGCGCAACTGCGGCAATGACGCGCGATCTGATCGGGCATAACGTTACGATCAATACGGTCTGTCCGGGGCTCTTCGATACGGACGCGCTGCATACCAATCTTCATGGCCACGCAGAGCGCGGCAACACGACCTACGAGGCCATCGTTCAGGACCGCAAGGATAACTGTCCCGCTGCTAGGTTCGCCGATCCGAAGGAATGCGGCGACCTTATCGCCTATCTCTGCTCGGCGCAGGCGGGATTCATGTCCGGCCAGAACATCATCAACGACGGCGGCGTCTATCAGGGCTTGTTCTGATGGCCCGCGTTGCGATGGTTTCAGGGGCCGGTCGCGGACTTGGCGCGGCCATCGCCGACAAGCTTCTATCCGACGGCTGGGTCCTGTCGCTGGGCTTAAGGGACACTCGGCAAGCCAAGAGGTTCGATGTTGCTCCTGACCGCCTGCTCGTCAGCCATTTCGACGCGACCGACCCTGCCAGCGCCGCCACATGGGTACGGGAGACGGTCGACTATTTCGGTCAGGTCGACGCGCTGATCAACAATGCCGGCATCCTTCGCATGGTCGACTTCGAGCAGGGCTCCGAGGGAGATCTGGATGATCTCTGGGCCGTCAACGTGAAAGCACCGTTTCGCCTGATCCGTGCTGCGCTGCCTCATCTGAAGGCCACGGGCGCGGGCCGTGTTATCAACATCGCATCGACGGATGCAAAGAGGTACCGGGCCGGTACATCGATCGGATACGCGATGACCAAACACGCGCTTCTTGTGATGACACAGGCGGTGCGCCAAGCGGCATGGGACGACGGCGTCCGGGCAACGGCATTCTGCCCCGGCGCGATTGACACCGAATTGATCGCGGACCTCCCCGGTGTCACACCCAAGGCTGACCGTCTCCAGCCTGAAACAGTGGCAGAGATGGTGGCCTTCATCCTCGCGCTTCCCAATCAGGCCAGCGTGCCCGAATTCATCGCCAACACAAGACTGGAACCGTTGATATGATCCTTGACGCACCCATCAACGATGAACTGGCCGCCTGGGATCGCGATTGCCTGCTGCATCCCACGACCCATGTGGCGAACCATGCCCGCAGCACGACGCCAGGCCGGATCATCACGGGCGGCGACGGCGTCTATGTCACTGACCGAGACGGAAACCGAATGCTCGACGCATTCGCGGCACTTTACTGCGTAAACGCAGGCTACGGCCGGCACGAGATCGCAGATGCGATCGCCAAACAGGCTCACGAAATGGCCTATTTCCACGCCTTTGCCGGTCATGGAAACGAACCTGCCATTCGGCTGGCCAAGATGATCATGGATCGTGCTCCGGACCACATGGCACGTGTCTATTTCGGCCTCTCGGGATCCGATGCAAACGAAACCAACGTCAAGCTTGCCTGGCATTATCAGATTCTGCGCGGCAGACCGGAGAAGAAGAAGATCATAAGCCGCTGGCGTGGCTACCATGGGTCGGGCCTTGTGTCGGGATCGCTGACCGGTCTTGCGGGTTATCACGCACGCTTCCACCTGCCCCTGCCCGGCTTCCTGCATACCGAGACGCCGCATTTTCTTCGCCGGCCCGACCGTGAGATGACCGAAGCCGAGTACCTCGATCATTTGATCGCCGCTCTTGAAGAGATGATCTTGGGTGAAGGCGCAGACACGATCGCAGCGTTTATCGGCGAGCCGATCATGGGGACCGGCGGCATCCTGCCCCCGCCAGAAAACTATTGGGCACGGGTCCAGGAGTTACTGAACCAGCATGATATCCTTCTGATCGCCGATGAAGTCGTGACAGGTTTCGGGCGCATGGGAGAGATGTTCGGATCAACCTATTACGGGCTCAAACCGGACTTCATGACCATCGCCAAGGGTCTCACATCGGCCTATGCCCCGCTTTCCGGCTCGATCATTTCGGATCGTGTGTTCGACGTTCTGCGTCAGGGCACCGACGACCACGGCGTTCTCTGCCATGGATGGACCTATTCCGCGCATCCCGTCTCGGCGGCGGCGGGCGTTGCGACCCTTACTCTAATCGACGATCTCGGGCTGGTAGGCCGGGCGGCGGAGAACGGACCTTATCTCAAACAACGGCTGCAAGATGCGGTCGGTGCTCATCCGAACGTCGCCGAAGTGCGTGGTGACGGGCTCCTGGCCGCGGTGGAGTTGATGGACGATCCGGCCGCGCGCAAATTCTTCCCGACGATGAGCGTCGCTCCGAAGGTGGCCGAGGCCATGCTTCGGCGCGGGGTAATCTCGCGCGCGATGCCGGAAGGTGACATCATGGGGTTCGCTCCGCCCCTGTCGATCACGCGCGACGAAATCGACATTGTTGCGGATGCGCTGAGGGACGCGCTGCACGAAGTTCTGGGATCGTGATCCGCGACCGGCCATGGGAGACACCCGAGGCCGTATGGCGCGGAGTAGTCAACCAGGTGCGCGCCGGTCGAAGGCTCGCTCCCAGGCGTTGGCCAGGGGGCGCGCGATGCGCCTTCGCTCTGTCCTTTGACTGTGACCACGAAACCTTTGAATTGGGAACCGGCCGCGCAGCCATCGGACGGTTGGCGTGGGGCGAGTTTGGCCGCCGCACGGGCGTGCCACGCATTCTCGGTGTCCTTGCGAAACACGACGTGCGCGCCAGCTTCTTTGTGCCTGCCGTGGCCGGGCTGATCGAGCCCGAGGCCCTGATGCCCATCACCGAAGGCGGACACGAGATCGGCGTTCACGGGTGGATCCATGAAAATACGTCGCAGCTCACGCGGGAAGTCGAGAGAGACCTGATGCTTCGCGCCCGCGAAGCATTGCGCGAGATGACTGGCCGTGAACCAGTAGGTCACCGCGCCGCCAACTGGGACCTGAGTCCGCATACAATCGACCTCGTGGCCGAACTGGGCTTTGCCTATGACAGTTCGATGATGGCCGACGATAGCTGCTACGAGCTCCTTTCAGATGGCCGACCCACCGGCGTCGTTGAAATTCCAGTGGATTGGGTGCGCGATGACGCCGTGTACCTGCTGTTCAATCGCGACCCTCCCACACGGCCATGGACGCCGCCCGAGGCGGTGTTCGACATCTTCCGCCGTGAACTGGACGGGGCCTATGCCGAAGGCGGTTTGTGCCAGCTCGTCATGCATCCCTTCGTGATCGGGTACCGGTCGCGCATCTGGATTCTTGACCAGTTGATCCAACATGCGCGCGAATACGGTGATGTCTGGTTTCCGACTCATGCCGAACTTGCCGCCTGGGTGCTGGATCCCGCCGCCAGTTGAAACAACGAGCATCCTGATGATCGACTTCTCTCATCTCATTCGCGCACGAACCTCATCGATGGGGCCTAGGTCAGCGCGGATTGCGGTCAAACCATCGACGTCACGAATCCGGCAAACGGCCAAGTCATTGCCACCATACCGAATTCGGGAACCACAGCGGCCCGGCGGACCGACGGCGCGATCATCCCCTCGCCCGTCGCCGGGCGAAAGCCCATGACGACCCGCCACCCGGTAGGCGTGGTCGCGGCCATCACACCGTGGAACTTCCCATCGTCGATGCTGGCGCGCAAACTGGGCCCCGCCCTCGCAGCCGGCTGCACCACGGTTGTAAAACCCGCGACGGCCACGCCATTCTCCGGCTTCGTCTGGACCACATGACCGAGGAATGTGGGTTCCCCAAGGGTGTTGTGAACGTGCTGACGGGAAGCGCCCGACAGATAGGCGCCGAGATCACATCGAACCCCAAGGTCGTCAAGATCACTTTCACCGGCTCGACCGAAATCGGAAAGCGACTTCTTCGCGAGGCAGCCGGAACGGTCAAACGCATGTCGATGGAACTGGGTGGGAACGCGCCCTTCATCGTCTAGAATGACGCCGATCTGGGAAGTGCTGTCGCAGGCGCAATCAATGCCAAGTTTCGAAATGCCGGGCAGATCTGTATCTGTACCAACCGCCTCTATGTCCAGTCGGGTATCCATGACCGCTTCACCGAAGCTTTCTCGAACGCGGTAGCCCGCCTGAAGGTCGCGCCCGGCGACGAGGATGGCGCAGAACAGGGCCCGATGATCGAGACGGCCCCGATGACCAGGATCCGCGAGCTGGTGCAGGACGCCCGCGAGAAAGGGGGCGAAGTCATCACCGACGGCGAACCTCACGCCCGTGGCGGCCTGTTCTTTCAGCCGACGGTCATCGCCAACGCAAACGCCCCCATGCGCGTCACCACGGAAGAGATCTTTGGCCGGGTTGCGTCGCCTTATCGCTTCGTCTTCGTCGTCGAACCGATAAGACGGCGAACGCCACCGAATACGGTCTGGCCTCCTATGCCTATACCCGCGACATCGGGCGCGTCTTCCGCCTCAAGGATCGCCTGCAATACGGGTTGATCGGCATCAATGAGGTGCTGATCATGTCACCGGAAGTGCCCTTTGGCGGACTCAAGGAAAGCGGGTTGGGCACGGAAGGCTCCGGGCAGGGCATCGACGACTATCTCGATACGAAATACACCTGTATCGGCGGAATTTGATCACGCGATTTCGGCGAGCAGCGCTTCCGTGGTGACCTGTCGGCAATACCCCTTGATCGCCCTCAGCGATGCCGCATGGCGCACATCCGAGAAGGTCGCACAGGCATCAGTCACCTGAGTCACGAGATAGCCAAGATCACAGGCGTCGCGAATGGCGCTCTCGACGCATTGATCCGTCAGCACCCCTGAAAGGATCAACTGCTGAACCCCGAGATTCCGCAGAATGTAGTCGATATGCGTGGAGACGAAAACGCTGGACGACGACTTGGGCAGAACGATCTCATCATCACCCGGTGCGATGGCATCGATCACCTTGCCGTCCCAAGATCCCTTTGGAATGTTGAAACCCGTGATCTTGTAGTCGAGACTGCGATCGCGCCCATCTTTGGTCAGGCTTTCTATCGTTGTGTACATCACTTCGATACCCGCCGCACGGCAGGCCGCCTGAAGGGACTGCATTCTGGGAACGACTTGCTGGTCCATCAGCTTCAGAAACGGGGCTTTCTTTTCGTCACGCTCGGCGGCGTCCATCAGCGCCCATTCGGCCCCGTCCGGGTGGCAGGAAAAGTTCTGCACATCGATGAAAAGAAGCGCCGCCCGCGACGGCTTGATCGGTACATCGCGTGTCGTCGTCGAAAGAAAAGCGTCCGTCATGCGGGCTCCAGGGTTCTGCAGGCCTCGAATATCGTGTCTGCCATCGCTGCAACAGCCGCAGCGTCGCGCAGAAAGTCATTTCGCACTTCAATCAGCACGTGCGGAAGATCACGCGGCTCGGCATGGATGGGAATCGTGTAGTCAGATGTGTCTTCGATCTCGTAGGGCTGGTTGACGCCCAAGGGCGCCACGCGGATGACCTCCGAAAGATGGCGCTCCAGCGCAATGATCAGCGGGTTCGACACACGCGCCAGAAGACCGATCGGCCAGGGACGTGTCGCTCCGTCGACACGCCGCTGCGGATCGTAAGTGTGCACGGCGACAAGCCGGCGTGCGCCGCGGTCAAGCGCATCGGTGACGGCCGCATGAAACGGCGCGTGGATTTCGTCCCACCGCATCTTGTGATCCTCCTTCCCTGTCTTGTTGGCAGGGATTGCCGTCCGGTCGCTCGTCTCCGGAACAAGATCGCGGGCCTGCCACGGGCGGTTGCAATCGATCACCAGACGGCTGTAGCGCTGTGCGATCAGGGACGCGTCCAATCGGTGCGCCAGTTCAAGTGCCAGATCGAGCGCACCGGGATCCCAGCCGATATGCCGGTCTATCTCGCCAGGAGGCAGGCCGAGATCACCCAGAACCGAAGGAACGGCGCGACCAGCATGCTCAACGGTCAGAAGCCAGTCCGAGCGTCCCGCCTTGGCAAAGACCGGATCGGGATCATGGTCGGACAATAGGCGCTGAACCCGCATCTTCCTCTCCCCGTCGCCCATAAGGCATTGCCAACCCGTACAACTTTTCACACGATGCGCCGAAGACGCAAGAGGAGGCGACAATGGGCGCGGCTTTGACCATGGCCTGCACAAGCGATCTTTCAGGTTTGGTACGCGGCAAGGGGTTCGCCACGTCAGATCTGGACAAGAAGATCGCTCGCGGCATCGGCTGGACTCCGACGAATGCGCAAATCACCTGTTTCGACACGATCGCAGAGTCGCCCTATGGCGCATTGGGAGATCTGGTCCTCTGGCCCGACGCGGACACGCTGACGCAATCTGCCCTGCCCGACGGACGAACCATGTCCTTCCTGATGGGCGACATCACCGAACTGGACGGGATGCCTTGGGAATGTTGCACGCGGAGCATTCTCAAGAGCACGCTCGCGCGGTTTACCGAGGTCAGCGGGCTGGAATTGCGCGCCACGTTCGAGCACGAATTCATGCTGCCTGGCGGATCGGGAACACGCGCCTTTACTCTGCAGGGTTTCAACGAGGTGCAACCCTTCGCCGACGCCTTGCTGACAGCGCTGGAAGGTGCCGGAATCGCGCCTGATAGTTTTCTGCGCGAATATGGGCCCGACCAGTACGAAGTGACGCTCCCGCCCACAACCGCGCTGCGCGCCGCGGACGAAGCCACCATGCTGCGCGAGATTACGCGTGCGACCGCGGCGTCGATGGGGATGAGTGCCACCTTTTCGCCCCTGGTCGGACCCGAGGTTGTCGGCAACGGAGTGCACATCCACATCAGTCTTTGGACGGCGGACGGCAGGCCCGTCACCCATGACGCCTCGGGGCAGGATGGTCTGTCCGGCCCCGCATCGGCATTCGTCGCCGGTATCCTGCGGCACCTCAACGCTGTTTCGGCCCTGACGGCGCCCTCCGCAATCTCGGCATTGCGACTCGTGCCCCATCGGTGGAGCGCTGCATTCAACAATTTGGGCGCGCAGGATCGCGAGGCCGCCATCCGCATTTGCCCGGTCACCGCGCGCGAGCCGGAAGCGCGCGCAAAGCAGTTCAATTTCGAGTTTCGCGCGGCCGATGCCGCGGCTAGCCCCTATCTGGCTCTCGCCGCTCTTGTGGCGGCCGGAACGATAGGGATGAAGGAAGGATTACGAGCAGCCGCCGCCACCAAAGAAGACCTCTCACTCCTTTCGGAGAAAGACCTCGAGAAACGGAAACTCATGCGCCTGCCAAGTAGCCTGAGCGCCGCATTGGAAGCGTTTTCAGGAGACGGGACACTCCGCGCGGCGTTTCCAGAGCGCCTTCCCGATATCTATGTCGCACACAAGTTGGGCGAGTGGGCGCATACCGCCAACATGAATGACACTGAACGCTTCGCTCAATACCAATCCACGTATTGACTCAGGACGCGCCGGTGCGAGAATGCGCTATGCGAATATTTGTTCGCAATACGAACAGGGAGAACACCATCAATGCACAAAGATCGCGCTCTCACTTCACTCGCTTCCCGAAATCCGTTGAGCCGCCCGATGCAGCATTCGTCACATCGCCGGAAATTCCTGCAAGGCGTCGCTGCGGGAATGGCTGCCGCTGCAATGCCCGCCGGGCTTGCTGCGCAATCCAGTCGGCCCCTATCGCTTCTGACATGGGATGCCTACGCCGACCCTAACCTTCTGGCACTTTGGAAGGACAAGACAGGCGTCGACGTCCGATATGAGATTCACATTTCCGATCCAAGCTCGGTAAACCGTCTGCGCGCAGGCGAGACATCGGTCTGGGACTTCATCAATGTGAACAACCCCTGGGCGCGCAATGTCATGTGGCCGGCGGGTCTTATCAAAGAGCTTCCCCGCGAGCGGTTCGAACCGCTCTATGCGGAAATGAAACCGAAGTTCCAAATGCCTTACAAGTGGGCCATGAGCGAAGATGAAGAGCATCTTCTTGGCATTGTCCAGCGCTACGAGACGTTCGATTTCGTCGTCAATCCGGACGTGATTTCTCCCGCTCTTGCACAGGACGAAGGCTGGGATCTGTTCAACAATCCCGATTTTGCCGGTCGCTATGGCATCCTGGCCTATGAAGACTGGAACGTCATGGACATCTGCATGGGCGCGGGCGTCCACCCGTTCAAGGAAAAGTCCGACGAGGATGTGGCCAAGTTCGAAGAGACCTGCAAGCGCTGGATCCAGAATGCAGCGCTGATCACGACGGATTTCGTTCAGCTGAACCTTGCGATCCTCAATGGCGAAATCGACCTCTACTTCACCGGCGGCACCTATACGACGGCGGCGGCGCGTCTTGAGGGGGTGACCGAGCTCTACGCGATCACACCCAATAGCGGTCCCGCCGATGGCAAGGGCGGCATCAACTGGATCGAGCTCAACTCCGCCGTCAACAATCCCGACTTCCTGGAAGCGGCGTTTGACTGGCTCGAGTTCATCACGACCGTGGATGCGGCCGAACTCGTGGCGCGCGGCAACGGCAATCTCCAGCCGGTCAGCCAGATGTCGAACCCCGATCTGATGGCGCGTTTCTCGACTGAAGAACTGGCTGCAATCCAGTGGGACGAGTTCGATCAACGGATCGCCAATGCTGTCGAGTTCGACATCGTTCCGGATTACGATCGACTTTATGACATCTACTCGGCTGCCATGCGCGAACGGGGCTAACCGTGTCGCCAGACACCACCAAGATCGAAGACCGGCCAGTGATCTTGTCACTGGCCGGTTTGTCAAAAGCCTTTGGTTCGACCAAGGCCGTAGACGATATCTCGTTAACGATCCCAGAGGGTGAGTTCCTGACAATCGTCGGTCCGTCCGGAAGCGGCAAGTCGACGCTCGTGCGCCTGCTGGCCGGATTGGAAACGCCCACCGGTGGCGATCTATTCCTGCACGGGGTACGCATTACCGACACCCCCGCCAACAAACGGCCCACGGCGATGGTGTTCCAATCGCTCGCACTTTTCGATCATCGCACGGTGGGCCAGAACATCGAATTCGCCATGAAGATGAGGGGCGTTCCCACCTCGGTGCGCCGCGACCGGGCACGTGAACTTCTTCAACTCGTCCGATTGCCCGCCGATTACTATTCACGCCCCGTGACACAGTGCTCCGGCGGCGAACGCCAACGCGTGGCTCTGGCACGCGCCTTTGCCTCGGATCCCGAGATTTTGTTTTTCGACGAACCCCTCTCGGCGATCGACTATCGCCTGCGCAAGACCCTCGAGGTCGAGTTGAAGGAATTGCACCAGCGCACGGGCCGCACCTTCGTCTACATCACCCACAGTCTTGAAGAGGCGATGGTGATGTCTGATCGCATCGCTATCATGCAGGACGGCAGGATCATCCAGACCGGTACTCCCGCCCAAATCTATGGCGCTCCGGCGAACCGGTTTGTCGCGTCCTTCATGGGCGAGGTGAACATCCTGACGATTGAACACAAGGCCGGCGATCAGCCAATCTTTGCTGAAATCGACCAACCAATAGACAATCCCAAAGGTGCCTATGCAATGATCCGCCCCGAGGCTCTTGCCCATGGCCCGGGCGAGATCTCTGCCCAGCTTACGGTCACACAGCGCCTGATGCTGGGATCACGAACGCAGGTTCATCTGTTGTCGGATAAGGGCGCCACACTGATATCAGAGCTCCCCGGTACGGCTCAGGAGCTGCAGATCGGTACGACACACATGTTTTCCTTTGCGGCGAGCGCCATCGCATGGATGGAAACATGAGCGCGCGACCGTCCCCCGGCCCCTGGTTTGCGGCCCCCGTCGCACTCTTCATGATGGTCTGCTTCGCGGCCCCGATCCTGATCGTGACATGGTACAGCCTGATGCCAAGCCGCACATTCGGGCTGACGGGGGATTTGACGCTCGAAAACTATCGCTCGGCCTTCTTCGACGGTTACGGACGCCCTCTGCTTTGGTCGCTCCTCGGAGCGACGACGACCACTGTCGTGACAGCGCTCTTGGCATGGCCCACGGCCGTGATCCTGCACCGGCATGCCGGCAGATGGGCGTCGGTGGCCTCGGCACTTATCGCGCTGCCGATCTTCATCTCGGAAAGCGTTCGTCTCTTTGGGATGTCGGTATTCCTGATGCCCCGCGGCGGCATCCTGGCCGGGTCGCTGAATGCGGCGTTTGATATTCAGATCGGATCGATTCTCAACACATGGGCCGCAGCGCAGCTCGGGATGATCTACATCCACCTGCCATTCATGCTGTTTCCGCTTCTCCTCGGGATCAGCCTGATCCCGGCCGACCGGATCGAGGCGGCGCAAGATCTGGGCGCGAACCGCTGGCAGACATTCCGCGAAATTGAATTGCCACTGGCCGCGCCCGGGCTGGTGATCGGGGCGCTTCTTACCTTCGTCCTGTGCCTTGGCGCCAATGCCGAAGCGGCCATTCTCGGCGGACGGGCCGTCACCGTTATCACCGCCGCGATCGAACAACGGTTCAACTATGCACAGGACTGGCCAATGGGCGCGGCGCTAACCGTGATCGTCATAATTGTGACGGCGATCATCGTGCTTCCGGTGCTTTCACGGCTAGACCTGAACAAGTTGACAGGCCGATGAGACACGGACGTCATACCGGGGCGCTGCGTGCCTTGTGGATCGTCACGATCATGGCCTTCCTCTACATCCCGATCGGATCGGTCCTCCTCGCTTCAATGGCCAACACACGGTACATGCGTTTTCCGCACAAGGTATGGACGCTGGATGCCTATCGCGAAGCGATCGCGTCATTCACAACCTGGCAGATTCACTCGATCTCGTTCTGGATCGCTTTCTTCGTGGTTATCCTTGCCGTCCTTCTGGGAACGCTTGGCGCGGTTGCGTTCGCCCGCTTCGACTGGCGCGGACGCAGCCTGTTTCAGCGGCTTCTCGTGCTACCAATCTTCTTTCCACAACCCGTTCTGGGATTGGCCCTACTATTGTCGCTGAACGCTGTCGGTTTTTCGCCCAGTTGGAAGACCGCCATCTTTGCGCATCTCGTCTGGATCGTGCCAATCGTCACGCTTGTCATATCGATCCGCTTCTTCGGCTACGATCCGGCACAGGAAGAGGCCGCGCGCGATCTCGGGGCAAACAACTGGCAGGTTGTCCGCGAGGTTACGCTTCCCGCGCTCTGGCCAGGTATCTTTTCTGGCGGGCTTTTTGCGTTCCTTCTGTCATGGTCGAACCTGCCGCTTTCGATCTATACATCCGGGCCGGACACGCCCTTGCCTGTGTGGCTCTTCACGCGAACTGCCACGAACTACTCACCTCTGGTGCCCTCTGTAGCGGTGATCGGCACACTCATCTCTGCCGTTCTGGTGGTGTCATTCGCTCTGATACTCTTTGCGGCGACCAAGGTACGAACCCGGTTTGCCTGATCGCTGCTTGCAGGGATCGCTTCCTCAACGGGAGGCCGGAACTGCAGAGCACCAATGTCATTCATCTCGTCTCCGCAGATGCCGGGGGAGAGGTCGGTGACGTCATCGGCGGCGGCGCCCCACCGCAACCGAGCGACATGCTTTGGGATCAACGCACGTCGAGGCGTCGTTCGTCACGGCAACCTGCCGGTGCCGCCCAAACATCCCGCCGCTCGGGCCGCCTTTATCATCGTGGAACCGGAACACACGCCGCCCATGGAGAGTTCGTACTCGATCGGCGTTGCGACGGTGCCCTTGGATACCGGACTTTTCGAGATGCAGAAGCCTGTCACGCACATGGTGCGCGCGGCACCGGGCGGGCTCGTCCGGGTGCGCGCACATTAGAAAGGAGGCAAAGCCGTCCGGATCGAGATTCTTCCCCCCGAGAGCTGGGCCAGTGCAATGGTATTGAGAGGAGGACTTGGAACGGTGTCGTCAGGGGGCGAGCCTTGTTCAAACACGGCTGACCTGACAATTTGCTCCGGTCCACCGTTCATCGAAAATCGTCAAGTTTCTGAAATGCGGACAAAGCGGACGTTCGAAGAAATCCTTGCGGGTACTTACGCCTTTGAATTCCAGTCGATGCAGGGTTTGCCACCGTTGAGCCGATACGCAATGGCCTGAAGTATGACGCCGTTTGTATTGATGTCGCTATATGCTTGATCCGGCTTGTTGGTGACCGAGAAGACCCCCGGACTGAAACCCAGAGAACTACCCTTTGCCTTTTCGCGAACCTGCGCAATCACCATGTCGTTGTATTCGTTGGGTCGGTAGACCTTCCAGAGAAAGGCCGCCTTGCTATTCAGCATGTCAATCGCCCGGATGAATCCCTTTGTCTGAAAGCGCGGCGATGGATCGAGCGTTTCGTAGGTCCAAGGAGCCGCGACTTCACCGATCTGGAAACCTTGGTAAACGAACCAGGGCTCACGGTTGATGGGACCTTCCGAAACGCAGACCAGTTTGCCAGTCGAAAGATACTCCTCGACCTGCGCGGCGAAGAGTGCTTCCGAGGCAGCTCTCGCCAGGTCGGACGCGCCTAGCTCGACTGCTTCAAGAAGGTGCGGCTCTGTCCCGATCGGTCCAAACTCGGCGACGTCATGGAGAATGTGGACGCCTCGGTCGAATGGCGAGCCGGGTTGCGGAACCGAATAGGGCGACGTAACCGGATAACCCCAAAGAGCAAAGGCCCTTGCGATGTATCCCGCGTAGTTTGAACGATACGAGGATACGAGGCGTCTCCCGCTTGCGGTCAGAGGAATACCATCCTGAATGGTTTTGCCCAGGTCCCAGCCATCCAGAATGCCAACGATCCCGAGGTCCTTTTTCGCGTATTTCTCCAGCAGATACAGCGAAACCAGCAGCCTTGCCGTATCACTGGCATTGTAATCGTCATGGCCGGAGGCCTTGCCATCCGTGGATGCCAGTCCTTTCGGGAGCCGTAGACCGTTGAAAACACCCGTCGCCAACCCATCCAGAACCGCGTCTATCCGTTCGAAAAACTGGGCGTCGCTCAAAAGACCAATGCTGTGCGCGCTCAGGATGCCGAGTATCAGCGACCCGGTGTCCCACATCGTGCTGAATTGATAGGCTTGGACCTTGTCACCTTCGAGCCAGGCCGTTGCTGGCACCAAACCGGTTTCAGGGTCGGTGAATTGCTCGATATACGACCAGGCCAACCGGGCGTCGTCCATCAGCAGGTCGCGCTGCTCCGGGGTGTCGGTGTCGTTCGCGTCCGGACGGGCCGGCCAGCGCTGCGCCACACGCAACAGCCTCGCCTGCTCGCTCTTGACGGAAACGGCGGCCAGATACTGCTGCATATCCAGAACGTTGAATTGACCCGTCTTTCCAAGTCCGGCAAGTGCCTCCACCAAGGCGCTTGCATCGTCTCGCTCGCTGAACCCCTTCTCGTCAATCAACAGCACGACATCGTCACTGGGCGATGTCGCGTCTTCGATGCGCTTTCGGAGCGTTTGCGTCGATAGACCTGGATGCGGCCCGTCAAGCACCAGCGAAGCATTTACCCGTAACGACCCGTACTCATCGAAACCCGAAAAACGTTCCGCGTCTTTCGACAAATCGAGAAAATATCAAATCCTGCATGTTTATCCTGATCGGCGGAACGGTCTCTTCTCGTCCTCCAACGCCGCACACGCGGCCATACCTGCAGTGCTGCGTTCTGTGTCTTGCGCCATGCTTCCGAAGGCGAGATGTTTTGCCTCTCTCCATGTGTCGTCGTCGGCTCCCAATACCGGACGCACTCGTGCGGCTTATGCCTCGCCAGTTTCTGCGGAAGCATCATCGGATGTCGTTGACGCGCGACTGCCAAAGGAATTCCCGATCTCCGTGAACGGTATCCCAGCACTGGCGAGTTCTCGCTCCGAAGAGAGTCCGTCGAGATGCCGGAGTCGTCCGCATCTATGCAAAGCACCAGATGACGTAAGAAAACTTCACCTGATCTGAACCTCAATTCCGATGGCAAAATCAGATAGTTGCGGCTGGAGATCAGGTTCTTGGCGAAATGCGTCTCCGATGACCGAGCCCTGATCGAACAGTTCGACGTCACCTTGCAGGGCATCGTCGGGAAATGTGGCGGTAAGAACGATCGGTCCTTCGCTCGACGCCGCCAGGGCGAACGTTGCCGAGATTTCCTCGCTCGTTGGCAACGGCGGCAAACGCCATCCACCGTTGATTTGCTGGGTCCCATCGCTGTTGCGCCAGATTTCCTGCGTCGTTCCGACTTGCGGAAGCAGGATCGAAGTCAGGATCCCCGCGGATCGCAGTCCTTCGATGACGGGAGCCTCGCCGCCCGGCAACCGTGCGACAATTGTCTGTGGAACCGACCCCGGCGCGTCCTTTCCATTGGCGGCCGAAGAGTAGATTGTCTGAAGCGGTTGCGCGCCTCACTCGCGAACCGCATGCGCAGGTAAGGACGCCGAGAGACGAGGTCTGGAAGTTCGAGTGCCAGTTCGACCAAACCCGGATAGTCGACGATCATCGTGGACAGGAACCGCATCAAGTCTGCCCCGGCGTCTGGATCCTGCCATTCCTCGCGGTCGAATTTGATTACGATGGTTACCGGAACATTCTGGGAAATGATCGGATCAAGGAAAGAGAAGAGCCCGGAGGATGAGGTTCGCTGTGTCACCCCATCAATGAGCAGGATAGCCGGAAACGTACTCGCCGCCTGTGCCGCCCTCCAAGACGAGGAATTCGCGGCCGTTCCGCCGATCAAGACGCGGGAAAGAAATGTTCGGCGATCCATCATCCTACCCCCTAGATACTGCTTCTCTTAGCATTGCAGTTTTGCTTGCCTTGGCGAACGATCCAATTCACCACACCCCACCGACCTGCGACCTAGTTGCCGTTTCGTCAAAGCTTCGTGTGTGCCACACTTATCATAAACGATATGCAAATACGGCGCCACACAGGTAGTTCACTTGAAAAGCACTAACGAAGACGAAGGCGACGTGTCGACCAAGCCGTATTCTTTGATCCCACATCCCGCCGGCTTGTGTTCTTTACCGTTTTTTCGGTGCTTTTCCTGGTATTTGCGTTGGTATGGTTCGTCCTGTTCATCTTCCATCTTTATGGGTCCGAACTTCCACCACATACCGCGGATACCGCAACAACAGGCGTTGAGAGCGATCTGTCGGCCATTCCTCGAAATCCCACTGACCGGCAAGATCGTCCGACAAGCAATGTGCCAATTGCACCGATTTCCAGCGAGCGGGCACAAGCAACCCGCAGACGGCACGCCGCCGAATGGAGAGTACGCGCCGCGACCTGTCATTACAGGTCACTGACGTACACGCATTCGTTCCGTACTGGTCCATGGCGGGTCTCGTCGAAACGCGCGCCAATATCGCTACAGTCGATGTTCTGCTGCCGGAATGGTTTACGATCGATCGCAACTCCGGCGAGATCGCCAGTCTTCCTGCCACCTCAGCGTGACGAACTCCGAGACGTTTGGTTCCAGAATCGCGATCGCGTCAAACTTCTCCCCGTCGCGAGGGCCAATTTCAATCGACGGCGATGAGCCTGCACAGTGGCTGACCTCTCCGGAAAGACAGATGGAACTCATCAAGGTCGGTGTCTTCACTCGTTCGAGGAGGAGGAATTTGATGGCCTCTGCCTCGATTTCGCTGGAGCGAGGGCAGAGGATAGTTGACGCCATCGCCGGTTTTGCCCTCGCAGCGAAGGACCGAGTTCGATCGCGACGGGTAAGGAAAGCTGCATCATCGCTGCGATGGACGACGAGCTTTTGAAGCATCCGAAGGCTGCAGACCTGTCCGACCGGCTGATCGTGCTTGCTTTCCAGGAGCCCGGACCATTCAGCGGACCTGCGCCTCTTGCAGCGCAAGACTGGTATGAAGAGCGGCTGTCTGCACTCCTGACCAGAATCCCGGCGGAAAAGCTGGTCATCGCACTTGGCGGCTTTGGCATGGACTGGATCAGCGGAAGGCCTGATCCCGAATACTTGAACTTTTTCGACATCACCGAGGCAGTAGCCCGCTACGGCGGCTCGATCGAGTTGGACCAAGAAAGCCTGAACTCGGTAGCTTCATTTTCGGACGCTCAAGGCCAAAGGCACCAAATCTGGTTTCTCGACGCGTTGAGCGCGCATAATCAATTGGCGCAAATCCCGCTTGACCAGATTGGTGGGATGGCGATCTGGCCGGTATCTGGAGGAGACGTCGGAGTATGGGATCTCCTTTCCCCCGGGGGTCCCGATCGCGAATGCTACCCCGAGCATTTTGCAGGAGATCAGAGCCCGCCTCTCACGTCAGATACACGGGGAAAGGCCCTCTGCTCACGGTTCAAAACGCGGCCGCTCCGGGTCGGCGGATTTGGAGGTAGACCCGGAAAGCGGTCTGATCACCGGTGCCAACTACCTGGAACTTCCGCACGCGCTTTCACAGTCACCTTGAGTGGCACATTGCCGGACAACTCCGTCATTCTCACTTTCGACGACGGACCAAGCCGGACCTACACACCACAGATCTTGGACATACTGAAGGAGTACGGCGTTCCGGCGGTGTTCTTTGTCGTTGGAACCCGCGTCCAGAATTCCCCTGAAATAGTCCGCAGAATTGTCGACGAAGGGCATGAACTGGGTGTGCACACCTATTCCCACCCCAACATCGCCGAGATTTCCGACTTACGCCTCAAGCTGGAACTCCATGGATCGCAGGAACTGATCAAGAGCGTTTCGGGGCAAAACACCAACCTGTTCCGCGCTCCTTATGGATTCGACGAGAATCCCGAGACGCCCAGACGAGGCGAGGGTTCTAAGTCTGCTGTCGAACGAACGCTATGTCGTGGTCGGAATTGAGATCGACTCGACGGACTGGACGCGTCCGGGCACGGACAAGATCGTGGAGACTGTCACGACACTCGTGCAGTCAAATCAGGGCAACGTGATCCTGTTCCACGATGCCGGAGGGGATCGTGGGCAGACAGTCCAGGCCTTGCCCAGGATAATCGAGGCGCTCCGGGACATGGGGATCGCCATTGTGCCTCTGTCCAGCATCACGGGCAAGGCGACGGCCCTGCAAGTGGGCGTCAGGCGAGGACTGGTCAGCGACTACTCGTTCTGGCTGATCCGAACACTGAAATCCGCCGTGACCGCGATCTTCTTCTTCGTGATCGCAGCCGGTATGATTCGGTCATTGGCGGTTTTGGTACTTGCGCTCATCAAGGAACGGCGGGTGCATGAAAGCGGCGAGGCGTTGTTGCCGGTGACCGTATTGATACCGGCGTACTGCGAGGAAACCGTCATAGCCAAGTCGGTGACATCGGTGCTTCAATCGACCTGTCCGATCGAACAGGTGATCGTCATCGACGACGGATCTACAGACGATACCGCTAGGGTTGTCAGCGACAATTTCGGATCCGACCCCCGTGTCCGCCTCGTTCGCCAGAATAACGGGGGCAAGGCGGACGCGTTGAATCACGGAATACGTCTGATCGAAACGCCCGTATTCGTTGCCATCGACGCTGATACCATCATTTCGCCCGATGCAATCGGTCTTCTGGTCCGGCATTTCAACGATGACAGGGTCGGAGCCGTGGCTGGCAACGTCAAAGTCGGGAACCGCAGGAACCTTCTGACACGGATACAGGCGATCGAATACATCACGGCACAGAACCTGGACCGCAGGGCCTTTGAAGTGCTCAACGGAATCATGGTCGTTCCCGGCTCGATTGGAGCTTGGCGGACCGAGGCGGTGAAGAAATGCTGGCGGCTACACCACGCAGACCATCGTCGAAGACGCCGACCTGACGGTTTCGATTATCCGGGACGGCCATAAGGTCGTATACGAGCCGCGGGCGCACGCATTCACCGAAGCCCCGGAAACGATCCCACAGTGGATGAGGCAGCGATTGCGCTGGCACTTCGGGATGCTGCAGATTGCATGGAAGCACAAAGCCGCATTTCAGAGCGCCGCGCAGTCGGGTTGTTTCGATCCCGGACCTGGTCCTGTTTGGCGCAGTCTTTTCGCTATTCGCGCCCATCGCGGACATCGTGATGGTCGTTAATCTGTTCTCCTTGGTCGGGCATCTCACCGATGCATCCCTTGTATCGTGGGAAAACACTTCCGTTCTCGTCGCAATTGCCTATGTCGCCTATTTGCTGTCGGACCTCGTGCTGGCGACCATCGCCTTTGGCCTTGAGCCGGAAGAAAACAAACGGCTCTTGCCTTGGGTTCTGACCCAAAGGTTTTTCTATCGCCAGATCTACTGGATGGTGGCCCTGCGCTCGATCGCGACGGGTAGTGACCGGGCGATTTACCGGATGGCGCAAGATAACACGGATGTCGTCGATCGACCCGGCGAACACCCTCGGCGTGTCAAGATACTGACGGCAGAACCGTGTCTACCGACAAGATCGCTCTTCCGGAACGCAATCAGACGTGACGGAATTCGTGCAGCGGCTTGAGACCGGATCGCGTCAGTTCCAGAGCGCCTCTCGTGTTGTCTCGACATCCGAGCACTCTGCGCAACCGGACTCGATCAGGGAACTTCCAAAGGTGGCTGTGTCGCAAGATCGCTTGACGTGATGCATAACGACCAATCAGGTCTGTCCGTGCGTCTCTCAAAGTGGGTCAGCTGCAGACCTGGAATTTCACCACGCCCGAACCGGAACCGAACCGCTGCATGGTGTGTTTCTCGATGTCGATGAGATAGCCGTCACCTCCCAGGTTGTTGGTGCAGCAGCCCGCGCAGTCCGAGTCGGAGCACAAATCGAGCACTTGAACGACGATCTCCCGTCCACCCTGTCGTAGCCGCAAGTGCTTTCCGCCAACCGGCGCCAGTGCTTCTGATGGACCGCCGCGATGTTCGTGCGTGCCACCCAATCCTCGGTCTTCTTGCCCTGCACGCCGTAGAATTGTCCGGCCCATTTGCAGCCGTTGTACTTGACGCATTCCACGCTGCCCGGGATCAGGGTAGCTCTCGTAGTTGGTCAGCGCCGCGCTCTGCCATTCGCCTTCGCAGGTCACATCCGCCACCGCCGCGGGCGCGAAAAACATAAGTGTAAGGAACAAGATCGGCTTGAGCACCCTCGGCATCGTCATACTGCTCTCCTCGATCCGGGAAATATGGTCGTTTCTCCTTGTTCCATTTTCATAAGACTCGAGCGACGGCCGGCTCTTCTTAAGTTGGGTTTGTGTGATGAGCCCGGATCGCTCGCGGCAACCTGCCAATCGGTGATGCGAGATCTGTCTCGAAAAGGCCTCTCACCGAACTCAGCTAGTTTCTCTCTCGTTTCGTCACATCAACACGCCTTGTCTGTCGTGCCAAAAACCCCGTCGGCAAACCGTCTGAAATACCGTGAGAAGCCTAGGGACAAAAACGATCAATATTGTGTTCATATTGCGATTTCCATATGGAACCTCGGTATCAGCAAGAAACCGCCCACATGTCGGTCAAACTGAACGAACCAGTTTCAGCAAGGACAGTAACGCTGTCCCTTATCCCGCGCAGGGCCCCCGCCACTCGGCGAGAGCGGCGGCGCGGTCCTGCTCGAACAGAGATCGGCCGGAAAGGCTGCGGTCGCTGTTCAAGCGGTTTCGGACGGAAGCTTGGACGGACGCGAGCTTTTGAAGACGTTGCATGCGCTGGATTCGGAGCACCGCCCGCTCCCGTCGTCGGAACGCAAGGTGCGAGTTCCCCGCACGGTTGTTCAGCAAGCGGCCTGCTCCCTGCCCGCCCTCTATACGATCCCCCATCGCCGCGCCGCAGGACCGCAGCTTATCCGTCACGGGGATCTCGGCTCAGCCATGCTTTTTCGGTGCTTTCGTAAGAATTCTTGGCGCGACCTTCTTGTCTCGCGCCTTCGTCACAAAGCTCTCCCGCACGTCGCCCTCGTGATCGATGCCCCTCCCCCAAAGGTGGTGCCGCTCGCCGCCGATCTTCACGACGATTTCGTCCAGGTACCAACGCCAGCGGCCGTATATCATGCGTTCGATACGACATTTCGGGATCTCCGAGGCGAAGATCGGGCCAAACCTGTGCCGCGAAAACCGAACCGTCTCGTGGCTGACTTCGACACCGCTTCGTACAGCAGGTCCCGCACATTCCGGAGCGACAGCGGGAACCGGACGTAGAGCATCACCGCCAAGCGAATGATCTCCGGCGAAGTCTTGAGATACTTCAAAGGTCAGCTTTTGGTCATGCTCGGGTGCGAACAAGCGCTCTGCCGCGCCTCAAGCCGCGTTCTTCCGACACAGCCCCACCAAACAGCGAAACAGAGCAAGACGATATTGATTTAATCAATCGTTTGATTGATAATTCCTTCATGGATCGCACCCAAGACAGGAACAACACCCAAGCCAGCCTTATCAAGGCAGGCCTGCATCTCTTCGGGCACAAAGGCTACGAGGGTACATCGACGCGGGAACTCGCAGCACACGCAAAGACCAATATTGCTTCCATCAATTACCATTTCGGAGGCAAGGCCGGGCTGCGCACCGCATGCACCATGGCAGTCACAGGACGCTTGAGCGATGTGCTGGACAACGCAGGTATTCTGGAAGCCCCCGAAACGGCCGAGGATGCCGCGAACCAGATCGAACGCCTTGTCCGGGCCTTCGTCGAACTCATCGTCGGCAAGCCCGAGGCACAGGACATGGTGGCCTTCATGCTTCGCGAGATTGTCGGCCCCGGAGAGATAGCCGAGGCGGTCTACGAAAACTTTGTCGAGCCTCGGCACAAGGCGCTATGCGCCCTTTGGGCAGCGGCAACCGGGCGAGATCCGAACAGCGACGAAGTCAAACTGGCGGTTTTCGCGGTGATCGGTCAGATCGTCTACTTTCGTATCGCATCGGCATTTGTCGTGCGGCGCATGGATTGGGACGCGATCGGCTCCACCGAAACGCAAAAGGTCGCGACAGCGGTCATTGCGAACCTTCGCGACACCATCGAAAGGCAACGGCTATGAGCTTTTTCTGCAGCCTTCCTCTTGCCGCATCGCTCTTTGCGTCCTGCGCATCTCCCAGCCCGTTCGCCACTGGGTATGTCGAGGGCGAGTTCATCCTTGTCGCACCGGTGGCGATTTCCCAGATCGGGCGTGTCGCAGTGGCGCGCGGCGACAGAGTCGAGGCGGGCGGTCTTCTTGTCGAAATGGAGCGGCGAGACACGGAGATCGCGGTCGCCGAAGCCGAGGCCGGACTTGCACAGGCGCAAGCGCATCTCGCGGACTTGCAGGAAGGAGAGCGGCCCGAGGAAATCGCAGTCATCGAGGCAAATCTTGCATCGGCCAATGCACAGGCCGTTGAAGCAGACCGCACACGCAATCGGGTGACAAGCCTGGCTTCGCGCGGTGCCGCAACGGCTTCGCAGCGCGATGATGCGATCACGGCGGCTCAGATTGCTGCCGCCCGGGTCGCCCAGATCGAAGCAGAGCTTGCCGTCGCGCGATTGCCGGCACGGCCTCAGGCCATTGCGCAGGCCGAGTCGGCCGTCGGTGCCGCGGAAGCATCGCTATCGAAAGCGAAGTGGAACCATGAAAAACGCACGCTGACCCTGGCGCAGCCTGTGACGGTCTTCGATGTCATCCGCAACGAAGGAGAAATCGCGGGTCCGAGCGCCCCGGTCCTTTCGGTGCTGGGCGACGGTGCCGTCAAACTGCGGCTATACGTTCCCGAA
The DNA here is from genome assembly GCA_963698645.1 of uncultured Alphaproteobacteria bacterium. GTDB lineage: Bacteria > Pseudomonadota > Alphaproteobacteria > Rhodobacterales > Rhodobacteraceae > Ovoidimarina. The sequence continues at coordinate 456,833 of CAVORP010000009.1, forward strand.
ACCCAGATTTCGGGGATCGCGATCGGCGAAACTCTTGAGGTTTCCTGCGATGGTTGTCCCGGCAATCTGACCGCTCGTATCACCTACATCGCGGCAGAGCCGGAGTTCACGCCGCCGGTCATCTATTCGCTCGAGAACCGTCAGAAGCTGGTCTACCTGATCGAAGCTCGCCCGGCGCAAGGACAAGCCCTGAAACCGGGTCAGATCGTCGATGTCGCGCTTCCCGGCGAACGCCAATGACTGCACCTGCCATTTCCGTGCAGAACCTGACCAAACGCTATGGCGACAAGACGGTCGTCGATGCGGTGTCCATGGACGTGGCTGTCGGAGAGATCATGGGTTTCCTCGGCCCGAACGGATCGGGCAAGACCACGACGATCCGTTTGATGTGCGGCCTGTTGGAGCCCGATGGTGGCGGCGGGCAGGTGCTGGGCTTCGACATCCGTAAGGACCGACGCAACATCAAGCGCAAGGTCGGCTACATGACCCAGCGGTTTTCGTTCTACGAAGACCTGACGATCGAGGAAAACCTCCGGTTCGTGGCAGGCCTCTATGGGATGAATGACGTCCGGCGCGTCGTGGCCGATACGCTCGAGGACCTTGGTCTTTCATCTCGCCGGAGACAGCTTGCAGGGTCGTTGTCGGGCGGCTGGAAGCAGCGTCTTGCACTGGCCGCCTGCATCATGCACCGCCCGGATCTCTTGATCCTCGACGAGCCGACGGCGGGAGTCGACCCGAAGGCGCGTCGCGAATTCTGGGACGAGATCCACGCCCGCGCGCAGGGTGGTCTGACGGTACTTGTCTCGACCCACTACATGGACGAGGCGGAAAGGTGCCACCGGATCGGGTATATCTCCTATGGAAAACTCATGGCCAGCGGCACGGTGGAGGAGGTTGTGCGCAATGCGGGCTTAACCACGGTGGTCATAACCGGCGACAAGATCGCAGAGGTCGTAGGCAAGTTCCGGAGCGCCCCAGGTGTTGATCAGGTGGCACCATTCGGCGCGACGCTGCATGTGGTCGGACGCGATGCGGATGCTCTCAGAAAATCAGTCGGGGAGATTTGCGCCAGCACCGGGGTCAGGGCCGTGCCGGCCGAAACCAGCCTTGAGGATGTGTTCATCCAGCTCATGGGTGCATCACAGGACAACATGCAATGAGCCGCTTCTTCTCTTTCGGGCGATTGCGCGCATTGCTGGCAAAGGAAACGATCCAGATGCGCCGGGATCGACTGACCTTCGCGATGATGTTGGGTATTCCGCTCTTGCAGTTGATGCTGTTCGGCTTTGCCATCAATACCGATCCAAAGGAATTGCCCGCGGCTCTTGTGGCACCTACGCAGGACCGGTTTACCCGTGCGATGGTATCCGCGCTGGAGCTGACGGGCTACTACCGCTTCATCGCTCCGGCGGCCACGGCGGCCGAGGCCGAGGAGATGATCGCGCGAGGTGATGTGGCATTCGTCGTGACCGTACCCTCGGATTTTGGCCGCAGGGTCGAACGGAATGATGGCGCGACAATTCTGATCGAGGCGGATGCGACCGATCCGTCCGTTGCCTCCGGCGCGATCTCGACGCTCGGGACTGTTGCCGCCGATGCGCTCAGGCGCGAAGCGGGGCTAGACGCAAGTGCCGGCAGCGGATCGAGCGGCCCGTCGATCATCGTTCACAGGCGGTACAACCCGGAAGGCGTCACACAATACAACATCGTCCCCGGTCTTCTGGGAGTCATCCTGCAACTGACGATGGTCATGATGACGGCAATGGCTCTGACACGCGAAATCGAACGCGGCACGATGGAGAACCTTCTTTCGATGCCCGCGACACCGCTGGAAATCATGCTTGGAAAGGTCGTGCCCTACCTGGTGGTCGGCGGAGTGCAGGTCGTGGTGGTCCTGGTCGCGGCCAAGCTGGTGTTTGGCATCCCCTTCGTCGGCAGCCTCTCGCTGCTTCTCGCAGGAGTCTTCGTCTTCGTCCTGGCCCTTGTCATCCTGGGGTACCTGATTTCAACGGTCGCGCGAACTCAGATGCAGGCGATGCAGTTGACGTTCTTCTTCTTCCTGCCGTCGCTCTTGTTGTCGGGCTTCATGTTTCCCTATCGTGGAATGCCTGGCTGGGCGCAGAGCCTGGGGGAGATACTTCCACTCACTCATTTCCTCCGCCTGATCCGCTCCGTCATGCTGAAGGGCGCAGATTTGCAGACGGTTTCGGGGTCATTCCTCGCACTCGGCGCTTTTGTGGTCGTCCTGTCATCTCTGTCCTTGCTTCGCTTCCGCAGGACACTGGACTGAGTTTCTATCTGCGCCGGACGTTATGATGTCGCAGCCATCGGAATGGCCTTTGCTTGCTCCCGCAGAACGAATTTCTGGATTTTCCCCGTCGAGGTTCTGGGAATTGCCGTGAACACGAAGCAGCCCGGAACCTTGTAGGCCGCAAGCTCTTTGCGGCACCAGTCTTTCATCATTCCCGCATCGGCCTTCTGGCCCGGCACAAGTTCGATAAAGGCGCAGGGGGTTTCGCCCCATTTCTCATGGGGCATGGCGACGACCGCCGCCACGGCGACGGCGGGATGCCGATAAAGCGCTTCTTCGACCTCGATCGAAGAGATGTTTTCGCCCCCCGAGATAATGACATCCTTGGAGCGATCCTTGAGTTGGATGTAACCATCGGGATGCATGATCCCCAGATCACCGGAATGGAACCAACCGCCCGCAAAGGCCTCCCGCGTCGCTTCGGGATTGCGGAAATATCCTTTCATCACGACGTTTCCGCGAAACATGACCTCCCCCATCGTCTGGCCGTCACGCGGCACCGGCAGCATCGTAGCGGGGTCCAGCACGTCCAACTGTTCCAGCGGCAGATAGCGCACACCCTGACGGGATTTGAGCGCGGCCTGAAGCGCAGGAGGCAGATCGGACCAGTCTTTGTGCCAGTCATTCACAACGGCGGGGCCATATGTCTCGGTCAAACCATATAGGTGGGTCACATCAAAACCGGCGGTCTTCATGTCCGCCAACAGCTTTTCCGGCGGCGGGGCGGCGGCAGTAAAGAACTGTACCGTGTGGTCAAGGTCACGTTTGACCGCATCGGGCGCCGAGATCATCAGCGACATCACGATCGGTGCGCCGCAAAGATGGGTCACACGCTCATCTGCGAGCGCATTCCAGATCGGTTCGGCCCGCACCTGACGCAGGCAGACATGGGTGCCAATGATGGCGGAAAGGGTCCAGGGAAAGCACCAGCCGTTGCAGTGAAACATCGGCAGGGTCCACAGGTAGACCGCGTGTTTCGGCATGGAGGCCGTCAATGCATTTCCCTGCGCAAGAAGGTAGGCGCCGCGATGGTGCGACACCACACCTTTGGGATCACCGGTCGTGCCGGAGGTGTAGTTGATCGAGATCGCGTCCCACTCGTCCTCGGGCATCAACCATGCGAAATCCGGATCACCTTCCGCCAGGAAGGCCTCATAGTCCTTCGCGTCGACCTCGGTCTTTGGCCCGTCAAACTGCGGATCATCGTATTGGATGAGGACGGGTTTGACCGTGGCCAGTGCCAGCGCTTCCTGAAGGAGCGGCATGAATTCCCGGTCCGCGATCACCACGCGCGACATGGCGTGATCAAGCTGAAAGGCGATGATGGCCGCATCCAGGCGGGTATTGATCGAATGCAGGACACCGCCGCACATCGGCACGCCGTAGTGGCATTCCAGCATCGCAGGGGTATTCGCCAAAAGCGCCGACACCGTGTCCCCCCGCTCGATTCCCATCTGAGCAAGCGCCGAGGCGAGTTGCCGCGACCGCGCATAGAACGCGGAGTAGCTGCGCCGCAGCGTGCCATGCACGATTGCGGTGTGGTCAGGAAACACTGTTGCTGCGCGCTCCAGAAAGGTCAGCGGTGTCAGGGGCTGATAATTCGCCGGGTTGCGATCCAGATCGGTATTGTAGGGGTTCGGCTTCATCGGATCAGACATCCTGCCACCGGGGCGCGCGTTTCTCGATGAAGGCACCGATGCCTTCTTCCGCGTCGCGGGCCAGCATGTTTTCCACCATCACACCGGAGGCGTAGGCATAGGCGTCGGACAGGCTCATTTCGCGCTGCGCGTAGTAGGCGCGCTTTACCGATGGCCAGTGTCATGCTGGATTTGGAGGCGATCTTGCGGGCAATCTCCATTGTCGCCTGCCGCAGCTCCTCGGGGGCAACCGCACGGTTGACCAGACCGATTTCCGCCGCGCGGGAAGCGGACGTCATGTCACCGGTCAACAGCATTTCCATCGCATGCTTGTTCGCGACGTTGCGCGACAGCGCCACCATCGGGGTGGAGCAGAACAGGCCGATATGCACGCCCGGCGTAGCTGAACTGAGCCGTGTTCGCAGCAATGGCGAGATCGCAACTGGCAACCAGCTGACAGCCCGCAGCGGTCGCAATTCCCGTGACTTCGGCAATGACAGGCTTGGGGCAATTCACGATGGCCTGCATGACGCCCGAACACAGCGCCATCACCTTGGTGAAATAGGCCCTGCCGCGATCGGCATCTGCCCGGCCCGCCGTCATTTCCTTCAGATCGTGACCCGCGCAGAAGGCAGGCCCGTTCGCGGCCAGAATGATCACCCGGACCGCAGGGTCTGCACCGGCATCCGCAAATGCCGTGCCCAGCGCCGCCAGCATCGCCTCGGACAGGGCGTTGCGCCTGCCTGCATCATTCATGGTCAGGCGCAATACGCCATCATCATCCAACTCACGCAACAGGATGTCGCTGCTTTGCACGGCTTTTTGCAAGTGTCAGATCCTCTTCGCGGCCTTACAGAATGTTGATTTCCACACTGTCCGCCAAGGTGTTGGCGATGAAGCAATAACGATGCGCCCGTTCCTGCATCTGCGCCAGTGCGGCGGCATCAACGTCGAAACCGGTGTCAAAACGCACCACCGGGTGCAGATCGATCCGTGTTACCGACATCTGGCCCTTGGCGTTCTTGCCAAGATGCGCCTCGGCATAATCATGATAGCTGGCCACCGGCCATCCCGCTTTGGCAGACAGCGCCAGAAATGTCATCATGTGGCAACTGGACAGGGCCGACGCGAGGGCCTGCTCGGGGTTGGTGTTTTCCGGTTTGCCGCCCCAATCCGGGGCGGCATCGACCTGAACCTCGTGGCTGTTATTATAGCGCACAATATGCTCGGCCGAGTATTTACCGGGCACCAGGGCGGCTTCTGTACGATGCCAGTGCAGTTCGATTGCGAGGTCGGACATGGTTCAGGTCTCTGCTTTTGGGTGCGATCAGGCGGCGGCGATCTTCTTCTGCGGGTCGTAGAACGGGCGCTCCACGATGGTGGCACGTTCCGTTCCGGCCTCGTTGACAAGACCTGTCCTGTTCACAACGTCGACCCGAGCGCCCAGAATGGCGTGTTCGGTCGCGACCATCGCCAGCGCGATGTTCTGCTTCAGGCGCGGCGAATAGACGGCAGACGTTACCTTGCCGATGGTCACGCCATCCTTCTTGATCGGCCAGTATGAGGTGTTCGGGCCATTCAGCGGGCTGCCTTCGATGACCAGACCCACCTGTTTGCGGGCCACGCCCTGCTCCTTGATGCGGCGAAGGGCGGCTTTGCCAATGAAATCCGCCTCGATGTCCAAGTTTACCAGCCGGTCCAGTCCCAGCTCGAACGGGTTGGTCTTGTTGTCCGCATCCGCATGGTAGGACAGCATCCCGCCCTCGATCCGGCGAATGGAGGAGGTGTGCCCCGGTTTCAGACCGAAGGGCGCGCCCGCGGCCATGATCCGCTCCCACAGCGCGTCGCCATGCGCTGCTGTCACGCAGGTAGATCTCGTAACCCAACTCGCTGGACCAGCCGGTGCGGGAGACCACCAGCGGAATACCGTCAAGCTCGACCTCGCGCAGCCAGTAGTACTTCAGGTCCATGATGCTATCGCCAAACAGCGCCTGCATGATCTCGCCCGACTTCGGGTCCCTGCAATTGCAGTGGTGACACATCTGGCTCGTCGATCGTGACATCCATCCCTGCATGCACCGCCACGCCCTGCGCCCAGAGCAGGATGTCGCTGTCTGCCAGCGAAATCCAGAAGTGGTTCTCGGCCAGACGCAGCAGGATCGGATCATTCAGAAGGCCGCCATCGGCATTGGTGATCAGGATGTATTTGCACTGCCCCACAGCCATCTTGGACAGATCGCGCGAGGTAAGCATCTGGACGAATTTCGCCGCATCCGGGCCGGTGATTTCCACCTGACGCTCGACCGCCACGTCACACAGGATCGCATCGTTCACGAGGTTCCAGAAGTTCTGTTCCGGATCGCCGAAGTCGCGCGGTATGTACATGTGGTTGTAGACCGAAAACCCTTTGGCGCCCCAGCGCACGGTGGCTTCAAAATAGGGGGACTTGCGGATTTGCGTGCCGAACCCGAAATCGTCTGCTTGCATCATTGTCTTCGCCCTTGTTTCCCGATGGCCGAACTGGCCCCTTGGTGCCCGAATTCCGACGAAGATCTAGTCCGAGTCGCGGCAGGAAGGTGGACCGAAAACAGGCAAGGCAAAGACTGAACAGACCGTTTTGCCGGCGCCGGATAGGCCGATTGGTCGGGTGGCGTCAGCCGCGACCCTTTGCGGCCAGTTTCGCAAGGTTCGGCCTGCTTGATTTGATCCGCCGAGTGGCGATGTAAGTCATATAGCGGTCAATCCCCAGATCGGCTGCAAGCAGGCTCTCCATCAAGGCCTGAAACGAGGCCAGATCGGGCGTGATCGTTTCCATCACATAGTCCATGCCACCGCCCGTGGCGATGCAATCGGTGATCTCGTCGAGGGTCCGGATAAAGGCCTCGAACCGATCGAAATCCGCCTTTCGGTGATGCGTCAGCGAGATGGTCACGACGACTTGGGTAAAATCGGCAATCTGGTCCAGCGCGATATCCGCATGATATCCGCGAATGAACCCCGCCGCCTTCAGCCGATCCAGACGGGCCCAACAGGGCGTCGCGGAAATATTGGCAATCTCGGCAAGTTTGGTTTTGCTCAATTGTCCATGCTGCTGGATCGCGCTGAGAATGCGGATATCCGTGCTATCAAGACCAAACTTCTTCATGAGCTCAGGACTCTCGCCGTACCTTCTCGGGCCAAGGAAATAGCAAGCTGCAGCCTGCTGTGTAGACGTTTTCTTAGGTCATGAGTGTTCAGCTTGCGACCGGTTTTGCGACACCATCTGGAACAAGCGCGTCGGGAACCGCCTGCTGTGCGTATTTTCCGATCATTGGTCAAACACCAGCCCTCGCACCGCCCCGTCTCAAGCCCGGTTCTTCTGGCAATACCATCACCCTTACTCGAAATCATTTCCAGCGCGTTTCAGCCCGGGCATCGTTGACTTCGCGCAATCCTGGGCACGTCCCGCCGAAATATACTTCAGATCCTAGGTGGTATCGAAGGAAGGGACCCCGATGACGACCCCTCACGTAAAAGAGCGCAATCTGACGTACATTGACGTTCCCGAGGCCGTTGGAGTGTTCGACAAGTTCGAAGACCTGCAAGCCGCTTTCTACGATCTTCGGATGGTGGGGTTCAGCCGATTCGACCTCAGTCTCCTAGCCGGGCAGGAGGTTCTGCAGGAAAAGCTGGGTAAGAAATATTGGTATGCGTCCGATCTGGAAGACGATCCCAATGTGCCGCGCGCTGCTTTCGTCTCGGAAGAGGCGATCGGCGAACTGGAGGGCGCTATTGCCGGTGGGTTTGTCTTTCTCGGATCTGTCATCGCCATGACCGCAATGCTCACGCCTGCCAGTACGCTTGCCGCATCGATTGCTGCGATTGCCATCGGAGGCAGTCCAGGGGCCGTGATAGGAACGCTGTTGGCCCGTCGAGTGGGAAAGCACCACAAGGACTATTATACGAACCAGATAGACCAAGGCGGCATCCTGCTTTGGGTCCGGGTGCGCGACAAGGAGCGCGAGGATCTGGCCGTCAAGATCATGAAGGGCCATTCCGGGCGCGATGTCCATGTCCACCCCTGGAGCAAATGATCAACGGCGCGGCGTTCGATTGGCAGCTATATCCCTCAGGATGCCTTACATCGCCCCATCAAACGAGAGAATGGCCCAAGATCTTGTTCTGTAATGGTAAATGCCCTCCGGGACACCCCCGTCACGACCGATCTTCTTACAAGCAAGCGAAGGTCTTCGGGTAAACCGACCAGATCCCATCCGAAGCGGACCAGATCGGCTGAAGCCGGTTTGACCCTGACCAAGTCCTGATCTGCATCAAACCATAACCCTTGCGTTTCGTGCAGTGTTCTATGCGTTGGTCGGGCGCGGCGGTTTCATGTCGCTGGCGCGGATATTGTGGACGGCAGCAAAATGGATAAGCGCGCAAAGCGGCCTGATGAGCCAAATTCGGACCCGCCCATGCTGCAGGTCTGGCTGCTGGTGGTTGCCGCACTGCTTGTCGGATATTTCCTATTTCTCCATCCCCGAAACCCCATCGGAAATTCAGACGGTTTCCTACAGTGAATTTCGAGATTTGGTTCGGGCGAAGGAAATCGATGCAGCCACGATAGAGGCCACAGCCATCGTTGGCAGTCGAGTAGCGCCAACCTCCGAAGGTGCGCAAACGGTCCGCGCGATCCTCCCCCAGATCCCCGATCAAACGCTCCTGCCACTTCTTGAGGAACACGGCGTCATCGTCACCGCGGAAGCGCCGCGCCCGCCCTCCATATTGGTTTCCTTTCTGCCATGGCTGTTGCTGCTTTCCTTCTACTTCTGGCTCAGTCGCCGAATGATGGGCGGGGGTCTGGGTGGTGGCTTTGGTGCAGGAACGCCGCGCAATCTGAGTGATCTGATGAGTGGGCGGTCCTCCAAGCCAGTGAAGCGGATCACCAATACCACCTTCGCCGATGTGGCGGGTCAGGATCAGGCCAAACGCGAAGTCTCGGAACTTGTCGAATTCCTGCGAGATCCGGATCGCTTTCAGAAGCTCGGCGCTATCGTCCCACATGGCGTACTGCTCATGGGGCCGCCGGGCACGGGCAAGACCCTGCTTGCGCGTGCTTTGGCTGGTGAGGCTGAGGTGCCTTTCTTTTCCACATCCGGATCGGAATTCATCGAGGTCTTTGTCGGTGTCGGGGCAAGCCGTGTTCGGAGAATGTTCGAAGAGGCGCGCAAGCAAGCGCCCGCGCTGATCTTCATCGACGAGCTCGACAGCATTGGCCGGACGCGTGGTACGGGTGTGGGCGGTGGTCACGACGAACGAGAACAGACGTTGAACCAGATCCTTGCCGAGATGGACGGTTTCAGTGATCGTGAGGCAGTGGTGGTTCTCGCCGCAACCAACCGTCCCGATGTGCTCGATCCTGCCTTGCTTCGACCGGGTCGGTTTGATCGCCACGTCACCCTTTCACTGCCCGACAAGACTGCTCGCCGCGCGATCCTCGATGTCCATGCGCGGAACCTCTCCCTTGGTCCGGATGTCGATCTGGATCAGGTGGCGGCGGGTACGCCCGGGTTTTCCGGCGCTGACCTGAAGAACCTGTTGAACGAGGCTGCGATCACCGCCGCACGCCGCTCTGCAAGCGCTATCATTACGGCCGATCTCGACGAAGCGCGTGACAAGGTCATGATGGGCACGGTGCGCACTCTGGCGATACAGCCAGAGGAAAAACATCGACTAGCCGTGCACGAATCCGGACACACCGCAGTGGCGTATTACACACCCGACGCCGATCCGCTTTATAAGGTATCGATCATTCCGCGCGGTCAGAGCCTTGGCAATACACAGATGCTCCCGACCAACGAGCGTCATACGCTGCCCGAGGCGCATTTGCGCGGTCAACTGAACACGCTGCTGGCCGGTCGTGCGGCGGAAAAACTGCTGCTGGGCTCGGTCAGTTCTGGCGCTGACGATGATATCCGCCGCGCAACGGAAATCGCACGTGCGATGATCTCGCGCTGGGGCATGGATCCGGAAATCGGCCCCGTTGATCTGCGCCAGAGTGTCGAGCACCCCTTCCTCGGCCAGCAGATGGCGCAGCCGCGCAGCTTTGCCGACGAGACAGCCGCGCGGGTCGACAAGGCTGTCATGGAGTTGCTGCACGCCGCCGAGAATGAGGCGGTCCAGGTGATCGAAACGCATCGTGACTCGGTTGAACGTCTGGTTGCCAAGTTGGAAGCGGAAGAAACACTGGATCTGGACGCCATAGAAAGCTGCCTCGGGCCCGAAACCACAATCACGCCTTTCGCGAAATATCGCCCAAAAGGCGCAGACAAGAATGCGCCGGAAGGCTCAAAATGACCAAAGCCGTCAAGCCAGCCAAAGCGCAATCCAAGATACCCACGCACGCCCAATTGCCCGCCGTGATCGCGTCTGACCCGCAGGCCAGCCGTAACGAGCCCCATCCACACCAGAACCTGGACCGGGCCTTCCGTGCGGCGGTTGCCATGATGTCCGGCGGCGTCTCACCACATGCGTTCATCGCAGCATGGAGCGATTGGGCGCTTCACGTTGCCCGCGCGCCGGGCCGTCAGCTTGAATTGGTGGAACACGCACAGGAAAATCTGGCAAAGCTGACGAAACAAGCGATCAGCCCAAACGCGGATGCGCCGCCTGCTTTCAGCCCGAAACCCTATGACCACCGCTTCAGACATCCTGGTTGGGAACGGGCACCCTTCAATGCCTGGAGTCAGGGATTTCTCGCCATGCAGGACTGGTGGGACTACGCGACCGATCATTTGCGGGGATTGCGACCCGAAGACGCGGACCGTACCCGCTTCATGGCCCGCCAGACACTTGATATGTTCTCGCCATCGAATTTCCCGGCGCTTAACCCCGAGATAATTGAACAAACGCTGGCCTCCAAAGGAGCGAACCTCGCCGAAGGCGCCGCTCATTTCCTACATGATTACCTGAACACCGTCGCGCAGCTGCATGAGCCTGCGCCGGAGGGCTACCAGATCGGCAAGGATCTGGCCTGCACGCCCGGCGAAGTGGTGTTTCGCAACGATCTCTTCGAGCTGATCCAATATGCACCGCAGACCGATAAGGTTCAGGCCGAACCGATCCTGATCGTGCCCGCATGGATCATGAAATACTACATCCTCGATCTGAGCCCGCACAACTCCATGGTCCGCTACCTCGTGGAACAGGGGTACACCGTTTTCATGATCTCGTGGTGCAACCCGACCTCGGATCAGGCAGAACTGTCGCTCGAAGACTACCGCAAGAAAGGCGTGATGACGGCGCTCGATGCGGTCAACGCTATCGTCCCGGACAAACAGGTGCACGCGGTTGGCTATTGCCTTGGCGGAACGATGCTGGCGATCGCGGCGGCCACCATGGCGCGCGACAACGATACGCGCCTCGCCTCCATTACGCTGATGGCGGCGCAGATTGATTTCATCGAAGCGGGAGAGCTGCTCTTGTTCCTCGACGAAAGCCAGATCACGTTTCTTGAGGACATGATGTGGGAGAAAGGCTATCTCGACCGGCCGCAAATGGCGCGTGCTTTTTCCGCAATCCGTTCCGAAGACCTGATCTATAGCCGTGCTGTGCGGCGTTATTTCTTGGGCAAAGAAGATCTGCCCACGGATATGGGGGTCTGGGTCGCCGATACCACCCGCATGCCCGCCCGGATGCATTCGGAATACCTGCGTGGCTTGTTTCTGGAAAACCGGCTGACCGCTGGTCGCTTTGCGGTTGAAGGGCATGTCATCGCGATGAAAGATATCGCCGCTCCCATATTTGCTGTAGGCACCGAAACAGACCACATCGCGCCGTGGCGCTCAGTCTACAAGACGCAACTGTTCACGGATGCCGATCTGACCTTTGTGTTGACCAGCGGTGGGCACAACGGGGGCATTATCAACGAACCAGGGGCCGAACGCGGACACTTCCGGTGCTCCCATCGACCGGCCGGTGCGCGCTATATCGGTCCTGATGCTTGGTTTGAGCAGAATACCACCCAGCCGGGTTCGTGGTGGCCTGCCTGGGTGGGCTGGCTGAATACGAAAAGCAGCGGTGTCACTGATCCACCCGCCATAGGCGCACCGGAGAAGGGCTATCCGGCGTTTATTGGAGCGCCCGGCACCTATGTTTACCAGACGTAGGAAACCTGACGGTCGATGTGGCGAATGCCCGGCGTGCGGCCGAAGCGATCACCGGGTTTCTTCGGATCAATCGCCGCCGAATGGGCTTTCCCGCCCGTCGGCGGCATTGCAGATACAGATCCCGCTATTCGCTTGGCAGTAGCAAAGCGGTGCTGTCAGACCAGTATGGTCTGACAGCACCCATGAAAGAAATCGCGACCTCCGAGAGCCCCGGGGGCGAAAGCCTGTGTAACCGTTTGATTGGAAGAGCGTTTCGACGCGACCGTTAACTGATCAAGACCCCCGCGAGCGTCTCATGATGGGGCCGGGGTGCGATACGTTTTGACGATCGCGTGCCTCTTCATGCGTCAACAGGTCGAACAGAAGGGTCGGTTATGCGTCTCCAAAGCGCGTCTCCAAGCGCAAAACCACAGCAAAACTCGCGGAATTCGCGGGAGGGAGTCCAGATCATTCCCATTTAATATCAATTACTTGAGCAGGTGGCGGAGAGACAGGGATTCGAACCCTGGGACCGCTCTCACGGTCAACGGTTTTCAAGACCGCCGCATTCGACCACTCTGCCACCTCTCCGCTGGCTGACCGTCTAGCGCGACGGCATGGCGCTTTTCAACCTGAATCCGCCTAGTGCGCGCCTCCATGCAGGGTCGGGATCGGCATTGCCGTCCTACTCTGGCCCAGGGTGCTGGCAAAGCCCCGCACCACCTTTATGGCAGAGGGCAGAAGTGCCAGGCCGACAAGGCCACCGGCCAGCGGCCACGGGCCAAGGGTGGCGTATTGCGCCGGGAAGCTGGCGATACCCGCCCCCAGCAAACCGATACCAACGCTGAAAAGACAGGTCGCGGTCAGCGCAAAGGCGACGGCGAGTGCTTCGTTCTGCGTCCAGCGCGCCCGTTGCGGACCGCGCACAAGACCATAGCCGAACGCATAGACAAGTCCCGCCGCTGCCAGAAGGACAACGCCCGGAAGGATTTCCATTTCAGTTCTCCGAAAGTGGCGCAGCGAAGTCGCCCTGACCCCCGGCCGGGGCGACTCATGCGCCGGTATGAGCATCATACGCCTGTCCCGAACACCGCGCCAGAGTCACCGCTTCAGACGATGTGGATGTTGACCCGGCGGTTGCGGGCGCCTTTCTTCTCGATCTTGCCGATCCGCAGCGGACCGATTTCGCCGGTCCGCGCCACATGGGTCCCGCCACAGGGCTGCAGGTCCACCTGCCCCGCGCCCTGCCCGATCCGGATCAGCCGGATCCGACCCGAGCCGCGCGGCGGCTGCACCGACATCGTCTTGACCAGCGACGGGTTCGCGTCCAGCTCCGCCTCGGTGATCCAGTCCTCGGTCACTGCAAGATCGTCCGCCACGAGATCGTTGAGCGCTGCCTCCAGCGCCTCGCGGTTATGGGGCGCTTCGGGCATGTCGAAATCAAGCCGCCCCTTGTCGGCCCCGATCGACCCGCCGGTCACGGGCAGCGGAATGACCACCGACAGAAGATGCAGCGCCGTGTGCACCCGCATGTGCCGGTGACGGCGCTCCCAGTCCAAGTGCTGCGTCACCGCCGCGCCCACGGGCGGAAGCCGCTCCGGCTCACCCGGCACCAGCACGATCGACCCGCCCTCGCCCTTGAGCGTCGTGGCGACGGGAACGCGCCCCCCCTCCCACGTGACAGCGCCGGAATCGCCCGGCTGACCGCCGCCTGCCGCATAGAACAGGCTCCGGTCGAGGATCAGACCACCCTCTTCGGTATGCGCGACAACCACCGCCTCCGCCTCGGTCAGGTACGGTTCGCTCTGAAACAACGGTTCGGTCATTCCCCCTGCCCCTTGTCCTCCGCCGCGGCTGCGGGCCGCCCCAATACCTCGGGATTACGCAGCCAGATATCGCGCTGCGCGAAGGGAATCTCGATCCCCTCCTCGGCAAAGCGCCGGGCGATCTCGTGGTTCATATCCGATTTGACCGCCATCATGAAATTCACGTCCCGCAAGATCGCGCGGATCTCGAAATCAAGACTGTCCGCACCGAAGCCCTGGAACACCACGTTGGGCGGCGGGTTCATGAGCACCATGGGATGGGCCTCGCCGATCTCGCGCAGAATCCTGTCGACCCGCTGTGTATCGGTGCCATAGGCCACGCCCACCGGCACGATCACCCGACCGATCGAATTGCCGCGCGTGTAGTTGATCACCGTACCCGACACGAAATCGGCGTTGGGGACGATCACATCGGTCCGGTCGAAGGTCTCGATCCGCGTCGACCGGACCGAGATGTCGCGGACATAGCCCATCTGGCCGCCCACCTCGACCCAGTCGCCTTCGGAAATCGGGCGCTCGATGAGAAGGATGATCCCCGAGACGAAGTTCGACACGATGTTCTGAAGTCCGAAACCAACGCCCACCGCAAGAGCGCTGGCAAAGATCGCAAAGGACGCAAGATTGATCCCACCCGCGGTGATCGCGATCAGCCCGGCCAGGAATATCCCGACATAGCCCACACCCGAGATGATCGCGTTGCGCCCGCCCACGTCGATCTTGGTGCGTGGGAGAACAGTGGTGCGCAGCGTGTTCTGAACCAGCCGCGTCGCGCCGAAACCCAGCCCGAACACCACCGCCACGACAAGAAAATCGGCCGGCGAGATCCGGGTTTCGCCAAGGGTCACCCCGGCCAGAAACCGCGCCCAGAGCTCGCCCAATTCTGCCGGGCGCACGCCCCAGATCAGCGCGAACAGCGGCAGCGAGGCCAGCACGAAACAGAAGCTGATCAGAACCGGGATCAGCGCATCGCCCACATCGCTGGGATCCCGCCCGCTCATCGTGGCGTAAATGTCCCGGATCGGGCCGTGCACGATCACCAGCGCGCCGATCAGGGCCAGCGACATGGCGGCGGGAAAGACCAGACCCGCCGACAGGTTCTGATAACCCAGCGCGGCTGCAATCGGGCCCAGAACGCCCACCGCCATGGCCCCCCGGCCCAGAAGCCGCATCATCTGCGCGCGGAACCCCGATTCCGACGAGGCCTCGGTCGCGATCCGCGCCGAGCGGGTCAGGAACCGACCCATCCGGAACAGCGCAAAACCCACGAGCACCAGAAGCGGGAAACTCCATGTGACCGCGGCCGCGTCTGCCTCGGCGTCGAAATCAAAGATCGTGCCCAGGATGACCGACAGGCCCAGAACAAGGCCCAGACCGGCACTGTAGCGCCGCCCCCGCGCGTTCTCCGCATCGTCAAGGTCCAGCGGGCCCGAAACATTGGGATCGGCCGGAAAGACCCGCGCCCCAAGCCAAAGCGCGCCAAAGACGAAGAGGCCCGCAAGCGGCAGGCTCTCGACGATATGCGTGCCGCGAATGCCCAGAAGCCCTGTCGAAATCGCCGCCCGGGACAGCGCCAGAAGCCCCAGCACGGGCAACAGGATCTGGCCCAGCGACACGAGGAACCCGAGCGCCAGACGCCCGCCCATTCCGATGCGCGCCTGCACCTTTCGTGTTGCCGTCTGCATCCAACGCCGCCCGCGACCGAACAGCATCAATCCGATCGCCGTAAGCGCAAGCGTCAGGGGAAGCGCGTTGCGCGCCTCGGTCCGTTGCGCATCGCTCGACCAGTTCCGGCTGACTTCGCGCCCGATCGCCAGCATCCGGTCACGGGCCAGCTTGACCCCCTGCTCCCATGTCGTGGGCGCCAGCGGAGACATCTCGACCTTCAGAAGCTGCGCCGTCTGCCGGTCGCGGATCACCTGATCCAACTCGCCGATCACCCCGTCGGCGCGGCTATAGGCCTCGGTCGCGGCAACCTGCGGCTCCAGCAATTGCGCCAGCTGCTGGTTCAGCTGCGCCCGGCGTGCCGCGATATCGGCGGATTCGCTCTCGCCCTCCGCCGGAACCGGCCCAAGGGCAGCCAACTGGCTGCGCAGCGTGTCGATCCGCGTCTGGTTGGCCGCCTCCGAGCGCAGGAACTCCGCCCGCCACCCGGCGATTTCCTCGCGCAGGGATTCCAGCACGTCGGTCGAGGCCGTACCATCTTCAAGCGCCTGCTCGGCCCGTTCCGCGACCCGTTCCCAGGCGGCGAAATCCAGCGGCGCGGCGGTGGTCTGCGCGGAGGCCGCGACAAGCGTCGCGAGAAGCGCCGCGGCCACAAGGGCAAGGAGCCGGCCCATGATGGTCATTGATCCAGAAACACCGTCGGCAGGATGCGCTCTTCGGCCTCCAGCCATCCGGGCACGGGAAGCCCCTTTTCCCGCAGGAATTCCGGATTGAACAATTTCGACTGATAGCGCGTGCCGTAATCGCAGAGGATCGTCACGATCGTATGCCCCGGCCCCATCTCGCGCGCCATGCGCATCGCGCCGGCGATATTGATCCCCGAGGAACCGCCAAGGCACAGGCCCTCATGGGCCAGAAGATCGAATACGATGGGCAGGGCCTCGCTATCGGGAATCTTGAAACTCATGTCGGGGCGAAAGCCCACGAGGTTCGCGGTCTCGCGCCCCTGCCCGATACCCTCTGTGATCGAACTGCCCTCGGCCTTGAATTCACCGGTCGTATAGAAGGAATGGATCGCCGAGCCTTCGGGGTCGGCCAGCCCGATCTTCACGCCCTTGGGCTGAAGCGCCATGCCGACACCGGCAAGCGTACCGCCAGTCCCCACCGAACAAACGAAGCCATCGACGCCGCCCCCGGTCTGCTCCCAGATCTCGGGGCCTGTGCCCTCGATATGGGCCTGCCGGTTCGCCACGTTGTCGAACTGATTGGCCCAGATCGCGCCATTGGGTTCGGATTGCGCCAGCCGCTCGGCCAGCCGCTCGGAATAGCGGACATAGTTGTTGGGGTTCTTGTAGGGCACCGCCGGCACTTGCACGAGTTCGGCGCCCGCAAGCCGAAGCATGTCCTTCTTTTCCTGACTCTGGGTCTCGGGAATCACGATCACGGTGCGAAAGCCGAGCGATGCGCCAACCAGCGCAAGCCCGATCCCCGTATTGCCCGCGGTCCCCTCGACGATCGTGCCGCCCGGCCGCAGCCGGCCCGAGGCGACCGCGTCGCGGATGATGAACAAGGCCGCCCGGTCCTTGACCGACTGGCCCGGATTCATGAATTCCGCCTTACCCAGAATCTCGCAACCCGTCGCCTCCGACGCGGCCGCCAGCCGGATCAGGGGGGTATTGCCGACGGTATCCGAGAGTGAGGTTCTTATGGTCATCTTGCGCCCCTTTTGCCCGCGCCCTGTCTAGGCCGCGGCGACGGTAAACTCAAGCAAGCCGCGCGCGGTTCTGTGCAAGCCAGAGCGCCGTCAGCACCAAGGGGCCGGTCTGGGCCTCTTCGGTCTCCAGAAGCGCCATCAACTGGTCGAACGAGATGATATGGCTCTGGATATCCTCCGCTTCGCTGGCCAGCCCGCCCACGCCTGCCGCCGTGTCGGGAAGGTCCGCAATCCCCACATAGCTGATAAGCCATTCGCTCACCGCGCCCGGCGACGGGTAATAGGCCCCGATCCGGTGCAGATCGCCGATCACGATGCCGGCCTCTTCAAGCGCTTCCCGCCGGGCGGTCTCTTCGGGTGTCTCGCCCGGGTCGATCCGGCCCGCGACGGGCTCCAGCACCCAAGGGCGCGGATCGCCGCGCATATGGACGCCGAACCGATACTGCTCGATCAGCAGGACCCGGTCGCGCACCGGGTCATAAGGAAGCACCGTCACCGCATCACCCGAACAGAAGGCCGCGCGGGTGACAGGGCGGCTCAGGCTGCCGTCGAATTTCGGAAAGCGCACATCCTGCTCGCGCAGTGCGAAGTACCGGGTATAGGGGCGGCGGTCATCCAGTATCTCGACCCCTTCCGCCGAAAGCCCTCGGCGCACTGTGGCCGGCGCCGGCTCGGTGCGGGCGCGATGGGCCGAGGACGCCCGGACCAGCATCTGGTCATAGCCCGCCTTCACCTCGTCGGCCGAAAGCTGGCCCATCTGCGCCATAACCTCCTCGGCCGCCAGCGTCGTTGCCGCGCCATGCTCGCGCACCCAGAGGTCAAGATCCCACGGCCCCGTGGGCTCCTCCTGGTCTGCGGTCGGGAAATAGACTTCGGTCAGGCGCGGCCCGCTATCGGTCTCGATCTCCACCAGTTGCAGGGCATAGTGATAGGCCGCCTCGTAGTAATCGAGCCGCGCAAGGTCGCCGGTCTGGACCCCGGTCATCAGGATGCCTTCCGCGATGGCGCCCGCCCGGGGCACGATCGTCGGATAGCTGCCGCCCGTGACCCCCAGAACGGCATGGTCGGGAAGCCGCGCGGGTTGCAGCAAAGGAACGCGGCCAAGCACCGTCCGCAACAGCGGCACGTGCCGCAACGTCCCGTAAAAGAACAACGATGTGGCTGCGGTCATGTCCAGCGATGCGAGAAGTATTCGGTCACCAGACCGCAGATCAGGCTGCCAAAGACCATGGCGCCCACCACGTCGGGCGTGACGATCATCTGGGCATATTCCAGCATCAGGTCGCCCATGCCCACCAGCGCATCCGCCGGCCCCCTGTAACGGCCGCGCACCGAGCGCTCGACCATCTCGTAGCCCGACCAGATCAGAAGACCCCAGAAGGTGATCGCAAAGACCGACGTCAAACCGTAGCCGATCGCGGCCACAAAGCCGTCCCCGGCCCGTCCGCCCATGATCCGCCAGCCCATGATCGCACCGATCAGCGCGTTGATCGGCGCCAAAAGCCCCGTACCGCCCGATTCAGGCATCTCTTCGATGATTTGAACGGACACGAACCACGCCAGCGCGGCAAAAAGGATCGCGCCGATGAGCTTTGCAGCGGTTGGCATTTCTCAGACGGGCCTTCTCACCGTTATCTGTGTCACATCGCAGTTTCGGCTGTGAAACGCGCTCGCGCAAGAGGTCAGATACATATTCCACATCCGCCGAAACCGGTCATCGAATCCCATGGCCGAAATCTCGCTCCAGCGGTCGTTGAAACTGTCATGCCAGCGGCGCAGGGTCTGGGAATAGCTCTCAGCGAACTCGATCGATCCGGCCACGTCCAGCCCGGCCCGCCGCACCTCTGTCCGCAACA
Source organism: uncultured Alphaproteobacteria bacterium (assembly GCA_963698645.1). Taxonomy (GTDB): domain Bacteria; phylum Pseudomonadota; class Alphaproteobacteria; order Rhodobacterales; family Rhodobacteraceae; genus Ovoidimarina. The sequence continues at coordinate 475,965 of CAVORP010000009.1, forward strand.
CGCTGGGCGATGGAAGCATGCCCCCCGGAAAGATGAATTTCTGTATGAAATCAACACCTTTTCGATAAACATCCCAGCGCTCGTCGGCCACCGTGATGATCTGAAGCGTGGCCGCTCGGCCCGGCTTCAGACAGGATTTCAGGGTCGCGAAATAGACCGGCCAGTACTTCTGGCCCACCGCCTCGAACATCTCGATCGAGGCCACCCCGTCATACGTGCCTTTTTCGTCACGGTAATCCTGCAATTTGATCTCCACCATGTCCGAAAGACCGGCGCGGGCGATCCGTGCGACCGCATAGTCCCGCTGTTCGGTGCTGATCGTAAGCCCGGTCACCTTAAGACCACGCTGACCGGCGGCATATTCTGCGAACCCGCCCCAGCCACAGCCGATCTCCAGCACATGGTCACCCGCGACCACGCCCATCTGGTCCACCATGGCCGCGTATTTCTGTTCCTGCGCCTTTTCGAGGCTTTCCTGCCCGGTGCGGAAATAGGCCGAGGAATAGGTCATCGTGTCGTCCAGCCAGAGACTGTAGAACTCATTGCCCAGATCATAGTGGTAGGAGATGTTCTTGGGCGCCTGCCCGCGCGAGTTGGATTGCAGCCAGAACCGCATCTTCTCATAGGCCCGCACCAGCCCCATGCCCGGAAAGCTGTTATAGATCTCGTCATTGTCCTGGTTCAGCAGGTCCATGAAGGCCTGAAGGTCGGGCGTTGACCACCAACCGTCCAGATAGGCCTCCGAGAACCCCAGATCGCCCTCGCGGATCAGGCGCGCGAACAGGTCGTCATTTTGGATCACCACCTCGGCCACCGGGCCCGGATGGCGCCCCTCTATCCGGAACCGCCGACCGTCCCGCAGAACGATGTCGAGACGCCCGTTCTTCAGTGATCTCGACGTATCGAAAACCGGCGCGAAATAGCGTGGCAGGTTTGACTGCCCCTTCGTCGTTGTCAGTACCGTCATAGCTCTCCCCAGACCCTATTGCCCAGTTTAACCTCTGACGCGGGTCGCAAACAACTGTATTCGTTCATTTTCTTCAGAAACCCCGACTCTCGTAGGCGTCAAGCGCGCGCTTGCGCCCCGCATCGGCCGTGACCACCGGCTCGGGATATTGGGCATCGGGCGAGAGGTTCCAGGATTCGGGCACGGCGCGAAAGAAATCGAGCGCGTCCTTGGCCGGGTTCGACTTGCCCTCCGCGATCCAGCGGTCGACATAGGCGCGGTCCTTGTCGAACTTGTCAAGCTGGCTGACCGGGTTGAACACGCGGAAATAGGGCGTTGCATCCGGCCCCGACCCCGCCGACCACTGCCAGCCCATGGCATTCGATGCCGGATCCCAGTCGATCAGGCAGTCCGCGAACCAGTTCAACCCGATTTTCCAGTGACACATCAGATGCTTGGTCAGGTAACTTGCGACGATCATCCGGGCGCGGTTGTGCATGTAGCCAGTGACATACATCTCGCGCATCGCGGCATCGACGAACCTGATGCCGGTGCGCCCCTGTTTCCACGCCTTCACCTCGGCGCGCCGCTCGTCCTCGTTCCACGGGAACGCGTCCCATTCCTCGCGCCAGTTGCCGCTGGTGATGCGCGGCGTGTGATAGACAAGGTGATAGGCGAATTCGCGCCAGACGAGCTCCTTCAGAAAGGTTTCGGCCCCCGCCTTGCCCTCCTCCCGCGCCCGCATCCCCGCATGCCAGCAGGACCGGGGCGAGATCTCGCCATGCGTCAGGTTCTCCGACAGCCGCGAAGTGCCGGAAACGCCCGGAATATCCCGCGCCTCGGCATAATCAGCGATCCGGTGGCCGGTGAACTGCGCCAGACGCCCCGATGCCGCCGCCTCGCCGATGGTCAGATGCGGCCGCACGATCTCCGCGCCGCGCCGCATCGCGCGGGCAAGGTCCCACGTTGCCGGATCGTCGCTGTCGGGCCACGTGTCGGGCGCGCGAAGCGCCTTCACCGCCGGCAGGGGCGCAGGTACATCACGGTCCTTCACCGACTTCCAGAACGGCGTATAGACCTTGTAGAAACCGCCCGTTTTCGTCTCGACCTGCCAGGGTTCGAACATCACATGGCCCGCGAAACTGCGCGCCTCGATCCCGTCCTCGCCCAGCGCCGATTTCACCGCCTTGTCCCGCGCGATGCTGTCGGGGTCGTAAAGCCGCGACCACCAGACCGCCCTGGCGCCCGTCTCCTTCACCAAGGCCCGCAGGGTCGCAAGCGCATCACCCCGCCGAAAGATCAACCGCGATCCGATCTCTTTCAACGCCCCGCCAAAGGCCTCGGCCCCAAGGCCAAGCCGCCAGCGCGGACAGGCGCCGTGGCTGTCAGCCACCTCGTCCAGAATAAAGACCGGAATGACGGTCATGCCGCTCTCTGCCGCCGCCGTCAGGCCCGGGTTGTCGCCCAGACGGAAATCCCGCCGGACCCAAAATAGAAGTGTGTCGCTCATCGCCCGCCCTTGCCCTACAGGATGTGATCTAGGGCGTGGATCAGCCGGTCAACCTCCTTGCGGCGGGTATAATGGACGAAACTCATCCGCAGGACGCCAAGCGCCATGTCGACGCCCGAGGCTTCCAGCGCGCGCACCGCATAGAAATCGCCGCCATCGGCCGCGATCCCATGGGTCGCAAGCGCCTCCGCGAGCTCCCGCGCGGGACGCCCGGTCTCGATCGCAACTGTTGGCGCGCGACCCTCGGCCCGCCGTGGGCCCAGAAGCCGGATATCATTGCGCTGCCGCAGGTATTTCAGAAGCGGTTTCAACAGCTTGATCTCGCGCTTTCGCATCAGGTCATGAACCCGCGCCGACCGTTCTAGGAGCGTGCCGGTGCCGCCGCCGTGATGGGCATCGAGCGCATCGATGTAATCCGCGATTCCCGCGCAGGCGGCGATCTGGGCATGGTCCGGACCGGCGGGGGTGAAGCGCTTCGTCAGGTACCCCGCATTGAAATAATGCCCTTGCTCCGGCAGGGTCTCGGCCAGATCGCGACGCATGGTCATCACGCCCTGATGCGGCCCATAGGTCTTGTAGGTCGAGAACAGATAGATATCAGCCCCCAGTGCCCGCACATCGGGCAGGCCATGGGGCGCATAGCTTACCCCGTCGACACAGGTGACCGCGCCCGCCTCATGGGCAATGGCGCAGATCCGCGCCACGTCGTTGATCTCCCCGATGACGTTCGAGCAATGGGGAAAACAGACCAGCCGCACCTTTTCGTCCAGAAGGTGCGCCAGATCGCGCGGGTCAAGATGCCCGGTCTCGGGGTCCATCTTCCATTCGCGGATCTCGATCCCCTCCATCTCCAGTCGCCGCCACGGGCCGGAATTGGCCTCGTGATCCTGATTGGTGACGATGATCGCGTGACCGGGGCTCAGCGCCTCGCGAAAGGCCTGGCTCAGGGTATAGGTGTTGGCGGTGGTCGAGGGCCCGAAATGCAACTCGTCCTCCCCAACCCCCAACATCGCCGACAGCCGCGCCCGCGCCTCGTCCATCTCCGCCCCGCCCTTTCGCGACGCTTCGGACGGGCCATAGGGCTGGATCTTGCGCTCCCGGTAAAAGCGGGTCAGCCGATCGATGACCTGCCCACAGGCATAGGAGCCGCCCGCATTCTCGAAATGCGCGACCTTCTTCAGGGAGGGTTCGGAAAAGGCGGGGAATTGTGCCCGCACGAACTGCGTATCTAGCTTCATGACGGGCGAGAGTGGCGGTGTTCCCCGACCGGGTCAAGGAGCAGGGTCAGGGCGCCGTCCGCGACCGCTGCGCGCCCTCTCGCCGTTTCGGTCGCGGCGACAATCGCGTCCCTGACGGGAAACTTATCCGGCGACAGCCCCCGGCCATCGTCCCCGCGCCGCCTCAGGCGTTCACATCCACCACGACCCGGCCCTTGACCTGACCCTTCAGGATCGCCGCGCCAAGATCCGGCAGATCGGCAAGTGTGGCGGGCTGGATCATCGCCTCGAGCTTGTCCATCGGCAGGTCGCGCGCCACCCTCTCCCATGCCCGCAGACGGTTGTCATAGGGCTGCATCACGCTGTCGATCCCCAGAAGGTTCACGCCGCGCAACAGGAACGGGATCACCGTGGCAGGAAGGCCAGCACCGCCCGCAAGACCCACGGCGGCGACGGAACTGCCATAGCGCATCTGCCCCAGCACCCGGGCCAGCATCGCGCCGCCTACAGCATCGACGCAGCCCGCCCATGTCTCGGCCTCGAGCGGGCGCTTAACGGTTTCAGCCAGGTCCTCACGCGGCACGATCTGGGTTGCGCCAAGCTCGCGGAGATAGGCTTCGGTCTCGGGCCGCCCGGTGACGCCCGCCACTTCGTATCCCAGATTGGCAAGGATCGCCGTGGCGACGGACCCCACACCCCCGGCCGCACCGGTGACCAGCACAGGCCCCGCCCCGGGCTTCAACCCATGATCCTCAAGCGCCATGACCGCCAGCATCGCGGTGAACCCGGCGGTGCCCACCGCCATCGCCTGCCGCGTCGTCAGCCCCGCGGGCAGCGGCACCAGCCAATCGGCCTTGACCCGCGCCTTCTGCGCATAGCCACCCCAATGCGCCTCGCCCACGCGCCAGCCGGTCAGAACCACCTTGTCGCCAGGGGCATAGCGGGGATCGTCCGACGCCTCGACCGTTCCGGCGAAATCGATCCCCGGCACATGGGGGTAATTGCGCACAAGCCCGCCGCCGGGCCCGATGCACAGACCGTCCTTGTAATTCACCGTGGAAAAATCGACCGCGACGGTGACATCGCCCTCGGGCAGCCTGTCTTCCGAAAGCTCCTGAACCGAAGCATGGGTTTTCCCCTCGTCGTCTTTCTCGACCAGCAATGCCTTGAACATGTCCCTCTCCCGGTTTCGGCGGCGTCAGCGCCCCGCGCGTCCGGTTCTCCGGTACTGGCGCGGGCACGTCAAGCAGGTCGGTCCGAAAGGGCGCCGAAACGGGCCGCGCAATGGGGCGCGAAAGGGTCGTCGGTAATCCGCGCCGACGACGACCGAAATCGGCCCGAAGCACATATTGGTTGGCCCGCTCCCTTTATCCTACCGTCGCTTGCAACCTGCGTCCTAGGGTGTCTCACGATCTTGAAAGCGCTCTCGCGTGCGATTGGCGAATGCGACAAGCGACAGCATTACCGGGACTTCGACCAGAACCCCGACAACAGTCGCCAGCGCGGCACCGGAATGCAGACCGAACAGGCTTATCGCCACAGCGACAGCCAGTTCAAAGAAATTCGACGTGCCGATAAGCGCACAGGGTGCGGCGATCTTGTGCGGCACGCGCCAGACGAAAGCAGCCGCATAGGCCAGCGCGAAAATACTGTAGGACTGGATCAAGATCGGCACCGCGATCAGCAGGATGATCTGGGGACGGTCCAGGATCACTTGTCCCTGAAGGCCAAAGAGGATGACCACCGTCGCAATCAGTCCGACGATCGACCACGGCTTGATGCGATCGCGAAATGCCTTGATCCTCGCCTCGGAGCCAAGCAGTTTTCTGGTCCAAACCCCGGCGGCGAGTGGAAGGGCAACGAACAGAACGACGGAGAGTACGAGCGTTTCCCACGGCACCGAAATATCCGTCACACCCAGAAGGAACGCGACGATGGGCGCAAAGGCAAAGACCATGACGACGTCGTTCACCGAGACCTGCAAAAGCGTGTAGCTTTCGTCACCGCGGGTCAGTTGAGACCAGACGAACACCATCGCGGTACAGGGCGCCGCGCCAAGAAGGATGAGCCCGGCGATGTATTGCTGGGCATCCTCGGGGGCAATGAAGTCCGCGAAAACGACTTCAAAGAACAACACGCCCAGCGCAGCCATGGTAAAGGGCTTTATCAGCCAGTTTACGAACAGAGTGATCGCAAGACCTTTCGGCTGTTTCACGACGTTTCTGAGACTCCCCGGATCGACACCCACCATCATCGGGTAGACCATCGCCCAAATCAGGACCGCAACAACGAGATTGACACTGGCCACTTCCGCGGCGGCCACTGCCTGGACCAGACCCGGCGCAGTGCTGCCAATGAGCACCCCACCTGCCATTGCCATCGCAATCCAGAGGGAGAGATACCGTTCGAAGATATTCATGAGCTGACCAATACGGCTCAGTGTAAATTAAGTCGAGAACCGGTTCTTTTACGGCAGTTTCTGCCCGCGGAGCGAACGTCCTGCAGCTTGTGCGCGCTGCCCTGATGCGAACGATCGGGACCAGACCACGCAGATCGTTGATCAGTTGCGTTCTCTGGCGTACCAGAAGGTCGCGCGCCCGATGCAGCGACAGCAGAGATTGCTGCTCGACGGTCTTGATCGCAACAAAGCGCATCGTCGGTCGGGTCACAGCCTCGCAGATCGCCTGGGCATCAATGGCGTCTGACTTCCCGCGTTTGACGTATGGCTTCACGTACATCGGCGGGATCAATCGCACATCATGGCCCAAGGCTGTGAGTTCGCGGGCCCAATGGTGTGCACTGCTGCAGGACTCCATGCCAATTAGGCAAGGCTCCAACTTCGCAAAGAACGGCAGAAACTGCGCCCGCCGCAGCGGCTTGTTGAAAACGACTTCCTCGGTTGCAGAGATTCCGTGAACTTGGAAAACGTTCTTGGCGAGATCAACGCCGATTGTGGTAACTTGCATTGGGTGGCTCCTCTCATAAGCAGATATGGACATCTGCACTATGGCGCATTGCGACGCCGGTTGAAGCAGGAGCCATCCACCCCATCAGCTTCGTCCCCCAACCGACATTGGTAAGACGCCGCCGCGAAGCCACCGGCCCGACCCGAAGCGACCCGTCAATCCTGCGCCGCGACCGAGGGCCGCCCGCCCGTTCCGACCCCGTGATTGCCCGTTCAACTCCTCCACCGAACCTGACATTATCCAGAAATGTCACTCAGAACCGCACGCAACTCGGATGCCTCCAGCATCGCCGCCCTTTCGATCGAGGTTTGGGTCGGCACCTACCTCAAACGGGGCGTAAGCGCCTTCTTCGCGGATTACGCCTTGGAGACCTTCACCACATCACGGACCGAAGCCCTGATAGCCGATCCCGGCCAGTTCATCCTCGTCTCCGAAAACGAGGACGGCATCGACGGCTTCATACGTGTGTCGTCGGGGAGCAAGGCGCCGGTCCCCGGTTGTTCGGAGACCGAACTTGCAACCTTCTATGTCCAGCCGCGTCATCAGGGAAAAGGCGTGGGGACACGCCTGCTGCAGGCCGCGATTGAGAAATGTCGGCAGGACGGCGTCGATTCCATTTGGCTGGCCACCAATGCCGAGAATTTTCCGGCCATCGGTTTCTATCTGGCCCATGGATTCAGACACGCAGGCGAGACCCAGTTCCGGATCGGGACCGAGGGGTTCCTGAATAACGTCTACTCCTGCGAGCTTGCCTGATCCCGTCGGACAGGTGCGGTGCACCGTAAACTCTCCGCTCCGTCCCCTGGTTCGACCGCCGGCACGGCTTGCCCGGTGGCGGCGCACCGGCAACAGGTGCGTTCGCATCGTCGGGAGATGGGCGAAGGGCGATTCCGATGCGCATGAAATACACATGATTTCCGCATGGAATGCACATTGCCGGAAACCGGCTGTTTCACTGCATCAACGGGTCCGTCGTCCACTGCGGCCGAACCTCTGCGCGCGACCACAAGTATTGGCTTTCAGCCGATTTGCGATGGCCCGCATTGATTGTAGATTGGCGCATCGCCCATTGGGATCGTACAATGAAAAGCCTCCTCTCCGTTAGCGCCGTAGCGATCTTCGTCATTTCGATCGCAGGGATCGGCCGGGCCGAGCCGATCGTTCTGAAATCCGGGGCGAGAGGGGATCTGAGTGCCTCCATTGCGACAGCGCCCGTCAGGTTCGGCGGCCCGTCAGCCGGCAACTTCCTGGAGCTGAAAGTCGCGCTGAAAGGAGGCATGGAACCGAATCTGACCATCGACGGACGATCTGTCTGCCATCTGCATGGCCTGAAAATGTATTGGCGGATCAGGACCGGCAGCACCCTGCCAGCAGAACTCCGCGACCTGATTGATCTGAACGCGCCCCTGGTTGGCGTTCGGGTTACATTCATGCAGGAAAGCGCCACCGGCATTTCGGTTGGTACGTTCGTCAACTTCGACATGCGAGGGGTCGTGAAATGTCGGCCATTCGAATGACTGCCGAAGTCCGCTCCGCCCCACAGGGCGACCCTCTGAACGCCTTTCCGGGTTCCAGCGGACCCGCGTTCGCATCGTTAGGAACTGGGCAAATGGCGATTTTGATGCGCATGAAATACACATGGTTTCCGCATGGAATACACATCGCCGAAAACCTCTTGTTTCCCAACGTTAACGGGCAATTCCGCCGGTGCCGGGGAAATTCTCCGCGCGCAGCGTTCGACTTGAATTAACCGGCCCCATCGCTTACCTCTGATCTGTCTCGCTTGCGGGACTATGGACATAAACGCGCTCGTAATAAGCGGATCGGACCCGGGGGCGGTACCCGGCGGCTCCACCAAATCCTCCGTTATTGGCGGACCATGGGGCCGAAATAGGATCGACGGACGTCTAAAGGGGATTGCTTTGTCTCGGTGAGGTACCACCGTTATCGGTCCGTAACGCATAGTTGCCAATAACAACCATGCTCCGGTCGCAGTCGCTGCGTAAGCAGCCACTAAGATCGAACCTTAAGCCCTTGCGCCTAGCAGCGTAAGGCGGGGCCCGCCGGAGCCTGGCAACAGAATCCGGCACCTTTCCCGACAAATCGCGATATGTGACAACAGGTTCCCGCACGCGCCCGTTTCCTGGATGCCCGGTTTCTGTCCCACGCAATCGTGATTGCGCTCTCCGGGTCATTTCGTCATCCTCGCGTCATGTACTTCGCCCAGCGGCGCTGCGCCGTCCTTGTCGCGTCTTTCCTCGCTGCCTACTCATCGGGACCGGCGTGGTCTTGCGCGACGGCGCTCGTGCTGGCAATCGACGTGTCGAATTCGATCGATGCGGGCGAATACCGGATCCAGACCGATGGGCTGGCCGACGCAGTGATCGACCCGGCGGTGCGCGAGGCGCTGGTCAGCGGCAAGGTCGCCCTGACCGTCGTCCAATGGTCCGGCCGCGGTAGCCAGCAGGTCGTCTTTCCCTGGACCCGGATGAACACCGATGCAGATGTCGATGCGTTGTCCCAGGCCGCGCGTGAGATGAAACGTGTCTTCATCATGTCGGATACCGCGGTGGGCGATGTGATCCGGTTCAGCCTGCCCCTCTTCGCCGAGGTGCCCGATTGCGGACGCAAGGTCATCGATATCTCCGGCGACGGCACCGACAATGCCGGCACCGATCCGCAATCCGCCCGGCGTCAGGCCGAGGATGCCAACGTGCAGATCAACGGACTCGCGATCGAGAGCATGGGCCTGTCGATCACGAATTTCTTCCGCCGCCACGTGATCACCCGAAATGGTTTCGTGATGACCTCGCGCGGGCACCAAAGCTATGCCGAGACCCTGAAGCGCAAGATCCGCCGCGAGGTCAGTCAGGTCATGTTCTAGCGCCACAGCTTGACATTCGCAGCCCGCCATTGCCGCCAACTATCTCCATGGGGCCCCGCGAACGCCCCGTGAGGCCTCGGCCCAAGTTTCGCATCCTTTGTTCTTGACCGGAAAGGATGCGCCCATGGCCGCCCCGAACGAAATCACCGCCCAAAACCTCTTGCGCCTGATCGGGACACCCGATTGCCCCGTGATCGTCGATATCTCAGACCGACGCGGATTTTTCCGACGGACCCGTTCCTGATCCCCGGATCGGTTCGCCATCCCCATAGCGATCCCGACGGGCTGATCGCCCGGCTTCAGGGCCGTCCGGCCGTGATCGTCTGCCAGAAAGGGAAAAAGCTCAGCCAGGGGCTGACAGCGCTCCTGAAAGCCAAGGGACAACCCGCCGAATACCTCGCGGGCGGCATCTATGGCTGGCGCGACATGCCCGGCGCAATGCGTGTCCCGGCCGCCGCCCTGCCCGATCCCGTGCGAGGGCGCCACGCTCTGGGTCACGCGGCACCGGCCGAAGATCGACCGCATCGCCTGTCCCTGGCTGATCCGCCGCTTCGTCGATCCTGATGCGCGTGTTCCTGTTCGTTTCACCGGCCGAGGTGATGGGCGTCGCCGACCGGTTCGGCGCCGTACCCTTCGATGTCGAAGGCGTCTTCTGGTCCCACCGGGGCGATCGCTGTAGCTTCGACACGATGATCGAGGAATTCGCCCTGCAGAGCCCCGCGCTTGACCGTCTGGCAACGGTCGTCCGGGCAGCGGATACCGACCGCCACGATCTGGCGCCGCAGGCAGCGGGGCTTCTGGCGCTGTCGGTCGGGCTGTCGCGCCAGTATCGGGACGATCAGGCACAGCTTGCCGCCGCGCTTGCCGCTTTATGACGCCTTCTACCGCTGGGCGCGGGACGGGCATGAGGAGGGCCATGACTGGCCCGCTGGGCGGGACTGAGCCATGGCGGACGTGTCCTACCGGGAGTTGTTCCGGATCTTCGGCCATATCGGCCTTCTGTCCTTCGGCGGCCCGGCCGCGCAGATCGCGCTGATGCACCGCGAACTGGTGGACCGGACCGGCTGGCTCGACGAGGCGACGTTTCTGCGCGCGCTCTCTTTCACCATGCTCCTGCCGGGACCGGAGGCGATGCAGCTTGCCACCTATGCCGGTTGGCGGCTGCGCGGGGTGCCGGGCGGGCTTCTGGCGGGGCTGTTGTTCGTCCTGCCGGGCGCGGTGGTGATCTTTGCGCTGGCTCATGCCTATGTCGCGCTGGGCGACCTGCCGCTGGTGCATGCCCTGTTTCTGGGCGTCAAGGCGGCGGTGGTGGTGATCGTGATCGAGGCGCTGGTGCAAGGTCGCGCGGCGCGCGCTTGCATGGCCCCGGACACTGGATCATTGCGGGGCTGTCCTTTCTGGCGATCTTTGTCGCTGGCCCTGCCCTTTCCGCTGCATCATCGCGGCAGCGGCGCTCTGGGGTTTCCGGACGACCGGCGGTGCGGCGCCGCAGCCCATCCCCGCTGCCACGCGGGCCATGGCGCTTGGCGCGGACAATCGCCATCTGGGGCACGCTCTGGTTCGCGCCCATCGCCGCGCTGCTGGGCCTCGGGCGCGACCTTCCTGACCGAAATCGCGCTGTTCTTTTCCAAGCTGGCGGTGGTGACCTTCGGCGGCGCCTATGCGGTGCTGGCCTACATGACGCAGGAAGTCGTGGCGCGACCAGGGCTGGCTGACCACGGCGCAGATGATGGACGGGCTGGGTCTGGCCGAAACCACGCCCGGCCCGCTGATCCTTGTCACGCAATTCGTGGGCTTTCTCGCCGGCGTAGGCGCAGGCGGCATCGGCATGGCGCTGGCGGCGGCCGGCTGTCACGCTCTGGGTCACCTTCGTGCCCTGTTTTCTCTGGATTTTCGTCGGCGCGCCCTATCTCGACTGGATCGCCGCGCCGTCCCCGCCTGACCGGCGCGCTTGCGCGCGATCACGGCCGCCGTGGTCGGGGTGATCCTGAACCTGTCGCTCTGGTTCGCGACCCATGTTCTCTTTCCCGCGTCGACGTGATCGCTTGGGGGCCGTTGCATATGATCGCGCCCGATCCCGCCAGCCTCGACCCGGTCGCGGCCTCGCTTGTGGCCATCGCCGCAACCCTGCTACTGGTCCTGCATTGGCCGCTTCTTCGGGTCCTCCTGATCGCGGCGGTCCTGGGCCTCGCCTCGCCGGCGATTGGGTAGAAGCCGGTTAACAGGAAATCGCTATTCCTGCTCTTTTCTTCCAATCCGAATCCAATATGCTGAACGGCAACGAGCGAAAGTATTCTCCATGACCCGCAAGATCGACTATGGAAACCTGATGCACAGCGCCATGCGTGGCCTGATCCAGAAGGTTCTGAGCGATGTCGCGAAAAATGGCCTGCCGGGCGAGCATCACTTCTTCATCACCTTCGACACCATGCATCCGGATGTCGAGATCGCGGATTGGCTGTCGGACCGCTATCCCGACGAGATGACCGTGGTCATGCAGCACTGGTACGACAAGCTCGAGGTCGGCGACGAAGGCTTTGCCGTCACGCTGAATTTCGGCGACAGCCCCGAACCGCTTTATATCCCCTATGACGCGATCCGGACCTTCGTCGATCCCTCGGTGGAATTCGGCCTGCGCTTCGAAACGCAGGACGACGATGACGAGGACGACGACCGATCAGGCCGCGACAGAGCGACGACGACGTGCCGGCACCGCCGCCCGAAGGACGCCGAGATCGTCAGCCTCGACAAGTTCCGGAAATAGCTCCCCCGCCGATGCGACGCCATCGTGGAACGCGCCGCGCGACACCACTGCCGATTGCATGGGCTTTCGCTGCGCCCTATAGCTCTGATCAACGCATTCTAGGAGAGCTTTGATGGCCCAGACCCGCACGGAAACCGACAGTTTCGGCCCGCTTGAGGTACCCGCAGACAAGTATTGGGGCGCACAGACCCAACGCTCGATCCTGAACTTCCCGATCGGTTGGGAGAAACAGCCCGTCGCGATCGTCCGCGCACTTGGGCGTGATCAAGCAGGCCTGCGCCATCGCCAACCGCGACCGTGGCGCGCTCGACGCGAAACTGGCCGAGGCGATGATCGAGGCGGCCTCCGAAGTCGTGGCGGGCAAGCTTGACGACAATTTTCCGCTGGTGGTCTGGCAGACCGGTTCGGGCACCCAGTCGAACATGAACGCCAACGAGGTGATCGCGAACCGGGCCATCGAAATTCTGGGCGGCACGATCGGTTCGAAGGATCCGGTCCATCCGAACGACCACGTGAACATGGGGCAGTCGTCGAACGATACCTTTCCGACGGCAATGCATATCGCCACGGCGATGACCGCGCATGACGTGCTGCTGCCCGGTCTGGCAAAGCTGCATGCGGCGCTGGAGATGAAGGTTCAGGAGTTCGAGGGGATCATCAAGATCGGCCGCACCCATACGATGGACGCGACGCCCCTGACGCTGGCGCAGGAGTTCTCGGGCTATGCACATCAGGTTCATATGGCGATCAAGCGGGTCAAATCCGCCCTGCCCCATATCTACGAACTGGCCCAGGGCGGCACGGCGGTGGGCACCGGCCTGAACTCGCCCAAGGGCTGGGGCGAGACGGTGGCGGCGCATATGGCCGAGATCACCGGCCTGCCTTTCGTCACCGCCCCGAACAAGTTCGAGGCGCTTGCCGCCCATGACGCCATGGTCGAGATGTCGGGCGCGGTCAAAACCGCCGCTGCGTCGCTGTTCAAGATCGCCAATGACATCCGCCTTCTGGGATCCGGCCCGCGTTGCGGTCTGGGCGAATTGATGCTGCCCGAGAACGAGCCCGGCTCGTCGATCATGCCGGGCAAGGTCAATCCGACCCAGTGCGAAGCGATGACACAGGTCTGCGCCCATGTGTTCGGCAATGACGCCGCGATCGGTTTCGCCGGCAGCCAGGGCCATTTCGAACTGAACGTCTACAAACCGATGATGGCCTATAACCTGTTGCAATCCATGCAGCTTCTGGGTGACGCCTCGGTCGCATTCACCGATAATTGCGTGGCTGGGAATCGCGGCCGACAAGGACCGGATCGAAAAGCTGATGCGGGAATCGCTGATGCTGGTGACAGCTCTGGCGCCCACGATCGGATATGACAACGCGACGACTGTCGCCAAGACCGCGCACAAGAACGGCACCACCCTGCGGGAAGAGGCGATCAATCTGGGTTTCGTGGATGCAGAGACCTTCGACAAGGTCGTGCGCCCCGAACAGATGATCGGACCGAAGTGAGCGACACGCCGATCAACCTGAACCGCGCGCGGAAATTGCGCGCGCGGGACGAAAAGCGGGCCAAGGCCGACGCAAATGCCGCGAAATTCGGCCGCAACAAGACCGAAAAGGCCCGCGACACCGACGCCGCGACCCGCGCCGCCCGGATCCTCGATCAGCACAAGCGCGATCGGGAATGACCGCGCGCCCCGTCAAGCGTTCGCTGACGCTGCGCGGCCATCGTACGTCCGTGTCACTGGAAGATGCATTCTGGCACGAGTTCCGGACCATCGCGGAACAGCGCGGGGTGGCGCTCAACGCACTCGCCGCCGAGATCGACGCAGCGAGGGGGACAGAGGCCGGGTTGGCCTCTGCGATCCGGGTCTTCGTGCTCGACGTTCTGAAATCTCAGGCGAAATCGTTGGACGGGTAGAGCGCGTCACGCAGGCGACGTGCTGCCGAAAGTTGCCGCCGCTCGGATTTCGTCAGGCGCGCATGGCGCAGTTCCCCGGGGTTCAGTCCGGTTTCCAAGAGCTCCTGAAACTCTGCCCGGCTCGGGCCAGTGTTCAGGTCAGACGTCTGTAGTCGCGGCCCGACGCCCGATGCGCCAGGACGGAATTGCAATTCTGAAAACCGGCCCGGAGACCGCAAGATCCTGATGAATCGACATACGTTCCCCCCAAGGAAGCGTGCAGACAGGATACTGATTTCCACCTTTACGCGGGACCCCCCGGCCCCGTAACCGTACTCGCCATTAACTATTAAACGTCAACAGCGTCTTGCAGAGGTTTGATTTATCAAATGATTCGGAGCTATCGAGCAAGTTTTTTGGCAAGGGGCTGCCAGCACAGAAAGTTCTAACGTTGCGTTAAAATCTCACTTCCGCGGTGAAAGCTCAAGTTTTATGCCATTGCGGGACCGAACAGTCAGATGTGCGACGGGGACCGGCGGAGGTCCGATAGGCGCAAAGCGGAAGGCATCGTACCAGAAGCGCCAGGAGCAGCGTTCCTTCGGCCATCGCAAATCCCGCACCGGGGCAGACCCGCGGCCCGGCCGAGAACGGCATGTAGGCCGCGCGGGCGGAGTCCGCGCCCTTCCGCCGTCTGCCAGCGATCCGGATCGAAAGCGTCAGGGCTTGTCCCAATGACGCTCGTGCCGGTGCAGATGCCACGGCGACAGGACGATCTGCGCCCCCTTGGGCACCGCGCGCCCCCTGAATTCCTCCGGCCCCGAGGCCGCGCGCACCATCATCGGCACGGGCGGATAAAGCCGCAGCGCCTCGCGGAACACATCGCGGGTGAAGCGCAGGGTCTTGAGCGTGGCGGGGCTTGGATCGTTGGCAAACGCAGCCGCTTCATCGGCCACGCGGTCCTGCGCTTCGGGATGGGTGGCCAGAAGGTAGAGCGCCCAAGACAGCGCCGCGGCGCTTGTTTCATGCCCGGCCAGAAAGAAGATCGCCACCTGGTCGGTCATTTCGCCCGCGGCGAACCCCTCTCCGGTCACCGGGTCGCGGAAGGTCAGAAGTTTCGTGGCAAGATCATCGGGCGCGGTGCCCTCGTCGATCTGCCTCACCCGCTGCGTCACCATCTCGGCCACAAGCGTCCGGATCTCCGCGGCAGCGCGCCGCACGGCCCTGCGATGGAAACGGGGCATCCAGCGCGGCATGGGAAAGCAGCGCGGCAATGTTCAGGATCGGCTGGTGCCGCTGGTAGCGCGTAAAGGCCTGCGCCACCTGGCCCGCCATCCGGTCTTCGATCGGGACCGAGAACAGGGTGCGAAAGATAACGTCGGCGGCGGCATGGCTGGCTATCGCCTCGACCTCGCAGGACCCCGGGCGCAGCCGCGCGAGCGCCGCCCGCCCCGCAGCCAGCATCGCGGGAAATGTCTCGTCCAGGCGCCCGCCCTGAAAGGCCGGGTCGATGATCCGCCGTTGCCGCGCCCATTGCGCCCCATTGGTGACGAACACGGCATCGCCCAGAAGCGGGCGCAGCCCCTCGGTCACCCGGGTCGATTTCGGAAAATCGGCCGGGCGATCGCTCAGGATTTCGCGTATCAGATCGGGTTCGTTGACCAGGAAGGACCGGAAGAAAGGCGTGCGAAACTCGGCCATCCTCGCCCGGTACAGCCGCGCGGGCTGCGCCGACAGGATGTCGCGCCGGAACGCGCGGGCATAGCGCCAAAGCGGGCACCTGCGCATCGCGCGCCGGGGGTTTGGGCGGGATCATGGGGTCATCGAGTTATAGCGCGAAGCCCTGACGTCGATCCGGTTCGACGAGGGTTTGCGATTGGCGAAACGGGCTGCCAAGCGTCTGCGGGACCTGCGGTGATCCGGAAGTAGTCATAGGCCTCGGGTTTGTCGAAAGCGCAGAGATACTGGAAATGCAGCCGGAAGAACCGCCAGCGCAGCGCCTTGAACCGCTCGGTCGAGAGCGAATTGCGGAATGCGGCCGACAGGACCAGGGGCCAGCGCTGCACCGTGGGAGCGACGCCCGAGACCGCGACCGGGTCGCAGAGCGCGAAAGACCCTCCGTCGGACGGGCGCCGAGATGTCGATCCAGACGATCCGATCCGAGCTGGCCAGATCGTGGAGATCACGCCGCAACTGCCCGCCTTGGGCAGGAAGGACACCATGGGAATGGCCTGCCCGAGGGTCAGATAGCGACAGGACAGGACCGTCCGCCGGAATGCGCCCTTCGCGCAGAAGCCTTGCCAAGACCGAGACCGCCAGATGCGCGCCCGAGGAATGGCCGACCACCAGCACCTCGTCCACCTTCTGCGTCAGGGCCCGGGCCACGTCGTCGGCAAATGCCTCGATCCGGGCGTCCATTTCCGGCGGATAGGCGCCGCCGGATTGCGCCGTATGGGCCAGATCGTGCATCAGGTAGTAGGCCAGAATGTGCCGGTCCCACGCGCGGAACTGGCGCAGGACAAGAACCATGACGACGGTACCGACAACGACGCCGACCCAGCCCCATCCAACGCCAGGCAAGAGCCAGCCCAGCAGAAACCCAAGAAGGGCGGCCACCGCGTTCGCCACGATCCAACCTGCCACAAGAGCCCACAAGCAGTTGCAGAAGCAGCATCACCGCCGGATAGAGCCCCGCGATCACCGGCCCCTTCCGAAGCCAGGTCATCCGCCGAAGCGCCCCCGACCCGATATAGACGATCGCCGTGCGGATCAGTTGGAGATAGGTGCCCGCGACGGTCTGATCCATCGTGTCGCGCACGATATCGGACCATTGCAGAACATCGACCCGCGCGCGCACCCGCGCCCCGTCGATTTCGCCGGCCACTTCCCAACCGTAATGCGGCCCGCCTCTCGCGCCCCGCACGGCAAGCCGGTAACCCGCAATGCGCGCCTGTTCCTTTCCCTGAGATCGGTAGAGTTCGCGGTAGCGGCGCGCCGGATAGGGGTCGTAGCCGGGAATGTAGAATACGCGGCGGCGCTCGACAGGAGGATCAGGGGGACGGGACATGAAACGTTCTCTGCCGATCTGCTGCTCTGCTGGTCTGGCGACACCCCCTGTCGCGTTGAGTATGGCCTGTGGAGCGTGCCGATGACAAGCGCCGAGGCGCCCTAGCCGAACGCCTGAAGCGCCGGGAACTGCTCGTTCAGCCACCACGCGAAATCGGTGAACTTGCCGGTAAGCATCAAGCAGGCCGACGGTCCAGAGCAGAAGCCCCATCACGCGCTCGATCCGCTCCATATGGCGCTTCATGAAGGCCATGGCCCCGGAAAGGCGCGGGAAATAGGCAGCGACCAAAAGGAAGGGCACGCCCAGCCCCACCGCATAGGAGGCGAGCAGGGTCGTGCCCCGTGCCATGTCGGCCTCGCTCGCCGCAATCGACAGGATCGCGCCAAGGATCGGGCCGATACAGGGCGTCCAGCCAAAGGCAAAGGCGAGGCCCAGAACATATGCCCCAAAGGCCGATCCGCCTCGGTCACCTGCGTCCATCCGCATTTCCCGATCCATGAATCCGATCCTGTAGACCCCGAGGAAATGCGCCCCGAAAATCATGATCACCACGCCGGAGGCCGCCACGAACCATGTCTGGTTCATCAGGAAGAAGCGGCCAAGCGCGGAGGCGGTGAAGCCAAGGAACAGGAACACCGTCGACAGTCCCAGCACAAAGAACAGCGCCGACAGGATCACCCGCCGGCGTCCGGCGCTGGCGTTCATCTCGCTCATGGAGATGCCGCCCATATAGGCAAGATAGGGCGGTACGATGGGCAGGACGCAAGGGCTGAGAAACGACAACAGGCCGGCAAAGGCGGCAATCGCCATCGCGGGAAGAAGGCTTGCGTCGATGATGTCAATTCCGAACATGGATGATCCCGCTCCTCTACCACTCACACATAGCCAAGCCACGTGCCCGCGTCACCCACACATCGCGTCACAACTCGGTGGACAAACTGTAACATCCCGCCTAATGCGCGACGCATGGAATATGATGACGATCTTGATGCGCTTGGGCTGTTGTGCCCGCTGCCGGTCCTGAAGGCCGCCAAGCGCATGCGCTCGCTGACGCCCGGCACCGTGCTGCGGCTGCAGGCGGACGATCCGGCGGCGATCGTCGACGTGCCTCACTACTGCGCCGAAAGCGGCAATATCTATCTGGGCGTCGAAGACGCGGATGGTGCACAGCACCATTTCATCCGCAAAACCTGACCGCGGCGCAGGCCCTCAGGTCTCGGCCATATAGGCGCGCAGGATATCCATGATCGTGCGTTCCGCACAGCGAAACCCCAGCCGCTCGGCAAGCCGAACGTCGAACCGCGCGGGCCATTTGGCCACGATCGCCTCGATCGCCGGATCGCGGTCGAGTGTCACCAGATCGCGGGCCGCAATCCCGCCAAGTTCCTGAAGCGCTTCGAGCATCTGGGCCACGGTGACCGTGATGCCCGGCACGTTCAGCGCCGCGAAGTCCGGCCAGTCGCGCTGTGGCGCCGCCATGGCACGGATCATCGCATCCACCGCTGTCTTGGGCGAGGCCAGCCAGAGCGGAAGTCCGGTATCCACCGGACAGCGCGCCCGTTGGCCGGCAAGCGGTTCGCGCAGGATGGCCGAGGCAAAGGACGAAGCCGCCGCATTGGGCCGCCCGGGCCGCACGACGATCGTGGGCAGGCGCAGCACCCGCGCCTCGACCATTCCCCTGCGCCGGTAGTCCGACATCAGGATCTCCGCCATCGCCTTGGCCGCGCCATAGCTGTTCGACGGTTGGGTCGGCGCCGCTTCGGTCAGTGGCTCCGTCGTGTTGGTGCCGAAGACCGCTAGCGACGATGTGCCCACCATCGGCAGGCGCCGCCCGGTGGCAAAGGCCGCCTCGAGCACATTTCGGGTGCCATCGAGGTTGACCGACAGACCCAGGTCGAATTCCGCCTCGGCCTGCCCGCTGACGACCGCGGCAAGGTGGAACACCGCCTGCGCATCCGCAAGCGCCACCGTCACCGCACCGTGGTCGGTGATGTCGAGATCGGTCAGACGCACCCGGCCCTGAAGATCGGCGGCAAGAACTGATCCGGGCCGGTCCGCCAGAACGATGGCCGGGCGCATCAATTCGGTTCCATCGGGCAGCTTCAGGTGACCGTCCGCCAAGATCCGGCGGGCCAGCCTCTGACCGAGGAACCCAGCCCCGCCGGTTATGACAACGGTCATGACCGCTTAGCGTCCGAGCGACCACCACCCCTTGCGTCGGGGCTTGTCGTCCTCCGCCTGCGTGGCCGGCTCTGGAGCATCCTCAACGAGTGCGGGTTCCGGTTCGGGCTTCGGCTGGGCCTTTGCCCGTTTCCGCGCGGGTTTCGGCGCGGGTTCCGCCTCGGGCGCTGCCTCGGGTTCGACCTCGGATATGGCGGCGACCTCTGCCACCGGCGTTGCCGGGGCTTCGACCTCGGCTGCCGGTTCGGTAGCCGCCTTGCGGGCACGTGGAGCACGCTTGCGCTTGGGCTTTGGCGCCTCTTCCTCTGCGACGGGTTCTTGTCCCTCCGCGTCCTCGGCAGGCGATACTTCTGCTATGGTCTCAGGTTCTTCGGACTTTGGCTTGCGCCGCGACCTTGTGCGCTTGGGCTTGACCGTTGCGTCTTCGGCGACCGGCTCGGCGGGCGTCTCCGCCTCGGCAGCAGGTGCCTTTGCGCTATCATCGGTCTCTTCGGCCTGGTCTTCGCTTGCGCGCGCATCGGTCTCCTGACCCTCGCCGTTCTGACCGCCGCCACCGCGCCGACGCCGCCGACGACGACGCTTCTTGCGAGGCGCATCTCCCTCGGCCTCAGGAGCCTCTGGAGCTTCGGAGATCTCTTCGACCGCGGCAGCCTCGGCCGCCTCGTCGATATCCGCCATCAGCGATGCATCGACAGATACGACCGGGGCGGCTTCGCGCACCGGTCGCGTAGCCGTCTTGAACTTCTCGATCGTGAAATCCGGGCTGATCAGATGGCCGTCGCCCTCGATCCGGACGCTCATCCCATAGCGGCCCTCGATCCCGGCGATATGCTCGCGCTTCTGGTTCATGAGGAAGTTCATGATCGACACCGGCGCCTTTACCAGCACTTCGCGCGTGCGGCCCCGGGTGCCCTCTTCCTCGATCTGGCGCAGGATGGTCAGGCCAAGGCTGTCATCAGAGCGCACGAGGCCCGTACCATGGCAGGACGGACAGGGCTGGGTCGATGCCTCGAGCATGCCGGGGCGCAGCCGCTGACGGCTCATCTCAAGCAGGCCGAAGCCTGAAATCCGGCCGACCTGAATGCGCGCCCGGTCGGTCTTCAGCTTGTCTTTCAGGCGCTTCTCGACGGCAGCGTTGTTCTTGCGCTCTTCCATGTCGATGAAGTCGATCACGATCAGACCAGCAAGGTCACGCAGGCGCAACTGCCGCGCCACCTCGTCGGCGGCTTCGAGGTTGGTCTTGGTCGCAGTGTCCTCGATCGAGCCTTCCTTGGTCGCCCGGCCCGAGTTCACGTCGATCGCCACCAGCGCCTCGGTGATACCGATCACGATGTAACCACCGGATTTGAGCTGTACCGTCGGGTTGAACATACCCGCCAGATAGCTTTCCACCTGATAGCGCGCGAAAAGCGGCATCGCCTCGGTGTAGTGTTTCACGTTCTTGGCGTGGGACGGCATGATCATCTTCATGAAGTCCTTGGCCACGCGGTAGCCCGCCTCGCCCTCGACGAACACCTCGTCGATATCGCGGTTGTAAAGATCGCGGATTGACCGCTTGATCAGGTTGCCTTCTTCATAGATCTGCGCCGGCGCAATGGATTTGAGCGTCAATTCGCGGATCTGCTCCCACATCCGTTGCAGATACTCATAATCGCGCTTGATCTCGGTCTTGGTGCGTTGCGCGCCTGCGGTCCGCACGATCAGGCCGGCGCCCCGGGGCACATCGATTTCAGAGGCGATTTCCTTAAGTTTCTTGCGGTCCGCGGCATTGGTGATCTTGCGGGAGATACCGCCACCGCGCGCGGTATTTGGCATCAGAACGCAGTAGCGGCCAGCAAGCGACAGGTAGGTGGTGAGTGCGGCGCCCTTGTTGCCCCGCTCTTCTTTGACGACCTGCACCAGAAGGATCTGGCGAACCTTGATCACTTCCTGGATCTTGTATTTTCGGGGCTTGGGACGGCGCGGCGCGCGGATCTCTTCGGCCACATCTTCATCGGCGACAGATTCGATGGAATCGTCGCGATCGGACGCCTCGGTGATACCGTCGTCCGCCTCTTCGTCGGAATCCTCGGGCTTAGCTTGCGCCATTGGCGAGGGCTCTTCCACCGGCGTCTCGGGCACCCGCTCCATCGGCGAGCTTGCCTCCTCATCGGCGAAATCGACCGCGTCCTCGTCTTCCTCGAGATCGACCACGTCCATGCCCGCGATATCGCGGGTTTCGACTGCATCCTCGTTGCTGGATGCCGTCTCGGCCTGGGCCTTGCCGCGCGACCGCGACCGCGAGCGCGATCGGCGCTTCGGTTTTTCCTCGTCTTCCTCGGCGGCCTGCGCTTCTGCATAGGCCATTTCCTCGGCCAGGAGCGCTTCGCGATCCGCGACCGGGATCTGGTAATAGTCAGGATGGATTTCCGAGAAGGCGAGGAAACCGTGACGGTTCCCGCCGTAATCCACGAAGGCCGCCTGAAGCGACGGTTCGACCCGCGTTACTTTTGCGAGATAGATATTTCCGGCAAGCTGCCGTTTGTTTTCGGATTCAAAGTCGAACTCTTCAACTTTGTTTCCGTCGACCACCACGACGCGAGTCTCCTCGGCGTGGGTGGCATCGATAAGCATCTTCTTTGGCATGTTGACTTTCGGCAGACAGTTCGCCGCCTGTCACCCGGAGGCGCAAGTGTACGGAATGTCTGGCTATTTGGGGTGAACGCTCGGAACATGCCAAGTTGCAGACGAGCGCATTCGCCCTCTGCCCAATGCCTGACAATGTCCACGCGCGTTATCACGTTTCTTCTCCGATGCCCCGGAAGGCACCTGTTATCTCGCCCGCTGACGCCTGCGCGCTCGGGCAATTCCTCTGGCCCGGACGGGCCACTTATTGCGCTTTGAAACCTTCGGCATTCCGACCGGGTCGTTGCTTCAAAAGCGCGAATCCAATTAAGGCGGGCGTCGATGCATCGCATCGGCTCGCCGTTCGGTCACCATAGTGTGGTTGCTTGCCGTTTGACAATCGTCAAATTGACGCCGCGGCTGCGGCAGGTCCCACCGCGCCCGGCAGCCGTTCTCGACTGCCGGGGGGTTCCGTGCTCAAAGGTAATCCGACCGCTGCAACCCGTATTTTGCCATCTTCTCGTTGAGCGTCCGGCGCGGGAGGCACAATTCGTCCATCACGGCGGCGATCGAGCCGCGGTGGCGACGCATCGTATTGTCGATCAGCATGCGTTCGAAAGCCTCGACATATTCCTTGAGCGGCTTGCCCTCGGTCGTCATGGCCGGGGCGGCCCCCTCGTCATCAGCCATCAAAAGCGAGGCGATCGTGCCCGATCCGCGTCGGTTCTGAAGCACCGCGCGCTCGGCCACGTTGATCAGTTGCCGTACGTTGCCGGGCCAAGGTGCCTGAAGCAGCTGCGCCGCCTCTTGCGCGCCGATCGCGGGTGCATCGCAGCCGTATTCATCGGCGTATTGCTCGGTGAAACGGGCGAACAGAGTCAGTACATCTTCGCCCCGCGCACGCAGCGGCGGAAGAGTGATCTTCATTGCCGCAAGCCGATAGAAGAGATCGGGCCGAAGAACATCCTCGCAAGTCTTACCCTGCGCCTGCAGGTTCGAGATCGCGACAATCCGCGTCTCGGGCGGCGTGCCCTGGTCGTTAATCCATGTCAGCAGCCGCCCCTGAAGCGCGGTGGGAAGCGCGTCGATATCTTCCAGCACGAGTGTGCCGCCGCGCGCCTCTTCGATCAGCGGCAGCTGGCCACCTTCCTCCATCGGGCCCAGAAGCCGCCTTGACAGCGACTCCTCGTCCAGCGACCCGCAGGAAAAGATGACGAATTTCCGCCCCGGATTGGCACCGACGGCGTGAAGCGCATGCGCGACCAGCGTCTTGCCCGTTCCCGTCTCACCATCGATCAGCACGTGACCTTCGGCCTGACCCAGATCCAGGATATCTTCGCGCAGCCGCTCCATTTCCGGCGAAGAGCCGATCAGCTTCTTCATAATCCCGGTGCCATCGCCCAGTTCGCGGCGCAGCGCGCGGTTGTTCAGCGTCAGACGGCGACTTGTGGTGGCCTTCTTGGCAAGCTCCGTCATCCGGTCGGGGTTGAACGGCTTTTCCAGAAAGTCATAGGCCCCGACCCGCATCGCCTCGACCGCCATGGGTACGTCGCCATGGCCCGTGATCATGATCACGGGAAGCCCGGAATCGACGCTCATCAGGCGCTTGAGGAACTGCATCCCGTCCATGCCCGGCATCTTGATGTCCGACAGGACCACACCGGGATAATCGGACCCCACCACTTTCAGCGCCTCTTCGGCACTGGCGTAGGTTTCAGTGTCGAACCCCGACAGGGCCAACCACTGACTGATCGAGCGGCGCATGTCCTGCTCGTCATCCACGATCGCGATCTTCATAGCCTGTGCCATGGCACTCCCCTATTCAGCCGCCTGACTCTCCGCCCGATAGGACGGAAGCCGTATCTCGAAAACTGCGCCGCCCGAGCGACCGTTGCGGGCCGTCAGACGACCGCCTAGGTCGTTCACAATTCCGGACGAAATGGCAAGCCCCAACCCAACTCCGTCGCCCGGAGCCTTGGTGGTGTAGAACGGCTCGAACAAGGCCTCGAAATCCTCGATGCCGTGGCCATTGTCGCGCACCGCGATCAGGACGCTGTCACCGCCGCTTACCAGGATCTCGACCTTGGCTTGCTCCGTCCCGCCGCTGGCATCCAGCGCGTTCCGCATCAGATTGATAAGCACCTGCTCCAGCCGCAACTTGTCGGCCATCACCATGACCGGTTCGCGTGGCATCGTCAGGTTGATTTCGACCCGACGCTGTTTCAGTTGCGGCTCCATCATTTCCAGCGCGGACGACACCGAAGCCCTTGCATCCATTGGCTCAAACGCATCGCCACCCTTGCGTGCATAGCTCTTCAGTTGCCGCGTGATCGCCCCCATCCGTTCGATCAAACCGTCGATCCGCTGGAACGAACTCAGGGCCTCCTCCGGACGCCGCCGTTGCAGCAGAAGCCGCGCCCCGGCAAGGTAGGTTTTCATCGCCGCAAGCGGCTGGTTCAACTCGTGGCTGACCGCTGCCGACATCTCGCCGAGAATGGCAAGTTTGCTGGATTGCTGGATCGTCTGTTCCGCCACTTCGAGGTTCTTTTCGGCCCGTTCCCGCTCGGCGATTTCCCGCTGTAGCGCATCGTTGAGCTGGCGGAGTTCTGCCGATTCCTTCTGGAAGACAGCCGAGCGGACCTGCGCCCTTCGGCTGACCAAATAGAAGGCCACAGCCAGAAGGATCGAGAAGGTCATGATCTCGAGCGCCAGAAACACGTTCACCCGCTCGCGGACGCTGGCATAGGTGGTGAAGCTGGTCATGCGCCAGCCCTGGAAGCCGATCCGCGATTCCTGCCGCATGACCTGATCGCCGCTGAAGAAGGCCTCCACCGGAAGGGCCGCCCAACTTGCCGTGGCCTGAACCGCGCGCTCGATCGCATTGGGCGCGGACCGGGCGGCGAGTGCCTCGTTCTCGGTCAGGCCGCGCCACCGGCTCTCCGTGGCCAGAATGATCTCGCCTTCTGTATCGATCACCATTACCGCGTCCGAGAAACCGGACCACGAGTCTTCGAACTTGCGCAGATCGACGCCCACCACAATCACACCGATCAACGCGCCGCTGATCTCGATCCGGCGGGAATAGTTGAAATCGATCGCCCCGCTTTCCTGCCGGAAGGTGGTGAACACGGTCTCGTTCGAGCGCTGCGCATCCACGAAATAACCGCTGGAGCGATGCTGGGTGCCTAGCCGTTCGCGATCCGTCGCGGCCACGGCGCGGCCATCGGCATCAAGAAGCAGAAGGCTCGCCGCCCCGATCTCGTCGCGGTAACTGATAAGCCGTTGCGAAGACTGCACGAAATCGCCCGATGTCAGCGCCCCGATCAGCGCCGGGTCGCGCGACAACAGCAGCGGCACGACCGAGTTCCGTTGCAACTCGCTCAGCAGGTTCCCCGAATAGAGCGCCAGACGCACTTCGGCGCGGTTCCGCGTCGTATCCGTATAGCGCAAAGTCAGGAAATGATTCGTGACCCAGACCACCGAGACTGCGATCGCGATGAAGGCCACGAACAGCACCCGAATGCGCCAAAGCGCGCTCGGGTCCATTTCATTGGTGTTGCGGGATGCGGCCATGGGTGCAGAGAGTACGCCGGATGTCCCCCCCGCTCAAGCGTCGGCCAACGCACCTGCCAGCGATGTGAAGAGCGCCGCGCCGTCCCGGCTGCCATGGATCGCGTCGATTGCCCGCTCGGGATGGGGCATCAGGCCCAGAACCCGCCGGTTTTCCGACAAGATGCCCGCGATATCTCCCGCCGAACCGTTCACCGGCTCGGCATAGCTGAAGGCGATCCGATCCTCACCACGCAGTTGCGCCAGAAGTTCGGATCCGGCCGCATAATTCCCATCGTGATGCGCGATCGGGAAGGACACCGTCTGGCCCTTCGTGTAGTTTGCAGTAAAGGCCGATGCCGTGGTCTCCACCCGCAGAGACACGGTGCGGCAGATGAATTTCAGACCGGCATTGCGCATGAGTGCACCCGGAAGCAAACCGGTTTCGGTCAGGACCTGGAAACCGTTACAGATTCCAATAACATAACCGCCCTTGTTCGCGTGAGCGATCAATGCCTTGGTGATCGGTGAACGCGCCGCAATCGCCCCACAGCGAAGGTAATCCCCAAAGGAGAACCCGCCCGGCACGCCCACAAGATCCGTACCTGCGGGCAGGTCGGTATCCTTGTGCCAGACCATCTCGACCTCCATTCCGGCAGCACGAAACGCCACGGCAAGGTCTCGGTCGCAATTCGATCCGGGAAAAACGATGACGGCGGCTTTCATATCCTACCCTTTCAGATCCGTGACCACGGCAACCCCCGGAGGGGTCGGCCCGTTGAAGGCATGCAATTCGGCCGAGACGCCGGACAACCCGATCTCGCGCGCGATCATCGGCGACATGTCCACCCGACCTTGCGTGATCAGGCCAAGCAGGCTGGGATACCGCCATGCCGGCATTCCACGCGTGCCGAACAGCGCCAGATTGCCCTGATAGACCGCGCTCATGTTGATTTCCATCCGGGCCGTGTGGCCCACCGGCATGCCCACCTGCACATGGCGACCAAGGGGCCGCAAGCATTCGATCGAGGCATTGGTGGTTTCAGGAATGCCAAGCGCCTCGACGCTCACATGCGCGCCACCGCCGGTGATCTCGCGAATACGCGCGGCTGTCTCGCCATCCCGGGCATTTATCGCGGCTTCAGCGCCCAATCCCTTGGCATGGTTCAGTTTTTCTTCGACTACATCCACGACGATCACCCGAGCGCCCATGGCCTGGCCAAGGATCAGGCAGGCCAGTCCGATGCCGCCGGTCCCATGAACGGCCAGCCATTCGCCCGGCTGAACCGCCGCGCGTCCGGTCAGAGCATGCCACGCCGTGGTCACGCGGCAGCCAAGCCCCGCCGCAACCGTGGGCGACATTCCCTCGGGCAAATGGGCCAGATTGTGGTCAAAAGGCACGGCCACGTATTCGGCGAAGGCCCCCGGCTCGACAAATCCCGGAAGACGCTGATTGGGGCAGGTATTGCCGTGGCCCGACTGGCAGGACGGGCAGGACCCGCAGGCAAGGATGAAGGGCGCTACAAGCCGGTCACCCACCTTGTGAGTCGCGCGCGGCCCCGCCTCCACGACCTCGCCACAATATTCATGACCGCCGATCTGGCCCGGCTTCACCCGCGGATGCTCGCCACACCAGCCGTGCCAGTCCGACCGGCAGACACCGCAGGCCAGAACTCTGAGGATCACGCCGTCTTCGGGACAGGCGGGTTCGGGAACGTCTTCTAGGCTCAGATCGGCATTGTATTCCCGCAGGACAGCCGCCCGCATCAGCCCATCTCCACCCGGTAGCTTTCGATTACCGTGTTTGCGAGGAGCTTTTCACACATCTCGCGCACCACTTCCTCACCGGTGCCATCAGCCAGATCCAGTTCGATCACCTTGCCCTGACGGACACCGTTCACACCCTCGAACCCCATGGCGCCCAAGGCGCGGCGCACCGCTTCTCCCTGCGGATCGAGAACGCCCTGTTTCAACATCACATGCACCTTGGCCTTCATGCGCGCCCCTGCCCTTTCGTCCTGTTCAACTTCCGCAATTTCCCCATCTCACGTGCCTCGTGCAGCTAATTGATCAATGTGGGCTTCGTCGTATGCGTCACATTGGTGGGCAGAACGCCCAGCCGCCTCGCCACTTCGGTATAGGCATCGGCAAGCGAGCCAAGGTCATGGCGAAAGACGTCCTTGTCGAGCTTCTGGCCGCTCTCGATGTCCCACAACCGGCAGCTGTCGGGACTGATCTCGTCGGCAATGATGAGACGCTGGAAATCACCGTCCCAGACGCGACCGATCTCGATCTTGAAGTCCACGAGCTTGATTCCGACCGCCAGCATGCAGCCTGACAGGAAATCGTTCACCCGCAGCGCGAGAGCCACCATATCATCCAGATCCTGCTGGCTCGCCCAGCCAAAGGCGATGATATGCTCTTCGCTGACCAGAGGATCGCCCAGCGCATCATCCTTCAGACAGAACTCGACGATCGGGCGCGGCAAAGGCGTACCCTCGGCGATGCCCAGACGCTTGGTCATCGAGCCGGCCGCAAAGTTGCGGACCACGACTTCCAGCGGGATAATCTCGACCTGGCGGATCAGTTGCTCACGCATGTTGATCCGCTTGATGAAATGCGTGGGCACGCCGATCTGCGCGAGGCCTGTCATGAAGAATTCGCTCAGCCGGTTGTTCAGAACCCCCTTGCCGTCGATCACGTCCTTTTTCTGGGCGTTGAAAGCTGTAGCGTCGTCCTTGAAATACTGCACGAAGGTTCCCGGTTCCGGGCCTTCATAAAGGATTTTCGCCTTGCCTTCATAAACCTTCTTTCGGCGTGCCATCATGTCTCCAAAGAAAAGAATGCGCGCAGGCCCCGCGGGCCGCACGGCGACGTGCCGCCCTCATAGGGCAGAACGCGTCGTCCCACAAGAACGCGCCGCGAAACTCGGGCCGGAACGGCAACTCCCCCTTGGCAATCCCCGCTTCGGTGGGCATATCAGAAGAGACGCATACCCACGGCAGGAGAGCCCGATGACCACGTTCGACGACCGCGAAAACGCTTTTGAGAACAAGTTCGCCCATGACGCCGAGATGCAGTTCAGGGCCGAGGCAAGGCGCAACAAGCTTCTCGGGCTCTGGGCTGCGGAACTTCTGGGAAAGACGGGCGAAGCAGCGGCGGACTATGCAAAAGAGGTGGTGAAGGCCGATTTCGAGGAAGCCGGACACGAGGATGTCGTGCGCAAGGTGGCCGCGGATTTGGGCGATCTGTCCTCTCCCGAGGAAATCCGGAGCAAGATGGACGCGCTCATGCCGGTGGCAAAGGCGCAACTGATGGACGAGGTCTAGATCGGGTCTTCGATCTTTCCCGTCTTCTCCATGACGGTTCTGCATTTGCGCTTCAGGCCGCACCGTGGCACTGGGACGCAGTCGAAACGAGGCCGGTGTCGCGATCCGCAGCCATCCGGACGAAAGGTAGCCCAATGACCGATCCCCTGTCACTAATGCTTGCAGAGCGAGACTGGATTCTCGCCGATGGCGCGACCGGAACCAATCTGTTCAACATGGGGCTGATGGCCGGCGATGCGCCGGAATTCTGGAACGTGGATGCCCCCGAAAAGATTCGTACGCTTTACAGTGGCGCGGTGAATGCCGGGTCGGACCTGTTCCTGACCAATACTTTCGGAGGAAACGCCTCGCGGCTGAAACTACATGACGCGCAGAACCGGGTGCGCGAATTGAACCGTGTTGGCGCCGAACTGGCACGCGAAATCGCCGATGGTTCGGGCCGGACGGTGATCGTTGCGGGCTCGGTCGGACCCACCGGCGATATCATGGCCCCGATGGGCCCCCTGACCCACGAACTGGCCGTCGAGATGTTCCATGAACAGGCCGAGGGCCTTAAGGAAGGCGGCGCGGATGTCCTTTGGGTCGAGACGATCTCGGCCCCCGAGGAATACAAGGCCGCCGCCGAAGCCGCCCAGCTTGCCGGCATGCCCTGGTGCGGGACGATGAGTTTCGACACCGCGGGCCGGACCATGATGGGTGTCACTTCCGCCGATATGGCGACGATGGTCGAAAAGTTGAGCCACCCTCCCCTTGCCTTCGGCGCCAATTGCGGCGTCGGCGCCTCGGACCTGTTGCGCACCGTCCTTGGGTTCGGCGCGCAGGGCACGGAACGGCCGATCATCGCCAAGGGCAACGCGGGCATTCCGAAATACCATGATGGGCATATCCATTATGACGGCACCCCGGAACTGATGGCCGACTACGCCGTCCTCGCCCGCGACTGCGGGGCCAAGATCATCGGCGGTTGCTGCGGCACGACGCCTGATCACCTGGTAAAGATGCGCGAGGCGCTCGAGACGCGCCCGGCCGGACCGCGCCCGACGCTTGACGCAATCACCGCGGCTCTGGGAGGCTTCTCCTCGACCTCCGACGGAACCGGCGACGCCCCCGCACCAACGCGCGAACGTCGCGGCCGTCGGCGTAGTTGAGCGGACCCATGCGGGGTCTCATACGCGGGCTTTTCGGCGGGGGAGGCAAAGAACGCCGACCGCCACCCGATCGAGCCGAGATGGACCGTGCGTTGAAGGATGTGTTCATTCCTTCCTTGCGCGAAAGGGGATTCACCGGAAGCTACCCGCATTTCCGGCGAAGGGGCGCTGAACGGATCGACTATCTGTCGATCCAATTCTCTCAATCCGGCGGGAAATTCTGCGTCGAAATCGCACGGAGTGGTCCCGACGGTGTCACCACCGGATCTTTCCGTGACCGGCCAATCGCGAAACTGAACGTGACCTACTTCCACAATCGTCACCGCCTTGGCTCCAACCCGCCAGCGGGACAATCCGACCATTGGTACGTTTTCGCGCCGCCCTCTTATGGTGGCGCTACACAAGGTCTTTCGGCCGATGAGATCGCGCGCATGGTCCTCGCTGACTATGATGCGCAGGCCGATGCCTGGCTGGAAGACGAGACGGTACGACCGCCGGCGGGAAGGCCACCTTCCGCGATCGGCTAAGGCTTCAGAACAACGAAAGCTGGTCGCCGGTCCGGGGCGGCACCCGGAAAAGATCGCACCTCTGAGGTTGCAGGTCCTTGGCAAGTCCCAAGCGTTTCACAGCGACATCGAACCGCCGCTTCATCATCTCGGCAAACAGCCCTTCGCCCGTCATCCGCTTGCCCCAGTCAGGGTCGTAGTCGCGCCCGCCATGCAGCTCCCGGACCCGCCCCATCACATGCGCCGCGCGGCCCGGAAACCGCTCTTCCAGCCAGTCGCGGAACAGGGGCGCCACTTCGCGTGGCAAGCGCAGCATGATCCAGCTTGCGGCAATCGCCCCGGCATCGCGCCCCGCTTTGAGGATCGTCTCCAATTCGTGGTCGGTCAGCCCCGGCACCATGGGCGATGCCATGACGCGTACCGGGATACCGGCCTCCGACAACCGCCGGATCACCTTCAGCCTGCGGGCGGGATGGGGCACGCGCGGCTCCATTGCGCGGGCGATGCCCGGGTCGAGCGTCGTGACCGAGATCCCCACATGGACGAGCCCCCGCGCCGCCATCCGCCCCAGAATATCGACGTCGCGTTCGATCAACGTCCCCTTGGTGACGATCCCAACCGGATGATGATGCGCTTCAAGCACCTCCAGCACCTGACGCATGATCCCAAAGCGCCCCTCGATCGGCTGATAGGGATCGGTATTGGTGCCCATTGCGATCACCGCCGGGCGATAGGACTTCGCCGCCAGCTCGCGCGCCAGCACCTCCGGCGCCTCGGGCCGCGCCACGAGCCGGGTTTCGAAATCAAGACCCGGCGACAGGCCCAGATAGGCATGTGTCGGTCGCGCAAAACAGTAGATGCAGCCGTGCTCGCAGCCGCGATAGGGATTGATCGACCGATCGAATGGAATATCGGGAGAGGTATTGCGCGTGATCACCCGACGCGGCCTCTCCAGCGAGACCTCGGTGCGCAGCGGCGCGGGCGATTCGCCGACAGGCCAGCCGTCATCGACCGCCACCGTCTCATAGGGCTCGAACCGCCCCGTCCTGTTGCCCCCCGCCGCCCGGCCACGACGATGATCCGGCCAGAGGTTATCGCGCGTCTCACCCATAGCCTTTGACTAGAACAAAACACGAACAAACACCAGTGAAATGGCAAAGATGACACGGAATTCATGCCGCTGCGTCGGTCACGGCAAGTCGCATGTCGTAATCTGCATAGTTGTGTGTCGTTAATCAAATCATGTAAAAAGCGCCGTCGGAGGCACATCGCTCTGACGTGTTTGGGAGAGTCCTATGTCTGACGAAGACGAAATCATTCTCGCCGACCTGAATGACGAAGACCTCGTCAGCCAGATGTTCGACGACCTCTATGACGGTCTCAAGGAAGAGATCGAAGAGGGCGTGAACATTCTTCTCGGGCGCGGTTGGGCACCGTACAAGGTTCTGACCGAGGCGCTTGTGGGCGGAATGAAGATCGTGGGCGACGATTTCCGCGACGGCATTCTGTTCGTTCCCGAAGTGCTTCTGGCCGCCAACGCGATGAAGGGCGGCATGGCGATCCTGAAGCCGCTGCTGATTGCAACCGGCGCACCGCGCGTGGGCAAGATGGTGATCGGCACGGTAAAGGGCGACATTCACGACATCGGCAAGAACCTCGTGTCGATGATGATGGAAGGCGCCGGGTTCGAGGTTGTCGATCTTGGGATCAACAACCCTGTCGAGAAATACCTCGAGGCTCTGGAGACCGAAAAACCCGATATCCTTGGCATGTCGGCCCTGCTGACCACAACGATGCCCTACATGAAGGTCGTGATCGACACGATGAAGGAAAAGGGCATACGCGACGATTATATCGTTCTCGTGGGAGGCGCGCCTCTGAACGAGGAATTCGGGCGGGCGATCGGTGCCGATGCCTATTGCCGCGATGCCGCCGTGGCGGTGGAAACGGCCAAGACCTTCGTTGCGCGCAAGCACAACCAGATGGCGGCAAGCTGACGCCCATTGATCCGGCGCGGGGTCGGGCATTGACTTGCCCCCGCCGCCCCTGTCTCGTTCTGCCATGACCGATGACGCCACCCTTACCTATCAAGGTCTGCCCCCCGCCCATGCGGGGCGTATTCTTCTGCTGGCCTGCGGCGCCTTGGCGCGCGAGATTCTGGCGCTGAAATCGGCCAATGGCTGGGACCACATGGATCTGGCCTGCCTGCCCGCAATCCTTCACAACACGCCGGAAAAGATCACCCCTGCCGTGGCCGAAGCGGTGGCAAAACATCGCGCGGATTACGACCAGATCTTCGTCGTCTATGCCGATTGCGGCACATCGGGCGAATTGTTGGAAAAGTGCAAGGAACTGGGGGTTTCCATGGTAGAGGGTCCCCATTGTTATTCGTTTTTTGAAGGCAATGAGACCTTTGCCAAGCAGTCTGAGACCGAGTTCACGGCCTTCTACCTCACCGATTTTCTGGTGCGGCAGTTCGATGCCTTTGTTACCCGGCCCCTTGGCCTAGACCGGCACCCCGAGCTTCGAGACATGTATTTCGGCAATTACGACAAACTGGTCTATCAGGCCCAGACGGACGATCCCGCACTCACCGAAAAGGCCCGCGCCTGCGCCGAAAAGCTTGGGCTTGAGTTCGAACGGCGATTCACGGGCTATGGCGATCTGGCGACAACGCTTGCGGGCCTCAAGAGCTGAGCGATGCCCGCTTCGCCCGCTTGCGGGACCTTACCGTCACGCCTATATCTTGGAGGCAATACCGAATGGAACCGACGATCATGGATCTGACTCTGCCCCCGAAAGTCACACCCCGCGCCTTCGCGCGGTTGGCCGAGATAAACGAGAACGCCGATGCACCGAAGGCGTTGCGCGTGGCGGTGGATGGCGGCGGTTGTTCGGGGTTCCAATACGATATCAAGCTGGACGACCCGGCCCAGGATGACCTGATCCTCGAAGCAGATGGTCAAAAGGTAGTCGTCGATGCCGTCTCGCTGCCGTTTCTCGCCAATGCGGTGATCGATTTCACCGAAGAGCTGATCGGCGCGCGGTTCACGATCGACAATCCGAACGCCACCTCGTCCTGCGGCTGCGGCACGTCCTTTTCAATGTAATCGCCCCCTCGGGCTGGACTCTCCCAAACCAAAACGGCACCTCTTCCGGCAACCCTGTTGCCGGAGATGTCCATGCCTGTCCTCCCCGTGACCCGCGCCGATGTGGAAGCGGCCTATGGCGTCATCGCCCCGCATATTCGGCGCACGCCCGTGATCGAGGTGGCGCCGGGCGATCTGGGGCTAGATCCGGCATTGCCGCCGATTTCCTTCAAGCTTGAGCAGCTTCAACATACCGGGAGTTTCAAGGCCCGGGGTGCGACGCTGAACCTGATGACCGGCGATATTCCCGATGCGGGTGTCGTCGGCGCTTCGGGCGGCAATCACGGCGCGGCGCTGGCCTTTGCAGCCCAGCGAGCGAGCGTGCCAGCAAATGTCTTTGTCTTTACCTTCACGCCCGCGGCCAAGGCCGAACGGATCCGCAGCTATGGCGCAACCGTCCATGCCGCAGCGGACACGTTCGACGGCCTGATGGACAAGACCCACGCGTTTCGCGACGCGACCGGTGCGCGCCTGATCCACGCTTATGACCAGCCGGGCACGCTGGCAGGCCAGGGAACGGTAGCGCTGGAATTCATGGAACAGGCGGCGCCCGATACGCTTCTGGTGGCGACCGGGGGTGGCGGTCTGATCGGTGGCATCGCGGCCTATTTGGGCGA
The DNA here is from genome assembly GCA_963698645.1 of uncultured Alphaproteobacteria bacterium. Classification (GTDB taxonomy): domain Bacteria; phylum Pseudomonadota; class Alphaproteobacteria; order Rhodobacterales; family Rhodobacteraceae; genus Ovoidimarina. The sequence continues at coordinate 510,296 of CAVORP010000009.1, forward strand.
TACAGCCCGCATTGTCTCGGTCGAACCGGAAATGGCCCCCACGCTGAAAACCGCTCTGGCCGCAGGGAGGCCTACGCAATCTCCGGCCGGAGGCATCGCCACCGACAGCCTTGGCCCCGGCCAGGTAGGCGATCTCATGTATCCGATCGCGGCGGCGCATGTGGACATGGCCGTCACCGTATCGGAGGAGGCGATCCATGCGGCATGGCGGCTTCTCTGGGACCGGTTGCGCCTTGTGGTGGAACCAGGCGGGGCCGTGGCACTGGCCGCCCTGATCTCGGGTGCCTACCGCCCGGCGAAGGACGAGAAGCTGGGCGTTCTTCTTTGCGGGGCGAATACCGGGATCGTCAGCTTTCCCGACTAGCCTTGCCTTGCGGGCCGGGCTGCGCGACAACTCCTGAAACCCGCTGAAGGATCCGATCATGAAAATCGCCAGCTTCAATATCAACGGGATCAAGGCACGGATCACCGCCCTTCCCGATTGGCTGGACGAGGCACAGCCCGATGTGGCGGTCCTGCAGGAAATCAAATCGGTGGACGAGACCTTCCCGCGCGAGATCTTCGAGGACCGCGGCTACAACGTCGAAACCCACGGGCAGAAATCCTTCAACGGCGTGGCGATCCTGTCGAAACGTCCGCTGGAGGATGTAAAACGTGGTCTGCCGGGCGACGACAGCGACGAACAGGCCCGCTGGATCGAGGCCACGGTCGTGGGCGACAAGGCGGCGGTTCGAATCTGCGGGCTTTACCTGCCCAACGGCAACCCTGCGCCGGGCCCGAAATACGACTACAAGCTTGCATGGATGGAACGGTTGCGGGACCGGGCCCGTGCGCTTCTGGCCGATGAAATGCCGGCGCTGATGGCGGGGGATTACAACGTGATCCCGCAGGACGAGGATGCCGCGCGCCCCGAGGCGTGGAAGACCGACGCGCTGGCCCTGCCCGACAGCCGCCGTGCCTTTCGGCGGATCCTGAACCTGGGGTTCACCGAAGCCATCCACACGCGCATGCCCCAGCCCGGGCATTTCACGTTCTGGGACTATCAGGCCGGAGCGTGGGATCGTAACGACGGCATACGGATCGACCATTTCCTGCTGACGCCGCAATGCGCCGACCTGATGACCGATTGCGGGATCGACCGCGAAGTGCGGGGGCGTGAAAAGCCGTCGGACCATGTGCCTGTCTGGGTCACGCTCGACGCCTGAAACCCTGCGGAATACCGCCGATTCGCAGAGCTGTTATCGCCTAGCGTGGAACCTTTCGCCATAAGCGACGCAAAGGAGATTAGCCATGAAATCCATGATTTCTGGGCGCACTTGCCACAACACTTGCCCTTGGTCTGACAGGACCTGCAGAGGCGAAACAAAACTGCCCCCCGGGGCTTGCGAAAAAGGCGGTGCCTTGCATCCCTCCCGGACAAGCCAAGAAATACGGCTACGATGATCATCGATACCACCGGATCGGAGATCGTTATGTCCTTCGTGACGACTGGATCCGGGTTCGGAACCGCGACCGTGACCGCTACCGCCTTCCCCGCCTTGGCGAGAACGAGGCCTATTACCGCGACGGCCGGATCGTCTATCGGGTTAACGAAGAAACGCGGCGGGTTCTTGAACTAATCCGACTTGCAGATATCGTATTGTCCAATTGAGAATTCATGGTTCGGAAACAAACCAAACGGCATTCATGGTGCTGTTTCCGAAAGTTAACAGAAAGTTAACGCATCGGGGTCGAAATTTGACGAAACCGTCTGTTTCGCCACATTTGAGACATCTTGTTGACGATCATGGGTTTGGGGGAACGATCCCTGACTCCCATGTGAACCGACCGAAAGCTGGAGTGAACGAATGATCGAGCTGGCACCACTTGCACTTGGAATTATCGCCACGACGACTTTTGCAATCTATGCTGCCCGCGAGGTAAGCCGTCTGCTCATCGAACGCAGGGACGAACGCCTCAAGCAGTATCTGAGCTGGAATGGCCGGGCACCGCGCGTCTCTCGCGTCGCAGTAACGTCGCGCCGCGGCTGATCCCTATTCTGCGGCGACGCGGCGCGCGTCTAGCATATCCTTGAGATAGCGGCCGGTATGGCTGCGCTGCTCTGCCGCGACTTCTTCCGGGGTTCCCACAGCCACGATCTCGCCACCGCCGTCGCCGCCCTCGGGACCGATATCGATGATCCAGTCCGCTGTCTTGATAACGTCCAGATTATGCTCGATCACGATCACCGAATTTCCCTGATCGACCAGTTCATGCAGCACCTCCAGAAGCTTTCGCACATCCTCGAAATGCAAGCCCGTCGTGGGTTCGTCGAGAATGTAGAGCGTCCGACCCGTGGACCGTTTCGCCAATTCCTTTGACAGCTTGACCCGCTGCGCCTCGCCGCCCGACAGGGTCGTCGCCTGCTGCCCCACCTTGATATAGCCAAGGCCGACGCGCATCAGCGCATCCATCTTCTCGCGGATCGTCGGCACCGCCTTGAAGAATTCCTGCGCATCCTCGACCGTCATATCAAGTACGTCGGCGATGCTTTTCCCCCGGAACTTGATCTCGAGAGTTTCGCGATTGTACCGCGCGCCGTGACAGGTCTCGCACGTCACATAGACGTCGGGCAGGAAATGCATCTCGATCTTGATGACACCATCGCCCTGACAGGCCTCGCAGCGCCCGCCCTTGACGTTGAAACTGAAACGTCCCGGCTTGTAGCCGCGCGCCTTGGCCTCGGGCAGTCCTGCGAACCAGTCGCGGATCGGCGTGAAGGCGCCGGTATAGGTCGCCGGGTTAGACCGCGGCGTCCGCCCGATCGGGCGCTGGTCGATATCGATCACCTTGTCCAGATGCTCCAGTCCCTTGATCGTCTCGCAGGGGGCCGGAGTCTGCCGCGCACCGTTCAGCGTCATCGACGCGGTCTTGAACAGAGTCTCGATCGTCAGCGTCGACTTGCCGCCGCCCGAAACGCCGGTCACGCAGACGAATTTCGCCAGCGGGAAATCGGCCGTCACATCCTTGAGGTTGTTTCCGCAAGCCTTTACAACAGTTACCTTTTTCTTGTTTCCCTTGCGCCGTTCCGACGGCACCGCGATCTCGCGTGCGCCGCTCAGATACTGGCCCGTCAGCGAGGCCGCATCGGCCACGATCTGCGCTGGCGTTCCTTCGGCCACGATCTGACCGCCATGCACACCCGCCCCGGGGCCAATATCGAACACGTAGTCGGCCTCGCGGATCGCCTCTTCGTCATGTTCGACGACGATGACCGTGTTGCCCTGGTCGCGCAGGTTCTTCAGCGTCTGCAAGAGCCGCCCGTTGTCACGCTGGTGCAATCCGATCGAAGGTTCGTCGAGGACGTAGAGCACACCCGTCAGCCCCGATCCGATCTGGCTTGCCAAGCGGATACGCTGGCTCTCGCCGCCTGAAAGCGTGCCTGCATTTCGCGACAGCGTCAGGTATTCAAGGCCAACATTGTTGAGGAACCCCAGCCGCTCGCGGATCTCTTTCAGGATCGCCCGCGCGATCTCGTTCTTCTGGACCGAGAGGTGGTCGGGCACGTTCTTGCACCAATCAAAGGCCTCGCGGATCGACATCTGCACGACCTCGCCCACGTGAAGCCCTGCGATCTTGACCGCAAGAGCTTCGGGGCGCAGGCGGAAGCCCTCGCAGGTATGGCAGGGCCGGTTGTTCTGGTAGCGCTCGAACTCCTCGCGGATCCAGCTTGAATCGGTCTCGCGATAACGCCGCTCCATGTTCGGAATGACACCCTCGAAGGGGCGTGAGACCTGATATACCCGGCCTCCCTCGTCATAGCGAAACGCGATTTCCTCGCCATTCGACCCATACAGGAAAACCTGCTGGACATGCGCCGGAAGGTCCTTCCACTTCGTGTTCCGGTCGAATTCGTAATGCTTCGCGATGGCCTCGATCGTCTGAAGGAAATAGGGGGATTTGCCCTTGCGCCATGGCGCTAGCGCCCCGTCATAGATCTTGAGGTTCTGATCCGGCACGACGAGGCGCTCGTCAAAGAACAGCTCGACCCCCAGCCCGTCGCAATCCGGACAGGCCCCGAAGGGCGCGTTGAATGAAAACAGCCGCGGTTCGATTTCGGGGATGGTGAAGCCACTGACCGGACAGGCGAAATTCTCCGAGAATGTGAACCGCTCGGGCTCCCCCTCGGACGGTGCGGTTTCGAGAATAGCGATGCCCGAGGCAAGATCGAGCGCGGTCCGGAAACTGTCGGCAAGCCGGGTCTCAAGCCCTTCACGCACGACGAGCCTGTCCACCACCACGTCGATGTCATGGCGGAATTTCTTGTCCAGCGTCGGTGGTTCGTCCAACTCGTAGAACTGCCCGTCCACCTTGACCCGCTGAAAGCCCTGCTTGCGCAGTTCGATGAATTCCTTGCGGTACTCGCCCTTCCGGTCGCGCACGATGGGGGCAAGAAGATAGCCGCGCGTCCCCTCCTCCATCGCCATGATCCGATCGACCATGTCCTGCACCTGCTGCGCCTCGATCGGCAGGCCCGTGGCCGGCGAATAGGGCGTGCCTGCGCGGGCGAACAGAAGCCGCATGTAATCGTAGATTTCGGTCACAGTACCGACGGTCGAGCGCGGGTTTTTCGACGTCGTCTTCTGTTCGATCGAAATCGCCGGGGACAGACCGCTGATATGGTCCACATCCGGCTTCTCCATCATGTCGAGGAATTGCCGGGCATAGGCCGAGAGACTTTCCACATAACGCCGCTGGCCTTCGGCATAGATCGTGTCGAAGGCAAGCGACGACTTCCCCGACCCTGACAGGCCGGTGATTACCACCAGTTGATCGCGCGGAATATCCACGTCGATATTCTTGAGGTTGTGCTCGCGTGCTCCGCGCACCTCGATCTTTTTCAGTTCGGCCATGGATCCCCCGGGTTAACGGATTGCTCACAGATAGTGGACCTGTCCTGAGTCTCCAACCGAATTATGGAACATTACAGGAACATGTGAAAAGAATTCCGCCCCATGCCCGATACGGGTCAAGATCCGCTTATCCTTCCCTGATCGCAACAGGCAGGCTCGCCCCTTGCAGCAAGGACTATTCCACCCGAACTCCGCCGAAGTTCGGCTTGCGGCCAGGTTACAACCAAGATGGGGGTTGCACCGAAAGCCCAGATGGTTCTTCGTGGGACTATGCCAGTTCATGGCCAAAAAACCGAAGAAACTGAAAGGGAGAACCAGAATGAAAGCAAGAAAGACAATACTCGCCACGACGTGCATCGCGGCCGCGATGAGCTTTGCCCAAGCTGCCTCGGCGATGGACGAAATCACCGTCGCATATTTTCTCGAATGGCCGATGCCGTTCCAATACGCGAAGGCAAACGGCACCTACGAAGAGGAAATGGGCGTCAAGATCAACTGGGTCAGCTTCGACACCGGCACCGCCATGTCGGCGGCGATGGCGTCGGGCGACGTGCAGATCTCGGTCAGCCAGGGCGTTCCTCCCTTCGTGGTGGCCACGTCCGCCGGTCAGGACATACAGATCGTCGACGTGGCGGTCAGCTATTCCGACAACGATAACTGCGTCGTGCGCTCCGATCTCGAGATCGACAAGACCAGCGCGGGTGAACTTGCCGGCAAGAAGGTCGCGGTTCCACTGGGCACGGCGGCGCATTACGGCTTTCTCAGCCAGATGAACCATTTCGGTGTCGATGTTTCGTCCATGGAGATCGTCGACATGGCCCCGGCCGAGGGCGCAGCGGCGCTATCGCAGGGGTCAGTCGACATGTCCTGCGGGTGGGGCGGCGCACTCCGCCGGATGAAGGAAAGCGGCAACGTTCTCCTGACCGGTGCGGAAAAGGAGGAGCTGGGCATTCTGGTCTTTGACGTGACCTCGGCCCCGGCCAACTTCATTGCCGAGGAAAGCGAGCTACTTGCCAAGTTCCTCAAGGTGACGGCAGATGCCAATGCGGTCTGGAACGCAGGCGGCGCCGATGCCGAGGCCATGATCCCTGTCATTGCCAAGGATGCCGGCATGGATAACGATGCGACCGCGGCGACGATGGCCACGTTCGAATTTCCCTCTGTTGCCGATCAACTTGGCGCGAAATGGCTGGGCGGCGGCGCGCAGTCCTTCATGAAAGGTGTGGCGGAAGTGTTCGTCGAGGCAGGCTCGATCGACGGGGCGCTCGACAGTTACGAGGCCACCGTGAACACCGGCCCGCTGCAGGCCGCAAGCGGCATGTGATCCGGCCCGACCGTGGCCCTTCAGGGGCCACGGTCACACAATTTCCAAGCTGGGGGAACATCGATGTCCGGTCTCATCCTCGACAATATCTCGATGCGCTTCGACCTGCCGAACGGCAGCCATGTTCAGGCGTTGAAAAATGTCTCTCTGGACATCAAGACCGGCGAATTGATGAGCGTCCTCGGCCCTTCGGGCTGCGGCAAGACCACGCTTCTGAACATCGTTGCCGGGTTTCTGGCACCCACCGAAGGCGCGGTCATGCTGAACGGCCATCGCGTAACCGGTCCCGCGCAGGAACGCGGCATGGTGTTTCAGAAGGGTGCCCTCTTCGAATGGATGAACGTGCGCGAGAACGTGGCCTTTGGGCCGCGGATGAACGGCGTTCCAAAGGCCGAAAGCGCAGAAAAGGTCGATCACCTGCTGGAGGTCGTGGGCCTGCGCGATTTCAAGGACAAGGCCATCTACGAGCTCTCCGGCGGCATGCAGCAGCGTGTGGCCCTTGCCCGCTGCCTCGCAAACGACCCCGATGTGATCCTGATGGACGAACCGCTTGGCGCGCTTGACGCGCTGACGCGGGAAAAGATGCAGGGGCTCGTGCTGCGCCTTTGGAAGGAAACCGGCAAGACGATCATCCTGATCACCCATTCCGTGGAAGAGGCGCTTTTGCTCGGGGAGCGCCTTCTGGTGATGGCCCCACGCCCGGGGCGTATCCACAAGGAATACAACCTGCCCTTCGCCGAAATGGGCGTCGATGCCGACCTGCGCGAGGTCAAGCATCACGCTCAATATTCCGCGACCCGTGAGGAGATCCTCAACATGATCTGGGACATGGAAGAAGAAATCATGGGCCGCACAGAGGCCGCGACATGATCATTCTCATCATCTATATTGCGATTTTCGTCGCCGCCTTCTTCGCCGTGAAATTCGTCACCTCGCGTCTCGAGGAACGGCATGATTTTACATCGCTCAAGACCGTCACCTTCGGCGACGAAAGCGCGGTCACGGCAGACCGAACCGCCAGCGTGATCTCGGTCATCGCGATCTTTCTGATCTGGGGCGCCTTCACCGGGTCGAAGCTGACGCCGATTCATGCCCCGGGGCCGTTCGTCGGTGAAACGAGCTTTACCTATACGCTCCGGGCCGGGGATGGCCGGACCGACGACGCGACGGTGAATTTCATCGTCTTCCGGGTGGGCGAGGATGTCGCTCCCGCCGTGGTCGATCCGGGCGACGGTTTTGCAAAGAACGATTCCGATACCGTGGGCGCCTGGCGGTCGAAACTGATCCGCGTCGACAGCAATGACGAGATCGGCCGCGAGGATGGCGCCGAGATCGTGGCGATCGACGGCCAGCCTATCACGCCGGGCGGGGAGGTCGCGGTCGCCTCGGGCTCGGTCTCCATGACCCCAAAGGGAACGCTAAATTACAAGCCCGCCCAGGGCTGGCAGATGGAGCCGATCTGGCTTCCCGCCCCCGAAGCGGTCTGGAGCCGGATCGTCGAAATCTCGCAATCCGGATATCAGAATTCCACCCTGCTCGAACATCTGGGATGGTCGTTGTTCAGGGTCGTTGTGGGCTTTGTCCTCGGTGCGCTTGTGGGTATCCCCCTGGGCTATGCCATGGGCCTGTCGAACTGGTTCCGTGGCTGGTTCGACCCGATCGTAGAATTCATGCGCCCGGTCCCCCCACTCGCACTGATTCCGCTGGTCATTATCTGGGCGGGCATTGGCGAGACCGGAAAGATCATCCTTCTGTTTCTCGCCGCCCTTTGGATCATGACCATCGCGGCACGCGCGGGCGTCTCGGGCGTGAACATCACCAAGGTCCACGCCGCCTATTCCCTTGGCGCATCGCGCTGGCAGATCATGCGCCACGTGATCATGCCCAACAGCCTGCCGGAGATCTTTACAGGCGCCCGCGTCGCGATGGGCGTTTGCTGGGGCACGGTCGTCGCCGCCGAACTTGTCGCCGCCGAAAAGGGTGCCGGCATGATGATCATGGTCGCGTCAAAGTTCCAGCTCACCGATATCGTCCTGATGGGGATCATTCTGATCGGGATCATCGGCTATGGCATCGACATCCTGATGCGTCGGGCCGAACGCTGGCTCGTGCCGTGGAAGGGCCGCTCCTAACCCTTCCTTACCGGATCCGCAGCAGAATAAGACCCAAAATCGCAGCACCGGCCAGTCCGGTCGCGACGGCAAGACCGATCAAACCGGGGAACCCGGCCCAGAGAACCAGCGCGAAGAGCGGTGGACCGAAGGTCGTTCCCACATTGCCCATCTGCGCCAGCGCGCCCTGCGCCTTTGCCTGATCCGCGCTTTCGGCATTCAACTCCGGAATCGCGGCAAAGATCGCACCCGGGATCAGGCCGATAAGGGCAAAAGCCAGCAGCGCCATCGGCAGGCGCAGCGCCTCGGGCAAGACGAGCAGCAGTGCAAGTGCAAGGGCGCTTGCGACAAAGCCTCCCACGGCGATCCGGTGTGCCGGCCAAAACCGTGCCAGAATGCCCGCCCCGAAACTTCCCAGCAGGGAAGCAAGCGGAAGCACCACTGCCGCGCCCGGCGGAAGATGCGCGGGAAGAAATGTCAGAAGCGCAAGGAATTGCAGTGCATACCACAGGAAACCCAGTCCCGGTGCGATGACCCGTGGGTCGCGGTAGATCGCCAGATGCTGGGCGACAAACCCGACACCCGGGGATGTCTGCGGAATATCGGGCAGGCGAGGCCAAAGCAGCAACGCCAAGCAGCAACAGCCCCGCCCCATGCAGGGCAAAGACGAGCGACGGCCCACCAAGGGCCAGAAGCGCCGGGGCGACCAGTGCCAGAAGTGCGAAACCGACACCAAAGAACGTCCCCCACAAGACCCATCGCCACGGGCCGGTCCCGCAGAGTCGCTGCAGCCACCATCAAGGTGGGTGCGCAGACCACGATCGGACAGATGCGACGCCCCTTCCAGAAGCCGAACACGACGAACAGCGGCAAGGGCGGCATCAGTGCCTCGACAAGCGAGAGCACCCCACCGCCGACCATCGCGGAGATTAGGACACGGCGCAGCCCCCAGCGTCGCCGCCAGAAGCCCGGCGGTCGCCCCGAACAGAATCCCCGTCAGACCGACGAGCGAGACGAGAAATGGAAGGCCCCGCCCCGCCTCGGGAAAGGCTGCTAGCCAAAGGCTCCAGAGTCAGGGCGATCTTGGCAAACTGCCCCGACGCGAACAGGCCCACTGCGAAAAGCAGGCCAATCAATACCCAATCGGTCTGTGTCCGGGGGGCTGCATGTTCATCCCTGCGGCCTACGCCGCGCGGCGGGACGGTGCAACCTTATGGAGGCGCTCAGTCTCCTTCCGGAAACCGGCGTCTCTCGTCGCGGAAGAGCCGCCACAGGACGAAGATGTTGAGCCCCGGCATCAATACGATGCAGATCTGACTGACGATTACCGGTGCGCCGAAATACGTGAGCGGCGCGAGAAGCGGCGAACACGGCAGGCCGAGGAGGATCAGGAACAGAGCCGCGAACGGATCGGGCGAAGTGCCGAACAAGCCTTGCGTCCCGATCGCCGCCACCAGCCAGAGCGCGCCGTAGACCCAGAAGGCGATCCGAAAGCCGTCCGGGTCCGCGGCCACCGCATCCTAGATATGAATGACCCGGTCATAGGCGTCGAGCACCGACTCGTGCATCATCTCGGACAGGGTCGGATGCGGGAAGACGGTATGCATCAGGTCTTCCTCGGTGGTCTCGAGTTGGCGTCCGACCACGTATCCCTGGATCAGCTCGGTCACTTCCGCCCCGATCATATGCGCGCCCAGAAGTTCCCCGGTCTTTTCGTCGAACACCGTCTTGACCATGCCCTCGGCCTCGCCCAGAGCGATGGCCTTGCCGTTCCCGATGAAGGGGAACCGCCCGACCTTGACCTTGTAGCCCAGCTCCTTGGCCTTCGCCTCGGAATAGCCCACGCTGGCGACCTGGGGGTGGCAATAGGTGCAGCCTGCGATGCTCTCGGGCTTTACCGGGTGCACCTTGTTCTTGCCCGCGATCAGTTCGGCCACCATCGTGCCCTCGTGGCTAGCCTTGTGGGCAAGCCATGGCGCGCCGGCGATATCGCCAATCGCGTAGAGCCCCTCGACACCAGTCCGGCAATAGGCATCGGTCACCACATGGGTCCGGTCGATCTTGACGCCCAGCGCCTCGAGACCCAGCCCTTCCACGTTTCCGACAATTCCCACCGCCGAAATCACAGTGTCGAACTCGATCTTCTCGATCTTGCCAGCTGCCTCGATATGGGCGGTGACCTTGCCCTTGCCACGATCAAGCTGCTTGACCATGGCCTTTTCCATGATCTTCATCCCCTGCTTGGCAAAGCTCTTCTTGGCAAAGGCGCTGATCTCGGCATCTTCGACGGGCAGGATCCGGTCCATCACCTCGACGACCGTCGTGTCCGACCCCAGCGTGTTATAGAAGCTGGCGAATTCGATCCCGATCGCGCCCGACCCGATCACCAGAAGCTTCTTCGGCATACGCGGCGGCTGCAGCGCATGCTTGTAGGTCCAGACCAGATCGCCATCGGCCTCGAGCCCCGGCAATTCACGCGCCCGCGCGCCCGTGGCGAGAATGATGTTCTTCGCGGTCAGCTCTTCGGTGCCCTTTTCGGTCTTGACGCTCACCTTGCCCTTGGCCGGGATCGTCGCGGTGCCCATGACAACCTCGACCTTGTTCTTCTTCATCAGGTGGCCCACGCCGGAATTCAGCTGTTTGGCCACGTTGCGCGACCGCTTCACCACTGCGTCGAGATCATAGCCGATGCCTTCGGCTTTCAGCCCGAATTCCTTGGCCCGCTCCATCAGATGGAACACTTCCGACGACCGCAGCATGGCCTTGGTCGGGATGCAGCCCCAGTTCAGACAGATACCACCCATATGCTCCCGCTCGACAATCGCGACCTTGAGCCCAAGCTGGCTGGCACGGATCGCGGCAACATAGCCGCCTGGCCCGGCACCAATCACGATCACATCGAAGTTTCTGGCAGCCATGGAATGCTCTCCTGAAAAAGTAGTTTGGTGTTAAACTATCTGACACATGCCTCGGCGAATGTCACGCGCGCGCCGTTGCCGCAGGGACATTCCCGCTATCACCAGAGCGCATGGAACCGCGCCGGCGGGCAACCTACTGTCCGAGGATGGCCCGCACGTAGCCCTGCGTTTCCCGGAACGGCGGCACGCCGCCATGTTTCTCGACCGCCCCGGGACCGGCATTATAGGCCGCCAGCGCCAGCCGCCACGATCGAAAGGTCTCATATTGCATCCGCAGGTAGCGCGCCCCTCCCTCGAGGTTCTGCGCCGGGTCCTTCGGATCGACCCGCAGATTGCGCGCTGTCGCCGGCATAAGCTGCGCCAGCCCATAGGCTCCCTTGTGCGACCGGGCCCGAGGATTCCAGCCGGATTCTTGCTGCACCAGGCGCAGGAACAGGTCTTCGGGAATATTGTGCCGCCGCGCCGCAGAACGCGCCACGTCGATGTAAGGGCCGGAATAGCGCCCATTGAATGCAGGTCCGTCGAAACGGCCCGGAATTTCCACCGTCGGCGGCTGCAGCCGGACCGACGCCGCGTACTGGCTCTTCGCGCGATTGTCGAGAACGCGGGTCTGGCTCTCGAACAGCTTGAGCCGGTTCTTCGACGAGACGTTGAGCTTGTCGGATGCGACGGCAAGACCCGGCACAAAAAGCGCCGCGATCAGCGTCATCCCCACCGTTACCTTCATCCGCTGCCCCTCAGGCGGTTTCTCGGGCATCACTATAAGCCGCCCGCCGCCATTGGCAAACCCCGATCGCACCGGACGGCTTCATGCCCTGTTAACCCTGTTTGCGGAAGTGTAGGCTTCAGCAAATGACAAATTCGGCGGGAGGCTTCGCATGGCAGGTTCGGTAAACAAGGTAATCCTTATCGGGAATTTGGGCCGCGATCCCGAAGTGCGCACGTTCCAGAATGGCGGCAAGGTCTGCAATCTGCGGATCGCCACTTCGGACACCTGGAAGGACAAGAACACGGGCGAACGCAAGGAGCGGACCGAATGGCATTCGGTGGCGATCTTCTCCGAGCCTCTGGCGCGCGTGGCCGAGCAATACCTGAAGAAGGGTTCGAAGGTCTATATCGAGGGCCAGCTTGAAACCCGCAAATGGCAGGACCAGTCCGGGCAGGACCGGTATTCCACCGAAGTCGTGCTGCGTCCCTACAACTCGACGCTGACGATGCTGGACGGCCGTGACGGCGGCGGCGGCGGTGGTGGCGGCGGATATGGCGGCGGCGACGCAGGCTATGGCGACGATCGCGGCGGTTCCGGCGGCGGCTATGGCAGCCCCGCACCGGCAGGCGATCTGGACGACGAAATCCCGTTCTGATGCAGTGATCTATGCCCGGGGGTGATCCCACCGGGAACATGATGGATCAGGCGCGCGTTCGAAGCGCATCCGACAGAACCCCATACACGCTATCTGACGGCACATCCTCGGCAACGAACGCCGCGCCGATGCCGCGCACCAGCACGAAGCGCAGACGCCCGTCGATCACCTTCTTGTCCTGCGCCATCAACGCCAGAAGCCCGTCCGCATCGGGAAGATCGCCCGGAATATCGGCCAGATCGGCCTTCATCCCCATCGCCCGCAGATGCGCCCGCACACGGCTCGGTTCTTCCTGTGCGCACAGCCCCAGACGCGCCGACAATTCGAAGGCCAGCGCACAGCCGATGGCCACGCCCTCGCCATGCAAAAGCCGGTCGGAATAGCCCGTCGCCGCCTCCAGCGCGTGACAGAAGGTATGCCCAAGGTTCAGAAGCGCACGGTCCCCTTGCTCGGTCTCGTCGCGCACGACGATCTCGGCCTTCATCTCGACCGACCGTCGCACCGCTCGCGCCCGCGCCTCAGCGTCGCCCGACGCGAGTGCGGGTCCCTGAACCTCGAGCCATTCAAAGAATACTGCGTCGCCCAAGAGCCCGTATTTCACGACCTCTCCGTAACCGGCCAGGAAATCGCGCGGGCTCAGGGTCGCCAACACATCGATATCTGCCAGAACCAGCGAGGGTTGATGAAACGCCCCGATCAGGTTCTTGCCATGGGCCGAGTTGATACCGGTCTTGCCGCCCACCGAACTGTCCACCTGCGCCAAGAGCGATGTGGGGATCTGCACGAAGCGAACACCCCGGCGCAGGACTGCCGCGGCGAACCCGCCAAGATCGCCCACGACCCCGCCGCCCAGCGCGATGACGATATCGCGCCGCTCGATCCTTTCGGACAGGAGCCACTCGACCGCCCGGCTGAATTCCGGCCAGCTCTTCGTGGCCTCGCCCGCTGGCAACGCCAAAGCGGAAGATGCGATGCCCGACGCGTCAAGCGCCGCGCGAAGCGGATCAAGATGCAGCCCCGCCACGGTTTCGTCGGTCAGGATCGCCACCCGCGGCCGCGCCAGAAGCGGCGCGATTTCGGTACCGGCCTGCGCGAGAAGCCCCGGACCAATCCGCACATCATAAGCGCGATCCCCCAGAGGCACATGGACTGTCTCGCTCATCTATCTCTCCCTTACCAGAACGTCGGGGCGCTCCAGCAGCGCCTCGATCACCCGGGCCGCCATATCGGCAATCGAGTAGTCCGGCCGTGCATCCACGACGATCTCGGCCAGCGCATAGATCGGCGCGCGAGCCTCCTGCAGATCCCGCAGGGTGGCATAGGGATTCGCCGTCCGCAGGAGCGGCCGCGTATCCTTGTGGCGGACCCGCGACCACAGCAGGTCCACATCGGCCCGAAGCCACACCGCAAGGCCCTTCTCCGAAATCAGCGCCCTGTTCTCCTCGCGCAGATAGGCGCCGCCACCGGTGGACAGGATGCATCTCTCTTCGGTCATCAGCCGCGCGATCACCTGCGCCTCCTTCTCGCGAAAGAAGGCTTCGCCGTCCCGCGCAAAGATCTCGGCGATCGACATGTTCGCCGCCGAGACGATCTCGGAATCGCTGTCGAGAAACGGTACATCAAGCTCTCGCGCGACCGCCGTTCCGATCGCGGTCTTGCCGGCCCCCATCATGCCGACCATCACAACTGTCTTGTTCAATCGGTATGACAAACTGGCCAAGTCCCGCTTATCGTTGTTTTCCTGTCTGAATGGCGTGATAATCACACAAAGACCATATATGAAACCCTAGAGACCCCGCCGTGCACAAGACGCGGCCTTTGCCGCAGCACGGGCAGAGGCGAAAAGGGCCACGGCACAGAGGCACGCATGATCCGATTCTTGAAATTCCTGGCAATCCTGATCGTGCTCGGGGGTATCGGCCTTGTGGCTTTCGCCTATCTTGGCGATCTCAGCCCCGCACAGGAAGAGATTTCCGAACCGGTGGAGCTTGATGCAGGTTAGGCTGACCGGTCTGTTCCCGGGCGCTCTTCTGGTCGCGCTCGTCGTCGCGCCCCCGGTCCAGGCACAGGATGCGGGCGCGCCTCTGTCGGCCATCGACTGGCTTTCGGACAGTATCGCGACCCCGCCCGAAACGCCCGCGGATGGCGGCGATGTGGCCACCAGCGCGACACCCGGGGCGATCGACGTGATTCCTTTGGGGGGACCGGTGGCCGATGCAACGGGCCTCTTGCCCCCTTCGGCGACCGGATTGCCGCGCGATCTTTGGGGGCCGTCGGGGACGGAAGACATCATCGCGGCCCTCGCCGCCGTCCCCGACAGCCCCTTGCCAAGCCTGCGGACGCTTCTGATCACGCTTCTGGTCGCAGAAGCGAACGCGCCCAGCGATGCCGGCAGGGATGACCATCTGCTTCTTGCCCGGGTGGACCGGCTGCTGGACATGGGCGCGCTGGACCGAGCCGCGGCCCTTCTGGAACGGGCTGGAATCGAGACACCGGAACGGTTCCGCAGGTATTTCGATATCGCGCTCCTGCAGGGCACCGAAACCGACGCCTGCGCCCGGATGCTGGCAAGACCCGACATCTCGCCCACCTATCCCGCCCGGATCTTCTGCCTTGCCCGCGGCGGCGACTGGCGGGCCGCCGCGGTGACGCTGGAAACCGCGAATTCGCTGGGCATCCTGTCGCAATCCGAAGACATGCTTCTTGCCCGTTTTCTCAACTCCGAGATCGTCGACGATAGCTTGATCCCGCCCGATGGCCGGGTGCCCTCGCCCCTGATGTTCCGGATGTCCGAGGCCGTGGGCGAACCTATTCCCGACCACGACCCTGCCCCTCCCCTATGCCTGGGCCGATCTGCGCGCCACCCGTGGCTGGAAGGCCCAGATCGAGGCCGGAGAGCGGCTTGCCCGAAACGGGCTTCTGTCCGGCAACCGGCTGGTGAGCCTCTATCTCCGGCAGCGGCCCTCCGCCTCGGGCGGGGTGTGGGACCGGGTCGCGGCGATCCAGCGGCTGCAGGTGGATCTGGCCGAGGGCAAGGTCGATACCGTCGGCCGCGACCTTCCGGGTGTCTGGGACGCGATGCGCGACGCGGGTCTTCATCACGTCTTTGCCGCCCAGTACGGCAAGGAACTGGCCGCCCTGCCCCTGTCCGGCCCGGC
This sequence comes from uncultured Alphaproteobacteria bacterium, assembly GCA_963698645.1. Classification (GTDB taxonomy): domain Bacteria; phylum Pseudomonadota; class Alphaproteobacteria; order Rhodobacterales; family Rhodobacteraceae; genus Ovoidimarina. The sequence goes on from CAVORP010000009.1 coordinate 526,063, forward strand.
CGCGACGCTTGCCTTGCAGATCGGCCTCAGGTCGCCCGCATACGAGGAAGTCGCCCTTGCCGCACGTTCCGACAACGCGCAATTGCGCTTCGTTCTGGCCCTGGCCCGTGGCCTCCCCGAAACCGCCGTGGCCCCGGGTACGATGAGCCTTGCGGTGCGCGAGGGTTTCATCGCCGACGCCCCGCCCCCGGCGCTTGAACGCTACATCGCGACCGGTCGCGTGGGCGAGGCCATCCTGAAGGCGCTGACGCTGTTCAGCGAGGGCGCTGCGGGCGACCCCGACGGGATCAGCGACGCCATCGTCCTTCTGCGCAGCCTCGGACTCGAAGACACGGCGCGCCGCGCCGCGCTCGAGTTGCTGCTGCAGGAAGGGTATGGATGACTCTCGTGGACCAGGGACGGATCGGCGCGTTTCTCGAAGCGCAAGCCGCAGAACGTAACGCCGCCCGCAACACCCAGTCTGCCTATGCGCGCGACTTGTCGGATTTCGGAGCCTATCTCAAGAAATCCATAGAAACCGCCGAGACCAGCGAGATCGAAGGCTACCTGGCGCGCTGCGAGGCAGAGGGGCTTGCGAAATCCACCCGTGCGCGCAGGCTGTCAGCCATCAAGCAATTCTTTCGCTTTGCCTATGAAGAGGGCTGGCGGGCCGATAATCCCGCCATGCGCCTCAAGGGTCCCGGCCGCGCCAGACGCCTGCCCAAGACCATCAGCCTCGACGAGGTTCTTGCCCTTGCCGAGGCGGCAAGAACCCATGGCCGCGCGCCCGACAGGCTGCGCAATACCTGCCTGATCGAACTGCTTTATGCGACAGGGATGCGCGTCAGCGAACTCGTCACCCTGCCTGTCGCAGCAGTGCGCGGAAACCCCGAGATGCTTCTGGTGCGCGGCAAGGGCAGCAAGGAGCGGATGGTGCCCCTGTCGCCTCCCGCCCGCGCGGCGCTGGCCGCATGGCTTGCCGAGTGGGACGCCCGCATGGCCGAAATGCGCCCGCCGTCGAAGTTCCTGTTCCCCTCGCGGTCAAAGGCCGGTCACATGACCCGGCACCGCTTTCACGGGCTGATCAAGGAACTGGCCGTTGCCGCGGGCCTCGACCCCGCGCGGATCACGCCGCATACGATGCGTCACGCTTTTGCAACGCATCTTCTCGAGGGCGGCGCGGATCTGCGCGCGATCCAGATCCTTCTCGGCCACGCGGATGTGGCCACGACCGAGATCTATACCCATGTCCTCGACGAACGGTTGAAGGCACTCGTTCTGGGTCATCACCCGCTGGCGCGCGACGGCTGAATGCGTCGCAACTCCTGTGGCAGGATATCCTCGCTGGGCCACCATCCGGTCTCCAGCGTCCGCTCATAGCCCTGCACCAGCCCCGCCGACCGCATCGCCGCGGCAGCTCCCACCACGTCGTACTCAAGCATTTGAATCTGCGGTCCCGCTTCGCCGAGAACGACATAGCGCGTGGCCTGCCCACCATCATGGGGCGGCACCCCAAGAGCGCCAGCATTGACCCAGTGCACGCCCCCCACATCTCGCGCAAAGGCCAGGCCCGAATGCCCGGAAACCACGCCATGCAATGGACCAACAATATCTTGTAAATTTCTGATTTCGTGAAGAAATTCCACGTCATTCGAGGTGGGCCACAGAAATCGGTTGATCGCCGTGACACCGCCATGGATCGCCGCCCAGCGCTGGCCATGAACGCTGAACGTCACGATATCCGGCAATCCTGCCATCCAGCCACGCTGCTCCGGGCCGATCTCTGTCAGGGCATGGGCATACCAACCACGGCTCAGAAGATCGCAGGTCGTCCCCTCGCCGAAGCCACAGCCGCAATCAAGTGCTCCGTCCGCAATTTGCCGTTCGCAATTCCCCGCAACCACCGGCCAGCCCCTGGCCCGAACCTCGGCCACCACACCCGCAGGATCGCCGCAATAGGCCACCAGATCGCCGGTACACAGAACCTCGCTGTCCCCGGCCAAATCAATGAAAGCGCGCAGAGCATGCAGGTTCGAACAGACCCCGCCCATCACCCAGAGATCGCCCTCAAGGACTCCCAGATCCCGCACCACATATCCGCCCAAATGCGCCGCCTCCCTTGAAAGCCCGGCTCGTCCTCCCCATAAGACGTCAATCTTCTTTCAAAACAAGGCTCCTGTCGCCCATGGAACCCGGTCTCTGGATCACGGCTCTCGCCATTCTGGCCCTTCTCTTTGCTTCCGCCTTTTTCTCGGGCAGTGAAACTGCGCTGACCGCGGTGTCGCGCGGCAAGCTGCGCGCCCGCGCCGACAAGGGCGATGTCGCGGCCGAACGCGCGCTCAAGGTCACCGAAGACAGCGAACGGCTCATCGGCTCGGTCCTTCTTGGCAACAACCTTGTGAATATCCTTGCCACAGCGCTCGCCACATACCTGTTCACCCGGCTTTTCGGCGACAGCGGTGTCGCGATCGCGACGCTGATCATGACGGCGCTGGTCCTGATCTTCGCCGAGGTCCTCCCCAAGACCTATGCGATCACCAACGCCGAAACCGCAGCAACCCGCGTGGCCCCGCTGATCCGGCTGGTGATCAGCCTCTTTGCCCCGGTCGTGATGTTCGTGCGCTTCATCGTGCGCGGCTTCCTCAGGATCTTCGGCGTGCAGGTCGAGGCAACGCGCAACGTTCTGTCGGTACAGGAAGAGATCGCGGGCGCCATTGCCCTTGGTCACTCCGAAGGCGCCGTCGAGAAGGAGCATCGTGACCGCATTCTCGGCGCGCTCGATCTGGGCGATCGCGCGGTCGAGGAGATCATGCTTCACCGCAGCCAGATCGAGATGATCGACGCCGCACTGTCGCCGCGCGAAATGGTGGAACGGGCCCTGCAATCGCCCCATACCCGGCTGCCCATCTTCCGCGACGAACCCGAGAATATTATCGGACTGATCCACGCCAAGGACCTGTTGCGCGCGATCTATGCGCTCCAGCAGCAGGGCGGAGACGATCCGCTTCAAAGCTTCGATATCATGAGCGTCGCGATGAAACCCTATTTCGTCCCGGAAACCACAACTCTGGATGACCAGATGCGGGAATTCCTGCGGCGCCACACCCATTTCGCCTTGGTGGTGGATGAATACGGCACCCTTCAGGGCCTGATCACACTCGAGGATATTCTCGAGGAAATCGTGGGCGAGATCACCGATGAATTCGATCCACGGGCCGAGCATTTCGTGCGTCGGACCGATACCGGCGACTACCTTGTCGATGGCGCGATGACGATCCGCGACCTGAACCGCGCGAATGACTGGAACCTGCCGGATGACGAAGCGAATACCGTGGCCGGACTGGTGATCCACGAGGCCCAGACGATCCCGTCCCAGGGTCAGGTGTTTTCGTTCCACGGCTTCCGGTTCGAGGTGCTCGCCCGCAACGACAACAGGATCACCCGCTTGAAGATCCGGCAGCTTTGAAGGCCTGCGCCGCTTCATCCCCGAAGGCCAGGGTCACTCTATCTTCGGTAAGGAACGGGAACTCCTCGGCGATATAGCCAGAGAGCTTTTCGGGCGAAACGCCATGGCTCCGCCCCTTCACGAGCCCCGCGGAATCGTGATGGCCGTGCAGCCCGTTGATCCACGACATCGGGCCCGGATCGGACAGGGCAACCATGCGCGTCGGCACCCGCCGGTGCGGCCATGTATAGGCGTTGATCGGAATGTCCGGCCCTGTCACCACCGCCAGCCCGAGCGCCAGATAGGGGGCAAAGGTCTCGGAAAGGACGAAACCATCGCCCCTGTCGCCAATGCTCAGGCCACGCGGCACGTTCAGCGCCACCGGCAACTGTTCGGCAAGGCGCGAGGCCAGGACCGCCCCCGCCATTTCGCGCAATCGCGCCACGTAATTCACCGACAGAGCATCGTCGTCGTCCAGACAGAACTGCACCACTGGCGGCCCGTCGGCAGCGACCGTCCGGCGCAGGGCCATCGTCACGGCTTCGGGCATCAGGCGCGGCCGGATCCGGTGGACGACGATATTCGGATAGGGTTCTACAGCGGCCTCCAGCCGCGCGCGCCATTCCGGAGGCAGCGATCCCGGCAGTCAGCAGGACCAGCTTGAAATCGGTGTCGGTCTGGGCCGCGATACTGGGAAGGCAGAGGCCTTCGAAAAGTTCGAACCGGCGGTGCCATCCGTTCGGAGGCGAACAACGCTGCGGCGGTCTCGTCCACATCATGGGCGGCAGTCTTTTTCCAACCCCGCGTCGCCAGATAGGAAAACCGGCAGATGCCCGTGATCTGCATCGGAGCCGCGCTCATTCCACGCCCTCCGCGCGCAGCCGCTTGCGCATTTTCCGAAACCACGGACCGGGCTGGTCGCGCATCGTCGCCTCGCAGATCGCCAGCGCGCCGCGCCCTGTGCCCAGAGGCCAGCGCCCTCTGCACCAGCGCCTTGCGCCACGATACTCAGCGTCCGCCGCCCCGTACGAAATTCCCGGTAGAAGCGCACACGGTCGAAATCGCCTGACATCGCGAGTTCCAGGGACAGGTCCAGAACGCCCGCCCGTTTCAGGGCGTTGGGCAACTGGTGCCCCATGAGAGGACAGGCCACCTCCTCGGCCCCTGCCGCCGCCAGACGCGCGGCATGGGCCTGATCCTCGGGCACCATCGGATCGAACAGAACCCAGGCCCGGCGCGCGCGACCCGACGTAGTCCGCCGCATCCAGAAACTCGGGGCTCTCCCAGTCGAACTTGCGCAAGGGCCAGGGATAGCGGTCCTCGAACGGCGCGATCTCGGGGTTGAGCGTTGATTGCGGGCTGAACGCGATCACATCGGCGCCGGGCACGATGGATTGCAGGTTGAGCGCGGCGAACCCTCCCATCGACGTGCCGGCGAACAGGATCCGGTCGAACCCGTCAAAAAATCCGTCCGCCGCAAGATCGCGCAACAGGTCGGGCGCATCGGCATTTCGGTACCAGTCCTTCTCGCGGCTCATCACCCCCAGATGCGACCAGCCCCAACTCTCGGCCCGATCGAAAAGCCACGGCAACCGCGCTTCGGGTGGAAACGTGAAGCTGGCGAGGTTGCAGAAGCTCACCAGAAGCTCCGGCCCACCCTTGCAGAACGCGACTGTCGCGCCCTTGGCTTCACGGTAAAACCCCCGGCTCCGGGCAAGCGAGGCTGCGGTGCGGAACACAGCATCATCGGCGGTTTGCAGGGCTGCGCTCATCGCGCCCGCCTGGCGCGCGACAGATCAGGCCGGGCTGCATGCCATGGACCGCTGTGCCATCTACCGTCCCCGGAACAGCCCACCCAGAATTCCGCGCACGATCCGCCGCCCCGTCGTCCCCTTCAACTCCTTTATGACGGCCTTCGCCACGGCATCGCCCAGCCCGCCCGAAGACCGGCTCGACCGCGAGGATGTCGTCCCTGTCTCCTTGCCGGAATAGCGTCTCGCCGCCGCGAATTCGCGCTCGCGCTCCTCTGCCTCCGCTTCGCGCTTTTCGGCCTCTTCCGCCTCGCGCGCGGCCTCCTTCGCGCGCCCCATCAGGATCTCGTAGGCGCTTTCTCGGTCGATCAGCGCCTCGTATTTCCCGCCGATATGCGAGGCATTGATCACCTCCCGCCGTTCGGCGGCTGTGATCGGGCCAAGCTGCGAAGAGGGTGGCCGGATCAGGGTTCTCTCGACGACACCCGGTGCGCCCTTCGACTCGAGCATCGAGGTCACGGCCTCGCCGACACCCACTTCGCGGATCGCCTCTTCGGTCGAGAAGCGGGGATTGTCGCGATAGGTCTCGGCCGCCTGCCGCAAGTGCCTTCTGGTCACGCGCGGTAAAGGCGCGCAGCGCATGCTGCACCCGATTTCCCAACTGGCCCAGAATGTCCTCGGGGATATCATCGGGGCTCTGCGTCACGAAATAGACGCCCACGCCCTTCGACCGGATCAAGCGCGCCACCTGTTCCACCTTGTTGACCAGCGCCTTGGGTGCGTCGTCAAACAACAGATGCGCCTCGTCGAAGAAGAACACGAGGCGCGGCTTGTCGGGATCGCCCACCTCGGGCAGTTCTTCGAACAATTCGGACAGTAGCCACAGAAGCGAGGTCGCATAGAGCCGCGGGCTGCCCATGAGCTTGTCGGCCGCCAGAATATTGATCCGTCCGCGCCCGTCCGACGCGGTGGCCATGATGTCGGCAAGCTCCAGTGCCGGCTCCCCGAAAAACGCCGACCCGCCTTGATTCTCGAGCACCAGTAGCGCGCGCTGGATCGCGCCGATCGACGATCCCGCCACATTGCCATAGCGCAGCGACAAGTCAGAGGCATTCTCGCCGGTCCAAACCAGAAGCGCCTGCAGATCCTTCAGATCGAGAAGCGGCATGCCCTCTTCGTCGGCCACGCGGAACGCGATGTTCAGAACACCCTCCTGCGCATCGGTAAGGTCCATCAGGCGGGCCAGAAGCAACGGTCCCATCTCGGCCACGGTGGTGCGCACGGGATGCCCCTGCTCTCCGAACAGGTCCCAGAACGTCACCGGGAACGCCTCGTAGGTGTAGTCGGCGAACCCGATCTTTTCGGCCCGGCTTGTGAACGCGCCATGCAGCTTGAAATCGGCCGAGCCGGCGCGCGCCAAGCCCGAAAGGTCGCCCTTCACATCCGACAGGAAAACCGGCACGCCCTGCGCGGAAAAGCTCTCCGCAAGGATCTGCAAAGTTACGGTCTTGCCCGTCCCCGTCGCCCCGGCGATCAAGCCGTGACGGTTCGCGTATTTCAGAAGAAGCTCTTGCGGCGAGGTGTAGTCCACGCCACCTCCCCCAACAAATATCCGGTCGTTTTCCAATCCTGCCTCCGCACACCTGCACTCATTTTGACATGTAGCATAACTTCTTAACCATTATGCGCCAGTCTCGACTTGGCTGGCGTGCGGTCTTTCGGACGCCGGCTTTACTTCCTCCCTGTCAGACTGGCCGCACGCACTGTCGTGCGGCCTTTTTTCACCTGAAAGGCCGAATTAATGCTTTGAATAATGTGAGTTGACGACTGTAATCAAAGCGATTAGCGTTTGCCTCAATAATCAAGTCGGCCCGTCCGGCAGGGAGAAATCAAGAGGAAAAGGGCCCCTTACGGGCCCTTTTTCATGTTCTGGCATCCCTTTGCCGAGACCGCTAAATCCCCTGACTCTTCGAGTGAGCCGTGATATTGGCCGCGCAAAGCACTCTTGCAAATGGAGGCCCCGATGAGGCTCAAGACGCAGTTTGGATACAAGGCCACCTTGCTGGCCGTGATGCTGGCCGCAACCCCGCTGACGGTGGCTGCACAGAGCGGCGAGGCTGAAGCGCCAGCGGCGGAAGCGCCCGCGGCGGACGACACACTGTCCACCGGCACGCCGCTGGCCCCCGATGGCGAAGCGGTGGGCTCGGCCTATCTTGCCGAAGAACATGGCGACTGGCAGCTCCGCTGCATCCGCGCCGCCGAAGGCGAAGATCCCTGCCAGCTCTATCAACTTCTGACGGACCAAAGCGGCGCCTCCGTGGCCGAGATCACGGTCTTCGTCCTGCCCGAAGGTCAGCAGGCGGTCGCGGGCGCTACGGTGATCGTCCCCCTCGAAACCCTGCTGATCCGCCAGTTGACCCTGTCGATCGATGGCGGAGCGGCCCGGCAATATCCGTTCACCTTCTGCACCCAACAGGGCTGTTTCAGCCGGATCGGCCTGACCGAAGACGATCTCGCCGCCTTCCGCCGGGGCAATGCCGCCCAGATCCAGATCGTGCCGGCGGCGGCCCCGAACCAGAAGGTCAATGTCACGGCCTCGCTTAGCGGCTTCACTGCCGCCTACAACGGTTTGGCAGCGCGGCGCGCCCAGTAAACCGCCTGACCTGACGAACGGGAAAGGGCCCCGCCGCTTGGCTGGGGCCCTTTTTATTGCCGTTCAGTCGCCCCCGAAGGTCAGACCTTTCGAAGTGCCAGCACCGCATTCAGCCCACCAAAAGCAAAGGCATTTGACAGCGCCACCGTGACCTTCGCCTCGCGCGCCTCGTTCGGAACCACATCCAGCGCGCATTCCGGATCGGGCTCTTCATAGCCGATCGTGGGCGCGATCACCCCGTCCTTCAGCGCCATGATGCAGGCCAGAAGCTCGACCGCGCCGGTCCCGCCGATCAGGTGGCCATGCATGGATTTCGTCGACGAGATCATCAGCCGGTCCGCATGCGCCCCGAACACATCGGCCACCGCTGCGCATTCGGTCTTGTCATTGGCGGCGGTCCCCGTTCCATGGGCATTGATATAGCCCACCTCCTCGGGGTTCAGCCGTGCGTCCTTCAGAGCCCCCGCGATCGCCCGCGCCGCCCCCTGCTTCGACGGCATCACGATATCGGCCGCGTCCGAAGTCATCGAGAAGCCCACGACCTCGGCCAGGATCTCGGCACCCCGCGCCTTCGCGTGCTCCATCTCTTCAAAGACAAAGACGCCTGCGCCTTCGCCCTGCACCATCCCGTTTCGGGTCGCGCTGAACGGGCGGCAGGCATCCTTTGACATGACCCGCAGACCTTCCCACGCCTTCACCCCGCCGAAACACAACATCGATTCCGATCCGCCCGTGACCATGGCCCGCGCCACGCCATTGCGGATCAGCCAGAAGGCCTGCCCCATGGCATGGTTCGACGAAGCACAGGCGGTGGCGACCGTGAAGGATGGACCCTTGAGGTTCCACTGCATCGATACGTGGCTTGCGGCAGCATTGTTCATCAACTTGGGCACGATGAACGGGTGAACCCGGTTCTTGCCCTCTTCATAGACCGCCCGGTAATTTTCGTCCTGCGTGTTCAGGCCGCCGCCCGACGTGCCCAGCACGACGCCGGCCTCGGCCGCAAGCTGCCCCGAGAACTCCAGCCCCGACTGACCAATGGCCTCGCGCGCCGCCAAAATGGTGAACTGCGTGAACCGGTCGTACAGCGCCTGCTGCTGGCGGTTGAAATTCGCATCCGGCGAGTAATCCCTGACCTGCCCGCCGATCCTGATCGACAGCCGCTCGACATCGCGGATATGCAACTCGCCGATACCACAGGTCCCCGCCGCCATTGCAGACATGGTATCGGGCGCCGAATGCCCCAGCGAGTTGATGGTTCCCGCCCCGGTGATAACGACCCGTTTCACCCGTGCTGATCGGCCACAAGGCCTCGAACGGCGGTGACAATGGAGGCGACCGACGAAATGTCGAATTCGGATTTGTCCGGTTCGTTCGCGTTGAACGGCACCTGGATGTCAAAGGCTTCCTCGATGGCAAAAATCGCCTCGACCAGCCCCAGACTGTCGATCCCCAGATCTTCGAGTGTCTGGGACATAGCGATATCGGACGGTTCAAGAACCGCCTGCTCCGCGATGATCCGGATCACCTTGTCTGCGATATCGTCCGACATTTCCAATCCTGCATGACCAAATGGCCCGTAAGCGTTTCGGTTGCGGCTGATTTAGTCGCTGCCTTCGGTTTTTGAAACCGCTTTCTGCAACGCCTTCACATCCCGGAACAGACGCGGAAGGCGGCGAATATTCTTCGATGCCTCCATTTGCGCATCCATCTTCATCGCCGGACTGCCCAGAACGACCCGCCCCGCAGGCACGTTCGAGAACATCTTGGTCGCCCCCCCGGCCACCACGTCATCGCCCACAAAGATATTGTCGCTGACACCGCATTGCCCGCCAAGAACCACCCGGTTGCCGATCCGCGAGGACCCGGCGACGCCCACCTGGCCGCAGAGCAGAACATCCTCGCCCACTTCGACGTTATGGCCGAGATGCACAAGGTTATCGAGCTTCGTTCCTCGCCCGATCCGGGTCGCGCGGATCGTGCCACGGTCGATCGCGCTGTTGGCGCCGATCTCCACATCGTCGCCGATCTCGACCCCGCCCAGCGAATGAATGCGAGTCCAGCTTTGGCCTTCGGCGTCACCCCGATCGCCCAGGGTTTCGCGCGCCGCCTCGACCGCCGATTTCTCGGGCGTGACGAAGGAAAACCCGTCGGCGCCGATCACCGCGCCGGGCTGCGCGATGAAACGGGCGCCGATCGTCACCCCGGCACCGATGCGGACTCCTTCCAGAATCATCGCATCTTCGCCGATCACCGTACCCGCACCGATAGAGACATGGGAGGCGATCCGAGCGCCCTCGCCGATCCGCACACCCGCGGCGATCACGACAAAGGGCCCGATCGCCGCCCCCGGCCCGATTGCAGCGCTTCCGTCGATGACGGCGGTCGGATGGATACCCGGCGCGATCTCCGGGCCCCGGTCCATGAGTTGCGTCAGACCCGAAAGCGCGAAGCGTGGCCGGGGCACCACGATGGCGGCCTCAAGCCCTAGCGCCTGCCAATCCGCCCCGTCCCAGACGATGGCGGCCCGTGCACGCCCCATGCTCAGCCCATCGGCAAAGGCGGGTTTCATGGCAATGGCAAGATCGGCGGGCCCTGCCTGCGCGGGTTCCGCGACCCCATCGATCACAAGGTCAAGGGCGCCAAAGGCTTTCGCCCCCAGCGCCCCTGCAATCTCAGCTATGGTATAGGACATGGTTCCGGCCCCGAATTACGGGGTCGAGACTTATCCCCGAACCGCGCGAAGTGCCACCCCGGCATTTTGCATGGCAGCCCAGATCTTCGCGTCCCGGCCATAGACATCGCGGCGGAACTGAAGGTTCTTCTTTGGCTCGGTAAAGGCCGTGCGGTAAACGATATGCACCGGAATAGCCTCGTCCAGCGGAACGATTGTCTGCTTGCCGCTCTTCAGGATGCTCTGGAAATACGGCTCGGGGTCCTTCATCTGCCGCTTGAGCAGTATGTAGGCGAAGTCATGCGGGTCCATCAGCCGGATACAGCCCGACGAATAGGCCCGTACTTCCCGCTGAAACAGGTTCCGTGCCGGCGTATCGTGCAGATAGATCGCATAGGGGTTCGGGAACATGAATTTCACCGTGCCCAGCGCATTCGCCCGCCCCGGGGGCTGGCGCACCGTGAACGGAAAGTTCCGCTCGTTATACTGCGAGAAATCGATCTCGTCGCGCGACACGACCCGGCCCCGCACGTCGATCAGCTGCAGGTATTGCGCGGCATAGGGGTTTTGCTTGAGCTTCGGAAGGTAATCCCGGCCAAGGATCGACCGCGGCACAGTCCAGTCCGGGTTGATCTCCATGTATTCCATCATGTCCGAGAATTCGGGGCTGCGCTTGTCCAGCTTGCGCTCGCCGATCACCGACCGGGTCTCGAACGTCACTTTCCCCTTGTCGTAAAGCTTTGTGCGGAAGTCGGTCAGGTTGACCCAGACATGGCGGTCGCCGCGGCCTCCGGGGCTGTTCAGCCAGCGCTCGCGCTCCATCGCGACCATGACCTGCGCCAGCCGGGTTTCGACCTGCGCGTTGATCTCGGCAATCGTCGCTTCACCGGCCACGCCATCGGGAGTGAGCCCGTTGTCACGCTGAAACTGCGCCACGGCCTGCACGATCGCATCGTCGTAGACGGCACTGGAGGATCGGCGCAGGTATCCCATGCGGATCAGCCGGTTGCGCAGGACGACAACAGCTTCGCCCCCCTGCCCTTTCTCAAGTTTCTTGGCACGGACCTGTGGTCCCCATCCACCGCTGCCCAGAACCTTTTCCAGGCGGATCTTTTCCTTCATCAGGTTGTTGTATTCGCCCGATTTAGGCGGCAGCGCCTTGATGAAGCCCGCGGGGGAGGATTTGGCGAAAGCGGCAAGAAGTCCCGTGCGGCTGCGCAGCGGCACTTCGCGCACGATCTGCTCGTCCACACGAGACGGCGTGACGATCCCGGTCTGGATATCGCGGGCATAGAGCAGGAACAGGCGGCTCAGTTCCACTTCCAGACGGCCGAGGTCGCGTTCGCTTTTCACGCGGCGGATATTCGTTTCGATGATCTCGGGGCTGTAGCGGCCTTCGGGTAGCCCATGGTCACCGGCCTGCGAGACTGCCCTCAGGAACTGCTGGCGACGCTGCTTGTCCCGGTTCGAGTTTCCGGTCCAGATCGGCTGGTACCCATTGGCCTGATAGAAGGCAGCGATATCTCGGTCGCTCGCGGCGGCTTCGGCCACCGCTTGCTTGAACGCGGTCACCTGTGCGGCGGCCACTTGCGGGATGAAAAGAACGAACGACAGCACAAGCGCCATCAGCCAAGAAATTTGGCGGCGGCAGACAAAATTCATTTTACAACCTCAGCTTTCACGAGCAGTCCCCACCTCTCTATAAGCGAGTTTTGGCCATGTCCGGTAGCCTGTCCATTCACATTTGAGCCATCTCGGTTTGCCCTGTCGCTGCTTTGCAACGCACAAGCAAGATCGACAAAACGGGTTACGGCATCCCCGCAATGAGCAAAAAACTGCCGATATCGCCATACTGTCGCGATTTATTAACCAAATCGGTTGGATACATTCAAGAAATGTGACATCTAGATTTCAGCCTGGGGGTGAGGCAAGCGAAACGTGCAACGTCACGGAATCGCAGGAAACAACGGGACGTATACGGGACCTATGAGCATCATCGGATCAACCGGCCTGACAAGGCGCGGCCTCCTGCGCGCTTTCGCAGCTACGGCCATCACAGCAGCACCAACATACTCAAATGCTTTCGGTTTTCTGAAAGGGTCCGGCGATATCCGCCGCCTTCAGATGTATTCCGGCCGGACCGGGGAAACCATCGACACGGTCTACTGGATCGATGGCGAATATATCCCCGAGGCCGTGACCGAGGTCAGCCGCTTCATGCGGGACTGGCGAAACGACAAGGTGATCGGCATCGATACCCGTGCGCTCGATATCTGGGCCGCCGCCCATCGGCTGTTGGACGCCGACGCACCCTATATGATGTTGTCGGGTTACCGCTCGCCGGAAACCAACGCGATGCTGCGCTCCCGCTCACGCGGCGTGGCGCGGAATTCGCTTCACATGAAAGGTCAGGCCGCCGATCTGCGCATGCAGAACCGCTCGGTCTCGCAAATGGCCCGCGCGGCGGCTGCCTGCAACGCGGGCGGCGTCGGCAAGTATCCCGGCTCGAATTTCGTCCATATGGATTGCGGCCCGGTCCGCGTCTGGGGCGGCTGATCCCGGTCGACGCAGGCGCAGTGACGATGATGATGGGCGGGGAGCGATCCCTGCCTTTTTTCATCTTGTGCGGCTGAATCTTCGCGGAAACAGGGAACGCGATCGACAATTTCCATCGCCGCGCCAGCCCACATTTCAATCGGCGCAGACATCTCCGATCAGGTCATGTGTTCGACTGGCGGCTTTCGCGCTATAAACAATGTGCTCGCAATGCGGTGTTCATCAAGGCTTTTCAAATAGTTCTGGCGCCGCCCAACGAAATCCGGGCCAAGAACCACTTCGTTGGCCTGAATTTGCCCGACTGATGGCGGCTTGGCCGACAGCCTCATCCGTTTCGCCATTTCCAGATGCGCATCCGTCTCGTCCTCGACGGTCAAGACTTCGAACCCTGCGCCCGACAGATGGTGGACCAACGTGCCGCTCGCATCCACATGGGAATCATCGGCAGTCCGCGACCAAGGCAACGGGTAATGCGGAACGCCTGAGCCGGACGTGACTTCGGTCCAGAGCAGCGTGGCACCCGGTTTGAGGACCCGGAAGCACTCGCCAAATACCGCCGGTTTGTCACGCAGGTTCATACCGACATAGAAACAGTAGGCATGATCGAAGGTATTGGCCCCGAATGGCATCGACACGGCGTCGCCCTCGATGAAGTTGACCTGATCCATAAGGCCGCAAAGGCGCGTCAAATCGTTTGCGGCCTCGACGAAATCAGGTGTGAGGTCGATGCCCGTGACCCGACATCCGAGCGTGCCTGCAAAGAAACGCGCCGGTCCGCCAATCCCTGACCCAATATCAAGCAGGTGCGCGCCACGCTGGGGGTTCAATCGTGCTGCATGATCCCTTGTGGCCAGCAGTTCCCTTCCGTGCAACTGGTCGAATGGGAAGAGTTGGCTTGCAGTAAGGTTTACATCGGTGGATTCCGACCACGGGACAGCCGCGAGGATGCGCGCGACGATATCGCCGGACCCGTAGTGCTCCTGAACCGGTGCGCTCATGTGACGGTCCCTTTTCCTTTGGCCGCGACATCGGCCGGGGACATTGCGAACATCCAGAACATCAGGAGAGTGCCCAGGATGACCAGGACGGAACCCGGGGGTGCCAAAGCCCCGCCGCCGCCGCTGTCGATATCGTATTTCCCCGCCACCAGCACCAAAGTACCGATCTGGAAGAACCCGAACTGAGGCCAGACCAGCTTGCTGCTCAGAAGCATGGGCCAACCCCGGTAAATCAGACCGAAGAGCACCGAGAGCACGAACCCGAGCAGGTTCGCATGTGCATGGGAATTCGAGAATTGAAGCTGGTCGGTGACGCCCAGGTAAACCCCGAAAATCATGCCCAGGATGAGCCAGACAAAACCTGCCAATATATAGAGACGATCCATCTTCACGACCTTGCCCTCCAACAAAAGAAGCCGGCCGCTGGTCACGCGAAAACTTACGTGGTCAGACAGTCACGCGAGCGTTGCGCCTTTATCGGGTTTCTTGCAACAAGAAATTCTTGGTGTCGCTGTCCTCGCGGATCGTTCGCTTCAAGAACTGCTGTGAAGCAGATGGCATTGCTGTTTCACGAACATCTGCTCCGGGCTGGAAACACCCTTCACCTTCACCCCCACGGGCCCGGCCAGAGGCACAGACCGGCATACCGGCTTGCCCCCTTCCATGTCCCCCCTAGACTGGGCGCCGAACCCGAATAGCCATCGAAGCCCATGACACTCCGCATCGAAACAGCCGCCTCTGCCGATATTCCTGCTCTCCTTCCCGATCTCGCGCGCCTGCGCATCCGGGTTTTCGGGGACTTTCCCTACCTTTACAAAGGCGATCTCGCCTACGAGGAACGCTACCTCGCCGCCTATTCCAGCAGTCCGGGCGCGATGATCGTCACCGTCCGCGATGGGCCGGACCTCGTCGGCGCGGCCACCGGCGCCCCGCTGGGCGACCATGACCGGGCATTCGCAGAACCGCTCGCCCGCGCGGGGCATGACCCTGACGCGGTCTTCTACTGCGCCGAGTCCGTCCTGCTTCCCGCCTATCGCGGACGCGGCGTGGGCCATGCCTTCTTCGATCACCGTGAGGCGATGGCCCGCTCCCTCGGCCTCGCGGCATCCTGTTTCTGCGCGGTCATCCGCCCCGACGACCATCCCGCCCGCCCTCGTGACTACACCCCGCTTGACGGTTTCTGGCGCAAACGCGGCTATGCGCCGCTGCCGGGTGTCATCGCACGCTATAGCTGGCGCGACACCGGCGATGCGCATGAGACCGAGAAGCCCATGCAGGTTTGGTTGCGGGAACTCGACTGACAGCCACCCGTCCAGAAAATGGTGCATTCGCGGCCTCGGACGACGCAAGCTCGCCGCATTGAGCGCCCGTCCGGCACCCGATTGCGGTCACCTCAGAACCCACCGAATCACTAGTGGCGCAAAGCGGGCGGCTCCCTCGACATCCCATGCCTGCCCCAATGTCATCACAAAATGACCTTAAAGCTTGGCCAAATTGAGAACAAATCAGGTCAATTGCGCCCGGACGTTGCCGATGCGCCTACGCTTGGGGAGTTTTCAGGCTGGAACGGAACGGGGTCATAGATCTGCGCCACTATCGCTCGGACGAGACCGAAACCGGTCCCGACGCCGCAACCGCGCTGAATGAATTGACCGATGGCACGTCGCTCCTTCATGGCCAATACACGATAGACGGCTTTCTCAATAGCGGCGGCTTCGGAATCACTTATCGCGCAAAGGATAGCCTTGGTCGCCTTGTCGTGATCAAGGAATGCTTCCCGGGCGAGATCTGCATGCGCAGTGGCACGAAAGTCATCCCCCGCGGCCCGGAACACGGCGGCGAACTCGCCAATATGGTCGACCAGTTCGTCAAGGAGGCCCATAGCCTCGCTGCGCTCCGGCACAAGAACATCGTCCATGTCCATCAGGTGTTTGAAGAGAACAACACCGCCTATATGGCAATCGACTTCGTCGATGGTCCGGATCTTCTCGACATCATCGAAACCGATCATCAGCGCCTGACGGCCGAGGAAATCGCCCGAATGACACGGCGCATGCTCGCAGCCTTGAAATATACGCATGATCAGGGGCTTCTGCATCGCGATATTTCGCCCGACAACATCCTCATCAATACTGCGAACGAGCCGATCCTGATCGATTTCGGCGCGGCGCGCAGAAGGTCCGGCAACGCAGAGACGCGCGGCGCGCCGCTGAAATTCGTCAAGGATGGCTACTCGCCCCGGGAATTCTACGTCGAGGATGCCGAACAGGGTCCCTGGAGCGATATCTACTCGCTGGCCGCGACACTCTACCATGCCATCACCGGCGTGGCCCCAATCGATGCGCAGCAGCGCCAGACGGCATGCGACGGAGGCAAAGCCGATCCCTATCTCGGTCTCGCCGGGCGGTTTGGCGACTATCCCGACGGGTTTCTCGAAGCAATCGACACCGCACTCGCGCTCGCGCCCGAAGGCCGCTTTCAGACTTCGGGCGACTGGATGGCAAGCCTGTCCGCGCGCCGTTCAAAGGTGAACACCCAGCGCCTCCGCCTCAAGACGCGCGAGCTTGCCGCCGCCGAGGGGCGTCGCGCGGGCGCGCCTGCTGAACTCTACGAAGCCGAGGTTCGCGCGGGCATCGTCAACAGCGCCCCGGGCGCGGGCGCATTCCGCAAACGGATGATGGCCGCTGGTCTGGTCGCGATCCTTGCCGTGGGTGGCGCGGCGTTCAGTGTCCTGACCGGCTTTGGCACAGATCGCGGCGCCCCCGTCGCCGCCACGGAAGTGCTGTCCGCCGATACGATTACCACCGCCACCATTGCCCCACTTCCCACCCTGCCTCTCGGCACAAGCGATGCCGCGCCAGACGTGGCTCCGTTCGTCGCGATCGTCGCTCCCACGCGGTCCGCCTTTGCGGCGGATGCCCAACCGCTGACGCTGCCGGGAAATACACTCGCTCCCGAAAGCCGTACCCGTGGACCTCTGGCGATCTCGACCCCGGTGCCTGCTGTCGGTGACGCGGCATCAGGCGTCGATCCGTCTCCACCCACCCGACAGGTCCCCCCGACCCTGTCCGCCTCCGGCAAGCCCGAACAGATCACGGTCTCGCATTGGGACGTGGACATGCCCTTTGACGAAACCCTCGTCCAGCTCCGCAACGCCCATACCGCCCAGATCGTTTCGGTCTCCGACACTGCCAACCTGTCGGTTTCAGGCGACTGGATCGCCCCCGGCGTGACGATTTTCGCCCTGAACGGCGAGACGCTGACCCCTGGAATGCCGATCTCGGTTCATCTTCTGAACGGGCTCGGGATCGACCCCGACGGTTTTACCCGAGCCACGGTCCGCTACCGCGAGCCCGAGACAGGCCGGATCGACCGAGGCCTCCTTGCGGTTCCGGTTCTGCGGCAGATCGCGCTGGCCGACGGCACCCGCCTCGAGGCACGCGTCGAGGATCTTGCATGGCGGGTCCGGGTAATCGAGCCCGGCCCGGCCCTCGCGTCGGAACTCGTACCCGGTGATATCCTGCTGCGCGAAACCCAGACCGCGGTCGAGATCACCTCGCACGAGGCGCTGGCCCGCGCATTCGAACAGCTGCTGACGCGGGGCGCCAGCACCGCCAGCTTCGACATCCAGCGCGCCGGTGCGGTCGTTCAGATCTCGCTTCCGCTGGCGCCAAACCCCGCCGGTGTCGGACAATGATAAGATGACAGGCCGGATGCCCATGACATTACACCGCCAGAACGCGATCTCGCCCCAATCACGAGGGATACGGACGATGAAATCCATTCTATCGGCCCTGCTGATCTTGACCGCCAGCCTCGCCACGATCCCGACCGCCGGGACGGCGCAAGAGGCCTGCAGCCTCTACCGCATCCAGCAGGGCGATACCCTGCGCGAGATCGCCGAAAGCGCCTATGGCACCGACGACTTCCGCCCGATCTGGCGCGCCAACCAGTCCGAAATCGGGCGGAACCCCAATATCATCAGCGTCGGAACGGTCTTGAGCCTGCCTTGTCCCGACGGCGCGATGCCAAGCGAAACACCTCAGGCCAATACCGCCCCTGCCGGCGAAGCCCGGTTCAGCTTCGTCACTGCGAACGGCTATCTGCCCTATACCGACGAAAGCCTCGACCAACGCGGCCTCGTCACCCACCTCGTCCGCATGGCCATGCTGCGCGCCGCCCCCGAGGCGCCGATCGAGATCGTCTTCGTCAATGACTGGTCCGCCCATCTCGAGGTTCTTCTTCCCCGCCAGACTTTCGACGCGAGCTTTCCCTGGACCCGCCCGGGCTGCGAGACACAAGGCAAGCTGACGCAGACCGAACTCTATGCCTGCCAGAATTTTCTCTATTCCGACCCGTTCTATGAAATCGTCGACGGGTTCTTCTCCCGAAAGGGCTCGGGCCTCGAAAACGTCATCGCTTTCGACGGGCTTGCAGGGCCGCACAATCTGCCGGCCAGAAGGCTATCCCACCGGCCATCTCGAAGAAAACGGCCTGATGCCACCCGCCGTCACGCTGGTTCAACCCGCCCGGATCCACGATTGTTTCAGCCTTCTGATGGCAGGCAGGGTCGATCTGGTCGCCCTCGACACCCGCACCGGCGAATACGTTATGCGCGACCTCAATCTCTCGTTCGAAGTCACTGAAAATCCGCATCTTTACACGATCCAGCCGCTTCAGGTCGCGCTCTCCCGCGCAAATCCCGAAAGCGCGGAATTGCTGGACACGCTCAATCGTGGCCTCGCCCTGATGCTGGAAAGCGGCGAATGGGCCAGCATCGTCTCCCAGGGGCCTGCGCAATCGGCCCGGACTGCAATTAGTGAATTGATGGAACCCCTCCCATGAGTGACCCTTTGATTCCCCCACATGGCAGGCACACACCAAGACTGCCGAAACCAGCAAGACCGCCACAGGCACCCGACCATCACGAAACCCTATCGAAGAGAACAAAACCCATGAAACGCACAACCCTGATTTCACATCTGATCTTGGCGGCGGGTTTCGTCGCCACCACCCTGCCCACGACCGCCGCCGCGCAAGAGGCCTGCACCGCCTATACCGTGCAGTCCGGCGACCGGCTCAGCACCATCGCCGAGGCGGCCTATGGCACCTTCGACTATCAGCAGATCTTCAACGCGAACCGGAACCAGATCACGAACCCCAACGACATCGCCGTGGGCACGGTGCTGCAGCTTCCCTGCGCCGATGGCAGCCTGCCGGGTGCGGCAGCACCGCTCGAGGTCATCGCCCAGCAGGACGCGATCCAAAGCAGCCGCGTGACCACATCCAGCCAGTTCGAGCCGCCGATCAAGATCGTCAGCGCGAACGGCTGGGCGCCCTTCGTGGGCGAGAACTTTAACGGCGGCGGGATGCTGGTGCGCCTTGCGACCACGGCGCTGAACCGGGGCGGAAATTCGCGTGAGTTCAGCGTCGATTTCGTCGATGACTGGGGCTCGCATCTTGCCACGCTTCTGCCCATTGGCGCATTCGATATCTCGATCGCATGGTATCTGCCGGATTGCTCCAAGATCGACCTCTTGTCGGAAACGATGGCAAAGCGCTGTACCGAACTGGACGGATCGCTGCCGATCTATGAAACCGTGGTGGGCTTCTTCACGATGCCCGGGAACGACTATGCCGAGGTACGCAACTACACCGACTATGCGGGCGCTCGCATCTGCCGCCCCGAGGGCTGGTTCACTTTCGATCTCGAAGAGCAGGGCCTGATCGATCCGGTCGTCCAGATGGTCGTTCCGAATTCGGTCAACGATTGCATTGAAATGCTACAGGCGGGCGACGTCGACGTCGTTCCGCTGGAAATCGAAAGCGTGGCCGCCGCCGCCAAGGAGCTTGGGATCGAAGGCCAGATCGTCCAGAATCCCTATCTGACCAACTTGCTTGAAATGAGCTTTGTAACGCACAAGACCAATCCCCGTGGCCGCGTCTATATCGCGATGCTCAACCGCGGCCTGACCGAGATGCGCGAAAGCGGCGAATGGTATGCGATCATCTCCAGCAGTCTGGCCGAGTTCAACAACCTCACGAACTGACCGACCGCAACGCGAGCGTCAGACGGCCCGCCTGTCACAGGGCGGGCCGAAGATCCTAAAGCGCCAGATCCTTCAGAAGATCTTCCATCGAGTAGTCGGCCTTCTCGCGCCGCCGCTTCACCCGTCCGCCCTCCATAACCACGAATCCGTCCCCCAGCCGATAGGCGAAATCGGCATTCTGCTCCACAAGGATGATGGTCATTCCATCCTCCGCGCGTAGCACCTGAAGCGCGTCTCCGATCTGCTGGATGACATTGGGCTGTATGCCTTCTGTCGGCTCATCGAGAAGCAGGACTTTCGGACGGGTGATCAGGGCACGGGCGATGGCAAGCTGCTGCTGTTGCCCGCCCGAAAGATCGCCACCACGCCGCGCTCGCATGTCCCGCAATACCGGAAAGAGCTCGAAAATCCGGTCCGGGATGACCTGCTCGGCCTTCGGCAGACAGGCAAAGCCGGTTTCAAGGTTTTCCTGCACGCTCATCAGCGGAAACACCTCTCGGCCCTGCGGTACATAGGCGATGCCCGCAAGTGCCGCCTGCGTGGCCGAGCCCAGCCGAACCGGCCTTTCTCCCAGCATGACCTTGCCGGACGATGCCGGATGTCGCCCGGCGATGGCCTTCAGAAGGCTGGTCTTGCCAACCCCGTTATTGCCCATCACCGCCGTGATCCGACCCTCCGGCGCGGCAAAGGAGATATCGTCAAGGATCTGGCTCTGCCCGTAGTGAAGCGACAGGTTGCTGACCTCAAGCATGGCCGCGCCCCAGATAGACGTCGATCACCCGGCTGTTCGAGGTGACGTGATCAAGGCTGCCTTCGGCCAGAACCGATCCCTCGTGCAGCACCGTTACCTTGCACTCCAGACGACGTACGAACTCCATGTCATGCTCCACCACCACCACAGCGCGGGTCTCGGCCGCGCGGCGCAGGATATCGGTGGTCTTCTCGCGCTCCTCCACCGTCATCCCAGCCGCCGGTTCGTCCACCAGCAGAAGCCGGGGCTGCTGTGCCAGAAGCATCCCGATCTCGAGCCATTGCTTCTGGCCGTGGCTCAACTCGCCTGCCCGCCGGGTCAGGCTGCCGGACAGCCCGATCTCTTCTGCAATTTCCTCTATCCGGGCGGCGTTCAACGCGGTCTTCCTGTGCATCAGCACCGCGAACGGCCCGCGCGGGTTCTTCAGCGCCATGGCCAGGTTCTGCCGCACCGTCTGCTCCTCGAACACCGTCGGTTTCTGAAACTTGCGCCCGATCCCCTGCATCGCGATTTCGCTTTCGGACATGCCGACAAGCGAGATGTTCCTCTCACCCCAGATGACCTGACCCTCGTCCGGCCTTGTCTTACCCGTCACGATATCCATGAAGGTCGTCTTGCCCGCCCCGTTAGGCCCGATGATCGCCCGCAACTCCGGTTCGGCAAAATTGATCGACAGGTTGTTGATCGCCCGAAACCCGTCAAAGCTGACCGAAACGCCGGAAACCTCCAGAAGCATGCTCATGGCTGTTTCCTGACCAGATAATCGAACAGCCCGCCAATGCCCTTGGGAAAGAACAGCGTCACCGCCACGAAGGACACGCCCAGAAGCACCAGCCACCAGTCCGTCCATTGCACGGTATAGAAACCAAGATTGATATCGGGCGCCCCGCCCCCGGTGAACCAGCTTGACAGAAGCGACACGAAGGCCGCACCGATCACCGCGCCGTAAAGCCGGCCCCGCCCGCCGATCGCCACCCAGACCGCCAGATAGATCGACGCGATGGGCGCGATCTCGCCGGGGTTGATGATCCCGGCTTGCGGGTAGTACAGCGCCCCCGCGATCCCCGATACGACGGCGGTGATGGTAAAGACGAAAAGCTTGTAGCTTTCCACGTGATAGCCCAGGAACCTCACCCGGTTCTCATTGTCGCGAATGCCCTTGATCACGCTGCCCATCTTGCCCGAGACGATCCAGGCGAAGAACAGGTACCCGAGCGCCAGTGCGACCGCCGATGCGATGAAAAACACGAGCGAGATGGTGTCCTGCGGCGTGTTCTCGAAACCGGGAATGTTCTGCAGGCCCGACAGACCGTTATTGCCGCGCAGGCCACTGTCATTCTGGAACAGGTACAGCGCCAGCGCGAGCGTCATCGCCTGCGTCAGGATCGACAGGTAGACCCCGGTCACCCGCGACCGGAAGGCAAGCCAGCCAAACACCAATGCCAAGAGCCCCGGCACCAGAACGACCATCAGGAGCTGGAGGACCAGACTGTCGGCAAAGGCCCAGATCATCGGGAATTCCGACGATCCCACGACGCCGAAAATCTGGTTCCCGATGGCATCGCTCACCTCCTCGGGCGTGGGCGGAATGACCTGACCCGCAAGGCTCTCCAGCACGATCCCCTCGGTGCGCGCATACATGAGCCACATGCCGATCGCATAGCCGCCGATCCCGAAAAACGCGAAATGGCCCAGCGAAAGGATCCCGCAATAGCCCCAGACAACATCCATCGCGATCGCCACGAGGCACAGGCATAGCGTCTTGCCCAGCGTCTTGACGAAAGAGGTCGAGATGACACCCACCCCCGCCGCCTCGGACAGGACCGACACGCCCAAGGTGAACAGGCCAAGGGCCGCAAGGAACCACAGGACCGACGGGTTCTGCGCGACAAAGGAACCTTTCATGCCGGACGTTCCTCTTGCGCGATGCTGCGGGTCATGAAGACGCTGTGCGGATCGGGTCGGTAGCGTCCAAAGGGCGGACACTCCTCGAAGCCGAATGCCGCATAAAGCGCGCGGGCCGGTGCAAAAAGCGGATGTACCCCGGTCTCGAGCCAGAGCGAGGTCATGCCCTCCTGTCCGGCTTTGCTCATGAGGTGGCTCAAAATAAGGCGACCGACCCCACGCCCCCGTCCGGCGGTCGTGACGTGCATCGACTTGATCTCTCCGGCCTCCGCAGACAGCTGCTTGAGTGCACCCATTCCGAGCAAGCTGCCCTCTTCCCAAACGGCCCACACGCTCAGACCAGGTTGCGAGAGGCCTTCGGCCGTCAGGCGATGACAGCTTTCGGGCGGCGCGGTTGCGTCACAGAAGTCGGTATGTGCGGCCACAAGCGCGACAAAGGCGGGATCGGCCAGATCGGCGGGTACTAAGGTTAAAGTCATGGCCCTAATCCGCCGCCGCCCGGCCCTTGAGCGCAACGATGCCCTTGGGTCGGAACTGGATGAAAAGGATGATGAACAGGATCATGTAGGTCTGCGCCGCAAGCGTGTTCGACGGGTTCAACCACTCGATCCCTTTCTGTAGGAAGCCGATCATCGACGCCCCCGCCAGCGTGCCCCAGACGTTGCCGACCCCGCCCACGACCACGGTCATGAAGCTCTGGACGATGTAGTCGGCCCCCATCTCGGAGGTCACCTTGGCGTAAAGCCCGATCGCGACACCAGCGATCCCGGCGATCCCCGAGCCAAGTCCGAAGGTCAGCATGTTGATGCGGTCGGGATTGATGCCCATGCTCGCCGCCATACCCGGATTCTGCGTGACCGCGCGCACCTCCAAGCCGAGCCGGGTGCGTTTGAGCACGAACAGGATCAGCGCCAGGAACAGAAGCGCCAGAACGAAGATCGCGATCCGGATATAGCTGATCTGGATCACGTCCGAGATCACCCATGCCCCGTCCAGCCAGTCGGGCGAGGTCAGCGGGCGCGCCTGCGTGCCGAAGATGTTCTTGGCCAACTGCTGCAAAGCGATCGAAATGCCGAATGTCGCCAGAAGCGTCTCCAGCGGCCGGTGATAGAGATGCCGGATCACCAGCCGCTCCATCGCCACCCCTGCCGCAAAGGTCACGGCAAAGGCCAGAGGCAGCGCGACGAGGATCGAGACAGTGTAGTCGGGAATGAAGGTCTGAACGACGAAACCGGTATAGGCCCCCATCATGATGAATTCGCCATGGGCCATGTTGATGACCCCCATCACGCCAAAGGTGATGGCAAGGCCGATGGCAGCAAGGAAATAGATTGACGCAAGTGACAGCCCGTCCAGCACAAGATCGGCGGTCTGAGCCCATCCCACCCTTGCCTCGACCGAGGCCAGCGCGGCCTTCGCAGCCCCGGTGATCGCGGGGTCACGCTCGTCGTAGATCTCGAAAAACACGTGGCTTGCAAGAGCTGCATCGCGGTCGGCATCGGTGACAAGCGGCGGCGCAAGGCCCGCTTCAAAAAGCTGCCGATAGGCGCGCTCCCGGGCCTCGTTGCTGTCAAGTTGGCCCAGAGGCACACCGCCCACGCGGCCCTCGACGATATTGGCCTCAAGCGTCGCGCGGATGGCATCCGACGGGAGACGTGGCGGCGCAAGCTCTGCCTCTACCAATTGAGCATAGAACGCATCCGGGTCCGTCGAAGGGTCAAGAATGCGTGCGACATTCCCCTCTGGAATCTCCTCCGCCACGCCCGACCGGACCGAAAGGATCAGGTTCAGGACGCTGCGCGCCTCGACGCTTGTATCTTTCGACAGGCTTTCGATCGCGGCGATACGGTCCACCGCGGCTTCGGCAAAGCGCGCCGAAAGGTAATTCGCAAGAGCCGCCTTGCGCGCCTTCAGGGCCGCGTCCGGTTCGCCTTCGATCGACGCCAGAAGGGGCGCAAGCTGCTCGGCCTCGGGGCTCCGCGCGATCGAGGCCACGGCTGTCTCGCGCCGGCCCAGATCAGGATCGCTCAACTGGAACTGCACAAGGGCCGTGCCGATCACACGCCGGACGCCGCCATTGGGCTTGAGCTGGGTGAACCCTGATGCGGGCACAGTCGTTTCCGCGCCGGTATCGACGTCACGCAGGGTGATCTCGCCGCCCCTTTCGTCGCCGATATAGAAAATGCCATCCTCGCGCTGCCAGACAGATCTTTCGGTCCAGGCCTCCAGGAACTCGGGCACTTGCGGCAGGCCCGAGGCCACCAGATCGTCCAGAACCGCACCGACGCTGCTCCGCGACGGCTGGGCGATTTCCTCCGCATGGGTCTGTAACAGGGTCTGAAGCTCTTGCGCCTGCGCGCCGAAACCGGTGCCAAAACAAAATGCCATGGCAAGAATGATGCGGCGCATTGGGGAACTGCCCTCGATCTCGGGGTTGCGGGGCCGCGTTTACGCGCGCGGCCCCCACGTCTTCGGATCAGTAGTTCGAGGTCAACTGAACGCAGGTCTTGGTTTCGGTGTTGTACATCCCGCAACCAAGATCCTTCCAATCGGAGACCAGCTTGGCGCTTTCCGGAAGGAAGTCGGTCCAGGCATCGCCGGGCACTTCCGAGGTCTGCGAGATGATGTCGAACTGTCCGTCCGCCGTGATCTCGCCGATCAGTACGGGCTTCGCCAGATGGTGGTTCGGAAGCATCACCGCGGTGCCGCCGGTCAGGTTCGGGAATTCCTGCCCGTACATCGCTGCGCGAACCGCATCCACATCGGTGGTGCCAGCGGCTTCGACCGCGTTCACCCACATGTTGAAGCCGATGTAATGCGCCTCCATCGGGTCGTTCGTCACCCGGTCTTCACCTGCGAACTCTTTCCATGCGGCGATGAACTCGGCATTGGCCGGAGTATCGGCGGACTGGAAATAATTCCACGCGGCCAGATGCCCGACAAGGTTCGAGGTATCCAGACCGGACAGCTCTTCCTCGCCGACCGAGAAGGCCACGACAGGGATGTCGTCGGCCGAGATATTGGCGGCTGCCAGTTCCTTGTAGAAACCGATATTCGCGTCGCCGTTGATGGTCGAGATCACGCCGACCTGCTTGCCGTCTTCGCCCAATGCGACGACGTCGCCCACGATCGTCGCCCAGTCGGAATGACCAAACGGCGTGTAGTTCACGAAGATATCTTCGGCCGCGATGCCCTTGTCCTTCAGGTACTGCTCGAGGATGTTGTTGGTCGTGCGCGGATAGACATAGTCAGTGCCCAGAAGCGCGAACTTCTCGACGCCCAGTTCCTCGAGGAAATAGTCGACCGCCGGAATCGCCTGCTGGTTCGGTGCAGCGCCGGTATAGAACACGTTCTTCGAGCTTTCTTCGCCCTCGTACTGCACCGGATAGAACAAGAGGCCGTTCAGTTCCTCGATCACCGGAAGAACCGATTTGCGCGACACCGACGTCCAGTTGCCAAAGATCACATCGACCTCGTGCACGGTCAGCAATTCCCGCGCCTTTTCCGCGAACAGCGGCCAGTCAGAAGCCGGATCGACCACCACCGCCTCGATCTGGCAGCCCAGAACGCCGCCTGCCTCGTTCTGCTTTTCGATCAGCATCAGCATCGTGTCTTTAAGCGTCGTTTCCGAAATCGCCATCGTGCCCGAAAGGGAATGCAGAACCCCCACTTTCACCGGGTCGGCGCATTGCGCCGCGGCCATCGCGGTGCTGCCCAGAACGGCAGCGGTCATAAGGGAAGTAAATTTCAGCGTCATATGTCTCGTATCCCTGTGTTCGCTGCGGTGACCCCGGATCGCGCATCGGGCGCCCCCAAGTATTGACTGATGGATCGATCAGTTCCCGCAACAGATGCTTTACCGTCGCGCAGGGGCAAGCTATCTGCCCGGATGTCCCCCAACGCGGCACGAGTGCTCTCTCCGAGCGCCCTCACTTGAGCCGATGCCCTTTGGACGGGCCAGAGATCGAAGCCGGTATATCGGGCCGCAGCACGGCTTTGCCCATTTGATTGCCTAAATCGGCATCGTATGCCCGCTTTATGGACGACTTCGGCCCGTCAAAACCCATCGGGATACGCGACTATCCGCTTTTTCGCGCCGACTCGGGACCTCCGCAGGCCTTGCGACCTGATTCCATTCAGCGCACCGGCCCGGCGACAACTGACGATATTTCGCCATTTCCGGTCATGGTGTAGCCTTGGGGTGCTCCCTGCGCGCTGCGGATCGAAAGTCGAGGGCCCGGAATGACAGACACCGCCTCACGGAACACCGCCGGTGCGATGATCAGCGACCTGCCCGGTCGCCCCTTTCTCCGGGCCTCAGGACCGGGGCTTGCAGAAGCCGGGCACGGGTGCGACCGCCACATGCGCCGCTCCGGAAAGCCGGAGCCAGATCGGGAAGCGAAATCAAGTGCATCCGATTCCCGAACGCGGGATGTCTCACCCCTTGAAAACCGGGTTGGCCCCTTGAAACCGCGCGCATTCCAGCCGTTGGAGCCCGCGAAGGTCCTGCCATTCGTAGTCCTTGCGGCCGCCCTCGCCCTCGCGGTTCCCGTCGCGGCCCAGGGCACGGGCGTGCCGGACAGTGCGGCCCCGGCTCTCGCCATCCCCCTCGCGGCGAACGATGGTGGTCCGCGACGATGGCAGCTGCGCGCCGGCGAGAGTTCGTCCTTGCATGGGGCGCCTTCCGGAGACTCCGCGATCCTCATGACCCTCTCGCCAAACGACCTCCTCGACAATCTCGGCTGTCTCGCCCCCGACAACGCCGACACGGTATGGTGCGAGGTTCGGCCAATGGCGGGCGGCGCGCCGGGGTTCGTCCGGGCCGCGCGGCTCTCACCCGTAAGCGGGCCCGATGGCAAGGTGATCACCGGCATGGATGACAGTCCGCAACGCGCCAAACGGGGCGATTTCGACGCAACCTCCACCATCCCCTGTGCCCAGATCGAGGGGCAACCGATGGGGTCCTGCATTGCGCGCGTCGCCCGCAGCGGCGGCGGCGACGCGACCGTGGTCGTCCGTTTCACGAACGGATTTCAGCGCATGCTCTTCTTTGCGAATGGCAGGTTTCTCAGGGGCGATGCCACGATGTCGGGGGTCGGAACGGACACCGATTGGCGGCTGGTCGGCGACACGCATGTCATCCGGGTCGACGACCAACGCTTCGACCTGCCGGAAAACCTCATTCTGGGAGATTGAGGGCCAAAGCCCGGAGCAGCGGCCAAAGCTGCGGCGCCGCCCAAGGGCGACGCCGCTTTGTCAGTTTCAGTTACCCGGCGTGAGCTTGTAGATCATGCCCTCGTCGACGGCGGTATAGAGGCTGCCATCCGGCCCAAGGACCACTGACCGGAACCGCGCCGATTCCATTGGAAGGGTCATCTCGGTCACGTCCTCGACCGTCAGATCATCCGTCAGTTCGATCACGTCGATCCGCTGGCCGAGCGGCGTCCCGCCAAAGCCGATGCCCATGATGCCCACGACCATCGCGCCATCCCAGTCACCCCACTGTTCGCCTTCAAGGAAAGCAGCCGACGAAGTGCCCTGCGACCAGCCGTTATTGTCCCAGATCGGCGGCATGGCGTCGGGATAGGTGGCAAAATCGGTCATCGGCATGAAGGACGCACGCTCGTAGCGGTTCATGCCCTCCATCTGGTTCGGGCTGTAGCCGCAATAGTCATCCGGGCAATCGCCACGTCCGGCCATGTTCGGGCGCGGGTCCCAACCGGCATTTCCGCCATTCACCAGAACCGTGATCTCGTCCGAGTGCCACGGCCCGTGTTCCGCCGTGATCGGCGTTCCGGTTGCGGGGTGGAATGCGATACCCTGCACGTTGCGGTGCCCATAGGTGTAGGTCCGCTTGTCGAACCCTTCGGGCGGGTTGTTCTCCGGATGCGCATTGCCATCGGTATCAAGACGCAGCACCTTCGACCCCATGAGCGTCGGGCTCTGCGGAACCTCCTCGTTGTGGTTGTCTCCCGTCGTCAGCCAAAGCGCCCCGTCCGGTCCGAACCGAACCCGCCCGCCGTTATGCGCGCCGGGACCGCCAAAGGGATGATCCGAGGCCGCCATCTTGTAGGGGACGTCATCGACGATATCGGTGCGGTCCGAGACGTTGGAAAAGTCGTCGCTTACCACAAGCCGCATCAGCCGGTTGGTATGCGGGTCGGACATGTTCGAGGTCGAGTAGACATAGATCCGGCGGTTCTCGGCAAAATTCGGATCGATCGCAACGCCCATCATCCCCGCCTGCCCTTCACAGAACAGATCATCAGCGGTGCTGGCATAGCCATCAACTCCGCCCATCCCGAGCAGGGCCTTCACTTCACCCGATGGCATGAGCACGGAAAGCCCCTTGCACTTCTCGGTGAAGAACATCGTGCCATCATCGAGAAACGCCATGTCCCATGGGTTCTCGAGATCGGCCAGAACGACCGTGTGCTGAAGGCTGGTGGTGTTGACGCCGGTCTGTGCGGTGGCAGGCGTCAACGGCAATGACGCTCCTGCAATCAACGGAACGAGGAACATGGCAGCAGTGCTGCGAAAACGATGAAACATCTTATCCTCCCAGATATTGAAATGTCCGGCCAAATCCCGTGGCAGGTTCGCTGACTTACCTTGGGGAAAGCGGACATCGGTCAACCTAAGGCTGAGGCCGCGACACATCAACTGTTTGCGCGGATGTGTCGTTCGATCTGGCGGAAATACGCCGGTCGCCTCCCACCGGATGCCGGCCTGTCCAAAAACAGACCCGTCATACCCCCGGTGTCTGCGCCCGCATCTACTCGAAAGTCGTTGTGATATAGGTCACGATATTTGCGATATCCTCATCCGACAGTTTCTTGGCATGAGGGGCCATGAGAGGCGTATTGGGCCCGAGTTTCTCGCCCGCACGATATTGCTCAAGACGCTGCTGAAGGTAGTCAGCCTCCTTGTCTGAAAGACGCGGATAGCTGGCCATACCCTGCGCTTTCGGTCCATGGCAATTCTTGCAGACGCGCTGATAGATCTTCTCGCCAGCCGCGACATCGGCCTCATCTGCCACTGCCGCTCCGACCATGGTGACCGCGACAAGGACCAGCGAAAACCCTTTTAACATCAACACATTCTCCATCCCTGACGATTGCACCCGGCAAAGGCCGCGGTCATTTCCAACACGGTCCGATCCCGAAACCACAATCGTACCATCTGCAGCAGGCCAAGTCCTACCTGTTCCATCCCAACAATCAAGCGGTTCGTCGGCAGCCCTGCAAGCGCGGCGGCAAAACGCCATACGGAACAGGTGTCACCGACGGCGCTTTCCGCAATTCCGGGCATCGCGATTGGTCGGAACCTACCGAAGGGATAGTCTGCCTGCGGACAGGGCGGCTCCCGTAGACGGGCGTCGGGCACCCCGCGATAGCAGGCCCCCCCGATTTCAGCGAAGCGTTCGGCGCGCGACAAATTCCTCTCGTCATGCTCCTGCAAGAATCTTACCGGCGAAACGTGGTCGACGGTCTTGCCGCGTGACACGTACACGTTGTACGGGCCGCTCGCGTCGCTTCCTGCGAAAGACCGCCCAGGAACCATGGGGAAGACCGGTCCAGGGTGCCGAAGGTCACACATCCCGCCATGCCCCCCCCCGTTCGAGCACTTCCCATTCGAAACAGGCTACAATTGAGAGGGGCGGGAAGCGGCCGTTTGTGACGGCATGCGCCGACATCGACCCAGCGGACAAAATGCAGCGTCTTCCCTTGGCTGCGTCAGAAACGCTCTAGAAAGGCGGGCCCGCCTTGCGCAAGCGCCAGCCGAAACTCAGGCAAATGCAGCACGTCACGACTGACCCAAAAAGCTTGCCGGGCAGACCAAAACTGGCGACCCTGATCCAATTAGTCAAAATTCTTCGATAGATTCGAGCATTGGAGGCATTGGAAATGGGATGCGGATTGCCTTGGAAGGCCCTAAGTCTCTGTTTGGCCGCATGGGCTATTTCGGGTGCAGTTGAGGCGCAACCTTCACCCGAGCAATCCCGTGACCAGGCGGCGCAGGCGCTGGAATTGCTTCTCGAGGAGGGTGACCGGGCCGGCGCGATCCGAACCGCGCTGCAGGGGTTGCCCGCTTCCCCCAGCTTGGCCGATTTGGACCTCCACCCCGAAGCCATGTCGGCGCTGAGCCGGGCCTATGGGAACCGAAGTGTTCGGGTCGACTGGCAAGACGAGACGTTCGCGCTCTTGAGCCCGGATGGCACGCGGGCGGTGCTCGCGCGCGGTGTCTCCGCACCGATGACACCGGATGCGTATCCCAGTGTCGTCGTCCTCGAGCCGCTGACAGGGCGTATGATCGGCGCGCCGATCGTCAGCACATCACCGATGGAAGGTGGGATGATCGGCCACGCGGGCATCGCCATGGCGCCGATAGCCGGTCTTTTCGCAGTGAATTTCGGCACTGAGGGCATGGTACATATCCATCGCCTTGAGGACGGTTCTCGGGTGACGAGCCTGAACGGACAGGCGTGGCAGATGCGGTTCTCGCCCGACGGGCGCCATCTAGCCGTGAGTTTTCCCCAAGGCCTTTCGAACCAACCATGGTCGTTGGAGGTGCGGGAGGTGATGACCGGCGCGACGGTTCTGCGGTCCTCGGTGTCGCCGATGCACACGTTCGACTGGGAAACCAACGAAACGATGCTGGTCGGCAGTTCGGCGATCGAAGCTTCCGGCCAGGCCAACCTGTCCCTTGTCCGGCTGGATCTGCAAGGTAATCTGACGCCGTTTCTGGCTGGGGTCGTCATGGGCCCCGGATCGATCGTCTTGTCGCCCGACCGGTCGCATTTTATTCACGCGTCGGGATCTGATCTGACCGTGTTCGACATGGCGGGCACACGAAAGATGACAATCCCTTCGCCCGAGTATGGGGCGTATTTTGTGCGCGATAGCAGCGCAATCGCCATAGTCGGCTTTTCGGCCGGCGGCCGCATCAGCAACCTCACCGTCAATGTCTACGCGCTGGATGGCACTCCATTGGAGCCCCGACCATCGGATTACATGATGTTCGACTCGTTCGTTTACGGATCGGGTGGCGACGTAATCGGGACTTTAGCCATACTTTCAACGGTCGGGGGTATTTACGAGGGCGAAGGCCTGCCCGAGGGGCTTGAATTGGTCCGGGCGGCGCGCGACCTCGTCGGCGCACCTGATACCACCGCGTTACCCGAGGTCGACCCGATCCTCCAAAGATCCGAGGCATTCGCACTGGAAGCGGAAGGCCATCTTCGGACCGGGGACCGGACCAGCGCCATTGTCGCCGCCCTGAAAGGCTTGCCCGATGATCCCGACGACGCCGATTTCGCACGCTTCGAGGCGGCGCACCTGATGCTCTATCGGTCGGTCGCAGCACGGGTGTTGCGGGTTCCGGCGAATGAGCCCGTACAGGCCATGGTCGATCCGACCGGCACGCGTCTTGTTCATGGTGGCGCAGGCGCCGGCGCTCTACGACATGCCGGGCGGCGCACAGATCGCGCCACTGCTTCGCGCAGACGGGACCGTCTTTGCCTCCGCCACCTACCCGCATTTTGACCCGACCGGCGCTCTGGTGGCGGTGGCCGAGGACAGGCGACCGGTTCTGCACATGTATGATGCACGGACGGGCAGCGCCGTGGTCAGCCTCGAATTCCCGATAAGCGACCTGTCGGACTATAACGGATATTCCACGATCCTTGTTCCGTCCGGGTTTTCTCATGATGGCGGGGCCTTCGCGCTCAGTACCCGGCATCACATCTTCATCGTCGATACAATCGATTGGAGCGTCCGGCAGCTGGATCCGCCGTCTCGCTTTGTTGGGTTCGTGTCGTGGCTTCCCGGACAACAGCTTTTGTTGGTCGATCCGGTCTATACCCAAGGCGAAGGACCAGTGGCGGATCTGTTCATCCATGACGGTGCGACGGCGACGCCAATACGCACGATCATGTCCGATGCCGGCGCATTGCGCAGCGCACCACATTCTGTCTGGCTCAACCGGCAGGGCAGCGCGCTGATGGCCGAAGAAGGGGACAGCCTCGACTGGCGTATCGTCGTCTATGATGGCGCGGGCCAGGTGCGGGCCACTGCGATCGGGTATGACGGCTCCGTGCAATTCGTGCGCGACGGCACGGCGATCGCCTATCGCGATGCGCGCGGCACGCTGACCGAAAGCCTTCAGGTAATTTCATTGACCGGCGAAACACTGACAGCGGAGTATCAGGACCACGTGGTTTTGGACCAGGCTGTGTTCAACGATCGGGGTGATCCGGCGACATGGGGTGTCATGCCCGCGTCCGCGCCCCGGTATCGCGGCACCGATGTGCCGACGGGCCGCCCGCTCTGGGAACTGGCCATGGATGCCGCAGGAAAAGCCCGCTGGCCCGAGATCACCGCAGAGCGCATCAGTGCCCCATGAACGGAGTGTTTGCCGGATGATCTTTCAGGTGCCAATCGTATGGCTTTCCGCAACACCCTGCTCAAAGCCGATCGGGACGAATGGTCCTGCGCGCTTGCTGGCCTTCTTGATGGAGGGGTCATCTTTGAAAAGACCGGGCTGCGAGAGGACGATGCGCCGATGGCAATATACCTGATGGACTTGAAATTGCCGTTCCAACCATTTTGATGAGGCTACCTTGATGAAACCTATTGCTCTGCTGTTCCTTTTGACGCTGCCGACCAACGCATTTGCCGACGGATACGGCTTCATGACACCGTCGGGAAACATCTTCTGCAACGGCGCGGTGGAAAGCAGCGAAATCTCTTGCACCATTGTTGATCGCATGGGCCCACCAGCACAGCCAAGACCGGCTTCATGCGCGGCCACATGGGGACATACATTTAGACTGAGCGCGATGGGCCAGGCGGCGCTATTGTGCACGAATGCTCCACGTCGCGTGAACTACACCGATGTCGCCCCCTATGGTGCGACAGGTCAGTTTGGCGACATCACTTGCCAATCAGAGAATACAGGGCTGACTTGCCGAAATCGAGAAGGCCGCGGCTTCTTCCTTTCGCGAAGCAGGCAGGAACTATTCTAGTCAACTGTGGCGCCGGTTCTGTTGCCGGGGGCTTGGTGCATGGCAACTGATATCAAGACTGCACGATTGCCGTTCAATCGGTTTGTCTGAAATGGTGCCCTTAGGCCATGAAGCCACATTACCCGACGGGAAATGATCGTCCGGACGAAAGCCGAACTCTCCCGATTGGTTTCGCCACGCCGTCATGGCAAGCCGAGCGCCGACCGAGCGGATCGCCTTGCGGATTTCGAGGTCCGCAAGGGCGGCCGCCCAAAGATCCGGCCGGCCGCAAATCTCGGTTCCTGCATTCAGCGAGAGGTCGTCTGTATCCCCAGAAGCGGCGTGATCCGGCGCACGGCGACGCGCCGGTTGGCACGCAAATCGCCTTCTCTCGCGACCCGAAGGTAAGATTCGCCATAGCCCTGAACCACAAGGTTCTCCGGCGGAATATCGAAATACTCCGATAGCGCGAGCGCCAGCGATTCCGCCCGCCGGTCCGACAGGGTCAGGTTGGAGACGGCGCTCCCGACGGTATCGGTATGGCCTTCGATCAGGAATACCTCATCGGGGCGATCGCTGATCACCTTGCGCATCGCGTTGCCCAGACGAGCGAGCTTCTCCGCCTCGCTGGGGCGAATTGCGGCAGAGCCCGAGTCGAAGGTGATCGCCTCCAGGTCGATCTGCGGCACCAGTTCGCGTACCGCCCGGATGTTCCGGATCTGGCTGAGCGAGAATCTGCCTGCCGACATCGTAGCCAAGTGCCCGGTTCAACGCGGCTTCGAGCGCTGCATCCTCATCTGCATAATCGACCCGGTCAGAGCGGATGCGCGGCAGGGTCGAAACGTCCACCTTTTCGACCTCTGCAGTATCGTCGAACAGAAGGTATTCGCTGCCATCTGACAGAATGCGAGAGCGGCGCAGGACGCGGCCCTGCGCGTCGCGGATGGTGCGTACGGTCTCACCGTTCGGCTTGGTCACGTTCGTGATGGTCGAGCCATCATTGAAGGTCCGGGTTTGCACCGTATCGCCAGGACGGCGGACAAGCGCGTCATCATCCTTGAGGACGTAGATCGATCCGTCATCGCGTTGTGCAACGACCCGGTCGCCGGTATTGTCGACCACCCGCGAGCCGTTGTTCAAAAGCGCCCCGATCACCGCAATGCCGCCGGCGGCCAACAGCATCTTTTCGAGATTGCTCAGTCCCCCATCGTCGTTCATCGCCGCCGTATTCTGGTCTTTCGTCGTCCGGTCGCTGGCTTGCGCCCTGGTCTCGAACTCCTCGTCGCTGGACCGCACATCGGCTGCGGTCACGGTCGTCGTCGTGACTTCGGGCTGCTCATCGATTGTCGCCTCACCTTCGACGGCGGCGACCGCGGCGGCAGATGGCGCTTCCTCGGCAACAGCCTCGGCAGTCGCGGCCTCGGCAGCGGCGGCTTCCTCGGTCAGGCCGGTATCTTCGGAAATGATGGTTTCAGGCTCTTCAATTACAATGGGTTCGTCCGTGGCGACCTCTTCGGTTGCCTCGGTGGTCACTGCATCGGCCGGTGCCGCTTCGACCGTGGTAGCTGCTTCGCCGGTTGCCTTTTCTGCTTCGTCTGCCGCTTTCGCTTCTTCCTCGGCCGCTGCCTGCGCAGCCTCCAGTTCGGCCTCGGCAGCGGCTTCTGCCGCTTTCGCGTCCTCCTCGGCCGCTGCCTGCGCAGCCTCCAGTTCGGCCTTGGCAGCGGCTTCTGCCGCTTTCGCGTCTTCCTCGGCTGCTGCCTGTGCAGCCTCCAGTTCGGCCTTGGCAGCGGCTTCTGCCGCCTTGGCGTCATCCTCGGCGGCTTGTTGGGCAGCTTCCAGTTCGGCCTTTGCTGCTTCCTCTGCAGCTGCCTCGGACTCGTTGATTTCGTCAGCAGACGGGACTTCGGCCTCGGTTGCGACCTCTGTTTCGGCTTCGGCATTCGGGTCGGCGGCATCCTGATCATTACTGGAAGCCTCGGCACCGGTGCCGGACTCGGTTGCCGTGTCGGCCTCGCGTGCGGCCTCCTCGGTCAGCACGGTACCGTCTTCCAGAAGACAGGGCGCTTCGATACCCGGCCCGCACGGGCTAAGGGTCCCTTGCGCCAGGATGGGCGTCGGCACAGTCAGGGACACGACCAGCGCAAGACCCGTAGTCGTTCGAAGGATTTTCTTGGTCATGTTTCTTTCCTGTGTTGCTTAACGTCTTTCATGGCTGGCGGCGATGGAACGCCAGAACGGCAATCGCAATGACCAACAGGGCCAGGACAAGACTACCAATCCCTCCGAAACCACCCGTTCCGGAGTTTTTCGTTCCCCATGCTCGATTTAGGGCCGGAACCCATCAAGCCTAGGGCATCACGACCTGCCAGCCCCTGACCTTGTCCGGTCGTCCGTGCCGTCACAGCCGTCGTGAGAGCCAATCTCGCGATCGAGGAAATCGCAGGCGACCGCGCATCGGCGCTGGGAACCAGCGACGTGATCACTCTCCAACATACATCATTCCGCAACCGGCCTGCACCAAGATTATCCGGTTCAGTCGGGCGCGGGAACGCGGATTCGAAGGGACGAATAGCCCCGCATGTTTTTAGCTCACTCGGACCGGGGGGACGGTCACCGGTATCCGGTGAACTTTTGGAGATATTACACCGCCGCCGCCGGCCTGCACTGATCCAGGTTGGTCTGTGCTCGTGAATCCCGAAACCAATTCTCCGGACAAGGGGCGTCGGCATGCTTTCGCCGGGGCCGGAATTGCGATCACGCCACCCAATCGAGGGCCTTTGAACTGCGGGAGTGTCGCCTGAATGCCCCATGACTAACCCAGGTCAGTGCGAAGAAGGAAAGTTTCAGGTTTGCTTGCAGTTGCCCCCGATCATCGGGCGGCCATAGCTTCTGCAAGAAAGGCAAACGTCATGGACAAGGATCGGGTGATAGGTTCTGCAAAAGTCATCAAGGGCAAGGCCAAGGTGGCAGTCGGAAAAGCAATCGGCGACGCGAAGCTTGAGGCCGAGGGCCAGGCCGAAAAGGCCAAGGGCAAGATTCAGAATGCCGCCGGCGGCATCAAGGACGCGATACGGGACGACTGAGGTCACGCCGCAAGGCGTTTGACCCGAGACCAATCCAGGCGGATCCTGCAATCTCACCACCCCGCCTGCCGCAGCCCAACCATGCCCGTCAACTCCGGGAACCGGCGAGGAACGTATTCATGAGTCGAAACTTTCTTTTCATGCTGATCGGGGCGCTTGGCGTCGTCGCCGTCGGAGCGATCTACTTTTCCTATCAGGAGCGCCAGAGCGGTATCGACATCAAGATCGACGAGGACGGCGTTACCATAGAAGGGAATTGAACGAGCCGGGTACGCCCCGCACGTCCCTGAACCAGAGCCATTCGAAGATTCGATGAAACCCCAACAGAAAAGGACACCTGATGTCACTTGGTACAATTCTGATTATCGTTCTTGTCATCTTCCTTCTGGGCGGCTTCAGCGGGCGCTTCGGGGGTTATGGCTATGGCTTCGGACATACCGGGGTCGGTGTGCTCGGCACCGTCCTGATTGTCGTGCTCATCCTGATGCTGCTTGGCCGGATCTGATCGCGACACCGATGCGTTGCGGCATCATGCAAGAAACGGTCCCGACTGATCCAGATACGTCGGATCGAACTGGGCGAAATCGCGTCAGCCGATCATAGTCGTCGAACGCAACGAACCCGTCCCGAAACGTCACCATTCCTGCTTCGCGCAAGCTGACGCAGGACACGGTTGACATGGACGGCGCTCAGACCCAGGGCGTCGGCCAGAAGGTATTGCGACAATGGACAGGCATAGCCTGCCTTGCTTCCCGAGACCGACCAGGGCGAGCCCTCGCGCCCAGTTCCAGCAGGAAATGCGCCATGCGCTCGGCCGCATCGCGACGTCCGATGTTCACCAGATGCTCGACCACCATCGCCTCGTCGCGGGACGCAGCCCAAAGAACCGCCGTGGCCAGCCGCGGCGTCTGCGCAAACGCGTGTCAGAAGGTCAGACGACATGCACTTCCGTCACTTCGATGTCGGTGACAGGCTCTATGCTGTGATCCGAGATGTGCAACAGAACGCTGCGCAGTCCCAGGAAATCGCCGGGGATCTGGAAATCGACAATCTGTCGCTGCACCGT
Organism: uncultured Alphaproteobacteria bacterium; assembly: GCA_963698645.1. Taxonomy (GTDB): domain Bacteria; phylum Pseudomonadota; class Alphaproteobacteria; order Rhodobacterales; family Rhodobacteraceae; genus Ovoidimarina. Next base: position 563,979 of record CAVORP010000009.1, read on the forward strand.
CGGACAGAAGCTTGTAGGAACAGGCCCAGCCGGACACAAGGATGTAAGCCGCCTGGTCCGATTGCCCCTGATGCACCAAATCGCGCCCGGCAACAAAGGTGCGACGTCGCTTATGCAGGCCGTCAAGTACGGATAGTTCAGCTTCTGACAAGGCTACAAAGGCGCCCAGCTTGCGCGCTAATGGCCTGTTTTCCATGTTCCATCCATTTCCAGCCAACAAAATTGACCAATTATCGGGGAAAACTCACGGGCGACTGATGTCGATCAGCCCGAAGTCACGGCCCTTCTGAGACCTTAAGATGAGCGCTGAACAGGCCCGCTACTCAAGAACAGTAATCCCGAGAGGCAAATACCCAATGGCTGAGCATAGCACATACTCTGGCATGGCCGCGCTTTCAATCTGCGAGGCCCTTCTGCTTGCCCTGAACGACGCGCATGTCCTTCCAGAAAGCGAGATCATGGGCGTTCTCAAGGACGCTGCAGCGACACATGAAAACGCAGGTGGTTCGGAGACAGACGCGGAACTGCATATCGCCGCGGCGTCGTTGATCCGGCGGATCATCGCTGGCGGAAACTCGGTCCGCCGCCCCTGAAATGGCCGCATGTCGCGCTCGCGAGAGGCCATCAGGACGTCCAGGGTCTTATCTGAGCGCGTCTTCTGTGGAAGCCCATGTAGGTTCAGGCTTGGGTATTGGCGATGATGCATCGGATACGCCGGGCGAGAGGCTGCGTTCCGGTCGGCTGGCCCAACAATATGCGGACTATCGCGCGATCGGGCGCGCGGGCGCCCCATGGCACGGTCAAACCCGCCGTGAAATCGTCGGGCCGCAAGACGTAGCCACCTACACGATATCGGGATTTGGTTGCGGATTTTGCGCCATCACATCCCTTTGAACCAACCATTCAAATGAGTTCTCGAAGATCGCGCTGGACAGCAGGTCACAACAAAACGGACCCGCTCGGAAGCATACCGTTTCTGCGATTTCGTCAGCAAAACATAGCCGTCAACCAAAGCGCGCGTCGTCAGTTGACCATCACACTCGCGCGCATGCCCGGCTGGAAAGAGAGAAGATCAGAACGGCAAGCGAAGATGTTAGGGCTCTCATATCGTTTTCCCTTCAAAGGTTGGCCTGCTGAATTTGAGTTGCCGCAAGGAGCGTTTCACGGAACTGAAGGACCGCCCGCCGTGAACGATGGGCGGCCCAAGGATCGTATCGGACGCCGGGCGTTATGCGAGTGCGTGCTTCGCCGCGTCGAGTTCCTTGTTCGCCTCGGCATCGTTCTTGGCCGTGTGTGCCTTCTCGGCGGCCTGATAATGCTTCAGTGCCGCGTCCTTCTTGGGGCCGGACGGCGCTTTATCCCAGGCTGCCTTGACAGAGGTCATCTTCTCTTTGGTCTTGTTCATTTCGGGTGTCATTTGATTGTCCTTTCATGGACGTCCCGAGAAAAAGAAGCGCGAAAACAGGGCAGCCCTTTTGAGGATCTGCACATCCACCCGCGCTTCTCTGATACTCGGAAAACCGTAACCGCCAGACATCTGGCGACCACGGATCATCTAGACCACTTCCCGATCCTCTCGCACTGACGCAAGTTAGCATCGGATAATCTGGCCACTTTCCTTGGGTTGTTCGCGGACCTGCCGACGGCGCTTAGCCGGGATTGGCAAGGGCGTAGATCCGAGCGAGCACCAGAACGACGACGATGACCCCGAATACCAGTTCGATGGAAAGCATTGATCCTTTCGACGGCAGTGGCCGTTTCGACTGGATTGGTACAGACCGCTTCGGGGCGCGCCGCGACAGGCGCTCTGGCAGCAACATGATCAGTCTTGCGGCCACCGCAGCGTGTTCCCGGCCAAGGGTCGGCGACATCCTTGAACCCCGAAAGAAGCCCACTCAACCGGGTGCGCGAACCCTCTTTCCCGAGAACCGCCAGATCGGCCGCTTCTTTCCAGGGATCGAGTCCAAGCCTTGCAAACACGGAGACGACGGTCACATCAGACCCGTTCCGGTCCTCACCGACAAAGGCGTACAGGAACCGATCGAAATCGGTTCCATCGGGGTGAAGTTCTTCGACCTTGGACACCTGTGTTTCCTCGTTTGTTTCAGTGCCCGACGATCCGGCGCCTTCGTCTCTTTCGACGCGGCGCACCTTGGCCGGGCATGGAGGTTGCCAACCACCTCGTACCAGAAAGGAAATCGTCCGGCGCTAACACGGATCAGCATGATCTCGCGTCTCCCGCTCTATGGTCACACAACGCCACGGTACCGGAATGCGGCCTTTCCCAGAGCAACCGGCGATGGGTGGATCGACGGGAATCGCTGGATTGATCGGAGGACAGGAATGAACACGCGGCCCTCGACGACTATGGTGAGGTTTTCCAACCCGTTCGTCCTTTCGGGCAGCACGGATCAGTTACCTGCAGGCCAGTATGAAGTCGTCACCGGGGAAGAGCGTCTCCAGGGGTTGAGCTTTCAGGCCTACCGGCGGACGGCGACCTTTCTGACGGTGACACAACCGCGCGGGGCGGACCCGAGATGCGCCCGATCTCCGAGCAGGAGCTTTCGATGGCACGTGGCAACGACGGAACCATCACTGAAAACGAAAATGATAGCGAGGCGGCGCTTTCTCCGCCGGAGGATTTGAAATGAACACTCCCGAATGGCTGAAACCCGGAATTTACGGTGCCATCATCGGCGCCGTTTTCGTCGGCGTCGCTGGATTCTCCTGGGGCGGATGGATGACCGGAAACGGGGCCACGAAAATGGCAAGCGCCCTTTCACATGATAACGTGATCGCAGCGCTGGTACCGATGTGTCTGGACATGTCGCGTACCGATACGGACCGGGTCGCAAAGCTCGCCACAATCAAGGACGCGTCGACATACAAGCGTCGCGACGCCGTGATCGCAGCCGGTTGGGCCACTGTTCCCGGATCCGATGTTCCGAACCGCGACCTTGCCCAGGCCTGCATTGGCGCTCTCGAGCTGGATGCCTCCTAGACCCGGCTTGACGCCAATAACAATCATACAAGGAATCAATCGATGAAATTGATTGCGCGACCCCCGACAGCCAAGGCGAAATCGGCCGATTTCGAACACCGGCTTCTGCAACATGAGCGAAAGCTCCAAGCTCTCATCGGCAACAAGACGTCATTCATCGATCACCTCCTGCACAAACTCGTTGTGCCTGTGCGCAAGACCTAGCGAAGGCCAACAGTCGGCCGCGGCGGCGGCTTCTTTCAGCGGATCGCCCTACCGGTAGGCTGCTCGCTCCGTCGTTGTGCCAGGAACGGGCAGACGCCTCGTCCTTTGGCTGCAATGCGCATGTGGATCGCCAAGCGCTCTCGTCTATCCCCACCCACCCCTCCTAAGAGGCGGCTCCGCGCTTGGCCGGGGTAACCTCCATGCGAAACCCCTCCAACAGATCACGGACTGCAATGCGATCCGGCACTCTGCGATCTGCGCTCAGAGGCGGCTCTTCCATTTCCGCATCAGTCTGCCGCGCCGAACGTTCTGCGTTCTCTTTGTGGTGAAGGATTTGGTTCTTGGGACCTGTCCCTTTATGCGGACCTGCGCCTGCCACGTACCATTACGATTCCTGAGTGCGGCTATGTCATTGCACCTCCTGGTATGACCAGAGCGTGACAAGCTGCATTTCAGAGGATTCTCGCAGCGGCGCATCAACGGTACAAACCGTTGTAAACTAGGGGCTTATCGGTGGCGCACCCGACAGGATTCGAACCTGTGACCTCTGCCTTCGGAGGGCAGCGCTCTATCCAGCTGAGCTACGGGTGCCTGACGCTCCTATAACGGCCCTGCCCTGCCCCCGCAAGCGTTCAGGCAAAGAGCTCGTGGGCCAGTTCCAGCGCGTCGATCAGCACATCCACTTCCTCGGTCGTGTTGTAGAGCCCGAACGACGCCCGGCAGGTTGCGGTCACGCCCATATGCGCCATCAGCGGCCCCGCGCAATGCTGGCCGGCGCGTACTGCGACGCCCTTCTTGTCGAGAATGGTCGAGATATCATGTGCATGGGCCGCGCCATCGAGGGTGAACGAAAATATCGCCGCCTTCTCCGCGCTCGTCCCCTGCACGTTCAACCAGTTCAGCCCGTCCAACCGGTCGCGCGCATAGTCCCGCAGGACCCGCTCATGGGCCGCGATGTTCTCCATCCCGAGGCCCATCATGTAATCCAGCGCCACGCCAAGACCGATCTGCTGGACGATGCCCGGTGTTCCGGCCTCGAACTTCATCGGCGGATCGTTGTAGATCACCTGATCCTTGTGGACCTCACGGATCATGTCGCCACCGCCCATGAAGGGCCGCATCTCCGCCATTCGGTCCTTGCGGATATAGATCGCACCCGACCCCGAGGGGCCGTAAAGCTTGTGTCCGGTGATCGCATAGAAATCCGCGCCCAGATCCTGCACGTCCACTGGCATGTGCACGGCGGCCTGACTGCCATCCACCAGCACCGCCACGCCCCGCGCGCGGGCCGCCGCGATGATCGGCTTCACATCCACCACCGTGCCCAGCACGTTCGACAGATGGGTGATCGCCACCAGCTTGGTCCGCGGGCCGATCGCATCGATCACCTTCTGCGGGTCAAGATCGCCGCGGCTGTCCACATCGACCCATTTCAGCACAACCCCCTGCCGCTCGCGCAGGAAATGCCAGGGCACGATATTGGCGTGATGCTCCATCACCGACAGGACGATCTCGTCGCCCGCCTCCATCCGCGGCATGGCCCAGCCATAGGCGACCGTGTTGATCCCCTCGGTGGTCCCCGAATTCATCACGATCTCGTCTTCCGAGCCGGCATTCAGGAACCGCGCGATCGTGCCGCGCACGCCTTCGTATTTCTCGGTGGCAAGGTTGGAAAGGTAATGCAGGCCCCTGTGAACATTGGAATATTCCTCGGCATAGGCGCGCGTGATCGCATCGATCACCACCTGCGGCTTCTGGGCCGAGGCACCGTTGTCGAGATAGACCAGGGGCTTGCCGTTCACCTGCCGTGACAGGATCGGAAAATCCGCGTCTGACCGCTTCGATATCAAACATCAGATGCCCCCCGGCGCGGTGGGCAGTTCGACGCCCAGAAAGACAAGAATCAGCATCAGGCAGAACGAAATCCCGAAGCCCGACACGAGGATCATCACGAAAACCTGCGCCAGCGAGGTGAAGCCGTGGATCACCGCCACGAAATGCGTCAGCAACCAGAAGAACAGACCCAGCGCCGCGATTCCCACCAGCCCGGCAAGGGGCGGCATGATCACGAGCGTCAGGGTCTGAACGACCTGGATCACCACCATGATGAATTGCAGCCACGACATCAGCAGCAGCGATTCCTCGAAACTGCCGGTCCCGCCCATGCCCCGCCCGATGCGGTGTACCGCGACGACCATCACCAGAAGGATGATGAGCTGAAGCCCACCGGCCATGATCGGATTGGACAGAAGCCCCGTGATGTCCATCGTATCGCCCACGGTCGCCATCGCGATCAGCGCCGTGACCTCTGCCAGAATGACCGACAGGACCACGACCAGCCCCATGATCAGCCAAAGCGCATCCCGCGGAACACCCAGCGCAAGCACCTCTTCCGCCCCCTCGCGCGGATTGCGCAGGGACCGGCCGACCATCATCAGCAACTGGTTCAATGAGGGCATCATACCGCGTCGTCCGCCTTTTCGATCTGCCACAGTCCTGCGCCCCAAAACACGACAAATGCAAGGCCCGCAACCACCGTGGTCAGCACGGCGGCGGGACCTGGCCCAATGAACCCCATCACAAGCCCGTTCAGAAGCCACAGGGGCGTGGCCGCCAGAAGCGCCCAGAACAGCGCCAGCCGCGCCGCGAACCACGTGCCCTTGCCCCCGAACAGCCGGATCACAAGATGCGGCAGCGGCGCGAGGATGTAAAAGGCCAGTGGCATCATGAAGACCCAGACGATAAGCGCCCCGCTCAGCCGCGCCTGAAGCGGGATCGTCGGGTCCTCGAAGGCCAGCCGCGACAGGACCGGCCATTGCGCCACGAACATCAGCGCGCATCCCGCCATCAGGATCGCCAGCCCATGGGCTTCGGTGGCGCCGCCACGAAGCCGGTCACGCACCACGCGACCGGGCCCGCGATAGGTCCGCGCAATATCCCGGGTGACGCTCACGGCTTACCGGTGGCGCTCAAGCCAGCCCTCAAGCCGGCTCATGACCTCGGTCGCGATTTCCTTGTCCTCGATCTCGTCGATCGCCTCGGCCACGAAGGCCAGCGTCAACAGGTCCTGCGCCTGCGACTTCGGCACGCCGCGGGCTCGCAGATAGAACAACGCGGTCTCGTCGATCGCCCCGGATGTCGAACCATGGGAACAGGCCACGTCATCGGCATAGATCTCAAGCTCGGGCTTTGCGAGAAACTGGCTGTCCTCGTCCAGAAGAAGCGCCTGGCTGATCTGGTAGCCATCGGTCTTCTGGGCACCGGGTTTGACCAGGATCTTGCCCTGAAAGACGCCGACCGCGCCATTCCGCAGCACTTTCTTGAACACCTGGCGGCTTTCGCAATTCACCGCGTCATGGGTGACGAACACCGTGTCATCATGAAGGAAATCGCCATCTCCCAGCGCAGCCCCGGCCACATGCACGGTCGCATCGTCGCCGACGATCTCGATGAACTGCTCGTTCCGGGTCAGCACCCCGTTCGCCGTCAGGGTAAAGCTCTTGTACGTGCTGTTCTCGCCCACGCGGGCGAACATGTGGGTCATCGCCCGGCGCTCGTGATCGCGTCCCTGCGCCCGAATATGGTGAAACGCACCGCCATCGGCCACGTCGACCTCCATGCACTTGTTGAACCGCGCCGCTGCCGGGCCGTTCTCCAGCACCGTCAGTTCCGCACCTTCCTCGATGCGGATGACGTGATGCAGCGTCGCGTCAGACCGCGTGTCGCGGTGCAGATAGACCAGCGATACCGGCTTTTCCGCCTTCCCCGTCACCCGGATCAGAACACCATCCGTCGCCGTTGCGGTGTTCAGGGCGGCAAACGGGCGCTCGACCGGGTCCTGACCGCGCGCTTCGAGCGTGCCGTAAAGATCCCGCGCCCAATGGATATCGGTGGCCGATGCATCGGCCAGCCGGTCGATCTCCACACCCGCCATCGTCAGGTCGTCCGAGGCCTCCGCGTCGAACACCCCGTCCACGAAAACGATCTTGAGCCGCGCGATCCCGTCATAGAGCGGCGCATAGTCGCTGCTGACAAAGACCGCGGCTTCCGGCGCCACGGGCGCGTTCAGATCGGCGGGATTGGTAAACCGCCAGTATTCGTCACGCCGCCCCGGCAGGCCCATGGCCCGCAGCCGCGCCAGCGCATCGGTGCGCGCGGCCCGCGCCCATGTGGCCCCCGCGGGCACGTCCAGCGCCGCCAGACGGGCCTCGGTCGCGTCCAGTTTTGCCTGCGGTAAGGCCATCACGCCACCTCCGCAAGAATATCGGCATAGCCGTTATGCTCGACTTCCAGCGCCAGTTCCGGCCCGCCTGTCTTCACGATCCGGCCATCGGCCATGATATGTACGACATCGGGTTTGATATGGTCCAGAAGCCTCTGATAATGCGTGATAACAAGGAAACCCCGCCCCGCATCGCGCAGCGCGTTCACGCCATCTGCCACCAGCTTCATCGCATCCACGTCCAGACCGCTGTCGGTCTCGTCCAGAATGCACATCCTGGGCTCAAGCATCGCCATCTGCAGGATCTCGTTCCGCTTCTTCTCGCCGCCCGAAAAGCCCACGTTGACGGGCCGCTTCAGCATATCGGCATCGATCTTAAGATCCTTCGCCCGCGCCCTGATTTCCTTAAGAAAATCCGCCGCGCTGATCTCCTCTTCGCCGCGCGCCTTGCGCTGCGCATTCACCGCGGTCCGCAGGAAGGTCATGTTGCCCACACCGGGGATTTCCACGGGGTACTGGAACGCAAGGAAAAGGCCCGCTGCCGCGCGCTCTTCCGGCTCCATCTCCAGAATATCCTCACCGGCAAGGGTCGCCGACCCTTCGGTCACCACATAGCCGTCACGGCCCGCAAGCACATAGGACAGGGTCGATTTGCCCGACCCGTTCGGCCCCATGATCGCGTGCACCTTCCCCGCCTCGACCTCAAGGTCGACGCCCTTCAGGATTTGCTTGTCCTCTTCCTCAAGCGATACGTGCAGATTCTTGATGCTCAGCATTTGGTCCTCTTTTCAGACATGACGAAACGGGGCGCCCGCCGCAAAGCGGGGCCCCGAAATCAGGGAATGGATTTTGGTTGGGTTTAGGTGCCGAAGGCCTCGTCCAGCGCGGCCAGCGCATTCGGCATTGATTTCATGTCCGCCACGTAGTCCGGCGAAAACACAGCAGCAAAGGCGTCGGGCGCATAGTCCACCATCACGGTCTCGCCCAGCATCACGGCCAGAAAGCCCGACACAAGCGCCACGCAGCGCAGGCCGTGACCCATCCGGAACGACCATGCCAGAAGCGTCGCCAGAACGGCGGCGATCGCCCAATCGGCGGACACCGCGAACAGGTCGGCATATTGCGGCGGCACCATCTCGGGCTGGGCCTGCATGTGGTAGGATCCCGCGCGACCGGCCAGCATCGACACCGCGCCAAGCACTGCCGCGAACGGCAAAAGGATCAGTTCTTTCAGGAAACTCACGCGGGGCTTCCTGCTTTTCTTGGGCTGACTGTACTGAATTCCGCCCGCCTCTGCGGGACCGGCATAGATGGTCCCAACGGTATTCGGGCCACCCTTCTGAATTCGTTGAATGCGATCGATAAAGTCTCTGCGCTGCACTTCCGCTATCTGGGCCATGCGTCAAATCCCCGTTTCCAAAGCGGGATTTTGATGACACCGCAGTTTGTCGAAACAAAGGCAGAGAAATGGAGTTTTCCGAACCAATCCGGTGATTTCGGCGCAAGAACTCGCGCATAGGCGAAATAAGAACGCCCAAAGGCGAACCATTCCAATCGCTTGCCCCATGACGGGCCCTGATCCCTGACGCCATGCTCATTTTCAGGCCACAGTCACTGCCGTGCCGGAGGCCGACACCATGAGCATGTTGTTGATCACCTCGTAATCAAGATCCACGCCCACCACGGCATTCGCGCCTTTCTCGGCCGCCCGATCCTCTAGCTCGTTGAGCGCGATGGTCCGCGCCTTGCCAAGCTCTTCCTCATAGGCCCCGGACCGCCCGCCCAGGATATCGGTGATGCCCGCAAACAGATCGCGGATCACATTCGCCCCCAGAATGGCCTCGCCCACGACGATCCCGTGGTATTCCCGGATTTTCATGCCCTCGATGGACGGGGTGGTCGTCACAATCATTCCGATCCCTCACTGGTCTTGTCGCGTTCACGCCAACGCCCGAGGACGGTCTGCGCGAACAGACTGCCCAGAAACCCGCTGGCAAAGCTGATCCCGATCACCTGATTGCGCATCAGCATCTCGGTCGCATAGTCGATGAACAGGGCGAACCCGGAGCAGAAGATGCCGGTGAGGACGGCGGTCAGAAGGATCGGCCGCAACATCCTAGACCCCGTGATCCCTGCGCCAAATGTACCTAATTGCTGCCGGCAGCGCCACGAACGAAGTCGCCAGAAACCCGGCCGAGACGACATCCGGACGCACGCTCACGGCATCGTCGGCGAATGCGCCGACGCACCCGGCCCCGAACGACGGAAGCAGCAGCTTCAATCGGGACGGCAGGTCGTGCCTTGCCTCGCGTAAGCCCCGGCGCGTCATGTCAGCCCACCGATCCTTCCAACGAGATCGCCACCAGCTGCTGCGCCTCCATGGCAAATTCCATCGGCAGCGCCTGAAGCACTTCCTTGCAGAACCCGTTTACCACCAGCGCCACGGCCTCTTCCTCGTCCATGCCGCGTGACCGGCAATAGAACATCTGGTCGTCATCCACCTTGGATGTGGTGGCCTCATGCTCGACCCGGCTCGAGTTGTTCTTGACCTCGATATACGGCACCGTATGCGCCCCGCATTTATCGCCGATCAAAAGGCTGTCGCACTGCGTATAATTCCGGCTGTTCTTGGCCTTCGGGTGCATCGACACCAACCCGCGATAGGTGTTCTGGGCCTTCCCCGCCGAAATTCCCTTCGACACGATCCGGCTCTTGGTGTTCTTGCCGAGGTGGATCATCTTGGTGCCGGTATCGGCCTGCTGCATATTGTTCGCGATGGCAATGGAATAGAACTCGCCCTGGCTGTCATCGCCCCGCAGGATGCACGAGGGGTATTTCCACGTGATCGCGGAACCGGTCTCCACCTGCGTCCACATCACCTTCGACCGGTCGCCCCGGCAATCGGCACGCTTGGTCACGAAGTTATAGATGCCGCCCTTGCCGTTCTCGTCGCCCGGATACCAGTTCTGCACCGTCGAATACTTGATCTCGGCATCTTCCAGCGCCACCAGTTCCACCACTGCGGCATGAAGCTGATGAGTATCGCGCATCGGCGCGGTACAGCCTTCGAGATAGCTCACATAGGAACCCTTGTCGGCGATGATCAGCGTCCGCTCGAACTGGCCCGTATTCTCCGCATTGATCCGGAAATAGGTGGACAGTTCCATCGGACAGCGCACGCCCGGCGGCACGTAAACAAACGAACCATCCGAGAAGACCGCCGAATTCAGCGTCGCAAAGAAATTGTCCGATTGCGGGACGACCGAGCCCAGGTATTTCTTCACAAGTTCCGGATGCTCGCGGATCGCCTCCGAGATCGAGCAGAAAATCACGCCCGCCTTCTTAAGCTCCGCCTGAAACGTGGTGCCGACCGAGACGGAATCGAACACGGCGTCCACTGCCACCTTGCGGCCCTCGGCGGGCATGTCCTCGGCGCCTTCGACACCGGCAAGGATCATCTGTTCCTTCAACGGAATACCCAGCTTCTTGTAGGTCTCCAGAAGCTTGGGGTCGACATCGTCCAGCGATTTCGGCTTCTCCGCCATGCTCTTCGGCGAGGCGTAATAATACTGGTCCTGATAATCGATCTGCGGATAGTGGACCATCGCCCAGGTGGGCTCTTCCATCTGCTCCCAGCGGGCATAGGCCTGAAGACGCCACTCGGTCATCCATTCCGGCTCGCCGTTCTTGCTGCTGATCAGGCGGACGATATCGGTGTTCACGCCCTTGGGCGCGTAATCCATCTCGATATCCGTGTTCCAGCCATACTTGTATTTGCCCGAAAGCGATTTGACGGCATCGACCGTTTCCTGGTCGACCCCTTCCTTGACGTTCACGTCCAGCGCAGTCATCGCATTCGTTCCTTTCTTCACGCCGCCTTGTCGCGGTGTTTCCTCCACTGCCGCAGCCATGCCTCGGCAAACCGCAATATCTCGTCTTCGGTGGTCGTGGGCCCCATCGAGACCCGGACAGCACTGCCCGCCACCTGATCGTCAAACCCCATGGACTGCAGAACGCGGCTCGATTTCACCTTGCCGCTCGAACAGGCCGAGCCGGCGGAAATGGCAAAGCCGGCAAGGTCCATCTGCATGACCTGGGTCTCCCCTTTCCAACCCGGCACTGCAAAGCAGGACGTGTTCGGAACCCTCGGACGATCAATCCCTACAAAAATAGTCTCTTTTGCGTCAGAGGCCAGAGTTGTTTCTAGAATATTTCTAAGTTTCTGCACATCATCCCAGCATCCGGCCGCAAGTTCGGCCATCGCAGCCTCCGCCGCCGCCCCGAAACCGGCGATTCCAACGACATTCTCCGTCCCCGACCGGCGCCCCATTTCCTGTCCGCCGCCCCGCTGCAACGCCTCGATATCCAAACCGTCCCGCAGAATCAGCGCGCCCACGCCCTTGGGCCCGCCCAGTTTGTGCGCGCTCAAGATCGCCATATCCGCACCCGACCACGCAAAAGACCATGGGATTCGGCCCACCGCCTGCGTCGCGTCCAGAAGAAGCGACCCCGCCCGCCGCGCCCCATAGGGCCAAAGACCGTCCACCCGCTCGGGCGGTTCGGTGATGATACCGGTTTCCGAATTCACCAGCCCCATCGCCAGCGTATTGGGCCCCGTCTCGCCGAGGGTCAGATCGAAATGCGCCCAAAGCGCGTCATGGGCCGTGGGCTCGACACAAACACCGCCGTGCCGCGCCGCAGCGGCCAGAACGCCGGCCGCCTCGGTCGCCCCGCTGGTGAACATCACCTCGACGGGCTTGCATCCCACCGCCGCCGCAACCTGCGCCCGCGCCCGCTCCACCAGCGCCTTGGCCGCGCGCCCCTCGGCATGCACGCTGGACGGATTGCCCACCACATCCATCGCCGCCACCATCGCCGCCCGGGCCTCGGGCCGCAGTGGCGCTGTGGCATTCCAGTCCAGATAGACCCGCGACATCAGCGCGTCTTCTCTTTCGAAATATCCTCGGGGGTTCGGGGGCAGACAGCCCCCGACCGGCACGCAGTGCCAGAAAGCGTGCGCCAGAGGCGCTCGATCAGGACAGTCCCGCTCACGCCTCGTCCACCACCGTGAACAGGTTCGGCACCGCCGGACAGGGCATCAGGTCATTGCCCACCACATCCGACAGCCGGGTCTGGTGCAAAAAGACATAGACATGGGCACTCAGGCCCTCCCACAGGCGATTGGTCATGCTCTGCGCCCGGGTCCCCGACACCGCGCCCGAGGCCCCGGCCCCGGTATGCATCGCGCTCACCGTCTCGTCCACCGCGCCCAGAATGTCCGACACGCGGATTTCCGAGGCGGGCCTCGCCAGGGAATAGCCCCCGCCGGGGCCGCGCGCACTTTCCACCAGCCCCGCCCGGCGCAGCTTGACGAACAGCTGCTCCAGATAGGGCAGGCTGATATCCTGCCGCTTCGACAATTCCGACAGCGAAACGAGCGTACCTGCGGGCGCCTGGGCCAGATCGGTCAGCGCCACCATCGCATAGCGCCCCTTGGTGCTAAGTTTCATTGGCCGGACTCTCCGAAGACATTGACGTGGCCGCGCTGGCACCTTAGGTGCTTAACGCCCGAAACGATTGGCCATACGGCCAAAGTTAGAATTATTCTAAAGACCCTGACGAAAGTCGTCAAGATTTCCCGGGCCGGGTCAAGAAGGAAAGACTGGGACCGCAATGCCCGAGGTAATTTTTCCCGGCCCGGAAGGGCGTCTGGAAGGCCGCTATCATCCGCAGAAGACTCGGGATGCGCCGATCGCGATCATCCTGCATCCGCATCCGCAATTCGGCGGAACGATGAACAATCGTGTCGTCTACAACCTGCACTACGCCTTTCACCAGATGGGCTTCACGGTGCTGCGCTTCAATTTTCGGGGCGTCGGCCGCAGCCAGGGCGAATACGATCAGGGCATCGGCGAACTCAGCGACGCCGCCTCGGCGCTCGACTATCTCCAGTCGATGAACCAGAACGCGAAACACTGCTGGGTCGCGGGCTTTTCGTTCGGCGCGTGGATCGGCATGCAGCTTTTGATGCGCCGGCCCGAGATCACCGGCTTCATCTCGGTCTCGCCGCCCGCCAACATGTACGACTTCTCCTTCCTTGCCCCCTGCCCGTCCTCGGGTCTGGTGATCAACGGCACCGCCGACCGCGTGGCCCCGCCCCGCGACACGCGCACGCTGGTGGACAAGCTGCACGAGCAGAAGGGCATCACCATCACCCATACCGAGATCGAGGGCGCGGGCCACTTCTTCGAAGACCCTCATATGGAAGAGATGATCGGCAACGTGACCGGCTATGTCGAACGGCGGTTGACCGAAACCTCGCGCTGATGCGGCAGGGCAAGGCCCGGATCAAAGATCGCGGCCAGCGCCTTTCGGCATTCGTGAAGGACAGGCTCCTGCCCTGGCTTCACGATGCTGGTTTCGGGGAAACGCCGTTCTTCACGGGATCGGGCGGCTACTATCCCGGCAACGATACGTGGAATTACTACCTTGCAAGGCTCGAGACGCCGACCGCCGTCGCGCTTCTCGATGTCTACGCGTTCCGCAGATCGGCAAGCATCCAGTTTCACTATCATCGCATCGCGCTGAGAGAGCCTGTGCGAAACCTGAAAGACGTGCCCGGCCCCTCTCCCGACCATGACGGCGTCCTCCACTCTCGCCATCTCAGGAACCATATGCCGATCCACGGCACGATGCGGCGGCCGCTGGGTCTTTACTGGATCGTGCCCTACCGCCTCCGCGGCTTCCGCAACCTCGATCCACGCCTCGACAGCCTGTTTGAAAGGATCACAGCCGACCTCGGCGATTTCAACCGCCTGCGGGATGACTGGTCCGCCACCAGAACGCCCGTCACGCTCGGCCCCGACGGTCGGTTGCTCGCGCCCGAATAACCGCCCGAACCAATTCAACCCGGGCGGCGGGCGGCGTGGGCCATCATTTTGCCGGATTGGCCAATCATGGTGTTGGAGCCTCTTTCCGCCACCCGGACCTCGTGCCATGCGTCCCGCCCTTCTTCTGACCCTCCTGCTCGCGGGCACCCCCGCCGCCGCGCAACCCTACAGCCAGAGCCTTGCCCAATGCGGCGCGCTCTACGCGCTGATGTCGGACTGGGTGGACCACCCCGAAAACTCCACCCGGCTGGCCCATGCCTCGGTCGTCTTCGCACAGGCCGCCACCCTGCGCGCCGGGGCAGAGGGCGTGGCTGATCCGGCGGTCGCCAGTCAGGCACAAGCAGCCGAAAAGCGGGCCGAATGGGTTCAGAACGGCAAACTCTGGATCTTTACCGAGGAGTTCCGCGACTGGACGCGCTATTGCCGCGCCTTCGCCCGGGACCGGGGCCTCGACATCGACCCGGACTGAGCTGCAGGTCCATGCGCATGGAATACACATGATATGCGCATGGTTTCCGCATCGGCGCTTTCAGCAGCTTCGACTTGCCGCTAACCTTCCACCCATGACCGAACGCCTGACCGCCCAGCTTGCCTTTCTAGACGAGGCCGACCGCCTGAAAACCATCCTGCGTGGCACGCCCATCCATGACGGCTCCCGGCGCGAGAATTCGGCAGAGCATTCCTGGCATATCATGCTCTACGCGCTGACGCTGGCCGAACATTCGACCCGGCCCGTAGATATCAACCGCGTCCTCAAAATGCTGTTATTGCACGATATCGTCGAGATCGACGCAGGCGACAACCCGATCCACGGCGACCACGACCCGGCCCAGATGGAGGCCGCCGAACAGGCCGCCGCCGACCGGCTCTTTGGCCTCCTGCCGCCCGATCAGGCCACCGAATACCGGGCGCTATGGGACGAGTTCGAAGCCGCCGAGAGCGATGACGCTGTCTTCGCCAAATCGCTCGACCGGATTCAGCCCGTGATCGCCAACCTGCAATCGGGCGGTGGCACTTGGACCGAATATAATGTGACATATCAACAGCTTGAAACCCGTGTCGGCGTCAAGGCCCGGCGCGGCGCCCCCACCGTCTGGGCCCATCTCGAACACCGCATCCGCACCTGGTTCACCACCAACGCCTCGTAACGCTGCGACAAATCGGTATACATTCGTATACCGTTCTTTCCACGGCGACGCCGATCCGCTAAACCGCTCCCAATCGAGTCGCCCCGAAGGAACCCTCCCATGTCCAAGATCAAGGTAGCCAACCCCGTCGTCGAACTCGACGGAGACGAAATGACCCGCATCATGTGGGATTTCATCAAGAAGAAGCTGATCCTGCCCTATCTGGATATCGACCTGCTCTACTACGACCTTGGAATGGAAGAGCGCGACCGCACCGACGACCAGATCACCATAGATGCAGCCAACAAGATCAAGGAGATAGGCGTCGGCGTCAAATGCGCGACAATTACTCCCGACGAGGCGAGAGTCGAAGAGTTCGGGCTCAAGAAGATGTGGCGCTCGCCCAATGGAACGATCCGCAACATCCTTGGCGGCGTCATCTTCCGCCAGCCGATCATCTGCCGGAACGTCCCACGCCTTGTCCCCGGCTGGACCAAGCCGATCGTCGTCGGCCGCCACGCCTTTGGCGATCAGTACCGTGCCACCGACTTCAAATTTCCCGGACCCGGCAAGCTGACCATCAAATTCGTGGGCGAGGATGGCACCGAGATCGAGCATGAGGTCTTCGATGCCCCCGATTCCGGCGTCGCCATGGCGATGTTCAATCTCGACAAGTCGATCATCGATTTCGCGCGCGCGTCCCTGAACTATGGCCTTTCCCTGGGCTGGCCGGTCTATCTCTCGACCAAGAATACCATTCTTAAACAATATGATGGCCGCTTTCTTGAACTTTTCCAGCACATCTACGAGACCGAATTCGAAGATCAGTTCAAAGAGGCCGGAATCACCTATCAGCACCGCCTGATCGACGACATGGTGGCCTGCGCGATGAAGTGGAACGGGGGCTATGTCTGGGCCTGCAAGAACTATGACGGCGACGTTCAATCCGACACAATCGCACAGGGGTTCGGCTCCCTCGGCCTGATGACCAGCGTATTGATGACGCCCGACGGTAAAACGGTCGAGGCGGAAGCCGCCCATGGCACCGTCACCCGCCACTACCGCCAGCATCAGGCGGGGGAATCCACCTCCACGAACTCGATCGCCTCGATCTATGCCTGGACCGGCGGGCTCAAGCACCGCGCGAAACTCGACGCCAACGCCGAACTCGCGCGCTTTGCCGAAACGCTGGAGCGTGTCGTGGTGGATACCGTGGAATCGGGCTTCATGACCAAGGATCTGGCCCTTCTCGTGGGTCCCGAGCAGAAATGGATGACGACGATCGGCTTTCTCGACAAGATCGACGAGAACCTCGAAACGGGCGCTGTCCTGATCGCCGGCAGGTCAGGACGGCATCCGGTTTTCGCAAAGCTTGCCCCCTGCCCCCGTCGCGGATAATCCCGGCGTCATGTCAGAGCCACAAGCCACCGAACCCCACAAACGCCTTCAGCACAGCCTTGGCGAAGACGCGATGGCCTTTGTCCTCGGCACCGCCATGTGCGCGCTGGGCATTCTGTTCCTGACCCATCTGGGACTGATCACCGGCCAGACCGCGGGGCTGGCGGTGCTTCTGTCCTATGTCAACGACTGGCCCTTCGGCTGGGTCTTCTTCGCCGTCAACCTACCCTTCTACATCCTCGCCTGGACCCGGCTCGGACCACGCTTCACTGTGAAAAGCTTCATCGCGGTCGCCATGGTCTCGGCCATGTCCGAGGCTTTCCCGCGGCTGATCACTCTGGGCGATGTCTACGCTCCGCTTGGGGCAGCACTGGCCGGCGCGATGACCGGCCTCGGCCTGATCGTGCTCTTCCGCCACGGTGCCTCGCTTGGCGGTATCGGCGTGCTTGCGCTTTACCTGCAAGAGCGAACGGGGTTCCGCGCTGGCTGGACCCAGCTTCTGTTCGACACGGCACTCTTTGCTGCCGCCGCCCTCGTGCTCGACCCATGGCTCGTGGGCTGGTCGCTCCTGGGAGCGGTGGTGGTGAACCTGATCATCGCGGTCAACCACCGCAAGGATCGCTATATCGGCCGCTGACGAGCGTCCGGCATGGGCACCGCGCCGCCCATCCACGCCTCGTGTCGGCCCCTGTGCACGATATCGCCGGAAACAGGCTGGCCATTCCCGCCCAGCCGGGTTACGCCGCGCGCCAAGTCATCCCAGATAGGCCTGAACAATGGACCTGCGAAATATCGCGATCATCGCCCATGTCGACCACGGCAAGACCACCCTCGTGGACGAACTCCTCAAGCAATCGGGGGCCTTCCGCGAAGGTCAGGCCGTGGCCGAGCGCGCCATGGACTTCAAACGATCTCGAACGCGAACGCGGCATCACGATTCTGGCCAAGGCCACCTCGGTCGAATGGAAGAAGACGCGGATCAACATCGTCGATACCCCCGGCCACGCCGATTTCGGCGGCGAGGTCGAGCGGATCCTGTCGATGGTCGACGGGGTCTGCCTTCTGGTGGACGCAGCCGAAGGCCCCATGCCGCAAACGAAATTCGTGACGTCCAAGGCGCTTGCCCTGGGCCTGCGCCCGATTGTCGTTCTGAACAAGGTCGACAAGCCGGATGCGGAACCCGACCGCGCTCTCAACGAAGTGTTCGATCTCTTTGCCGCACTCGACGCCAATGACGACCAGCTGGACTTCCCGCATCTCTACGCTTCCGGACGCGCGGGCTGGGCCGATGAAGAGCTTGACGGGCCGCGCAAGGATCTGTCGGCGCTGTTCAACCTGATCGTCCGCCATGTGCCGCCGCCGCGCCAGCAAAAGCATGCGGAGGAGGATTTCTCGATGCTTGCCACGACCCTCGGCGCCGATCCCTTCATCGGGCGCATCCTGACCGGCCGGGTCGAAACCGGGCGGCTCAAGACCGGCCAGACGATCCAGGCCCTGTCGCGCATCGGCCAGAAGATCGAACAGTTCCGGGTGTCCAAGATCATGGCGTTCCGCGGCCTCGGCCAGCAGCCCATCGACGAAGCGGTGGCAGGGGATATCGTGACCATCGCGGGCATGTCGAAGGCAACCGTTTCGGACACGCTCTGCGCGCTGGCGGTCGATACGGCCCTGCCGGCGCAACCGATCGACCCGCCGACGATCTCCGTCACCTTCGGGATCAACGACAGCCCGCTCGCGGGCCGCGACGGCAAGAAAGTCCAGTCCCGGGTGATCCGCGACCGCCTGATGAAAGAGGCCGAAACCAATGTCGCGATCAAGATCAGCGACACGCCCGGCGGCGAGGCCTTCGAAGTGGCGGGCCGCGGCGAACTTCAGATGGGCGTCCTGATCGAAAACATGCGCCGCGAGGGGTTCGAACTTTCGATCTCACGGCCACAGGTCCTGTTCCGCGATATCGAAGGCGAGCGGCACGAACCGATCGAGGAAGTCACGATCGACGTCGATGACGACTATTCCGGCGCGGTGATCGAAAAGATCACCGGCCCCCGGCGCGGAGAAATGACCGAGATGCGGCCTGCCGGCGTCGGCAAGACGCGGATCGTGGCGCTGGTCCCCTCGCGGGGCCTCATCGGATATCATGGCGAGTTCCTCACCGATACCCGGGGCACCGGCGTCCTGAACCGCGTGTTCCACTCCTGGGCTCCGTTCAAGGGGCCGATCCCGGGCCGTCGCGCCGGTGTCCTGATCTCGATGGAAGACGGCGTGTCCGTCGCCTATGCCCTGTTCAATCTCGAGGACCGGGGAAAGCTTTTCATCGGTGCGCAGGAACAGGTCTACCAGGGAATGATCATCGGCGAACACAGCCGTGAGAACGACCTGGAAGTGAATCCGCTCAAGGGCAAGAAACTGACGAACGTGCGCGCATCCGGAACCGACGAGGCCGTGCGCCTGACAACGCCGGTGACGCTCTCGCTGGAACAGGCCATCGCCTATATCGACGATGATGAACGGGTCGAGGTCACGCCCAACGCGATCCGGCTGCGCAAGCGCTTCCTTGATCCCCACGAGCGCAAGCGACAAGCGCGCGCGGCGGACTAGGGCGGGAGCGAGGGGCCAGCCCCTCGCGCTCCCCGGGATATTTGAAAAGAGAAGAAACCGATCGTTAAGGTTAACGTGCCACCCTCTCCGGGCGGTACAGGCGGGGACGCCGATGACCGCAAGAGGAGAAGCGCCCTGTTTCCGCATGACGAAGCAGGGCGCCGATCTTCTTCTCTTTCCAAATATCCCCGCCGGAGGCGGAAGGAATTTCGGGAGAGGCCCTCAGGCCGGAGCGACGCGATCGCCCCGGCGGATCGTCCCGGGCTCCACCACCGAGGCGCACCAGCCGCCGTGGCCGCGCATCGCGTTGAACCCGCCCGGACCAAGCGCCTTTTCCATGCGCGAACAGGGCGCGCAGGGTCCCGTCAGTTCCAGAACGACCTCTCCCAGACGTAAACACCCCTTGCGCAGCGCCATCAGATTGATCCCGGAAATCACGAGGTTGCGCCGCAAGAGGTCCGGCGTCAGCACCGCATTGCCGCTGAGCGCCGCGATCACGGGCAAATGCTCTGCCTGGATCAACGTCACCGCCCGTTTCCCCGGGCGGCCATGATCGCCCTCGATCGCCTCCGCCCCCAGACGCGCCTGTTCGAGGGAGAGAAGCGGCTGGAGCCGGGCGGGTCTGACACCGATCCAGTCAAGCCTGCCGGCGGCCACCGCATGGGTGGCCATCATCCGTGCAAGCTCGGTCAGTCGACTTCCTCGACGACCATCAGATCGCGTTCGGCCGCGCCCTTGGCATGGCTCAACGCCTCCTGATATCCGGGCGAATTGTAGCACTCGACCGCTGCCTCAAGCGAGGGGAAGCGCGCCACGACATTGCGCGGCCTGTCTGCGCCTTCAAGCTGAACATATCGCCCGCCGCGCGCCAGGAACACGCCGCCATGGGCCTCGATCGCCACCGTCGCAAGCGCCGCATAGCGACCATAGGCTTCGGCATCGGTGACTTTCACATGGGCGATCCACAAAGCGCTCATGTCGTATCTCCCAAAATCTTCTCTGCTGCCGCGATGGCCGCATCCGCATTGGCCACGTCCTTGCCGCCGCCCTGGGCCATGTCCGCACGACCCCCGCCGCCCTTGCCGCCCAGTTGCGTCACCGCCACACGGACAAGATCGATGGCCGAGACCCGGTCCGTCAGATCCTCGGTCACCCCGGCCGCAACGGCCGCCTTGCCATCGGCATCGGCGATCAGCAGCACCACCCCCGATCCGATCTGCGCCTTATGCGCGTCGATCAGGGCGGGAAGGTCGCGCCCGGAAACGCCCGAGAGGACCTGCGCAACGAAGGCGATGCCGTTCACGTCCAATGCGGCCGCACCACCCTCGCCTGCGCCCCCGCCCATCGCCAGTTTCCGGCGCAGATCCGCCAGTTCCGATTGCAGCGCCTTGCGCTCGTCCAGAAGCGCCCGCACGCGCTCGGGCACCTCGGCGGTCTGGGCCTTGAGCGCAAGCGCCACCTCGGACAGACGCCGATCCTGCCCGGCGAGATAGGCAAAGGCCTCCTGGCCTGTCAGCGCCTCGATCCGCCGAACTCCGGCCGAAGATGCACTGTCGCCAAGGGCCACGAACAGGCCGATATCGCCGGTTCGGCGCACATGGGTACCGCCGCAAAGCTCGATCGAATAGGTACCGCCATCGATCCCCTTTCCGGTGTCGGCCATCCCCATGGACACGACCCGCACCTCGTCGCCGTATTTCTCGCCGAACAGGGCCTGCGCGCCGATCGCGCGGGCTTCGTCCGGTGTCATGATCCGCGTTTCCACAGGAGAGTTCTGGCGAATATACGCGTTCACCTCGGTCTCGATGCGGGCCAACTCGGCGGGCTCAAGCGCTTTCGAATGACTGAAATCGAACCGCAGCCGGTCGGGCGCGTTAAGCGAGCCGCGCTGCGCCACGTGATCACCGAGGGCCTGGCGCAGCGCCTCGTGCAGCAGGTGCGTCGCAGAATGGTTTGCCCGGATGCTCGCCCTCCGCCCGTGATCGACGGTCAGGTGCACGAAATCGCCCACCGAAATGGTGCCCTCCTCCAGCCGCGTCTCGTGGCCGAACACGGCGCCGCCGGCGAACCGCTTGGTATCCGTGACCGTGCCACAGGTATCGCGGTCGTCGAGCCGCACCATGAAACCTGTATCGCCCACCTGGCCACCGGATTCGCCGTAGAACGGGGTCTGGTTCAGGACGATCCACGCCGTTCCCGGGCCCGTAAGCCGATCCACCCGACCGCCATCCTGGATGATCGCCGTGACCTGTGCCTCGGCGGTTTCGGTGTCATAGCCCAAGAATTCCGTGGCACCCGAGGTCTCGGCGATGTCGAACCACTGGCTTGCATCGGCGGCCTCGCCCGATCCGGCCCAGGCTGCGCGTGCCTTGGCCTTCTGCGCCGCCATGGCGGCCTCGAACCCGTCCACGTCCACCGCGCGGCCCTTTTCGCGCAGGGCATCCTGCGTCAGATCCAGCGGAAAACCGAATGTGTCGTAAAGCTTGAACGCCTGTTCACCCGGAAGGTCGGCACCCTCGGGCAACTGATCCAGCGCATCGTCCAGAAGGTGCAACCCGCGCTCCAACGTCTGGCGGAACCGGGTTTCCTCAAGCCGCAATGTCTCCTGAATAAGCGATTGCGCCCGGCCAAGTTCCGGATAGGCCTGCCCCATTTCGCTCACCAGCGTCGGGACCAGCCGGTGCATGACCGGGTCCTTCGCCCCCAGAAGATGCGCGTGCCGCATGGCCCGGCGCATGATCCGGCGCAGCACATATCCCCGGCCTTCATTGGACGGCATCACACCGTCTGCGATCAGGAACGAGGTCGAACGCAGGTGATCGGCGATCACGCGGTGATGCACGTTCCCGGGCCCGTCCGGATCGGCACTGGTCGCATGGGCAGAGGCCTCGATCAGCGCGCGCAGCAGATCGGTGTCGTAATTGTCATGCTTGCCCTGCAAGAGCGCGCCGATCCGCTCCAGCCCCATGCCGGTATCGATCGACTGCATCTCCAGCGCCCGCATCGAGCCGTCTTCGAACTGCTCGTTCTGCATGAAGACAATGTTCCAGATCTCGATGAACCGGTCGCCATCCTCGTCCGGGCTGCCCGGGGGGCCGCCGGGGATGTGCTCGCCGTGGTCATAGAAGATCTCGGTGCAGGGGCCGCAGGGGCCGGTCGGCCCCATCTGCCAGAAATTGTCCGAGGTGGCGATCCGGATGATCCGGTCCTCCGGCACACCGATCTTCTTCCAAAGCGCGAAGGCCTCGTCATCGGTATGATAGACTGTGGTCAGAAGCCGCGACTTGTCGATCCCGAAATCCTGCGTCAGCAGGTTCCATGCAAAAGGGATCGCCTCGTCCTTGAAATAGTCCCCGAACGAGAAATTTCCCAACATTTCAAAGAAGGTATGGTGCCGTGCGGTATAGCCCACATTGTCCAGATCGTTGTGCTTTCCGCCGGCACGCACGCATTTCTGGCTGGTGGTGGCACGGACATAGTCGCGATGTTCGACCCCGGTGAACAGGTTCTTGAACTGAACCATGCCCGAATTGACGAACATCAATGTCGGGTCGTTCCGGGGAACGAGGGGCGAACTGTCGACAACTTCGTGGCCATGGCGCGCGAAGTAGTCGAGGAACGTGGAACGGATGTCATTCAGGCTTGTCATGGAATCACGAACGGCTGTTGGCGTCCGGTCCTTCTATGGCTGGGCGAAGGGAATTTCCATAAGATACGTCAAGAAACCGGAATGGAACCGGATCGCGCGTTCCGGAAAGGAAAAAGGGCCGCCCGATCACGGCGGCCCTTTCCCGATCCTGCGATCCGGGTCCGTTCAACTCTCCAGAACACTGTCCTCGGATGGGTCCATGTCATCATGCGCATCGAAATCAAGCCCATGGGCGGCGCGGATCTTGTCCTCGATCGCAAAGGCGATATCGGGGTTATCCTTCAGGAACTGCTTGGCGTTTTCGCGCCCCTGACCGATCCGCTCGTCACCGTAACTGAACCATGCGCCCGACTTCTCGACCACACCCGCCTTGACGCCAAGATCCAGAAGCTCGCCCATCTTGCTGATGCCTTCGCCATACATGATGTCGAATTCCACCTGCTTGAAGGGCGGTGCGACCTTGTTCTTCACGACTTTCACGCGGGTGGCGTTGCCCACCACCTCGTCACGATCCTTGATCGCACCGATCCGGCGGATATCAAGCCGCACCGAGGAATAGAATTTGAGGGCGTTTCCGCCCGTTGTGGTTTCGGGCGAGCCGAACATGACCCCGATCTTCATCCGGATCTGGTTGATGAAGATCACCATGCAGTTCGACCGGCTGATAGATCCCGTAAGCTTGCGCATCGCCTGGCTCATCAGGCGGGCCTGGCTGCCCATCTGCATGTCGCCCATATCGCCTTCGAGCTCGGCCTTCGGCGTCAGCGCCGCCACCGAGTCGACCACCACCATGCTCACCGCGCCCGAACGCACCAGCGTATCGGTGATCTCCAGCGCCTGTTCGCCCGTGTCCGGCTGGCTGATCAGCAGCTCTTCAAGGTTCACGCCCAGCTTCTTGGCATATTGCGGATCAAGCGCATGTTCGGCATCGACAAAGGCGCAGACCCCGCCCTTCTTCTGTTCTTCGGCCACGCAATGAAGCGTCAGCGTGGTCTTGCCCGAGGATTTCGGGACCGTAGATCTCGATGATCCGACCCTTCGGCAGACCGCCGATACCCAGCGCGATATCAAGCCCAAGCGACCCGGTCGAGGTGGCCTCGATTTCCTTCATCGGGCTGTCGCCGCCCAGCTTCATGATGGACCCTTTGCCGAACTGACGTTCGATCTGGGCCAGCGCCGAATCAAGCGCCTTCTGTTTGTCACCGTCGCGCTTGTCGTTCATGTCCAGAATACTTGCAGTTGCCATTGGTCCTGTTCCTTATTCCACAGCCGCCCCGGGGCGGCAACGCCCTGTTTGTTCGCCTCTTGTTCTCGCGCCGTTATGAGATCAAAAAGAGAACATTTCAACAGTTTTATTCAAATACCGACTATCGGGCCGATGGATTAAGGCTTTGTTACCGAAGGACAGGAAAACTAATCATCGGTCCATGTCAGTGCAATTGCGCTTCCACGGTCTCGGTCAGCTGGTTCAGCGAGAACGGTTTGGGAAGGAAGACCGATTGCGGGATACGCGCCTGGCCTTCGGCAAAGCTTTCCTCGGCATAGCCTGATACGAAGACGACCCGCGTCCCCGGCCGCTCCTCCAGCGCCTCGGCGACCCATGTCGGTCCGTCCTTGCCGGGCATGATCACGTCGGTCACGAAGATGTCGACATTCAGCGTCGCATCGCGCAGCTGGTCCAGCGCCTCCTCGGCATTGGCTGCCTCGATCACGGTATAGCCCCTCAGCCGCAGCGCCCGCGACGCGAAGGCCCGCACCGGCGCCTCGTCTTCCACCAAGAGGACCACTCCGCCGGTGGATTCGGATCTGGACTTGAGGGCCGGTTGCGGTTTCGCGACCGCGGCCACGGCACGGGCGGATTGCGCCGGGAAGTACAGGGTGAATTCCGTGCCCTGCCCCGCAACGCTATCGGCAAAGATGAACCCCCCGGTCTGCTTCACGATCCCATAGACGGTGGACAGGCCCAGCCCGGTTCCTTCGCCCGCCTTCTTCGTCGTAAAGAACGGCTCGAAGATCTTCGACAGGTTCTCGGGATCGATACCCGATCCATGGTCGCGCACCTGGATGACGACATAGTCGCCCGCCGGAATGACCGCCCTGTCGCGGACGACGTCTTCGGAAAGACGCGCGGCTCTCGTCTCGACCTCGATCGTTCCGCCCTCGACCATCGCATCCCTCGCGTTCACGATCAGGTTCATCATGACCTGCTCGAACTGGCGGCGATCGGCCCGGATCAGGCTGGCCTCGGGATCAAGCGCAAGTTCGAGCCGGATCTTCTCGCCCACCAGCCGGTTCAGCAGATGCGCCAGATCACCGATCAGATCACGCAGGTCGAGCGTTTCAGGGCGCAGGTTCTGCTTACGCGAAAATGCCAGAAGCTGGCTCACAAGTGCCGCGGCGCGGTTGGCGTTCTGGTTGATCTGCTCGAGATCGGCAAAGTCCGGGTCGCCCGCGTCCCGGCGCAACAGCAACAGGTCGCAATGGCCGCTGATCGCGGTCAGAAGGTTGTTGAAGTCATGCGCGACGCCACCGGCAAGCTGCCCGATTGCCTGCATTTTCTGGCTCTGGACGAATTGCGCCTCCAGCGTTTTCAACTCCGTCGCATCATGCAGCACCGCGATGAGGCAGGGGTCGCCGCCATCGTCATAGGGGCTTAGCGCCACCTGCACATAGACATCCTGCCGCGCCCGCGCCGCGCGCAGGAATTCCGACCGGCCCGATCCGCGACCATCGGCGGCTTCCGCGATCCAGTCGCCCAAGGGACGGCCCAGACCCTCGACCAGCGCGCCGAACCCCACCTCTTCCTCGGGGCCCATCCGCAAGAGATCTGCGGCCATGCGGTTCGCCTTGCGTACCGCCCCGTCGCGTCCCAGCATCAAAAGCGGAACCGGCAGGTCATCGACCCGGTCCCAGCGCACGGTGTTGCCATCGGATACCTGTGGCAGCATATAGATTTCACGTCGGCCAGCCGCGCCCGCGACCTCGATCACCACGGCACGCATCGGGCCGGTCTCGGTGGCGATCTGGTGCACATCCCCGGGCCGGATCGGAAGGTCCAAGATGATACGGTCCAGTTGCTTCCGGCGTGATCCGACAAGCCGCCGCAGCGCTTCGTTCATGAACAGGACGGTCCCGGATTTCGACGCGGTCAGCATCGGCATGCTGATGCTGTCGGCGCTGCGCGTTCCTGTGGTCTGATCGCCCATATCCTCGAACCGCCAGAGGTACCCCTTGGCCGAGACCCGATGCACTGACATGCGAAGATGGCCATACCGCAGCGCCACGTCTTCGCGCCCGTGCCCGGCAATATCGGCACGCTTCTGCAACCGGTGCAAAACGGCCGAGGGCGAGGCAAGAATACCCCCCAGCGCCGCGACGAGCGAAACGCCGGTCTTCTTGCCAAACCGGTTCATTGCCGCGTCGTTCATGTGAAGAATCTTGCAGTCGTCGTCGGTCGTGAAGCTGGGCGCGGCATCCTGCTCCACGAACCGTGCCACCGCATTCAGGTCGCGAGACTGCATCACCCCCTGACCACGATCGGCGAGAACAACGATCCCCGCCACGGTCACAAGGCCGATCCCCGCGAAAAGGGTCACTGTCGCAAGATCGCTTCCTGGCAAGAGCAAGGAACCCGCCATGCAAATCGTTCCAAGGATCGCCAACTGAAACAGGCGTGCGGTGGGCAGGCCTGCCTTCGACGAGCGCAGGTGCAGGAAATCGGTCGGATGAGGCAAAACACTCCCCAGCGTCAGTAAGAATCTTGTTGCGCTTATTTCCGCCAGAAATCCTTAACCACCGATTAAGGGTAATCCAAAGCACAATTTCTGGTTGAGTAAACCTGATGACTACTCTCGCGTCAACTGTGCGATGAAGAGCCCATCGGCGCCATCGAGTGGGGTGAATTGGCGGTGCGACAGGCAGCGCCAGCCCGGGGTCCTCGCCTCGAAATTCCGAACCTGTTCGGTATTTTCGACCGCCAGCAGCGAACAGGTGGCATAGGCAAGAACGCCTCCGGACGCGACCAGAGGCGCAGCCCTGTCGAGTATTTCGGCCTGGATGCGGCGCAATTCCTCGAGCCGGTCATGGGTCAGCCGCCATTTCGCCTCGGGCTGCCGTCGCCACGCGCCCGACCCCGAACAGGGCACATCGCACAGCACAAGATCGTAGGGTCCGTGCGGGTCGGCCACGGTGACGATCCGGGCGCCCGCCCGCCGCGCCCGCTCGGGGAGGTCCGCCATCCGTCCGGTCAGGGCATCATGGGCATCGATCTCTGTATTCAGCTGCGCCGCCATGGCAAGCGCCTTGCCGCCACCGCCCGCGCAATAGTCCAGAACGCGCGGGCCCGGAAAGTTGAGCGCCTCCACCACTGCCTGCGATGCCGCATCCTGCAATTCCACGAGCCCTTCGAGATAGGCGGCGGAGTTGCGGATCTTGCGCGCGCCGGTGACGACCTCCAAGGCAGTCCGGGCAAGAGGATGCGGGGTTGTCGCAATCCCCTCCTCCTCAAGTGCGGCAATGGCCGCAGCCCTCTCAGTTCTCAAAAGGTTGACCCGCAGGAACACCGGCGCTCGGTCCCGCAGCGCCTCCATGATCGGCGCATAGTCGGGGCCCAGGCTCGCCTGCAATTGCGGGACGATCCAATCGGGAACATCGAGCCGCTCGGCTTCGCTCAGATCCTCCCAGCGACGCCCCGTGGCCCGTTCATCCTCCGTCAGGGGCGCCGGTGCATATCCCTCGCCCGTGAAAACCGCTGTCGGATCATCGCCCAAAGCGCGGAAATGGCCGATCATCAGACCGCGACCCGTCATCGCACCGCCCAGCGCCGCATAGGACCGGCTGCGACGCAACGCATCGAACACGAGGTCGCGAATGGCCGCGCGGTCACCGGATCCGGCAAACCGGTTTCCCCTGGCCCAACTCGTCAGCACGCGCTCCACGGGCGCATCGTCGAGCGATTGCTGAAGAATCTCGATCGCAGCGGCGACCCGAGCGGCGGGCGTCATTCAGACTTCTTTCATTTCGGGCGGATTCCCGCTCTTTCGGTCAGATCATATTCCGGCACGGATCAACCGCCATTGGCCGTACCGCCGCCATTGGCCGTACCGCCGCCATTGGCCGTACCGCCGCCATTGGCCGTGCCACCGCCATTGGCAGATCCGCCACCATTTGCCGATCCACCGCCATTCGCGGCACCGCCATTTGCCGACCCACCGCCATTCGCGGCCCCGCCATTGGCCGTGCCACCGTTCGAAGCGCCGCCATTTCCGGCGCCGCCGTTGCCGGCGCCTCCATTGCTGGTGCCACCATTACTTGCACCACCATTGCCACCGTTCCCGGCAGTTCCGCCATTTCCATCCGTGCCTGTTCCACTGCCACCCGTGGCATCGGACGAACCGCTCGCGGATGTTCCCACGAGATCCGACGGGTTATCCTTGTACCAGCTGTTGCTGCTTGAACTCGGCACCGTTCCATTGGGACCGCCGCCAAAGACGCGGCTCAGCAACCCGCCGATCCCCCGTTGGGGTGCCGGTCTCACGATAACGACCTGCGCCACGGGAGGCGGTTCGGGCGCGCGCACCACCGGTTGCCGCACAACCCGTGCCGGTCGCCCGGTGCCTTCCAGCCAAACCTCCACTGAACCATCCGGCGGGCTGGGCCGGAACCCGGTAAAGTCGCGCAGACGGGCATCGAACATCGCCGCGATGGCAGAGGCCGCCGCCTGATCCTCCGGGTGGAAATAGCGCACCTGATCTTCCTCGATCGTGTAGGGCACAAGATTGGAACGCGCCAATTCGAATCCCGCCGAACGGATCGAAGCGACCGACTGGTCCATCGCATCGAACGGCGCGCGGGCGGGCAGGAACACGCTCACTCGGGCGAACCCCACGGTCTCCAGTACAGGCGATGGAGGGATGACCGCCTCGGCCAGATCCGGGGCGCCCAGAACATCCGGCGCGGCCAGCGGCGAAACCGCAGTCAGACGGCCCAGCGAAGGCTCGCTCGACAACGCGGCGGGGGCCGCGATTGCAGACACCTCGCCGCCGTCGGGAAGTGCAAACGCTTGCGGTATCGCGCCGGGGATCACTGCCACAGGCCGGGGCACATTGCTCACCATCGCCACCCGGCGCACCACGCCGTCCAAAGGCTCCGACGTCGCGCCCGGCAGGGCCGCAGGCCGCGACAAACCCGCCTTGTCGGCGGCCAGAGGCAGCGGCAGAACCGCCTGCAGCAATTCGACGAATTCCGGCATCTCCTGCGACTTCTGCACATCCACCCAGACGGCGATCTCCGACCGCTGCACCGGCGCGGCAAGGCCGACGCTGGGTTGCGCCACAACCGCCGCCGACGACGCCAGAACCAACGGGGCTACGCTGGCACCCCGGGCCGGAAGCGCCCCGGTCGCGGGGCGCGGCGCGACCGCGGCCGGGATTGCCGGAGGTGCGGTCAATGCCGCCGCCTCGGTCGTAACGGCCGGCCCCGGCGCCAGAGTGACCGCGAGCACATCCACGAGATACCCCAAAGGGCGCGGCCAGATCGCAATCGCCGCGGCGACGCAGATCGCAGCACTCGTCCGAAGCCTCGCTCGGGTGCGCGTCAGCGGTGCGACGCTGATCCGCGGCCAGATCCGCACCGGCTGCCCTTGGCCTTGCAACCGGGGTCTCATGAGCCACTGTCGCCAAAATCATTTCCGAAGGTTCAAGCTTCAGCGGCTGCTTCAGGGCCGCCTCGGCCTCTGCCTTCTTCGCGGCCCGCTCCGCCAGAACCCGCGCCCGTTCCACCCGGGCGACGGCAAGCCGCTCTTCCCAGTTCGTGGCCTTCAGAATCTCGTCAATCGTCGCGTCCTTACCGAGCGCAGCAACCGAACCATCTTTCATCGAATCGCCCCTTTCCCGGGGAAAACCATACGCAGGACTTCACGAAGAGTCCGCAACCCCCTCCGGGATCACGAAAAACCGCTGCAAAGGCTGCGCACGCATCCCCCAGACGTCAGCCGGATACTAGTGCGGGCCACAGTGTCCCGCGTCGCCAAGGAGAAACAATCAGGTTTTTTTACCAAGACAGAGCGCCCGAATTGGAACCGATCCGCCTCCAGACCAAGTCCCGCGCAGGCGAACCGGCACCGGTCACTGCCGATAATTCGGCGACTCGCGGGTGATCATCACGTCATGGACATGGCTTTCCTTGAGCCCTGCATTGGTGATCTTCACGAAGCTGCAGTTCCGGCGCATCTCGTCGATCGTGGCACATCCGGTATAGCCCATCGCGGCCCGCAGACCGCCCACAAGCTGATGTACCACGGCACTGGCGGACCCCTTGTAGGGCACCTGCCCTTCGATCACCTTCCGGGCACCAGCTTGTCGCTGGCCGCGTCCGACTGGAAATACCGGTCGGCCGATCCGCGCGCCATGGCGCCCAGTGATCCCATGCCCCGATAGCTCTTGAAGCTACGGCCCTGATACAGGATCACCTCGCCGGGGCTCTCATCGGTACCGGCGATCATGCTGCCCACCATGGCACAACTTGCGCCCGCCGCGATCGACTTGGCGAAATCGCCCGAGAACTTGATACCGCCATCGGCGATCACCGGCACATCGCCCGCGCCCTGCGACGGCGTCCATGATCGCCGTCAACTGCGGGACACCCACGCCCGCCACCATCCGCGTGGTACAGATCGACCCCGGCCCGATCCCCACCTTGATCGCATCGGCCCCCGCGCCGATCAGCGCGCGCGCCGCCTCGGCGGTGGCCACGTTGCCCGCGATGATCTGCACTTCGTTCGACAAACGCTTGGCCCGCTCAACGGCCTTCGCCACGCCCTCGGAATGGCCATGCGCGGTATCGATCACCACGATGTCGCATCCCGCATCCACCAGCGCCTCAGAGCGCTCGAACCCCATGTCACCCACGGTCGTCGCCGCCGCCACGCGCAACCGACCCAGCCGGTCCTTGCAGGCCTGCGGGTTCAGAACCGCCTGTTCGGTATCCTTCAGCGTCAGAAGGCCGGTCAGCCGCCCCTTGCCGTCGGTCACCAGCAGCTTCTCGATCCGCCGGGCACGCATCAGGCTTTTCGCCTCGTCCAGATCCGCAGGCTCGGTCAGCACCGCAAGGTTCTCCGAGGTCATCATCACGCTGACCGGGGTCCGGTCATCCTCGGCGAAACGCATGTCGCGATTGGTGACGATGCCCACGACGCGCCCCTCCGGGCCCACCACCGGAAACCCGGTGATCTTGTAGCGCTCCTGCAAGGCCTTGGCATCCGCCAGCGTCTGATCCGACCTCAGCGTGATGGGGTTATAGACGATCCCGCTTTCGAACCGTTTGACCCGGCGCACTTCGCGCGCCTGCACCTCGATATCGAGGTTGCGGTGGATCACGCCGATTCCGCCCGCCTGCGCCATGGCGATGGCCATGCGCGACTCGGTGACCGTGTCCATGGCCGACGACAGAAGCGGGATGTTCATCTGGATCTCCCGCGTCACCCATGTCCGGGTATCGGCGGTGGACGGCAGAACGCTTGATGCGGCTGGAACCAGAAGGACATCGTCGAAGGTAAGCGCCTCGCGAATCTCCATGGGAACTTCTCCTCGGGAGGTTTCGTTTGACGCCTCCCTATTTCACGGGCACCGCGGATTGAAAAGGGCGAAATCGCCCGATCTCAGGCAATCGCCGCATTGGTCTTGGCGGCCAGCTTGCCCTCTGCCCAAAGACGCAGCACTTTTACCGCGATGGGCGGAATGATCAGCGTCGCGGCGACAAGAAGCAGGCCGCCCGCGATCCGCGCCGCTTCCCATCCGAAGACCGTATGTGCCGCGAACCATGACGACACGAACGCGGCGAACGGAAAGGTGAAGGCACTCCAGAAGCCCGAAAACCCCGCCACCGTCATCCAGCGCGCCCGGTACAGCAACAAAAGGAAGGTCGCCGTGGCAATGCCAAGACCGAACAGCCCCAGCGTGTCCTGACCGTTCATGAATGCCCCCGTCGCCACCAGCGACCCCGGCGCCAGATGGATCGCATGCAAAGGCCGCAACGGCGGCGCCTCCTGACCGGTGACCACTTTGCCAAGGGTGACCGAAGCGATCGAAACCGCCGCCAGCGCGCAATACCAGATCAGGATCGACAGGCCCGCGACATACCCCAAAGGCACCGCCGCCCCCGGAGCGACGATAAAGCCCACAAAGACAAGATGCATCGCGGGCGTGAACTGCCGCGCTTCCGCCGGCGACTCGGATCAGCCACACCAGCACAGCGGTGGCAAGCGCAAGATGCCCCAGAAAGCCCAGGATCAATGCGGCCCCCGCCAGCGCCGGGGCATAGGGCACCAGAACCGCGGCCAGAAGCATCAGGCACATCGTCGCCGCGACAAGGCCCGTGCGGCCCGGCAGAATCCGAAGATCCTCGGCCACGACCCCCGCCCGCATCATGATCTTCACCCCGTAAGCCACCAGGCAGAAAAGAAATAACAGGCTCACCGCCCCCAGGAAAAGCTCCACCACCTGTTCCGGCAGACCGAAACTCGCCGCCCCCCGACGCCAGGCAAGACCCAGCCCGAAAAGACCCAGAACCGGCGGAAACATCGCCGGTGGCGTCCGCTGGAACATACGCACCTTTGCTGGCAGCGGCGGCGGCGGTGGAAAATGCGGGGAAGCCATGTCGATCCTCCGGTTAAGCGCAACATTTGCCATGAACCGCGAGGTCCGAAAACCCCGCTTGGCGCTTTTGGGGTGGAATAACCCGACCCGGACGTTATTTTGCCCGCGGAGCAGATCAACAGAATTTGCAATTCAAAGGGAGAAGAAACCATGACCCGACTTCTGGGCCAGGCCGCCGCTGCGGCCATCATCGCCTCTTTCGCCACCGAAGCCGCCGCCACCGAATGGAATGTCTCGCTCTGGGGACAGCGCCGCGCCTTTACCGAACATGTCGAGAAACTGGCCGAACTGGTCAGCGAAAAGACCAACGGCGAATTCACCATGAACGTCAGCTACGGTGGCCTGTCCAAGAACACCGAGAACCTTGACGGCATCTCCATCGGGGCCTTCGAAATGGCCCAGTTCTGCGCCGGCTACCACCGCGACAAGAACCCCACGATCACCGTTCTGGAACTGCCCTTCCTCGGGGTGGCCAACCTGGAAGAGGAAGTGGCCGTCAGCCACGCCGTCTATGCCCACCCCGCCGTCGAGGCCGATCTGGGCCGCTGGAACGCCAGGCTGCTGATGACCTCGCCCATGCCGCAATACAACCTCGTGGGTACGGGCGAGCCCCGCGACACGGTCGAGGAATTCGCGGGCATGCGCGTCCGTGCAACCGGCGGTCTTGGCCAGGCGTTTCAGGCCGTGGGCGGCGTGCCGACCTCTGTGACCTCGTCCGAGGCCTATAATGCAATGGAGTCGGGCGTCGTCGATACCGTCGCCTTCGCCCAGCACGCGCACCTGTCCTTCCGCACCGTGGACATCGCGACATGGTGGACCGAGAACCTGAACCCCGGCACCGTGAACTGCCCCGTCGTGGTCAACACCGATGCCTATAACGACCTGTCGGAGGAACATCGTGCGGCGCTTGATGAAAGCGTTGACGAGGCCATCGCCTATTACCTCGAAAACTATGCCAAGCTGATCGAGAAATGGGATGCGATCCTCGCCGAGAAGGGTGTTCAGCGGATCACCATCGCCGACGAAGAGCTGGCCAAGTTCCGTGAAGTGGCCGCCGGTCCGGTCCGCGAGGCATGGCTTGCTGACATGAGCGCCCAGGGCCTTCCCGCCCAGGAACTGCTCGACCTCGTGAACGAGACGCTCGAAAAGAAGCGGATGGCGAACTAAACCGGACGCCACGGCGAATGACGCCGCCCCCAGCCCCGGGGGCGGCGCAACTTTCTCAAGATATGTCAGGGGGTTCTGGGCATGTCCTCATCGTCCGTCCTCACCGACGATACCCGGCTCTCGCGCCTCGACCGCGCCGTGCTTTCGGTCGAATCCTTGCTGAACCTGATCTCGGGCTTCGTCATCTTCGCGCTTGTCCTTCTGGCGGTCGCAAACGTGCTGGGCCGCAAGTTTCTGGGCATCCCGGTCTCGGGCTATATCGACTGGACCACGCAATTCATGGCGGTCTTCGCCTTTCTGGGCCTGTCCTATTGCCAGCGCGAAGGCGGCCATATCCGCATGGACATCCTTGTGGGAAGCCTCCGCGGGCGCCTGCTCTGGGCCGCAGAATGGCTGTCGATCCTGTTCATGATCCTGCTCACCACGGCGCTGATCTACGGCACCTGGTTCCACTTCGAGCGCAGCTTCGACTGGAACTCCACATGGTGGTCGCGGGACTCGTCGATCGACATCGCGCTGCCGCTCTGGCCCGCGAAACTGCTGGTCCCGTTCTCGCTGGCCCTGCTCTGGATCCGCCTCTGGCTCCAGCTCTGGGGCTTCGGACGCGCCTTCATTCAGAACGCCGAACGTCCCGTGGCGGTTCCGCTGATCGAAGACGCCGCGACCCAGGCGACCAAGGAGGCCAAGACCGTCGAGGGCGCGGATGGATAATATCATCGACATGAAGGCGCTGCTCGACGGCGTCGATATCTTCAACCTGTCGCTCTGGCTGTCGGGCCTTCTGCTCATCCTGGTGCTGATCGGCGTCCGCGTGGCCTTTGCCACGGCGTTCATCGGCTTCCTCGGCCTGTGCCTGTTCTTCATGCAGAAACAGGGCTTCGACCGCGGCCTCGTCACGGCGATGAAACTGGCCGGTCAGGTGCCGCATTCGAAATCAACGACCTATGCGCTGTCGCTGATCCCGACCTTCATCCTGATCGGCTACCTGGCCTATTACGCGGGCCTCACCCGCTACCTGTTCGAGGCCGCGAAACGCTGGGTCGGCTGGCTGCCCGGCGGGCTTGGCGTGGCCACCGTCTTCGCCACCGCCGGTTTCGCCGCCGTCTCGGGCGCCTCGGTCGCCACCTCGGCCGTCTTTGCCCGGATCGCGATCCCGGAGATGCTGCGTGAAGGCTATGACAAACGCTTCGCGGCGGGTGTCGTCGCCGCGGGCGGCACGCTGGCCTCGCTGATCCCGCCCTCGGCCATCCTCGTGATCTACGCGATCATCGTCGAGCAATCGGTGGGCAAGCTCCTTCTGGCAGGCTTCGTGCCGGGCGTCGTCTCGGCCCTGATCTATGCCGCGCTGATCGTGGGGCTCGCGCGCCGCAACCCCAATCTCGGCCCCGCGATCAAGGGCTTCACATGGGCGCAGCGCTTTGCCGCCCTGCCCGGCACCTTGCCGATCATCCTCGTGGTCTTCATCATCGTCTATTCGATCTATTTCGGCTGGGCCACGCCCACCGAGGCAGGCGCGCTGGGGGCCTTCGTCGTTCTCGCCATGGCGATCTGGCAGGGCATGAAATGGACCCAGCTCAAGGGCGCGCTCATGGAGGCCGCAAAGCTCACCGTGATGATCTTCACGATGATCTGGGGCGTGCTGATCTACGTCCGCTTCCTCGGCTTCGCGCAACTGCCCGAGGTCTTCGCCAACTGGATCGGAACACTTCACTATTCACCCTATACGATCCTCTTGTGCATCCTCCTGGTCTACGTGGTCCTCGGGATGTTCATGGATGCCATCGGCATGCTGATCCTGACCCTGCCCGTGACCTTCCCCGCGGTCATCGCCCTCAATGGTGGCGAAGGCGCGTCGCGCGCGCCGACAGCGCCTTCGGCATGACGTCGGAGGAATGCGCGATCTGGTTCGGAATCATCGTGGTGAAGATGGCCGAGCTTTGCCTCATCACGCCACCCATCGGGCTCAACTGCTTCGTGGTGGCGGGCGTGGCGCAGGACGCCAAGATGCCCATCACGGTGCAGGACGTGTTCCGCGGCGCCTCGCCCTTCTTCGGCGCGGACGTGGCCACCGTGGCGGTGCTCATCGCCTTCCCGGGCATCGTCCTCTGGCTGCCCTCACTGCTCTGACCGGCTTCTTCTCTTTCCAAATATCCCCGCCGGAGGCATCCCGACATCGGCAAAGAAAAACGCCGCCCCCGACCGGGGCGGCGCATTTCCTCTCGCGGTGAAGAAACCTCAGCCGACGATTTCGAGACCCGCAAAGAAATAGGCGATCTCTTCCGCGGCCGTCTCGGGCGCGTCCGAGCCGTGCACCGAATTCTCGCCGACGCTTTCGGCAAATTCTGCGCGGATCGTGCCGGGTGCGGCATCGGCGGGGTTGGTAGCGCCCATCACTTCGCGGTTCTTGGCAATCGCGCCTTCGCCCTCGAGCACCTGAACCACGACCGGAGCCGAGGCCATGAATTCGCAGAGCTCGCCATAGAACGGACGCTCGGCATGGACCTTATAGAACTCACCGGCCTGCGCCATGGTGAGGTGAATGCGCTTCTGCGCAACGATGCGAAGGCCGGCCTCCTCGAACTTGGCATTGATCTTGCCGGTCAGGTTCCGCTTGGTCGCGTCGGGTTTGATGATGGATAGCGTGCGTTCGGTCGCCATGTCTGATCTGCCTTTTTCTTGCTGGGGGGCGGGCCCCTCCGTTCGGTATCGCGGGCGCTCTACCATGGGGCGCAGGGGTTGAAAACCCGCGATTGACGGCGGCCCGGCCATGGGTCACACCCCGCCCCATGCTCAGGATTTCAGACATACGTTACGCGGTCGAGGGCCGCCCCCTGTTCGAGGGGGCATCGGCGGTGATCCCCGAGGGCCACAAGGTCGGCCTCGTGGGCCGCAACGGCACCGGCAAGACGACGCTGTTCCGGCTCATCCGGGGCGAACTGGCGCTGGAAGGCGGCGACATCTCGGTGCCGCGCGGCGCCCGCATCGGCGGCGTGGCGCAAGAGGTCCCCGCCTCCGCCACCTCGCTTCTCGACACCGTGCTGGCGGCGGATACCGAGCGCGCCGCCCTTCTGGCCGAGGCCGAGACCGCCACGGACCCCACGCGCATCTCCGAGGTCCAGACGCGGCTCGCCGATATCGACGCCTGGTCCGCCGAAGCCCGCGCCAGCGCGATCCTCAAGGGTCTGGGCTTTACCCAGGCCGAACAAGCCATGCCCTGCTCCGCCTTCTCCGGCGGCTGGCGCATGCGCGTGGCGCTGGCCGGCGTGCTCTTCGCCCGCCCCGACCTTCTGCTTCTGGACGAGCCGACGAACTACCTCGACCTCGAAGGCGCGGTCTGGCTTGAATCCTACCTCGCCAAATACCCCCATACCGTGATCATAATCTCCCATGACCGGGGGCTTCTGAACCGGGCCGTGGGCGCGATCCTGCATCTCGAGGATCGGGCGCTCACGCTCTATCAGGGCAATTTCGACAGGTTCGCCGAAACCCGCGCCGCCCGGCTTGCAGTGGCCGAATCCGAGGCCCGGAAACAAGAGGCCCGCCGCGCCCACCTGCAAAGCTTCGTCGACCGGTTCCGCGCCAAGGCATCCAAGGCCGTGCAGGCCCAGTCGCGGCTCAAGATGATCGCAAGACTGAAACCGATCACCACCCCGCAAGAGGCCGCGCTCCGCGCCTTCACCTTCCCACAACCCGACGAGTTGTCGCCGCCGATCATCGCCACCGAAAGCGCCTCGGTGGGCTATGACGGCAGGCCGGTCCTGTCGAAACTCAGCCTGCGGATCGATCAGGATGACCGGATCGCGCTCCTTGGCCGCAACGGCGAAGGAAAGTCGACGCTCTCCAAACTCCTGACCGGCAAGCTCGAGCCCTTGGGCGGCCGGGTCACCCGCGCCCGGAAACTCCGGATCGGCTATTTCGCCCAGCATCAGCTTGACGAACTCCATGCCGACGAAACCCCGCTCGACCATCTGCGCCGCCTCCGGCCCACCGAAACGCCCGCGAAACTCCGCGCCCGGGCGGCGGGCTTCGGCATCGGCGCGGCCCAGGCCGAAACCGTCGCGGGCAAGCTTTCGGGTGGCCAGAAGGCGCGCCTGTCGCTCATGCTCGCCACCATCGACGCGCCGCATATGCTGGTGCTCGACGAACCCACCAACCATCTCGACATGGAAAGCCGCGAGGCGCTGGTGGAGGCGCTCACCGCCTATTCCGGCGCGGTGGTGATCGTCAGCCACGACCTGCACCTTCTCGCCCATGTGGCCGACCGGCTGTGGCTGGTGAAGGATGGCCGCGTCGCCCCCTATGACGGCGATCTCGAGGATTATCGGCGCACGCTGCTGTCCGAACCCGCGCCCAAACCGGCGGCAGAGAAACCCAAACCTGCCCGCCCCTCGCGCGATGCGATCATGGCGCTGCGGTCAGAGGCCCGGGCCTGCGAGGCCCGCGTCGTCAAGATCGAGGCGATGCGCGAAAAGCTGGCCAAGAAACTCTCCGATCCCGCCCTCTACGAGGACGCCCGCATCGGCGAGATGGAAGTCTGGCAAAAGAAATACGCCGAAGTGATGGACGCGCTCGCCCGCGCCGAGGCGCTCTGGGAAGCGTCGCTCGAAAAGCTGGAAGCTGCGGAAGTGTAATCTAAGGCTTTGAGCAAGTGGGTTCAGTTGATCGCCGCAACACACTCTGCAAACTTTTCTGCCGTTGTTTGATATTCCAAGGTCCTGAGCGGCCGCTCATTGAACAGCTTGCCGATGCGATGCAGCCAATACTCTCGTGACTAGAAATCGACCTCACGCTCTATGGGCCCGATCGATCTCCACGTGACAAAAGACGATACCGAGAAATTCCAGACAACGCCGGCCAGAATACCTGCGATGGAGGAAACGACCCACACGGTGTCTTGCAGGAAAAGCCAGCTCGCAACACCCAGGTTGCCCAGCATACCAACCGAGCACACGAGCGCAAAGTTCAGCCAGCCTGTGACCAGCCCCCATCCCGTTCTGCGCCGATCCTGAAACGTCAGAATGTTGTTCAACAGAAAGTTGGAGGTCAGAGCCGTCAGCGTCCCGATTGCGTGTGCAACAACGTACGAGATCGGGATCAGCGCAAATAGAAGTTGCATGGTCGCCAGATGGACGAACACACCCGAACCGCCCACGAAGTCCGAAACTCACGAAACGCGCGGGAACGATGTGGCCGATACGTTTGTCGAGAAGCAGCAGAAGAAAGTCCCAGACAACAGTCGCGTCCAGTTTGCTATCGCCCCGCTCGCGAACGCGGAACTGATACGCGAACTCCTCTACGCGCGGCGGTTTGGGCAATGAAACCACGATATCAAGCAAAATCTTGAATCCAAGTTGAGACAGGTTCCTGACCGATTTCTCGAAAAACTCCCTCTTGATCGCGAAGAAACCGGTCATCGGGTCGGTGAGTTCGACCCCCAGAACAAGGCGCGCGGCGGAATTTGCGATTCGGCTTTGCTTCGCCCGAGTTGCGTCCCACGCTCCCACACCTCCGCCCTTTGCATAGCGCGTACCAACCGCGATATCGCATCTATCCTCAGCAAGCGCGGTCAGCATGGTGTCCGTCGTCATATAAAATGGGACATCAGAGCGGCTTGAGCATTGGAGGCTCTGGTTCGTTTGTGTGATTGATTATGCTGCTTGTTTTTGATGTTGCAAGCGGCGTTGGCGGATTGTCAGTTTCTTGATCTTTTCCCTTTCTCTGAGATGGCTTTGTCGCGGCCAAAGTAGACGTCGGCGGGTGTGACGTTGTTCAGGCTCTCGTGGTAACGCTGGTTGTTGTAGTAATCGACGAAGGCCCCGATCTGGCGTTCGAGATCGCCGGGCAGGTAGTAGTTCTCCAGCAGAACCCGGTTCTTCATGGTCTGATGCCAGCGCTCGATTTTGCCCTGGGTTTGCGGGTGGAATGGCGCACCGCGAACGTGGTCCATTTTTTGATCCTTCCAGCCATTCGGCCAGATCGCCAGAGATGTAACAGGACCCGTTGTCGCTGAGCAGGCGCGGCTTGTGGCGAACGACGGCCTGGTCGCAGCCTGATGCTGCCAGGGCCAACTCAATCGTGTCGGTCACGTCCTCGGCCCGCATGTTTGTGCAGAGCTTCCAGGCGATGATGTAGCGGCTGTAATCGTCCAGGATCGTGCTGAGGTAATACCAGCCCCAGCCGATGATCTTGAAGTAGGTGAAGTCGGTCTGCCACATCTCGTTGATGGCCGTGGTTTTGTCCGTGAACTCGTCGGCAGCCTTGATCACCACATAGTCTGGTGCGGTGATCAGATCAGCTGCTTTCAGAATGCGATAAGCCGATGATTCAGAGACAAAATACCGCTTCTCATCGGTGTATTTGACCGCCAGTTCGCGTGT
This sequence comes from uncultured Alphaproteobacteria bacterium, assembly GCA_963698645.1. Lineage (GTDB taxonomy): Bacteria > Pseudomonadota > Alphaproteobacteria > Rhodobacterales > Rhodobacteraceae > Ovoidimarina. The sequence goes on from CAVORP010000009.1 coordinate 604,265, forward strand.
CGTCAGCGCCTCATGTTCCAGCGCAAACTCGATCAGATCATCCCGCCGGTCCTGCGGAATACGGTTCCAGACCGACTTTGGCCGAGGCGAGCGATCCGCCAGGGCATCAAAGCCACCTTCGACATAGCGGTCATACCATCGGTAAAATGTGGTGCGCGGGATGCCCAGCATATCAAGGGTCTGTCTTGGTGGGCAGATGCGACCCTTCAACCGTGCGAATGATCTCCAGCTTCTCGGATGCTGGATATCTCATTCCTCGAACTCCCCAGCCCCTGTCATGCTTTTTTTGAGCAGACGGTTTTCCAGGGTGAGGTCGGCCACGCATTCTTTCAGAGCCATGGCCTCCGATCGCAGATCCTTCACCTCAGGCGATGTCGCCTGACGCGCCGTGTCGCCAGATAGACGACGCTTTCCCAGCCTCAAGGAATTCCTTCGACCAGCTGTAATACAGGCTCTCAGAGATGCCCTCGCGGCGACACAGCGCCGAGATGCTTTCCTCGCCGCGCAATCCCGCCAAAACAATGCGGATCTTCTCCTCCGCCGAATAGGTCTGGCGGGTCTTGCGGCGGATGTTCTTGACCAGCTTGTCAGCTGCGTCCTTCGATGTTCCGGATTTCTTGTTCATCTTCACTCCATAACGGTTACGATGAACCAGAAATCCTCCGTTGTTCAAATCCTCAAATCTGTCCCACAGGTGCTGACGTCAGACACGCGGCAAGGAGGCTCAACACGGTAATGCACAAAAGAATGAACACGGCCTTCAGGGTAAGTGTCAGGAGCGAAGTGACGCCCAGAGCATATCCACTCGGAAGCGCTTCGCTGTTTGACGAATGGCTGGATGCCGGTTTGCTCATCAATGTGCTCCCCCCAAACACATCAGTGCTCACTCATATAAAGGTCGCTTCGCGCACCGAGCAACTTGCCCTGATACTATCTCGGCTGAATGCGAAGTGTACCAACGTATCTGCCAAGCAAAACAGGTTCTGGTGCCGCCGCAAGGAAAGCAGACCGCTGTAGTGCCACTGTGGAGTATTCGTACCTAAATCACCACTGCGGCGACGAATGTTAACGAAATGGTTGGCCTTGCTGCCCGTGATCTTGCTCGGGCGCGAGGCGCAGGTCCAGAAGAAGGCTGGAAGAACAAGAGAGCTCGGGACTCCCGGTAGCCGATGAACTGGCCGCTGGTTTTCCGGCCTGTTGTTCAAGGGAACCGGAATGGGTCATGCAGGCCTTTTCACTCCGGAAGCGACCCATGAAGCTCTGCTGCGAAGGCAAAGAGCCGCGTATGAACGTTTGAATCACTGCCCGATGCCGAAATCGACTGCGTCATCAAAGATGCAAGAAATTCGCGGCGTCGTCGCGTGAATCAGGAGAGAAATTGCATCTGAAATCCGGTTGTGCGTCGCAGGGCAGCTTGGTCCCCCTTCCGCGACATCGCTCAACGCACGCCCGGTCAATCCTACCCCGGCTGTCACCACCCGTGATATGATGCGGATCTCGACCGGAGATCGCCCATGGAACTGCTCACCCCCAAAGGCGCACCGCCCATTGGCGCGGTCCTCGTGATCCATTCATGGTGGGGACTGACAGGCTCCTTCCACACCTACGGCAATGCTCTCGCGAAAGCGGGGTTTCTCGTCGGCCTTTCCGACCTCTTCGATGGCCGCACCGCGCGGACCGAGGCCGAGGCCAGAAACCTGCGGGCCGCCCCGCGCAAGCGCCCGATGTACAAGACATTGGCGGCCGATCTCGACACCCTCCGGCGCGCCTGCGGGACCACCGGACCGAGGGTCGGCGTCGTCGGTTTCTCCATGGGCGGCCATTGGGCGGTCTGGCTGTCGCAACGGCCCGAATACGATATTGGCGCGACAGTGCTCTACTATGCCGCGCGGGCCGGGCGTTTCCGCGATTGCCGCGCGGGCATCCTCGCGCATTTCGCCGAAACCGATCCCTGGGTCTCCGCGAGCGCACGCAAGACGATGGAAAGGGCGATCCGCGTGGCCGACTGCCCCTACACCGCCTATGACTACCCGGGCACGCAACATTGGTTCGCCGAAACCGACCGCCCCGCGGAGTACGACGGGCATTCGGCGCGACTGGCACGGACCCGGGACCACGATCACCTGCGCAGATACCTCACCACCTGACCCGGCGGTCTCCCCCCCCGGGGGGGGGGGCCGCATATTGCCGCCACCCACATTCTGTGATCCACCTTCTCCCATGGACACCGCCGCCCTCATCACCGCTTTCGTCACGCTTTTCGTCGTGATCGACCCGATCGGGCTGGCACCCCTCTTCGTCGCCCTGACGCAAGGCGCCGATACCAGGCACAGGCGCGGCGTGGCGCTGCGCGCCTGCCTGATCGGCGGCGGCATCCTGACGGCCTTCGGGCTGGCGGGCGAGGCCGTGCTGGGCTTTGCCGGCATCTCCATGTCCGCCTTCCGCATCGCAGGCGGCATCCTCCTGTTCCTAACCGCCCTCGACATGCTCTTCGAACGCCGCACCAAACGGCGCGGCGATCAGGCCAGCACCCATCCCGAGGACCCGTCGGTCTTCCCCCTCGCCACGCCACTGATCGCAGGCCCCGGCGCCATTGCAACGATGATCCTGCTCACCACCCAACCGGGCGCGGACTGGACCTGGGTCCTGCTCGTCCATCTGGTCATGGGGTCGGTGATCCTCCTCTGCCTCGCCTTCTTCCTCCTTGCCGCCCCCATCGAACGGGGCCTCGGGCCGGTGGGTATCAATGTCGTCACCCGGCTTCTGGGTATGCTTCTGGCCGCCCTCTCGGTCCAGTTCGTGCTCGACGGCATTGCCGAACTCGGCATTCTGGGCTGACCCTTTCGCAAAGGGCCCGCGCGACATAGATACCCCTCATGACCGCAGATGAAATCGCCCGCCTCGCCTATGTCCTCCTGATCGGCACCGCCGTGACGGGCTGGCTTCTGGCCGAGGCGCGTCGGGGGCTCGGCCCCACGCTCAAACGCGCGCTGATCTGGTGCTTCATCTTTCTGGGAGTCCTCGGCGGTGTGGGCCTTTGGGACGATATCCGCAACGACGTGGCCCCCCGCCAGCTTGTTCTGGACGGTGGCACCCGGGTCGAGGTGCCCCGCGCCTTCGACGGGCATTATTACCTCAGCGCACGGGTCAACGGCACGGTGATCGACTTCGTGGTGGATACCGGCGCCACGAATATCGTGCTCACCCGCGAGGATGCGAGACGGGCGGGCATCGCCCCCGATGCGCTCACCTTCACCGGTCAGGCCCGCACTGCGAACGGGATCGTCCGCACCGCGCCGGTGCGTCTGGACGAGGTGCGGATGGGCGATCTGGTCGATCAGCGCGTGCCCGCCGTCGTCAATGATGGCGAGATGGAGCAATCGCTTCTGGGTATGTCCTATCTGAACCGGTTCAGCCGCATCGAGATCGCGGACGACCGGTTGGTGCTGGAGCGCTAGCCACATCTCGCGGCCAAATTCCGCGCATCATCGCGTGAGGATATGATAATCGTTAACAAAAGGTTAACGTTGGGGACGGTGTGTGATTCCGTGAAAGGTCCCCGACGTGACGGTCTTCCTGTCGAACGGCTTGTTCATCAGCGAATTTCTCGGCGACAATGCCGGGCCGAACGCGTTCGACACGGACGGCGACGGCGGGGCCAACAAGGCCGACGAATTCATCGAGATCCAATCCGCCTCAAGCGCCACCATCGATCTGAGCGGCTTCCAGATCTGGAGCGCCGATCGTGGATTGCTCTACGCCTTCCAGAGCGGCGATACGATCCCGCCACGGGGAACCGCGACGGTCGTCGGCCAATATGACGGTGCCGAGCCCGCCGGTTTCTACGATGCAGGTCTCCCGGATTCGAACGCCAATGCCGGGCTCCTGCCAGATGGTCAGGGCGCGAATTACGATACGATCTACCTCGTCGACACGAATACCGGCGAATACATCCAGCTCAGCTACGGCGATCCGCCCCAGGTCTCACCCTTGCCAGCGGGCTTCCCCGGCACGAACCTTGTCGGCTCGGAAACCATCACGTCCGGTCTTCCCAACGGCACGCCGATCCAGCGCGATTCCCAGGGCAACCTGATCGAAGGAACCACACCAACGCCGGGTGTCGGGGGGCCGATCTGCTTTGCCCGCGGCACGCTGATCCGGACCCCCGGGGGCGAAGTACCGGTGGAAAGCCTGAACGTGGGCGACAATGTCACGACGCTCGACCACGGCCCGCAGCCGGTGCGCTGGCTGGGCATGCGCCACCTCTCGCCCGCCGAACTGGCGCTCCGTCCAAGCTTCCGGCCGATCCGGATCCGCGCCGGCGCGCTTGGCTGCGGAACGCCCACAGCGGACCTGACGCTGTCCCCGCAACACCGCGTCCTCGCCGCCTCTCAGATCACCCGACGCATGTTCGCGACCCCCGAGGTCCTCGTGGCCGCAAAGACGCTTCTGTCCCTGCCTGGCGTCGAACAGGTCTCGGGAACGGATGGCGTGGACTATTTCCACCTGCTGCTCGACCAGCACGAAATCCTTCTGGCCAATGGCGCCCCTGCCGAGAGCCTGTATCTGGGCGAAATGACACTCGGCACTGTCGGTCCCGACGCCCTCGAAGAAATCCGGGCGCTGTTTCCCGAAATCATCGCGAAGGCCACATCGCCACGGTCCGCCCGTACGTTACCCGAACCGAAACGGATTCGCCGGATGATGGCCCGCCACGTGCAGAACCGTCAGGCGCTTCTGTCATCTTTCGGGCCAAAGTCCCGAAAGGGATCCGAAAGCCCCGGGATCACACGACCCTAACTCACCCATTCCGAAGACGGGAAATCCACATGAATGTGGTTGCCGTCCGGGTCTCGGAAATTCACCTGCACGATGGGAAATTCCGGCACCGGATCAACGGAGTAGCGCACCTCATGCGCCTCCAGTCGCTCCAGAAACCCGGCCAGCCCCTCGGCCGAAATCGCGAAATGCTCGATCTTCGGCTCGACCGAGCGCGGCTCCGCCGCCACCGCCACCAGATGCACGATGGGCGCATCGTCCAGATACATCCACGCGCCGGGAAACCCGAAGGGCGGGCGCGGCCCGTTCGTCAGCCCCAGCACCGCCTCGTACCACGCGACCTGCTCTTCCAGCCGTGCGGTCCGGATGTTCACATGATCCAGCCGTTTCAGTTTCACCGCGATGCCCTCCATTCCCATGTCACCCTCGCTTCTAGCACCGCGCTGGCGGAAAGCTGAACGGGTGTTCAAATAAAAACGGCGCCCGAAGGCGCCGTTCTCTCACTTACCGGAAATATCCGCTCAATGCGCAACCGGCGGCGCACCCGCGCCCGCCCGTTCCGCCGCACGCGCGGCGGCGGCGGCTTCCTCGGCGGCCTCGTCCCATTCCACCGGCTCGGGCGCTCGCACCAGAGCCTGCTTCAGAACCTCGGACACGTGGCTCACGGGGATGATCTCAAGCCCGTTCTTCACATTGTCGGGGATCTCCGACAGATCCTTGGCATTCTCCTCGGGAATCAGCACCGTCTTGATGCCGCCACGAAGCGCCGCCAACAGCTTCTCCTTCAGACCGCCGATAGGCATCGCATTGCCGCGCAAGCTGACCTCGCCCGTCATCGCGATATCCTTGCGCACCGGGATCTTCGTCAGAACCGACACGATGGATGTCACCATGGCCAGACCGGCCGACGGACCATCCTTGGGCGTCGCGCCATCGGGCACGTGCACGTGGATGTCGATCGTATCGAACACCGGCGGCTTGACCCCGATCTGCGGCGCAATCGACCGCACATAACTCGAGGCCGCGTCGATGGACTCCTTCATCACATCGCCCAGCTTGCCGGTTGTCTTCATACGTCCCTTGCCCGGAAGCCGCAGGGCCTCAATCTGCAACAGATCGCCCCCCACGCTTGTCCAGGCCAGGCCGGTGACGACACCGATCTGGTCGTCCTTCTCGGCAAGCCCATAGCGATGCCGCCGGACACCCAGGAATTCCTCGAGTTTCTCGGGAGTTATGACGACTTTCTGATCTTCCTTCTTGATGATCTTCGTCACTGCCTTCCGCGCCAGCTTGGCGATCTCGCGCTCGAGGTTCCGCACCCCCGCCTCGCGGGTGTAGTAGCGGATGATATCGGTCAGCGCCGCGTCGGTCAGCTCGAACTCGGACGGTTTCAGCCCGTGGTTCTTCACCTGCTTGTCGATCAGGTGCTGCCGCGCGATCTCGCGCTTCTCGTCCTCGGTGTAGCCCGCCAACGGGATGATCTCCATCCGGTCCAGAAGCGGCCCGGGCATGTTGTAGGAGTTCGCCGTGGTGAGGAACATCACGTTCGACAGATCGTATTCGACCTCAAGATAGTGATCGACGAAGGTGCCGTTCTGCTCGGGGTCGAGAACCTCAAGCATAGCCGAAGCCGGGTCACCCCGGAAATCCTGGCCCATCTTGTCGATCTCGTCGAGCAGGATCAGCGGGTTGGTCGTCTTCGCCTTCTTCAAGGCCTGGATGATCTTGCCCGGCATCGACCCGATATAGGTCCGCCGGTGACCCCGGATCTCGCTCTCGTCGCGCACCCCGCCCAGCGAAATGCGGATGAACTCGCGCCCGGTGGCCTTCGCGACCGACTTGCCCAGCGAGGTCTTGCCCACGCCCGGCGGTCCGACAAGGCACAGGATCGGCCCGCGCAGCTTCTTCGACCGCTGCTGCACGGCAAGATATTCGACGATCCGTTCCTTGACCTTTTCAAGCCCGTAATGGTCGTCATCCAGAATTTTCTCGGCCCGGCCCAGATCCTTCTTCACGCGGGATTTGACACCCCACGGGATCGACAACATCCAGTCAAGGTAGTTGCGCACCACGGTCGCCTCCGCACTCATCGGCGACATGTTCTTGAGCTTCTTCAGCTCGGCCTCGGCCTTTTCGGCGGCCTCTTTCGACAGCTTCGTGGCGGCGATCTTCTCTTCCAGCTCGGCGATCTCGTTCGATCCGTCCTCGCCATCGCCCAGCTCCTTCTGAATGGCCTTCATCTGCTCATTCAGATAGTACTCGCGCTGGGTCCGCTCCATCTGGCTCTTGACGCGGGTCTTGATCTTCTTCTCGACCTGCAGAACGCTCATTTCGCCCTGCATCAGGCCATAGACCTTCTCAAGCCGCTCGGCCACGTTCAGCGTTTCCAGAAGCTCCTGCTTCTGTTCGACTTCCACACCCAGATGCCCGGCCACGAGGTCGGCAAGACGTTCGGGCTCGCGGGTTTCGCCCACGGCCACCATCGCCTCTTCGGGGATGTTCTTCTTCACCTTGGTGTAGCGCTGGAACTCGTCGCTGACCGACCGGATCAGGGCCTCGATCAGTTCCGGCTCGCCCGGCTCTTCCATCAGTTCGATCGCCGCAGCCTCGAAATAGCTGTCATTGGGAAAGAACTCGGTGATGTGAACCCGCGCACGGCCTTCGACGAGCACCTTCACGGTGCCGTCCGGCAGCTTCAGAAGCTGCAGCACATTGGCCAGAACGCCGGTTCTGAAAATTCCGTCTTCGGTCGGATCATCCACCGAAGGATCCTTCTGGCTCGACAGCAGGATCTGCTTGTCGTCCGCCATCACGGCCTCGAGAGCCCGCACGGATTTGTCTCGCCCAACGAAAAGAGGCACGATCATGTGCGGGAAAACCACGATGTCGCGAAGCGGCAGCACCGGGAAGGTTTGGCTGATTTGCTCGGTCATATGACTTCCTTGTCTTAAGGCAAAAGACGCCCGGTCCCAGTCATTGGCAACCTCGGTCCTTTCCTGTCTTCGCCACAATAGATGGGGTCAAAACCATCCTTATCAAGCGCGTTCTCCACGCCGTTTGGCGACAACTCTGACGCCAAGAGCGTACCGGGGCAAGGTGCGAAATAGATGAATCTCGATCTCGGAACGATTCCAGACAGAAAGGGGATTGTTTCCCATCAAGCGCCCAATTTACGCCCGATTGCCACGCATCATGGACCGAACCCACGGTTTCGCAGCCGACTCGGGGGCCAAGACCATGTGCGAGGACATCAAATGACCATCCCTCTTGCCATTGCGCAACGCGCCGCGCCATCGACCCGTCCGGCCACAGACGGACAACCGCCCGCGCATACGGGAATGTAACCATGCTACGAAGGCTCTACCGGCAGCGACGCCGCTTTCTCTTCATCGCGGCACTCGTGAGCATCTGGCTCACCATAAGCCTCTATCTTGGCGCAATGCCCAACGACATAACTTTCCCCACCGATAGCTGGATCACATGGGTGTCCTTCGTGCTGACCGGTCTCGTCGTCGCTGCGGCCACGACGCTGATCGGTACGTTCCTGCTTCCCTCCATGCGGTTCGCGGCTGAACTCATGTTTCTGACATCAATGTCGGTCATGCTGGTCCAGACCGCCCTGCCCGACAGTTCGCTTCAGACAGGCTGGATCCAAGCAACACTGTTCGTCGCAATCTTCGTGGCGCTCGAGCGTCTGCTTTATCACACACCGCTCGATCGCTGGACGATCCGCCCGGTCGCCGCCCGCCAGCGGAGCTTCCATCTTCCCGTCACCGCGCAAGCGGCATGGAACGCCTTCGCACCGCTGCCGCATCTGGCAAAAACGCATTTCTACCCCGGCACCCGGATCACCCCGGTCGCGGGCCTTGACGACGCCTACGACCTCACCTTTCCCTTGAAGGGCGGTCAGGCATGGCTGTCCGAGACGATCTTCGTCGAGGAATGCGCACCACCGCATCGCATCACCTTCCGCTTCACCCCGCCCACCGATGCCCCGGGAAATGACGGGCTGAGCGGCGCGGCACGGATCGAGATCACTCCCGAGGCCGATGGCTGCCGCGTGACCGTCGCAGAGATGCGCGACCCCGCGCCCCTGCGCCGACGCCTGCAATGGTGGTTCGATGACGAATTCATGGACCGTACCGACAGCATGCTCGCCCGCGCCGCCGGTCGCCGCGACTGGTCTTTCCTATCGGGTCAGTTCGTCAAGATCTGACCTGCTTCCCCCAGACCCGCACGCGATGCACGAGCCAGGATTCACCCGGGTATCCAGCCCTAAATTCGTCACATTTTCCCTCTATCGGTTTCCAAATCGGCAACAAAGCGTGACAATTCAAAGGATCACGACAAACCGCAGACGAACGAGGCAATGATGAACGCACAATCCCCCATCAACGCGGCCGAGCGCGACAAGGCCGCATATGCTCAGGTCGATAACGTCAAACTGAACGAGATGCTCGCCTATGCTGCCCGGAAATCCGGCCGCTCTGTCCTTCAGATCGGCAAGGAATTCTCGCAGATGAACCGGTCCTTCCGGATGATCAACATCTCGGAATATATCCGCTGGGGCCTGTTCGATCCCGACCGCCACGACGAGGCACAGCGCAACGCGTTCATCTCAAACGACGCGCATTGGCCGATCGTGCATTCCGTCAATCCGCGCAGTTGGCAAAGCACAGCCGAAGACAAGGTCATCGCCGCAACGATCCTGAACGCGGGCGGCGTCCCGGTACCCGACTCCGTCGGCGTGATCGACAAATCGCAGCGCCTCTACCCCGGCCTGCCCACAATCGCGACGCCCGATGCGCTCCGTGGCCTTCTGACCGATCTGGGTCCGGGCGAGATCTTCGGCAAGATCCATAACGGAATGATCAGCCTCGGTGCCTTCAACATCCGCGCCTCCGACAGCACGCATATCCACTGCGATGGCTTCGATCCGATGACATACGAGGATTTCCTGACCCATTTCGTGGGCGAAAACTCGTATCTCCTTCAAAAGCGGCTGGAGAACCACTCCGCCCTCAACCCCTATGCATCGGGCCTCGCGACCGTCCGAATGATCAACCTTGTGCGCGAAAACGACATCTTCACGCCCTTCGCGATCATCTCGATGCCGCAGGGCGACAATATCGCCGATACGCTCTGGCGCAGCGGCAACATCGCGTGTGACATCGACGTGGCCAGCGGGGCGATCCGAACCGTCGTGACGCGCGAAGGCCCCGAAATCGCGTTCCTTCCCGACCATCCGGCAACCGCGGGTCTGATGGGAATGGTCCTGCCACATTGGGATCTTCTGGTGGAAACCAACGCCCGCGCCGCCCGCCTCTTCGGCCCGATCAAGTATCAGTCCACCGATATCGCGATCACGCAGGACGGCCCGGTGATCGTCGAATTGAACTATGGAAGCGGCTTCGGCCTGCCCCAGAACGCCAGCGGTCGCGGTCTTCTGACCCCCGAGGTAGTGGCCTTTTTCGAACAGCATGGCGCCACCCTTGGTGCGAATGCTCCGGCAAAGAAAAAAGGGTTCTTCTCTCGCGGCTAAGCACATCATCGGGCTTGGCAGTTCAGGGGGCGGTCATCCGCCCCCTTTTGATATCCTACATAGGTTCAATATCGCCCGCCGCGCGTTCGGCATGGAAGGCCTCCTCCCAAGCGGTGAATGTTCCGGCGGCGATCGCACCTCGCATCTCTGCCATGAGATCCTGATAATATTGCAGGTTATGCCAGGTCAGCAGCATCGAACTGATAATTTCCTGGCTGCGGAACACATGGTGCAGATAGGCGCGGCTGTAGCCCCGGCAGGCCGGGCAGCCACAACCCTCGTCCAACGGGCGCGGGTCGTCCTGATGCCGCGCGTTCTTGATGTTGACCACGCCATGTCGCGTGAAGACCTGCCCCGTCCGCCCCGAGCGTGAGGGAAGCACGCAATCCATCATGTCGATGCCGCGTTTGACCGCGCCCACGATGTCGTCGGGCTTGCCCACCCCCATAAGATAGCGCGGCTTGTCCCGGGGCAGCATGCCGGGCGCGTAATCCAGAACGCCGAACATCGCCTCCTGCCCCTCGCCCACTGCAAGCCCGCCCACCGCGTAACCGTCGAACCCGATCCCGGTCAGCGCCTCGGCGCTCTCGGCGCGCAGGTCCCGCGTGACGCCGCCCTGCTGGATGCCGAACAGCGCATGCCCCGGCCGGTCGCCGAAGGCCACCTTCGACCGGTCCGCCCAGCGCATGGACAGTCGCATGCTCTTCGCCACCTCCGCCTCTTCGGCGGGAAGCGCGGGACATTCGTCGAAGCACATTACGATGTCCGAACCCAGAAGCTTCTGGATTTCCATGCTGCGCTCGGGGCTGAGCATGTGTTTCGAGCCGTCGATATGGCTTTTGAACGTGACACCCTCTTCGGTCAGCTTCCGAAGTCCCGCAAGGCTCATCACCTGAAACCCGCCCGAGTCGGTCAGGATCGGGCGCTCCCAGTTCATGAACCGGTGCAACCCGCCCAGCCGGGCCACCCGTTCCGCCCCGGGCCGCAGCATGAGGTGATAGGTATTGCCCAGAAGGATATCGGCCCCGGTCGCGCGCACGCTTTCGGGCAGCATTGCCTTGACCGTCGCAGCGGTGCCCACGGGCATGAAGGCCGGCGTGCGGATCTCGCCGCGCGGCGTCTGGATGACCCCGGTGCGCGCCGCGCCGTCCGTGGCAAGAAGATCGAAAGAGAACCGTGTCGTCATGCCGCCCCGATAGAACCTTCGCCCGGAAAAGGCAAAAGCTTAACCGCGTGCGGTTGCCATGATGAAATGGATCACCGCCGGAACCCGCACCGCGCCGTCCTGCGCGAACCCGGCGAAACGCTCTGCCAAGGCCGCCCTGACCACGGCGCGATCCGCTTCGGACGGCTCGAGCTGCTCCAGAAGCATCGGCGCGGCGCCCACGACCATGTGGAAGTCCGCCACGGCTCCAGTTCCGCCCGACGGTGTCAGGAGCAGGTCCACGGTCTCCACCCGCGCATCCCATCCCGCCGCCTCCAGCGCCTCCAGCGCCACTGCCGGATCGGCAAAGCGGAACGGACCCGGTGATGCGGGGTCGGGGCGCTCCTGCGGCCCGAAATGCCCTTCCACCGCCGCCCGCCCGATCCCGAACCACGGGTTGGATGGCGGCGGGCCCCATGCTGCTATCGTCAAGTTGAGCACCGGGTCGCATCGCCTTGCGAATGTTGGAGAAAGCCGCACCGGTATCGGCAAAGAACATGCTCCCGAACAGCGAAATCGCCGCGTCGAACATGCCCGGCTCAAACCCGTGTTCCATGGCATCGCCCTCGATCACCTGGACATGGTCCGGCACCCGCTCCGCCGCCCGCGCCACCATGGGCGGTGCGATGTCGATCCCGGTGACGCGCCCCCCGGGCCCCACCGCATCGGCGGCCAGCAACAGGCTCGACCCCATGCCGAAACCGATATCAAGCACATGCTGCCCGGCGCGAAGACCCGCCCGCTCCATGATACCGTCCAGAACCGGCCTGTGCGCCATCTCGACTTCCGATTCCATCGATAGCCACGGCGCCGACAACGCCACCCAATCCATTGACATTCCCCGCCGCTCCCCGATCCAAAACCACCTCTGGCGCAAGACTAGTCACGGACCCGAATACAATCCAGACAATTCACCACCCGCACGGGCTTTACCCCGCCGGGACAATCCCTATATAAACGCTCAAGTTTAAGGGACGCAGAACGATGACCGCCGAACCATCCGATCCGCTTCAAGGCACCCCGCTGATCCGCCCCTCCACAACCGGGCACCCGCTCTACGAGAGCGTTGTCGAGGCGTGCCGAAGCGTGTTCGACCCGGAGATCCCGGTCAATATCTACGACCTCGGCCTCGTCTATACCATTGATATCTCGGACGAAGGCGAGGTCGGCGTCGTCATGACCCTTACCGCCCCCGGCTGTCCCGTCGCAGGCGAAATGCCCGGCTGGCTGGCCGAGGCGATCGAACCCCTCCCGGGGGTCAAGACCGTGGACGTGGAAATCACCTGGGACCCGCCCTGGGGCATGGACATGATGTCGGACGAGGCGCGGCTCGAACTGGGCTTCATGTAGCGCCGGGCTTGCCCCGCAATCCTTCGAAGAAGCCGCGCAGAAGCGCCCCGGCCTCCTCGGCCCCGATCCCGTCGACGATCTCCGGCACATGATGCGCCTGCGGATGGCTGAACACGCGCGGCCCCTGCGCGACACCGCCCGATTTCGGATCCGCCGCCCCATAGACCAGCCGCCCGATCCGCGCCGCAGAAATCGCGGCGGCGCACATCGGACAGGGTTCCAGCGTCACGAACAACGCGCATCCCGTCAGCCGCTCGCTTCCCAGGTCGGCACAGGCCGCCCGGATCACAAGGATCTCGGCATGGGCCGTGGGATCGCGCAACTCCAGCGTCCGGTTGCCCGCCCGGGCAATCACGGCGCCGCTCTTGTCGACGATCACCGCCCCCACGGGGACTTCGCCCCGGTCCGCCGCCGCGCGGGCCTCGTCGAGAGCGATCTTCATATGTGGGGCAAAACTCATGGCCTCTCATGCCCTTTCGCCGCGTTTCGCTCAAGCCGCTTTCCCAACGCGCTTCCCTATCGCCGCGCGCCGGGCTAACAGATGCCATGACCAAACCCGACACCCCTTCCCCCGCCGGCGACCGGATCGCCAAGGTCCTTGCCCGCGCCGGCATCGCCTCGCGCCGCGCCGCCGAGACGATGATCGCCGAGAAACGCGTCGCGGTGAACGGCAAGGTGATCGACAGCCCGGCCCTGAACGTCACGCCCTCCGACACGATCACGGTGGATGGCAAGCCGATCGACGCACCCGAACCGCCCCGGCTCTGGCTTTATCACAAGCCCTCGGGCCTCGTGACGACGGAAAAGGACGAACTGGGCCGCCCCACGGTCTTTGCCGCCCTGCCCGAAGACATGCCGCGCGTGGTCTCGGTCGGACGGCTCGATCTCAATTCCGAGGGGCTCCTGCTTCTCACCAACGATGGCGGCATCAAGCGCAAGCTCGAACTCCCCGCAACGGGCTGGCTGCGCAAGTACCGGGTCCGCCTGAAGGGCACGCCGAAGGACGAGACCTTCGAGCCCCTGCGCAAGGGCCTCACGGTCGAGGGCGTGCGCTTTCAGCCGATGACCATCACCTTCGACCGCCAGCAGGGTGCGAATGCCTGGATCACCGTCGCCCTGCGCGAGGGCAAGAACCGCGAGATCCGCCGCGCGATGGAGGCCGTGGGCCTTGTGGTGAACCGCCTGATCCGCATCAGCTATGGCCCGTTCCGGCTGGGAGAGCTGAAACCCGGCGCGGTGGAAGAGGTGCGAGCCCGCGTCCTTGCCGATCAACTGGGCCTTGAACAGAACGAACCACCGGCGAAACCGAAACGCCGCCTGCCGCGCGGCCCCGACAAGCGCCCGGACCGGCCCGAGCGCGGCCCCCGGGACAATCGCCCGGCTCGCCCGCAACGGGGAAAAACCGGGCCAAAGACCCCCCGATGATCGCTTTCCTCAATCTTGGCAATGACTTGCCGCCTTTCCACAAGGTACGTGACCACCCTACCGCCGCTGTGGTATCGAAGGTTGGTCGCGCCTATATGTGAGGGGGTAAAGTGGCGAAAGGGTCATCCCATGCAACGGCTGGTGATAGCGGTAATCCTGATCGCGGCACTTGTTGCCGCCATTTCGGTGCTTTGGGCCGGGGTTCGCGCCACGACGGACAGCCGGTCGCAACCTGCGCTACAGGGGTCTGACGCAATGCAGAAAATCGCTTTCGCCCTTCTCATGGCATTGATCGCCTATGTCGCTTTTGCAGGGGCCGGCTGATGGCCGAACGCTTTGGCGGCAAGTACTCTCCCGACGGGGCAACGCGGGGCGACCACGCACAGCGCCCGCCCCTCGAAGGAAAAGTTCCGGCACGGATGGGTGCGCGCCTCAATCTTCTGTTCGTGGCGCCGTTCCTGCTGCTTCTGCCCGCCTTCGGCAAGGAGCCCATCGGTCTTGCCCTCACCGTGGCAGGCTTTGCCGACCTGATGCTTGCGGCGTGGCTCACGCGCGAAGGGATCAAGGCCGAAGACGCCTATAACGCCCGCAAGATCGCCCGCCGCCCGGCGCTCCCGCGCAAGATGCTGGCAAGCCTCCTGACCGGAACGGGCCTTGCCATGGCAAGTTTCATGCCCGGCGGCAGTCTTCTCAACCCGATCGTGCTGGGCCTTCTGGGCGCCGGTCTGCACTTTGCCGCCTTCGGGGCCGATCCCCTGCGCGACAAGGGCACCGAAGGCATGGACACGTTCCAGACCGACCGTGTCGCCCGCGTCATCGACGAGGCCGAAAAACATCTCTCCGCCATGCGCGCCGCCATCACGCCCCTCAATGACCGCAGGCTCACCGCGCGGGTCGACGGGTTTCAGGCCAAGGCCCGCGAGATGTGCCGGACGGTCGAAAACGATCCGCGCGACCTGACCGGCGCGCGCAAGTATCTGGGCGTCTATCTTCTGGGTGCGCGCGACGCCTCGGTGAAATTCGCCGAGCTCTACGCCCGCGGCCGCGATCCCCAGGCCCGCAAGGATTACGAATCCCTTCTGGACGATCTGGAACAGACATTCACCGCGCGCACCGAACGCATGCTGCTTGACGACCGCACCGATCTGGACGTCGAAATCGGCGTCCTGCGCGAAAGACTGGAACGCGAGGGCGTGCGGACGCGCTAGGGCCCGCCGAGACATCTCAGGAACATGAAGACGAAGGAGACCACGGACATGACATCGCAAAGCGTACGGGACAAGGCGGCCGAAGCCGTCGCACTGGTCGAGGAAGTCACGGCCACGGCCCTGCCCGAACCGCAGGCTCAGGTTGTGCCCTATGTCGAAGCACAGGGCTCGCAGCGCGCCGAGATCGAAAGGCGGATCGACGAGCTGGACATGGGCAATACCCAGTCGATCGTCATGTTCGGCTCCGCCGCACAGGCCGAATTGCAGGAAATCAGCCAGTCGATGCTGGCCGATGTCCGCAACAAGGACATAGGCCCGGCGGGCGACAGCCTGCGCGACATCGTCTCTGCCATCCGCGGCTTCTCGGTTTCCGAACTGGACGTGCGCCGCAAACGGTCGTGGTGGGAATGGCTCACCGGCAAGGCCGCGCCCATGGCGCAATTCGTGGCCCGCTTCGAAGAGGTCCAGACCCAGATCGACCGGATCACCGACAACCTTCTCGGCCACGAGCACAAGCTTCTGAAGGATATCAAATCGCTGGATATCCTCTATGACCGCACGCTCAGCTTCTACGACGAGCTGGCTCTCTACATCGCCGCCGGCGAGGAAAAGCTCAACCGGCTGGACAATACCGACATCCCGGCCAAGGCCGCCGAGGTGGAAAACGCCCCCGAGGAAAAAGCGGTGATGGAAGCGCAGGAACTGCGCGATCTGCGCTCGGCCCGCGACGACCTCGAACGCCGCGTCCATGACCTCAAACTCACCCGTCAGGTCACGATGCAGTCGCTTCCCTCGATCCGGCTGGTGCAGGAAAACGACAAGTCTCTCGTCACCAAGATCAACTCGACCCTCGTCAACACCGTCCCGCTCTGGGAAACGCAACTGGCGCAGGCCGTGACGATCCAGCGTTCGGGCGAGGCCGCCAAGGCCGTGCGCGAGGCCAATGACCTGACCAACGAACTGCTCACCGCCAACGCCAAGAACCTGCGCGATGCCAACCGCGTCGTGCGACAGGAAATGGAACGCGGCGTGTTCGACATCGAGGCCGTCAAGACCGCCAATGCCGAACTCATCGCCACGATCGAGGAAAGCCTGCAGATCGCCGACGAGGGCAAGGCCAAGCGCGCGCAGGCCGAAAAGGATCTGCACGTGATGGAGAACGAGTTGAAAGAGGTCCTGTCCTCGGCCCGCTCCCGCGCCGACAAGGTCGGCGTGACCACGGGCGAAGCGGTTCCGCCCGCGTGATCCGCTGATGCGCGCCTATGCCTCCCTGTGCGGTCTGATCGCCTCTCTGGCGCTCACGGGCTGCATGACAGTACCGCCGACACCAAAGGCGATGCCGGCGGATGGTACGCGCGCCGCGCCGCAACCGGCAACCGCGCCCTCGGCTGCGCAGAGCGAGGCCCTGCGCGCCTATTACGCACAGGTGCAGGCGTCGCTTCTGGCGCAGGGGCTGCTGCGCGGCGATGGCGGCGGGCCCGATACGCCGTTCGATGCCGACACCCTTGTCCGAAACTTCCAGACCATCGCCCTGTTCGAGGAATATGCCACCGTCGGTGGTCGGATCGTCGCCCGCCAGACCGCAAGCCGCCTGCACCGCTGGGACATGCCGGTGCGCATCAATGTCGAATTCGGCGGCGCGATCCCGCTCGATGCGCAACTCCGCGACCGCCACGCGATCGAACGCTATGCGACCCGCCTCTCGCGGGTCATGGACCATCCCGTTTCCGTCACCGACGGCATCGCGAATTTCCACGTTTTCGTTGTCGACGAACGGGCGCGCCGCGCCCTCGGGCCGCGGCTCAGGGAAATCATCCCCGTCATCGACGCCGCCTCCATCTCGGCTGTGACGGACCTGCCGCGCTCCAGCTACTGCCTTGTGTTCGCCTGGGATCCCGGCGACGACGGCACCTATGCCAAGGCCGTTGCGGTGATCCGCGCCGAACACCCCGACATGATGCGCCTCTCCTGCATCCACGAAGAGATCGCACAGGGCATGGGCCTGTCCAACGACAGCCCCAAGGCCCGCCCCTCGATCTTCAACGATGACGAGGAATTCGGCCTTCTGACAAGCCATGACGAAGCCCTTCTGTCGATCCTCTATGACCCGCGCCTCAGACCCGGCATGACCGCCGCCGAAGCCCTGCCCATCGTCCGCCGGATCGCGGCGGAAAAGATGGGCGGACCCAGCTAGAACCAAGGAGACATCCCATGGGCATTTTCGATTTTCTCTCCGGCGAATTCATCGACGTCATTCACTGGACCGATGATACCCGCGACACGATGGTCTGGCGGTTCGAGCGACAGGGCCACGAGATCAAGTACGGCGCGAAACTGACGGTCCGCGAAGGCCAGGCGGCGGTGTTCGTCCATGAGGGCCAGCTGGCCGATGTGTTCAGCCCCGGTCTCTATTTCCTCGAAACCAACAACATGCCGATCCTGACCACGCTCCAGCACTGGGATCACGGCTTTCGATCGCCGTTCAAATCCGAAATCTACTTCGTCAACACGACCCGGTTCACGAACCTGAAATGGGGCACCAAGAATCCGGTGATCGTGCGCGACCCGGAATTCGGGCCGACCCGGCTTCGCGCCTTCGGCACCTACGCGGTCAAGGTCACCGACCCCGCCCTCTTCCTGCGCGAAATCGTGGGCACTGACGGTGAATTCACGATGGACGAGATCAGCTACCAGATCCGCAACATCATCGTTCAGGAGTTCTCCCGCGTCATCGCATCGGCGGGCATCCCGGTGCTCGACATGGCGGCGAACACCAAGGATCTGGGCCGCATCGTGGCCGAGGCGATCTCGGGCAACGTCACCGAATACGGCCTGACCATCCCCGAGCTATACGTGGAAAACATCTCGCTGCCGCCCGCGGTCGAGGACGCACTGGACAAACGCACCTCCATGGGCGTCGTGGGCGATCTCGACCGATACACGCGCTATTCCACCGCCGAGGCGCTGCAGGCGGGGGGCGAGGCCTCGTCGGGGCTCGCCGCCGGCGTGGGCGCCGGCATGGGCATGGCCATGGGAAGCCAGATGGCGACCGGCCGTGGCCCTTGGGGCGCAAGCCCGCCGCCCCGCCCCCGCCGCCGGTCGAACATGTCTGGCATGTGGCCGAGGGGACCGAGACAAAGGGCCCCTTCTCCAAGGCCTCCTTGGGGCGCATGGCCGCCGATGGCGCGCTGACCCGCGAAACCCTTGTCTGGACCCCGGGTCAGGACGGCTGGATGCGGGCCGAGGATGTGACCGAACTGGCCCAGCTCTTTACCGTACTGCCGCCCCCGCCGCCGGGCGCCTGACCCGGTCGTGAAATGGTTAACGCCGCCATGTGGACAATCCATGCGCATGCTATGCGCATGAAATACACATGGTTTGCACATACACCGTTCTTCATGGGTGTTCTGAATGTCTGACACCACCGCCCGCCCCGTCACGGAAACCCCGACCGAAGAGTATCGCTTCCCTTGCGATACCTGCGGGTCCGACCTGCGCTACCTGCCGGGAACCGGGCGATTGCATTGCGATCATTGCGGCAACGAGGAAGACATCGCGCAGATCGGCCCGTGGTCCGGGGCAATCGCAGAGCTGGATTTCAGATCCGCTATCGAACAGCGCCTGCCCGAGCAGGAAATCGAGGAAACCCGGGTACTTACATGCCCCAATTGCGGTGCGGAAGTCGCGTTTCAGGACAGCGTTCACGCCAAGGAATGCCCGTTCTGCGCCACGCCCGTCGTCACCGATACCGGCACCCATCGGCATATCAAGCCAAAGGGCGTCCTCCCCTTCGCATTGGACGAGGGCGAAGCCCGCAAAGCCATGACGGACTGGCTGGGAAGCCTGTGGTTCGCGCCCAACGGGCTACAGCAATATGCTCGCAAAGGTCGTTCATTATCAGGCATTTACGTGCCATACTGGACCTTCGACGCCCGTACCCGCTCGGACTATCGCGGCCAGCGCGGAACCGTGCATTCGACCGGATCCGGCAAGAACCGGAAGACCACGGTACGCTGGAGGAACGTCTCGGGCGCCGTCGCGCGCGCCTTCGACGATGTGCTGGTGCTGGCCTCCCGCGCGCTTCCCCGTCACTTCACCGACGCGCTCGAGCCATGGGATCTTTCGGCCCTCGAACCCTACCAGCCGGAATACCTCGCCGGATTCCGCGCCGAGGCCTATCAGGTCGAACTCACCGACGCCTATACCACCGCCCGTGCCCATATGGATGCGGTGATCCGTCGGGACATCCGCTTTGATATCGGTGGCGACCGGCAAAGAATAAGTCACGTTGAAACAATAGTTTCCGACGTGACTTTCAAGCATGTTCTGCTGCCTGTCTGGATGGCGGCCTACCGTTATAACGGCGAAAGCTATCGCTTCGTCGTCAACGCCCGGACCGGGCGGGTGCAGGGCGAACGGCCTTGGTCGATCTGGAAAATCACCTTCGCCGTCATCCTCATAGCGATCCTCGCGGGGCTGATGGGCTATCTCTATGCGCTGAATGAGGCGGGGGCCCTCTAGAGGACCCCCGCCGCCGTCCCCCTCATTACCCAGTCACCCCTTACGAACCTTCACGCGTGCTTCCGGTGCTTCGACGGCCTTCTTTCGAGGCACCGTCACGGTCAGAACACCATCCTTGAGCGCTGCGTCCACACCGGCAGGATCGGCATCCGGCGGCAGCCGGAAAGACCGGCTGAAAGCCCCGTATTGCCGCTCGGAAAAGAACCAAGTTTCCCCCTTCTCTTCCCGCTCGGTCTTCTTTTCCCCCTTCAACGTTACCACACCGTCCGCTACCGAAAGATCGACATCCTCCTCCGCCACCCCAGGCAACTCCACACTGATCTTGTAGACATCGCCGGCTTCCGAGGCTTCGGATGCGGGCGCCACCCACTCGGCCACCCGGGACCCCAATTGGCGGAACGGATCGTAGAGCGACGGCCAGAAGCCACCCGTATGAGATTTCTCGACCATCTCGACACTTCCTTCTAAGGATGCTTGAACGATGACCAAGACTAGCACCTCGAACACATGGCATTTTTGAGATTCATCAAGTCCGAGGCAAAAAAGGGAAGTTCCGATGATCCTATGCTGTGGCGAGGCACTGATAGACATGCTCCCGCGACGCACGGATGCCGGCGAAGACGCCTTTGCACCCTATCCCGGCGGCGCCGTGTTCAACACCGCCATCGCCCTTGGCAGGCTGGGCGCACCCGCTGGCTTTTTCTCCGGGATTTCGCGCGATCTGTTCGGAACGATTCTGGACGAAGCGCTCGCGGCATCAAACGTGGATGGCAGCCTCGCGATAAGGTCCGACAGGCCGACCACGCTCGCCTTTGTCACGTTGACCGACGGGCAGGCGCGTTATGCGTTCTATGACGAGAATACAGCCGGCCGGATGTTGGTCCCAGAGGATCTTCCGACGCTTCCCGCCTCGGTTACGGCGGCGTTCTTTGGCGGGATTTCCCTTGTGGCTGAACCCTGCGGCACGTCCTACCAGAGCCTGATGGAACAGGCCGCCGCGACCTGTGCGACGATGCTTGACCCGAACATCCGCCCCTCGTTCATCACCGATGAAGCCGCCTATCGCACCCGCATCGATGCGATGATCGGGCTGGCCGACATCGTGAAACTATCGGACGAAGACCTGCATTGGCTCGCAGGCGACGGAGACCTCCGCAGTCTGGCCGATGGGCTGATCGAAAGGGGGGCCAAGCTGGTCTGCATCACCGAAGGGGCGTCGGGTGCGCGCGGATTCACCGCCCGGGAGACGGTCAAAGTTCCCGCGCCAAAGACCAAGGTGGCCGATACCGTGGGAGCGGGTGACACATTCAACGCGGGCGTCATGGCGGCTCTCAATGCTGCCGGCGTGCTGAGCAAGGACGCCCTGTCCACCCTTGACGGCGCGACAGTACGGGCTGCGCTGGAACTCGGCGTGCGATCCGCCGCCGTGACGGTTTCACGCCCCGGTGCCAACCCGCCGTGGATCCATGAGCTGACATGAGAGCGCTGGTTCAACGCGTTTCAGAGGCGAATGTCACCGTCGACGGAACCGTTCTGGGAGAGATCGGGCCGGGTCTTCTGATCCTTGTCTGCGCGATGGAGGGCGACACCCAGGCCGAGGCGGACAAGCTTGCCGCGAAGATCGCCAAGATCCGGATCTTCAAGGATGATGAAGGCCGGATGAACAGATCGATCCGCGACATGGGCGGCAGCGCCCTTGTTGTCAGCCAGTTCACGCTTGCCGCCGATACCACGCGAGGAAACCGTCCCGGGTTCTCGTCCGCTGCCTCTCCCGAACTGGGAGAGCGGCTCTATCTCGGGTTTGCCGAGGCCTTGCGCCAGAATGACATCCCGGTTGCACAGGGCCGTTTCGGGGCCGATATGGCAGTGGCGCTGATCAATGACGGGCCGGTGACGATCTGGCTTGATACCGCTGCGTGAAGAGCGACTGCGAAGAACAGCGTCTCCGTTGGTCGTGGCGTGATCCAGAGGTCGCGAAGGTATCGTTCCACTGCGCCTCATGGCGCGCGATCTCCCCGAAAGAACCCATGTTTTCCAGACATGGGCGGTTCCAAGTAGAGCATTCTCGTCGAGCACCACATCGGCCTTGGGTAGCGACTTGGAGACGATAGCGTCCCAAATCAGAGGGCACATTGCGGGAAGACGTGCGGGAAATCTCATGTCCTGCATCTTTGAAACAGGATTTCGGTGGCACGTTCAGTTTCAAGCGACGAAATCGAAGGCGCTGATCGTCTGGGGAAGCATCCTTCGACGCACGTACGCGCGCGCCGAGGTTCCGTAGAGGGCTTCGGTCTCGACACGCGTTCGAAGACCGCCGATACCGGGGAATAGGCTTGCAAGCGCCCTGCAGTTGCGTGCGTCGAGGCCCTTCAGAGCCTGGGGACCCGGGAAGAAGCTCTCGCTCGGCACTCCATTCGAGAAGATCACCTCGTGGCGTTCTAACAACAGGTGAAAATAGGTCACCTGACGGCAATCGAGCAAGCGACGCGCACCGCCCCCAGCGAGCGTCGCGAGATGGGTCGCGCGTACGAAGATCTCTTCACCATCGAGGCGCAGCAGCATCCCGTGTTGAGGCGACACGACAAGCCGACATTCTTTTCCGAAAGCACCGGTCGCGATCTCGACAGGCTTGCAGTTCGGGGAGCGCCCGAGATCGTCGGCGCCCAGCACCCGCGTCGCCAACCACAGGAGCGGCTGCGGACCGTTGTCGCGGGTCAGGATCATGTCGCCTATGCGGAGACGTTCGACGGGAACGTCACCGCGAACGGTTCGGATCAGGGTGCCGGGCGTGAAGCACGGAACGCCCGCGGCCCGATATTCCGCGCCCTCGTCCATCTGGCTGGTCGAAGTCGACTGCATCGTCATTGTCGAGTTCGAGGTGCTGGCCGGGAATTGCAGTCTCGCGTTGCCGGCGCCATCGTCCGCCGTCGTGACATCCCACGACCCGATTGTGCCTCCGTCGTCGGCGGTCATGCCCGAGACATCGAACTGGTCATTGTATCGGCCGTCGCCATTCGCGTCGCCGGTATCGAAGTCGGTCACCGTATCCGCCCCGGCGCCATCGGCGAGAACGATGATGTCTTCACCCGCCCCGGTCGTAAGGTTGTCGGCCCCCGCACCTGCATCGATGGTGTCGTTCCCCGATCCGGTGGTGATTGTGTCGTCACCGCCCAGGCCCACGATCTCGATGCCAGACGTATCAGCAGAGGCGTCAACCACGTCGGCATTCTCGGTCAGGATGATTTTCTCGATCTCGGAGAACGAGATCGTGTCGACACCATCGGTGATCGTCCCCGCCCCGTCACCGGTATAGGTGACGGTGACGGGCCCGGTCAGCGCGGACAGGTCGATCGTATCGAAATCGGTACCCCCCTCTCCCCCGACGATCGTGTCGTTGCCAAACCCGTTCTCGATAAGGAAGGTATCGGCGTCGTCGCCGCCATCGAGGTAGTCCTCGCGCCTCCCACCCGCGATCGTGTCATTCCCGGCGTCGCCATAGATGGTGTCGTCACTCAGGTTTCCGCCCGTGTCGCGGATATCGTCGTTGCCGGCGCCGCCATGGATCGTGTCCGTGTTGCCTCCGCCGTCAATGGTGTCGTCGCCGGCGCCGGCAAAAATCGAATCTGTTCCGGAGCCGCCATCAATAGAATCGGCGCCAGAACCGCCGGCGAGGCTGTCATTGCCGGCTTCTCCCTTTAGAGTTTGGGATACGCTCGACGCGGATGCATCGATCTTGTCGCTGCCCTCGCCGCCCCGAACCTCCTCGAACTGGCTGAATGTGCCCGAGGCCGTCCCGATCGAATAGGTCCCGGCCTCGTCCCCGCTGAAGGCAACCTTGGCTTCGGCGGTGCCGACAAGGTCGAGAACGTCAACGTCATCCGTGCTTTCCCCGCCCATGACCACGTCCGCATCAGAGAAGCCGGAGGCCTGGACCGTGTCGGAGCCGGCACCGCCATCAATCGTGTCATTTCCGTACTCGCCCCGGATCGAATCGTCGCCGTCGCCCCCGGAAATTGAATCGTCGCCGTAGTAGCCCAGAAGCGTGTCGTTGCCAGCGCCTCCCACCAGTGTCTCGTTGGCCGACCCGCCATAGGCCCAGTCCGCACCCGCCGTGCCGATGATGGTCGTGAAATTGCTGAACAGCGTCGAACCGCCGAGGTCGGCATCCGAAACCCCGCCATAGGTCGCATCGCCCACCGTGAATGAAGATGTACCGTCCGAGATAATGAGCCGATTTAGGTCGGGATCGTAATCTATCGAGAAATTCGACGGAAGGTCCGAGAAGTCGAGCGAATGGCCCGATCCGGCTTCGCTGATCGACGACCAGAACGCAGGATCGTTCCAGTTTGCGGCTGTTACGGTGTATATCGCCATGTGGCGTAGGCCCAATTGTTAATCGATCATCGGGTAGTCCGATACCGTGAAGGTCCGGTTAAGGGGCCTGCTTCCGGCCTCCGGCATCCTTGATCGTTCATCCCCTTTCCGGGCCCGGTGCAGCGCAGAGTGCTCTCATCGACCAACGACGCGACCGACGCGCAGGGACATCCCCCTCCGTTGCAACGGGGGCATCTTACGATGTCGCGATTGTCGATCTACGCCGGCGCGTCGATTTCTAAGAACCGCAGTTGAGCAGTTTCCGATGCCGGGAAGCTTTCTGTATCGCGCCAGAACCTGCACTGGCAAAGCCGTGGCGCGGAAGGCGAGGCTGCTTTAAAGGCCCGGCTCGCTGCGTTCTCGATAGCCCGTGGGCTGGTCCAGTCCAACCTGTGAGAATGCAGAGGAAGCCGCCAGCAAGCCCAAACCAGATCTTGCGGCGCAAAGGTTGAGCCGGAACAAACGCCCTTGAAAACCGGCAGTCTTGCGCAAGGCGGAATCCAGATCTGGAAACTTATCGCCTCTCCAGATCGCGGCGCTCGGTCACCCAACCATGATTTTCTCGCTCAGCGACCTAGCCGCCTCGAAGACAAACTCGGGGAATTGCCTTGCTTTACGCAGGTGTCTGTCGAGATGCACCGCCACGATGTCACAGGTCGCGACACCATCGCCAGTGACCGACCGGATCATATCATGACGAAATCGGATCGACTTTTCTTTCAGTTCGATAATCGAACTCTTGACCGTGATCAGATCGCCGGCAAAGACCTCTGCCTTGTACCGAATATCTTGTTCAACCGCTGCCATGCCACAGGTTTCCCGCTGCATGTAGTCCGGCGTAATGCCAATCCTTGCGAACAAGTGCCAGGTACCCTCGTCGAACTTCGACACATACCACTGCACATTCATGTGCCCCATATGGTCAAGCTGATAGGGGTAGACGGTCCCCCTGTATGTCTCCAGCATCGGTTCCGCTCCTTCCGCGCCGCTCCGGCGTCTGACAGGCTTCCGGGCAAAGCCCGCAGGATCAAAAGTCTCTCTGCGCGGCTTCTCTGGTCATCGAAGGTTTTTCACCGAATGCGGAAGCATATTCGATCGAAAACCGGCCCAAGTGGGAAAAGCCACAGCTTGTGGCCACTTCCGTCACGGTCAAATTGGGTTCGGTCGACAACTTCTCGCGGGCCAGTTTCAGGCGCTCACGCTTTACATAAGCCATGGGTGATATTCCCAGAAACAACCTGAAATGCTCGTTCAGGGTTCGCCCCGGCACATTTGAAATCGCGATCAGGTCTTCGAGGCCGATAGTTTCCGTAAGTCGGCTGTGAATATAGTCCAACGCGCGTTTCACATCGCGCGATGCAGGCAAGGGCGAACGACCGCAAAGCTCGTCTCGAAGATTGTGCGGATGGTGCATCAGGAGCGTGGTCGCCACAAATTCCTGAAGCTGAGCGTCAAACCTCGATCGGCTGACACCATTGGGTGGAAATTCGGTGTTGCCGAGTCCCAGATTGGCGGCGGTGCGCAAGGCCCGGCCATGGGGTGAATTCGGTGACAGGTCCGGAGCAAATCTGATCGGCCCTTGCACCGGACGTCCCAGAAGATTCGCACAAAACGTCTTCAGATAGTCAGGGTTGATCGCCAGAAAAAGCTCGTCGGTGTCTGCGGTCGTCTCGAACGAGTGGATCGACGCTGGCGGACGCAGGACAAAGTGATCCCTATCGGAAATCCTGGATGCGCCGTCCAGATCGGACCGGATACTTCCCGAGACCGGCATCGAGATGACATGGTTCCACGACCATTCGTCCGCGGTCTTGGAGATCCTCACGGCTGGACCGTAACCCGCTCGCGCAATGTATCCGTGCGACATGTATCTGGCGGAGAAGGTGGTCCGGAAATCTTGTTGCGCGGTTAGGTCTGACGGGTGCAGGTAGACTTGGAGTTCCTCCAAGAACGACCTGTGCTGTTCTAGGTCCGAACAATCATAAGTCTTCCATCCCTGCATCATTCAGGCCGAACCTGTCTTCGAAAGGCAGTGCCAGAAACGGTATAGGTGCCTCCCTCCGACCGATCAAACAGGATCGCGATTTTCCTGCCAGAAACGGACAAGTGCTGCCGTCGCCGCATATCGGTTCCTGTAGCAGCGGCGATGATGACCTGACGCGCTTGGGTATCGAGATGCGCTCATGTTTTCAGAAGCAGAGGCAGGACAATGGCGGAAATTTCCGAGGAGTTCCTTAAATATCGTCTTCTCTCGGAGCGCCCCGGCCGATCGGGTGTTGAACTAAGTCTCGGAGATTTGCCTGGCAAGTTCGAGTTCGTTCGTATGGATTGGGTCTCGACATGGCTGGATCGCCTGAATGTCGTGCATTCTCGCGAGGGCAACCTGACTGCGACCCGGGCGATTACCGCTCAGGGGCGATTGATCTGGTTGGTCGCCAATCCAAATTTCCGTCGCGCCTATCATTCCCGATCCGACACCGCCACCAATGCATTTGATGAGGCCAGAACCGCATGGAGCCGACGCGCTGAATTCCGCAACCGCAAGACAGAGATGAAGCGCATCTTGTGGGAACTGCGCCTTCTTAGGGTGCGTCACAACGTGACCGTTGAAGATGCTTACGCGTCTCCGCTTTGCGAAGAAGGAGTCGATGGTTTCTTGCGATCCCTTGGCCTTGGCAGATTTCGTCGGTTCCCTGGATGGCTCATCGCATGGCTGTCGATCTTCGACCGCCAGGTCGGAATGGTCCTTTACGAGGCCCGAAAGCGGCACGAGCTCAGCGGCGCAACCGCCGAAGGCAGGAGGCAATCGGATCCGGTCAACAGCAGCCCCTCCGACATCGGCCGGTCAGGTTCGCCAGACTACGCTCAGCCACGTTGATATGGCGGGCTTCGCGGCAGCCACGGCTGCCCTGATGGAATCGTGTTCATCGAATATCAGGACGATCAGGACGGCCATGATATTCAGCAACGTCTTCTTTATTTGGTGGGGCTTGGCCGGTGCGCTGCTGCCGCTCTTGGTGCTACATTCGATACTCCTACCGATCAATTTGTGGCGGCCATGGCATCCGTTCTGTTTCGGCGAAGCTGTCCCTTTGAACACAACGACTGGCTCGCACGGTGCGTTCGCCCAAATGCCGCGACACGATCGGCGGCCACGCATCCGACGCCTTCATACCGGCGACGTAGGTCTGTTCGGCGGCATGCTCGACATGTTTGGCAAAGCGTTCGGAAACCCTCGGACCTACCGCGCCGCCCGACCGGGATCGGTGCACTGTCAACGGGTTCTCTCGCGCGGCGAGGTGGTAATTCTCGTTGCAATCGACGGCAAATCGTTGCCGATGGGCTTGTTACCTATGAACTGCCCAAGATCGGGCTGGAAGGCTTGGAAATCTACATCGATGATCCGACCGTCGCGGAGACACATCGCAGACAGTATATCGCAACCCTGCTGATCGGAGCGCTGAAAGAAATCGCCAAAAGGCGCGGCGGCTGGAATTCCAGTCGGAATGATGACAAGCGAGCGCTGGACCTGTCAGGCTCGCAAGCAGGGTTATCTCGGGAAGGTCGTCCTGAGGACCATTCTATGGATCCAACGCATAACCGCATCGATCCATATTGTTCCTCTGAAGAAATGGTGCGGTCGAGAAAACTCGAACTTCCACGGGAGTTACCCCACAGCGACCTCAACGCTGCGCGTCTACCAATTCCGCCACGACCGCATGATCCATAACGTGCGCGACCTGATACACGCGCCGATTGGCGATGTGAAGGGGGTTTTTCAGGTCAATCCGGGGCAGGTCATCCCTGCCCCGGCCGATGGCTATTCGGTAACCGTGAACGTGGGCAGGGTCGCCTTCTGAACGCTCTCCGCACCGCCCAGCATCCCCTGCTGCTGGCCGGGCAACTGCATCGTGGCCTGATGCAGAAGTGCCGGGCGTTCGGTCTGGCCGGGCATGAATACGGGCTTCGCCCCGTTGTCCAGCGCGGTCAGGCTGGCCTGATACCATTGCATCGCAAGATCACTGCGCTGGTTCGCGCCAAACCCTTCGCGAAGATGGTGTCCCAGAAGCTCGCCATAGGCCGGCTCACCCATCGCCACGAGCATCAGCGCGGCGCCAAGCGCAAGGTTCATGTCGTCCTGGCTGTATCCGACTGCCAGACAGACGCGACTGGTGGAGGCCAGATCGGCGGGCGAAATACCGGTGCCTTGAGCGAAGCTGCGCATGTCCGCCTCGACCTGCGGCTGCGCCCCAAGCGAAACCGCATCGGTCTGTTTCTGAAGCATCTCCCCGAACGCGCCGCATTGCTCGGCGATTTGCGGCGGTGTCAGCCCCTGGATCTGTCCCATGAGCTCTTCTCCCCGCGCAATCGCATAGCTCCGCGCAAGGCAGAACTGTTCGCTCAGGGTAAAGTCGGCGTCGGTCATGCTGGCCAACGTGGTATAGCCGCCATTGGTCGATGTCTGGAGCATGACGCCGTTGCAGCGGTTCGCAAGCGAGACCGAGGGCTGCGAATTGGCGAACAGGTTCGGCAATGCGGGCGCGGCTTCCGCCGGGGGTGTCGATGCCTCGACCACCGGCGCAGGCGTCACGACAGTCGTCGTGGGCGCGGGGACGACGACCGTGGTCACCGGGGCGGGAAGCGGGGCCGGTTGCGGTGCCGCGATGACCGTGCTGCCGGTCTGGACCTGCCGCCTGTAAGCCATAAGGAGCGGCTGACCCGCCATCTGTGTCTGGGCTGCGCCGCCATTGATGCCCCAATAGTAGGCCTGCATCAGGAAGTCATACTGGTAGGGCTGGAAATCGCGGCCATTGACCGGATAACCCATGGAGGCCTGATAGGCCTCGATCGCCCGCCGGGAGCCGGCGCCGATCTGACCGTCGACGCGGCCCGCATTATAGCCGAAGTAGTTCAGCGCGGTCTGGGTCTGGGCCCCCTGCTGCGTCGACGGTATCGTCGAATAATTCCGACGCACCACTGTTGTCCGCTGCTGCTTGCGCTGCTGATCCTTGGTGATCGCGTGGCCCAGAAGACCGCCGACGATCGCGCCGCCGATGAAATCACCGGCATCCGCCCGGGCCTGCGTCACGGGGGCGATTGCGATCGCGCCCACAAGTCCTGCTGTTGTCAAAATCCGAAAAAACATGAAATCCCCCTGAAAGAGTGTCGTTCAATCCGTGGAAATCGTAACACAGGATTCGCGGGCGTCAGGATCAAAAAGCGCCGAATAGGAGCATTTTATGGTGGAATGGCTGACTTCGGATGGTTTGACGGACTATGAATTCGCACTTGCCGCGATGGAGGATCGCGCAGAGCGAATCGCCCGAGGCGAAGCGGAGGAGGCGATCTGGCTCTTGGAACACCCGCCGCTCTATACTGCGGGGACCTCTGCCAAGCCGTCCGACCTGACCGATCCGGACAGGTTTCCGGTCCACAAGGTCGGCCGCGGCGGGCAGTATACCTATCATGGACCGGGACAGCGGGTCGCCTATGTCATGCTCGATATCGGACGCCGGGGGCGCGATGTTCGCGCCTTTGTCGAGGCGCTGGAACGATGGGTCATCGCCTCGCTTGCGGAATTCAACGTAACCGGCGAAATCCGCCCCGGCCGTGTCGGCGTCTGGGTGCGCGCGGCCTGAAAAGCCACCTCTTCCCGACGGCACACCGCGAGAGGACAAGATCGCGGCCATCGGCATACGCCTGCGCCGGTGGGTCAGCTTCCATGGACTGTCGATCAATGTCGAGCCGGACCTGTCGCATTTCGACGGGATCGTCCCTTGTGGCATCACCGGCCACGGCGTCACCAGCCTTGTGGATCTGGGACTTCCGGTCACCATGGGGGATCTGGACGTCGCTCTCAAATCGACCTTTGCCGATGCCTTCCCACCGCTGACCGACAAGGGCGAGGCAGCCTGATCCGGGCCAGAACCGACCGCCAGAAATCTTGCCTGCCAAAAGAAAAGCCCCGCCGAAGCGGGGCTTTTCGTCATTCAGTTGGAACCGAGATCAGTCACGGCTTTCGGGAAGATCGATCAGATCGGCATCAATCTCTTCGACACCGTCGAACTCTACCTCGGGAGCCGCGAGCGCCGCTGCGGCTTCCGCCTCGGCACGGGCCGCTTCGATCACCTTGCGGTCACGTTCGGCCGCAATCCGCTCGACCCGCTGGGTCGCGCCACCGGTACCGGCAGGGATCAGACGCCCGACGATCACGTTCTCCTTGAGACCGACAAGCTTGTCTCGCTTGCCCTGCACCGACGCTTCGGTGAGGACCCGCGTTGTCTCCTGGAACGAGGCCGCCGAGATGAACGAACGCGTCTGCAGCGAGGCCTTGGTGATCCCAAGAAGGATCGGTTCGCCCTGAGCCGCGCGTCCGCTACGAGCAATCGCTTTCTCGTTGGCAGCGTCGAACTCGGCCTTGTCCACATGTTCACCCTTCAGAAGCGTCGTATCCCCACTGTCGAGGATCTCCCACTTCTGAAGCATCTGGCGCACGATGACTTCGATGTGCTTGTCGTTGATCTTCACACCCTGAAGCCGGTAGACGTCCTGCACCTCGTCGATCATGTAATCGGCCAGTGCCTCGACACCCATGATCGACAGGATGTCGTGGGGCGCCGGGTTGCCGTCCATGATGTAATCGCCCTTCTGGACGAAATCGCCCTCGGCGACAGGGATGTGTTTCCCCTTGGGCACCATGTATTCGACGGGCTCCATGCTTTCATCCGACGGTTCGATCGTGATCCGGCGCTTGTTCTTGTAGTCGCGTCCGAATTTCACGTAGCCATCGATTTCCGCGATGATCGCGTGGTCCTTGGGCCGGCGCGCCTCGAACAGTTCGGCCACACGCGGCAGACCGCCGGTGATGTCCTTGGTCTTGGCACCTTCCCGCGGGATACGGGCAACCACGTCACCGGCCTTGATTTCCGACCCTTCTTCGATCGAAAGGATCGCATCCACCGACATCGTATAGGTCACCGGATTTCCGGCCTCGTTCCGAACAGGTTCGCCATCCGGCCCCACGAGGATCACCTCGGGTTTCAGATCGCTTCCCTTCGGCGCGGAACGCCAATCGGTCACGATCTTCTGGGTCATGCCGGTCGCATCATCGGTCTCGTCGCGCACCGAGATGCCCGAAATGAGATCGACAAATTTGGCCGTACCCGCCTTTTCGGCAATGATCGGAAGCGTGTAGGGGTCCCATTCGAACAGCTTGTCGCCACGGGACACGGTCGCCCCGTCCTTGACATGCAGCTTGGACCCGTATCCGACCTTGTGGCTTGCCCGCTCGACCCCATTCTCGTCGATCAGGGCAAGAACCATGTTCCGCCCCATGACCACCACTTCGCCGGCGGCGTTTTCAAGAACGGTTGCATTGCGGTATTCGATCTTGCCCGCTGCGGACGCTTCGAGGAACGATTGCTGGCCACCCTGCGCGATACCGCCGATGTGGAATGTGCGCATCGTCAGCTGCGTGCCCGGTTCACCGATCGACTGCGCGGCGATGATACCGACAGCTTCCCCGGTGTTGACCATCGTGCCGCGAGCAAGGTCGCGACCATAGCACATGGCGCAAACGCCCTCTTCGGCCTCACAGGTCAGCGGCGAACGGATGCGCACGGTGGCAAGCCCCGCAGCCTCGATCATGTCGGCCTTGCGCTCGTCGATCAGTTCTCCCTCGGTCGCCACGACCTCGTCTGTCGCCGGATTGATCACATCCTCTGCCGTCACACGGCCCAGAATACGCTCGGCAAGCGATGCCACGACTTCACCGTCATTGACCGCGGCTTCTGCGGTAATGGCGTTGTCGGTGCCGCAATCCTTCATCCGCACGATACAATCCTGCGCCACGTCCACCAGACGCCGCGTAAGATAGCCCGAGTTCGCGGTTTTCAGCGCGGTATCGGCAAGACCCTTCCGGGCACCGTGGGTCGAGTTGAAGTATTCAAGAACGGTCAGACCTTCCTTGAAGTTCGAAATGATCGGCGTTTCGATGATCTCGCCCGACGGCTTGGCCATGAGGCCCCGCATACCGCCCAACTGCTTCATCTGGGCCGGGGAGCCCCGCGCCCCGGAATGGGACATCATGTAGACCGAGTTGGGCTCCATCTCGGCGCCCGCATCGTCCTTCTTCACGGAAGAGATCTCGGCCATCATCGCGGCGGCGACCTCGTCGGAGCATTTCGACCATGCATCGACGACCTTGTTGTACTTCTCACCCTGGGTGATCAGGCCGTCCATGTACTGCTGTTCGAATTCCTTGACCTGCTCGCGCACGCCATCGACGATCGTCCACTTCTCGTCCGGAATGACCATGTCGTCCTTGCCGAACGAAATGCCCGCCTTGAACGCCTCGCGGAAGCCCGTCGTCATGATCTGGTCGCAGAAGATCACCGATTCCTTCTGACCACAGTAACGATAGACGCTGTCGATGACCTGCTGGACTTCCTTCTTGCGCAGAAGACGGTTCACCAGATCGAAAGGCGCTTTCGCATTGAGCGGAAGAAGCGTGCCCAGACGGACCCGGCCCGGCGTCGTCTCGAACCGGCGATAAACCTCCTGGCCTTCGTCGTCGATCTGCTTGACGCGAGCCTGGATCTTGGCGTGCAGGTGCACTTCACCGGCTTCCAGAGCATGCACGACCTCGTCAGGATCGGCAAAGATCATGCCCTCGCCCTTCATGCCCTCGCGCTCCATCGAGATGTAATAGAGGCCAAGGATCATATCCTGCGACGGCACGATGATCGGCGCGCCGTTGGCGGGCGACAGAACGTTGTTCGTCGACATCATCAGGACGCGCGCTTCCAACTGGGCCTCAAGGCTCAGCGGAACGTGCACGGCCATCTGGTCACCGTCGAAGTCGGCGTTGAAGGCCGAGCAGACCAGCGGATGAAGCTGGATCGCCTTGCCTTCGATCAGCACCGGTTCGAACGCCTGGATGCCAAGCCGGTGCAGCGTAGGTGCACGGTTCAGCATCACCGGGTGTTCGCGGATCACCTCGTCGAGGATGTCCCAGACTTCCGGACGCTCTTTTTCGACCAGTTTCTTCGCCTGCTTGACGGTGGAGGACAGGCCCTTCGCCTCAAGCCGCGAGTAGATGAACGGCTTGAACAGTTCGAGCGCCATCTTCTTTGGCAGACCGCACTGGTGCAGCTTGAGCTCCGGACCTGTCACGATGACCGAACGCCCCGAAAAGTCGACCCGCTTGCCCAGAAGGTTCTGGCGGAAGCGGCCCTGCTTGCCCTTGAGCATGTCGGAGAGCGACTTCAGCGGGCGCTTGTTGGCCCCAGTGATAACGCGACCGCGACGGCCGTTATCGAACAGCGCATCAACCGATTCCTGCAGCATCCGCTTTTCGTTTCGCACGATGATATCGGGCGCACGCAGTTCGATCAGCCGCTTAAGACGGTTGTTCCGGTTGATCACCCGGCGATAGAGGTCGTTCAGGTCCGAGGTCGCGAACCGGCCACCATCCAGCGGCACCAGCGGGCGCAGTTCCGGCGGGATTACCGGAATGACCGTCAGCACCATCCATTCCGGGCGGTTGCCGGATTCGATAAAGGATTCAACGATCTTCAGCCGCTTGATGATCTTCTTGGGCTTGAGTTCGCCAGTGGCTTCCTTGAGTTCCTCGCGCAGCGTCGCCGCCTCGGCCTCGAGATCGATCGCGGCAAGCATTTCGCGGATCGCCTCGGCCCCGATATTGGCTTGGAACGCGTCGGCGCCATAGGCGTCCTGCGCGTCGAGGAATTCCTCTTCGCTCATCAACTGGCCATAGCTCAGGTCGGTCAGACCCGGCTCGATCACCACGTAGTTCTCGAAATACAGGATCCGCTCGAGATCCCGCAGCGTCATGTCGAGCATCAGGCCGATCCGGCTGGGAAGCGACTTGAGGAACCAGATATGCGCAACTGGGGCGGCCAGTTCGATATGGCCCATCCGCTCGCGGCGGACTTTCTGCAGGGTGACTTCCACACCACATTTCTCGCAGACGACGCCGCGATATTTCATGCGCTTGTACTTGCCGCACAGGCATTCGTAATCCTTGATCGGGCCAAAGATACGCGCGCAGAACAGGCCGTCACGCTCGGGCTTGAACGTCCGGTAGTTGATGGTCTCGGGCTTCTTGATCTCGCCATAGGACCACGACAGGATACGCTCCGGCGACGCGAGCGAGATCTTGATCTCGTCGAAGGTCTTGACCGGGGCGAGCGGGTTGAACGGGTTTGTTGTCAGTTCCTGGTTCATCTTGCGTCCTTAAATCTTGAGGGAGGTGAGTGGGGCGGTGGCCGCCCCTACTCTTCCGTCTCCGCATCCAGGAGTTCCATGTTGAGGCCGAGACCCCGGACTTCCTTGACCAGAACGTTGAACGATCTCGGGCACGCCCGCTTCGAAGTTGTCCTCGCCCTTGACGATCGACTCATAGACCTTTGTCCGGCCTGCAACGTCGTCCGACTTGACGGTGAGCATCTCCTGCAGCGTGTAGGCCGCGCCATAGGCTTCGAGCGCCCAGACTTCCATCTCCCCGAAACGCTGGCCACCGAACTGGGCCTTACCACCCAGGGGCTGCTGCGTGACAAGGCTGTAGGGCCCGGTGGAACGCGCGTGGATCTTGTCATCCACAAGGTGATGCAGCTTCAGGAGGTACTTGATGCCCACGGTGACAGGGCGCGCGAATTGTTCGCCCGTCCGACCATCATAGAGGATCGACTGACCGCTCTGCGAGAAACCGGCCCGCACCAGCGCGTCGTTCACATCCGCCTCTTTCGCACCGTCGAAGACCGGCGTTGCGATCGGAACACCACGGGTCACGTTCGCCGCGGCTTCGAGAAGCTGATCGTCGCCCATCCCGTCGATCCCTTCGGCATAGACATCATCGCCATAAGCGATGCGCATGGCCTCTTTGACCGGCGTCAGATCGCCCTTGCGCCGGTACTCGCCCAGCGCCTCGCCGATCTGCTCGCCCAGACCGCGCGCGGCCCAGCCCATATGGGTTTCAAGGATCTGGCCAACGTTCATCCGGCTGGGCACGCCCAGCGGGTTCAGAACGAAGTCGACCGGCGTCCCGTCACCGAGGAAGGGCATGTCTTCCATCGGCACGACCTTGGAGATGACACCCTTGTTGCCGTGACGTCCGGCCATCTTGTCGCCCGGCTGAAGCTTGCGCTTCACCGCGACGAAGACCTTGACCATCTTCATCACGCCCGGCGGCAGGTCGTCGCCCCGGCGAACCTTCTCGACCTTATCCTCGAAGCGTGCATCAAGAGCGCGTTTCTGGCTCTCGTACTGCGTGTTCAGGGCTTCGATCTGGCTTGCCTCGGCATCGTCGCCGATCGCCAGCTGCCACCACTGACCCTTGGACAGGCTGTCCAGAAGCTCTTCGGTGATCTCCGACTTGGGCTTGATCCCCTTGGGGCCCTTCACCGCGACCTTGCCCAGGATCATGTCCTTCAGGCGGGCATAGATGTTGCGGTCGAGGATCGCCAATTCGTCGTCCCGGTCACGGGCCAGACGCTCGACTTCCTCGCGCTCGATCTGCAGGGCACGTTCGTCCTTCTCGACCCCGTGGCGGTTGAAGACCCGCACTTCGACGATCGTTCCGAAATCCCCCGGCGGCAGGCGCAGCGACGTGTCACGCACATCCGAGGCCTTTTCACCGAAGATGGCGCGCAGAAGCTTCTCTTCCGGCGTCATCGGGCTTTCGCCCTTGGGGGTGATCTTGCCCACGAGGATATCGCCCGGCCCCACTTCGGCACCAATATAGACGATGCCCGCTTCGTCGAGATTGCGAAGTGCTTCCTCGCCGACGTTCGGGATGTCGCGGGTGATCTCTTCCGGACCAAGCTTCGTATCCCGGGCGGCGACTTCGAATTCCTCGATATGGATCGAGGTGAACACGTCGTCGCGCACGATACGCTCGGAGATCAGGATCGAGTCCTCGTAGTTGTAGCCGTTCCAAGGCATGAACGCGACAACCACGTTCTTGCCCAGTGCCAGTTCGCCCATGTCCGTGGAAGGACCATCGGCCAGAACCTCGCCTTTCGTGACGGTATCACCCACCTTCACCAGCGGACGCTGGTTGATACAGGTGTTCTGGTTCGACCGCTGGAATTTGCGCAACCGGTAGATGTCGACGCCCGGATCACCCGGCTCGAGATCATCGGTCGCACGCACAACGATCCGCTGCGCATCGACCTGGTCGATGATGCCCGTGCGTTTCGCCATGATCGACGCGCCGGAATCGCGAGCCACCACTTCCTCGATGCCGGTGCCCACGAGGGGTGCCTCGGCCTGCAGAAGCGGAACCGCCTGACGTTGCATGTTCGAGCCCATGAGCGCCCGGTTCGCGTCGTCGTTTTCCAGGAACGGAATCAGCGAGGCCGCAACCGACACAAGCTGTTTCGGCGACACGTCGATCAGGTCCACCTGTTCGTTGGGCGCAAGCGTGTACTCGCCGGCCTGACGGGTCGAAACCAGATCGTTCACGAACCGGCCCTTCTCATCGAGGTTGGCGTTCGCCTGAGCCACGACATGCCGCTGCTCTTCGGTGGCCGACATGTAGTTGACCTCGTCGGTCACCTGACCGTTCACCACCTTGCGGTAAGGCGTTTCGATGAAGCCGTACTTGTTCACGCGGGCGAACGTCGCCAGCGAGTTGATCAGGCCGATGTTCGGGCCTTCCGGCGTCTCGATCGGGCACATCCGGCCATAATGGGTCGGGTGTACGTCGCGCACCTCGAAGCCGGCACGTTCGCGCGTCAGGCCGCCCGGGCCAAGCGCCGAAAGACGACGCTTGTGCGTCACTTCGGACAGCGGGTTGGTCTGGTCCATGAACTGCGACAACTGCGAGGAGCCGAAGAATTCGCGCACCGCGGCAGCCGCCGGTTTCGCGTTGATCAGATCCTGCGGCATCACCGTGTCGATCTCGACCGAGGACATACGTTCCTTGATCGCGCGCTCCATGCGCAGAAGGCCGACGCGGTACTGGTTTTCCATCAGTTCGCCCACCGAGCGGACCCGACGGTTACCCAGATGGTCGATATCGTCGATATCGCCGCGGCCATCGCGCAGATCCACCAATGCCTTGATACAGGCAACGATGTCTTCGCGGCGCAGCGTGCGCACCGTATCTTCGGCATCCAGATCAAGACGCATGTTCATCTTGACCCGTCCAACGGCCGAAAGATCATAGCGTTCGCTGTCGAAGAAGAGCGTGTCGAACAGCGCAGAGGCCGCATCGACGGTGGGCGGCTCGCCCGGACGCATGACCCGGTAGATATCCATCAGCGCGGTATCGCGGCCCATGTTCTTGTCGGCCGCCATCGTGTTCCGGATATAGGGTCCGACATTGATGTTATCGATGTCGAGAACCGGGATGTCGGTAATACCGGCTTCCATCAGCTCATGGAGCGATCCGCCCGTGACAACGCCTTCCTTGTCGGTTTCCCACGTAAGCTCGTCCCCGGCCTCGACATAGATCGCGCCGGTTTCCTCGTTGATTATGTCCTTGGCGACGAAGCGGCCCACGATCTGGTCGAACGGCAGGAGAAGTTCCGACACCTTGCCATCATCGATCAGCTTCTTGACGGCGCGCGGCGTGATCTTCTTGCTGGCTTCGGCGATCACTTCGCCGGTCTTCGCATCCACAAGATCGAAGGTCGGGCGCGTGCCCCGCACCCGCTCGGGGAAGAACTTGGTGACCCAGCCCTTGTTCTTCTTCAGCTTGTAGGTGACGGTTTCGTAATAGGCGTCCATGATCGCTTCCTGGTCAAGACCCAGCGCATAAAGCAGGGTGGTGACAGGAAGTTTCCGGCGACGGTCGATCCGTGCGAAAACAAGGTCCTTGGCATCGAATTCGAAATCGAGCCAGGAGCCGCGATAGGGAATGATCCGGCAGGCGAACAGGAGCTTGCCCGAGGAATGCGTCTTGCCCTTGTCATGGTCAAAGAACACACCCGGCGAGCGGTGCATCTGGGAGACGATCACCCGCTCGGTGCCGTTGACGATGAACGTGCCGTTCGGCGTCATGAGCGGCATATCACCCATGAAAACGTCCTGTTCCTTGATATCCTTGACGCTTTTCGCGCCGGTATCTTCGTCGACATCGAACACGATCAGCCGCAGGGTGACCTTCAGCGGTGCCGAATAGGTCATGTCGCGCTGCTGGCACTCTTCGACGTCGTATTTCGGGTGCTCAAGCTCGTATTTCACGAACTCCAGAACAGCGGTCTCGTTGAAATCCTTGATCGGAAAGACCGACTGGAACACACCTTTGATGCCTTCCCCGTCCATCGGATCCGGCTGGTCGCCGGAGTTCAGGAACAGGTCGTACGAGGATTTCTGAACCTCGATCAGGTTCGGCATTTCCAGCACTTCGCGGATTTTGCCATAGTACTTGCGGAGACGTTTTTGGCCAAGATAGGACGATGCCATAGGGTCGTTCACCTTTCGCTTTCGCAGACACACCAGCCGTCGGGGCCCGGCCGGGCGTCGGTGAAACAGGTTGAACCGGTCCATACCTGGCTGCCCTCCCACAGGCAGCCGCCCGACCGATCCGCACCTTAGGAAACACCCTGTCCGTCAGGGCCCTTCCTGAGATGCGGAAGGTCGGGTCCGGAAACCGGACCCGACCAACACATCCACTGCTTGCGCAGTTACTTGAGCTCGACTTCGGCGCCAGCCGCCTCGAGCTTGCCTTTGATCTCTTCGGCTTCCGCCTTCGAGACCTGTTCCTTCACGGCCTTGCCGCCGGCTTCCACGAGGTCCTTGGCTTCTTTCAGGCCAAGACCGGTGATCGCGCGGACCTCTTTGATGACGTTGATCTTCTGGGCGCCAGCGGCCTTGAGGATCACGTCGAATTCGGTCTGCTCTTCGCCAGCGCCGGCAGCATCGCCACCAGCAGCAGGACCAGCCATCATCACTGCGCCGCCAGCTGCGGGCTCGATGCCATACTCGTCCTTGAGGATCGTTTTCAGTTCCTGGGCTTCGAGAAGCGTGAGACCCACGATCTCTTCAGCAAGTTTCTTCAGATCAGCCATTTTCGGTTCCTTAAGATGGGTTCCAACGTCGGGGTTTCAACCCCACGAGGACATGACGGTTAGGATCACGCGGCTTCCGCGCGCTCCTCGATTGTCGAGAGAATGCTTGCGATGTTCGAAGCAGGTGCGCCAATCGCCCCGGCAATGTTCGCAGCAGGTGCACCAATGCAGCCCACGATCGAAGCAATAAGCTCCTCGCGCGATGGCATGTCGGCAACCGCTTTGACACCGGCGGCGTCAAGAGCCGTTTCGCCCATCGCACCACCAAGGATTTCCAACTTCTTGTTGTCCTTGGCGTACTTATCCATGACCCGGGCCGCAGCCGTGGGATCTTCGGAATAGGCGAGTACGGTCATCCCTGTAAGAAGGTCACCGAGCGATGCGTTCGGCTTCCCCTGAAGGGCGATCTTGGCGAGCCTGTTCTTGGCAACGCGTACGGATCCGCCCGCTTCACGCATTTGCGCGCGCAGATCCTGCATCTCCGCAACTGTCATGCCTTCGTAGTGGGCAACCACCACGACGCCAGAGCTTTCGAAGATCTGGCCGAGTTCATCGACCACTTTCTCTTTCTGGGCTCTATCCACAGTTTACTCCAAGTTATGGAGGTTTGACCCTCCGGCTCAGCTTCCGCCGGGTAAGATACCCGACGTTTCGGGTCCTTACGGGTCCTTCGCAAGTCGCCCTCGAGGTCGCCCGAAGGCACCCGAAGAAATGCTCTGTTCCCGTCTCTGGCAGGATTTATGCGGACAGGATTGCCTGCACCCACCGTCTCGGACGAATCAACCGGTCCCCACAAAGCTGCGGAAACCGGATGCGAGCCGGTCTCTACCCCCCTTGGCCGCGATTGCCAAGCCCTAACTGAGCATTTTGCAGAAGTCCGGCCAAGATCCTGTTCCGCCCGCCCTAATGTCCGGCACCCATCACCCCGGTCCGGACCGAATAGTTGGTGGCGATCTCGTAATCCGGGTCGTCGTCGCTATCGATCATAAGCTGGCCCGCACGCGACAGAAGCTGGTGACAATCGCGGCTGAGGTGCCGAAGCTGGATCGACTTGCCCGCCGCCTCGTATTTCTCCGCCAGTGCCTCGATTGCGGTAAGGGCGGACTGATCGACGACGCGGCTGCCGGCAAAATCGACGACCACGCGCTTCGGATCGCCCTCGACATCGAAGATATCGGCGAACCCTTCGGCAGACCCGAAGAACAGCGGTCCCTGGATCTGATAGACCCGCGCGCCCTCGGGCGTCTCGTAGCGCGTGGCATGGATCCGCTTGGCGTTGTTCCACGCATAGGCAAGTGCCGAGACAATGACCCCCACTACGACCGCGATCGCAAGGTCGTATGCCACTGTGACGCCCGTCACCAGAACGATCACCATGGCATCGGTCAGCGGCACCTTGCGCATGATCCGAAAGCTGTTCCAGGCGAAGGTTCCGATCACCACCATGAACATGACGCCCACAAGCGCCGCGAGCGGGATCTGCTCGATCAGCGGGGCCGCCACGACGATGAACAACAACAAAAACAGTGCGGCAGAGATGCCCGAGAGCCGGGTCCGTCCGCCGGATTTCACGTTGATCATGGACTGGCCGATCATCGCGCAGCCGCCCATGCCCCCGAAGAAACCGGTCACGGTATTGGCCGCGCCCTGCGCGATACATTCGCGGCTTGCCCCGCCCTTCTGGCCGGTGATCTCGCCCACGAGGTTAAGCGTCAGAAGGCTTTCGATCAGCCCGATCGCGGCAAGGATAAGGGCATAGGGCAGGATGATCTCGAATGTCTCGAGCGTCAGCGGGACGACAGGGATATGAACCATCGGCAATCCGCCCTCGATCGAGGCCAGATCGCCGACCCGCGGGACGTCGATGCCAAAGGCGATGACTGCAAGCGCCACGATGCCGATCCCCGCCAGAGGCGCAGGAACCGCGTTCGTGATCCGCGGGGTGACCCAGATGATCACCATCGTCACCGCGACGAGCGCGAGCATCGTGACCAGAGGCCAGCCTGTCATCCACTCGCCCTGCGCAAGACCGTGACCGCCGCTTTCGGCCGTACCCGGCACCTGAAACTGGCTTAGCTGCGCAAGGAAGATGACGATCGCCAACCCGTTCACGAAGCCAAGCATTACCGGGTGTGGAACAAGCCGGATGAATTTCCCAAGCTTGAAGATGCCCGCACCGATCTGGATCAGCCCCATCAGGACGACGGTCGCAAAGAGATATTCGACACCGTGCTGCGCGACCAACGAGACCATGACAACGGCCAGCGCACCCGTCGCGCCTGAGATCATGCCCGGCCGTCCGCCGAACACCGCCGTGATCAAGCCCACGATGAAGGCCGCGTAAAGCCCGACAAGGGGATGCACGCCCGCGACGAAAGCAAAGGCCACCGCCTCGGGAACAAGCGCAAGGGCGACTGTCAGTCCGGCCAGCAACTCGATCCGTGCGCGCGACAGATCGAAACCACCACTGGGCGTCGAAAACGCGGCAACACTTTCGGAATTGGCGAAAGCCGCCAACAAGGTTTTGGTCATGAGACCTGCCTGTATGGAATTTCAGTTGGCGGCTACCTAACACACCAGCCGAAAAAGGCACGG
This sequence comes from uncultured Alphaproteobacteria bacterium, assembly GCA_963698645.1. Lineage (GTDB taxonomy): Bacteria > Pseudomonadota > Alphaproteobacteria > Rhodobacterales > Rhodobacteraceae > Ovoidimarina. Next base: position 646,301 of record CAVORP010000009.1, read on the forward strand.
TATTCATCGGCATACCGGCCCGGCGTTTCGCGCATGGCTCGGATAGGATACCTCACTCCGGAGCGCCCAGAACGTTCCACCGGACCCGGCCGGTATTTCGGCGATCCATGTAAAGGTGATGGTTTCCTGCCCGGATCGCGCGGATTGCGGCCTCGGCATCCTCAGCAGACCGACAGTCGCGCGCCGCCAGCGTCTCAAGCGCTGGGATGCTCTCGCGGTCCAGCCCAAACGCCAGAAGCGCGCATGCGGTTGATCGGACAGCATCACTCTTGTCCGAAAGGGCCTTGGCCCCCAGTTGCCGGGCCGCGGGATACCGGCGGGCGAATTTGATGGCTGTATAGACGAGCGCATTCCGGGCGCGCCATTGAGACAGCCGATGATAGGCAGGTTCCGCGACATCGAGCATTGCAGCGCCCAAAGGCACCAGCGCCTCGCGGCGGGTCTCGACTTCGGACGGCGCGATGCCGCGCTCGTCCATGGCGAGAATGAGGGAAAGAGTATCAACTTCGCTCATGGGCCAACCCTAGACCACAGCGCCTTTTCCATTCAATATCAACCGGCACAAACGCAAAAAGGGCACCCGTCGGTGCCCTTTCATGCTTCTTGCTTCTTGTGTGGACGGCAGAGTCAGTTGCCCGTCGCGGACACGACATCAACCGAGACGCCCGGACCCATGGTGGAGGTCAAAGAGACCTTTCGCATGTAGGTGCCCTTCGCGCCCGTGGGCTTTGCCTTGGACACGGCATCGACAAATGCGCGGACATTCTGCGCCAGGTGTTCGGCCGAGAAAGAGGCCTTGCCGACACCGGCATGAACGACGCCGTTCTTTTCGGCCTTGAACTGTACCTGACCACCCTTGGCAGCCTCGACTGCCTCCTTGATGTCCATGGTCACCGTTCCGACCTTCGGGTTCGGCATCAGGTTCCGGGGGCCAAGCACCTTGCCCAGACGACCGACGATCGGCATCATATCGGGCGTTGCGATGCAGCGATCGAACTCGATCTTGCCGCCTTGCACGATTTCCATCAGGTCCTCGGCACCGACGATATCGGCTCCGGCCTTGGTGGCCTCATCGGCCTTCGGACCCCGGGCGAATACGGCCACGCGAACCGTCTTGCCGGTACCATTGGGCAGGTTGACCGAGCCGCGGACCATCTGGTCTGCATGGCGCGGGTCGACTCCCAGGTTCATCGAGATTTCGACGGTCTCGTCGAATTTCGCCTTGGCGTTCGCCTTGATCAGCTCAACCGCGTCCTCGACCGAGAGGTTTTCCTTGCCTTCAAAAGCGGCACGGGCGGCGGTCAGTCTTTTACCAATCTTTCCCATGACTTACCCTTTCACCTCGATACCCATCGACTGCGCCGAGCCGAGGATGATCTTCATTGCCGATTCCACGTCATTGGCGTTGAGGTCTTTCATCTTGGCTTCCGCGATTTCACGCAGTTGCTTGGATGTGACGGATCCGACAGTTTCGCGCGATGGCAGCTTGGCACCGGATTTCAGCTTTGCCGCCTTCTTCAGGTAATAAGACGCAGGCGGCGTCTTGATATCCATCGTGAAGGATTTGTCCTGATAGTAGGTGATCACGGTCGGGCACGGCGCGCCGGGCTCCATTTCCTGCGTCTTGGCGTTGAACGCCTTGCAGAATTCCATGATGTTGATGCCGCGCTGACCCAACGCCGGTCCGACCGGCGGAGAGGGGTTTGCTTGTCCTGCAGGCACCTGAAGCTTCAGGGAGCCTATCTTCTTCTTGGCCATGGGCCACTTCCTTTCTCAACATCCCGGCGGTCGCGACCCCGGGACTTCGGGTTGATGTGGTCTGGTCCGGTGGCCGCGGCCGCCTCGCCTCCCACGGGGATCGCTCAGGTCTCCTTGGAAACCTGAGTGAATTCAAGCTCGACCGGGGTGGCCCGGCCAAAGATCGACACCGTTACCTTGAGGCGCTGGTTGTCTTCGTCCACTTCCTCGACCATCCCGTCGAAATCCTCGAACGGACCGTCGTTGACCTTGACCTTCTCGCCGACCTCGAAGGAAATCAGGGTGCGCGGCGCCTCCTGCCCTTCCTCGACGCGGTTGAGGATCTGGTTCACCTCGGCATCGCGCATCGGCATCGGGCGGCCTTGGGGGCCCAGAAACCCGGTGACGCGGTTGATCGAGTTGATCAGGTGATAGCCCTGATCCGACATCTCCATGCGCACGAGAACATAGCCCGGCATGAAGCGGCGTTCGGTCGGAACTTTCTTGCCGCGGCGGATTTCGATGACTTCCTCGGTCGGGACCAGAACTTCCTCGATCTCGTCCTGAAGACCGGCGTCCTCGACCGCATGGCGGATCTGCTCGGCGACCTTCTTTTCGAAGTTCGAGAGCACGCTTACCGAATACCAGCGCTTCGCCATTGTTCTGATCGTCCCTTTTTATCCTTACGGGTCAATTACTTGACCCAAACGTACCCGCCAGACAAAACCCAGCCGCCGGAGAATCGGACCTTGGCGCTGTCGGGGAGTTTGCGCCGAATACACGGGACCGCCGCAGGTTTCAAGGGCCGTGACAGACCCAGCGTACGCTCCATGTGCAAACCATGCGCATGGCATGTGTATTTCATGCGCATGGGCCTGTCGACAGAAGGCAGACGTCAGAGCGCCCCGCACCTCCAAGGACCGGCCGTGCACGCGATTAGCCGGTGCCGCCGATTTCGGAGGCCAGCAACCTTTCGAAGGCCGCGGGCGGCAGCGCCCCGGGTGGATTGAACGGATCCGAGAAGGCATAGATCACGAACATCACGAAGCCGCTGAAACCGCCATAGACACTCAGCAGGGTAAGGTTCAGGCGACTGGGCGAGAAGATGAAATAGGGAATCGTCACGAGCACGATCCCGGCCATGGCGGCGGTCCAGAAGAGCGGGCTAATGCGGTGCAAAGCGTTGTTCTCGCGTTCCTGACGAAGTTCCGCGATCAGTTGCACCTTAGTCAGCATGTGGCCACGCAGGGATGTCTGGCGCGGCGTCTCGGGGTTCAGGTCGAGAAGCGCCTGATAGACGATCTCGCGCAACTGCCAGCCACGGGCGCTCAGGCTTTGCCGATCAGCCAGCGACGTCCATTCCTCGTCGACCACCGTGCGCACGTAATCGGACAGTGCGGATTGGACGGTGGCTTGCGCCTCGGTGTCGTATCTTCGGATGTCGTTATAGATATCGGCGATGGCTGTCGCCTCGCGGACGAGATTTGTCTGAAGCTGATTGTAGTCGACAAGCTCCTGCGCGAAAACCAGTGCCAGGATCAGCCCATGAAGCGCAGACACCCGGAAGATCACCGAGCCGGCGAGGGTCTCGGTTTCATTCTCGAACCGGTCTCCGACGATCCGGCGCATCGTGAAGTAGACAGCCCAGGCAATCAGGATCGTGCCGAGCACGAAAAGCAGACCGATGAAAAGGGTGGTGCTCTCCATTCTCAACCGCCCAACACAACGGCATCGGGAATCTCGTAGCGCTCTGTGCCGACGGCGACCAAGGATAGATCGCCGGCGCGCTTGGCACTGAATTCGCCGTAATCTGCCTGCGAGGTATCGGCCGAGATCGGGTCGCCCAGCGTGAAAAAAATCGCCCGCGTCATGCCATCCGGTTTCGTGATGACCACCGTGGCATCGCCTCCTCCGGCACGCGCCACGCCGAAATCGCAGCTCCCCATCGGTTGCCCGGCCCGGGTCGCGCATGGGATCTGTCCCCGGGCATCGAAATCGCCCTGACCGGCACGGAGCGCGCTGTCGTTGTCCCCGACAAGCGGCGTGCCGTTGAGACCGATGGCGGGCCGCAGGAATTCCGTGGCCACGAAACCGCGTGGCCCGCCCGCGACCGGCTGAACGTCGCACCAGCCCCGCGCGCCCTGCGAGGAACAGCCAAAGTGGTTCAGAACGGTCCCTGTCGCGAGCTGCGCCACGACCGCTGACGTCGTCGATGCGCCGGAGCGCAGGTTGAGCGCGCCTTGCGCCACGGCCACTTCGAGGTAGCGGAAGCCGCCGTCTTCGGGTGCAACCGGGACGGTACCCATCGCCAAATTCTCTGCCTCTGCACGGATCGGCACGGTGGCTCCCGATGCGGCGATCAAGAGTGCTGCCACTATCGGTCTGATCATCTCGGATTCTCCCCTTTTTGCCTTTGTATTTCCGATATGAAGCGATTCCAATTCCGCATTGCCATGGAACGCTCGATGCGCCTCGCCGGGGGGGGGGGAGCGACTGCGTCACGGCAGGACACGGACAATAGGCTTTTCGCACACGTCGCTCGAATAGCGCCGAAGGCGTACCTGGCTTGCGTTGGGGATGTTCAACGTCCGGAAGAGGCGCGCAGGGGCCATTCGATGTGAGCTCCATCCCTTTCCGGCCCCTTTCCGGCGACGACGCCCTCTCACTGGCGTGATCTTGCCGGTTTTGGCATTCCGGGGGCGGAATTTCGGGCGGGATCGTGCCGGTTCATCGCCGTTCAAGCAAGAGTGATCCGGGACCGCTTGTCCGGCCCGGAATCTTGCCCATGTGATGTTGCAGGATGAGCCGTCAGACGCTCTGAAACCCTTTGTGTGGAAAGGAAATGCGATGAAGAGAGCACTTTATGCAGTTGCCGCCGCCACCCTCATGGCCTCTGGCCCTGCCGCCGCCGCTGACTGGACCGGATTCTATGCCGGTCTGGGTCTCGGGACGCTGGACGTCGATACAAATACGGGCCTGAGCAACGACGACACCACCTATGGCGTCCATGCGGGCTACCGCTATGACCTTGGCACGTGGGTTGTGGGGGGCGAGCTTGAATATGACGACACGGATGTGGAGCTGGTTCCGGGCACGGTGTTCGTGGACAGCGTGTTTCGCGTGAAGGGCACGGCGGGCTATGACCTTGGCCAGTTCATGCCCTACCTTGCCCTCGGGACCGCCGAAGTGTCGGTGACCGGTGTCGGTGATGACTGGGGCGCGTTCTATGGCGCGGGCCTGGCCTATCAGGTGGCGCCGAATGCCATCCTGAGCGCCGAGATCCTTGAGCATGACTTCAGCAATATCAACGGCTCGGGCATCGATGCGGATGCGACCAGCTTTTCGTTGCGAGCGTCGTTCGGGTTCTGAGCCCCGCGGGGCGGTCCGTCGGGCATCTTGCCGGCGGGCCGTCCTGTTTCCTGAACCGGTCCAGCCGGTGTCAGAACATCCCCAGCAGGCTTTGCAGCCCGATGCGGATCATCCAGTCGATCAAGAAGAAGAACACCGCGGTGATCATGGCCATGATGAAGACCATGACCGAGGTGATCACGACCTCGCGCCGCGACGGCCACACGACCTTCGAGACTTCGGAGCGAACCTGCTGGATGAATTGAAGCGGGTTTGTGGTGGCCATGGGCGGGATCCTGTCTTCGGTTGAGGTCGAGATACGCGGTTCGGGGGCCGGTTTCAAGGGAGGGCGGGTCAGTTCATTCGGCCCGTGCGGCCTTCAGAGCCCGGACGCGCGCGAGCAGATCGGCGATATAGGGATCGGCGATATCCATCTCGTCGAGATGATGCGCGAGATTTTCGAGATAATCGGCATTGGGGCCGAGAAACCCGGTGGCGGTGGCGAGCATCCGGGCCTGGGTGTCGATGGACAGACCCGAAACGATGGTTTCCGAGCCGTGATCGGCGGTGAAGGTGAGCGCCTCGATCGGGCCCTGCCGGGTGGTGCAGGAGATGAACTCGGCGCGGTAGGCCGGGCCGATCAGTTCGCGGCGGCAGAGCTGCGTGGTTTCCTCTTCCACCTGGGCGGCGGGGATGTGGAGCGCGTAACCGGTGCAGCCCGCGCCCCGGTCGAGCGCCGCCATGAGCCCCGGCACCTCGATCGAGCCGCGGGCGTATTTATCCCAGAGGCAGAAGCTCCGGACGTGGTCGGGCGCGTGGGCGCGGCGCAATTCGTCGAAATGGATCGCCGGATCCCACATGAGAGAGCCATAGGCGAAGACCCAGATATCCTGCCCTTCGCGGCCTGCAAGGACGGCGCGGCGCAGCGCCTCGCGCCGGCTGCAGGGGTGGCGCCAGTCGTCGGGGCCGCCGGCGGCGCGGACGCGCCTGTCGAACTCGGTAATGTCGAGGTTGCGGAAGAAGGAGGTATCGGGATCGGCGATCCGGTCTTTCAGGTGCGGAAGGTGCCGAAAGGCGGTGTCCGGCAGAGGCAAGGAATGCGTTATCCCGATCGAGGGACGACCTTGTTGCAAACCCTGGTACGGGCGCGTGTCATCCGTTCTGGCCTGGCAGGGGCGGAGGGGCTCGAACCCCCGACCCTCGGTTTTGGAGACCGATGCTCTACCAACTGAGCTACACCCCTAAGGCCGGAGCGAGGGGTATGACAGAGTGTGCGCGGAATCAAGCGCGAAACGTGCATGCTTGCGCAAGGGGCGCATGTGAGGCTTAGAGGGGCCATGGAGATCGATCCGGAAAGCAGAGACCTGTTCGCAGGCCGGCCGTGGCGCAAGGTGCCCGGGACGTCGTTCGGAAGGGCAGTGGACGTGCCGGGCATGCTTACCGAGCGGGAACAGCGGCTTTACCTGTGGCTTGCGCGCGACTGGGCGCAGGGCGCGGGCGCGATCGTTGACCTTGGGTGTTTTCTGGGGGGATCGACCGCCTTTCTGGCCGAAGGCCGGGCGCAGGCGGAGCGACCCCAGCCCATTCATGCCTTCGACCGGTTCCGCATCTCGGACGACCTTGCGGCGCGGTATCTGAAGGGGCCGGGGCTTGCGGATACAAGCGCGTTCGTCGCCCGCTCGCTGTCGCCCTGGGCGCCCGAGGTCATCCTGCACGCGGGTGACCTTCTGGAGGCGGAGTGGCGCGAGGGGCCGATCGAGGTTCTGGTGGTGGATGCGGCCAAGACAGTGGAGGTGGCCGATCACATCGCCCGGCAATTCTATACGGCACTGATTCCCGGAAGGTCGGTCGTGGTCCAGCAGGATGCCCTGCATTGGCGGCAGCCCTGGGTTTCGGCTCAGATGGCGTGGATGGGGGCGGCGTTCGTCCCGGTGGGGCGCGCGGGCCGCGACCTTGTGGCCTATCTCTGTGTCGCGCCGGTGGAGGCCCCGGTACTGGAGCAGGGGCGCGTCACCGGACGGACGGATGCGGAGCTGATGGCGGGGCTGGTACAGGCCGAAACCGATCTGGCGGCGATCGTGCCGCCGGGCCGGATCGCGGCGCAGATGGAGGCCCTGGCGGCCAACCCGGGCCGCCGCAAGGCCAAGGCGTTCCGACGCGCCGTCTGACATACCCCCGGCCCCTGCCCCTGTCCCGTCGCGCCGCTGTGAGTCCGCGTGCGCATTGGGTCACGCCGGATTGCATATCAAGTGTTCCGGGCCGGCCCTATCCTTGGCGTATCGAACAAGGAGAGAAACCATGGAAAGCCCAACACTGGAACGCCGCCGATTTCTGCGAACGGCCCTTGGTTCAGGCGCCGCCGTGATCGGCGCGGGCGCCCTGCCGCGGGCCGCCGCCGCATCGGAAACCGGAGACGCATTTGCCTTTGAGATCACCCGGAGCGACGCCGATTGGCGCGCCCGGCTGAGCGAGGCCGAATACCGGGTCCTGCGCAAGCACCTTACCGAGTTGCCCCATTCGAGCCCTTTGGCGAAAGAGACGCGCGCCGGCATCTATTGCTGCAAGGGATGCGACCTGACGATCTATGACAGCACGTGGAAGGTGCCGTTGGACATCGGCTGGGTGTTCTTTTCTCATTCCGAGCCGCGCACCGTGTTGACCTCGATCGACGGGGACCCGCCCGAAGGGATGGGCGATGAGGAGGGTCCGGGCGCGATGGTGGAGGTCCATTGCCGCCGCTGCGCGAGCCATCTTGGCCACATCGTTCTTGCCGAAGGCAAGCTTGTCCATTGCATCAACGGGACCGCGTTGACCTTTATCCGCAGCGGGGCCTGATCGTACCGGCTCCGGCTGGCCCGGCTTCGCAAATCCGCCAGACGGCGCGGAAGGCGCCCGACCGCAAGGCCGGGCGTCTTTTTCGTCATTTTTTCCGGACACTTATCGCGGCGGCCGTCACGCGGTGGTGAGCCAGCGGCGGTCGCCGATCACTCACCTGTCAAGCACAATCAATTGCACTTTTGCGACGGCCTGCCCTTTGCCCCGCAAGCCCATCCACCCCCGACCCGCCGATCACGGCGGCTGTCCGGACGGTGAGAGCGCCATGACAGGAAAAACCCGCGATTTCCGTGGTTTATCGGAAGCGTTTCATCTCGAAGAGAGAGCCGGGTCACTTGCGGTCACGCGCCGGGAGGTGTCAATTCCCACCTGTGTGAGGTCAGCGTGATTTCGAAGTGATTTCAAATGTTTAGTGAAAGTTCCGATAGTTCTCCCACCGGTGGAAGCCGGACAAGACGAAACCTCAAACAGGAGATTATCCAATGAGAACCATGCTAAGTGCAGTTGCCCTTGCCGCCTCGATGGCGGTCGGGTCGGTTCCGGCCGCCCAGGCGATGGAAATGGAGTTCAACATGCTGACGGGCGCGGTCTATAACGCGCTGAAGTCAAAGGGTTTTGACACTGACAAGATCGATCAACTGACCCTGTCGGAGATCGCCGAGATCAACTTCCTGCTCAGCGACGGTGACATGGAAGGCGGCGGACGCCAGCGGATCAACCTGATCCTGTCGAAGTAATCCGACCCGGATCGGCGGGCCATTGCCGCCGGTAGCGACGCGCCCCGGTTGCCGGGGCGCGTTCCATTTCGATCAGGCGCGGTCGCACGCGGCAAGGTCGGGGTCGGAACAGGCCTTGGGCGCGGGCAACGCGGTCCGGTCAGTTCGAACGCGTCAGGTGGCGGTCGTCAGGCGGCAGGCGTCAGGCGGCGCGCCGCCGCGAAGGAGACGAGCTTCCCGCTCTTCTCGTCCCAGAGGTGCAGGGTGGCGCATTTGAAGCTTTCGAACAGGGTCATGCGGTTGCAGTCGACCAGTTCGCGATGATCGCTGAGCACCTCGGGCAGCCGGTAGAACGGGATCCGGCTATAGAGGTGGTGGACGTGGTGAATGCCGATATTCACGGTGAACCAGCGCAGGATCGGCGGCAGATCGTAATGCGAGCTGCCCTGCAGGGCGGCCTCGTGCATCTGCCAGTCGGTCCCCTGTTGCCAATGGGTCGTCTCGAACTGGTGCTGGACGTAGAACAGCCAGACGCCGATCGAGGCGGCGATCAGGGTGGAGGGGAGGAAGACGAGAAACAGAGCCGCGAAGCCACCGAAATAGACGATGGTGGCCAATACCGCCACGATGGCAAGGTTGGTGCCCATGGCGCTGACCCAGTATTTCGGCCCTTGTCGCATCAGGCCGATGGGCAGGCGGTTCTGCAGGATGAAGATATAGGTGGGGCCAAGGCCGAACATGACGAAGCGGGTTCCGGTAGGCGCGGTAGAGAAAGCGGCCGAAGGCGGTGCGCTGATGGTATTCCTCAAGGGTGAGGGTCATCACGTCGCCGATCCCCCGGTGACCCAGATCGCCGGTATGGCTGTGATGGATCGAATGGGTGCGCCGCCAGACATCGTAGGGCGTCAGGGTGATGACGCCGAGCGCCCGCCCGATCCAGTCGCTGACATTGCGGTTTCCGATGAAGGAGCCGTGGCCGCAATCGTGCTGGATGCCGAAGAGGCGCACGAGGAACAGGCCGTTGACCGCCGAGATCAGGAAGGCGCCGAGATAGCTGTAGCGCGCGACCCAGCAGGCAAGGACCCACAGGAGGACGAAGCCCATGATGCTGACGGCGAGTTCGAAGCTGCTTCGCACCACATTTGGTTCGCGGTATTTCGCCAGGATCTGAACCCAGTGGCGCGCGGCGGCGGCATCTGCGCCGTCGGTGTCATGTCTCATCGGCGCTGAACGTCCCTTCCGCATGGTGCTTCCCCGTATCCCGATATCAGGGAAGTAAGAAGAGGAACTTTACATCAATTGCCCGAAGCGGTGATTTTGTCGCGCTTTGCGGGGGCCCCGGCAGTGCCCCAACAGCAAAAGGCCGCCCCGGGGGACGGCCTTTCGAGTTTATGCGCCCCGGTATCCTCAGTCGAGGATTTTGGAGACGACGCCTGCGCCGACGGTGCGGCCGCCTTCGCGGATGGCGAAGCGGAGGCCCTGCTCCATCGCGATCGGCGCGATCAGCTCGACCTCGAACTTCAGGTTGTCGCCCGGCATCACCATCTCCGTGCCCGAGGGCAGGTTCACGGTGCCGGTCACATCCGTCGTCCGGAAGTAGAACTGCGGCCGGTAGTTCGCGAAGAACGGCGTGTGACGGCCGCCCTCTTCCTTCGTCAGGATATAGGCCTCGGCCTCGAACTTCGTATGCGGGTTCACCGAACCGGGCTTGCACAGAACCTGGCCACGCTCGACCCCCTCGCGGTCGATGCCGCGCAGCAGAAGGCCCACGTTGTCGCCCGCCTCGCCCTGGTCCAGAAGCTTGCGGAACATCTCGACGCCCGTGCAGGTCGTCTTCTGGTTCGCGCGGATCCCCACGATCTCCATCTCTTCGCCGACCTTGATCACGCCACGCTCGATCCGGCCCGTCGCAACCGTGCCGCGGCCCGAGATCGAGAACACGTCCTCGACCGGCATCAGGAACGGCTGGTCCACCGCGCGCTCCGGCGTCGGGATGTAGCTGTCCACGGCCTCCATCAGCGCCCGGATCGCGTTCTCGCCGATCTCCGGGTCACGCCCTTCCAACGCCGCAAGCGCCGAACCCGAAATGATCGGAATGTCGTCGCCGGGGAAATCGTAGGAGTTCAGCAGCTCGCGGATCTCCATCTCGACAAGCTCCAGAAGCTCGGCGTCGTCGACCTGGTCCACCTTGTTCATGAACACCACCATCGCCGGCACGCCAACCTGCTTGGCCAGCAGAATGTGCTCGCGCGTCTGCGGCATCGGGCCGTCGGCGGCGTTCACAACCAGGATCGCGCCGTCCATCTGCGCCGCACCCGTGATCATGTTCTTCACGTAGTCCGCGTGGCCGGGGCAGTCGACATGGGCATAGTGACGGCTCGGCGTCTCGTATTCCACATGCGCCGTCGAGATCGTGATCCCCCGCGCCTTCTCCTCCGGCGCCGCGTCGATCTGATCATAGGCCTTGAAATCACCGAAATACTTCGTAATCGCAGCCGTCAGCGTCGTCTTGCCGTGGTCAACGTGACCAATCGTGCCGATGTTTACATGCGGCTTGTTACGTTCAAATTTTGCCTTTGCCATGGGGCGCGCGCCTCTGTCAGTTGAGGGGCCGGAAGGGCCCGGTTCGTATCCGCGCGCTGACTACTGGCAAAGTGCTGAAAGTTCAAGCGTCAGTTCGCGGCCGGATCGGGCGCCGTGGCGCTGTCTTCGGCGCCATCCTCTCCGGGCTGGATCAACTGCCGCCCGGTGAGCGGATCGCGGGTGAATTCGATCCTCTCGCGTCCGTCCTTGGGGCCGAACCAGAGATCGCTGTTCTCGGCCAGAAGCTCTTCGACGCCCCGGGCCGCGTCATAGGCCAGCGCGGCGATCTGTTCTTCGCGGGTCTTGACGAGGCCCGAGCCCACGAACGGGCCGCCGGGCGTATCGAAGGCATTGATCCGGATCGGATCTTCGTTGAGCTTTTCCTGGGTCGCGTCGTCCCAGATGTTGAAGGCCACGAGGAACACGGATTTGGGCGAGAACAGAAGCGGCACCCCTGCCCGGCCCAGCGAATAGGCCTCGATCCGGAGGCCGATATGATAGAGCCCGTCGCCGTCATAGCGCCCAAGCCGCTCTTCCATCGCGGCGCGCAGGGCGGTGGTCAGTTCCTCTTCCGTCGCATCCCGCGAGGCCGGGCCCTTGGTGATGTCATTGGCCACGACGATGTTGAAGCCCATCCGGAAATCCCCGATCGGCTCGGGCGTGGGCGGCAGCGGATCTGGCGTGCCGCCACAGGCCGCGAGAAAGGCGAGGGAGAAAGCGAGGAAGCTGCGGCGGATCATCGGGACCTCTGAAGTTGGGAGAGCGGTGCGCCTAGTCGAAACGCCCCGTGCGGGGGAAGCCGTGGGGCGGGCGTTTTCCGGCGCCGGCGCGTTTGCCGAGCCAGTCCGACATATCGGTTTCGGTGCGGGTCCGGCCGCCGGACATGGGCCAGCTCAGCCCTTGGTCGAATGTGAAGGTCGTGGCGTCGGCCAGACCGCCATCGAGTTCAAGAGTGCCCTGCTTGCCCCTGACCTGCTTGTATTTTTGCAGCCGTACACCCTTGCCCCGGGTCATCTCGGGCAACTCGTCGAGCGGGAAGACCAGAAGCTTGCCGTTTTCGGAGGCGACCGCCACGTGATCGCCCGCGACCGGGCGGCAGACGCGGGCCGCGACCCCGTCTTTGACGTTCAGCGCCTGCTTGCCCGCGCGGGTCTGGGCCACGATCTCGTCCTCGGGCACGACAAAGCCGTCGCCCGCGGAAGAGGCCACCAGAAGCCGACGTCCCGGCACATGGGGCAGAAGCGTGACGATCTGTGCCTCGTTCGGGAGGTCCACCATCAGGCGGACCGGTTCGCCGGTGCCGCGCCCGCCGGGGAGGTCGGAGCCGCGCAACGTGTAGAACCGACCATTCGATCCGAAAAGGATAATCTTGTCAGTGGTTTCCGCGTGGAAGATGAAGCGCCCGGAATCGCCGTCCTTGAACTTCAGCTCCTGATCCAGTGCGATATGGCCCTTCATCGCGCGGATCCAGCCCATCTGGGAACAGACGACGGTGATCGGTTCCCGTTCGATCATCGCCTCGATCGGAACGTCTTCGACTTCGGCGGCTTCGGCGAAGGTGGTGCGGCGCGCGCCGCCCTCGTAGTCCGCGCCGAATTTCCTTTTGGTTTCCTTGATCTGGTCGGAGATCTTCGACCATTGCAGCTTGTCGTCGGCCAGCAGATCCTCGATATCCGCGCGCTCGGCGAGGAGCGTGTCATATTCGGATTTCAGCTCCATCTCTTCGAGACGGCGGAGTGCGCGGAGGCGCATGTTCAGGATCGCCTCGGCCTGAACTTCGGTCAGGCCCAGTTCGGGGTCGGGATCGGGCGCATCCATGGGCGAGACATAGTCGGCCTCGGTCGCGGCCCGCGGCGGCGTGTTCGACCAGTCCTGATGCATCAGCGCGCGCTTGGGCTCGTCGTCGTAGCGGATGATCTCGATCACCCGGTCGAGGTTCAGGAAGGCGGTGATGAAGCCCTCGAGCACTTCGAGCCGGTGGTCGATCTTGGCCAGCCGGTGACGGGCGCGGCGCAGGAGCACCTCGCGGCGGTGATCGAGGAAGGCGCGGAGTACTTCCTTCATCGAACAGACCTTGGGCGTACGGCCGTCGATCAGGGTGTTCATGTTGAGCGAGAAGCGCGTCTCGAGATCGGAATTACGAAACAGCATGCCCATCAGGAGATCTGGGTCGACGTTCTTGGACCGGGGTTCGAGGATCACGCGGATATCCTCGGCGCTTTCGTCGCGGACATCGGCGAGGATCGGGATCTTCTTGGTCTGGATCAGTTCGGCGAGCTTTTCGATCAGCTTGGATTTCTGGACCTGGTAGGGGATTTCGGTGACCACGATCTGCCACTGGCCGCGGCCCATATCCTCGACCTCGTAGCGGGCGCGGAGGCGGAAACTGCCCCGACCCGTGCGATAGGCCTGGGCGATGTTTTCGGGTGGCTCGACGATAATGCCGCCGGTGGGGAAGTCGGGGCCGGGGACGTAGTTGAGAAGCGTGTCGTCACGGGCGTCGGGCGTCTTGATGAGGTGCAGGCAGGCGTCGCACAACTCGGCGATATTGTGCGGCGGGATATTGGTGGCCATGCCCACGGCGATGCCCGAAGAGCCGTTCGCCAGAAGGTTCGGGAAGGAGGCGGGCAGAACGATCGGCTCGGTCAGGCGGCCATCGTAATTGTCACGGAAATCGACGGCGTCTTCGTCGAGACCTTCCAGCAGCGCCTCGGCGGCGGCGGTCATCCGGGCCTCGGTATAGCGCGAGGCGGCAGGGTTGTCGCCGTCGATATTGCCGAAGTTCCCCTGCCCGTCCACCAGCGGATAGCGCATCGCGAAATCCTGGGCGAGGCGGGCCATGGCATCGTAGATCGCGCTGTCGCCATGGGGGTGGAAATCGCCCATCGTGTCGCCGGAAATCTTGGCCGATTTCAGGAAACCGCCCGTGGGCGAGAGGCGCAGGCGGCTCATCACGTAGAGGATGCGGCGGTGGACGGGTTTCAGGCCGTCGCGCGCATCCGGCAGCGCCCGGTGCATGATCGTGGACAGCGCATAGGTCAGATAGCGCTCGCCGATGGCGCGGCGCAGAGGCTCGGCCAGGGTCGGCGGGGGCAGGTCGTTGCTGTCGGCAGGATCGCTCATACCACATCTTGTAGCGGCCTCCCCGGACCGCGTCCAGCGCGCTTCGCGGGGAACGTTCGCGGGGAACGGAGGCGGGGATTTCCCGGTTTTTCGCGTTCGGGGGCCGGATAGGTCTCGTCTCCGTACTCTTGGGGGAGATTTCGCGATGTGGAAACTGGCAGGGCTGACGGTGGCGATCATGTTTGTCGCCGGGTCATTCTATGGCGGCGCGGCGCAGGTGATGCCGGGTGGACCGGGCAGGATCGAGGTCACGCGGATCGGATTCGGTGCGACGCGGGTCGCCGATCCGGTGGCCAGCATCTCGGCGCAGGAGGCGATTGACATCGCGCTTGAGCGAGGTGCGGAGATCAAGGCCGAACGCGAGAAGCAGGGGGCGGCCGTTTCGGCGCTGCCGACGGCGGAGGAGTTGTTCGGCGGTGATATGGCCGCGCCGGTGGCGGAGCCTGCGGCGGTTGCGAGTGGCGCCGCGCCGGTGGACGGGTCGAAGTGGCGCGTGACGGGCGACCGAGTGAACCTTCGGTCCGGGCCGGGCACCGGGTTCGAGATCGTGGCCAGTGCGGTGCGGGGCGAGGATGTGGTCCTTCAGGGCCGTGACGGGGACTGGGCCGAGGTGATCCTGCCCGAGACCGGAGCGAAAGCATGGATTTTCGGCAAGTTCCTTGCCCCGGCCGATGGCTAAGCCGGATAGCAGTTGATCACCGGGGCCACAGGGCTTAACTCGCCTGCGAGGGGCAGGCAGGCGAAGAAATGACCAAGCGTTCAATTCTGATCACGGGATGCTCGTCGGGCATCGGATACAATGCGGCCCATGGCCTGCGTGCACGGGGGTGGCGGGTCTTTGCGTCCTGTCGGAAACCCGAGGATTGCGCCCGGCTGATCGCCGAAGGGTTCGAAAGCCCGCGGATCGATTACGAGGATACGGCCAGCATCGAGAGCGGCCTTGCCGAGGTTCTGGAAGCAACGGACGGGACGCTTGACGCGCTGTTCAATAACGGGGCCTACGGGCTTCCCGGAGCGGTGGAAGACCTGCCCACGGACGGGCTTCGGGCGATTTTCGAGGCGAATTTCTTTGGCTGGCACGAATTGACCCGCCGGGTGATCCCGGTGATGCGGGCGCAGGGATCGGGGCGGATCGTGCAATGCTCTTCGGTTCTGGGGTTCGTGCCGCTCTATTGGCGGGCAGCCTATGTCTCGACCAAATACGCGCTGGAGGGGTATACCGACACGCTTCGGATCGAGATGCACGGGACGGGGATCGAGATCTGCCTGATCGAACCCGGTCCCATTACCTCGCGCATCCGGGCCAATTCGATCCCGCATTTCGAGCGGTGGATCGACTGGAAGGCCTCGCCCCGGGCCACGCAGTACGAAAGCAAGCTCCTGAAGCGGCTTTATGCCGAGACCTCGAAACCCGATCCGTTCGAGCTTCCGCCCGAGGCGGTGACGGCGAAGCTGATCCATGCGGTCGAAGCCGCGCGCCCGAACCCGCGCTATTACGTGACGCGCCCCACCTATCTTATGGGGGCCGCGCGGCGCATGTTGTCGACCCGCGCACTGGACCGGATCATCCGGAAGGGTGCCTAGCATCGCCGGGGGGTTCGCTTTTCCCGATCGCTGGCCTATGTGGGCCACACAAAGGAGTATCAGCAGATGTCGGACCCATTTCTCGTCGTCGTCATCATCGCCGTCTTTGCCGTGCTTGGCATTCTGATGGTCGGGATCGGCGGTTTCGCCAAGGGTGGCGAATTCAACAAGAAGCATGCCAACAAGATCATGCGCTACAGGATTGCCGCGCAATTCGTCGCGGTACTTCTGATCCTGGGCTATGTCGCCTGGCGCGGAATGGGGGAATAAGATGGTCGTTCTGAACAAGATCTATACGAAAACCGGCGATGACGGCGAGACCGCGTTGGGCAATGGCGCGCGGGTCGCCAAGCATTCGATGCGGGTCGCGGCCTATGGCACGGTGGACGAGGCCAACGCGACGATCGGGCTGGCGCGTCAGCATGCGTCGGGAGAAATCGACGCGATGCTGGCGATGATCCAGAACGATATGTTCGATCTGGGCGCGGATCTGTGCCGTCCCGATATGGAACGGGACGCAGAGGCCGAATATCCCCCGCTGAGGGTATCGGAGGCGCAGGTGATGCGGCTGGAAATGGAAATCGACCGGATGAATGCGGATCTGGAGCCCTTGCGGTCCTTCATCCTGCCCGGCGGATCGGCGCTTGCCGCGCATCTGCACCTGTGCCGGACGGTGTCGCGCCGGGCCGAGCGGATGACGGTGGAACTGGCGACGATGGAGGCGGTGAACCCGGCGGCGGTGAAATACCTCAACCGCCTGTCGGACTGGTTCTTTGTCGCGGGCCGGGTCGCCAATAATGGTGGTCATGACGACGTGCTTTGGGTGCCGGGCGCCAACCGCTGAGGAAAGCTCCGGCGGAGCGCGGCGCGGACTTGACCGGGAGCGGCGCGTCCGATCATTCCTTGTAGGTTTCGTGCGGCTCCCAGAGTTCGATCGGATTGCCGTCGGGGTCGTTCGTCCAGGCGAAGCGGCCGTTGGGGTGATCCTCGGGGTCGCGGGTGATGACGCTGCCGGTGGCTTCGATCTGCCGGATCATCGCGTCGAGGTCGCGGACCCGGAAATTGAGCATGAAAGGATGGGGTTTGTCGGTCGCCGGGTCCCGGACGATCGTGAAGGGCGCGAAGACCGTGGTTCCGGCCTCCTGCTGCCAGGGCCGGGTGTCGTAGTCGGGTGGGACAAGGTCGATGCCGAGGGCGTCGCGATACCATCGGGCAAGCGCTTCGGGATCCTTCGAGGGAAAGAAGAAGCCACCTATTCCGGTCACCTTTTCCATGCCGTGCCCTTTGCTGAACGCGGGCGAGTCTAACGCGATTCCGGGCTTTTCGAAACAGGTGGGTTCCGCAGCGTCACGCGGCGCAGATTTTGACCTGCAGGAAATCCGGTGTAGGCTTGGGCCATGTACCATTGCCCGGGAGTGAGCCGATGCTGGCCCGAACGCCACCGATCTATAGCCGTGCGGAATACCTTTCAGATGCCGTGATCCATGTCTCGGGCATTGCCTTTGCCCTTGTGGGCGGGCCGGTCCTTGTGACGCTGGCGGCGCTGATGGTGGGCGATCCGGGCCTTGTGGGCGCGACGGGCGTCTATGTGGTGACGCTGGTGGCGATGCTAACCTGCTCGGCGCTCTACAACATGGTGACGGTGGCGGCGTGGAAGGATGTTCTTCGCCGGATTGATCAGGGTGCGATTTATTTCAAGATCGCAGGGACCTACACGCCCTTCGTGATCCTGTCGGGCAGTCATGCGGGGCTGTTCCTGACGGCGATCTGGGGCGTTGCCATCGGCGGCGCCTCACTGGTTCTGTTCGCGCCGGGCCGGTTCAAGTGGCTGGCGATATCGGCCTATCTGGCGCTTGGCTGGGCGGGGATCGTGGGGGGCGGGCCGCTGGTGTGGAGCCTGTCGGGGCCGGTGCTTGTTCTGTTGCTGATCGGCGGCGGGCTTTATACCGCCGGGATCGCCTTTCTGGTGTGGGAGCGGATGCCATTTCACAACACGATCTGGCATGTTTTCGTTCTGGCCGCGACGGCGGTCTGCTATGCCGCGCTGGTGGTCGAGCTTCTCCGCAAGGCGGGGGCGACCGCCCTGCCCGTCTAGGCCCCGGATAGGCCCGGTGCAGGCCCCGACCAGACCCGGAAATCGCGGGAAACCAACTGACGCGGCGTCGATAGGACATACCGCGTCGATTTTGCACTGTTTTCCATGGTCGCGCCGCGATAACTAACGTCGGATTACGACGGTTCGCCATGCCCGGATTTCGGGTGAAGCGGCCTGGGGCTGCTTCCGATATGCAGCATCAGGGCAGATCCGAGGGCGGACCGGCAGACAAAACCGATGGAGAGATGCGCAATGAAGGTGCTGGTGCCTGTGAAGCGCGTGATCGACTACAACGTGAAGGTTCGCGTCAAGGCGGACGGCACCGGGGTCGATCTCGCGAATGTCAAAATGTCGATGAACCCGTTCGACGAGATCGCGGTGGAAGAGGCCATTCGTCTGCGCGAAGCCGGCAAGGCCGAAGAGGTCATCGCCGTTTCAATCGGTGTGAAACAGGCGCAGGAAACCTTGCGTACGGCGCTTGCCATGGGTGCGGATCGCGCGATCCTGATCGTGGCCGCCGAGGATGTGCATACGGATATCGAACCGCTTGCAGTGGCGAAGCTTCTGAAGGCGGTGATCGACGCGGAGCAGCCGGGCGTGGTTCTGTGCGGCAAGCAGGCGATCGACAATGACATGAACGCGACCGGCCAGATGCTGGCGGCGCTGACCGGCTGGGCGCAGGCGACGTTCGCCTCGAAGATCGAGATCGAAGGCGACAGCGCGCTGGTGACCCGCGAGGTCGATGGCGGCCTGCAGACGATCAAGGTCAAGATGCCGGCGATCATGACGGTGGACCTGCGGCTCAACGAGCCGCGCTATGCCAGCCTTCCCAACATCATGAAGGCGAAGAAGAAACCGCTGGATGAAAAGACCCCTGCCGATTACGGCGTGGATGTCTCGCCCCGGCTGACGATCGTCAAGACGGTCGAGCCCGCGGGCCGCAAGGCCGGTGTGATCGTGGGATCCGTGGACGAACTGGTGGCAAAGCTCAAAGACGAAGCGGGAGTAATCTGATGGCTGTTCTTCTTCTTGCCGAAGTGATCGAAGGCAACCTCGCCCTTGATGCCGTCTCGAAGGCGTTGACGGCCGTGAAACCGCTGGGCGACGTGCATGTTCTCGTCGCAGGCGAGGGTGGCGATGCGGCGGCGGCCGAGGCGGCAACGCTGGGCGGAGTTTCCAAGGTGCTGTTCGCCGACGATCATGTCTATTGCCACGGCATGCCGGAGCCTACCGCAGAGCTGATCGCTGGCCTTGCGGGTGAATATTCCCATGTCGCGTCCGCATCGACCGCGTTTGCGAAAAACGTCCTGCCTCGGGTCGCGGCGCTGTTGGATGTGATGGTGATCTCGGAAGTTGTTGGCGTGCATGACGCCGAGACCTTCGACCGGCCGATCTATGCCGGAAACGCGGTCCAGACCGTGAAATCCGCCGATACAACGAAAGTCATGACGATCCGGACGGCCGGATATGACGCGGCCGGCGCGGGTGGGTCGGCCGCCGTCGAAAAGATCGGCATCGGCGCGGATGGAAGCCTGTCGCAATGGGTCGAAGACAAGGTTGCGGCGAGCGACCGGCCCGAGCTGACCAGTGCGGGGATCGTCGTGTCCGGCGGTCGTGGCGTGGGTTCGGAAGAGGATTTCGCCCTGATCGAGAAACTGGCCGACAAGCTGGGGGCCGCCGTGGGCGCCTCGCGGGCCGCGGTCGATTCCGGCTATGCGCCGAACGACTGGCAGGTGGGTCAGACCGGCAAGGTCGTGGCGCCGGATCTTTACATCGCCGTGGGCATCTCGGGCGCGATCCAGCACCTTGCGGGCATGAAGGATTCGAAAGTGATCGTCGCGATCAACAAGGACGAAGAGGCGCCGATCTTCCAGGTGGCCGATTACGGGCTTGTGGCCGACTTGTTCACCGCAGTTCCGGAGCTGATGGAAAAGCTCTGACGCGCCGCTTCCAGAAAGACAGAATCGCCCTGCAAGCCTTTGGTTTGCAGGGCTTTTATATGTCTGCTCAATGAAGTCGCAGGGCCTGGCGAAGCAGGTCCGCAACCGCCGCATGGGTCGACTGGCCCGGCAGTTCGCGCGCCATGGCCACCTCGAATTCCGAGAAGATCATGCCTTCGGGATCCGCATCGGACGCACGGGGCGGGATCGGCACCTCGATCAGCCGCGTCACCGGAGGGCCCAGACGGTCGAGCATGTCCTGTGTGACAAAGATCGGGTCCGACCCGTCCGGCGTATCGGCCGGCTCGCACGGTCGGCGGCTGGAGAGCCACAAGAGCGCGGTGGGCCGTCCGATCCGCTTGATCAGCTCGGCCATGCGCGTGACCCAGACCTCGGTCAGTTCCTCCCGGATCTCTTCGAACCGCCGCGGGCAGATCGACAAGAGAACGCTGAGCAGATGCCGGGTGAAGTGGATCTCGGCGAAATCGACCTCGGGATAGAGCGAGCGGAGATCATCGGTCGCATAGAGAAACCGGTCATTCCGGCGGGTATGGACCGTGTAGAAACGGTTCGACAGCTTGTGCGCCCCCATCACCTGGATGACGCAGGCCTGTGCGCCCCGGCAAAGTTCCACGATCGTCGGATCGTCGTGGAAGGCGTCGACCCCGGCATTGACGCTGCCAAGATTCAGCGCACCGATCCCGGCCTGTTCCGCGAAGAGTTCGGGGAACGGAGATTCGATGAATTTTCCATACGTTTCGGTCGAACCGAGAAAGGCCACGTAATCGCGCGACATGTCGCAGCGCGGCCCCCTGAACAAGAGTTTCGAATTTCCGTAACGGCACGGCGCATAGTCAAGCGTGCCTTCGCCAAGGCGCTCAAATGTCATAAATTCCACCCCTGGAATATCTCACCTCCGGAAGTTGTGCCATGCATGTGTTGCCAAAACCCTAAGCGCTGCGAGGTCGCTTGGGCCTTGCGCCCCTGCTGCACCGCCGCATAAAGTCCCGCGACAGGCAAGAGAGGGTCAGGCAATGGACATTCAATCGGTCGGCGTGGTGGGTGCCGGGCAGATGGGCAGCGGGATTGCCCATGTCTTTGCGGTGGCGGGCTACGACGTGCTCATGACCGATATCAGCCGTGACAGTCTTGACCGCGCCCTGGAGACGATCGCCGGAAACATGGCGCGGCAGGTGGCCCGCGGCAAGATCACCGAGGACGATCAGGCCGCCGCGATGAAGCGGATCAAGACGACGATGACGCTGACCGATCTGGGCCAGACGGACCTGATCATCGAGGCGGCGACCGAACGCGAGACGGTGAAGGTTGCGATCTTCGAGGATCTGGTGCCGCATCTGCGGCCCGAAACGATCCTGACCTCGAACACCTCCTCGATCTCGATCACGCGGCTGGCGAGCCGGACCGACCGGCCAGAGAAGTTCATGGGGTTCCATTTCATGAACCCGGTGCCGGTGATGCAGCTGGTAGAGCTGATCCGCGGAATCGCCACCGATGAAAAGACCTATCAGGCCTTGCATGCGGTGGTGGAAAAACTGGGCAAGACCTCGGCCACGGCCGAGGATTTTCCGGCCTTCATCGTCAACCGGATCCTGATGCCGATGATCAACGAGGCCGTCTATACGCTTTACGAAGGTGTCGGAAACGTTTCGTCCATCGACGGGGCGATGAAGCTTGGCACGAACCACCCGATGGGGCCCCTTGAGCTGGCGGATTTCATCGGGCTCGATACATGCCTTGCGATCATGAATGTGCTGCATGACGGGCTGGCCGATACCAAGTACCGCCCCTGCCCGCTTCTGACCAAATATGTCGAGGCCGGATGGCTGGGCCGCAAGACCCAGCGCGGATTCTACGATTACCGAGGCGAGACGCCGGTTCCAACGCGCTGAGGGGGCCAGCCCCCGCCGCCCTTCGGGCGCCTCCCCCGGGATATTTGACAAGAGAAGAAGATCATGGCGCAGGTCCCCAGCTTCTTCTCTTTCCAAATATCCCCGCCGGAGGCTCCCACCCCTCTTGCCCGCGCCTAGCGGTAGAGCAGCGAGACACCGTCCATGAACACGTGCACCTTTGCCGGGTCGGCGGTCAGCCGAACCTGCCGGCCGCGCATTTCGGAGTGGATTCCGGGGAGTTTCGCCAGAACCTGATCGCCGTTCGGACGTGCCTCGAAATAGAGGATCGTCAACTCGCCCAGCGCTTCGACATAATCGACGCGGCCGTCGTAGATGCTCTCGCCCTCGGTCGCGACGAAGTCCTCGGGCCGGATGCCGACGCGGACGCGCTTGCCCATATCCTCGGGTCGCGAGGGGACGGAGGAGACCGCGATGCCGTCTCCATCCACCTGGACGCGGGTCTGGTCGCCGGTGCCGATGATTTCGCCATCGAGCAGGCACATGGCGGGCGAGCCGATGAACTGTGCCACGAATTCGCTGTTAGGGCGTTCGTAGAGTTCAAGCGGCGTGCCGACCTGCGCCACGCCTTTGTTGGCCAGAACGACGATCCGGCTGGCCAGGGTCATCGCCTCGACCTGATCATGGGTCACGTAGATCATGGTCGATTGCGGCATCTGTTCCTTGAGCTGCGCGATCTGGATGCGGGTGGCGACGCGGAGGGCGGCGTCGAGGTTCGAGAGCGGCTCGTCGAACAGGTAGACCTTGGGATCGCGGACGATCGAGCGGCCGATGGCGACCCGCTGCCGCTGCCCGCCCGAGAGCGCCTTTGGCAGGCGGTCGAGATACTCGGTCAGTTGCAGCTTTTCCGCTGCCGCCGAGACTGCCGCCTTGATCTCGCTGTTGGATTTCTTGGCCAGCCGCAGGGCGAAGGCCATGTTGTCGTAGACTGTCATGTGCGGGTAGAGCGCATAGGACTGGAACACCATCGCGATGCCCCGTTCGGAGGGCGGCACGTCATTGACCACGACACCGTCGATTTCCAGCGTTCCGGCCGTGATCTTTTCCAGCCCCGCGATCATCCGCAAGAGCGTGGACTTGCCGCAGCCCGAGGGGCCGACGAAGACGATCAGTTCGCCGGTCTTGATATCAAGGTCGATGTTCTTCAGCACCTCGACGGTGCCGCCATAGGCCTTGCCCACATCCCTGAGTTTCAGATCTGCCATCGTCGTCCCTCCCCGCGCGGATTGCCCGCGCCTATTGCCCCTCGTCCACGGCGAAATATGCCTGGTACGGGGGAAGCGTTATGCCCTTGTCGGTGATCTCGGCCCGGAACGGCGCGCCCTTGTCCTGACGCCAGTTGCCCTCGGGGCGTTCGATGCCGATCGCGGTATCCGACAGGTTGAAGGCGCAGAACATCCGCGCGCCGTCATGTTCGCGGATGAAGCAGATCTGCCTGTCGTCATAGCCCAAGAGGTCGAGCGACCCCTTGGCCAGCGCCTCATGCGCTTTCCGGAACGCGATCATGTTGCGGTAGAATGCCAGCATGCTGCCTGGGTCGTCTTCCTGCACGTTCACGGCCTGATGGAGATGTTCCATCGCCACCGGCAACCACGGCTTACCGTCCGAGAACCCGCCGGTCTGGTTGTCGCGCACCCAGGGCATGGGTGTGCGGCAGCCGTCGCGCCCCTTGAACTTGGGCCAGAAGCGGATGCCGTAGGGGTCCTGCAATTCCTCGAATGCCACATAGGCCTCGGTCAGCGCCAGTTCCTCGCCCTGATAAAGGCAGACGGAGCCACGCAGGCTGAGCAACAGGGCCGCGTAGACGCGATGCGCTGCCTCCGAGAGGTTCCAGCGCGAGGTGTGGCGCACCACGTCGTGGTTGGAATAGGCCCAGCAGGCCCATCCTTCGGCAACGATGCGGTTGGCCTTTTCGAGAACCTTGCCGATATAGGTGCCGGTGGGTTGATTGCTCGACAGAAGCGCGAAGTCGTAGCACATGTGCACCTTGTCGCCACCCGAGGTGTATTCGGCCTGAATTTCCATGCCCCGCTGAGCCTCGCCCACTTCGCCCACGGCGGCGCGCGCGCCGTATTCGTTCATCAGGCTGCGCAGCTTGCGGAGGAAGTCGAGGTTCTCCGGCTGGTTCTTGTCGTAGAGATGGTTCTGGAAGTTGTAGGGGTTGATCGCGGGAGCAATCGTATCGTTGAAATCCTCGGGCGCGATCGGGGGATTGTCACGCAATTCCTTGTCGTGAAAATAGAAATTGATGGTGTCGAGGCGGAAGCCATCGACCCCGCGGTCGAGCCAGAACCGGACCACGTCGAGCAGTTCCCGCTGAACCTCGAGGTTGTGAAGGTTGAGATCGGGTTGCTGGGTCAGGAAGTTGTGCAGGTAGTACTGCATCCGCTCGCCATCCCATTCCCAGCCCGATCCGCCGAAAATCGACAGCCAGTTGTTGGGGGGCGTGCCATCGGGTTTGGCATCGGCCCAGACATACCAGTCGGCCTTGGCGTTGTCGCGCGACGCGCGGCTTTCCTTGAACCACGGATGCTGGTCCGAGGTGTGCGACAGGACAAGGTCGATCAGCACGCGGATGCCGAGTTCATGGGCGCGCGCAATCATCGCGTCGAAATCGCCCAATGTACCGAACATCGGGTCGATGTCGCGGTAATCGGAGACGTCATAGCCGAAATCGAGCATCGGCGAGCGGAAGAAGGGCGAGATCCAGATCGCATCGACGCCAAGATCGGCGACATGGGGCAAGCGGTGGATGATGCCGGCCAGATCGCCTATGCCGTCGCCGTTGGAATCCTGGAAGCTGCGCGGATAGATCTGATAGATCACCGCCCCGCGCCACCAATCCTCATCCAGCGCGGGTTCGGCCCGCGTGTCCATGACAGGTTCAAGAAAAACCATTCGGAAAGTCCTATTTGACAGAGCCGGCCAGAAGGCCGCGCACGAGATAGCGTTGCATCGCGAAGAACACGACCAGCGGCACCGCGATCGAGACGAAGGCGGAGGTCGCGAGGATCTCCCAGTTGCCGCCCCGGGTGCCCAGAAGTTCGACGATCTGTTTCGTCATCACCGTCGTCTCGCCGGTAGCGTCGATCAGGAACACCAGCGCAACCAGAAGATCGTTCCATGTCCAGAGGAACTGGAAGATCGCGAAACTGGCCAGTGCCGGGAAGGACAGGGGCAGGATGATCTTGACGAAGATCTGGAAATCCGTGGCGCCGTCGACCCGTGCGTTTTCGATGATATCGCGGGGCAGCCCGACCATGTAATTGCGTAAGAGGTAGATGGCGAGCGGCAGGCCAAAGCCCGTATGGGCAAGCCAGACGCCGAGATACCCCTTTCCGATGCCGATTTCGTTGTGGAACTTCAGAAGAGGGATCAAGGCCAGTTGCAGGGGCACCACCAGAAGCCCCACCACCGCTGCGATCAGCAGTGCGCGACCCGGGAAATCCATCCATGCCAGCGCATAGGCCGCGAAAGCCGCGACAAGGATCGGGATGATCGTTGCGGGGATCGTCACGGTGAGGGTGTTGAAGAAGGCCTTGAGCATGCCCTCGCGGTTGTCTGGGCCAAGGACGTTCTCGATAGTTCTGAAGCGTGAATTCAGGCGGGCTGGTCTTGGTCAGGAACACCCGTTCGCCGCGCCGGCCTTCGAAGGCCGTTTCGCCTTCGAGCCGGTAAGTGCCGTCCTCGGACAGGGTCAAGCGGCCGTCTTCGCCCATATCCGCGGTATCGCCCGGCGCGAAGGCCGAAACATCGCGGGCGCTTGTGCCCCAGGCGGAGATCGGGGCGCGGGCGATGCCCTCTTCGTCGAAGAGATTGCCCTCGATTACGAAAAGCGCGCCCTCCTGCCGCTGGGTATCGGGATCTCCGGTGCGCAGTTGCACGGTCTGTTCGGTGGGAAAGAGCGAGGCCCACCAGCCCGACGAAGCAATCTGGTCAGCGGTCCGGAAAGACGACACCAGAAGCCCCAGCGTCGGGAAGACCCATAGGGCGACCAGCACGACCACGGAGATATGAACCGCCCATGTGAGGCTCGATTTCTTGCCGGCGATGTTGTCCATTATCCGCTCCTCCGATCACGGGCCATCAGCGCATCTCCTTGCGCGCGTTGTAGACGTTCCAGACGAGGATCGGGGTCACCAGCAGCATGATGATCATGGCGCTGGCCGAGCCCACGCCCCAGTCATTGGCGCGGAACAGCTTGTCGTACATGTAGTTCGCCAGAACCTGTGTCTCCCATTGCCCGTTGGTCATGGCGAAGACGATGTCGAAGACCTTGAGCACAACGATGGTGATGGTGGTCCAGACGACGACGATGGTTCCCATGATCTGCGGCACCTTGATCTTGAAGAAGATCTGCATCGGGTTCGCGCCGTCGACGATGGCCGCTTCGATGGTTTCCTCGGGGATGCCGCGCAGGGCGGCGGAGAGGATGACCATGGCAAAACCGGTCTGAATCCAGACCAGAACGATCATCAGGAAGAAGTTGTTCCAGAAGGGAATGGTCAGGAAGGTCTGGGGTTCGTTGCCGAAGAACACGAGGATGGCGTTCAGGACGCCGATCTGTTCTTCGCCCGCGGGGCGGGTGTCATAGACCAGTTTCCAGATCACGGCGGCGCCGACGAAGGAAATCGCCATGGGCATGAAGATCAGCGACTTGGCGATATTGCCCCATTTGATCCGGTCGGTGAGTTGCGCGGCCAGAAGCCCGAAGGCGGTAGACAGCGCCGGCACCACGATCAGCCAGACCATGTTGTTGCGCATCGCCTCCCAGAACTTGGGTTCCGAGAACATCTGGGCGTAGTTGGCCCCGCCGACGAAGGCGCCGCCCTGTGAGCGATCGGTCAGGGAAAGGCGCAGGGTTTCGACCACCGGATAGGCAAGGTAGAGGCCCAGCGCGATCAGGGCCGGGAACAGAAACAGCCAGGGCCGGATCATGTTGGCGCGGTTGATGTTGCGCCCGGCATTGGGGCCGCGCGGCGGGGAACAGAACCTTGTCGAGAAACTGGTTCGAAAAGTAGAAGTACCCGATACAGCCGCCGACGCCGATGAAGATGGTCAGCAGTCCTTGCAAGGCCGGATGCATGGCGTCCCCTCCCGCATTTGAAATGGCTTGGTTATGGAGGGCCCCGGCGTGCCGGGACCCTCGGGCCTTCAGGCCGGGATTACTTCAGCGCGTCCCAGCTTGCCTGGATCTCCGCCGCGACGGTGGCCGCGTCCTTGGAGCCGGAGGAATAGTCGACCATTCCGGTCCAGAAGCTGCCCGCGCCCACGCCGCCCGGCATCAGGTCGGAGCCGTCGAAGCGGAAGGTGGTGGCACTCGTCAGGATCTCGCCCTGACCCCGCAGCGTGTCGCTTGCATAGTTCGCTGGATTGGCGCCGAGATGCGGCGTCAGGAAGCCGTCCTGCGCCATCATGATCTCATGCGCGAAGGGTGTCTTCAGGAATTCGATGAAGACGTTCGCCGCCGGGTTCTCGTTCGTGATCGCAAACAGCGTGCCGGCACCCAGACACCGGCGTACCAAGATCCTTTTCGGCATAGGCCGGGAAGTAGAAGAAGTCTGCATCTTCACCCAGTTCCGTGCCTTCCGGGAAATACGCGGGAATGAACGAGGCCTGCCGGTGCATCATGCATTGAGGCGGGCTGTCGAACAGTCCCTTGGGGCTGTCGCGGAAGTCGATGGCCGCCGTATCGTTCGCGCTTCCGGAGACATAGTCGTCAACGCGTGTGAAGCTGCCATATTCCTCGATGGCCGCGATGACCCGGGGATCGTCGAACCGGATCTCGTTGGTGACCCACGCATCGTAGACCTCGGGCGGCTGTGTCCGCAGCATCAGGTCTTCGACCCAGTCGGTGGCGGGCCAGCCGGTCGCGCCGCCGGAGCCGAGACCGACGCAAAGGGGCGTTTCACCATCCGCCACCATCTGGTCCATGAGCGCCCGGAATTCTTCCATGGTTTCCGGTACTTCATACCCGAAATCCTCGAAGTTCTCCGGGATGTACCAGACCAGAGACTTGACGTTCACGTTGAAGAAGAAGCCGTAGAGATCGTCATTTCCATCAGGTCCGGCATATGTCCCAAGATCCACCCAGGACTGCCCTGCCGCCATGTTTTCGCGGATCCAATCATCCGTGCCGTCCGGCAACGGAGTGAGGAAACCCCTGGCCGCCATATTCGCGGCGAGGCCCGGCTGTGGAAAGACTGTCAGGTCGGCGGCCGATCCGGCCTCGGCGTCGATCAGGATCTGTTGCTCAAGCGAGTCCGAGCCGACATACCGCGCATCCGCGCCAGTCGCGTCGTTGAAATATGCAAGAAGCCGCTGGAAGGCCTCGGCCTCGCCTGCGAGCCAGGGACCGAAGATGGTCAGCTGCTCGCCCGCAACGTCATTGGCGTCGGCAAAGGCGTTATAGCTGTCCCAATTGAATTCGCCTTCGCCCGGCGCGACCATCAGGTGACTGCCCGCATGGGCCGAACCGGCCATAAGCGCCACCGCTGCCGCACCGGCATACAGCTTGTTTAACATGTGATTTCCTCCCGAATGACCCGCGCGATCCTGCGCGTTTGTTCCTCTGCCTAACCATGGTTTCCCAAAGCGCTTTGGCTGCCGGAAGGGTCGCTGAAAGAACTGGCCCTGTCAATTGAGATTTCATGACACCCCTGATTTTCATATGTTTTTCCCGCACAATATTTTGCCTCATCCTTCATCTCTGTTTTGACGCCGGGAAATTCTGGCGATAGGCTCGAGTTCGGAATTGAAAGCGCTTTGAATGCGGGAATGCCATGAGACTCAAAGAGTTGGCCACGGCACTTGGACTGTCGCAGACGACCGTCAGCCGGGCGATCAATGGCTATCCCGAGGTCAGCGAGGCCACCCGCGCGCGGGTGATGGAAGCCGCCCGGCGCCACAACTACCAGCCCAACCCCCGCGCCAAGGCGCTGGCCACCGGGCGGAGCATGGCGATCGGGCATGTGATTCCCCTTTCGACCCGCCATGAGATGGTAAACCCGGTCTTTGCCGATTTCATCGCGGGCGCGAGCGAGATCTATGCGCGCGAGGGCTATCATATTCACATGACCTTTGTGAGCGACGACGACGAGGAACAGGCCTATCGCGAGATTGCCGCGAAGGGATCGGTCGACGGGATCATCGTCCATGCGCCGCGCGCCGATGACGGGCGGATCGGGCTCTTGTCCTCTGTCGGCCTGCCCTTCGTCGTGCATGGGCGCGCCACCGGGATCGAGGAGACCTATAACTGGGTCGATGTGAACAACCGGCGCGCGTTCCGGCGGGCGACCGAGTTCCTGATCGATCTGGGGCACAGGCGGATCGCGCTTCTGAACGGGCTTGAGACGATGGAATTCGCGATGCGGCGGCGGGCGGGGTATCTGGAGGCGCTTTCCGCGCGCGGGCTGACGCCCGATCCCGGGCTGATGCTGACCGACGAGATGACCGAAAGATACGGCTATCAGGGCGCGAGAGCGCTTCTGGCGCAAGAAACCCGCCCACCGCGTTCCTCTGTTCGTCGATCATCAGCGCCTTCGGCATCCGGCGGGCGGTGGACGAGGCCGGGCTGAAGCTGGGTCGGGATGTGTCGGTGATCACCCATGACGACGATCTGTCCTATCTTCAGAACGGTGCGGACGACCCGATCTTTACTGCGCTCCGGTCATCGGTGCGCGAGGCCGGGCGGCGCGCGGCGGCGATCCTGATCGGTCAGATCCGCGCGCCCGGGCCGCCGGTGCACACCCTGCTTGAGGCCGAGTTCCTGATCGGGCGTTCAACCGCACCGGTTGCGCAAACGGCCAGTGCAATCAATGCCTGATCCCGAAGGACATATGATGGACCACACCCGCGGCGATTTTCCCGAAGGGTTCCTGTTCGGCGCCGCAACCTCGGCCTACCAGATCGAGGGCCATGCCCATGGCGGGGCGGGCCCGACCCATTGGGACAGCTTTGCCGCCACCCCCGGGAATGTGGCGGGGGCGGAGAACGGGGCCCTTGCCTGCGACCACTATCACCGCTGGGAGGAAGACCTTGATCTGGTGGCGGCGGCGGGGTTCGACGTCTACCGCTTTTCCACGAGTTGGGCGCGGGTGATGCCGGAGGGCCGGGGCGCGGTCAACGCCGACGGCCTTGATTTCTACGACCGGCTTGTGGACGGGATGCTGGCGCGGGGGTTGAAGCCCGCGGCCACCCTGTATCACTGGGAACTGCCCTCGGCGCTGGCCGATCTGGGCGGCTGGCGGAACCGCGACATCGCCGGATGGTTCGGCGATTTCACCGAAACGATCATGGGCCGGATCGGCGACCGGGTCTGGTCGGCCGCGCCGATCAACGAGCCGTGGTGCGTGGGCTGGCTGCAGCCATTTCCTGGGTCACCATGCGCCGGGTTTGCGCGATATCAGGGCCACGGCACGGGCGATGCATCACGTGATGCTGGCCCATGGAACGGCGCTTCAGGCCATGCGCGGGTTGGGGATGGGCAATCTGGGCGGGGTGTTCAACCTTGAACACGTGAGGCCCGCCGATGACAGTGCGGAGGCGGCGACCGCAGCGGATCGCTATGACGCGATCTATAACCGGTTCTTTCTGTCGGGCGCGTTCCTGGGCCGCTATCCCGAGGCGGTGCTCGAAGGGCTTGGCCCGCATCTTCCGGACGGCTGGCAGGATGATTTCGCCACGATCACCGCGCCCATGGACTGGTGCGGGATCAACTATTACACGCGCAAGCTGATCGGGCCCGAGTCCGGGCCGTGGCCGCATCTGCGGGAGGTGGAGGGCCCCCTTCCCAAGACCGCGATGGGCTGGGAAATCTATCCCGAGGGACTCGAGACGTTTCTCACCCGTGTGCATCGGGACTATGCCAGGGGTCTGCCGATCCATGTGACCGAGAACGGCATGGCCAATGCGGACGTGATCCGCGACGGGCAGGTCAGCGACCCCGAGCGGATCGCGTACCTGAACGCGCATCTGGCGTCCGTCCGCAATGCGATCGACGCAGGCGTACCGGTGCAAGGCTATTACATGTGGTCGCTGCTCGACAATTACGAATGGGCGTTCGGCTATGACAAGCGCTTTGGTCTTGTCCATGTGGACTTCGATACCTTGAAGCGTACCCCGAAAGCGTCCTATCACGCAGTGGTCGCCGCCCTTTCCCGGTAAGGATTACCGATGACCCCCGCTTTGCCGCCCGAGATCAGATCGCTCGTCGCCGATATCGGTGGGACGAATACACGCGTGGCCCTTGCCCATGGCGGCGTTCTTCGGGCCGAGACGATCCAGCGCTTTCGCAATGCCGAGCATGGCGGGATCGAAGCCGTGCTCAAGGCCTATGCCGATGGTCAGGGCAACCCGGAGTGCGATGCGGCCTCGGTCGCCATCGCGGGGCCGGTGCGGGACGGGCGCGGAACGCTGACCAATCTGGACTGGACGATCGACGAAGAGACATTGGGCCGGGTGACAGGCGCGCGGATCGCCGCCGTACTGAACGACCTGCAAGCGCAGGGGCACGCACTGGACCGGATAGCGCCCGAGAACCTGCGCGAGGTCATTGCCGGCCCGGCAGCGGCACCCAACGCGTCGCAGCTGGTGATCGGCGTGGGCACCGGATTCAACGTGGCGCCGGTGCATCATCTGGGCGCAACCCGCCTCGTGGCACCATCGGAAGCCGGTCACGGCAACCTTCCGATCCGGACCGAGGCCGAACTTCGCCTGTGCCATTTCGTCGAGAAGGCGCACGGATTTCCGGCGGTCGAGGATGTGCTGTCCGGGCGCGGCCTTGAACGCGTCTATGCCTGGCTGAGGCACGAAGCCGGTGAAGCCCAAGACCGGCGTGCGGCCCAGATCATGGCCGATTGCAACGATGGTTCCGATCCGGTCGCGACCGAGGCGGTGCGCCATTTCATTCGCATCCTCGGACGGGTCGCAGGGAACCAGGCGCTGGACCATTTGCCGTTCGGCGGCGTGTTTCTTGCCGGAGGTGTTGCCCGCGCGATGGCGCCTCACCTGATCCCGATGGGCTTTGTCGAGGCGTTCCGCGACAAGGGACGCTTTGCGAGCTTCATGGAGAATTTCGGCGTCTGTGTCATCGAAGACGACTACGCGGCCCTCGCCGGATCGGCCGCCCATCTTGTAAGATTGTCTGAACTCGCCTGACCAAGCCCGCGCAGGTGTCGCAGAATCTGCGGATCGTGTAACCACACCTTAACCCGACACCGCCTAAACCCTGCCGGACCATGATCCGAAGGGAAAGCTCATGTTGCGACTTGCCGCGAGCCTGCGGGGCCAGGGCCGATGACAGAACGACTGGAACTCGAGGCACGCCTTGACCTGACCGCGTCCGAACGGCTGGTGACGCAGCTTGCAGAAGCACGCGGGAAGGCGATCACGCTGGACGCCAGTGCGGTGGATCATCTGGGGGCGCATGCGGTGCAGACGCTGCTGGTGGCGCGGACCGCGTGGGAACGCGATCAGAACAGCTTTGTCATCGAGGCCCTTTCGGACCGCGCCGGCGCGGCGCTCGCGACACTCGGGATCGATCCCGCTGAACTGTCATGGGAGGCCAGCATATGAGCCTGAATATCCTGGCCGTCGATGACAGCCGCACTATCCGCGACATGCTCAAGTACACGCTGAACGCCGCGGGCATGACCACCCATCTGGCCGAGGACGGCCAGCACGGGCTCGAAGTTCTCGACGGGCTCAAGCCGGACGTGATTATCACCGACATCAACATGCCTCGGCTGGACGGTTTCGGCTTCATCCATGCGGTTCGGGCGCAGGGCGAATACCGCTCCATCCCGATCCTAGTCCTGACCACCGAGAGTTCGGCCGAATTGAAGACACGCGCGCGCGATGCCGGCGCGACGGGGTGGATTGTCAAACCGTTTGACCCGGAAAAGCTGGTCAAGGCCCTTCAGATCGTTGCGGGGTAACGTGAGATGACCGATCCGATGCAGGAGATCCGCGCGTCGTTCTTCGTGGAATGCGAAGAGCTTCTCGAAGCATTGCAGGACGCGCTTCAGATGATGGAGAGCGGCGAGGCGGACAGCGAGACGATCAACGTGGCCTTTCGCGCCGTTCATTCGATCAAGGGCGGCGCCGGCGCGTTCGGACTGAACGAATTGGTGGCCTTTGCCCATTCCTTCGAGACCACGATGGACGAGTTGCGCGCCGGGCGGCTTGAGGCGGGGGCAGATACGATCGCGCTGTTCTTTCAGTGTGGTGATCTTCTTTCGGACCTGGTGCGTGTGGCCCGCGATGGCGGTAGCATCGACGACGGCGTGCGGTCGGTGCTGTTGACGCAGTTGAAGGCCCTGGTGGGCGATGCCGGCGAGACCGCCGAAGAAGAGGTGCTTGATTTTCAGCCCATGGGCATATCGCTCGACC
This sequence comes from uncultured Alphaproteobacteria bacterium, assembly GCA_963698645.1. Lineage (GTDB taxonomy): Bacteria > Pseudomonadota > Alphaproteobacteria > Rhodobacterales > Rhodobacteraceae > Ovoidimarina. The sequence goes on from CAVORP010000009.1 coordinate 679,581, forward strand.
TGCCGGGACTGGGCGACCTACCCGATCTTGACGCGCCTGAAGAGCCTGCGGCAGCAGCACCCGATATCCTGCGCCGGATCGACATCCGGTTTGTCCCGGAGCCGGAGTTGTACCGCGCCGGGAACGAGCCCGTGTTCCTGCTTCGCGCGCTGGCGGCGCTTGGAGATTGCAGCGCCACCTGCATCAAGGGTGACGTTCCCGATCTGGCCGAATATGGTGCGACGACCAGTATCCTTGGGTGGCAGATCGCGCTTCAGACGAATGTCGATGAAGAGGCGGTGCGCGAGGTGTTCGATTTCGTCGACGGCCTTTGCCATTTGACAATCTCTGACACGGCCCCGGTCGCACCAGAAGTCGAGAATCCTGCAGAAGTACGACCGGCATTCGAGAGCGATGCGAACGAAGCAGCACCGGTCGATCCCGGGCAAAGTCCCGAACCAGAGCCGGTAGCGTCCCAGCCCGAACTCCCTAAGGAGAAGGTCGCAGACCGGGCTGGTGATCCAAACAAGGCGAAGCCCGTTGCCACTGTCCGCGTCGACCTTGACCGGATCGACCGCATGGTGAACCTGGTGGGTGAATTGGTGATCAACCAGGCGATGCTGGCCCAGTCGGTCGATGCCTCCGGACTTTCGAGCAATACGAAGATCGCGACCGGTCTGGACGAATTCCAGCAATTGACCCGGGACATTCAGGATAGCGTGATGCTTATCCGGGCACAGCCGGTGAAGTCGCTGTTCCAACGGATGGCGCGGATCGTGCGCGAATCCTCCGCCGATGTTGGCAAAACCGTCCGACTGAAAACCGAGGGTGAGGCTACGGAAATCGACAAGACCGTCATCGAACGTCTTTCCGACCCCCTGACGCATATGATCCGCAACGCGGTGGATCACGGCCTTGAGACACCAGACGAGCGGCGCGCTGCAGGCAAGCCCGCGGAAGGTATCGTGTCGCTTCGTGCCTCGCACCGCTCGGGACGGGTGATCGTTGAAATTGCGGATAACGGCGCAGGGATCAACCGACCGAAGGTCCGCCAGATCGCGGTCGAAAAGGGCCTGATTCCGGCCGAACAGGAACTTACCGACGCAGAGATCGACAACCTTTTGTTCATGCCCGGCTTTTCGACGGCAAGCGAAGTCTCGAACCTTTCGGGGCGCGGCGTGGGAATGGATGTGGTCAAGAATGCCATCAGCGCACTTGGCGGGCGGATAACGATTACCTCGACCCCTGGCGAGGGCACGACCTTCTCGATTTCGCTTCCGCTGACGCTCGCGGTTCTTGATGGAATGGTGGTGCGCGTCGGCACCGAAACGCTTGTTGTCCCGCTGAGCGCAATCTCGGAGACATTGTCGCTGCAGAAAGACGACGCGCGCACGCTCGGCCCGCAAACGCAAGTGGTTCGCGTACGCGAAACCTTCGTGCCGCTCATCGATCTCGGAACCGAACTTGGGTATTCCGGCCCTCGCGCGAGCTATGAAGGAGCGATCGTTCTTCTCATTTCACACGAAGACGGGGAGCGCGCCGCATTGGTCGTAGACGCAATCGAAGACCAGCGGCAGGTCGTCATCAAGGGACTGCAGGACAGCTATGGGCATGTACCCGGCGTCGCTGCGGCAACAATCCTGGGAGATGGCCAGATCGCCCTGATCCTAGACCCGGCCGATCTGTTGCAGAATGCCAGCGGATTGAGCCGACCCAATCAACTCGCACGGACCGGATAGGAGCAAGCGATGGCGGGGACAAGTGAGACCACCGTAAAACCTCAGGATTTCGATGAGGTCGAACTTCTTTCATTTCGCGTGGGCGAAAGCGAGTACTCGGTGGACATCATGAGTGTCCGCGAGATACGCGGCTGGACCCGCGCGACCTCCCTGCCCCATGCACCCGCCTATGTGCGCGGTGTCATCAACCTTCGCGGTGCGGTTCTGCCAGTGATCGATCTGGCCCTGCGGCTGGGCCTTGATGTCGAAGAGCCGAATGATCGCAACGTGATCATCGTCGTGGATATCGATGGACGATCCGTGGGACTCAGGGTCGACGCAGTTTCCGACATATTGGCCTTTCCGCGCACCCAGTTGCATGCTCCGCCCGAAATGACCGCCGACCACGGTCAGAATTTCATCGAGGCCCTGACCATTCTTGAGGGCCGCATGATCCGAATTCTGGATCTTCCTGCGGTCGTACCCAGCGCCCAGGAGGTCGCAGCGTGAGCGCGGTCGCGACCTCACATAACGTCAGTGTTCCCGAGTCGATGAGTGGCGACCTGGCAACGCTGGATCCGGGGATGTTCCGGCGCGTCGCGAACATCGCGGAACGCGTGGCGGGATTGTCCATTCCCGATGCAAAGCGGTCAATGGTTCAGTCCCGCCTCAATCGGCGCCTGAATGCCACCGGACGATCTGGTTTTTCGGCCTATCTCGACTTCGTCGAAAGCAAGCAGGGTTCCGAAGAACTTCGCCACATGATTTCGGCGCTGACGACAAATGTCTCCCATTTCTTTCGCGAGAACCATCACTTCGAGCTGTTCAATCAGCAGATTCTGCCCGATCTTCTCGACCGCGCCAAACGCGGCGAGAAGGTTCGGATCTGGTCGGCCGGCTGCTCAACCGGGCAAGAGCCTTATTCCATCGCGATGGCACTGCTGACCGCTGAACCCGCGATTGCGAAACATGATGTCAAGATCCTCGCGACGGATATCGATCACAACGTTCTCTCGGTCGCGCATCGGGCGATCTATGATCAGCGGCTGCTCGATGGAATTCCGGCCGAGTTCGCCCATGCGTTTCTCGACGACGGGCCGGAACCGGGACAACGCCAAATTCGACAAAAGGTTCGCAATCTGGTCGTATTTCGCAATCTCAATCTGATTGATCCCTGGCCTATGCAAGGGCAGTTTCAGACAATATTCTGCAGAAACGTCCTGATTTATTTTTCCGAGGCTACGCAGAAGCTGCTTTGGCCGCGCTTCCATGATGCGCTTGCATCCGGGGGGTGGCTCTTCCTGGGGCATTCGGAACGCATCCAGAAGCCGGAGGAAGAAGGATTTTCCTCTGTCGGCGTCACCAGCTACCGGCGACGGGACGGTTCAGTCTCTATTCAGAAAACACGGAAGGCCTAGGAAATGGCATTGCGAGACCAGTTGAGGGTGCTTGTTGTCGACGATATGTCCACGAGTTCGGGGCCTGATCACCCAGGCATTGGAAGGAATGGGCATTGGCTCCATTGCCACGGCGGCAGATGGCCCAAGTGCCCTGCAAACGATCGATAGGTCGCCAGTGCACCTTGTGATTTCCGATTTCAACATGCCCGGGATGGACGGTCTCACCTTGCTCCAGGCATTGCGAAGCGGTGCGCGAACGGCCGGCGTCGGGTTTCTTCTGATCACCGGGCGGGCGGACAAGGAGATCATCGATCGTGGACGCGCACTCAAGATGAACAACTTCATCGCGAAACCCTTTCAGCCCAATGATCTTAAAGCCGCGATCGAAGCAATTGTGGGGCGACTTTGAGCAACTTCAATCCGGCCACGGAGCGATCCGAAGAGCCGCTGCTCGACGCGGGCGACATATTGTTGTCAATCGCGGAGGAATGCGCGGGGATGAGCCTGATCGTAGAGGATATGCAGGCGTTCCTTGGGCATCAACTGTCCGAGGGACACCTCCGGCTTGACCAAGCTTCGGTGCGGCAACTTCAGGAAGTCGATCGGATCACACAGACACTTGCTGATCTGGGCAGCATTTCGAGACTTTTGGGGATGCATCTCCACGGGAAAACGATTCCCAAGAACGATGTTCGATGCGCACTGAGGCTTCAAAGCCTGTATGATCGGCTCACAGCACGCTGACCGACCCAACCGCTTGACAACCGAGGGCGATCGCATTGCAGATCGCGCTTTCCGCGCGCGTTCTCGCTGCTGGACACGAGGAGATCACAGACCTCTCCCTCGCATCCCAGAGACGCAGCCCGATACACTCATCGGTGCCTTTTTCGACCGACGGATGCGCTTCGCAAAACCGCCGCCGTCGGTTCCTCCGATACAGGCTTTCCGCGACCCTAGAAGAGTTCGAGATCGTTTGCCTTAAACGTTACTTCGGGTCTCACGACAGGGGCTTCTTCCGCGCGCACCAGACGCTGTCTTGCACTTCCGGAATGAGGCCAGAAACGCACTTGACGCGCCATTGTGCCGCCAACGCTCTGAGACAGGCAGGGGATCCCTTCGATCTTGAGGTAATGGAAGACGAATTCGGAGTTCCTGATACCGACATTGGACAAGCCGGCGATGATCGATGCGCCTCCGAAGACCTTCGCTTCCAGTCGCGATTTCTGTGCCCCGCGCTTTAGCATCGAGTTGATCAGCGTTTCCATGGCGCAAGCCCCTGCACCCCGCGCGCTGAGATCGTTGGTCACGCCGGATGGAACGAGGATGTGATTCATCCCGCCCAGCGCGATGACCGGATCGCGCAGACAAACTGCGACACAGGATCCGAGAATGGTCGTGATCAGGTCGTCGGGGTGATCACCGATCGCCTGTTCACCCTGAGCGATATAGCGTTTCATCCTAGTTCTCTTTTCCTCGGCGTGAGATCGATGGTGTCCACGCGTTCGTGCAGGCGGCCAGGATCTCATCACCGAGAGTTTCGAGTGCGACGCTCTTGTGCACTGCTCCGGTCGCACGGGCCGCGCGCGGCATTCCATCTACCACGCAAGTCTCTCCACTCTGGGCAAGGATAACGGCTCCACCGTCGCGCAGCGCTTCTAGATCCCTTGATCCGTCGCGGCCCATTCCGGTCAATACCGCTGCGAGCACCCGCGGGGCGGCTGGAATGGCCGACGCAAAGAGCCTGTCGATCGTTGGCACATAGAGCTCGTCTCCGGTCGCGGGAACAAGAGAAACGCGATCTGCATTCCGTCCCGACAGTGCAATATGATGGTCGCCACCTGGTGCAATCAGAACTTCCCCTTGCCGGATTTCGTCACCTGCCTGCGCCAACCGGACATGCGCGGGGATCGTTTCATTCAGCCGCGTCGCAAAACTACGCAAGAAGGCCGCAGGCATATGCTGCGCAATCAACGTGGGCGGGCAGTTTTCGGGATAGCGCGACAGGACACGGTCGATCGCCTCGACACCGCCTGTAGAGCTTCCGATCAGAACAATCCGACCATTCCAGCGGAAATCGATGCCGCCGGCGGCCTGCGTCGCCCCGTTCTGCGGCGGCACCAGCCTGGTACGCACAATGGCGGATGCGGCACAAAACAACGCTTCGGTCAGTCGAAGGCGCTGGTTGTCGTCTGCCTGAAGGCCAGCGACATCAACGCAATCGACGGCGCCGATCGCCAACGCCCGGATCGCATCGGCGCTACGCTCCTTCGTCCGGTTCGAGACCATGACCACGGGCATCGGGCGCAACCGCATGAGACGCTCGAGGAAGTCAAGACCGTTCATTTTCGGCATTTCGACGTCGAGCGTGATCACATCGGGTGAAACCTGCTTGATCAACTCCCGGGCTTCGAAAGGATCGGCCGCTTCTCCCGCCACCACAAGCCGCGGATCGGCATTGATCGTCGCCCGCAACAATGCCCGGATCGTCCGCGAGTCGTCGACGATGACCACCCGCTTGGGTGAATGTCCGATAGTCTCTGAAACGTCGGTCACTGCTGAACCATAGGGCGAAGCTTCGTGCCAATGGCAGGACGGAGACCGCCAAAGACCTGCCCCGGAGCCAGAAGAACATAGCGTTGCAGAGAGCCGTGCTCGTCCCGAACGGCGTTCATGCAGACTGGCATCGGCGGTCCATCGTCAAGGACTGGACAGAGCTCCAGGAGGCGGCCGCGATCATCTTCGGACCTTGCGACATCCGCCCACCTGGCCGTTTTCGAACGCCCGGCATCGGCCGGTGTCTCATGCACGAACAGCCAATCCCAGCTGCGCCCCAGGAGTTCTGCCTTGCTGCTCCCGACCCACTCTTCGAACTGGCTGTTTGCATCGATCAAACGTCCGTCAGGCGAAAAGCCGGCAATCGGCATATGTCGGTCAATTGTATCAAGCACCGCCTTGTTCAGCCGCGCCTGCGTGCTGTCTTCCCATTCGATGACATAGCCAAGTACCTCGCCATCGATATCCAGAATGGGCCCCATGCCGATCCTCATGTGACGCTGACCTAGTTTGATTTCTTCCTGGAAATGGGCGGAAACCCCATCCCGGGACTTGGAGCGAAACGCACCGGGGAAGAATGAAGTGACGTTGCGCCCCGGCAGGGCATCGGGCCGGAAATCCGGCACCTGCCGGTCGATTGCGATGCTGTTCTCCTTCATGAGGTTTATAAGGCTCTGATTGACATAGATTATCGTCAGATTCCTATCCGCGAGCATCAGCGCGGCGGATGTTGCCTGAAACGCTGCACTCTTGAATGCGTTTTCGCGCTCCAACCCGTCAGATGCTGCAAGCGAGGCGCGGAACGCGTCCAGCTGGCGCGCGATTCCGCCAATCTCGTCGCGCCGCTTGCGGTCTGGAATTGTCCCCTCGAAATCCCGCAATGCAACCCGCTTCATCACTTCGCCCACACGGACAAGAGGCACACTCATGGATCGGGCAATAATCAGTCCGACGATACTGACGAGGTAGAGCGCGAATACCCCATCCTGCAGCATGCGTTTGTGAAGCCGTTGCGCAGACACGAGAATTTCGTCCTCCGACTGCTGCGCCATGACGGCAAATTGGAGACCCTGAAAGAAGATCGGAACATAGGCTGTCACCACGCCCTTTCCCTTATCGTCCGTGTGCCGGACGACGCCCCGACGGTTTGCAAAAGCCTGTGCTACCGCCGGACTGTCGCGCCCGTTCAATCGGACAATTGCCGATGCCGCACCCCGCAAGGCGGTGCGAAGCCGCCGGTCACTTCCGATCACGAATGCTTCGCCGGTACGACCAAGGCCTTCGGGCCGTTGCATGATCTGGTCCAGGATACCGGTTGAAAGGCGGAAGATGAGGATCGCCTCCAGGGTGCCTTGCGGGCTGCGGATCGGGATCGAAAACAGCGCCGAGAGACCATCACCGTGGCCATCGAAATCGGTCATCCTGTCAGAAATATCTGCCGGGGTCCGCATAGTCGCCCGGTAAAGATGGGACATCCGGGTATCGGTCCCGCCATCGGTCCCGATCTTTGCCATGAAATCCTCGGACTTCGTGACCGAGTATACAATGCGTCCATCGGGCGACACGATATAGATATCGGCATATCCGAACGATGTTGCATAGGCCGCGAAGAACCTGTGGTAGCGGCGATGTACGAGGGAATATCCGGATCCGTCCCCCGCATTGACCAGGCGATTACGGAAATCCTTGGGATTGCTGTTCTCAGTCACGTACAATCGCCGCAGGTCCTCCGTCGCAGCCGGACCATAGAGTTCAAAGGCCGTCACAAAGGCGCGCGCCGCCTCGAGGATCACCGGGTTCGCGACTTTCGCCTGCAAATCCGCTCGCACGCCCTGAAGCTCGCCCTCCATTTCCGCGGCGCGGCTTTCGGCGACGGCCATAAGGCGGTCCTGTCCGGCCACAAGAACGCTTTCACGGGTATGGGACGATGCGATAAACCCGGCCAGAACCAGCGAGACGGCGCCGATCAGCACCATCACCAGCGGCAGTTTGATGCCGATTTTCAGGTTGTTAAGGAACGCCATCGCGGCTCCAGCCTCTACCGCCCGATGCGTATCGAACAGCCGCACCATCGCCATGCTAGATGAATATTCCGTTTAGTCGGAAGCAATCGGCCGCGGATATCGACCGCTCGGCGCAAGAGACGACGCCGCGTCCGCCGTCTGGTCCTGAAATCGCTGCGAGCGACCCCTACCTGGTGAAGCTGATTGGCAGGTCGAACTGCATGGTGTCGCGGTCGAAGCCCGCGGGCGCTTTCGGCAGACGGCCAGCGCGGGTCACGGCGGCAAGGGCGGCACGGTCCAGCCGGGCGTCACCTGCAGATTGCAGGATCGCCGCGCCCTGCACCCTGCCGTCCCGGCCAACAGTGATCCGCAGAACCGCTCGCCCAGGTGCCCAACGCCCAGCGGGCAGCATCTTGCGCGCCTCGATACGGGCGCGGATATCTGCCCCCCATGCGGCAATGCTTGACGCGGATGGCGCCACTCGGGCCGCAACGCTTTGCACCGATGCCGTGCTTGCGCCCTTGCTGGCCGCTGCGCCGGGTCCCTTGGCTTGCTGGGCGGCGCGCGGCGGCTCCGACAGCTGTTGCGGCGCAACCGGCTCGGACGCGGTGACCGGCGGCAGGGGTGCGGGCGGCCGGGCTGCGGACGGCCGGGGTGCGGGCCGTGGCGACGAGAGCACGACGGTCTCTGGCGCGATGGGCGTGATGCGGGCATCCGGCGCGGGCGCGGCCGGTACCTCATCGAGGGCAATGGCGGGATCGGGCAGGGTCGGGACAGCGATCTTGCCTGCCTCGAGCGACGCGGAACGCGGCAATGTGTCCTCGGAGGCCTGCACCGACAGGGTTTCGAGGTCCGGCTCCCGGGGCGCGGCGGCAAGCCGCTCCATCACCTCAGGCGGCCGCGTCCATCCCTGAACGGTGGCGGCAAGCTCGGGCGAGACGGCGGCCAGAGTCAGGACCGCATCCCCCGAAGCCCCTGCCCCGTCGGGCAGCCCCTCGGGCGACACGACTGTGACGATCACGGCGGCATGCACCGCGGCGGCAAGCCCCGTGAACACGCATATCTCGGCCAAGCTCCGCATCAGTCCCGCACCGTCACAAGACGAACATCCGACAGCCCGAGGGCGGCAAGCCGCGGCAAGAGCCGGGCAAGGACGTCCGCGGGCAGATCGCGGTCGGCCCGGATGTCGAGGCTCCGCCCGGAACCGGCGATCCCGGCTATCGCCGCAAGCGCCTCGGGTCCGCGCGCCACCCCGAAGGCCAGCGTGCCATCGGCCGAGACAAAGAGCGTATCCGGCGCATCCGCCTGCGCCTCGCCCGCTCCTTCCGGCAGCGCAAGATCGAAGGGGGGAGGCGTGCCGATACTGGCGGTCATCAGGAAAAAGATCAGAAGCAGAAACACGACATTGATCATCGGCACGATAGCCTCGCGCGGGCGGGGGCGGGACGGGGAAGGCGCAAATTTCATATCGCTCCCCCTGCCAAGAGACGGTCCCGGCTTCTTCTCTTTGAGAAATATCCTGGGGGGCTGCCCGAAGGGCAGCGGGGGCAACGCCCCCTCGATGGCATCCCTGGTAAACAGCCCGGCCTCATTCGCCCGCCTCCGTTACCGCCAGATTGTCGAACCCTGCCGTCCTGAGAAGTCCCATCACCTCCACCAGACGCCCGAGACTGGCGCCCTCCACGGGACGCAGGATGACAGGATCCGCCCCGCTTTCGGTCAGGGCCACCAGTTCCACCAGCAGGTCGCGCGCATCCTGCGGCACCCCGTTGAGCCTCAATGCGTCCGGGGCCACATCGAGAAGGCGCGGCGGACCCTGCCATTCGCCGCCGCCCAGACCCAGGCGCAGGGGCACGGCCTGATCCAGACCGAACCGTGCGACGAGCATGAAGAAGACAAGAAGCAGGAACACCACGTCGATCATCGGGGTCAGGCTGATCCGGGACGCACGGCGGCGGGGGGCGAACTGGAACATGACCCTACCCGCCTTGTTCCGGGCCGCGGGTGAAGATGCGTGTCGCCGTATCCTCCATCTCGGCCCGCGTCCGTTCGACCACGGCGTCGAACCACGCGCTGGCCATGGCTGCGGGGATGGCGACGCCCATGCCCGCCGCGGTCGTCAGAAGCGCCTCCCAGATGCCGCCGGCAAGAACGCCGGGATCGGCCTGGCTTCCCGCGCCCTGCAGCGCCTGGAAGGCCTCGATCATCCCCAGAACCGTGCCAAACAGGCCCAGAAGCGGAGCAATCGTGGCGATCAGGTCCAACGCACGCAGGCCCGACTGGGCGTCGCGCAGCTCTCCCATGGCAAGGCGGGTGATCTCTTCGCGGGCATGGGCCTCGGTCAGGGACGGGTCGCGGCGGACCGTCATCGCCACGCGTGCGATCCGGCCCCGGATCCCGCGCGCCCCGCGCAGCAGGTTCTGCGCCCCAACCCAATCGCCTGCGATCCATGCGAGGATGGCGGGATCGGTATCGGTTCCGCCCCAGACCCCGATCCACAGAAGTCGCCAGATCTTCCACAGGATGAGCGCGAGGGTCACCACCGAAAGGCCGGCGATGATCCACAGGACCGGCCCGCCACGGGACAGCGTCTCGGCCATCTGTTGCGTCAGTTGCTCCATCACGCGCGCCCCCAAAGTGCGGTTCGGATCCTGTCGAGCCCGTCGGTCAGGGCCGCCGGGCCCGGCTGCAGAAGCAGCGGCGATTTGATCTCATGAATCCGGCCGCTTTGGACAGCGGGGATATTGTCCCACCCGTGACGGGCGGCGATGCGTTCGGGCCGCACCTTCTTGCCGCACCATGATGCAATGATCACCTCCGGGGCGGCGGCGATCACATCGGCGGGATCGATAATCCGGGATTTTGCGTCCGGGAGACGGGCAAGATCGGCGAAGATATCGCGGCCGCCCGCGATTTCCACCAGTTCCGAGACCCAGCCGATGCCCGAGATCGGAGGATCGTCCCATTCCTCGAGATAAACGGCGGGGCGCGGCATCCCTGCCGGAACCGCCGCCCGGGCCGCGTCGATCCGCGCCGTGAGATCGCCGATCAGCGCGGTGGCGCGATCCGGGACGCCGGTGAGTGCGCCAAGGGTTTCGATCATTTTGAGGATGCCCGTGACGTCGCGCTGGTTGAAGGCATGAACGGCAATGCCCGCGCGGATGAGATCAGCGGCAATATCGGCCTGAAGGTCCGAGAAGGTCAGCACCAGATCGGGTTCCAGCGCAAGGATCTTGGGGAGATCGGCGGTGGTGAAGGCCCCCACGCGCGGCTTTTCCCGCCGCACCCGGGGCGGGCGGACGGCATAACCCGTGACACCGACGATGCGGTGCTCCTGGCCCAGAAGATAGAGCGTTTCGACCGTTTCCTCGGTCAGGCAGACGATCCGTCGGGGGCCTGTCATCGGGTCATTCATGGGACCGTCTCCAGCACCTGATAGCGGCCCTCCGGGTCGAACCGTCCTGTGACGGCGAAGACCTTTGCCGCGTTGGTGGCGTTCAGCACCTCCTGCGGCGGGCCATCCGCGACAAGGCGGCCCTGATGCATCAGCAGAAGCCGCGAGCAGTAGCGGGCGGCTAGTGCGAGATCGTGCAGGGCCACGACGACGCTGTCTCCGTCGCGGGCCAGGCCAGCGAAAACCTGCATCGTGGCGATCTGGCTGGCGGGATCGAGCCCGGCGATGGGTTCGTCGGCCAGAAGAAGCGGGGTTTGCTGCGCCAGCGCGCGGGCAATCAGGACGCGCGCCTGTTCGCCGCCTGATAGCTGCGAGGCGATGCGATTGCGATAGGCTTCCAGCCCCATTCGGGCGAGCGCGCCGGTCACCGCGGCCGCGTCCTGGGGCGAAAGCGCGGCGCCGCGCGGACGCCATGGCAGGCGGCCCAGCGCCACCACGGTTTCCACCGTGACCGGCCAGGCGATTTCCCGCGATTGGGGCAGCCAGGCCGCCGCGCGCGCTCGGGCCTGTGCCGGCATATCGGCAAGCGAGGATTGCCCGGTGGCGGGCAGAAGGCCAAGCGCCGCGCGCAGAAGCGTCGTCTTGCCCGCGCCATTGGGCCCGATGAGACCCACGCATTCGCCGGGTCCGATCGTCAGGCTGACACCATCCACAACCGGACAGCCATTGCGCCTGACGGTCAGGGCATCGAGGGCAAGACGCGTCATGCCACTTCCTTCCGCGTCTTGTAGATCAGGTGCAGGAACAGGGGCGCGCCGATCAGGGCGGTGACGACGCCCAGTTTCAGGTCCCGGTCCGGCAGGATCAAGCGCACCGTCAGATCGGCGGCCAGCAGCATCGCGGCCCCGCCCAGCGCACTGGCCCAGAGCAGCGCGGAGGGGCGGCCGCCGACGAAACGGCGCAGGATGTGGGGCACGACCAGACCGACAAAGCCGATGGCCCCCGCCACGGCCACCGATGCCCCAACGGCGCTGGCGATGCCGAAGACCAGCATGAGGCGCGCGCGGACAAGACCCAACCCCATGGCTTCGGCAGCATCCTCTCCCAATGTCAACGCATCGAGGACCCGACCCGTGCCCGCCAGAAGGACCCAGCCCAGCAGCATGAAGGGCAGCGCGATCCAGACATGCGCAAAGGACCTGTCGGCGACCGAGCCCATCATCCAGAATACGATCTCGGAGGCGGCGAAGGGGTTGGGTGAGAGGTTCAGCACCAGCGAGGTCAATGCGCCCGCCAGTGCCGAAATCGCGATCCCTGCAAGGATCAGGGTGAGTGACGCGCCGCGCGGCCCCGCGAGAAGTAGGATCAGCCCGACCGCGACAAGCGCGCCAAGAAGGGCCGCGCCGGGAAGCACGGCCATGGCGATGGACGCAAGGCCGGTCTGAAGAACCGTGACCGCGCCGAGGGCCGCGGCCCCCGATACGCCGATCAGCCCGGGTTCGGCGAGAGGGTTGCGAAGGTAGCCCTGCATCGCGGCCCCGGCCAACCCAAGGCTGGCGCCCACGAGGGCCGCAAGGATCGCGCGGGGCAAGCGGATCTCGCGCATGACCAGTGCAGTCGGACCATCGGTATCGTTGAACAGCGCGGCAAGACCCGGGCCGATCCCGATCCGGGCGGGCCCCACGACCAGCGACATAAGAAACAACCCTGCCGTCAGCGCAACGAGCGTCACCGCCAGCATCCCGGTGCGGCCCGGTCCTGCCCCCACAGCGTTGGGATATGCCATTGCCATCCCGGCATCCTTTGCCGGACGCCCCCCGGCGTCCCCGTCCATATGCCTGCAGATACGCGTTCCGCAGACGGTGAAGCGCCACCACGACGGAAAAACCGTAGCCCGCAGCGCGCCCCGCGCCCGGACAGGGTGAACGCTTCGGCAGGTCTCCTGACTCGCGGGTCCCTGCGCGGACCGGCCTTCCCGGGGCGTGCCCCAGTGGCGTCGTCAGCCGCGCTCGCCGCTTACAGTTGCGGGGGCAGTCGCGGCATTGGGGCAAGCCCCGCACCGCGTTCCCTTTTCACCAGACGCGTGAAGCGCCCGGAACCGAAGCCCCCTGTTGCTGCGGCTTTGCGCCCGGTCTGTCAAGGATTCCTTAACCGCGATGCGGCGGATTGGCGTCCACGCTTCAGCACTGATCCATTGGTGCGGAGGCGAAATGCCCGCTGGCGGCAGTCCAGAGTGTCTTTGTAATGGCCTCACGCCGGGCCACCATCCAATAGGTGCCTTGCGGTGTGAGTGTCTCATCGCAGAGGCGCATGAGCCGTCCATCCTGAAGTGCCTGTCCGGCGAGCGGCAAAGAGGCCAGAAGCACCCCTGCACCGGCAATCGCCGCAGCGAGCGCGCCTGCGAAACTATCGAAGCGAATGCCGGGTACCGGCGTCGCAGGGTCGCCTGTCTTGCGGGTCCAGTCCTGCCAGCCTGGGCGCGGACCCGAAACGGCAATGCGAGGCAGGTCATGCCACGGAGTAGCGCCGGCACAAAGTGCAGGGGACGCAACCGGGCTGAGCGCTTCGGGATAGAGCGGTGCCATGTGGTGATCTGGCCAGTTTCCGGTCCCGTATTCGACACGTATCGACGCATCGCGGTGCTGGCCGGCTGAGTGCAGGATCATCGTGGAAAAAACGATCTGGGGGCGATTTCGGGCGTGCCACCCCTTCAGACGCTGCGCGAGCCACAGGCTCGTGACCGAGGCGCTTGCCGAAATCGTGAGCCGATCGCGCTGAATGCCAAAGAGGTCTTCGTAGCTGTCGGCCAGATCCCGAAGGGCGGAAGAGACATAGGGAAGCCATGCCTCACCGTCGACACTAAGGCTGATGCCGCGTGCCCGGCGCAGGAACAGGCGGGTGCCGATGCGGGTTTCGAGATTCGTGATCCGCTGGCTGATTGCGGCCTGGGTCACGTTGAGTTCTGAGGCCGCCGCCGTGAAACTGCCCAAGCGGCCCGCAGTCTCGAACGCCCGTATCCATTCCAGCGGGATATTTGCGAGAGTGATCTCCGTCATAAGAAATACCATGCCTCAGACAGAATAATGATTAGTCGAACTTAGTCTGAGTTCGTGGAATGCTGCAACGGAGATCTGGATTGGAGTGGTCGGACCATGGTCGATGCAAAGGTTTCCGGAGACGGGCGGTATCTTACGCTGGAGGCCTCGGACGGTCCTGTGCGATTTCACGCCATCTGGCTGCGTGACAATGCCAGCGACGCAGAGACCCGATCGCCCGAAAACGGTCAGCGATTGATCGCGCTGCGGGACATTCCGGAGGAGACGCTGATCGGCGGTGCGCGTCTTTCGGGATCGGTCCTGGATGTCGTTTTCCTGCCGGAAAACAAGACAGTGGCGTACGATCTTGACTGGCTTCTTCGACATTCCTACGACCGCGCCCCGCCGGTCCATGACGGATGGGTCCGATCCGGCATCGAGACATGGGACCGCGGACTGGCGGCGCGTCTTCCGGCGGCCGAGTTCGAGGCGGTCCGCACCAGCCCTGAAGCCCGACGCGCATGGCTGGGTCAGATCGCGCGCTTTGGTTTCGCGATGCTGAAGAAGGGTCCGATCCGCGATCAGGCCCTCATGGAGGTGGTTGCGCTTTTCGGGCATGTGCGCGAAACGAATTATGGCCGACATTTCGAGGTCAGGACCGAGGTGAACCCCACGAACCTTGCCTATACCGGTCTTGGGCTTCAGGCGCATACCGACAACCCTTACCGCGACCCGGTTCCGACGGTGCAGGTGCTTTATTGTCTGGAAAGCTCGGCGCCGGGAGGGGAGAACATGGTGGTCGACGGGTTTCGTGTCGCGCAGCGTCTGCGGCAGGAAAGGCCCGAATGGTTTGATGTGCTGAGTGGCCATTGCGCCAGGTTCGAATATGCAGGGACCGACGACGTGCGGCTGAGATCGCGACGACCGATGATCGAACTTGCCCCGGATGGCGAGTTGATCGGCGTGAGGTTCAACAACCGGTCTGCCGCAGCCATTACCGACGTACCATTCGACCGGATGGAGACTTTCTATGCCGCCTATCGCCGGATGGCCGAATTGATCGATGACCCCGAGATGGAGGTCACGTTCCGGCTTGACCCGGGTGAATGCTTTGTCGTGGACAATACCCGGGTCCTGCACGCCCGAAAGGGGTATTCAGGCGAGGGCACGCGTTGGTTGCAAGGATGCTATGCCGATCTGGATGGCCTCTATTCCACGCTGGCGGTTCTCGACTCGCAGGATTTGCAGGTGGCGGAATGACCGACGGGCTGACGCATCATACGATTGTCGCGTTTCTGGCGGATATCTTTGAGCGGCGCGGCGGTGAGGAGTATCTGGGCGAGCCGGTGACGATGGCCCAGCATATGTTGCAGGGCGCGACTTCTGGCCGAGCGGCAGGGAGAGGATAAGGTGATTATCGTCGCGGCGCTCCTGCATGATATCGGGCACTTCACCAGCGAGTTCGGAATGTTCCGGATGGACGATACCAAGGACCGGTTTCATGAGGATGCCGGTGCGGCTGTGCTGGAGCGGTTCTTTCCGACACTGGTCACGGATTGCGTCAGGTATCATGTGGCGGCCAAGCGGTATCTTTGCGCGACGCGGCCCGAATATTTCGGGCGTCTGTCGGAGGCATCGGTTCATTCGCTGAACCTGCAAGGCGGACCAATGAGCCCCGATGAAGTGCGCGCATTCGAGGCGAGGCCCAACCTGAAAGAGATCATCACGGTGCGGTATCTCGACGATGCGGGCAAACACGCGGACATGGAGACGCCGCCATTCGCGCATTTCGCGCCGATGGTACAACGTGTGGTGGATGCCCATTTCGCCATGGTGGGGAGTGGTGGGTGATGAGAGACTTGAACTCCCGACATCTTCGGTGTAAACGAAGCGCTCTACCAACTGAGCTAATCACCCGACTGGCGCGCTCATAGCGCGGGCGGCCCTGCGCATGCAAGCCCTCTCGTGGCCCCTGCCCTTGTTACGGGTCCGGTCGCAGTTCGTGGGACCTGTCGCCCACGATATGAAACGCATTGCCCTGCCCGCCCGGCAGATCGCCCAGACCCGCGCGCCCGCAGCCCAGAAGCTGACTCCGCAAGAACCGCGACGTGATCCCGTGGGTGATGAGCAGTGTGGGACCGGAAAGATCCGCAAGAAGCGCGCTGCAGCGGACTTCGATCGCGTCGAAGCCTTCGCCGCCGGGTGCATGATCCATCCAGTGAAATGCGGCGATGTCATCGGTGAAGAGATGCGGCGCCTCGGATCGGATCGCCTCCAGGGTCTGTCCTTCCCAGCGGCCCACCCCGATCTCGATCAGCCGCGGGTCACAGTCGGCTTCGTCGATGCTGCGCCCGAGGATGCGCGCAGCGGTCGCGCGGGTGCGGCCCGCCGGGCTTACGCGCACCTCGCGGCCCTCGAGATGGCCGGTTTCCCGCAGCAGCCGGCCCAGTGCATCGGCCTGTGCCGCGCCGGTTTCGGTCAGGGGCGAATCGATATGGCCCTGCATCCGCCCCTCGCGGTTCCAGAGGGTTTCGCCATGGCGGATGATCAGAATGTCGGGATCGGGCATCGGGGCCTTTCAACGGATTGGGTTTGGACCCGCGGTTCATTGCATGGCGAGTGGCAGAACCGCATCGGCTTTACCGGTCACATTGGGTGCGTCAAGCGGATGAGGATAGACGGGTTTCGCCCCCTCGACGATGCGGACGTGATCCCGCCGGAGCAAAGTGATCTCGAGCACCTTGGGAACATCGATACGCCCGTTCGTTCGCGGTTTGGTGCCATTGTTCGGGTGGATGTGAACGACGACAAAATCTCGCAACAGACGCTCGATGGTCTGCTGGTAGAACCGAAATGCGGATCGCACGAAGACCTGATCGAAGTCATGCAGCTCGATGACCATGATCCGAAACCGCCGCAGCACCTTGGGCGGAGTGTCCAGAAGCACCGGGTATTCTGCCCCTTCGATATCCATCTGCAGGATCAGATCGCCCTCGATCCCGTCAAGCGACCGGACCATCCAGTCTTCGAGCCGGGTAAAGACGACGTCATTGCGCGTTCCGAGAAATTTTTTCTCGAACGTGAACAAGGGGTTGTCTGTGGGTGGGCCTTCGACCGAATAGTCGGCCATGAAGGACCGTATGCCGCGCTGAGCCAGCTCCGTCTCGAAGCCCGAGGTCTGGGCGACACCGGGCGAAAAGCAGGCCGCGATCCCATCCATCAGGTCGGGTACAAGATAGCCGCCATCGCCCGGCCCGCCAATCCGCACAAGGGGCGCTTCGGTCACATGCGCCCGCATGGCGGTGAGGAATTCGGTCAATTCCCGGTCCGGCGTGGCGCGCGACATCCGATAGCCAAGCAGGTTCATAAGGCGGTGTGCAATGCGCAAGAGACCTCACATCTGGATTTGCGCTTTACCCTTATCTTCTCTTGAGTCATCAAGGCAACGGAACTTTTCGTGGCAATCACGCCCAGCCGATAGCATCATTTCGAGACGATGCGATCCGGTCGGACCAGCGATACGCAGTCAGCTTGCCGTTCGGATGTCACAGGCTTTTTGAGCGAATGGGGGCTTGGTGACGGACCAGACCGGACATCTGAGGGCGCATGTTTTCACGAACGTCGCGGAGTCCCTTTTCCTGAAGCATTTCCGTGACTTCAGCCCTGTGATGGACGGAGTGTCGTTCAGTTTCGGGATGGATGTGCCGAAGGATATCGACGTTCTGATCGTCTATACCCGCGCCTCCTATTCGATCCCCACATCGCTGCCGCCCGAACGCACGGTGTTCATCGCTGCCGAACCGGATGTCATCCACCCCTACAGCACGCGGTTTCTGAACCAGTTCGGGATCGCGCTGACCTCCACCGACAAGCCGCTTACAACCGACCAATGGCGCACGGCCTGTTGCACCATTTGGTTCGCGGGCGTCGATTTCTCTACCGCCGAGGACGGGTTTCCGATCGGGGCGCTGAAGGGCCATGACTGGTTCGCGCAGCTGGAGATCCCGGAAAAACAGGACCGGATCTCGATCGTCACATCGAACAAGTCCTTTACGACCTATCACCAGAAGCGGCTGCAGTTCATCGAGGCGCTGACCAAGCTGATCCCCGACCGGATCGAGATGTTCGGACGCGGGTTCCGGTCGGTGGATGACAAGAAAGACGCGCTTCTGCCTTATCGCTATCACCTTGCCATCGAAAATTGCGACGGCCCGGATCTGTGGACCGAGAAGCTGGCCGATCCGTTCCTGTGCTGGGCCTTTCCGTTCTATGCCGGCTGCACCAATGCGGAGACCTATTTCCCGGCGGAGAGTTTCCACCTGATCGATCTGGACCGCCCCGAGGATGCCGCGCGAGATATGGTACGGATGATGGAGAACGGGCATTGGCAGAAAGCCCTTCCGCACCTGACCGAGGCGCGGAGGCGGGTGCTTTCGGTGCATAACCCGGCGGATCTGTTCGTGCGGCTGGTGCGGGCCGCCATGGCCAAACCTGTCTCGGCAACGCGCGGACGGCGTCTTGTACGGTCTGAGCGATCGCTTTGGCCCGAAGCGGGCGCAAAGGGATCGGTACCCGAATGGGCGCTGCGGAACCTGCTTCTATCGGTCGACCCCAGGGCCGAATTGCGCCTTGCGCCAGTGCAGGCTGCACTGGAGGCGCGCCGGGCCCGGCGCAGGGCGGCGCGTGCCAACATGCGCGAGAACGCCAGGAATGGTTCGGCCTAGGCGCGTTGGAACCCGCGCGCGACTTTTGTCAAAAGAGGAAGTGGTGGGTGATAAGAGATTTGAACTCCTGACATCTTCGATGTGAACGAAGCGCTCTACCACTGAGCTAATCACCCAACGGGCGGCGTCTTAGCGCCGGACGCGGCTCTGTGCAAGAGGCGAGAGGCTGGCAAGAGCGGAACTTGCTTGCTAGGAGATACGGAGGGAGGGTGTGAAAATGCAAAATCAGTTGCCTGATCTGTATTTTCGACAGCGCTTGGGCGGTGCGACCGTGTTTCGGATCGGAACACAGGGAAGCGAACAGAACCTTGCGATGGTCCCCGTTGCAGCGATCAAACTTCCTTCCGGAAAGATCCGGATGCGCGGACAGCATGTTCTGAGCAAGACCGAAGAAGTGCAGGTTGCCGATTGGATCGCTGCCCGGAGCGAGTCCACGGACGACCATCCGGTCCGACAGGCCATCGCAGCCATGAACCATGCCGCCGACTGGGCCGAAAAGGCGGAGCCTGCCGAGG
This sequence comes from uncultured Alphaproteobacteria bacterium, assembly GCA_963698645.1. GTDB lineage: Bacteria > Pseudomonadota > Alphaproteobacteria > Rhodobacterales > Rhodobacteraceae > Ovoidimarina. The sequence continues at coordinate 698,902 of CAVORP010000009.1, forward strand.
CCGCGCGGGAAAGCGACGCGCTCTTGCTGGCAATTCACGACCTTCGAGGTACGATCGTCCGCAAGATTGCTGCTACCGTCGAGACGGGCGCGGACTAAGGGGGCTGCCGGTCACGTCTCTTCGACCGGGGTGAGCCACGAGGTGACTTGCCCCACGACCCCATCCCACGCCCCGGGCACGAGCGCACGGCCAAGGACACGATCGGGATTGGTGGGCGGCGGCATGATGACGCCGGGCAACGGGGCAAAGCCGAAGCGGCGGTAATAGGGCGCATCACCCACCAGCATCACCCGTTCCCAGCCCCGGGCGCGGTCAAGGCTTTCCTCGACCAGAAGCGCACCCAAGCCTTCGCCCTGCCGGGTCGGATGAACCGCGACGGGACCGAGAAGAAGTGTCGGCAATCCGGCGACCCGGACCGGCCAATAGCGAATCGCGCCAGCCAGGATGCCCAGATCGTCGCGGGCGGTCAGAGCAAGGCCGGGGACCTTTTCCACACCGTCGCGCAGGCGATAGCTCGACAGAGCCTCGCGGCCCGGTGCGAAACAGAGGTCGTAGAGATCCTCGACCTCGAACCAGTCCTCGGGGGTTTCTGCCGCCAGTTTCACCGCATCCGCCTTTTTCTGATTCCGGCTGGAAACGCCCCTAGCATGGGGTTAGGTGGGGCACAAATCCTATGGAGGTTGCATGTTCTATCGTCCCGAAGATGGTCACGGTCTGCCACACAATCCGTTCAATGCGGTGGTCACCCCGCGCCCGATCGGTTGGATTTCGACCCGGGGCGTGGATGGGCAGGACAACCTTGCCCCCTACTCATTCTTCAATGCTGTGGCCTATGTGCCGCCGCAGGTCATGTTCGCCTCGACTGGCACCAAGGAGGACCGCGAGGGCACGAAGGACAGCATGACGAATATCCGGGAAACCGGCGTGTTCTGCGTGAACATAGTGGAATACGGGATGCGGGATGTGATGAACGTCACGTCGGGCCTCTGGGGGCGCGAGGTGGACGAATTCAATAAGGCAGGGATAGACCGGGCCGAGTGCGAAACCATCGCATGTTCACGGGTGGCGGGTGCGCCGGCCAATCTTGAATGCAAGCTGACTCAGATTGTGCAATTGCCGGGAGAGGCGAATTTCGTGGCGTTCGGCGAGGTCACGGGCGTGCATCTGCGCGATGATTGCCTGCGTGACGGGGTTTTCGACGTGACCACATATCAGCCGCTGGCCCGGTTGGGGTATCGCGATTATGCCCGGGTCACGGAGCTGTTTTCGCTGAACCGGCCCGGGGAGGAGTAGCGGGCGGATCAGGCCGCCAGCGCGGTGGCCTTGCCGAACAGCATCTCTTCGAGACGGGCGGAAAGGAACCCCTGACGCTGGTACAGCTGCAGGTCGGATTCCACGGTCGCAAGGCGATCATCGGTCATCGCCGAAAGCATCTTGCGCAGGTTGACCTGCATCGGGTCGGTCGGAGCAAAGCGCGTTACGTTACGGGCCATTTCCGGGAAGTTAACAAAATCCAGCATTACTCGTCTCCGTTACTCATCAATCATCGTCTCGATGCCCTTAATAGACAGGGGCCAGATGGCGGGACTAGGGCGCCGGGAGGGAGTGTTATTGACATTTTGTTAACCAAAAACGGCGCGATAAGGGCGGACACTGCCAAATATGGCGCACGCATTCTCGTGTCGAATGGCATGAAACAAAGCGGTTTTCGGGATTTTCTTCCGGGTGGGCGCGCGTCAGACTGTGGCAGGATGCAGAGGCAGGAGGCACAATGGCAGGCACGATGATCGGGATAATCGGCGGTTCGGGACTTTATGAGATCGCGGGGCTGGAGGACCCGGAATGGCGCAGCGTCGAAAGCCCGTGGGGCGCGCCGTCGGATGCGATCCTGACCGGCGTTCTGGACGGTGTGCCCATGGCCTTTCTCCCCCGCCACGGGCGCGGCCATGTACATTCGCCCACCACCGTTCCCTACCGCGCCAATATCGATGCGCTCAAACGCCTGGGGGTGACGGACGTGATCAGCGTTTCGGCCTGCGGCAGTTTCCGGGAAGAGATGGCACCGGGCGATTTCGTGATCGTCGACCAGTTCATCGACCGGACTTTCGGGCGCGAGAAGTCGTTTTTTGGCACCGGCTGCGTCGCCCATGTTTCGGTCGCCCACCCGACCTGCCCGCGGCTTGGGGCCGCCTGCCTCGAGGCCGCCCGCGCGGAGGGGATCACCGTGCATGATGGCGGCACATATCTTGCTATGGAGGGACCGCAATTCTCCAGCCTCGCGGAATCGAAGATGTACCGCGAACACTGGGGGTGTGACGTGATCGGGATGACGAATATGCCAGAGGCGAAACTCGCCCGCGAGGCAGAGCTTTGTTATGCAAGCGTGGCAATGATCACCGATTACGACAGTTGGCACCCCGACCATGGCGAGGTCGACGTGACCCAGATCATCGCAACGCTTATGGGCAATGCCGACAAGGCACGGGGCATGGTGGCCCGCCTGCCCACCCTGCTGGGGGCGGAGCGCGCGCCCTGCCCCCATGGCTGTGACCGGGCGCTTGAGTACGCGATCCTGACGGCGCCGGAGAAGCGCGATCCGAGGCTGTTGGCCAAGCTTGACGCGGTGGCGGGACGGGTTCTCTAGGCGCAATGCCGGGATCAGGCGCAGAAATCGCCCGACTTCGCCTCATGGGCGATCAGGGCATCGAGGCGCGGGACCGGGACAGAGCCCAGAACGGCCGTGCGCCCGACCACGAGTGCTGGGGTCGCGAAGAAGCCGAAGCGTGCGGCGACGCCCGCGCTGACGCCAAGCTGTTTAGCGATCGCGTCGGAGCCCATATCGGCCAGAAGCCTTTGGGGATCGAGCCCGACGGTTTCGGAGAGTTCGGCCAGATAGTCGGGGTTGGGTTGAAACTGTGCCCGCATGAGCCGGGCGTGAAACGCGGCATAGCCGCCCTGAAGATCCGCCGCCATGGCGGCACGGGCGGCAACCATGGACGACTCTCCCAGAAGGGGGAGTTCGTGCCATGTCACGGTGATTTCTCCGGCAGACTCGCGCATTGCAAGGTCGGCCGTGAGGACCCGGCAATAGGGGCAATAGTAGTCGGAGAAGGCGGCGACCGGTACGGTTCCGGCACGCAGGTCGCGGAACAACGCCTTGCAAATGCGTGCGTTCTCGACCCGGGGCGGGCGCGGACGCCCGGTATCAAGGCCGATGAGCGGATCGGAAAGCGCCCCGGACGATACCGCGCCGCCGGCGATCCGCCGGAAGCCCGGGAGATCCTCGATCGGTTCGAATTCCAGGCTGCGCGCACGAACCGACCGTATGGCGGCACCGCCGCCCCAGACGGCAAAGACGGCCGCCCCAGCGATCAAGAGCGCCCTCCGGCTGGTTTTTTCGCGTTTCGCGTACATTCCGCCCTTGCCTTGCCACCCGCAATTTCCTGAACTGCAGTGATGCCTTCAAACGAGGAGACCCCGGATGCAATCGAGACGCAAGACGGTGAAGGACTATGTGCGCACGATCGTCGATTTCCCGCATGAGGGGATCATGTTCCGGGACGTGACCACGCTTTTCGCCGATCCGCGCGGGTTCCGGATGTGCGTTGATCAGCTGCTTCACCCCTATGCGGGCGAGGAGATCGACAAGGTGGTGGGGCTGGAGGCGCGTGGCTTCATCATCGGCGGCGCGATCGCGCATCAGCTTTCCGTGGGCTTCGTACCGGTGCGCAAGAAGGGCAAACTTCCGGGAACAACGATCAGCGAGGATTACCAGCTTGAATATGGCGAAGCGGTGGTCGAGATCCATGACGATGCGATCCAGCCCGGCGAGCGGGTTCTGATCGTCGACGACCTTTTGGCCACGGGCGGGACGGCGGAGGCCGGGATCAAGCTGGTGGAGCGTCTGGGCGGTGACATCGTCGGCTGCGCCTTCATCATCGACCTGCCGGAACTGGGCGGTCGCAAGAGGCTTGAAGCCCTAGGCATGGAGGTCCATGCGCTTTGCGATTTCGATGGCCTGTAAACCCTTTATTAGGACCTGTGGATTAATCAAGGCATCAAGCGGCCATGTTCGTCGCTTTGTTCCTCTTACGCTTAGTGAGTGAACCCCGGCTGCCCCCTCGGCCGGGGTTTATTCGTCCATGGGACGCAGCACGGCGCCGGGGTTCATGATGCCGTTCGGGTCAAGCGCCGACTTGATCGCGCGCATGGCCCAGAGACGGGTGGGATCGCCGTAGCGCTCCAGTTCGTCGACCTTGAGACGACCCAGCCCATGTTCGGCGCTGAACGAACCGCCAAGCTGCTGGACAAGGTCGTGGACGATCCGCGTCGCCCGCGCGCCCGTCCCGGCCGTCTCATCCCTTTCGGCATCGCGGAGCGGGAACAGATTGAAATGCAGGTTTCCGTCGCCCAGATGACCGAAGGCATTCACCCGCATCGGCCCCAATGCCTTGAGCGCGGCAGTCGCGCGATCGATGAAGGCGGGGATCTCGGACAGCGGCAGGGAGATATCGTGGCTGGCGATGGCCCCGATCCGGCGGTTCGCCTCGGGGATCGTTTCGCGCAGATGCCAGAGCGCGTCGCGCTGTGGCCCCGAGCCTGCGACCACACCGTCGGTCACCTCGCCTGCCTCCAGCGCCTCTTCGAACAATGCCTCCATCAGCGCGGACGGATCTGCCCCCTGCCCTGTCGCGATCTCGGTCAGGACCATCCAGTCAGGAATGGTGTCGAACGGTCGTATATGGCCAATCCCGGTTTCCTCGAGAAAGCGAAGCCCCATACCGGAGATCAGTTCGAAGGCCGAAATCGTTTCGCCCGCGATCCGGCCCGCACGTGCCAGAAGCGCCAATGCTTCGCGCGGGCCGGGAACCACCAAGAGCGCCGTAGAAGTTGCGGCGGGTTGCGGGAAAAGCCGCAACGCAGCCGCCGTGATCACGCCCAGCGTTCCTTCGGCCCCGATCAGGAGGTTGCGCAGGTCATAGCCGGTATTGTCTTTTCGAAGCCGCCGCAGCCCGTGCCAGATCTGCCCGTCGGGCAGGACGGCCTCGAGCCCGAGGCAGAGATCGCGCGCGGTGCCGTAGCGAAGGACATTGAGCCCGCCGGAATTCACCGCAAGCCCGCCGCCGATCCGCGCCGTATCCTGCGACCCGTAGGAGAGCGGGAACAGCCGGTCATGGTCGCGGGCGGCCTGATGGATCGTGGTCAGCGTGGCGCCTGCTTCGGCAATCAGCACGTTTTCCTGCGGATGCACCGCGCGGATCGCGGTCATCCGTTCGAGGCTGAGCAGGATGGGAGCCGGGCCTTCGGTCGCGACCTGCCCTGCGACAAGACCGGTGCCCCCGCCATAGGGCACGACGCCGACGCGCGCCGCATTGGCGAGGCGCAGAATGGTGGAGACCTCTTCCACCGTAGCGGGAGCGAGGATCAGCGCCGCCTGACCGCGGAATTTGCCGCGCGGTTCCTCGAAATAATGTGGAGCTGCCGGGCGAAAGGCGACCTCGGGCAGATCGGCCCGCAGGCGAGCCTCGAGAATATTGTCCATCGCGTTCAGCATCGATGCCTTGTCGCAGGATGGATCATGCCCGTAAAGCCGTCAGTCCTGAAGGTATTCGGGCCGCAGAACGACCACGGTCGGGCGGTCCGGAAGGGAGCGCAGCGAGACTTCGATGCTGTTGCCCGCATCGGTGCGGATATCGAATTCATCGGCCATGCCCACGAGGAAGCGGTCGAGCGAACCCAGCGAGAACCAGTGCATCGGGATCACGACCGAGGATTTGAGCCGTTTCAGAAGCCGGGTCATGGTCGGAAGGTCCAGTGTCATTCCCCCATCGACCGGGGCCATGACGACGTCGAGACGGCCCAGCGCGGCAAGCTGCATCGGGTCGGGATAATGATGCAGATGGCCAAGATGGCCGATGCACAGGCCCTCGACCTCGAACACGAAGATCGAATTCCCGTTGCTGCGCGCCCCGCCTCCGAAATCGCCCGAACGGACATCGGTATGGACATTGCGCACCAGCATTTCCCCCAGGTCGAGATGGTGGTCGCGCGGCCCGTCGGCATCGGCCCAACCCTCCAGCACATTGGGAATGCGCGGATCAGGTGCGGCAGTCCAGTGGGTGCCATGGGCATTGTTCATCGTGGCCACGTCGGGGGCAAAGTCGGTGGTGCCGATGAACCCCGCGTAATCGGTCACAGCGGACAAGCCGCCGGGCGTCTGCAACAGGAACATGGCGTGGGCGATATAGGTGATGCGGACAGAGAAGTCGGGGACACCCTCGCGGAAGCCGGCCCGGTGGAGGTATTCGATGCCGGGCGCGGATTGGGAGATCGCGATGCAATGACTGGGCCTGCGGTCCTGCGCCTGCGCCGCGGTCAGGCCCGCGATGCCGCAGAGCGCAAGCATTGCCATCCGGAAGAACAATCTGAATGCGCGCATGTCTTGACCTCCTGAAGGCCAAGGTAGACCGGATTTGCGCCCTGTCACCCCTTTCGCGATGCGATCTCAGGCTTTCTTGCGCCGCGCCGGTTTCTTCTTGCCGCCCTTGGCTGCCTTTTCGGCGATCAGCGCCACGGCCATGTCCATGGTGACGTTGCCCGGCTCGGTATCCTTTGGAAGAGTCGCGTTCACCTTTTCCCATTTGACATAGGGACCATAGCGACCGTCCATGACCGTGACCGCGCCGCCACCTTCGGGATGTTCGCCCAGTTCCTTGAGGGGCGGCACAGCCGTGCGCCCGCGACCGCGCGAGGCGGCCTTTTTCGCCAGCTCTTCCACTGCGCGGTTCATGCCGATGGTGAACACGTCGTCGACCTCGGGCAGGTTCGCGTAAAGCTTGCCATGGCGTACGAAGGGGCCATAGCGGCCAATCCCGGCCTCGACGATTTCGCCGTCTTCCGGATGCGGGCCGATCTCGCGCGGGAGCGACAGGAGCATGAGCGCCTTGTCCAGATCGATATCTTCCGGTGCCCAACCCTTGGGCAGGCTCGAGCGCGGTGGTTTCGGCTCTTCGTCGGTCGGTTGCCCGCGCTGCACATAGGGGCCGAACCGGCCCTTCATCAGGCGGATCTCATCCTCGCCATCCAGCCCCAGAAGCTTGCCATCCGGGCCGATCTCGTCGCCATCTTCCATGCCCGGGGGCCCGAACGCGCGGGTGAAGCGGCACTCGGGATAGTTCGAGCAGCCGATGAAGGCGCCGCCCGAGCGCGCCGTGCGCATGGACAGCCGGCCTTGGCCGCAATTGGGGCAAAGCCGCGGGTCGCTCCCGTCCTCGGTGGGCGGGAACAGGTGCGGTTCGAGCACCTCGTTGATCTTTTCCAGAACCTCGGTGATCCGGAGTTCCGAAGTCTCGTCAATCGCCGCGCTGAAATCCCGCCAGAACCGTTCCAGCACGTCCTGCCAATTGCGTTCGCCGGCGGTGATGTCGTCAAGTTCTTCTTCGAGATTCGCGGTGAACTCATAGCCTACGTAGCGGCGGAAGTAGTTTTCGAGAAAGGCGATGACCAACCGCCCCTTGTCCTCGGGGAAGAGCCGGTTCTTTTCCTTGCGGACATATTCGCGGTCCTGGATCGTGGTGACGATCGAGGCATAGGTCGAGGGACGCCCGATCCCCAGTTCTTCCATCCGCTTCACAAGCGTCGCCTCGGTGTAGCGCGGCGGCGGTTGGGTGAAATGCTGCTCGGGACTGACGGATTTCTTTTCGGCCGGTTCGCCCTGCGCGATCTGCGGCAGACGCTTGTCATCGTCCTCGCCGTCATCGTCACGGGCCTCGATATCGTCCTGACCCTCGGTGTAGACGCGCATGAAGCCGTCGAACAGGACAACCTGGCCGGTCGCGCGCAGGCCGACCTGGCCATCCTCGCTTCCGATCTCGACCGTGGTGCGTTCAAGCCGGGCGCCGGCCATCTGGCTGGCCAGCGTGCGCTTCCAGATCAGGTCATAAAGCTTGCGCTGATCGGCGTCGGTCAGTTTCAGCCCGGCCGCATCTGCGGTCATATCCGTGGGACGGATGCATTCATGGGCTTCCTGCGCATTCTTCGCCTTGTTCTTGTACATACGCGGGCTATCGGGAAGATATTCCGCGCCGTAGCGATCCTTGATCGCATCACGGGCCGCCATGACCGCCTCGGGCGCCATGTCGATCCCGTCGGTCCGCATGTAGGTGATGTGCCCGGCTTCGTAGAGCCGTTGCGCCGCCTGCATCGTCTGGCGCGCGCCCATGCCGAATTTCCGGCTGGCCTCCTGCTGCAGGGTCGAGGTCATGAAGGGGGCCGAGGGATTGCGGTTCGCGGGCTTCGCCTCGACCGACTGGACCGTCAGGGTGCGCGAGGTGACAGCCTGAACCGCCAGTTCCGCCGCCGTCTGGGTCGCGATATCGAACTTGTCGAGTTTCTTGCCGCCCAGAACTGTCAGCCGCGCCTCGTAGTTCTGGCCGCGCGGGGTGGCAAGCGTCGCCGCCACAGTCCAGTATTCGCGGGCGCGGAACGCTTCGATTTCCATCTCGCGCTCGACGATCAGGCGGAGGCAGACCGACTGTACCCGGCCCGCGGATTTCGCGCCGGGCAGCTTGCGCCAGAGCACCGGCGAAAGATTGAAGCCCACGAGATAGTCCAGCGCGCGGCGGGCCAGATAGGCCTGCACAAGTTCCATATCGACCTGGCGGGGGTTCTTCATCGCCTCGGTCACGGCGGATTTGGTGATGGCGTTGAACACGACCCGGCTGACCGGGGTGTCCTTCTTGATTGCCTTGCGGGCGCGGAGGGTCTCTTCGAGATGCCAGGAGATCGCCTCGCCCTCGCGGTCGGGGTCGGTCGCGAGGATCAGAGCGTCGTCATCCTTGAGCGCATCGGCGATGGCCTTGACATGCTTCTTGCTGTCGGAGGCCACTTCCCATTTCATCTCGAAACCATGTTCGGGGTCGACCGAACCATCCTTCGGAGGCAGGTCGCGCACATGACCGTAAGAGGCCAGAACGGTATAATCATCTCCCAGATATTTGTTTATTGTCTTGGCTTTAGCGGGCGACTCGACAACGACAACGGGCATGAAATTCCTTTCGCGGCACATCCTTGGTGATGGCGGCGCTAGATGTGGGGTAGGCAGAGAGAATGTCAACGCCCCTTGAAATCGCGGGCCGCGCGCAAGGTGTTTCGGATTACGAAACGCGGGCGAGCAGCCCTCCGGGCTGGCGTGCGATATGTCCGTCGATTTCCAGCGCGACGAGCACCGGCCCGACCTCGCCTGCCGATCGTTTGAGGTCGCGGATCAGCTGATCCTCCGCCAGTGGACTGGGTCCGAGCCGGTCGAGGATTTCGCTGTGAAGCGCCGCGGTATCAGCCAAGTTGCGGGTTTCGGGCGCCGGTTTCGGGATCGCCGGGGGTTCGGTCGCCGCCTCTGGCTCGGAGATGCGGGCCACGGCCTCGATGATATCGGCCGCACCACGCACCAGAAGTGCACCATCGCGGATCAGCATGTTGCATCCGGCGGCGCGGGCATCGAAGGGATGGCCCGGCACGGCAAGCACCTCGCGCCCCTGATCGAGTGCGTTGCGCGCAGTGATCAGGCTGCCCGACTTGACCGCCGCCTCGACCACGACGACCGCGCGGGAGAGCCCCGAGATGATCCTGTTTCGTGCCGGAAAATGCCGTGCCTGCGGGGTCATGTGCAAGGGCTGTTCCGACAGCCGTAGGCCGCCCTCCGCGATTTCCTGGGCGAGAACGGCGTTTTCCGAGGGGTAGATCACGTCGACTCCACCGGCCATGACCGCGATCGTATGGGTTGCGCCGGCACCGATATGGGCGGCGGTATCGACCCCGCGCGCCAGTCCCGAGGCGACGACATATCCGGCCTCGGCCAGATCAGTCGCGATCCGGCGGGCCATCCGCGTGCCCAGCGACGACGCGTTGCGTGCACCCACAAGCGCGATGATCGGGCGTACCAGCAGTCCGGTATCGCCCAACGTCCAGAGCAGCGGAGGCGCATCGGCAATTTCGGCCAGTTCGGAGGGATAGGCATCTTCGCCCTTGGCGATCAGCTGCGCACCTGCGCGCAGACCGCTTTCATATTCCTTGGCTGCGATCTCGGCAGGACAGACCGCGTAGTTTTCCACCCCGGATGCTTTCGCGATCTCGGGCAGGGCGGCAAGGGCGCTTTCAGCATCCCCATGCTCGGCCATCAATCGGTGAAAGGTCGTCACGCCGACTCGGCGTGATCGCAAGAGACGGAGCCAGGCCAGCTTCGCTTCCTCAGTGAGGGGTGGGGTGAGGGGGTGTGGGGAAGGGGAAAAATCCTTAGCCATACCTGCCTCCGTCTTCTTGCAAGACCGGTATGGCGTCGAATCGGTTAACTGCAGGTTAATGCCGGACGCCTGGAGCCCGCTTTTTCGGGGAACGGCGCGTCTTTTTCCTCGCGCCATGGGATTCCGACCGGCCGTCGACCCAGCGACGGCCTGCGTTTCAGGCGTTGCGCCAAAGCGCCGGTGAGAGCACTAGCCAATAGACCCCGGCGGCGATAGCGCCGGCGACGAAGGGTTGCGGAATTCAACAATGCCTCCTTGAGGAACAGCGCCCTGTAGGCGGGATCGAGGTAGAGAAAATAGGCGCTCAGAAAGACAAGTTCGGTCGCCGCGCCGGTCGCCAGTATCGTGACGAGCCAACCGTCCGGCACCGGCGGTACTCTCCGGCGGCCGACGATCAGAAGCGGCGGCAGCAGGAGCGCCACCCCGAGAGGGACGACCAGCAAGAGCCCGGGCAGCAGACAAGTCCAGCGGTAGATGGCCACGTCGCCGCGGATGTCGCATCCCCGGGGCGCGAGCCAGAGAAAGAGCGCCGCCGCGGCCGCGGGCAGAAGCGCCGTCACCAGCGCCGCCCTGACGTGATCCCGTATCTGCGGGCTTTCCGGAATCCTCAGAGCCGAGGACCGATGGATCACGCCGCCGAACCGCCCACTGTCAGCCCGCCGATCAGGAGCGTGGGCTGACCCACGCCTACCGGTACCCACTGGCCCGCCTTGCCGCAATTCCCGATGCCGGGATCCAGCGCCATATCGTTGCCGATGGCCCGGATCTGCTTCATCGCGGTGGCACCGTCTCCGATGAGAGTGGCCCCTTTCACCGGATCGCCGACGACCCCGTTCTTCACCCTGTAAGCTTCGGTGCAGGAAAAGACGAACTTGCCATTCGTAATATCCACCTGTCCGCCGCCAAAGCCCACGGCATAGATCCCGTCCTTCACATCGGCGATGATATCGCCCGGCGCGGCATCGCCCGACAGCATGTAGGTGTTGGTCATTCGCGGCATGGGCGTATGGGCAAAGCTTTCGCGGCGCCCGTTTCCGGTGGGGGTCACGCCCATCAGCCGGGCGTTCTGCCGGTCCTGCATGTAGCCCACCAGAATGCCGTCATCGATCAGCACATTCTTGCCCGATGGCGTCCCTTCGTCATCCACGGTCAGCGAGCCGCGCCGGTCGGGAATGGTGCCATCGTCGAGAACGGTCACGCCGGGCGCGGCCACGCGCTCGCCCATTAGACCGGCGAAGGCCGACGTCTTCTTGCGGTTAAAATCGCCCTCGAGCCCGTGCCCCACCGCCTCGTGCAGGAGGATGCCCGGCCAGCCGGCACCAAGCGCTACGTCCATCACGCCCGCAGGCGCAGGAACGGCACGCAGGTTCACAAGGGCGATACGCAACGCCTCCTGCGCCGCGCCCTTCCAATGCGCCGGGTCGATCAGACCGGTGAGCGCGGTGCGCCCCCTGCCCCGGCACTGCCGCTTTCGCGGCGGCCGTTTTCCTCGACGATGATGCTGACATTGAGGCGCGTCATCGGGCGGATATCCGTCAGGGCAGGACCTTCGGCCCGCAGAATCACTACCTCCTGAAGCGAGGCGGCCAGCGTGGCGGAGACCTGGATCACGCGGGGGTCGAGCGCCCGGGCGAAGGCGTCGATCTCGCGCAGGGTGTCGACCTTGACCGCGAAGGTCGCGTCGGACATCGGGTCGCCGTCACCGTAAAGCCGCTGGTTTGTCCGCGCCGGCGCATCAGCCAACGTGCCGCCACCCTCGCCGACCGCCAGCCGCGCCGTGGCAAGGGCACGGCGGAGCGCCGCCTCACTTATCTCGGTCGAATGGGCATAACCCGCGGTTTCGCCCCGCACCGCCCGCAGACCGAACCCTTCGGTCGCGTCATAGCTCGCCGTCTTGATTCGCCCGTCATCAAAGACCAGCGCCTCCGACCGTCTGCGCTCGAGAAAGAGCTCGCCATCATCGGCCCCCGCCACCGCTTCGCGGACAAGCGCCTGCGATGCGGCTTCGTCAAGAACGGTATCGAAGGGGCGAAAACGGTCGGACTGGGATAGCGGAAAGGCCCTTGATAAGATGGATTTGTCATCGATAAATCGCTCGTCGGCCCTGAAAGTGAAGACGGCGAACTTATCGTGTACGGGCCGAACGTCATGAAGGGGTACCATAATAAACCGGCCGAAGCAAAACGGAAATTTTACAATGAAGACGGAGGCCTGAAAACAGGCGATCGTGCGTATGTTGATTCCGAGGGCTTTTTATATATCACCGGCCGCATTAAAGAGCAGTTCAAACTTGAAAATAAGGGAAAATTTGTGTATCCATCCGCCATGGAAGAGGAGATCAAACTTATTCCTTACGTGGAACAGGCTATGATCTATGGGCTAAACAAGTTTCACACGGTATGCCTTTATATCCTGATTTCGTGGTCATCGAAAAGTTTGCGAAAAAGCATAATCTTCCAGTTGACCCGAAAGAACTTGTAAAAGAAGAATTAGTCATAAAAGAAATTGAAAATGCCATTAGGGCCCAGCTTGATGGGAAAGTTTCGGTCATACGAATGCCCAAAAATTCCTTATCCTTGACGAGGGATTTTCAGTGGATAACGGCATGCTGACCCAGACATTCAAGCTGAAGCGAAGGGAGGTATTGGAAAAGTACCAGGAAGCAATCGACGCATTATATTCTTAAATCACATTTCATAATTAGAGGGGCAGGGAGAAAACCTTGCCCCTGTTTTATATTTTAATGTCTCTACAACGCTTTTTAATTTTTTCGATTTGACCTGCAGGGACTCCGATGCTCTCTGATACGATTTCGGACGATTGTGCGATTTCCTGGATCGATTCGTTTACTTTTGATACAGCAGTAAGGATTTCAGAGCTCGTTATTTTCTGTTCACCGGTGACCTGGGCAATGCTTGACGACATATTGTTTACTTCTTCAATGTCCATCATCACCTGCTCATTTCCCCTGATCTGTTCCTCCGACGATAAGGCTATTTCTTCTATCAGCAAAGCCGCTTTTTCAATATTTTTTATCATGCCGGTGATGGCTTCGCCGTTGTATTACGAGTGAATCCCGGTCTACCGCCACATCGGCCATGCTTGTTTTTATGAGGGTTTCTATCTCTTTGGTGCTCTGTGCGGTCGCATCCGCCAGCTTTGATATCTCCTCCGCGACCCATTCCTGGTTGGCCTGGGCCTCACCGCCCCGAGCTGCGCCAGCGACAAGGGGGATGACCCTGGCGGACCTTCAATCAAGAACGTTCAACAGCTCGTCTACGCCGTCCGGCAGACGACCTACCAGCATCGATGACGGCACCTGGTCGGTGAACGTCGCGGGTGGAATCGGCCAAGTGCTCATGGCTGACGCGCGCTTCGTTCCCGGCGGTCGCCTGGAGATCCTCAACCTGGCGTCCAGCGAGGTCGAGAACATCATCGAAGACTTCAAGACGGCCGACGTCTCCGGTCTGGATCTGAACTTCGAGGCCACGAAGATCGTGTTCTCGATGAAGCAGAACGGTGATGACTCGTACCACATCTACTGGGCCGCCCTCGAGCGCAACTCGGATGGAAAGTTCGAGATTCACGGCTGGCACGTTTGGTGATTCGGACGACGTGCGAGCCGGTCTGGCTCCGGTACTGCGTACCTCGTGGCGCAAATGACCTGAGGCCGCGTACTTGCGCTCGAACGGCGTCAGCACGTCGGTATCCGCGTCCAGCGTCGCCAACTGGCCGCTGCGACCACACAGCGCCGCCGCGCGCGTGAACTCCTCTGCGTAGATGCGCCAGTTGCTGCGCAACACGATGCCGCGCGCGTTCGCGAGCAAGGTCGGGAACACCGGATGACTTCCGGCGAGTTTCCGTCCATGGTGCCATCTTGCCTGCATTGAGCCACGCCGCGCGCTGCGGCTAAGCTCGGCGCTCCCGATCTGCCCGGACCCGCATGAGCGCCACCCGCTATCTCGACCTGCCCTCGCCCTACACGCTGTACCGCGGCGGCCAGTTGCACGGCGCGCGCCTCGCCTACGAAACCTGGGGCGAACTCGCAGCCGACCGCGGCAACGCCGTGCTGATCCTGACCGGGTTGTCACCGGGTGCGCATGCGGCCTCGTCCGCCAGCGACCCGAGCCAGGGCTGGTGGGAAGCGATGGTCGGCCCGGGCAAGGCGATCGACACCGCACGTCATTTCGTGGTCTGCGTGAACTCGCTCGGCAGCTGCAAGGGCTCCACCGGCGCCGCCTCGATCAATCCGGCGACCGGACAAGCCTATCGACTCGACTTCCCAGAACTCGCACTCGAAGACATCGCGCTCTCGGCGCGACACGTGCTCGACGCACTCGGCATCAGCCGCCTGCGCGCGCTGGTCGGACCGTCGATGGGCGGCATGACCGCGCTCGCGTTTGCCGTGCTGCATCCGGGCCTGGCGCCGAACCTGGCGCTGATCTCGACCGCGCCGCACTCCTTGCCGTTCGCCACCGCGATCCGCTCCGTGCAACGCGAAGCCATCCGCCACGATCCGGCCTGGAAAAATGGCGACTACAGCGCCGACGCCTGGCCCGAGAGCGGCTTTCGCATCGCACGCAAGCTCGGCATGGTCACCTACCGCTCGCCGCAGGAATGGCGCAGCCGCTTCGGCCGCAAGCGCATGCACGATCCCGACCCGCGCCCGTTCGAACGCGAGTTCGAGGTCGAGGCCTACCTCGACGCACACGCCGACCGCTTCGTCGGCAGTTTCGACCCGAACAGCTATCTCTACCTGTCGCGCGCGATGGACTGGTTCGACCTCGCCGACCACGGCGGCGCCGTCGACATCGCGCTGGCGCGCACCCAGGCGCGGCGCGCGCTGGTGATCGGCGTCACCACCGACATCCTGTTCCCGATCGAGCAGCAACGCGAAATCGCCGAGGGTCTGCGCGGCGGCGGTGCCGTGGTCGAATACCACGCGCTGCCGAGCATCCAGGGCCACGACTCGTTCCTGGTCGACTTCGAACGCTTCGCGCCGCCGGTCGCCGAGTTTTTGAACTCGCTGTAGCGGTGCCTTCCTCCCGCCGCGCCCGCCCGCTATGATGCGCGCCCCTGCACGGCCGGTGTGGCGGAATTGGTAGACGCGGCGGACTCAAAATCCGTTTGTGGTGACACAGTGTGGGTTCGAGTCCCTCCACCGGCACCAGGCTCCACAAGAACCCGCGCAAGCGGGTTTTTTGTTGGGTGCGGGCGTAGAATCGGAGCCATGAACGAAACTCGCGACACCCGCATCCAGATCGATCCCGCCATCTGCGGCGGGCGCCCGGTGATCGGCGGCACCCGCGTTCCGGTGGCCATCGTCGTGGGCGGTCTCGCGGGCGGCATGAGCATGGAGGAAGTGGCGCGCGAATACGACCTGCGCCCCGAGGACATTCGCGCCGCGCTGAAATTCGCGAGCGAGCGCTTGGGCGACGAATCGTTCCATTCTCTGCCGTCGCAGGCCGCGTGAAGTTCCTGCTCGACGCGAACATGCCGCGCTCGGCACTTGTGGTCCTGCGCGAAGCCGGGCACGAGGCCAGCCACGTTCGCGATCTTGGCTTGGGTGACGCCACCGACGCTTGCATCGACGAGCGTGCGCGCTCGATGGTTGCGGTGATCGTCAGCCGCGATCTCGACTTCGCCGACGTTCGCCGATTTCCGCCCGAGCCGCGTCCGGGACTGCTAGTTCTGCGCATGCCCGACTCAAACAAGGCTGCTGATGTGGTCGACTTGCTCTCGCGCTTTCTAACCGCAACGTCGTTAGTCCGCCGGATTCCGGGCCATTTGGTCATCCTCGAACCCGATCGTCTGCGCTTCCGCCCAGCGCTTCATCCATAAGTCGCCTGCTGCCGATCCCTGCTCCAGCACGGGCGGCAGTGACCGCGACCAGCACGAGCCCAACGGCCACGATTGTCCCGCCGGTCGTAGCCATAACTCGTCAATCTCCTGCGACCCAGATCGCGCGCTGCAATTCGATGCCAACCCATCAATCGACCATCTGGCTCCAGTTGCTGGTGGCGTCGAAGCGCACGAAACGGATATGCGGCGCCTGTCGGAACAACTCGCTGTAGGAAAATTCCTGGCCGCGTTCGAGGCGCGCCAGAAATGGCTCGAACCAGTCGAGCGGATACTCCGGTCGGCGCTTTCGTACTTGTTCGTAGTCGGCACGAAACTGCTCGACGCTGCAGGGACAGGGTCCGTCGTAATCGCCACCGGCCAGAAACGGCGTGTCCGGCTGACCGATGCGATAGATCAGCCCGTCGGCCTTGTCGTAGATCAGGCAGACATCCCGCACCCCGCGAGCGCGTGCTTCGCGCGATTGTCGCGGACCATAATTGCGGCCGTGTTCGCGCAGCACTTGTCCGGCTTCGTTGTCGTGGCGTTGGGCAGCCAGGGCAAAGGCGTCCAGGCCGTCCGCATCACGCAGCTCCGGCACTGCGCCCAGGCGCAGCAATTCGTGCACGAGCTCGGCCCGTTCCGCCGCCGCCAAGCGCGCACAGCGCAGGGCGAAGTGCAGCGGATAGCCATGCCGCCGCCAAGCGACATTGGGCTTCGCTCCCGCCGCGACCAGCAGCCGCAGCGCATCGATGACACCGGCTTCGGCAGCAGCGACCAGCGGCACTTCGCCAAGCGCACTGGCGCCGTACTCCTGGGCGGACGTGCAAGTCGCTGCCAGACGCTGAACCAGCGGCAAGCGCCCGCAACGCAGCGCCTGCACGAGAAATGCACCACGGTTCGTGCCACAGGCGGCGACCACGGACGCGACGCGCTCGTCCTCCAGTTGCATCTCGGCCACCACCATCGCCGCCACCCGGTCGACCAATGCCACGTCGTGACCCAGTGACGGCAGCACCTCGCCCATCATCAGCAACTCGACCAGGCAGCGCATCTGTCCCGCTGCCAGGCAGGCTTCGGCCAGGCGCGTCAGCAACCCGCGTGAGTACACCCCGAACAGTTCGTAGACCTGTTCAGCGGAGCCAAGGCAAAGCAACTCGCGCAAGCCCTCGGCACGATCGAGCCGCACCGCGCTTTCGACCAGTTCGAGCCCGTCGCGCCGCAATGCGACACGCTCCTTGCGCACGCGCTGAACGCCGCTCCGTAGCTGCGGAAGGTCATCACGCTCGAGCGCGTCGAGCAGTTCCAGCGCAACTGCGGTCGCATCCACGCATTCGCTCCTGAAGGCCCATGGCTGCGTCGATTGTGCCGCAGAAGGCAAGCCTGAGGCACACCGCGATGTCCACCGTGGTGTGAGCGCGGCGCTCTCAATCGCGCCCACCCCCAACCGCTCGCTGCAATTCAATGTGAGCGCGCGCCAGCGCCAGGCGCGCGTCGAGTTGCTGGCGTTCGGCGGCGAGCACGTTGCGCTGCGCGTTGATGCGATCGAGCAGGCCGATGCTGCCGTTGCGGTGCTGGCGTTCGACGAGGGCGTCGGCGGCTTGGGTGCGGGCCAGGTGCTCGGCGGTGCCGACGACTTGATCAGCGGCGGCGACTAGCAGATCGAGCCCGCGCTCCACCGCCAGCAGCACATTGCGGCGCTGCGCGGCATCGCGATGCCCGGCTTCGCGCAGGCTGGCGTCGGTGCGATCGGCTCGGGCGCGGCCGTTGTCGAAGATCGGCAGCGCGACGCGCAGTTCGGGACCGGTCATGGCCATGCCCTCGGCATCGCGCTCGATCCGCGCGCCGAGGTCTGGCTCGGTCTTGCGCAGGAGGCCGGTTTCGAGTGTGCGTTCGGCGGCCGCGGCATCGACTGCGGCGGCGGTCGCCACCAACTCGCCGCGCTGTGCAAGCGCGCGTTGCTGCCAGGCTTCGACATCGCGCGTCGGCATTTCCGGCAACTCGAAATCCGTGGGCAACTGCAGCCCGCTGCGGGTCGCCAGGCCGATGCGTTCGGCCAGCATCGACAGCGTCTCGATGCGCTCGGCATGCAGCTCATGCAGCATGTGCCGCCGCTCGTCCTGCATTGCTTGCATCGTCAGCAGTTCGGACCGCGCGGCAAGTCCGCTGCGCGTCAGCCGCAATTGCAGCACCAACGCCTGCGCATCGAGGGCGAGTTCCTGCTGCAGCAACTGCGCGCGTTGGTCGGCGGCGAGTGCATCGTAAAACGCCGCCTGCGCCGCCCAGCCGACTTCCAGCAAACGCACGCCGATCTCGGCGCGGTCGCGGCGCGCGTTGGCGTCGGCGAGATCGATGCGGCGGGAGCGCGTCAGCAGATCGAACAGGCTCTGCATCCACCCGGCCTCGATCGCCAGGCGCCCACCGCCCTCGGGCTGCAGCAGCATCAGGTTCAGCATCGGATTGCGCAGCAACCCAGCCTGCACGCGCTCGGCTTCGATCACATCGAGCCGCGCCAACTCCGCCTGCAGCTCATGGTTCTGCGCGAGCGCGGCCTGCAACGCGCGCTCCGCCGTCAGCGGTTGCGCCAGCCATGCCGCCTGCCCCGCCTCACCACACCCCCGAATGTAGGTCGGATCAAGCCGCGCAGCGGCGGATCCGACATCGCCACATGTCGCGACCACATCGCGCCCACCCCGCTCCGGTGCCACCGCACATGCCACCAGGGCCATGCACATCAGCGTCGAGCACGCACGATTGACGCGTTCATGCCACACCTCGCGCCATGCGGCGCAGCCAAAGTCGTTTGTAGATCGCCGGCAGCACCAGCATCGACAACAGCGGCGCGCTCAACATGCCGCCGAGCATCGGTGCGGCGATGCGGCTCATGGTCGCTGCGCCAGCACCTTCGGCGAGCAGGATCGGCAACAGCCCGGCCAGGATCGTGACCACCGTCATTGCCTTCGGTCGCACCCGCCGCAATGCGCCCTCGCGCAAGGCCGCATCGAGCGCCGCTTCGTCACGCAGGTGACCCGCCTGCTGCGCGTGTCGCACCGAACCATCGAGGGTGATCAGCATGACCACGCCGAACTCGGCCGCTACGCCGGCGAGCGCGATGAAGCCAACCGCGACCGCGACCGAGAACGCATACCCGAGCGCCCACAACAGCCACAGCCCACCGACCAGCGCGAACGGCACTGTCAGCATGATCAGCGCCGCTTCGCCGAAGCGCCGGAACACCGCGTACAGCAACGCGAACACGATCAGCAAGCGTGAACGGCACCGCGACGCGCAGGCGATCGCCGGCACGGCTCAGCGCCTCATAGCTGCCGACCCAATGCCACTGCGCACCCGCCGGTAGCTCGCCTTGCGCCAGCGCCACATCGGCGCGCGCGATGTAGGCGGCAAGGTCGGGCGTGTCGAGATCGACGAAGACATAGGTCGACAGCTGCGCGTTCTCGCTGCGGATCATCGGCGGTCCAGATTCGATGCTGACCTCGGCCAACTGCCCGAACGGCAGCTGCACGCCGCTTGGCGTCACCATCGGAATGGCGCGCAGGGCCTCGGGTGAGTCGCGCCATTCGGGCGCCAGGCGCAGGCTCACCGGATAGCGTTCGCGGCCCTCGACAGCGCGCGTGACCGACGCACCGCCGACCGCGCTCGCCAGCCATTCCTGCACCTCCTGCATGCTGAAACCATACTGCGCCAGGCGCGCGCGGTCGGGCACGACATGGATTTCGCGCGCGTCGGCAGCGCGTTCGGCGAAGGCCGAGCGCGTGCCCGCACACCGGCCCGAGCAGCACCGCGATCCGCTCCGAAGCCTGCGCCAAGCGTTTCCAGATCGGGCGCGCTCACGCGCAGGCCGAGCGGCGTGCGGATGCCGCTGACCTGCATGTTGATGCGATTGCAGGATCGGCGGCACGAAGGCATTGGTCAGCCCGGGCAGCTGCAGCTTCTCCTGCGAGTTCCTCGCGCAGTTTTTCCGCGGTCATGCCGGGGCGCCATTCGCTCTCGGGTTTGAACTGGATGATGCTCTCGATCATGGTCAATGGTGCCGGGTCGGTCGCGGTCTCCGCTCGCCCGGCCTTGCCGAACACGTGCGCCACTTCCGGCACCGACTTGATCAGCCGGTCGGTGCGCCCGAGCAGGGTCTGCGCCTGCGACGGCGACAAGCCCGGCAACGTCGTCGGCATGTACAGCAGATCGCCTTCTTCCAGTTCGGGCATGAACTCGGAGCCGGTGCGCGACAACGGCCACCACGCGCTCGCCAACCCGAGCAGCGCGCAGAGCACGACCACGCCCGGGCGTCGCAGCGCGAATTCGAGCAGAGGCCGGTAGCCAGCGACCAGCAGCCGCGTCAGCCCATGTTCGGATTCGTCCTTGAAGCGGCCACGCACCCACAGCGCGATCAGCACCGGCACCAGGGTGATCGACAGCAACGCGGCGACCGGTCAGCGCCCAGGTCTTGGTCCAGGCCAGCGGCGCGAACATGCGTCCCTCCTGGGCTTCGAGCAGGAACACCGGCAGGAACGAGAGCGCGGTGATCAGCAGCGAGAAGAACAACGCCGGACCGACCTCGACCGCGCTCGCGGCGATCACCCGCGCGTGGTCGAGACCGGCGGCCTCGACGCCATGCTCGCGCGCATGGCGCTCCAGATGCGCGTGCGCGTTCTCGATCATCACCACCGCGGCGTCGACCATCGCGCCAATGGCGATGGCGATGCCGCCGAGCGACATGATGTTTGCGTTCAGGCCCTGCCAGCGCATGATCGCGAGCGCGACCAGCACGCCCGAGCGGCAGGCTCAGATCGCGACCAGCGCCGAGCGCGCATGCCACAGGAACAGCGCGCAGACCAGCGACACCAGCAGCAGCTCCTCGCCCAGCTTGCCGCTGAGGTTGTTCACGCGCGCGTGCGATCAACGCGGAGCGGTCGTAGGTGGTGACGATCTCGACGCCTTGTGGCAGCCGCGACTTCACCTGTTCGAGGCGCGTCTTGACCGCATCGATCACCGCCTTGGCGTTCTCGCCGTCGCGCATCACCACGATGCCGCCGACCACTTCGCCCTCGCCGTCGAGTTCGGCGATGCCGTTGCGCGATGGCCGGGCCGAAGCGCAGCTCGGCGACATCGCGCAGCAGCACGGCGCGGCCGTCCTTGAGCACGCCGGTCGGCACCGCGCCGAGATCGTCGAGCGAGCGCAGGTAACCGATGCCGCGCACGATGTACTCGGCCTCGGCCATCTCGATGCGCGCGCCGCCGTCTTCCGCATGCGCGGCGCGAATCGCCATCAGCAGCTGGTTGAAGCCGATGCCGTAGGACTGCAGCCGGCGCGGATCGACCACCGCCTCGTACTGACGCGACGAAGCCACCGACGCTGGCCACTTCGGCAACGCCGGGCACGCGCTGCAGCTCGAAGCGCAGGAACCAGTCCTGCAAGCGAGCGCAGCTCGGCCAGATCGTGGCCGCCGCTGCGATCGACCAGTGCGTACTGGTAGACCCAGCCGACGCCGGTCGCGTCCGGACCGAGCACCGGATCGACCCCCGCGGGCAGTTCGCCGCGCACCTGCGACAGCGCTTCGAGCACGCGCGAGCGCGCCCAGTACAGGTCGGTGCCGTCCTCGAACAGCACGTAGACGAAGGAGTCGCCATACATCGAGAAGCCGCGCACCGCCTTCGCCTTCGGCAGCGCCAGCATGCGCGTGGTGATCGGATAGGTGATCTGGTCCTCGACGATCTGCGGCGCCTGCCCCATCGCCGGCGTGCGGATGATCACCTGCACGTCGCTCAGATCGGGGATGGCGTCGAGCGCGAGCCCGCGCACCGACAGCAGGCTGGCCAGCGTCAGCAGCACGGTCGCGACCAGCACCAGGCCGCGCTGCGCCAGCGAGCCGCGGATGATGCGCTCAATCATGGCGATGGTCCGCGCTGCGCACTTCCATCTGCTGCGGGCCACGCAGCTGCGCCTCGCTGTCGAGCAGGAACTGTCCGGAAACGACGATGCGTTCGCCCTCGGCGAGCCCGTGCAGGATCTCGACTTCGTCGCCATAGCGCGCGCCGAGGTGTACCGGCACCGGCACGAACACGCCGCGCTGGTCTTCGCGCAGCACGCGCGCTTCGTCCGTGGTGCGGATCACCGCGGCGATCGGCACCACCAGCACGCCGCTGCGCAGCGGTCCGCGCAACTCGGCGTCGAGCACGGTGCCGAGCGCAAGCTCGCCGGCAGCGTCGACGCGCCAGCGCAGACCGAGCGTGCGCGTGACCGGATCGACCACGTCCAGCCATTGCGGATCGCGCCCGGCCCAACGCGCATCGGCACGCCGGGCTGCGTGAAGTCGGCCTCGACCGGCGTACCGAGCTGCGGCCGCTGCGCCGGGAACAACTGCGCTTCGACGCGCACGCCGCCGCGCGCCGGCGATCTTCGACCAGCACGTCGGCGGCGTCGAAGCTGCTGCCTTCGCGCACGCCGATCGACGTGATGGTGCCGCTCGCCGGCGCACGCAGCGGCAGACGGCGCTGCGAGCTTCCGGCCGTGCGCACCGCGTCGATGTCGCGCTCGGCGATGCCGAAGCGGCGCAGGCGCTCGGCCGCCGGTGCGGCAGCGTCGCCACCGAGCAGCAGTTCCTCCTGCGCCTGCACCAGTTCCGGCGCGTAGACCTCGGCGACGACGCTGCCGGCCGCGATCGCAGCACCGGTGTTGCGCACCAGCAGGCGCTCGACGAAGCCGGACACGCGCGCCTGCAGCCGCACTTCTCCGCCCGCGTCGGCCACCACCAGCGCCGGCACCCGCAGCACCGTGCGCAGATCGCGCCGCTGCACCGGCGCCGTGCGTACCCCGAGCGACTGCAGCACGGCGGCGTCGACCACGACCGCATTGGCCGCAGTCGCCACTGCCGGCGTCGGTTTCGGCGGCTTCTTCAGCACCAGGTCCATGCCGCAGAGCGGGCACTTGCCGGGTTCGTCCGAGGTGATGTGCGGATGCATCGGGCAGACATACAACGGCGTTACCACCGCGCCCGGCAAGGCCAGTGCTGCGGGCGCAGCCTGGGCCGCGGCCACCGGCACCTCACGCGCGCAGGCGCCGAGCCACAGCAGGGAGATCAGCGCGGCGAACGCCAGCGCGACAGGCCGCAAGCGCGGCAAAGAACAACGGGACATGGCAATTCCTCGGGAACGCGAACACGCGCGGACGCCAGCAGCGCCGCGATGCGGATCAGTCGTTCAGGCGAGGATCGGCGGAGGCGTCGGCGGAACCCGCGGCCCCGGCAGCAGGCGTGCGACGCGCACGGTCGCGGGCGCAACGACCGGCGCAATCCGCGGCGGCAGCGGCAAATCGATCGTCAACGAAGCCAGGCCAGCGCGATAACAAGCCACGCCGCAAGCCTCACCCTCGTCGCAACAACGCATCGGTGCCGAGTCGCGTTCACCGGCCGCCGCGTCGTCCAAGTCGCCAGACCGCGCCCGCGTCACGTTCAGCGTATGCCCGCATGGCGTCGTCACCGTCTCGACCACCACGCGCAGCGCGGGCTCCTGCTCCCCCACCCGCCCCGGCAACCACGCCACCCCGCCCAACGCCTGCACCACCGCCAGCACGCAAAGCGCGCAGCGCATGCAAACTTCCATCCAGCGCACACGGAACCGTTTCATCACGCCTCGGACTCTACCGCTGCAGGGAAGTTCCGCCAATGGCAACGCACCCGTCGCTCAGGGGCACCCGGTCGAATGCGCATGCGGCCACAGCGGCTGCAACAGGATGATCGGCGCGGCGCCCAGGCTGCCGGCATAGCCGAGCCGAATCTCGCGACAGCCTGTGCGCTCGACGGTGACCGTGCCGACCGCGCTACGCACCACCTGGGCCGGGTCGAATGAGTTGCCGAACTGCGCGCCGCTGGTCTGGAACACCGCGATCTCGGCACGCGCACCCGGTGTCGCCGGCAGTGCCGCGGAACCGCTGAGGAACACGCCGCGGCCCTGCGCATAGGTGTACCAGGTGAAAAACAGATAACGGGTACCAGAGTAGGTGCCGATATCGAAGGTCATGCCCTCGCCCCCACGCTGCGGGTTCCACCAGGTGCCGGTGACCGCATCGTCGAGCAGCAACGTGCCGGGCGTGTTCGCGCCACTGGCCGGGATGGCGTAGTTGGTGGCCACGATCGGATAACCGCCCTGGATGGACAGCGTAAACGGCTGCTCGTCGTCGAATGCGGGTGCGGAATCGAGGAACGAGAAGACAAAGGCGATCATCGTAGTGCCCGGCATTCCGATCACCACCGGCAGCACCATCGGCAGGCCAGCACCACACGAATCCAGCTCATCGCAACCCATCGGGTCCGCGGCGAACGCCGGCGTGTACGCCACGCCATTCTGCACCAGCGCGATCGAACCGGGCGCTCCATAGAAACCATCGAGCGCGGTATGGGTCGCGTACAACGCCGTGCTGCCATCGCCACACGCCCGGCGCCGCACCTGCAGCGTCGCCGAGTTGTCGCCATGGACGCGGTAGGTGTGCGACGCAAGTAACGCCGTGGCCGGCGGCTGCAACGGCGCAGCGCCGTAGCAGGTGCTGTTCGCCACCACGTAGTCCGCAGCCAAACCGGAACCAGCCGCCAGCGCCAACACCAAACTCAGCAGAGCGCGCCCGATCATCATCGCCTCCTCGCCTCCACGCCCCGCTCGAATCCGAAGCCGCAGCGGTCAACGCACGCAGCATAAGCCTCGGCGCCCACTGCCACCGTCAAACATGGTCGCGGGCAGGCCCGAAAGCTCATGCCCGTGCGCCTCAGCGAGCACCGCCCAGCCCCCGCTCATGCTGCGTGTAACGATGCGGCCGGCAGCAAGCGTGCCAAAGGCACGTCCAGCCCACCCGGGGCGATGCCCCGGGCTCCCGTGCTTTCGCCCCTTCAGGGCTTGGTGACGCTATTCGATGATCGATGGCGAATCTGTCGAGCGCCAACGGCGCGCCACGACAAGAGCCCAAGGCATCGCCCAGGGCGGACTTCCTCACATCGTATGCGTCGGCCGCTCGGCGCTGAGGGTGGCGCCGAGGATGGCTTCGATCTTGGACTTGGCGGTTTCGCCGTCGGCGGTTTCGTTGAACTGCACGCCGATGCCGGCGGTGCGGTTGCCCTGGGCGCCGGGTGGGGTGATCCAGACGACTTTACCGGCGACCGGGAGGCGGTCTTTGTCTTCCATCAGCGACAGCAGGATGAACACCTCGTCGCCGAGGTTGTAGCGCTTGGTGGTCGGCACGAACAGGCCGCCGCCTTTCACGAACGACATGTAGGCGTTGTACAGCGCGCCCTTGTCCTTGATCGCGAGCGAGAGGATGCCCTGACGCGGCATGCCCCCCATTGCACCTGGTGTTGCGCCCATCTCCGACTCCTCAGGCGGCGTTCGCGTTGACCGCAGCGCGCCATTCGTCCAGCAACTCGATGATCGCGAGATCCTTGCGCAATGGCGTCGACAAGCGCGCCCGCGCCAGGTTCAGGTGATCCCACCATGTCTGCAGCTTGCGGAAATCAGCCGGCGCGGTCAAGCGCGCGATCGCGCTGACGCGCGCCGACGACGGCAGCAACAGCGGCGGGCGCAGTGACAGCAGCACCAGCCGCGCCAGCATCGCGAACAGGAATTCGCAGTCCTGCTCGCCCCAGCGCGCCGCGATCGCAGCCAGCGGTTGCCCGCGCGCGGCATCCCCCAGATCGCCGATCAGCGCATCGAGCACGCGACCGGCATCGGCATCGAGCAGGCCCTTGGCGGCGCCGGGATTGCCGTCGGCGAGCAGCAGCGCTTCGTCGACGCTGGCCGCAGCCGCGCCCTGCGCGATCAGCCAGGCACGCGCAAGCGCGAGTTCCGGCGGTCGCAGTTCGATGCGCTGGCAACGGCTGCGGATGGTCGCCGGCAGCCGCGCCGGATCATCCGCAACCAGGATCAGTGCGGTGTTCGCGGCCGGTTCCTCCAGGGTTTTCAGCAACGCGTTCGCGGCCGCGGTGTTCATGCGCTCGGCGGGATCGATCACCACCACCTGCCAGCCACCGAACGAAGGACGCGACGCAAAACGCTCGCCGAGCGCGCGGATCTGGTCGATGGTGATTTCGGTGCGCAGCTTGCCGTCATCGCGCGCTTCCAGTTGCACCGTCACCCGGTCTGGATGCGTGCCGGCGCGCTGCAGGGTGCAGCCGCGGCAACGGCCGCAGGCCATGCCGTCGGCGCCCGGCGCCGTGCACAGCATGCGTGCGACCAGGGCCGCGACCAGATCGCGCTTGCCGAGCCCGCTCGGTCCGGTGAGCAGCAGCGCATGCGGAAACCGTTGCGCATCGATGCGCGCGCACAGTCCTTCCCACAGGGTTTGCAGCCAGGGTTGCAGGCTCATGGCGCGTCGATCCAGCAGCGCAGTTCAGACTTCACCGCCGCCGCCACTTCGGCCTGCGACTGGCGCGCGTCGATCACGCGGAAGCGCGCCGGATCAGCCGCGGCACGCGCGTGATAGGCGTCCTGCACGCGCTGGTGGAACTCGGCCTGTTCGCGCTCCATGCGGTCGCGCGCGCCGCGCGAGAATGCACGTGCCAGGCCTTGCTCGACCGGCACATCGAGCAGCAGGGTGAGATCGGGCGCAAGCGGCGCCGCCCATTGCTCGAGCGCGGCGATGCGCTCCGGCGGTTGCCCGCGACCGCCGCCCTGGTAGGCATAACTCGCGTCGGTGTAGCGGTCCGACACCACCCAGCGACCCGCCGCCAGCGCCGGCAATACGCGCTCGCGCACATGCTGCGCGCGCGCCGCGAACACCAGCAGCAGTTCGGTCTCCGGCTGCATCACGCCGGTCCAGCGGGCATCGAGCGCGAGCGCGCGGATGGCTTCGGCCAGCGGCGTGCCGCCCGGCTCGCGCGTCAGTTCACAGGCGATGCCGCACTCGGCCAGGGTCGCGGCGATCACCGCCATCACCGTGCTCTTGCCGGCGCCCTCGCCGCCTTCGAGCGTGATGAAGCGCCCGCGGCTCATCGCAACTGGTACTCGCGCACGGCGCGGTTGTGCTCGGCCAGCGTCGCCGAGAAGGCATGCTCGCCATTGCCCTTGGCGACGAAATACAACTCGTCGCCGGCCGCCGGACGCGCGACCGCGAGCAGCGCCGCATCACCGGGCAAGGCGATCGGCGTCGGCGGCAGGCCGAAGCGGGTGTAGGTGTTGTAGGGCGTGTCGGTTTCGAGATGACGACGGGTGATGTTGCCGTTGTAGCTGTCGCCGATGCCGTAGATCACGGTCGGATCGGTCTGCAGCATCATCGGCATCTTCAAGCGCCGCACGAACACACCGGCGATGCGCGGCCGTTCGCCGGCGCGACCGGTTTCCTTTTCGACGATCGAGGCCAGCGTCAGCATCTCGTCGGGCGAACCGAGCGGCAGTTGCGGATCGCGCTCGGCCCAGCGCTGGGCAAGCCGCGACTGCATCGCCTTGTAGGCGCGTTTCAGCACGTCGACATCTTTCTGGCCGCGCACGAACGAGTAGGTCTCGGGCAGGAAGCGGCCTTCGGGGTGCACGCCGCCGGCACCGATGCGCTCCATCACGTCGTCATCGGACAGCGCGTTCAGGGTCTGCTCGAGTCTCTCTTCGCGCGACAGCGCCAGGCGCAATTCGCGAAACCGCCAGCCCTCGATGATGGTGAACTGGTGGTGGATGACATCGCCGTCGGCCATGCGCCGCAGCAGCCGCCGCGGCGTCATGTTCTGGGTCAACGCATACTCGCCTGCGTGCAGACCGTCGAGCACGCCCATTTCGTGCGCGAGCGCACGCCAGTACCACCAGGGCGCATCATTGCCGGTCGCGGCCTTGATCTTGCGCACGATGCTGCGAAACGACGTGCCGAGATGCACGTCGAGCACCACTTCATGCGCCTGCATCCGCATCGGCCGGTCGGCGAACAGCCGGTAGTCGCGATACAGGTAGGCGCCGGCACCGAGTGCGATGACGAGGAGCAACAGCAGCAGTCGCTGGATCACGCGCATCTCAGGGCACCGGCAGTCCGAGTTCGGGGTGGAAGCGACGCTGCAATGCGTCGATCGCATCGCGTTGCCGGTAGTGACGCTCGCCGAGGCGCGCGACCGGCACGAACCCGCGCACGGCATTGCTCAGGATCAGGGCATCGGCATGCGAGAGGGCGTCGCGGTGCATGGGCTGCACCCTAACCGAAAACCCCGGCGGCGGCGATTGCAGCAGCGTGCCGCGCGTCACACCGGCGATCACGCCGGCGCCCACTGGCGGCGTCGCCAGCACGGTTCCGAACTGCGCAAACAGATTGGCCGACTGCGCGCCGAGGACGAAGCCGTCGCCGTCACCGCGCAGCGTCGCGCGATCCGGCAGCACAGCAGCCGCCAGCACCTGGTCGAGTCGCGACAAGGTCTTGCAACCGCTGGTGTCGCCGGCCAACTGCAACGCTGGCGCAAACTCGGCCACGACGCCATCGCGATACTGCGCAAGCACCAGCGCCGGCGCCGGATACGCCAGCACGAACACATCGCTCGGGCTCGGCCATGCGCGCGCATAGCCGCGACCGCTCGCCTGCGCCACCAGCATCAGCTTGATCACGCCCGCCGCGGGCGCCGCAGCCGCGCGCGCCAACAGCGTTTCGACCTCCTCCCACACCGGCTCGATCAGATGCAGCAGCGCGCACGCCGTCTGCAGCCGCGCGCGCTGCGCCGACCACCAGCAAACCTGCCCGCCGTGCACGCGCAGCGTCGTGAACGCACCATCGCCGTAATGCGCGGCGCGCGAATCCAGCGGCCAGGACTCGATCGGCTGGCCATTGCACCAGGCGGCGATCATTGTGCTTCCTCGACCAGCGCGCGGATCAGGCCACGCGCCTTGGCCCGGGTTTCCTCGAGTTCGCGCTGCGCGTCCGAGTCGGCGACGATGCCGGCGCCGGCGCGGAACTCGATCGCGTCGCCCGCGATCGTCATGCTGCGGATCAGAATGTTCAGGTCCAGCTCGCCATCGCTGCCGAGATAGCCAAGCGCGCCGGTGTAGAAGCCGCGGCCCTCGCCTTCGATCTCGGCGATGATCTCCATGCAGCGCACCTTCGGGCAACCGGTGATGGTGCCGCCGGGAAACACCGCGCGGATCGCCGAGACCGGACCGAGCCCGGCGCGCAGCTCGGCGCGCACATTCGAGACGATGTGGTGGACATGGGCGTAACTCTCGACCGTCATCAGCTCATCGACCACGACCGAACCCGGCACCGCGACGCGGCCGAGATCGTTGCGTTCGAGATCGATCAGCATGATGTGCTCGGCGCGTTCCTTCGGGTGACCGACCAGTTCGCGCATGCGCGCAGCGTCGTCGTCGCCGGCGAAGCGCGGCCGCGTGCCCGCGATCGGCCGCGTCTGCAGCACGCCCTCATGCAGCGATACCAGACGCTCGGGCGACGAACAGGCCAGCGCCCAATCGTCCCACTGCACCAGCCCCGCGAACGGCGCCGGATTCGACTCGCGTAGCGCCGCATAGATCGATGCCGCGTCCAACCCGCGCGGGCGCTGCACACGCCATGCGCGCGACAGATTCACCTGGAACACGTCGCCGGCGGCGATGTAGTCGAGCGCGCGACGCACGCCGTCGAGATAGCGCGACGGCGCTTCCTCGTCGATCGCAGCAAGCCGACGCTGCAGCGGAATCGGGCCACGTTCGGTCGCTGCATCGACGCAGGTGCGCTCGATCAGGCCCGCATGCGCCGCCTCGCCGGCGACCCAGGCGCGTCCGCCGATGCGGTCGCGCACGATCGCCACCGGCGTGCGCCATGCGATCGCCTGCGGCACGGCCAGTCGCGCTTGCGGCAGCCGCAGGCGCGGCTCGATTTCCGCCGCCAGTTCATAGCCGAGCAGCAGTGCGAAGCCGCCTCGAAATGGGTGCGTGGCCGGGTCCACGGGTAGCGCGACTTCGCGCTGCCACGCCGCCAATGCCGCGAGAAAGCTGCCGCACTCGGCATGCGGCCCCAGGATTCCTCCGTCGCCATCGCGCAACAGCACCTCGCCGGTGGTCGCGAACAGCAGGTCGTAACGGGCACTGTCGCCACCGCTGGCGACCGACTCCAGCAACACCGGATAGCGCGCCGGCTCCGCTGCATGCAGCGCGAGCAGGTCCGGGATGCACGCCAGCTCGCGGATCAGGATCATGCGCGGTGAGGTCAGAGCTTGCGCATCACCACCGACGCATTGGTGCCGCCGAAGCCAAAGCCGTTGCTGATCGCGACCGTGATCTGCTTCTCACGGGCCACATTCGGCACGTAGTCGAGATCGCAGCCTTCGCCCGGATTCTCCAGGTTGATCGTCGGTGGAATGATGCCGGTGTGCAGCGCCATGGCGGTGAAAATTGCCTCGACGCCGCCGGCCGCACCGAGCAGGTGCCCGGTCATCGACTTGGTCGAGCTGACCATGGTCTTGTAGGCATGTGCACCAAGTGCGCGCTTCACCGCCAGCGTCTCGGCGAGATCGCCGAGCGGGGTCGAGGTGCCGTGCGCATTCAGGTATTCGATCTGATCGGCGTTGACGCCGGCGTCGCGGAACGCCGCCGCCATGCAGCGCGCCGGACCGTCGCCGTTCTCGCTCGGCGCGGTCATGTGGAAAGCGTCTGAACTCGCACCGAAACCGGCGAGCTCGCAGTAGATGCGCGCGCCGCGGCGCTTCGCGGCTTCGTATTCCTCCAGCACCAGGATGCCGGCACCATCGCCGAGCACGAAGCCGTCGCGGTCGCGGTCCCAGGGGCGCGAGGCGCGGCTCGGGTCCTCGTTGCGCGTCGACATCGCGCGCATCGCGCAGAAGCCGGCGACCGAAGTGGGTGCCGAGCCGAACTCGGCGCCACCGGCGACCATGGCATCGGCATCGCCATACTGGATCAGGCGCATGGCCATGCCGATCGAATGATTGGATGTGGCGCAGGCGGATACCGCCGAGAAGTTCGGGCCCTTGAGGCCCTTCAGGATGCAGAGCTGGCCGGAAACCATGTTGATGATGGTCGAGGGCACGTAGAACGGCGAAACCTTGCGCGGACCACCCTTGTCGAGCGTCAGCGTGGTCTCCTCGATACCGCGGATGCCGCCGATGCCGGAGCCGACGATGGCACCGATGCGCTCGGCATTGGCGTCAGTGATTTCCAGCCCGGAGTCCTGCAACGCCATCATCGAAGCGGCCAGCCCGTAGTGGATGAACGGGTCCATCTTCTTCGCGTCCTTGGGCGACACGAAGCTGGTCGGATCGAACTCCCGCACCTCACCGGCGATGCGCGTGTTGTAGGCACTGCAATCAAAGCCGGTGATCGGGCCAATGCCGGAGCGGCCGTTGACGATGTTGTCCCAGGCCTGGGCGATGGTATTGCCGACCGGCGAGACGATGCCCATGCCGGTGACGACGACGCGACGCTTCTGACTCATGGCTCACTCCACAAAGTTCGATCGGCAAAAACGCAAACTGCGCCACGCGGGCGCAGTTCGCATCGGCCGCAAAAGGCAATCAGGCCTTGACGTGCGCCTTGACGTAGTCGATCGCCATCTGGACGCTGGTGATCTTCTCGGCGTCTTCGTCCGGAATCTCGCACTCGAACTCTTCTTCGAGTGCCATGACGAGTTCGACCGTATCGAGCGAGTCGGCGCCGAGATCATCGACGAACGACGCGTTCGCAGTGACTTCGTCTTCCTTCACGCCGAGTTGTTCGACGACGATCTTCTTGACGCGTTCTTCGATGCTGCTCATTGCTTCAAAACCTCCGGGATGGAAAACCCCGGAGGAGGTCCGGGGTTGAAAGCGGCGCGCATTGTAGAGCAAAGATTCGGCTTTGGCTCAAACACACGTTGGAGCGGGGGCGTATGGTACGCGCTCAGACCATGTGCATGCCGCCATTCACGTGCAAAGTCTCGCCGGTGATGTAGGCGGCCATCGGCGAGGCCAGGAACAACACCGCATTCGCGATGTCCGCGGGCGCGCCGAAGCGGCCGAGCGCGATCGCATCCATCATTGCCTTCTTGTTGTCTTCCGGCAGGGCGTTGGTCATGTCGGTTTCGATGAAGCCGGGCGCGACCACGTTGACGGTGATGCCGCGGCTGCCGATCTCCTTCGCCAGCGACTTGGAGAAGCCGATGATGCCGGCCTTGGCCGCCGCGTAGTTGGCCTGGCCGGCATTGCCCATCACGCCGATCACGGAAGCGATCGAGATGATGCGCCCCTTGCGCGCCTTCATCATGCCGCGCATCGTTGCCTTGCTGGTGCGGTAGATCGAGCTCAAGTTGGTGTTGAGGATCGCGTCCCAGTCCTCGTCCTTCATGCGCATCAACAGACCATCGCGAGTGATGCCGGCGTTGTTGACCAGAACACTGATCGCGCCGAATTCCTTGCTGACCGCGTCGACCAGCGCATCCACCGACGCGCTGCTGCCGACATCGAGCACGCGCCCGACACCGCCGAGCGCGGCCATGCGTTCACTGATCGCGGCCGCACCCGATTCGCTGGTGGCGGTGCCGATCACTTTCGCGCCGGCGCGGGCCAGCGTGTCCGCAATGGCCGCGCCGATGCCGCGGCTGGCGCCGGTAACGAGCGCGACTTCGCCTTGAAGATTGATCTGCATGGGGCTTCCTCAGTTCCAGTCGTTGCGGGCGGCGTCGAGGTCGGCCGCGAACGCGCGCCCATCGAGGCCCTTGTCGATGCGTTTGCACAGGCCGCTGAGCACCTTGCCCGGACCACATTCGCCGACGCGGCTGATGCCGCGCGCAGCCAGCGCCTGCACGCACTCGGTCCAGCGCACCGGCAGGTAGAGCTGGCGCACCAGGGCGTCCTGGATCGCGGCGATCGAATCATGCGCGCGTGCATCGGCGTTCTGGATCACCGGGCGATCCGGCAGCGTCCACGCGAGCGTCTGCATCTTCGCGCGCAGCGCATCTGCAGCCGGCTGCATCAGTGCGCTGTGCGAGGGCACCGAAACGGCGAGCTTCACCGCCTTCTTGACGCCACGCTCGGCAAGCAGCGCGATCGCCCGATCTACCGCTTCGGCATGACCGGCAATCACGGTCTGACCCGGGCTATTGAAGTTCGCGGGCGCGACGATCTGACCCTGGGCCGCGTTCGATGCAGGCCTGCGCGATCACCGCGTCATCGGCCATCAGGATCGCTGCCATCGCGCCGACGCCAGTCGGTACCGCGTCCTGCATCAGGCGACCGCGCTCGCGCACCAGGGCTGCACCATCGGCCAGCGACAGTGCGCCGGCAGCGACCAGCGCCGCGTATTCGCCGAGGCTGTGTCCCGCGAACGCCGCCGGCTGTGCGCCGCCGCGTTCGTTCCACACGCGCCACACCGCAACGCCCGCGGCGAGCAAGGCCGGCTGCGTGACTTCGGTGCGATTCAGTTCTTCCTCAGGCCCGTTCTGGCTGAGCGCCCACAGATCGAGACCGCAGCCCTGGCCGGCTTCCTCGAACGTGGCCTGCACCGTCGGCGAGGTTGCAGCGAGATCGGCGAGCATGCCAAGCGATTGCGAGCCTTGGCCGGGAAACACGAAGGCGAGATTGTTGAGCATCGGATTCTCCGAAAAACGGGGTCAGAACACATTTCGCCGGCAATCATCCGCCGGCGATGCGGCGGTCGGAAAGCGAAATGTGTTCTGACCCCGTTTCTGTAGAGCGATCGCGCCACAAGTGGCGCTCCTACAAACGCACCAGCGCCGAACCCCAGGTGAAGCCGCCGCCGAAGGCCTCCATCAGCACCATCTGGCCGGGCTGGATCTTGCCGCTGCGCACGGCATGATCGAGCGCCATCGGCACCGACGCGGACGAGGTGTTGCCGTGTTTGTCGACGGTCACGATGACGCGATCCATCGGCATGTCCAGGCGCTTCGCGGTGGCGGTGATGATGCGCAGATTGGCCTGGTGCGGCACCAGCCAGTCGATGTCCGACTTCTGCAGGTTGTTCGCGCTCAGCGTCTCTTCGACGACGGCGTCGAGCGTCTTGACCGCGACCTTGAACACGTCGTTGCCGGTCATCATCACGCGCACGCCGGCGTTCTTCTCGTCCAGTTTGAACCCCACCGACACGCCGACCGGGTTGTACAACAGGTTCTTGTGTGCACCGTCGGCATGCAGATGCGTCGACAGAATGCCGGGCTGGTCGGACGGCTTCAGCACCACCGCACCGGCGCCGTCGCCAAACAGCACGCAGGTGCCGCGGTCGGACCAGTCGAGCATGCGCGTCAGCGTCTCGGCGCCGATCACCAGCGCGCACTTCGTCGTTCCCGAGCGCACGAACTTGTCTGCGATCGAGAGCGCGAAGATGAAGCCCGAGCACGCGGCATTGACATCGAACGCGGCGCAACCGTTGGCGCCGATGCGATGCTGCACCAGGCAAGCGGTGCTCGGGAAAATGATGTCCGGCGTGGTCGTGCCGACGATCAGCAGGTCGATCTCGGCCGCAGTGACGCCGGCGGCGGCCATCGCCTGCTTCGCGGCTTCGACCGCGAGATCGCTGGTGGTCTGGCCTTCCGCAGCGATATGGCGCTCGCGGATGCCGGTGCGCTCACGGATCCATTCGTCGTTGGTGTCGACCAGTTTCTCGAGGTCGGCGTTGGTCAGCACTTTCTCCGGCAGGTAGCTGCCGGTGCCCACGATGCGCGAATAGATCACGTTTCCTTCCCCGGATAACGGGCGGCGTCACGCAATCCGGTGGCGCCGCCAAAGAAAAAAGAACCGGCGCTGTGCACACCGGTTCGATCGGACTCGCACGACTCCTCGCGGAGCCGGAATCAATCTTCGCTGGACGCGGCCTTGTCGGCCTTGGTCTGGATGACCTTCTTGCCGCGATAGAAACCATCCTTGGTGATGTGGTGACGCAGATGCGTCTCGCCGCTGACCTTGTCGGTCGAAAGCTGCTTCACGGTCAGCGCATCATGCGAACGGCGCATGCCGCGGGTGGAAGGGGTCTTGCGGCTTTTCTGGACGGCCATTTCGTTTCTCCAACTATTGCTTTTTGAGCGATACGAGTGCCGCGAACGGATGTTCACGGACACGCGCTTCGGCGTTTTCGGTCGTGAAGACGATTTCCCCGGCTTCTTCCGCGCCGGGCTTGGTCGGCACAATCGGCAGGGCCAGGATCAATTCGTCTTCAATCACATCGGACAGGCGCAATCCGCCGTCGCCAGCCACCAGCAAGGGCTCGTATCCGGGCGGCAAGGCCGCTTCATCGGCCTCGAGTCGGATCAAGCCCAGGTGCACGCTCAGCGATACCGGCCAGGCGAACGCTTCGAGCGTGCGCTGGCAGATCAACGAGAGTGCACCTTCGACGCGCAGCGCGAGAAACGCGACCCCGAGTCCGTCACGCCCGAACTCGAGTTCGTAACGCAACTGACCGGACGGATCGGCGAGGCTCTCGCACAGACGCGGCAACGCGGCGATCGGCAGACTCCCGAGGAAATGATGGTGGGATGTCACCATCCGCCACGCATCGACGGTTTCGGGGAAGGCCGCTGACATAAGGGCGGGGATGTTAGGCAGCGAACCCGTTGAAGTCAATCCGGATTCCGCACAAGAACCACTGATTGGCCGGTATCCGCGCCAAGCCGCTAGACTTCGGCCACCTCTGCCGGGGCTGTCGCATGTCGCTGATTCTCGCCCTTTTCGTCGTCATCGCGGCCGTTGGCCTCGGTTTCGCCGTTGCGAATTGGCGCCAGCAACGGCGCAATCTGGCGATCCAGGCGCTGCTTGACGACGCCGATCGGCTCGAATCCTGCCTGCTCGACACGCGCACGCGCATGCGTGTACTCGAAGGCATGCTCGGGCGGCTGCCGGCCGATATCACCGAGAGCGCCCGCGCCTCGCTCGCTTCCGAGGTCGGCATCCAGGACGCGATGAAGCGCGTGCTCAGCCATCGCCTGTGGATCCGCGAACACGCGGCCACCGCGCCGATCCCGAAGCTGCACGAGGTGCGCGACACCGCGCGCAAGTCGCTGCTGCAACTGGAACAGCAACTGGCCCGGCTGCAGCAGGCCGGCAGCGAGCTGCAGACCGCCTACGCGCAGTCCGACGCACTGCTCGGAACGCAGGCGCCGGAAGTATCAAACAGCGCGACCGAGGGCTGATCCGGTGTCGCGTCCACTGGTGCTCTGCTCCACCTCCCGCTACCGGCGCGACTTGCTGGAGCGGCTGCGGCTGCCGTTCATTTGCGCCGCTCCGGAAATCAACGAGGCACCGCGTCCGCAGGAACCGGTGGCCGCGCTCACCGAACGCCTGGCGATTGCCAAGGCCCGCGCGCTGGCCGCCGGCTTTCCCGACGCGCTGCTGATCGGTTCCGACCAAGCCGCCAGCGCTGAGGGTCGACTACTGGGCAAGCCCATGCATCGCGATGCCGCGATCGCGCAATTGCTGCACGCCTCCGGTCGCGAAGTCATGTTTCATACCGCGGTCGCCGTGCTTGATGCCGCGACCGATGCCTGCCGCGTCGAGCGCGACCTCACCTGCGTGCGCTTCCGCACCCTGCAACGTCGCGAAATCGAGCGCTACCTGGACCAAGAAGCGGCGCTCGATTGCGCCGGCAGCTTCAAGTGCGAAGGCCTTGGCATCGCCCTGTTCGACGCCATCGAAACCCGCGACCCCACCGCCCTCATCGGACTACCCCTGATCGCCACCGCCCGCCTGCTGCGCAGCTTCGGGGTCGATCCGCTCGGGTGAATGCGTCGCGGACGCTCGACCCTTTCGCTCAAAGCTCCAGTTGCCGAATCAGGTCCGGCACGGCCATGCCGTGATGTGCGGCGATGTTTCGCAGCAGACTCTGCAGCGTTCCGATCTTGATCGGAGAGTGATTGGGGATTACCTCATGGTGCTCCCCACCGCGAAGCGTAGTGATGCGCAAGTGGGAACCACTCTGGCGCGTGACAACGTAGTCGAGCCGATGCAGCGCCTTGGCCAAATCGGCACCGGTCAAGTCGCGCGGCAGCTTCATGCCGCCAGCACTTCGTCCCGGACGTAGTGCAGGCGGATCAGTTTGGGGGCCTGGGCTGGATCTTCGAAGTAGCAGGCGACTGCATCGCGGACCATGGCGCGCAGTTCAGCCATGGTCTCGGCCTGCGTGGTGATGCCAAAACCGAAGGCACAGGCGACATAGCCGCCCTCGGTTGCGTCGGTGACTTCAAACACGATTTCCGTAGCCATGGGGCCATGATGCGGCGCGGCCGCCGTACTGTCAAAAGCGCTCCGCGGCGCCTGCTGCGAAACGCGGTGCGGCAGCGGTATCGGCGACGCTGACCCGCCTACTCGACGATCACGTCCACCAGCGCAATCCGCCGCCAGAGGCCGTCGGCCTTCGCCAGCACTTCGATGCGATGGCGTCCGGGTGCGAGCTCGGCGCCGGCGTGGTGGCGGAAGAAGCCGACGTTGGGCCAGTGCGGGTCTCGCAGATCGGGCCAGGAGGTGCGCACGTATTCCGCCGCGCTGCCGTAACTCGAACTCATCGCGGGATCGCGGACGCCGTCGACGCGCAGCTCGAAGCCGTCGATGCCCTGCGGCTCGCGCACCACCCATCCGGACAGCGAAAATCCGTCGCCGGTGCGCACGCGCTGACCATCGACCGGCGCGTTGAGCAGGCCGAGCGGCGGCAAGCGGCAATCGCGGCCTGCGCCGGGCAGCAATTCCAGCCAGACGAAGCGCTTCGCGATGCCGAACAAGGCGCGGTCCTGCAGCAGTCGGACGTGGCCGAAGTCGCGACACAGGCGCCGGTAGAACGGCAGCGTGTCGGCGGCATACAGAGCGTTCTCCTCGACCACGAGCAGCATTCGCGGCACATGCAGCGCGCGCAGCGACTGCTCGTCGCGACCCCAGATCGCGAGCTGCGGCTGGCGCCCGTGCTTGAGGTTGCGCGGATGATCGAGCACGTACACCGGGCGCACGCCCTGCAGCGCGAAATCGAGCTGCGCCGCGAGCAGAAAGTTGTCGGCGACCAGCACCGTGTCCGCCGGCAGGTTCGCGAGTTGCCGGCGCGTGGTGTCGGCCGCCACGCCCCAGCCAAGGAAGGGCTCGCCGATACGGCGGTCTCCGCCCGGGGGCCAGCGATCGTCGGCGTGATCGAGACTCACCAGAACCAGCGCCAGCCCAAGCGACATCAGGGCACCGCTGGCGCGCGCCCAGCGCAGCCCGCGTTGCCAGCGCAGGCCGGCGTCGGCGGACACCAGCGCGGGCAGCACCAGCAGCAGCGGCAGATACGCCGGCAGTGGCCAGTGGAAGCGTGTGCGCTCGGCATCGGCGAACAGTCCGACGAAAAAATAGACGCCGGCAATCGCGACCGCCATCGCCGCGATCACATCGAAACCGGGTTCGCGGCGTCGCTGCCAGGCGCGCCACATCGCCCACAGCAGCAGCGGATACAGCAGCACGCCGACCGTGACCGCCTGCTCCAGCGGCTGCAGCAAGGACATCGCATTGAATTGCCAAGCGTGGCGCTCGACCGTCTGGAAGCGGAAGCCGATCCAGTCGTGACCGAGGTTGAACACGAGCGTCGGCACCAAGCCGACCAGACCGATCAGCTGCGCGATCCAGAATCGCGCGCTGCCAGCCGCCGTCCGTGCCCGCGGACTGATCGCAAGCAACAGCAGCCCGACCGGATACAGCATCGCCGCGCGCCAGTGCGTCAGCCAGGCCAGCGCCAGCGCTACGCCGAACAGCAACCAGTGGCGCCAGCGCTGGTCGTCGAGCGCACGATCCAGCGCATAGGCGGCCACGACGAAGGCCAACGTCAACGGCGCATCCGGCGTCGCCAACTGGCCGCACAAGGCGAGCAACGGCAGCGCTATGGCATACGCCGCCACCGGGCGCAGCGCCACCTGGCGGAAGCGCGCCCAGTGCAGCAGCAGCAGGATGGTCGCGAACCCGCACAGAACGAAGCCGATGCGCAAGCCAAAGCGGTTGTCGCCGAATACGACACAACCGGCGCGCACCAGCCATGCCGTCAACGCCGGCAGATCGGTGTAGGCGGCGGCCAGATGGCGCCCTTCCTGCCAATAGAAGACTTCGTCGCCGAACGGCGGCACGGCCAGAACCAGCATCAGCTTGGCGGCGAGCAGCAGCCACAGCCAGCGCCACCCAGCGGAGG
Source organism: uncultured Alphaproteobacteria bacterium (assembly GCA_963698645.1). Classification (GTDB taxonomy): domain Bacteria; phylum Pseudomonadota; class Alphaproteobacteria; order Rhodobacterales; family Rhodobacteraceae; genus Ovoidimarina. The sequence goes on from CAVORP010000009.1 coordinate 738,123, forward strand.
CGACGAACGTCGTCAATGCCCTGCTCCAGCGGCAATTGCGGCTTCTGCACGTCGCATCGGGCAAGCTAGCATCGGTCGCAAGGTGATGGAGTCTCAAGCATGAGTGTGGAACCGGTACGCGTCGAACGCCATGATGCCACGCAGGTCGCACTGCGCGCGGCGATCGAGCAGGTCAACCAGGTGGTGTTCGGCAAGCGCGCGCAGATCGACCTCTCTTTCGCCTGCCTGCTCGCCGGCGGGCATCTGCTGATCGAGGACGTGCCCGGCGTCGGCAAGACCACGCTGGCGCATGCCATGGCGACCAGTCTCGGGCTCAGCTACCAGCGCATCCAGTTCACCAGCGACTTGTTGCCTTCCGACATCCTCGGCGTCTCGATCTTCGACCGCGACAGCGGCCAGTTCCGTTTCCATGCCGGGCCGATCTTCGCGCAATTGGTGCTTGCCGACGAGATCAACCGCGCCACGCCGAAGACGCAGTCGGCACTGCTGGAGGCGATGGCCGAGCAGCAGGTGACTGCGGATGGCGAATCGCGGCCGCTGCCGCAGCCGTTCCTGGTGGTCGCAACGCAGAACCCGGTCGACCTGGCCGGCACCTTTCCGCTGCCCGATTCGCAGCTCGACCGTTTTCTGATGCGCATCTCACTCGGCTATCCGGATGCCGAAGGCGAGCGCCAGATGCTCGCCGCCTGCGATCGTCGCGAATTGCTGACGCAACTCGGCCCACGTCTGGACAGCGCGCAGTTGCTGGAGATCCGGCACCGCGTCGCGCATGTCACCGCCAGCGCCGCGCTGATCGACTACGTGCAGCGCCTGCTCGCCGCAACCCGCCAGCACGCGCAGATCCGAATCGGGCTGTCGCCGCGGGCGGGCTTGGCCCTGCTCGCAGGCGCGCGTGCGGTCAGCTTCCTCGGCGGTCGCGGCTTCGTGCTGCCCGAGGACGTGCAAGCGGTGTTCGCAGCGGTCGCTGCGCACCGTCTGGTGCCGGCTTCCGAAGCGACGCTGGCACGCCCCGCGCTCGCTGGCGAAATCGTCAAGTCGGTGCGCGTCGACTGACATGTGGGCCCGTTGGCGCGACGCCCTGATGCGCTACGCCGAACGCCGCCTGCCGGCGCTGACGCGCTATCGCCAGGTCGAGGCACTGCCGATCCGACTGCACCCGCGCCGCGTCTACATCCTGCCGACGCGCTTCGGGCTCGCGTTCGCCGTGCTGCTGCTGGCGATGCTGGTCGGCGCGCTGAACTTCAACAACAACCCGGCCCTGCTGCTGGCGCTGCTGGTCATTGCCATCACGATGATCGGATTCCACCATTGCGTTGCACAGTTGAATCGGGTCGAGTTGCGCAGCGTCGGCGCCGACCCGGTGCACGTCGGACAACCCCTGCGCCTGCGCCTTAGCTTCCACGCCGGTGCTGGCGCCGAGCGCCCGCAACTGGTGCTTGACCAGGCGCAACGCGCGACCTGTTTCACGCTGCAGCCGGAGACGGGCGGCAACGCCGAGATCCTGTTGCCGACGACGCGGCGTGGGCGCATGGCGGTCGGTCGCTTCCGGCTCTGGACCCAGTATCCGTTCGGCATCACCTGGGCCTGGTCGGTGCTGCATCCGGACGTACAGGTGCTGGTGTACCCGAAGCCGGAAGCCGGCGCTCCGGCGCTGCCGCTGGGCGACCCGCGCGAGCAGGGGCAGCGCCTGCGTTTCCCCGGCGACGACTGGCACGGACTGCGTGAACACCGAACCGGCGATCCGCCCAAGCACGTCGCGTGGAAGGCGAGCGCGCGGCTGGAGCGGTTGCTGGTCAAGGAATTCGCCGATCCGCAGAGCCATGCAGTCATGCTCGACTGGCAGGCAGTACAACTCGACAAGGAGGCACGCATCTCGCGGCTGACGCGCTGGGTGATCGAAGCGCGCGACCGCCAGATTCCATTCCGCCTGCGCCTGCCGGGCGCTGACCTCGGCCCCGGCAGCGGCGCCGCGTTTGCGGCCACCTGCCTGCGCGAACTGGCGCTGCTGCCATGAATCAGGCGATCGATCGCGGCCGCTACGCACTGGTGATCGCCCTCGACGCGTTGCTGCTCGTCGGGCATGTGCACTGGATGCCGGGCACCTACGCGCTGTGGCTTGGCCTGCTGCTGCTGTTCGCCGCATGGCTGTCACGCCACCGCGTGCGTGCGGCCCATGTACTGATCCGCATTCCGCTGCTGTTCGCGACCGTCGGACTGCTGGTCTATTCCGCCGGATCTCCGATCGGGCGCGAGGGCAGCAGCGCCATACTTGGCGGCCTGATTTTCCTGAAGCTGTTCGAGACTGCGACCCTGCGCGATGCGCGCGTCACCGCCGCGGCGGCGCTGTTTTTCTGCATGATCGGTTTCCTGTTCGGTCAGGGCATGCTGCTGACGCTGTACTTCTGCCTGGTCGCTTTCGCCTGCTTCGTGGTGCTGCACCTGGTCAGCAGCAGCGGCGACGAATCCGCCGCGCACTGGCTCGGCAACCTGCGCCGCGCACTGCGCTTGAGCGCCCGCGTCACCGCGGCGGCGATCCCGCTGACCTTGATCGTGTTCGTGTTGTTCCCGCGCCTGTCCTCACCGCTGTGGGGTGCGCCCTGGGACGCGACACAGGGCAAGACCGGCATCTCCGACCGCATGCGCCCCGGCCAGTTGAGCGAACTGTGGAACGACGACTCCCCGGCCTTCCGCGTCACCTTCGCCGGCGCGGTGCCGCCGCCGGCGTCGCGCTACTGGCGCGGCCCGGTGCTGTGGTCGTTCGACGGCCAGGAATGGTCGCGCTCCGATCTCTATCGCGGATCGCGAGTCGGAGATCTGAGCTACCAGCAAGACAGCGTCGTCGACTATGAAGTGCTGATGGAACCGAGCGAACGCAACTGGTGGTTCCCGCTCGATTTCGCGTTGCAGATCCCGGAGGGCACGCGCATCGGCGGCGATGGCCAGGTCACCACTTATCGACCGATCATCGGCCCGCGCAAGGCCAATTTCCGCTCGGCCTGGCGTTACCAGCTCGACGTCAAACCGGCCCTGGGCCAGCGCTGGGCGGCGCTGCGCCTGCCCAGTTCCGGCAATCCCCGTTCGCGCCAGCTTGCCGCGGAGTGGCGCGCGGCGCATGCCGGCAATGCCAATGCCATCATCGATGCCGCGCTGCAGCTGTTCCATCGCGAGTTCGCCTACACGCTCGAACCGCCACCGCTCGGCGTCGATACCGTCGACGATTTCCTGTTCAACACCAAGGCCGGCTACTGCGAGTACTTCGCCTCCAGCTTCGCGTTCCTGATGCGTGCCGCCGGCCTGCCGACACGCATCGTCACCGGCTATCAGGGCGGCGCCTACAACGCGTCCGGCGGTTACTGGATCGTGCGCAACTCGGACGCGCACGCATGGACCGAGGTGTGGCTGGAAGGCCGCGGCTGGGTGCGCGTCGATCCGACTGCGGCGGTGGCGCCCGAACGCATCAACCGCGGTAGCCTCAGCGCAGCGCTGCCGGAGGCTGCTTCCTGGTACAGCGAAGGCTGGGGTGCCGAGTGGCGCAACCGCCTCGACCTGATCGCACGCTACTGGCGCCAGGCGGTGATCGAATTCGATGCCGCGCGGCAGCGCAATCTGCTGCAGCGAGTTGGCCTGGAAGACATGACCTGGCAAGCGCTCGGCGGTGGCCTGCTGGTGTTCGGTGGCATCGGACTGTTGCTTGGGGTCTGGCTGAGTCTGCGTGGTCTCACGCCGCAGACACGCGATCCGCTGCTGATCGCCTATCGTCGTTTCGGTGCACGCCTCGCGCGTGCCGGCATCGCGCGCGCCGAAGCCGAAGGGCCGATCGCGTTCGGCGAACGTGCCGCGCTGCAGTTCCCGGTCGTGGCGCCGGCCATCCTCGAACTGACGCGCCGTTTCGCCGAACAGCGCTACGGCGTTTCCGCCAACGACCTCGACCTCAGCCACCGCTTGCGGCTAGCGCGCGAGCTGCGCGCATTCCGCAGCCGGCGCTGAGGCTTCAGCCCGGCGGCCAGGTCAATGGGCGGCCCGCAAGCAGATGCAGGTGGATGTGATAGACGCTCTGCCCGCCATCTTCATTGCAGTTGAACACGGTGCGATAGCCGGCCTCGGCGAAGCCTTCGCGCTTCGCGTAGGCGGCTGCGGCGAGCACGAGCTTGCCGACCAGATCGCCATCGTCTGGCCCGAGGTCATTCAGCGTCGGCACCGCGCGCTTGGGCACGAACAACACATGCACCGGCGCCTGCGGCTGGATGTCGCGGAATGCGAGCACATCGTCGTCCTCGTAGACGATGGCCGCCGGAATCTCGCGGCGGATGATCTTGCTGAACAGGGTGTCGGACATGGTCTCTCCGTCAGGTCAATTCGAGGCGACCGCCAAAGGCATGCGCGAGCGTGCCGCGGTCGATGAACTCCAGCTCCGAGCCCAGCGGCACGCCATGCGCCAGCCGGCTCGCACGCACGCCGGCATGCCTGGCCAGTTGCGCCAGGTAATGCGCGGTGGCCTCGCCTTCCACGGTCGGATTGGTGGCGACGATCAGTTCGCGTACCTCGCCTTCGGCCAGCCGCCGCGCGAGCAGGTCCAGCCCCAGTTCCTCGGGCCCGAGCCCATCGAGCGGCGAGAGCCGGCCGAGCATCACGAAGTAGCGCCCGCGATATCCGGTCGCCTGCTCGATCGCCAGCTGGTCGGTCGGCGACTCGACCACGCACAACAGTGCCGCGTCGCGCGCAGGGCTGCTGCACAGCGGGCAGAGTTCGCCTTCGCTGAACGTGCGGCAGCGCTTGCAGTGACCGATTTTCTCGGCGGCAAGCGCGAGCTGGCGCGCCAGTTTCTCGGCGCCGGGGCGGTCGCGTTCGAGCAGATGGAAGGCCATGCGCTGCGCGGACTTGGCACCAACGCCCGGCAGCACGCGCAGCGCATCGATCAGGGCATCGAGCAGCGGCGAAGCGGTCGCCATCAGAACGGCAGCTTGAATCCCGGCGGCAGGTTCATGCCGCCGGTGACCTGGGCCATGCGCGCGGCGGCGGCTTCGCCCACCTTGTTCACGGCGTCATTGGTGGCGGCGACGATCAGATCCTCGAGCATCTCGATGTCGTCGCCGATCAGGGCCTTGTCGATCTTGACGCGCCGCGCTTCGTGACGACCGTTCATGGTCACGCTGACCATGCCGCCGCCGGCGGTGCCGGTGACTTCGAGATTGGCCAGTTCTTCCTGCGCGCGCTGCATGTTTTCCTGCATTTTCTGCGCTTGCTGCATGATGTTGCCGAGTGGACCGCGCATCGGGCTTCCTTAGTCGAGAGGTCGGGTGGAATCGGGGAGGATGCGCGCGCCGAACTCGCGGATGGCGCGCTGCACGAAAGGGTCGACGGCGATCGCAGCCTCGGCGGCGGCTTCGCGCTCGCTCTGGTCACGTGCGGCGCGGGTGGCGGCGGTGTCGCCAATCACGGCGGCGAGTTCGACGTGGATGCGCGCGCTGCGCCCGGCGCCAAGAGCCAATGCGTCCTGCAGTTTGCGCAGCGCGAATTCGTTGCGCAGATGTTCGTGGCTGGCCGGCAGCGAAACGCGGATGTTGTCGCCATCGTCGGCGAGGAAGCCGAGGTTGCTGGCGAATTCGCGCGCCGGTCCGCGCAGCTCGGAGTGGTCGACGAAATCCAGCCACGCTGCCGCATCGAAGCGCTGCAGCGGCGCATTCGTCGGCGCCACTGCTGGCTGCGCGCTGGCTGACGGCATCGCCATCGACATGGCCGCCCGCGGTGCGGCGACCGCATCACCGAGTTGCATCGATGCCATCGCGGCGGAACTGGCGATGGGACCGCGCTCCGATGCTGCCGGCGTGGGCGACAGCGACGGTGCCGAGGTCATGCGTGGAGCAGTTGAGCTGCGTGCCGGCGCATCACCCGCGGCGGGCGCCGGCTGGAACGCGAGCATGCGCATCAGCGTCATCTCGAAGCCAATGCGCGGGCTCGGTGCCAGCGCGAGATCACGGCGTCCGGTGATCGCCAGTTGATAAAACAGCTGCACCGATTCCGGCGCGAGTCGCTGGGCGAACCCGGCCACCGGCCAGGCGGCGTCGCTGGCCGCGCCCGGAATCAACTGTTCGACCTGGATCGCGTGCATCGCCTCGGCGAAGGCGTCGAGCACGGTCGCGTAGTCGGGCTGGAACTCGGAGGCCTGCTGGATCAACGCGGCGAGCGCCGCGGCATCGTCGCGCAGGATCGCGTCGAGAAAATCGGTGACCGCACCGCGGTCAATAGTGCCGAGCATGGTGCGCACTTCGGACGCAACCAGCTTGCCGCCACCGAACGCGATCGCCTGGTCGAGCAGGCTCAGTGCATCGCGCAGGCTGCCATTGCCGCCGCGCGCGATTTCGCGCACCGACTCGGGATCGTGTTCGATCTGCTCGGCGGCGAGGATGCGGTCGATCTGGAACACGATCTGTTCGATCGTCAGCCGCTTCAGGTTGAACTGCAGGCAACGCGAGAGCACGGTGACCGGCAGCTTTTGCGGGTCGGTGGTCGCGAGCAGGAACTTGGCGTGGCCGGGCGGTTCCTCCAGCGTCTTCAGCAACGCGTTGAAGGCATTCTTCGACAGCATGTGCACTTCGTCGATCAAGTACACCTTGTAGCGGCCACGTGCCGGCATGTACTGCGCGTTCTCGATCAGCTCGCGCACGTCATCGACGCCGGTGTTGCTGGCGGCGTCGATCTCCAACAGGTCGAAGAAGCGGCCGGCATCGACGTCGTTGCAGATCGAACAAACGCCGCAAGGCTCGGCCGAGGTGCCGCGCTCGCAATTCAGCGATTTCGCGAAGATGCGCGCGATCGTGGTCTTGCCGACGCCGCGGGTGCCGGTGAACAGGAAGGCATGGTGGATGCGGCCGCTGTCGAGCGCATGGCTGAGCGCGCGCACCACATGTTCCTGGCCGACCAGTTCAGCGAAGCGCTTCGGGCGCCATTTGCGTGCGAGGACCTGATACGACATCACGGCACCGGTTGGGAACGCGCATTGTGCCAACCCCAGGCGCGCGCGGCCAGTTCGGCTTGAGCCAAACCCCGCGAACGGCTACAGTGCGCGCCCCCGCCGCAGCCAGTGGTCGCGTCGGGGTTCCAGTGGAGCGATGTCCGAGCGGTTGAAGGAGCACGCCTGGAAAGTGTGTATACGGCTTATCCCCGTATCGAGGGTTCGAATCCCTCTCGCTCCGCCAGCTCTACCCCGCCCCGTCATCCCGGCTCGCCGGTGGGATGGGAGGAAACGCCAGTTTCTATGGTGGTCTCCGTCGGTTCCTCGCGACGATAGGTGGAAAACCCCGCCAGGCCCGGAAGGGAGCAACGGTATTCACTGATTCGGGTGCCGAGGGCCAGCCGGCGGAGGCCGCCGCTCCAGCAATGGCGAGCGATATCACTGAGCACTGCGCGTCAGTGAAAAGCGACTCACGATTCATTCCGACCAAGCATGCGAGAGCGATTCCGCCTGCTTCAGCACAAGCTCAACAGCATCAGCTTGCTGATCAGGCGGGTACTTCCACTTCTGCAGCGAGCGTCGCACCAGAATGCGCAGCCGCGCCCGCACGCTTTCGCGCACCTGCCAGTCCACCGTGGTGCTGGCTCGCAGCTTTTCGGTGATCTCGATGGCGATCTTCTTCAGGATGTCGTCGCCCAGCTCACGCACCGCGCTTTCGTTATTGGCCAGCGCATCGTAGAAGGCGATTTCGTCCTGGCCCAGACCCAGCGCGGCTTCGCGCTCCAGCACCGCCTGGAACTCCTTGGCCATCTGGATCAGCTCCTCGATGACCTGTGCTGTCTCGATCGCACGGTTGTGGTACTGCCGCAGGGTCTCCAGCAGGCGGTCGCCGTACTTCTTCTCCTGGACCACGTTGTTGCGCGCCCGTGCCTTGATCTCGTCGCGCAGCAGCTTCTCCAGCAGCTCCACGGCCAGGTTGCGGCTCTCCATCTGCCGCACGTCTTCGAGGAACTCGTCTGACAGCAGGCCGATATTGGGCTTGTCCAAACCTGCCAGCGCAAAGATATCCGACACGCCATCGGCCACGATGGCGTTGTCCAGGATCTGCTTGAGTGCGCTGTTCTTTTCTTCGGTGGATGCGCTTCTTGTCCACCGTGGTGAACTTGGTGATGGCCGCCTTGATGGCCGCGAAGAAGGCGATCTCCTTGCGCAGCGCGGCAGCCTCGATCCAGCGTGCCGCACAGAGAGAAGGCCTTGCTCACGGCCATCATCGTGTCCAGAAAGCGCGTCTTGCCGTCCTTCAGGCCGAGCAGGTGGTTGGCGCACGGCACCAGCAGCGGCAGCAGCCTGCGGTTTCGAACGCGCTGTAGTCAAAGCCGTGCATCATGCCGCGCACGATGTCCATCTTCTCCAGCAGCACCGCCAAGCGCCTCGGCGGCGTTGTGTGTCGGGTCGCCTTTGCCCTTGGCGTCGGTGTAGGTCTTGAGCGCGGCTTTCAGCTCGTTGGCAATGCCGATGTAGTCGACCACCAGGCCGCCCGGCTTGTTCTTGAACACCCGGTTCACGCGGGCGATGGCCTGCATCAGGTTGTGGCCCTTCATGGGCTTGTCCACGTACATCGTGTGGCAGCACGGCGCGTCGAAGCCGGTCAGCCACATGTCGCGCACGATCACCAGCTTCAGCGGATCTTTCGGGTCCTTGAAGCGCTTCTCCAGTCGCTTCTTCACCTGCCTGCGTGTAGAAGGTGCGGCTGCAGCAGCGCCTTGTCGGCGGCAGAGCCGGTCATCACCATCTTGATGGCGCCCTTCTCCGGGTCGTCGTTGTGCCAGTCGGGCCGCAGCGGCCACGATAGCGCGTTGTAGAGCTGCACGCAGATGTCGCGGCTCATGCAGACGATCATGGCCTTGCCGTCCAATGGTGCGATGCGCGTTTCGAAGTGCTCGCACCAGGTCCTTGGCCACCTGCTGCAGGCGCGGCTCGGCACCCACCAGCTTTTCCAGCGCGGCCCATTCGCTCTTGGTCTTCTCGCGGCTGGCGATGTCTTCTTCGTCTTCCACCACCTCATCCACCTGGGCGTTGAGCGCGTCGATCTCGGCCTGGTTCACGTCCAGCTTGGCCAGGCGGCTCTCGTAGAAGATCGGCACCGTCGCGCCGTCGTCCACCGCGTCCTGGATGTCGTAGATGCTGACGTAGTCGCCGAACACCGCGCGGGTGTCCTTGTCTTCCAGCGCAATCGGCGTGCCGGTGAAGCCGATGAAGGTGGCGTTCTTCAGCGCATCGCGCAGGTGCTTGGCGTAGCCGAACACGTACTTGCCGGTCTTGGTGTCCAGCCGGCCCTTCATGCCGTACTGGCTGCGGTGCGCCTCGTCCGAGATCACCACGATGTTGGAGCGGCCCGACAGCAGCGGGTGCGCGTCTTCGCTCTTCCAGCAGCGCGAACTTCTGCACCGTCGTGAAGATGATGCCGCCCGCCTGGCGCGAGGCCAGCATCTCGCGCAGTTCATCGCGGCTGTCCGCCTGCACCGGCGTGGTCTTGAGCAAGTCGCTGGCCGCGCAGAAGGTGCCGAACAGCTGGCCGTCCAGGTCGTTGCGGTCGGTCACCACCACCAGCGTCGGGTTCTTCATCTCCGGCTGCTGCAGCAGCTTGCCCGCGTAGCAGGCCATGGTGATGCTCTTGCCCGAGCCCTGCGTGTGCCACACCACGCCCGCCTTGCGCGAGCCGGGCTTCACCTCCTTGCCGTAGGTGGCGCGTTCTTCGCGCACCTCCAGCAAGCCCTTGTCGGCGTCCTGCGCGGCGATCACCGTGGCACGCACTGCCTCGCGCACGGCGTGGAACTGGTGGTAGCCCGCAATCTTCTTGATGATGATGTCGCCGTCCTGCTCGAACAGCACGAAAGTGGCGCAGGTAGTCCAGGAACAGCTCAGGCTCGAAGAAGCCGCGCACCAGCGTTTCCAGCTCCATTTGCAGCCGTGGCCGGTCGTCTTCGTTGGCAATGGTGCGCCAGGGCATCATGCGCTCGGCATTGGCCGTGAGCGAACCCACGCGCGCAGTGAAGCCGTCGCTGACCACCAGCGCCTCGTTGCAGTTGAACAGGTCGGCTGATCTCGTCCTTGTAGGTCTGCAGCTGGTTGAAAGCATCCCAGATGTCGGTCTGCTCGTTTGCAGGATTCTTCAGCTCGATCACCGCCAGCGGCAGGCCGTTGATGAAAGCCACGAGGTCAGGGCGCCGCGGCTGTTTGCTGCCGGTACGGTGAACTGGTTAACCACCAGGAATTCGTTGTTCTGCGCGTTGGCAAAGTCGATCAGGCTGCACCAGATCGGTCTTCCTTCGCGTCTGCCTTCGGCAAACTCCACCGCCACGCCCGAAAGCAGCAGCCGATGAAAGCTCCGGTTGCGCACCAGCAACTGCGGCTCGCTGATGGTGTGCAAGGTGTGAACCGCCTGCTCCAGCGCCGCGGGCGGAATGTGCGGATTGATGCGCGCCAACGCGGCCAGCAATCGGTCGCGCAGCATCACCTGACGGTAGTCGGTCCGCTCGGGGCTGATGCCCTCGGGAGCGATGTCCGGCCCATGCGCAAACTGCCAGCCAACTTCCCGAAACCAGCCGATGCACAGGTCTTCGAACTGTTGTTCGCTCAGCATGATTTTGAAGGCTCCCTGTCGAACGCTGATGCACCACCCACGGCATCATCGGTTAGCGATGAAATAAGAAAAGCCTTATACATCCGAAAGTTACACTGGATCTCGCTGGCCGGAAGGGGGAGCAATGAAATGCACTCAAGCCCAAGCCGGGATGTACCGGGCATAACGTCGCGAGTCAGGCGCATTCGGGTCGCTCTTGATCAACCCCTGATCGATGGTTGCGGTGATGATCTGCGAAACCGTGTTGCTGCTGCCTTCCGGAAGACCGAAACGCTCCCGCAAGGACTGATTCGTCATCTGCTTGCGCAGCACGTACTGCAGCACGCAATGTTGGTAGCAGGCCCGCACCCGATCCCCGCCATTCATGTCGCGGAACAAACGCGGCCCATAGATCACCACGATCGTCCGCCTATGGCTGGTCAAGAATTCCGGTGCGGGCAATTGCATCAGTTCGGCTGTCTCGATCACCCGATCAATGCCACTACTTTTTTCCTCGCAAATGCCAAAGCGCCGCATGAGATCGGCCAGCCGTTCGTTGCGCGAAAGGTAGCCATCGATGAATCGCTCCACCGGAACGATCGGCTCACCTGGATTGGAAATTTCGACGCGATTGCCAAACACCTCCACCACTGGTGATGCGCCGCCGATTTCAAAGTCCTGGTGAATCAGCGCATTGGCCAACAGCTCACGAACCACCACCTCGGGCAGCAGTTTCACTTCCTTGCGCAGCGCACCTTCAATGACTTCGTTCTGCGGCAACTTGCCCATCACGTAGCCCACCAATCCGGTGAATCCCACCGCATAGCCCTTCTCGCCGGTGATGTCCGACACGGTCTGCAACTTCGACTCGCCGTCATAAACGATCACCCGCGCGGCCTTGCGACCAAGGTCGGGAAAGTCTTTCAGATTCTTGGCCAGCAGCACTGCACCGATGCGCAAGATGTGAAAGCCGGCAGCGCTACGCTCGATCAAGCGTTCGTCCTGCAACCGCGCCAAAACTCCCTTCTGATCCGTGGGATAGGGCAAACGCAGCAGCTCGAAAAACGTCTGCGTGTCCAGTCGCTGCACCACATCCTGTGCCGACACGTCGCGGAGCGCCGGCATTTCCAGCCAATTGGGCCCGCCTTCGGCGAAGATCCTGCGCAACTGGTCCTCACTCATGGGAACCAGTTCTTCACCCGAGCGCATCAAGTAAGCACCTTCGTGGTGATAGGCGGTGCCCTTCGGCCGCCCAGGAATGTTGAAGACCACAACCCGCCCTTGCGGATGATCTACAGCCTCAACGTCGACGCGAAAACCTACCCAGTGGAACAATTTTTCGGCGATGACTTGTGTGTCCTGAAACGCAAGGCTCCCGACCACAGCACGCGGCGGCCTGTCGGCAACGCCAAGCACCAAATGCCCACCGCCCTCATTCGCGATGGCCACGCAATAACGACACAACTTGACGGTGTCGAACTGATTACGCGCCTCCTTGAACTCCAGCCGCTGCGTCTCCGACACTACGCCACGCCAGATATCGATTTGCGCCGGTGTGATGCTCATTCGAACACGACCTGCCGTCGCGCTACTGCGATAGCCAGCTTCAAAATCTGCTCCAACAGGCTGTGATCAGGATAGCCCTCGACATTGGGAGGAGTGAAGTACCAGAGCGGTCGAATCTTCAATTGCAGCAAGCGAGCTTCTTTCCGCGCACGTTCTTGCGGTGTGGCCGGTTCGTTGAGCAACGCGAAGTGATCGGGAATCTCAAAAGCCGCCTCATCGACAACCGATTTGAACAGGTCTAGCGTCTTGTCCTGCTCCAGGCTGCAGCCTACGAACAACAAAGAATGGCTGATGAAGATTTGCCGTAGAGCCCGAGGCAACTGATTCTGGAAAGAGAGTGGCTCACCGTAGGCCGTCTGATATTGAGATTGCGTAAAGACGTAGGTGTTTTCCTGGCGTGCGTCACCGTGAAGCTTCAGGATGCAGCGCTCACCACGCAGCAGGCGCTGTACAAAAGCGTTCCCGGGTTGCATGCCATACATGTAGCCGTCGAGTGCGTGACCGCGCTGCTGGAACAGGTCTTCGATCACGGTATCGAAATTGGTGGTGACAATGCAGCCCTGGGCCAACTCGGGCAGCAAGAGCACAGGGCCGGACACCATGCCGGCACGCTGGCGGAATTCGGTCTTGATGAAATGCCGAACCTGATCCGCCGATGCGTCGTGCAGCATCTGCGCGGCTTGAAGGTAGTCGTATCGGGCCATCAAGGTTTCGATGTCTTGCGCATCAAGTCCATCCAGCTTCTTGGCCATCTTCCGTAAGGCCTCACCCCACATCGGGTAACCGCACGCTCGTCGAAAGGCCCGCCCCGACAAATGGCGCGATGCGTCCAAGCCGGATGGCATCAACCAGATCACGAAACACCGCTTCCTGGTCGGACTGTTGGATGAACGCCGTGGCGGCTTCGTGCCGATCGACTTGCTGCCGCCCTTCCCAATGATCCAGCTCGTCGAGATAAGCATCCCGATCGGCCCAATACAGCACCTCGCTCACTTGATAAGCGTAGGTGTGCTCCGGGTCTTTCAAGCTCGTGAATGCCAGCGGCTCCGCGTCATCCAACACGGCGTTGAACTCTTCGTTGGTGGAGTAAGCCGTCTGCAAGGCCTCCTCGACCTTATCGACGATCAACTTATTTTCGCGGAGCTTCTTGATGTCCATCACTAGGCCCCAGTCGATGCCGCGAATTCGCTGGCCATATCGACCAACACTTCGCCTGAGAGGAGCCTGGGGAGCAGAGAGTCTCGAAGATCGGTCAGCACCCTAATAGCGTCTAAGTTGGTGCGAATTGCCTCCCTCAGCGTAGATACATCCTCATCAAATTTCAGCATCACAGATGAATCGGCCCGAACCAGTTCACGGCGATAAGCATTTTCCCGATTGAGTCCTGGAACTGCCGCGTCTGTGTTCATTTTTTCGAGCCCAAGTGTCTGCATGGCGTAGTAACAATACGTCAGCGAGGCAGTTAGCGGGCGCACGTAATAGGTCGTATCGATGGGAAAGAAGGGTTCGTCTTCCCAGTACAGACTGCCTACAGTGCCTTTGCGACCTACAATGATTGAGCCATGTGGAACAAGCGCAGTGTTGTGGTACCCAGTGATTCCACCAGAACCATAAACAGGAACGGTTCCTTTTTGACGGTCGGTTGATTTGAGTGCTTTGCCGTATACCAACTCGAGCAGGTTGCCGACACGCTTCCCTTCCCAACCCATCGGAATCTCCCCTAACTTCGAGTCCTCCATCTCATCCGGAAACAGCGCGGCGGTTGCGGCGAGTTGGTCGAATTGTTCGCGCGGCAGTGCGTCGAGTTCGGCATCGGGCTTGCCGCTGATGGCGCTCATGGCGGCGCGCAGCGGGTCGCGGCCTTCTTGTTTGGCGGAGACCTTGGCTTTGACCGGGTCGAATTTGACAAACCACGACTTGAAGATGGCTTGCGCCATTGCTTCGAGGGTTTGGTTGATTCGCTGATTGAGGTCGATTTTGTCGTCGATGCTCCGAAGGATTCCGGAAATGCATCGCTGCATGACCGGATCAACCCAAGGCACCAAGAGTTCGGATAGGTCTGACCCGCGGATGCCAGAGGCCCCTGCACCCTGCTCAACGATCGATTCAATCAGTGAACGCCCAGCAGAACTGCGGAAAAAATAGAAGTAATAGTGGGGATCGGCAAGGTCCCTATTGAGACGACAACGGATGACATGCGACTCAAAGCAAACCTCCTCTTCGTCATGAACGAAGATCGAGCACTTTCCTGCACCAGACAGAACCAATGACTGTCTGGCAAATAGAAGATCATCCGCCGAGAGTAGAGAGGTGCTTCGCTCGGCCGAGTTGAGCGGAACTCTGTCCATCGAAACATTGACGATGCGAGAGTTTGCAAACAGCTCACCCATGTTGACCAGCTTTGTGCCTGCACCACGAACAGCCTTCGGTTTGGTCAGGCCGTTGCGAAGTGGAATGGCGAACAGCTCCTTGAAAGGCCTAGATTGCATACCCCAACCCCGCCAGGCTCTTCTTGATCTCGACTCTCAAGCTTGGCGCTCTCTGCAAACTGCTCTGCCAATTGCGCAGTCAGGCGTGTCATCTTGTCGGCGAAGGCTTCGCTGTCTTCTTCTTGCACTTCAGCGCCCACGTAGCGTCCCGGGGTCAGCACGTGTTCGTGCTTGCGGATGTCGGCTAGCGACGCCGAGCAGCAGTAGCCAGGTACGTCCTCGTAGCCACTGCCCATCTGCCAAGCGTGGAACGTGGCAGCCACTTTCTTGATGTCGTCCATCGTGAAATCGCGAAGCACGCGGTCTTTCATGTAGCCGAGTTGGCGGGCGTCGATGAACAGGAACTGTCCGCGCCGGTCGCGCTTCGACTTGTTCAGTGCCAGGCCGTTGCGCTTGTCGCGGGTCAGGAACCAGATGCAGGCCGGAATTTGCGTGTTGGTGAAGAGTTGGCCGGGCAGCGCCACCATGCACTCCACGTAGTCGTCCTCGATCAGCTTCTTGCGGATTTCACCTTCGTTGTTGGTGTTGCTGCTCATCGAACCATTGGACAGCAGCAGCGCCATGCTGCCGGCCGGGGCCAGGTGATAGAGCATGTGTTGCAGCCAGGCGAAGTTGGCATTGCCTTGCGGCGGCGTGCCAGCAATCCAGCGCGGGTCGTTGGAAAGCTTCTCGCTCCACCACTCCTTCATGTTGAAGGGTGGATTCGCCATCACGAAATCGGCGCGCAGATCCGGATGCAGGTCGTTCAACAGCGTGTCACCCGGCGCACCACCGAAGTTGAAGTCGATGCCACGGATTGCCATGTTCATCGCGGCCAAGCGCCAGGTCGTGGGATTGCTCTCCTGGCCATACACGCTGATCTGGCCGGTCTTGCCGTTGGCAACTTTGCCACCGTGCTGCTCGATGAATTCCTCGCTCTGCACAAAGAAGCCACCCGAGCCCATCGCCGGGTCATACACGCGGCCCTTGAAGGGCTGCAGCATCTCGACGATGAGGGTGACGATGCTCTTGGGCGTGTAGTACTGGCCGCCCTTCTTGCCTTCGGCAAGGGCGAACTGGCCGAGGAAGTACTCGTAAACATGACCGAGGATGTCTTTGCTCTTGAGACCAAGAGGCTGTTCGTTGAAATCCTTGCGATTGAAGTCCGTGTCGGAGAAGTGTGCGATCAGGTCAGCGAGCTTGTGCGATTCGATCTGAGTTCGGGCGAAATCCTTGTTGAGCACGTTCTTCAGCTTCTTCTCGTTCTCGCGCTCGATCGCCTCCATCGCATTGTCGATCAGCCAACCGACGCTGCGCATCTTCTCAGGCACCCTTTCTAGTTGGCCGGAGTCTTTGTTGCGCTGTTGAATCTCCCAAGGCAGGCTCGAGCCGGGCGGTAGCTGCGCGCAGTCGCGCAAGGTTTGCCAGCGCGCTTCCAGCGGCACCCAAAAGACGTTCTTCTCGGTGTAGTAGTCGCGCGACTCTAGTTCGGCGGCCAGCGCTCGCTCGTAATCGCTGCCGAAGTCAGCGGGATTGAGGTGGTAATCGTGCTTCGGGTTGCTGAACTGCTCACGTAGTTCGCGTTGGCGTTCTTCAAAGGCATCGGAGACGTACTTCAGGAAGATCAAGCCCAGCACCACGTGCTTGTAGACGGCGGCATCGAGGTTGGAGCGCAGCTTGTCGGCGGCGGTCCAGAGCTTCCTTTCGAGTTCGTTGAAAAACTGTTGTTCGATGGGCTTCATGGCACTCGTTCAGTTGAGCTAGAAAGGGCGGGCCTAACCGCCAATCATGCCGAAACCGCCGGTAACCCAGCGAAATTTGGTCACGAATCGAAGACCACCATCTTGCGCGGCTCGCCCATACGGATCAAGCAAAACTACTCTGAGCTGCAGTGAAGGCAGTGCACGGAGCGACCCCAAACCCCAACCGATCAACCCTCAGCCGGCTAACCCCAATCAACAAGCTCACGCAACACCGTCGTTGCATAAGCACCCGCCGGAAGCGTGAAGCGTGCAATCAGGTTGCTCTCTTCCCATTCGCACGCGAAATCTTTGGCGATGAGGCGCAGAGACCGGCGTTCCTGGTCCATGCCGGCGTCGATGAGGCCAGCGCAGAGTTCGGGGAACTGTTCGAAGACCGCGGACTCGAGGGCGCGCACGACCTCGGTGCTGCGCAGTTCACCGCGACCGAACATCGGGCCGGTCGGATGAATGTCGCTGCGCGCGACGCGTTCACGCAATTCGTCGCTGAGCGGCTCGGGACCAAAGATCGCGGAGCGTCCGTCGAGTTGGAACACATCGCCGTCCAGTGCGCGCTGCCAGCTGCCATCGGCGACCCGCGCGGCGAGCACCGCGTTGAAGATCTCGGAGCGCGCGGCACTGAGCAGGATCGAGCGCTCGGCGCGCTCGACGCGCTTGCCGGCGAACATCGCCAGCGCTTTGTCGACATTGCCGCCGCCGCGTCCGAAACGTTGTTCACCGAAATAGTTGGGCACGCCCTGGGCTGCAATCGCGGCGATGCGCTGCGACCGCGAGATCGCGGTCACCGGTGACTTCGCGCAGTCGGATCACGAACGCATTGCCGCGCAGCGCGCCGCGCTGGACCTTGCGCGCATGGCGTTGCGCGGAGAGCACGCTCACACCCTCGATCGCACACTGCGCCCAGTCCGCCTCCCTGCCCTTCTTCGCCAGCACCGAGAACGACTGGCGCGTGACCGCGTGACGGTCCTTCATGCCGGCATAGCCGACATCGCGTTCGCCGACGCCGGCAAAAGCCGCGAGCTGCTTGGCGACAAAGCCGGTGTTCGCGCCACGTTTTTCGATGTGCACGAGCCAGTGTTCGCCGCTGCCGCTGGCCTCGAAGCCGAGTTGCTCGTCGACGAAGAAGTCCGCGATCTCGGCACGCAGGCGACCGCGCAGCGGCGCACCGCCGTGTGCAAACGGCAATTCGCTCATCGCAAGATCCGGTCGATCAGGACCACGGCCTCCGCAGCCAGGCCCTCGCCGCGGCCGACGAAGCCGAGTTTTTCGGTCGTGGTCGCCTTGACCGAAATGCGCTCGATTTCGCTGCCGAGTTCCTGCGCGATCGGCGGCGCGCATGGCCTCGCGATGCGGACCGATCCGCGGGGCTTCGGCGAGCACGGTGATATCGGCATTGCTGACATGCCAGCCCCGCTCGGCCAGCAAGACCGCACAGTGGCGCACGAAGACGCGGCTGTCGCAGTCCTTCCAGCGCGCGTCGGTCGGCGGGAAATGCTGGCCGATGTCGCCAAGCGCGAGTGCACCCAGCAATGCGTCGCAGAGCGCGTGCAGGACCACGTCGCCATCGGAGTGGGCATCGATGCCGCGCTCATGCGCGATGCGCACGCCACCGAGCATCACATGGTCGCCATCGCGAAAGGCGTGGACGTCGTAGCCGTGACCGATGCGATGACTCATGCCGGCGAAGTCAGGATGAATTCGGCGAGCGCCAGGTCGTGCAGCGTCGTCACCTTGATGTTGTCGTCGGCACCGACCACCAGCAGTGGTCGGCCGCCGCTGCGCTCGATCGCCGATGCCTCGTCGGTGATCGCGACCGCCGCGTTGCCTTCGGCGATGGCCGCACGCAATGCGCCACGCAGCCGCCCGAAGCGGAACAGCTGCGGCGTCAGCGCGCGCCACAACTCGCTGCGCGGCACGCTTGCTTCGATGCGGCCACCGGCAGCACCGCGCTTCACCGTGTCGCGCATTGGCGCGGCCAGGATGGCGCCGTCGTCATGACGCGTACCCTGTTCGATCAGCGCGTCGATGTCGCCATGGCGGATGCACGGACGCGCGGCGTCGTGCACCAGCACCCAGTCGGAATCGGCCACGGTGCCGGCGAGCGCGTCGAGCGCGGCGAGCACCGACTGCGCGCGCTCCTCGCCACCGATGCAGGTGCGCACCGGCTTGCCCTCGAGTTCCTCGATGCCTGGCCAGTGCGGATCGTCCTTGGCCAGCGCCACCATCAGACCAGCGACGCGCGGGTGCGCGGCGAGGCGATCGAGCGTGCGCACGATCATCGGCTCCGAGACCAGCGGCGCGTACTGCTTCGGCAGGGCCGAGCCGAAGCGCTGTCCGCTTCCCGCGGCGGGCACCACACACCAGATCATTCGCTCTCCTTGGCCGGTGTTTCCGGCTCGACCACCTGGTAGAACACTTCACCCGGCTTGATCATGCCGAGCTCGCTGCGCGCGCGCTCTTCGATCGCTTCGGTGCCGGACTTCAGATCTTCCACTTCCGCCGCCAGCGCTTCGTTGCGCTTGCGCAGCTCGGCATTTTCGCGCCGCTGGGTGGCAACGCGCTCATGCAGATGCTGCACCTCGGGCCGCCCTCCCTGCCCAAACCACAGCTTGGCCTGCAGGCCGATCAGCAACGCGATCAACCCGAGCATCAGCCAGCGATACGGATGGCGCAGCTTCACCAATGTCGATTACTGGAACGCCGGCAGGCTGATGAAGGCAGCACGACCGGCGTAGCGCGCCTTTGCGCCGAGCGCTTCCTCGATGCGCAACAGCTGGTTGTATTTGGCGACACGGTCGCTGCGGCACAGCGAACCGGTCTTGATCTGGGTGGCAGTGGTGGCGACCGACAGATCGGCGATGGTGGTGTCCTCGGTCTCGCCGGAACGATGCGAGATGATCGCGGCGTAGCGATTCGCCTGGGCCAGCGCGATCGCGTCCATGGTTTCGCTGAGTGTCCCGATCTGGTTGACCTTGATCAGGATGGCGTTGCCGATGCCCTTGTCGATGCCCTCGCGCAGGATCTTCGGGTTGGTCACGAACAGATCATCGCCGACCAGCTGCACGGTCTTGCCGAGGCGCTCGGTCTGCAGCTTCCAGCCGTCCCAGTCGCCCTCGGCCATGCCGTCCTCGATCGACACGATCGGGTATTTCGCGCACCACGCGGCATAGAACTCGACCATCTGCTCCGAGCTCAGCTTCTTGCCCTCGCCGGTGAGGTGGTACCTGCCGTCGTCCTTGCAGAACTCGGACGCGGCGGCATCGAGCGCCAGCCACACGTCTTCGCCGGCCTTGTAGCCGGCCTTGGCCACTGCTTCCAGGATGGTCTCGATCGCTTCCTCGTTCGAGCGCAGGTCGGGTGCGAAGCCGCCTTCGTCACCGACGGCAGTGGCGAGACCGCGTCCCTTCAACACCGACTTCAGCGCATGGAAGATCTCGGTGCCGCAGCGCAGCGCTTCCGAGAAACTGCCGATGCCGGCGGGCATGACCATGAACTCCTGCAGGTCGACGTTGTTGTCGGCATGCGCACCGCCGTTGATGATGTTCATCATCGGCACCGGCAACACCGCTTCGCGATCACCGGCGAGGTGACACCACAGTGGCAGACCCTTGGCCGCGGCGACCGCGTGCGCATTCGCCAGCGACACCGCGAGCAGCGCATTGGCGCCGAGCCGCCCCTTGTTTTCACTGCCGTCGAGCGCGATCAACACATCGTCGAGCCCGCGCTGGTCGCTGCCATCGCGGCCGACAACTGCGGCGCCGATGACGTTGTTCACGTTCGCAACCGCCTTGCGCACGCCCTTGCCGAGGTAGCGCGTCTTGTCGCCGTCGCGCAGTTCCACCGCCTCGCGTGATCCGGTCGAGGCACCGCTCGGCACCGCGGCGCGGCCGATCGCTCCGGATTCCAGCGTTACTTCCGCTTCAAGGGTCGGGTTGCCGCGCGAATCAAGGATTTCGCGCGCATGCACATGACGAATCTTCATCGGGTCCACGGCCTCAAAAAAGGGCGCGTAGCGTAGCAGGGATACCCCTGCCCTCATGCCGGAGCCCCGGCGGTTCTCAGGCGTTTGCGGCCCGGAAACCGCGCCGCAGCAGGGCGCTGGCGAAGGGAACCAGCAGCAACCACAACGGCGCCGGGCCGATCGGCGTGGGCGTGGACAGCAATTCCGGCGCGCACAACATCAGCGACAGACCGCAGGCGGCCCAGACGCAATAGGGGCAAATCGACTTGGACATGACGGACTCCTCGACAAGTGCGCGCAGCCTTGCCGAGGCCGGTCTCGCCGGCTGAGACGCGCTCAGCCGGCGCTGGCGTCGTAGTTCGACAACGCCAGTTGCAACTGGATGCGGGCTTCTTCGCGCAGCGGGATCGGGGCGACGATTTCCGCGTCCGGCCCATAGCGCAACACATCCATCAACAGCTCGCGCGCGTTCGAATACGGCACCCGCAGTTCGTAGCGGCCGTCGTCGAGAAAATGGCCTTCCTGCTTGGAATGCCAGCGCTCGTCGGCAACCCAGCGCGCAGCGCGCGGCGAAAAGCGGATCGTCGCCCAGGCCTTGGGCGCGCCCGAGAAGATGCCGTAGCTCGAGGCCAGGTGCCCGTCGAGTTCGGATTCCAAAACATCGTCGGCGCGCGCATCCAGCACCCCGGCATCGCGCACGCGGTCGAGCGCGAAACTGCGCAGTGCCTCGCGTTCGTGATCGAAGGCGTCGAGATACCAGTTCTCACGGTAATGCGTGAGTCGCTGCGGCGAGACCAGGCGTTCGGTCACCGCGTTGGTCGAACGCGCGCGGTAATTGAACTTCAGTTTGCGCCGCTCCAGCACACCGCTGGCAACACGGCGAAACACGATTTCGTCGATGACCCGTGACAAGGCGCGCGTGACCCGGATGCGTTCGAGCGGCCAGCGCTTGCCCTGCGACTGGTCGGACAGCAGTTTGTCGATGCGCGCCTTGAGTGGCGCCAGCGCTCCCGACAACACCTCGCCACCGCTGCGCGCAATCAGCTGGTGCATCGCCAGCAGCGACTCGAGTTCGGCGCTCGACAACCACAGTCCCGGCAACTCGAAGGTCTCGGCATCGGCACCGGCATAGAAGATCGCCGCCTGGTCGCGATCCGACTCGATCGGCGCCCCGAGCGCGTCGCGCAGAAAGGCGATGTCGCGATACAACGTGGCGCGCGAGCACTCGAGTTCGTCGTAAAGCCGGCTCAGTGCGACCGGATAACGCGAGGTCTTGAGCATGCGGTGCAGCTTGAGCGTGCGTTCGTAGCGGTCCATGTCGGCGTTCCCTGGCTGGCGCGAGGGTAACGCGGTTTAACATCGTGTAAATCCCCGAGCGCGTACAAGACCGCCCATGATGCAAGGAAGCGACTGGCCCATCCCCACGGCACCACGACTGCCGGAAACCGCGCGCGAACGGCTGCAGCGTGCTGCCCCGGCGATTGCCTTCACCCTGCTGTTGCACGCGACCATGGCCTGGTGGTTGCTGCGCGCACCGACGCCGTGGCAACGCGCCGCAACGACCGCACACGCAACGAGGCCAGCCACGTTGATCGTCGAATTCAACGAACCGGCCCCGGCGCCATCCATGCCCACGCCGGCCGAACGTATCGACGCCGTGCCCTTCCCGACGCCGCGACCGAGCGTGGTCCGGGCAGTGCTGCAAGCGCGCACCCCTGCGACCACAGCGACGAATATCGAACCGCAACCGGCAACGGTCGACAGCACGCAGTTGTTCGGCGACATCGCTGGCGTCGCCTCCGACATCGCGGGGCAAGGCGCGCGGGCCGACGGTCGTGTTGCAGCACCGATCTCCGGTCGCGCCGAAGCGTTCATCGACGCCGGCATCGTGTTCAAGCCGCCGCCGCCCAGCCCCGAGAGAGTCGCGATCGCGGTCATGCACAAACTGATGAGCACGCGCGGCTCGACCAACATCACCGACTTCATGGGCATCACCGAAGGCCGCGACCCCGGCCGCGAAATCCAGCGCGCACATCACACCGACCTGCATCTGCCACGCGGCTGCGACGATCCCGACGATCCGAATACCAGCGACGAGTGCATGGGCATTCCGAAGAAGTGAACACCTTGGTCGCCGCCGGCGCGCGTGTTCCAATTCGCGCATGAATGGGAAGCCGCGATGAGCCCCGAAGCCTGGATCACCATCGCCGTGCTGGCGCTGGCGGTGCTGCTGTTCCTGACCGAGAAGTTGCCGATGGACGTGGTCGGCGTCGGCGTGCTTTCGGTGCTGCTGCTCGCGGGCGTGGTGACGCCCAGCGAGGGCTTCGCCGGCTTCAGCAGCAGCGCCGTGTTGACCGTGGCCGCGATGTTCGTGCTGTCCGCAGGCCTGCGCGAGACCGGGGTGCTCGAACGCGCGGCCCGGCTGCTGGCGCGTTCCGGCCAGTGGCCCAGCGTGCTGTTGCTGGTGATGATGCTGCTGGCCGGATCGGTCTCGGCCTTCATGAACAACACCGCGGCGGTGGCGGTACTGCTGCCGATGGTGGTGGCGGCGGCGCGACTGCGCCGAATCGCGCCGTCGCGGCTGCTGATCCCGCTCTCGTACGCCGCGCAGTTCGGTGGTGTGTGCACCCTGATCGGCACCTCGACCAATATCCTGGTCAGCAACATCGCCGAAGCGCAGGGCCTGCGCGCCTTCACCATGTTCGAACTCGGTCAGGTCGGCCTGCCGCTGTTCGGAGCCGGTGTCCTGTTCCTGATGTTGTTCGGACGCTGGCTGTTGCCGACCCATCCCGATCGCAGCCTCGGCGAGAGCTATGGCGTCGGCGAGTACGTGACCGACCTGCGCGTGCGCGCCACTTCGCCGTTGATCGACCAAACCCTGCGCGAATCTCGTTTCGCCGAGAACAACGGTGTCACCGTGATCGAACTGCTGCGCGACCAGCGCCGGCTGTGGTCGCGCCGCGCCGATGCGATTCGCGCCGGCGATGTCATCCGCGTTGCCGCACCGCTCGACAAGCTGACGGCGCTGCGCTCCCAAACCGGCCTGGAAATCGACGCCGAGTACCAGTTGGGCATCGACGCCAAGGCCGGTGGCGGCCAGTTGTTCGAGGTGCTGATCGCACCCCACTCGCGACTGCATGGGCGGCCGCTCGGCGCCCTCGCCATGGAACTCGGGGACTCGGCGCTGATCGTCGCCGTGCGCCACCGCGACCAGGTGCTGCGCGGCGCCGCGCTGGACCAGGTACTGCTCGCATCCGGCGATGTTTTGCTGATGCTGATCGACGAACACGAGATGGAACGCGTGCGCAGTCGCCCCGAACTGATCGTGCTCAAGGAGTGGCCGACGCAGCAGCACGGCCGCCTGCGCGCCCTGCTCTCGGTCGCCATCATGTGCGCGGTGATCGCACTCGCGGCGATGGGCTGGGTGGCGATCCAGACCGTTGCCGTGGCCGGTGCCGCGCTGATGGTCGCGAGCCGTTGTCTGAGCCGGGAACAGGCCTACCGCGCGGTCGAATGGCCGGTGATCATCCTGCTCGCCAGCCTGATTCCGCTCGGCACCGCACTCGACAAACACGGCATCGCCAGCGAGATCGCCTTCCTGGTCCAGAGCCACATCGGCGTGCATGGCCCGCTGGCCGCGCTCGCTGCGATCTACCTGACCACCGCCGTGCTCACCGAGTTCATGAGCAACAACGCCGCCGCGGTGCTGCTCGCCCCGATCGCGATCTCCACCGCACATGCGCTTGGTGTTGACCCGATGCCCTTCCTGGTGGTCGTGGCGGTGGCGGCGTCGACCAGTTTCGCGACCCCGGTCGGCTATCAGACCAACACCATGGTCTACCAGGCCGGCGGCTACCGCTTCTCCGACTTCGCCCGCGTCGGCATCCCGCTGAACGCGCTGTTCTTCGGCGTCAGCATGTGGCTGGTCCCGCACTACTGGCCGTTCTGATCGGTGCCGGTCCGAAGTCTCACCTGATGCGACTGCGGGAGCGCAGCCTGCGGTCGCGATGAAACCATCAGGCGAGGAGTCGTGCGATGACAGCAACCACGGTGTTTGACGACCTGCGCGATGCGCTGGCGGAACTGGAGTTCGATGGCGCTGCCGTCGGCATCGATCTCGGCACCACCAAGAGTTGCATCGCGGTGGCGCGCTTCGAGGACGGGGAATCTCGTGTGCGAGTGCCAGACCATCGACGAGCCTGGGCAGCCCGAGGGCCAGATCGCTGTGCCCTCGGTGGTGGCGGTGAAGGACGGCGAGGCCATCGTCGGTCATGCCGCCAAGCGACTGGCGCGCACGCCGCGCTTCTTCCAGCACAAGGGATCGTTCTCCGAGACCAAGAACGAGATCGGCCTGCGGCACACCTATGCGCGCGCCCCGGAAGGATTCCAGTCGGCCACCGAGATTGCCGCTCACATCATCCGGTACCTGATGGAAGCATCCGGGCTCGACAGCGAGCCGGTCGCGGAGCCGCTGGTGATCACGGTGCCGGCGTCGTTCCATGGCGCGCAGCGACCGCGACGCTGGAAGCTGCCGACGCTGCGTTCGACGGTTGCCAGGAGGTGCGGCTGCTGGACGAGCCCTACGCCGCCGTGCTGGATCTGCTGCACCGCGATCCCGGCAAGGCCGGCGAGCATCTGGCGGCCGGCGCGACCTGGCTGGTGTTCGACTTCGGCGGCGGCACCTGCGATGTCGCGTTGTTCACCCTGCAGGCATCGGCAGACCGCGGCGTTGGCGCCGCGTCTGCTGGCGACCAGTCGCTACCACCGCATCGGCGGCGGCGACATCGACCGCGCCATCGTTCATGGCCATCTGATTCCGAGCCTGCTGGAGCGCTATCGGCTGGAGCGCACGGCGGTGACGTTCGCCGACAAGCGCCGCCGTTTCGAGCCCGTGCTGCTGCCGGTCGCCGAGCAGTTGAAGCGGGCCTTGTGCCAACGCATGCGAGCGCAACGTGAGGAAGGCGGCGACGACCAGTGCGGTCGAGGTGGTCTCCGCCGGCGACCACTGCATCGAGTGGAATCAGCGCGAGCTGTTCTTGAGCGATGCGCGCCTCGATCAGGCGACGTTCGAGAAGCTGCTGCGCCCGTTCCTCGATCCGCATCCCGGACAAGACCGCGTCGGACGAGTTCGTCGAGCGCGATTCGGTGTTCCGTCCGATCCACCAGGTCCTGGCGCGCGCCGGCCTGCAGCCGGAGGCCATCGACCTGGTGGTGCTGGCCGGCTCCAGCAGTCGCATTCCGCAGGTGCAGAAAGCCTTGCAGGACTACTTCGCCGAAGCCGACCTGGTCGAACTGGGCGATGATCTCGATGTGCAAGGCGCCATCGCGCGCGGCGCCGCGTTGCAGGCACTCGCCATCGCCGCGACCGGCAAGCCGCTCATCGCACCGGCATCCAGCGCCGAACTCGGTCTGCGCACGCGGCAAGGCCTGGTCCCGTTGGTGAAGGCCGGCGCCACGCTGCCGGCCGAAGCCGTGCAGCCGGTGGTGGTCTTCGCGCCAGCGACCGTCGCCGATCGGCCGATGGATCTCGCGATCGAGGTGATCGCCGACGGTGGGCGCGTCGTGGGCCGCTCGATCTGGCAACTGGAGGCGCCGGTCACGCAGGGCGAACCGCTGGCGGTCGCGTGGTCGCTGGACGAAAACCAGTGCCTGACGCTGCGGCTTCGTCGCGTCGATGGCGCGGACGATGGCGATAGCGACTTCGAGCAGCGCTTCGATGCGCCGCTGACGCACACCGACCAGGGTCAGATCGCACGCTGCCGCTTGCTGGAGGCGGAAGAGATGGTCCGTTGCAGCACGATTCCCGATCACCAGCTGGGGCGAACGTTCGAGCAGATGGCCCGCGATGCCGCGCGCATCGGTCATCGCGAACGCGCGCTGCACTACATCGCCTGCGCCGTGCAGCACGACGGGCCGACTTTCGGCCTGCTCAATCTGCGGGCGATCTATCTGGAAGAACTCGGTGACCTGGCGCGCGCGGAATCGGTCTACCGCCAGGCCGCCGAGTGGCCAACGGCCGGATTCAACCTGGCGTTGCTCCTGCACCAGAGCAAGCGCCACCAGGAAGCGCTGGAGGTCATCGATCAGGTGCTGGAGCGCAGCCCGCAGCCGGCGTACCTGGTGCTGAAGGGCGACATCGTCGCCGCGCTCGGCCAGCAATCCGCCGCGCGCCTGCTGCACCAGGACGCGATCAGCCGCGTGGTCGATCCGACCAAGCAATCGGTGTGGAGCCTCGGCTGGCTGGCACGATGTGCACGATCACTCGGCCACGATGATCTGGCGCAGAAGTTTCGCGCGGCCAGCGCGGCGCAGATCGAGGCCGAGGAAGACAGTGTCCTGCAGGGCGCGCTGCTGCCGGAGCGCGGTGATGGCAACAGCGAGATGAGGGCAGCGGCATGAGCCATGCCACCTGCATCTCCCCGGCGCCTCCGGACGCTGTCGCGAGCGGGCTTCGATTGAACAAGTCAACACCGACTTGTTCCGCCAGCCCTTCCCTAGCGCTCAAAATCATCGGAGAACAAGGGCAGTTCGTGCACGAACACCGAGCCGGCCTGATGGATGCCAAGCGAGTGACCGGGAGTTCCCGGCGCACCCACATACAGGTGGTCGCCGACGGCGGTGAAGCTCGTGGAATGCGATTCGTACCGGGGTTCACCGCCTAGCGCAAATGACTGCTGCAGTTGCCAGTGTCCATCGCGAAGCTGGTATCGATGCACACCACCCGCTCCGGTTTCGGCACCGACCCATAATTGTCCATCGCTCACGCCGAGTTTCGAACCGAATCCACTCAGGCTGGCGTCGGGCGCGGACAGCATCTCCAGCCAGGACCAGTTCTCTCCTTGACGCCGGAAGATGTGGACTTGCTGCGCGCGCGGCGCGCCGACAAACAAGGTCTCGCCAAGCATGGCGACGGCCATGCCGAACGCACCAGGCAGGTCCTCGTCAAGCGGTCGCAGCAGCTTTGCCTGCTCAACCCAACCTTGCGCGGTTCGGACAAACACATAGGCTGCGCCTTCGCCCAGTTCAGGAAGCCCGAAAAAGTTAAAAATAGATGGCACAGCGCCCAGCGCGATGGTGTCCTGTTCGACGGCGACGGCGACGGCGACGCTGGACTGCGAGTCCGCGTCGCTGACCTGCAGACGATCCGGGGCTTGCCAACCGGCAGCGCCGCGTTCGTAGACATAGGCCACGCCCGATCCGCCGGTGTCGGGAATGGGTTCGCTCACGGCGCCAATGACTACCCGCTGGCTAGTGGCCGCAATCGCGTTGCCAAACAGCGATTGGCTTGTTGAGGATGGCGCCGGCCACTTGTCGATCTGCATCCACTGCGAACCGATCCAGGCGAAGTGATAGACCGCACCGGCGTTGCCCGGTGCGCCGACGAGCAGCGTGTCGTCGCTCCACGCAAGCGTCGAGCCGAAGCGATCGCGAGGCACAGCATCGTTGGCCCACAGCGCAGTCGGCTGTACCTGATCGACGGCTTCGCGCGGGTATGCAAACACCGCGCCCGCCGTGGCTGAACGGCGCCGCTCACCCGGCGTGCCGACCAGCAACCACTCCGCGTTTGCCGCAACTGCGCTACCGAAACCTTCGCCGGTCGCTGTGCCGCCGTTGTTCAAGGTCAACTGGGCGCCAGCGCCAGGTGGCACCATGTCGTGGACACGAACTTCGCCCGCCTCGGCGTACGGAAACGCAAAGCTCTCCGGCAAGCCCACCAGCACCTGATCTGCGCTCGACGCCAGACTACGCACACCGTAGCCACTGCCGCCCGCATAAGGCAAGCCGATCTGCTGCGTGCGGCTCAGGCTGCCGGCGATCACTTCATACACGAACAGATCAACGCCCGTCATGGATTGCGCTGACGGCATGTACACGGCGCTCACCAGCCATCGGCCATCGCGATAGTTGAGGCCGCGCCCGAATTTGCTCAAGTTCGGCAGCATCTCGGTACTGAAACTTTGGCCTTGGACCCATTGACCGGCGATGCGTCGCCATTCGATCACCTGGCCAGGCGCGCTGCTGTTTATCCAATGCGCGGGGCTGGAAATCAGCACGCGGTCGGAGTTGCCAGCGATGTCTGTGCCGAACAGGTCTTGGGCGTTGGCGACCTGCGGTACCAGGCGCTGACGCATGGCCCAGAGCGTGTCCTCGCGCCCGAAGACATAGGCTGCACCGGCCTTCTGTTCCTCACCGCTGGCGCCAACGAGCAGTTCGTCGTCCAACAGCAACAGCGAACTGCCGAACACGCCGTCCGCCACCGGTTCCGGTGCGGTGATCTCCTGCTGGGACTGCCATTGACCGCCGTTGCGTGCGAACAGGTACACCGCGCCGGCACGGGATAGCGCGCCGATCTGGCGCACAGGGGAGGAAATGGCCAAGGTGTTCTGGTTCAGCGCGATCACCGCGCCGAAGCGGCCGCTGGACTGTGGTGTAGTTTCCAGCAACGTCTGTTGGTAGTGCCAACCGAGCGCGTCGCGCGCGAACACGTAGGCAGCACCCTGGTAAGAAAATGGCGTGCGCGAATAGTTGTGTGCACCGACAATCAGTGTGTTTCCTTCCAGTACAAGTTTGCCGCCAAATGCGTCGTAGCTTCTTGCATCCGGCGCGAGCAGCTTGGCCTGACGCACCCACTCGCCACCGACTCGGGCAAAAATGTAGACGGCACCGGTGGGCTGGCCTTGATCGTTCCAGCCGCGCCAAGCGCCGACGGCAAGCGTGTCGCCATCCAGCGCCATGGAGTCACCGAACAATTGACCGGGCGCGCCATCACCGAGTTGCGGATCGTCGTTCGGGTTGCCCAGCCGGAACTGCGGAGCCAACCAGGATGCGATGCGCAATTCGCCGGAAACGGTCGGCGCACCGGAAGCGCTCGCGATGCCCTCCAGACCCTGGGCTGCGCACGCCAGACCCAGTCCCAGCCACAACCCGAGGGCGGCGACGAGCCGAACGCCGGCATTGCAGCGGGAATCGCGCGAGCGGCAGAGAACACTCGGCGGAGCGCGGTGCATTGATGTTTTCATGATTGCCCTCGAATCCGTTTGGCTGCTTCAGCGTCTAGCAGCGTGATTTCCCGGCGATACCCGACATCAACTGCACGGATGGGCGGTGTAGGCCGTGGATGCCTCTTACCGTCGACGGTCCCGGGCGCTGGCGCCCCCAAGCCCCCGCAGCCAATCGCGCAAGTCCCTGATTTGCCTATCGGGAGACAGGCACAAATGACACAACTGCGCATGACGCGGCGGACCTTGAGGGCGCCAGCGCGAGCGGGACTCAGTGCGCTGCGTGCAACAGTCGGTCTGCACCCAGTGCGCGCAACTGCGCCGCCACGGATCGTCCGAGCATCTCCGGATCGTCCGATGCGGCGCTGGCTTCGGCGCGCAGGATCTCGCCGGTGACGGTGTCGCCGACCAGTGCGCGCAGATGCAGCTGACCATCGGCGAGCGTCGCGAAGCCGGCGATCGGCACCTGGCAGGAGCCGTGCAGTTCCAGGTTCATCGCGCGCTCGGCGCGCACCCGCAACGCGGTTTCGACATCGTGCAGTACGCCGCACAGCGCGCCGAGTTCGGCATCGCCCTCGCGCACCTCGATCGCGATCGCGCCCTGCGCCACCGCCGGCAGGAAACGCGGCGGCATGAGCTGCGCGCGTATGCGGTCGTGGAAGCCGAGCCGCTCCAGTCCGGCGCAGGCGAGCAGGATGGCGTCGTACTCGCCGCCGTCGAGCTTGGCCAGGCGCGTGTTGACGTTGCCGCGCAAGTCGCGCACCTGCAGGTCGGGCCGCAGCGCGCGGATTTGCGCGTGCCGCCGCAGCGACGAGGTGCCGACCACGGCGTATTGCGGCAGCTCATCGATATCGGCGAAGCGGTTGGATACGAAGGCATCGTAAGGATTGGCGCGAGCGAGGATCGCCGCCAGCGCGAATCCGGGATCGAGCTGCATCGGCACGTCCTTGAGCGAGTGCACGGCCAGATCGGCGCGACCGTCCTGCATCGCTTCTTCCAGCTCCTTGAGGAACAAACCCTTGCCGCCGATGGCCGCGAGCGAGCGGTCGAGCACGACGTCGCCGCGCGTCGACAGCGGCAACAACTCGACCCTCAGCCCGGGGTGTGCTTGGCGCAGGTGCAGTGCCACATGCTCGGTTTGCCAGAGCGCGAGCGGGCTCTTGCGCGTGGCGATGCGCAGGGTTCGACCCATATCCGCTTCCTCAGAGATGCTTGACCAGATCGCGCACCGCCGGCAGGCAGCGGCGGCTGACCTCGAGCGGGTTCGGCGCGCCGCGCACCAGCGCCATGGTGCCGCCCTCGCTGTTGCGTTCGAGCGCCAGGATGCGGTCGACCGCGACCAGGCAATTGCGATGGATGCGCACGAAGCGTTCGTGGAACTCGTCTTCCAGCGCCTTCAGCGACTCCTCGATCAGCACTTCGCCGGCGTCGTGGTGCACGACGACGTACTTGTCTTCGGCCAGGAAATACGCGATGTCGGAAACCGCCACCAGGCGCAGGCTGCCGCGGATGCGCGCGCAGATGTGCGAACGCATCTGCGGCTGCACCTCTTCGCCGATCCGGCGCATCTGCTCGCCGCTGAACCGACGCGCGCGCTCGATGGCAACCCGCAAGCGCTCGCGCGTGACCGGCTTGACCAGATAGTCGACCGCATGCGCTTCGAATGCGGCGAGTGCGTGCTCGTCGAAGGCGGTGCAAAAGATCACCGCCGGTGGCTGTTCCTGTGCCGACAGGTGACGCGCCGCTTCGAGGCCATCCATGCGCGGCATCGCGATGTCGAGCAACACCACATCGAATGCCGCACTCTCGTGCGCGAGGATGGCATCGACGCCGTCGACGGCTTCGCCGGCCACTTCGAGCCCGGGCAGGCCGATCTCGTCGATCAGGCTGCGCAGACGTGCGCGCGCCAAGGGTTCATCGTCAACGATCAGGATTCGCATCGATCGGTATCCGCAGGGTGACGGCATGGTAGTCGGCGCCGGCGTCGACCGAAAGCGCTGCGCGCTCGCCGTAGCGCATGCGCAGGCGCTCGCGGATGTTGCCGAGCGCGATGTGATTTCCGCCGAGGCGCGGTGCGGCATGCAGCGGCTTCGGATTGCGCACGCCGAGGCATAGTTGGGGGCCGTCGCGCCAGGCGCTGATCGCGATCACCCCGCCCTGTGGCAAGGCCTGGACACCGTGGTGGATCGCATTCTCGACCAGCGGCTGCAGGCTGAGCGCGGGAACGCGCTGTTCGAGCAGGTCCGGCTCGATCGCGCGTACCACCTGCAAGCGCTCGCCGAGACGCAGCGCCTCGATCGCCAGGTAGTGGTCGACCAGATCGAGTTCGTCGGCGAGCTTGTGGTCAGCGCGCTCCTCGCGCAGGGTGGCGCGAAACACTGTCGCCAGGTCTTCGACCGCGGTCTCCGCCTTGCCGGGGTCGATACGGACCAGGCTGGCGATGGCGTTGAGACTGTTGAACAGGAAGTGCGGACGGATGCGCGCCTGCAGGGTCTCGATGCGCGCTGCGGCCTGCGCTTCGACGCCGCGCTGCCACTGCTGCAGCACGAAGATGTAGCGCAGCATCAACAGCCCGATCACCGCCGCCAGCACCGTATTCGACCACAGAAAGGTGCCGGCCTCGGCGCTCGGAATCCAGCGCAGCGCCAGCGAGCCGTCCAGCGAGACGGCGATCACGCTGCAGCAAGCGGCAACCAGCGCCGGCAGCAAGGTGGCGATGACGCCACCCAACCAGAAGCGGCGGCGCCCGAGCCATGGCCCGAGCTTGCACAGCAAGACCGCGCTGATCATCGCCACCCACTGCGCCAGGAAGCTCGCTGCGAATAGGTCGCGCAGGGTCGGCCAGCCACCCTGCCCGGGCGCGATCAGCACGATGACCACGATCAGTTCAACCAGCAACACGACGCTGCCGAGGATCGGCAGGCTGCAGAAGTCCGGCATCCAGCCCGGCGCTGGTTTCGCGCTGGCGCCGCGCCCGTTCATGCGGCGGCGCGCAGCCGCTCGCCGATCCACTGCGTGAGCTGGCGGATCTCGTCCATGCTGACGCTGTGTGGCATCGGGTAGCTGTGCCAGTCGACCTTGAAGCCGTGGCGCGTGAGCCATTCACGCGACATCAAACCAAGCCCTTGCGACACCACCGGGTCGAGGCTGCCGTGCGCCATGAACAGCGGGATCGCGCTCGCCGCTTCAACCCACTCGTGCTCGGCGAGATCGGCCAGCGGCAGGTAAGTCGACAGCGCGATCGCCCCGGCCAGCACCTCGCGTCGACGCACCAGCAGCGACAGCGTGATCGCGCCGCCTTGCGAAAATCCGGCGATGAACTGGCGCTGCGGCGTGATGCCACGGGCGGCTTCGCGCGCCAGCAAGGCGTCGATCTGCTGCATCGACTCGCGGATGCCGGTCTCGTCCTGGCGGTGCGCGATCTCGGTGCCGGAGATGTCGTACCAGGCACGCATGCGCATGCCGCCGTTGACCGTCACCGGTCGCATCGGGGCATGCGGGAACACGAAACGGATCGGCGGCCAATCCGGCCGCACCAACTGCGGCACCACCGACTCGAAGTCATGTCCGTCGGCACCGAGGCCATGCAGCCACAGCACACTGAAGCGTGGGTTCGGACCGGTTTCAAGTTCGACGGTTTCGAGCAGGTCCATGCGCAGTCCTTCAGGTCGGGGCCGGGCATTGTCCCGCGCCGGCCCCGGGACTGTCACTCAGGGCGCGGCCTGCGCCGCCCCAGCCACTCCACCCGCCAGCGCCACACCGGACGCCTTGGGTTGGAAGAAGAACTCGCCGGCTTCATGCCCGGCGAACTGGATCGGTGCGTATTCGGGGAACTGCACCAGCGACGACTCGGCCGCGGCCAGCGCCAGCGACGAGGACACTTCGCGGAACAGGCGCTGTCCTTCCAGCAGTTGCGCGTTGTCCTCGAGCGCGGCGATCAGCGCCAGCGCGAAATGCGAGTTGTTGCCGCGGCCGGTGTCCGGCACCGGCGCCAACCCGCCCGAGGTCAGCGCGGTACGCGAGCGGCTCTGGCTCATCGCCTTGACCCACTGCCCCCAGGCCTTGTCGGGCATGGCGCTGCTGAAGGTCGGCACCGCGGCACGGGTCATCGCACCCGAGTAGCAGGAGTCGGCTACGACCATCACGTGCCGCGCGTTCATGGTGTTGAGGATGTCGCTGATGGCGCGGTTCGACAGCCAGGTGTTCGGCGTGCTCGGCGGCCGTCGGCGGGAACCCAGTAGCCCTGCTTGGTGCCGGCGTCGATTTCGCCGTGGCCGGCGAAGTAGACGACCAGGTTGTCGTCCGGGCCGAGCGCCTCGCGCTTCGCGTTCAGCGCCGAGAGAATCTCGAAGCGGTTGGCGTTCTTCAGCAGCGTGGTCGCGAACCCGTAGCGGCTGGCGAGCACGCCGGCGACCTTGTCGGCATCGTTGCTGGCACTGCTCAGTGCCGGGTAGTCGGCGTATTGGTTGTTGCCGATCACGATGGCGTGATAGTGGCCGAGCTTGACGCCGCCCGGGGCTGCGCGCTGGGCGATGCCGTCGCTTGCAGCAGCCGAGGCCGAAGGCAGCAACAGGAACTCGACGCCGCTGCGGGCGCCGGTGCGGTCGACTGCGGTGACGGCGACATTGGTGCCATCGGCCGCCACCGGCATGCTGGCGCGGAACATACCGTCGGCCGCCAACCGTGACGCTGGTGCCGTTGACCAGCACCGACTGCACGCCGGCGCGGGCGATGACCTTGCCCACCACCTCGGTCTGTTCGCCCTTCGGCGCCAGTGCGGCGGTGCGGCCACGGGTCACGGTCAGTGCCGGTTCGAGGATTTCGACCATCGGGCCGCTGCGCGGCGAGCACCGGCACGGCGCTCGCCGCCACACTGCCGCCGACGTGCTGTTCGAGCGCCGTGATCTGGGCCCGCTGGCGCACGACTTCGCGTTGCTTTGCGGTCAGCTGCTGCTCCAGCAGCAACAGCAGTTCGCGGTCTTCGCTGCGAGGCGGCGACGGCGGACTTGCATCTGTTTGCGCTCGGCATCGAAGCGTTCGAGCTCGGCCTTCAGCTGCGCATCTTTCTCCTTCAGCGCCGCCTCCAGCGAGTTCATGCGCCCGAGCGCGGCGTCGAGCTCAAGCGCCAGGTCGGACGCGGCCACGCGCACGCGCTTGAGTTCGCCAGTGGCGGCCGCAGCTTCGGCACCGCCGCTCCGCACCTTGGCGTCGAGCGCGCTTTCCTCGGCGCGCAGCTCGGCCAGCCGTTTCTGGTCGGCGGCACGCGCGACGTTGAAGCGCTCTGGTCCTGTTCGAGTCGGGCGCGTTCGAGCTCGATGCGCTCCTGCTCGCGCGCCAGCTTGTCGTTGAGGGCAATCAGGTCGGGACTGGCAGCGCCGAGTTCGGCCTGCTTCGCCGCCAACTGCTCGCGTGTCTGCTGCAATTGCGCCTGTGCGCTTTCGACCGCGCGCTTGCGCTCGCCGATTTCGCCCTTCAGGCGCTCATTCTCGGCACGCAAGGCCGCAGCTGCGGCCTTCTGTTGTTCGATGTCCTGACGCAGGCCGGCGATCTCGGTTTCGCGGGCACTGACGGCAGCGGTCATGGTCGAGGCGTAGATCAGGTCGTCGCCGGTCAGCCCCGAGGCCTCGCGATACAGGTTCAGGGCGCGGGTCATGTCCTTGGTGCACGCCGAGGCCCTGCTCGTACAGGTAACCGAGGTTGATCTTGGCGCGCTTGAGCCCCTGCGCCGCAGATTTTTCGTACCAGTTGGCGGCACGGACGTGGTCCGGCGCGGTGCCGAGGCCCTTGTCGTAGATCTCGCCGACGTAGTTCTGCGCCTCGGCGTCGCCGGATTCGGCCTGGCCCATCCACACCTTGAGCGCGGTTTCGTAATTGGCGCGGTCGTAGGAAACGAACTCGCCGCCGCGGATTTCGCAGTCGGACTGGATGGTGCGGATCGGGCGGCGCGCACTCATGTAGGTGCTCACCTTGCCGAGCTTGCGCACCTGCCCGGGCAACAGGCAGTCGACGATCATCATGTCTTCGGCATTGCGGATCGAGGCCCGCGGCGCCGACACCGGAACGGCGGCCAGCAACATGGTCGCGGCGATCGCGATGCTCAAAGAACTGGATTTCAGGATCTGGGTGACAGCCATACGCTTGCGCTCCATGGTTGGGGGCGCACCGCGCGCTACCTGCACCGCACGGCGCTGTAGTAGGCTCGGAGTATAGCCACAGTGCCATCAGGGAGTTCGCCCCGTGAACACGCCCGCCCGCCCCGCTAACCGGCTGACTCGCTTCTTCCACCTTTCCTGCGCACATGCGGCACTGGCGCTGCTGCTGGCCATCAGCGCGCCGCTCGCGCAAGCGCAGTCGTCGCCGGTCTGCTTCACGGTTACGCCGCCGAGCACCTCGGTGGTCGAGGGCACGGCGGTGGATCTCGTCGCCACCGCCACGGTGATTTCGGGGCCGGCGCCATCGCCGTCAAACGTCACGTGGAACGCGTTCCCCACCAATGTCACCTTTCCGGGTGGATCGAACTCCATCACCGAAGCCGTCGTTTGGAACTTGTTGACGCCAGGCGTCTGGCAGGCGCAGGTCAGCCAGCGCGTGCTGGTCGGATTCACCGGCGCGACCACCACGTACTCCGCCAGTGTCTTCGCCAGTGACGGCTCGTGCACGCCCTCGCCCGCATCGATCAATGTCCTGCCACTTTCCATCCCCAACGTGGTGATGACCAGCAACGGTACGCCGACCCCCGGCGCCAACGTCGACGCACAAGTGTTCGCCACGCATTTCGTCAACCCGAATACGTTGAGCGCAGTGAACGTGCCGTTCACCTTCAACATCTCCGGTCCCGGCACCTTCGGCATTCCCGCACCCTACAAGGTCGTGACCGACGGCGGCGGCTTCGCCAGCATCCCAATCAACATCTCGAACTCGGCGACAGCTGGCCAGAGCATTACCGTCTCGGCGAGCGCGGCTGGTTACGGCACTGCCACCACCACGATCACGGTGGTCAATGCCACGACGACCCAGGTCGTCGTCACCAGCGGCGACAACCAACAGTTGAATCCGAGCCAGTCGAGCGAACCGATTGTGTTCGAGTTGCAGTCGGTGATCATCCGCAACCAACGCGCGCCACAGGCCACGGCCGCCACCGTCAGCATCCTGTCCGGTGATGCCGTGATCACTGAGAGCGGCGGGTCGACTGCGTCCATTGCACTGTCGCTCTCGATTCCCCAGCAGGGCGCTTTCTCGATCATCGCCGGCAGCACGCCGGGGCCCGTGGTCATCGGCATCGACGTTCTCGGAACAGCACCCGCAGTCCCCCGCGGCTACGCCTACGCCGAGGTGCTCGACCCGACACCACCGAAGCCGCTGGAAATCGTGAGCGGCAACGGCCAGATGGCCGAGGTCGGCCAGGTGTTGCCGCAAGCGCTGGTGGTGCGCGTACCGCCGGACGCGGTAGCGGTGGGCGCCTTCCCCCGCGCCAAGCAGGCGACCACGATCGACTTCCGCGTCATCAGCGGGCAGGCGCGATTCGTTGCCAACAACCAAGGGGTCTTTCAGGCACCGGTCGATGCCGGCACCGGACTCGCATCGGCGCAACTGCAATTCGCTTACGAAATTGGCACGGTACGCATTGAGGCCAGTGCCCCGGGCTACCAGCCGGTGGTGTTCAACGCCAGCGCCGTCGCGCCTGGGCAGGTGCTGGAACTGACCCGTCTGAGTGCGCCAGCACTGGGCGCCCCGGGCTCGCAGAGCGATCCGCTGGTGGTGCAATTGACGCGGTCGGGTGTGCCGGTTTCCGACGCACGCATCGACTGGCAAGTCATTTCCGGCGCGGCGACACTGGCGACTCCGGATACCCAGACCGACAGCGTCGGCCACTCGCAAAATGCGCTCACGTTCGGCACCTTCGCTGGCGACATCGTGGTGCGCGCCACGCATACCCCGAGCGACGGCACCGTCAGCGTCAGCACCGACTTCACCCTCGCCGTCCCGGCTCAAGGCGCGTTGCTCTCGGTGAGTGCCGGCAATGGCCAGAGCGGGCCGATCGGCGGCACCCTCGACCAGCCGATCGAGTTCTGGCTGCACAACTACTCCGGCCCCATCGTCGGCGAAATCGTGAACTTCAGCGTGACCGGAGCGGCCACGCTGACCGCAGCCTCGGCGACCACCGACAGCGAAGGCAAGGTGCGCGCGAACCTGCGCTTTGGTGGCACGGCCGGCGCGGTCACGGTGACTGCCCGCGCCTTCGGCAACCAGATCAGCGCCAGTGCGGTCGCGACCAGTTTCGTGCCGCACCTGACCATCGTCTCCGGCGACGGCCAATCCGCCCCAGCCAGCGCCGCTCTGCCCGATCCGCTGGTGATCGGTATCAGCCAGCCGGTGGCAGCGATGCTGGGCAAGGCCCTTGGCGGCCTCGCGGTGAACTGGCGCGTGCTCTGCGGCAATGGCACCCTGACCGCAGCGAGCACCCAGACCGACAGCTTCGGCCACAGCCAGAACCGGCTCACGCTCGGACCGAGCCCAGGCTGCAACCAGGTCGAAGCGGCGATTCAGGGCGTCGGCACGGTCACCTTCAACGCCACCGCCACGGTGCCAGCCGGCACCATCCTCGAGATCTTCTCCGGCAACGGCCAGGCGCTGGTGCCGCGCGCGGATTCCGCGCCGCTGCGCGTGCGTGCCCGCACCCCGGACGGCCAGAACCTGGCCGGCATCGTGATCGACTTCAGTGCCGATCGCAGCGAGGCGACGTTGAATCCGACCGAAGCCACCACCACAGCCGACGGCACCGCATCGACCATCGTCCGCATCGGACTGCCAGTCGGCGTGCGCGTCACTGCGCGCATCCGCGGCGCGTCTGCGGTCGCTGCGGTCGATTTCGCGCTGAACGCGGGTGTCGTCAACATGCCGAACCTCGGCGCCGGGGAAACCGGTGTCGCCATCGCCATCGACAGCGCCTGTCCGCGACTCGCCGGCATGAGCAACCTCACGGCAGGACAAGCCGACCTGCTGGCGCGTTGCAGCGAACTGGTCGGCAATGCCGCGAATCATCCGTCCGAAGTGGTCCGCGCGCTCGGCGAGATGCTCGGCGATGAGGCCTCGTCGCAGAACAACGCAGCGCTGGCGGCGGCAGCGAACCAGCTCGACCACTTGAAATCACGCTTCGCGGCGCTGCGTTCCGGCTCGCGCGGGCTCGACCTCGCCGGCCTGAACCTGATGGTGCCAGGCGGCGCGATTCCGCTCAGCCTGTTGCCAAGCGCGATCGTGCTCGCAGTGGGCGAACCGCCGGAGGAAGTCGGCGCCGAGTTCTCGCGCTGGGGCTTCTTCGCCACCGGCACCATCGGTCGTGGTGAGCGCGATCCGGACACGCTCGACCCGGGCTACAAGTACGACAGCTACGACATCACCGCCGGCGTCGACTACCGCGCCACCGATTCCTGGGTGCTCGGCGCCGCACTCGGCTTCAACGGCAACGACACCCGCCTGCCCGACGCACGCAGCGGCATGGACGCGACCGGTTGGACCGTCTCCGGCTACGCCAGCTGGTTCGCCGCTTCGCAGTGGTACGTGGATGCGGTGCTCAGCTACGGCAGCAACCAGTTCGACCTCGAGCGCAGCCTCGACTACAGCATCGCCGGGCTCGCTGGCGGCCTGACCCGCGTCGACCAGATCGCGCTGGCTTCTCCCGATGGCGACCGCCAGTCGTTCTCGGTCTCGCTCGGCCGCGACTTCAACAAGGGCGCATGGAGCTTCGGCCCCTATCTGCGTGCGGCCTACACCAGCATCGGTTTCGACGGCTACAGCGAGACCATGTCCAACCCGTCGGGCGCCGGTTCCGGACTGGCACTGCAGGTCGAAGGGCGCACGCTCAAGAGCCTGCAAGGCGTGGTCGGCGGCAAGCTCAGCTACGCTGTGAGCACCTCTTGGGGCGTGCTGCTGCCAAGCGCGCAGATCGAGTGGGTCAACGAGTTCGAGGATGATCCCGAACTGCTGGTCACGCGCTTCCTGCACGACCCGACACAGACGCCGATCCTGATCGAGAGTGACCGCATCGACGACAGCTACTTCAATATCGGGCTGGGTCTGTCTGGCGTGTTCGCCAGCGGACGCAGCGCCTACCTGTACTACGAACATGTCGCCGGCCAGGAACGCATGAGTTCGGACAGCCTCGCCATCGGCATTCGCATCGAGTTCTGAGGGGGCTTGGCGGAATGCGCGAACTCGTCATAATCCGGGACCCTATGCAGTTGCAGCCAACATGATCGAATTCGGGCATTCCACCCACGTCGGGCTCCGCCGCGAGCACAACGAAGACACCTACTACGCCGACAGCGAGCTCGGCCTGTGGCTGGTCGCCGACGGCATGGGCGGCCATGAGAATGGCGAGGTCGCGAGTGCGCTGGCGCGCGATACGCTGGTGCGCGAGATCAAGGCCGGCGAACTGCTGGCACGCGCCATCCAGATGGCCGACGAGGAGATCATCAAGCACTCGAACCGGCGTCCGCAGGCGCTGCCGATGGGCACCACCATCGCCGCCGTGCGGGTACAGGGCAACGACTACGAAATCGCCTGGGTCGGCGACAGTCGCGTCTACTGTGTCGAGGGCGGCCGCTTCCGGCAGTTGTCGCAAGACCACTCCTACGTGCGCGAACTGGTCGAGCAAGGCGCCATCAGCGCCGAGCAGGCGCGCACCCACCCGCACCGCAACGTCGTCACCCAGGCACTCGGCGTCACCGATCCGCAGAGCCTGCGCGTCGAGACCGTCACCGGCGCCCTCGCCCCGGGCAGTCAGCTACTGCTGTGCAGCGATGGTCTGACCGAAGAAGTGGACGATGCGGACATCGCGGGCGTGCTCGCACGCAGCGATCTTTCGGCCCAGGAATGCGTCGACCATCTGATCCTGGCCGCGCTCGATGGCGGCGGCTCGGACAACGTCACGGTGATTTTGCTGCGCAGTCAGTAGGCGCCGACGCGCGTTACTGCGCCGGGCATTCCCGATCGCGCAGTGCCAGCAGCGCAGGCCGCTCCGGAACCGCGAGCAGACCGGCCTCCGCCAGCAGGTTGCAGCCGGTGACCGAACCCCGATCGAGCGCCGCGCGGGCCTTGGATTCATAGAAGTCGGCGATCCGCAGCAGCCCCTCGTTGGCTTCGCTGTTGCCAGGATCGAGACGCAACACCTGCTGGTAGATCTCGATCGCGTTGTCTCCTGGCGGCGATGACAGCTTACGCCCGACCAAGGTTGATTCTCCGCTCGGCACGATCGCCTCGCGCACGTAGCCGCTCGCCTTGGCCAGCAGCGACTGGACATCGCCTTCGATCACCGGCAGGGCCTCGACCGGTTCCGGATCGACAATCACGGGCACCACTGGCACCGCGGGCTCCGCGACCAAGGCCGGTGCGCGCAGCTGCGACCAAGCGACCACTGCAACGACCAGCGCGCCGGCGCCAACCAGCGCCCAAACCCAGGGCTTGCGCGCTTCCGTCCGCGCCGGCGCCGCCAGCTCCGGCTCGACGGCCAGGCCACGCTGTGTCGGTGCCGCCTGGTCGACCGGACCCACGGCCATGCGTGTCGCCGTGCGCTTGCGCGTGGTTTGCGCTTCGCGCATCGCCTTGGCTTCGGGTGCCGTCGCGATCAGTTTTTCGCAGGCGGCCACGAAATCGTCGCCGGTATGGAAGCGGGCTTCCGGCGACTTCGCCATCAACTGATCGATCAGCGGCTGCAACCAGGCCTGGTTCTGCGGCAAGTGCGGAATCGGATGTGTCACGTGCATCAGCGCGATCGTGTACGGATCGCTGGAATCGTAGGGCGGCCCACCGGTGAGCAGTTCGAACATCATCGCGCCCAGGCTGTAGAGATCGGAGCGGCCGTCCACCTTTTCGGCGCGCGCCTGCTCCGGGCTCATGTAGTGCGGCGTGCCGATGGAATTTCCGGCCTGGGTGGCCATGGTGTTCGAGTTCATCGCCTTGGCGATGCCGAAGTCCGCGAGCACGGCGGTGCCATTGGCACGGAACAGCACGTTGCCGGGCTTCACGTCGCGATGCACCACGCCCTTCTCGTGCGCGTAGGCGAGACCGAGCGCGACATCGCGCGCAACGTCGAGGATCGCCGGCACCGTCATCGCCTTGTCCATGCGCTCGCGCAGGGTGCCACCGGGGATGAACTCCTGGGCCAGGTAGTAGACACCCGCGTGCTGGCCGATGTCGTACACCGTCACCAGGTTCGGATGGCTGAGCTTGGCGGTGAGCCGGCCTTCCTTGAGAAAACGGTCGGTGAACTCGGTATTCGCGGCCAGCGTCGGGGCCATCACCTTGAGTGCGACCTCGCGGTCCAGCGACTCCTGCATCGCCAGATAGACCGAGGCCATGCCGCCCTCGCCAAGGCCACGCAGGATGCGGTACCCGGGGATATCGACGCTCTTCAGGACTTGGGTAACACTCATGCCGATCGGGGCCTGCGCAGGATCATCCGGCAAAGATAGCAAAGCCGGTCATGCCGCAGGCAATTCCCGCCGTGTTCCGCGTTCAGGCCGGAAGCGTGCGCCACAGCGGCAGCTGCTTGGCGGCCTTGGCCACGGCGTCGAGCCGGGCTTCATGGGCAGCCAGCTCCTCGGCTCCGGCGCGCAACACCCGCAGCGCGCCACGAAACGCCCGCGGCGCGTTGTCGGCTAGCGTCCCGGTGTTTGCCGGCGCGGCGTCGAAGCTCATCTCGCCCTGCCCAGCGGTGAGCGCCAGGTACACCTCCGCGAGCAGATTCGCATCGAGCAAGGCACCATGCAGTTCGCGAGCGGTGTTGTCCACGCCAAGACGTTTGCACAGCGCGTCCAGCGAATTGCGCTGTCCTGGGAATCGTTCCCGAGCCAGCTTCAAGGTGTCGAGCACGCTGCAGCGTTCTCTGATCCGGCCCGACCCAGCATCCAGGCGCGCCAGTTCCGCATCGAGGAAACCGACGTCGAAAGATGCGTTGTGCATGATCAGTTCGGCACCGTCGATGAAGCCCAGGAACTCACCGGCGATCTGCGCGAACAGCGGCTTGTCGGCCAGGAACTCGTCGGTCAGCCCGTGCACTTCAGCGGCACCGCGATCCACTTCGCGCTGCGGATTGAGGTAGCGGTGGAACTCGCGACCGCTGCGCCGTCGTTCGCACAGCTCGATGCAGCCGATCTCGATGATGCGATGACCGCGTGCGACCTCCAGGCCGGTGGTCTCGGTGTCGAGGATGATCTGGCGCACTCAGCGTGGCTCCTGGCCCAGCAGATCGCGAATGGCGGCGCGCGCATGGGCATCCACGGCTTCGTTCTCGGCGTGGCCATCGTGGCCGCGCACCCAATGGAAGCGCACCTGATGCCGCCCCAGCACCTGATCGATGGCCTCCCACAGGTCCCGGTTCTTGACCGGATCGCGGCCGCTGGTACGCCAGCCATTGCGCTTCCAGCCGGCCATCCACTGCTCGACCCCCTGTTTCAAGTACTGCGAGTCGGTGGTCAGATCCACGGCACAGGATTTCTTGAGCGACTCCAGGGCGCGCAGCGCTGCAGTCAGCTCCATGCGGTTGTTCGTGGTCTGCGGCTCGGCGCCATTCAGCCAGCGCTCCTTGCCGCGATAGCGCAGCAGCGCCGCCCAGCCGCCTGGCCCGGGATTTCCCGAGCAGGCACCATCGGTGAAAATCGCAACGCGCTCGTCGCTCACGCCGCCAACCCGCTGCGCGAGATCGGTCGCGCGACCCAACCGGATACCGGCGTCGGGGCGCGGCCGCGCGCGCGCAACTGGCGCACGTTCGGCAGCTCGCGCCGCTTGCGCGCTTCGATCAGACACAGACCGGACCAGATCCGCGCCGGTGCCGCAACATGGGCCTCGGCGCCACCATCGAAATCAACGCGCGATACCCGCAGATCGACGCAGCCGCGAGCCGCCAGCGCCTCCAACAGCACACGCGTCGAGCGCACCCGCAACGGCGGCGCGCCCGAGGCACCGAAATGCAGCTTGCAGCGCGTCCAGCCCAACGCACCGACCACGAACAGC
Organism: uncultured Alphaproteobacteria bacterium; assembly: GCA_963698645.1. Lineage (GTDB taxonomy): Bacteria > Pseudomonadota > Alphaproteobacteria > Rhodobacterales > Rhodobacteraceae > Ovoidimarina. The sequence continues at coordinate 781,461 of CAVORP010000009.1, forward strand.
GCGATGCTGCGCTCGGGCTTCAATACGCGGATGGCTTCGTCCAGCAGCTCGTCGACGACGCTGCCGGCTTCCAGGACATGTTGCAAGACCACGCGATCAATACTGTCGTCGCGCAACGGCCAATGCGTGCAGACCGCGTGCAGATCACCTTCCAGGAATTGCCCACGCTGGGCCAGCTCCAGCACTCCCGCTGCCGGCACAGTCGGTGGCGCGCCGGCGACCGAGAGCCAGAGTTCACGCTCGTCGGCGACCAGACCCGTGACCAAGGACTGCCGTTCCGCCGCGAGCAGCCGTTGCCACCAACTGGCGGGCAAGGCAACGGTCGGTGTGGAATGCGGAACCATGGGCGACTCGGGAATTGCGGGTGGCCGATTGTGATACAAGCCGAGCTTGATCCGGAAGAAGTTTCCCACCATGCCCCTGGTCGCAAGCACGCCCCTCGCAGGACTGACCGCGCATGCCGTCACCGCATTCGTCGACAACTACCTGTGGTTGTTGCAGTCGGGGCGGCACGCCATCGCGATTGATCCGGGCGATGCCGCCCCGGTGCTCGCGACGCTGGAGTCGCTGCAGCTCACGCTGGCCGCGATCCTGGTGACGCATCACCATCCCGACCACATCGGCGGCGTCGAAACCCTGGCCGCGCGCTGGAACTGCCCGGTGTTCGGCTCCGCCGACACGCGCATCGCCGGCATCAACACGCGATGCGCCGAGGGCGACCGCATCCGCCTCGATGGCTTTCCCGAATTCGAGGTCTGGCACGTCCCGGGGCACACGCTCACACATCTCGCGTTTCGGCTCGAAGACGCGATCTTCGTCGGCGATACCCTGTTCGGCGCTGGCTGCGGTCGCGTGTTCGAAGGATCGGTTGCGGATCTGTATGTTTCGCTGCAACGCATCGTCGCGCTGCCGCCCGCCACGCTGGTGTTCTGCAGTCACGAATACACGCGTGCCAACCTGCGGTTCGCCGCGCTCGTGGAGCCGGGCAACGAAGCGGTGCATCTGCGCGCGCTGGCACTGGCCAACGCCGGCCCCAGCGTACCGTTCGCACTCGCCGACGAGCTCGCCAGCAATGTTTTCCTGCGCTGCCATCTGGCCTCTGTGCGTGATGCCGTCAACGCGAATTTCGGTACCACATTCGTTGCACCCGGCGAGGTCTTCGCCGCGCTCAGGCGATGGAAGAACAGCCATGTCTAGTCGATGCATCCGGCCACTGTCATTGCGCTGCCTGGTGGCGGCAGCGTTTCTGGTGCTGCTCGGCGCGTGCACGCCGGAGCGGGTGCGCGAAGCCCCCACTGGTGAGCCGATCGCCACCGATAACGCGCAGCCTGCCGCCCGGTCTGCGCCCCGGTCGGAACCGACGCCGCTGCCTGCGACCGGAGATGCTGCGGTGGCGTCGCCGGCCGCGGTCGTCGCCACTGCGGAGGCGACCCTGTGGCAGGCCATCGTCGCCCGCTACGCCTTCTCCGATTGCGCGAATCCCTCTCCCGCCGTGCGTCGCTGGCAACGCATCCACCTGCAGTCACCGACGCGCCATGCCGATAGCCTGGCGCGTGCGGCACCATGGATCGCCTACGTTGCCGACGAACTGGCAAGGCGCGATCTACCGGCGGAGTTCGTGTGGCTTCCCTTCGTCGAAAGCGGCTATCAGCCGATTCGTGCGCGCGGCGGACGCCCCGCCGGCGCTTGGCAGCTGATGCCGGCCACGGCGCGCTGGCGCGGTCTGCGCATCGGCAACGGCTACGACGGCCGCATCGACTTCGTCGCCGCCACGCGCGCCGCGCTTGATCTGATCGAATACCTCGCGCGCGCGTTCGATCGCGACTGGGCGCTGGTGACCATGGCCTACAACGCCGGCGAATACCGCATCAAGGGCGCACTCAGGCGCGCGCAGGCGCTGGGTACGATGGTCGCTCCGGAGAGACTCGCGGTCAGCCCGATCACACACGAACATCTGGTCAAACTGCGCGCGTTGGCCTGCGTGGTTGCGGCGCCATCGGACTTCGCACTGACCTTGCCGCAGGTCGATCGCGAGGAGCAACTCGTGGCGCTGCACCTCGCTGTCGCGATGCCGGTTGCGCAACTCGCCGCCCTCGCCGGCGCGACTCCGAGCCAATGGCAGAAATGGAACCCGGCCTGGACGCAGGGCCGCGTCGACGCCGCCGCTGACGTGCTGGTACCACGGGCGCTCGCTGCAGCCGCAACACAAGCCTTCGCCACGACCAGTCCGGAACCGGTTCCGACACGCACTGCCGCGACCTCTGGTGCCCATACCCATGTCGTGCGCGCGGGCGAGTCGGCCTGGCTCATCGCCCGCCGTTACGCACTTTCGGTCGCCGAGTTGCTGGCCGCCAACGCCCTCAGCGCAAGCTCGGTGTTGCATCCGGGTCAGATCCTGCGCCTGCCCTGATCGAATACACATGCGCATCGTTGCTGCTGCCGAAAGCAGCCGGATAGACTGCGCCCCCTGCGTTCACGACGAGAGATCTTCCATGGGCTTCCTGCAAGGCAAGCGTGCACTGATCATCGGCATCGCCAGCGAACGTTCCATCGCCTCCGGCATCGCCGAAGCGATGCACCGTGAAGGCGCCACCCTGGCCTTCAGCTACCAGAACGATCGGCTGAAGTCGCGCGTGCAGGATGCCGCGAAGGAGTTCGGTTCGGACATCGTGCTCCCCTGCGATGTCGCCTCCGATACCGAGATCGCGGCCCTGTTCGCGGAACTCGGCAAGCACTGGAACCAGCTGGATGTCCTGGTGCACTCGGTCGGCTTCGCACCACGCGAATCGATCCAGGGCGACTTTCTCGACAGCATTTCGCGCGAGAGCTTCGCCATCGCCCACGACATCTCGAGTTACAGCCTGGCCGCGTTGGCCAAGGCGGCGCGACCGATGATGCGCGGCCACGACAGCGCCATCCTGACGCTGAGCTATCTGGGCGCCGTGCGCGCGATGGCCAACTACAACGTCATGGGCCTGGCCAAGGCATCGCTGGAGGCGAACGTGCGCTACCTCGCGCGTTGCCTCGGCCCCGAAGGCATCCGCGTCAACGGCATCTCGGCCGGGCCGATCAAGACCCTGGCCGCCGCCGGCGTGAGCAACTTCCGCAAGATGCTGGAACATGTCGAAGAGGCCTCGCCGCTGCGTCGCAACGTCACCATCGAGCAGGTCGGCAACGTCGGCGCGTTCCTCTGCTCCGACCTCGCCGCCGGCGTCACCGGCGAGATCAGCTACGTCGACTCGGGCTACAACATCCTCGGCATGACCGGGATCTGATCCTCAGCCGCCGGGCAATGAAAAAGGCGCCTCGCGGCGCCTTTTTCGTTTGAGTCAAAGCGCGGCGATCAGAGCCGGTCTTCGTGCACCACGATCGCCACGCGCTTGCGCAATGCGTCGCGCAGTGCTTCGTTGTCACTGCTGGCAAGTCCGGACTTCAGGCTGGCGCGAGCGGCATCGCGTGCGGCTGCGTCGACGGTCTTGACATCGATGTCCTTGACCGCCGTGAGTTCGAGCAACGCATAGCGCTGATCGCCTCCTTGCAACATGGCCGGCGAGGTCTTGCCGGCAAGTGGCCGCGGCAACTTGAATGCCTCGGCCACGAGCTTGGCATCATGGGTCATGGCATTGCGGCCGACGCCTTCGGCCGACGCCACCTGCGCGCCGACCGAGGCGGCCAGTGCATCCAGCGACTCTCCTGCCAGCAGGCGCTTGTACATGGCATCGGCTGCGTCCTTCGCCTGCTTGCCCTGGCGCTCTGCGGCCAAGGTGTTCTTGACCTCGGCCGACACCTCTTCCAGCTTGCGCGGCGTCGACGGCTTGTGCTCGAGCAAGCGCACGATGACCACATGGTTCTCGCCGATCTCGATCGGCTCGCTGTTGTTGCGCTCCAGCAAGACAGCGTCCGAGAACGCGATCTCGCGCACCTTCGGGAACATGGCGATGCCGCCACCGGAATCGCGATCGAACAACTCGGTCTTCTGGATTGTCATTTCCAACGCCTTGGCTGCAGGCTCCAGCGAACCGGGACTCGCGAAACCCTCGTCGACCAGGTCGTTGAAGCGATCACCGTACAGCTGCTCACGTTCGCCGACCGCGTATTCGCTCTCGAGCTCGGCGCGAACCTCTTCGAACGAGCGGAAATTGGCGGAACGCGCCTCGCGCACCGTGATCAGGTGATAACCCTGATCGGTGCGCACAGGATCGGAAACCGTCCCCACCTGCAAGCCGAACAGGGCCTCCTCAAAGGCCGGCTCGAAGGTTCCGGTCTTCTCGATCCAGCCGAGATCGCCGCCGCTCTCCTTCGAACCTACGTCTTCGGACGAACTCTTCGCGACGGCATCGAAGCTCTCGCCAGCACGGACCCTGGCGAGCAGGGCCTCGGCCTTGGCGAGCGCCGTTTTCTGTGCATCTGCATCGGCGCCTGCGGCCACCGAGACCAGAATGTGTGAGGACAAGCGCTGTTCGCCGCTTCCGAACCGGGTGGCCTTCTGCTGCTCATAGCGATCGCGCAGCGTGGCCTCATCGACCGCTGGAACCACCAAGGTTGCAGCATTGAGCTCGATGTACTCGAGCGAAGCCTGCTCCTTGGTCGCGAACTTCTCCGGATTCTTCAGGAAATGCGCCTTGGCCTCATCGTCACTGACCTGTTCGGCCGTGACCAGTGGTGTTTCCAGTGCCAGGTAGCGGAAGCTGCGCGACTGGTCGCGAAGGCGGATGAAGGTGTCGACATCGGCCTCGGTGACCAGAGCACTGGCGGCAATCTGCGATGGCAGCTCGCGCACGGCGAGATCACGCCGCATGCGTTGCTCGAATTGCTCGATGTTCATCTTGTTGGCTTCCAGCACCAGCGCGTACTGTTTGCCATCGAATGCGCCATCGACATGGAACGATTCGATCTTGCGGATCTCCTCGCGCAGACGCGCGTCCGAGACGGCCACACCGGCAGCGGCGCCGGCCTGCGTCATCAGTTCCTCGTCGACCAACTGATCCACAACCTGACGCTTGTATTGCGGCGTATTGAAGAACTCGGACTGGAAGGACTCGCCCATCATCGTGCGCATGCGCTGAAGGGATTCGTTCATGCGCTCCCGGTAGGCGCCCGAACTGATGTCGGTGCTTCCGACTTTGGCCACCCCAGTATCGCCGCTCGCGACGAAATACCCCTGGATGCCGAAGAACATGAACGCTGCCATCAACAGGGCAAGGATGGCGTAGGCGATCTTGGAACCGGATTTGTCGCGAATACTTTGCAGCATGGAAGGCTCTCGAATGGGCGCACAGCAATGCGCTTCACCGGAAAAAACAAAGGCGCCACTACGGGCGCCCTTGCAGGAGTTGGCGGAGTGGACGGGGCTCGAACCCGCGACCCCCGGCGTGACAGGCCGGTATTCTAACCAACTGAACTACCACTCCGTTTTCTTCTGGTGGGTGCTGAGGGTTTCGAACCCCCGACCCTCGCCTTGTAAAGGCGACGCTCTACCGCTGAGCTAAGCACCCAGCAAAGCGCACTAGTTTATAGCGTCTTTGAGCGCTTTGCCAGCCTTGAAGGCAGGAATCTTCGAAGCCTTGATCTTGATCGTCGCACCGGTGCGCGGGTTGCGACCCGTGCGCGCTGCGCGCTTGCGAACCGCGAAGGTTCCGAAGCCGACGAGCGACACGCTGTCACCCTTTTTCAGCGACTTCTTGACGACTTCGATCAGCGCATCGAGTGCACGGCCGGAATCGGCTTTGCTCAACTCAGCGTGATCGGCGATCGCGTTGATGATATCACCTTTGTTCATGTGTCACTCCCTCAGGATTTCTACTTGATCAGCTTGGGCATCGTTCCGTCGCGCGAGGCGAACCGCACATCGCCGAACCGGATCCACCGCGCATACGCCCAGTGGTTCACTCACTGAAACGCACGAGTCGTGGGCGCGCTTTTATACCAGTCCATTTCTGGGCACGCAACAAAACAGCAAGGAAAAATGCGGGTTGCGGTCAGTGTTTGCGCGGCGCGCCATCGCCTTTGACTTCGCTTTCGGTCTTCGTCGTCGGCTTCGCGTCCGCGGCCACCGGTTCCGCTACTGCCTCCTGCGCACGCACTGCGATCAGCGGCCGCACGAGCGCGATGTCGAGCACCTCGTCGATCCATCGCACCGGCTTGATCTCGATCGCTTCCGAGATGTTCTTCGGCATGTCGACGAGATCCTTGCGATTGTCTTCGGGAATGATGACGAGCTTGATCCCGCCACGGTGTGCCGCCAGCAACTTCTCCTTCAAACCACCGATCGGCAACACGCGTCCGCGCAAGGTGATCTCGCCGGTCATCGCGATGTCCGAGCGCACCGGCACCTTGGTCAGGGCCGAGACCAGCGCCGTGCACATCGCAATACCCGCGCTGGGCCCGTCCTTCGGCGTTGCGCCTTCGGGAACATGGATGTGGATGTCGGCCTTCTGATTGAACTCCGGGTCAATGCCGAAATGCTCGGCGCGCGCGCGCACCACCGACAATGCCGCCTGGATCGACTCCTGCATCACGTCGCCGAGCTGCCCGGTGTGAATCAGCTTGCCCTTGCCCGGAACCGTCGCCGCCTCGATGCTGAGCAGATCGCCACCGACCTGCGTCCAAGCCAGCCCGGTCACCAGTCCGACTTCGTTCTGCAGCTCAGCGCGACCAAAGTCGAAGCGGCGCACACCGAGGTACTTCTCGATCTCGTCCGATCCGACTTCCATCAGCCCGGGCGCCACGACGCCGGCGGTTGCGGATCGCGGCGTGTCTTCAGCCTGCAACAGGATTTCCTTGACCACCTTGCGGCAAATCTTCGCGATCTCGCGATCAAGGTTGCGCACGCCGGCCTCACGCGTGTAGTAGCGGACGATGTCGCGCAGCGCTTCGTCCTTGATGCGAAGCTCGGTCGGAGCGAGCCCTGCGGCGGCCATTTCCTTGGCCACCAGATAACGCGAGGCGATGCTGATCTTTTCCTCTTCCGTGTATCCGGGAATACGGATGATCTCCATGCGATCGAGCAACGCCGGCGGAATGTTGAGGCTGTTGGCGGTGGCGATGAACATCACCTCGGACAAGTCGAAATCGACCTCGAGGTAGTGATCGTTGAAGGTGTGGTTCTGCTCGGGGTCGAGCACTTCCAGCAGTGCCGAGGACGGGTCGCCACGGAAGTCGGTCGACATCTTGTCGATCTCGTCGAGCATGACCAAGGGGTTGCGCACACCGACCCGGGACAGGTTCTGGATGACGCGGCCCGGCATCGAGCCGATATAGGTTCGTCGATGCCCGCGGATCTCGGCCTCGTCACGAACGCCGCCCAGCGCCATCCGCACGAACTTGCGGTTGGTGGCCTTGGCGATGGACTGTCCCAGCGAAGTCTTGCCAACGCCGGGCGGCCCGACCAGACACAGGATCGGTCCCTTCAACTTGCGCACGCGCTGCTGCACCGCCAGGAACTCGAGAATGCGTTCCTTGACCTTCTCGAGTGCGTAGTGATCGGTGTCGAGCACCAGTTCCGCCTGCTTCAGATCACGGCGTACTTTGGTTCGCTTCTTCCACGGCGTGCCGACCAGCCAGTCAAGATAGTTGCGCACCACCGCGGCCTCGGCCGACATCGGCGACATCTGCTTCAGCTTGGCCAGTTCCGCCCGCGCCTTGGTCGCGACCGCCTTCGGCATTCCGGCGGTTGCGATCTTCTTGGCCATCTCCTCCAGTTCGTTCGGCGCGGCCTCGTCGATCTCGCCGAGTTCCTTCTGGATCGCCTTCATCTGCTCGTTGAGGTAGTACTCGCGCTGGCTCTTCTCCATCTGCGACTTGACGCGACCGCGGATGCGCTTCTCCATCTGCTGCATGTCGATTTCGCCAGTGACGAATCCGATCAGGAGCTCCAGGCGCTCGAACACGTCGACCGCTTCCAGCACGCGCTGCTTGTCTTGCAACCGGATCGAGAGGTGCGCTGCGATAGTGTCGGCGAGGCGCCCGGCGTCATCCAGTCCGGACAAGGTCGTCATCAACTCCGGCGGCACCTTGCGATTGATCTTGATGAACTGCTCGAACATCGACAGCAGCGACTTCGAGGCTGCCTCCAACTCGCGCTCGTCGCGCTGCGAACCCGACTCGATCGGCTCGGCGCAGGCGGTGACAAAACTCGCCCCGTCGGCGAGCCGCGTGACGCGGACGCGGGAGCCGCCCTCGACCAAGACCTTGATCGTGCCATCGGGCAGCTTGAGCAACTGCAGCACCGTCGCCAGCGTGCCGACATGGAATAGATCGTCGGCGCCGGGATCGTCGGTGTCGGGGCTCTTCTGTGCCAGCAGCAACACGTGGCGGTCGCCCTCCATCGCCGCGTCGAGGGCACGAATCGACTTCTCGCGACCGACGAAGAGCGGAATCACCATGCTCGGGTAGACGACGACGTCGCGCAGCGGCAGCACCGGCACGCTCACTTCCACCGCTACTGGGGCCTTTGCAGTCATGCGATTCTCCGTAGGAGGCGTGCCGGCGCACAGTGCGCCCGCCATCATGCTGCGTCAAGTAAGGGCCGGCGCCGCGATTTGCAAGCGCGCCGACAACTCCGCTCAGTCCCCGGAAGCCGCCCGCACCACCGGCTGCGGCAGGCTGCTGTAGATCAGGTAGGGCTCAGCCGAGCCATTGATGACACCCTCATCGAGCACGACCTTGCTGACATTCTCCAGCGACGGCAACTCGTACATGGTGTCGAGCAGCACCTGCTCGATGATGGTACGCAGTCCGCGCGCGCCGGTCTTGCGCTTCAGCGCCTTGCGTGCCACCGCACGCAGGGCGTCTTCGCGAAACTCGAGCTCCACGCCCTCCATCTCGAACAGTTTGCGGAACTGCTTGGTGATGGCGTTCTTGGGCTCGCTCAGGATCTTGATCAGGGCATCCTCGTCCAGCTCGTCCAGCGTTGCGACCACTGGCAAACGGCCGACGAACTCGGGGATGAGCCCGAACTTGATCAGATCTTCGGGCTCGATGGTCTTCAGCACATCGCCGACGCTGGCGCGCCGCTCCTTGCTGCGGATCTCGGCCGAGAACCCGATCCCGGTCGACTCGGAGCGGGCCTGGATGACCTTCTCGAGGCCGGCAAATGCGCCGCCGCAGATGAACAGGATGTTGCGCGTGTCGACCTGCAGGAACTCCTGCTGCGGATGCTTGCGGCCACCCTGCGGCGGCACCGAAGCGATGGTTCCCTCGATCAGTTTCAGCAGCGCCTGCTGCACGCCCTCGCCGGACACATCACGCGTGATCGAAGGGTTCTCCGACTTGCGCGAAATCTTGTCGATCTCGTCGATGTAGACGATTCCGGTCTGCGCCTTCTCGACGTCATAGTCGCATTTCTGCAGCAACTTCTGGATGATGTTTTCGACGTCCTCACCGACATATCCGGCTTCGGTCAGCGTCGTCGCATCGGCGATCGTGAACGGCACGTTGAGCAGCCGCGCCAGCGTCTCGGCGAGCAGCGTCTTGCCCGACCCGGTTGGGCCAACCAGCAAAATGTTGCTCTTCGAGAGCTCGATCTCGTCGCTGCGCTGCCTCGACTCAAGCCGCTTGTAGTGGTTGTACACGGCAACCGCGAGCACCTTCTTGGCGCGCGGCTGACCGACCACATACTGGTCCAGCGTATCGCGGATCTCGCGCGGCTTCGGCAGATGACTGCGTGCCGTTGCCGCCTTCTCTTCGAGCTCCTCGCGGATGATGTCGTTGCACAGCTCGACGCACTCGTCGCAAATGAACACCGAAGGCCCGGCAATCAGCTTGCGCACCTCATGTTGGCTCTTGCCGCAGAAGGAGCAGTAGAGAACCTTGGTGGATTCGCCGCGGGTGCTTCGATCGTCGCTCATCTTGCCTTGTGTTCCTTGCTGCGATGCCGCTCGGGGCGCAGAATAGCACAGCGAAACCCGCCCGCTTTTGGCGCGGGAATCACGCGATTCTTCGGGATTTGGGGGCCGAACTAGCCGGCTTTCACGCTCTCTGTGAGGCGTTGTGCCAACACCGAGTCGACCAGTCCGTAGTCCCTGGCTTCCTCGGCGCTCATGAAATAATCGCGATCAACGTCGCGCTCGACCTGCTCCAGCGAGCGCCCGGTGTGCTCCGCCAGCATCGCATTGAGCTTGGCCTTGATCGCCAGGATCTCCTTGGCATGAATGGCGATGTCCGACGCCTGCCCGGAAAAACCGGCCGATGGCTGATGGATCATCACGCGCGAATTGGGCAGGCAATAACGCTTGCCCTTCGCGCCCGCGGACAGCAGGAATGCGCCCATGCTGGCCGCTTGGCCGATGCAGATCGTGCTCACGTCGGACTTGATGAACTGCATCGTGTCGTAGATCGCGAGCCCCGCCGTCACCGAGCCGCCGGGGCTGTTGATGTACAGGCTGATGTCCTTGTCCGGGTTCTCGGATTCCAGGAACAGCATCTGCGCAACGATCACGTTGGCCATGTAGTCCTCGACCGGACCGACGCAAAAAATCACTCGTTCCTTGAGCAGTCGCGAGTAGATGTCGTAAGCGCGCTCGCCACGCGAGGTCTGCTCGACCACCATCGGAACCAGATTCAATCCTGTGATCACAGTGCTTCTCCGTCAGCGGTCAGGCAGTGGTGGGGTCGCCCGCGCATCAATTCAACGAGGCGCTTGCATCAACTGCTGGAACGTCACCACTTGCGGCGTGACATTGGCATGTCCGAATACCCAATCGACGACTTCGTCCTCCATTGCACGGATGCGCAGGCCCGACATCAGCTGCTGGTCCTTGAGATACATCTCGATGACTTTTTGCGGCTCTTCGTAGGTCGACGCGATGGTGGACAGCATTTCCGACACGCGCTGCTGGGTCGGACGAATCTGGTTGCGGATCGACAGTTCTTCCAGCAGGACGCTGGCATGCACGCGATTGCGCGCCACCGTGCGCATCTGCTCGGTCGCTTCCGTCGGCGCCTCGGACTCGCGCCCGGCGCGAGTCGCGGATTCCTGCGCCTGCGCCAGCAATGCCCTGGTTTCCGCTTCGATGCGCGACTTCGGCAGGTCGAAACCCTTGAACGTGAAAACCAGCGTGTCGACAGCGTGCAGCTTGTTGCGACCGTTCAGCGTGGTGCGCATTTCGCGCTCGAGATTCGCCCGCACGTCCTGGCGGAACTTCTCGAGGCCGCCAGCGATGCCGAAGCTGTCGGCGAAGGCCTTGTCGACCTCGGGCAGACTGCTTTCCTGCACGCGCACGACTTTGATGTGCACGTCGGCGGTCTTGCCGGCCAGCAGCACATCCCTGAAATCGGCGGGGAATTCGATGCGCGCGTCCTTCTCGTCAGCGGTCACCAGTCCGAGCAAGGCATCCTCGAAATTCTTGAAGAGTGCGCCCGAACCGATGACGGTACCGGCGCGCTCGCTGCCCGACGCCGGAAACCGCGCGTCGCCGGCCTGCGCCGAAAACTCGAACACCACCATGTCGGCGGCACGCGCGGCGCGGTCCACCGGACTCCATTGGCGACGCTGCTGACGCAGCGTTTCGATCATGCGCTCGACGTCGGTTTCGTCGACTCGCGATTCCAGGCGAGTCAGCGCCAGACTGGCGACATCGACCTCGCCGACTTCCGGCATCACGTCGAAGGTGGCGGTGTAGACCAGTTCTTCCTTCGGCGCGTCGGCGTCGCGCGCAATTCGCGGCGACATCGCCGGACGCAGCTTTTCCTGAGCGATGGCTTCCTGGAACGAACCGCCGATCACATCGCCGAGGATCTCCGAGCGCACCTGCTCACCGAAGCGCTTCTCGATCACCGTGCTCGGCACCTTGCCGGGCCGGAAGCCCTTCAGGCGAACATTCTGCCCCAGTTCGCGAATGCGATTGCGCACACGTTCCTCGTAGCGCGCTGCGGGAACGCGCACCGTCATCTTGCGCTCAAGGGTGCTGATCTGCTCGACCGAAACTTGCATGGAAACTCCCGAAAACTGAACGTTATTGAGTGCGCGGTGCGCCGCTGGTGCGAAAGGAGAGACTCGAACTCTCACGGGTTACCCCGCTGGAACCTAAATCCAGTGCGTCTACCGATTCCGCCACTTTCGCATGAAGACGACGCCGACCGCGGTGTGCTGAACCTGAGAGTGAGAGGAGAAGTGGTGGGCCGTCTAGGACTCGAACCTAGAACCTGCGGATTAAGAGTCCGTTGCTCTACCATTGAGCTAACGGCCCACACTGGAAAACTGGGGTGGATAATGGGATTTGAACCCACGACCCTCGGAATCACAATCCGATGCTCTAACCAACTGAGCTATATCCACCACTCCGAACAAAAACTTGCCCCGGTGGCGCGCCCGACAGGACTCGAACCTGCAACCGCCGGCTTAGAAGGCCGGTGCTCTATCCGGTTGAGCTACAGGCGCCGAATCCAGGGGACCAGATGGTCGGGGTAGAGGGATTCGAACCCCCGACATCCTGCTCCCAAAGCAGGCGCGCTACCAGACTGCGCTATACCCCGCTGGTGCTGATCGCGTCGCGTTCCAAGCGGTGACAGAAGCCGCCGCATGGTACGCATCGCAACCCACAACGTCAACGAAGATCCGAACCAAAAGCGCTCGCTGCAAACCGCACCGTTCAAACGAAGCGGGGCGCTTTCGCGCCCCGCTTCGTCTCAACCATGTTGGCGCGCCCGGAGAGATTCGAACTCCCGACCACCAAGTTCGTAGCCTGGTACTCTATCCAACTGAGCTACGGGCGCAAGCAAGGAGCGGAATTATGAAGTGCTCCGATCGACTCGTCAACACTCATGTTGCGACGGCCAGCGGATGTCCCTAGCTTGAGGGCCGGGCGCTTTTCGCCAACTCCGCCACGGATTGACCCTCGATGCACTCGAGGCCAGATACGGCACGCCATCGACGTCGTTGGCTCCATCGAGAAGGCTGGCAATGCCCGGATGGGCGCTCACCGCCAGCGCGCCAACCACCGACGTTTCCTTTGCGCCGGTACCGGACACGACATAATGGGCGAATGAGCCTATCGCGCAACTTTCTGCTGGCCAGTCTTTTCGCCGCCGCTGCATTCGCCGCAAGCGCCGCCGTTGCTGGTGCCAGTACGGCGCAACTGGCACTACCGTATTGCGCCGGAAAGCCAGGCGTGGATGGCGATCTCGATGATTGGAAGATCGACCGTCTTGAACTGCAATTTGGCGAAACCGCCGGCACCCCGACCCAGCGCAATCGGATCAGGGCGCAGGCTTGTTGGACCATCGATACCTTCTACCTCAGTTGGTCGTTGCAGGACGCCGACCTGATCGCCGCGCCGGCCGAGCTTGCGGTCGGCCAGTACCACCAATACGACTCGGTGCAGTTGTATCTGGACCCGCGCAACGACTCGACGGCGGTGATGAATCGCGATGATGTTGATCTGCTGCTGTTGCCCGATGGACGCTCGGGCGTGTTGCGCGGCGATACGCTGATCGAGGCCTTGGTCGGGTCCAGCGTGCCGCAACGCGAGTCGGCTCCGCTGAACCTCGAGTACGCCACCACTCGCACACCACTCGGCTGGCAGGCCGAACTGGGTGTGCCGTTTGCCGGTCTGGGGACACTGCCGCAATCGGGTGCCACGCTGAAAATTGATCTGGCAATCAACGACTGGCTGGTCGATCATCCATCAACACCGCCGCCACCGCTGGTGCCGACCGTTACGCCAGCCATTGATGCCGGGACCGACCGCGCCGTGGGTACGCAGGTGCTGCCGCGCAGCTTGTCGGGCACCACCGATTTTGGTCATCCCGCGAACTGGCGGGTGGTCGCCCTGACCGGTTCGGTGCCGCTGAGCGTGCGCCTGGCGCAGCGCTGGGGTGTGGCGCGCCTGCTGGCGGTGGCCGTGGTGGGCGTCGCGCTGGTGTTCGCCGTGTTGCTGAGTTTGCTGATGGCGTTACAACGCCGGCACTTGCGCGCACTCGTGCAGCGCCTGGAGCAGGCACCGGACGCCCGCTTCGGTGCCGGGACACCAACCGACGGCGAAACGCTCGACGCGCCTGCGGCAGAGAGCGCGATTGCACCCGCAGCAGTTCCCGGCGTTGATCCGCGCGAGGCAGCGTTCGCCAAAAACGTGCTGGATTTCATCCGTCTGCATATCGACCAGACGCTGACGCCCGGTTCGCTCGCCGAACACTTTCATGTTTCCCTGCGCACCCTGCAACGGCGTCTGAAGGCGGGCATCGAATCCAGTCCGCAGGATCTGATCCTGGCGGCACGACTGCAGTTCGCCCATCACCTGTTAAGCGAAGGCAAATGGCGGGTCAGCGAAGTCGCCCATCGGGCTGGCTTCGAAGACCTGTCCCATTTCGGCAAGCGTTTTCGTGCCGCCTATGGCGTTTCGCCGTCGCGTCTGGGCGAACCGGCGTCGCATTGAAAGCTGCGCCTGGCCCAGAAATTATCGGACAAATCATTGATTTTCAAGGATTGTCGCGCATAGACCAGTAATCGTCGCCGACAGACTAACCCCCGCCACCGCCGCGCTGCTCTGCTGAGCACCCCGCAACCGTGACGAGACCTTCCATGACTGCCGTGCGCCTGTTGATCTGGCTTGTTGTTGCCTTGCTGACCAGCTTTAGCTGCCAAGCGGCGATTCATCGCGTCGGCACCTTTGCCGAATACACCACGCTACAAGACGCCCTCGCTGCCGCGGTGCTGGCCGGCGGTGGACAGGAAATCCGGGTCGAAGTCGGGTTTCATTTCACCAAGGTCGACCAAATCATCGTCGGCGGGCAGTCGATCGTCATCACCGGCGGCTGGGACAGCACTTTTGCCACCCGCAGTCTCGATCCCACGCTGACCCGCATGGAGGGGCTGCCGGGGCTGCCGGTATTGCGGCTGGCGATGACCGGTGGCTCGCTGTTCATGGATGGACTGACGATCGCGTTCGGCGAGGCGACCTCGGCATTGAGCGCTGGCGGCGTCAACGCAAACTTGTCGGGCGACGCGATTCTGACCTTGACACGCTGCGTGATCTCGGAGAATCACTCTAGTTTCGGCACCGCTGGCGTGCGAATCAGAGCGGTCGGAACCAGTCGCTTCCAGCTAAACAGTTGCGCTGTCAATGACAACACGGCAGATGGGGCGGGCGACAACACAGGAATCGGAATGCGCCTGGTCCTGTCCGAGTTCGCGCGCGCCTATCTGACAAACGGCGATTTCACCAACAACCACGATGGCGCGCTGTCGACCGCCACCTTCGGCGCGGGGCTCGGCGGCGACGCGAGCGACAGTTCCGCGATCCAATTGACCAGAGTCAGGGTGAGAAACCATGCCCTGCAAGCACCCCTGGTCACTGGCGGCGGGATCGTGATTGCCACGCACGGGAACGCCTTCTTTGGCGCCGATCAAGTGCAAGTGCGAGACAACACGATTTCCGCCACGGCGCTCGCCAATCCGTTTGGGGACAAGAGCCTATGGAGCATCTCCGCTGAGGTCAGTTCTCAGATACAGGTCTTCAATAGCTTGATCGCCGATTCAAACGGCGGTGGTTTGTTCGTTAACGCCAACAACCAGAGGCCAATCGGCACGTCATTCGTTGGTCTGACCGTGTCGCGCAACGCCTTGTACGGCATCGCCTTGGAAGGATCCGTTGGCGGCGTTGCCAACAGCTATATCTATGACAGCATTGTCCACGAAAACGCTGGCGGAGCTCTCGGCCTGCAGGCCGCTTCCGGTACGCAGCTACTCAGCAATCTCGGCGACGATGTCGCTGGCAGCGGAGCGGATCCGCAATTCGTTGCCGCGTCTTCCGGCGACTACCATCTGGCGGCAGGCTCGCCCGCCATCGATGCTGGGGTCGCCGGGCCAGGCGGAGGCATATCTGTCTTGGACCTGGACAGTAATCCGCGCATACAGGGCGCTCAGGTCGATATTGGCGCCTACGAGTTTCGCTCCGATGCGCTGTTCCAGAACGGCTTCGAATAGGCGGCAAGCGCCTGATCCAGGCGTGGCGCGCACAGACCAGTGATCGTCGCCGGCGAACTAACTCCCTCGCCGGCGCGGCTGTTCTGCTAAGCGCCCCTAACCGCGATGAGAGCTGCCATGCCCACCCTGCGCCGATCGATCTGCGTTCTTGCCGCCCTGCTGTCCAGCTTTGCTTGCCATGCGGCGATTTATCGCGTCGGCCCCGACGGCGACTACGCCACCCTGCAAGTCGCGCTGGATGCCGCGGTGCTGGCCGGTGGACCGCAGTCGATTCAGGTCGAAAGCGGCTTGTATCCGGGCACCAGCATCAACAAGACCATCAACGCGGTCCAGGCGCTGACCATCACTGGCTGAACCTGGCCGGAAATTCGAGCGCGTTTCTGACCGGGGTCGAGTTCGCCGGCAACAGCGATACGGCGAGCAGCCTGCAGAGCAGCGGCGGCGGGCTGTTCGTGGTGGTCCGCGAGGATGCCTATCTGGGGCTGAACATGCTCAATCTGCACGACAATTTCCTGTCTGGTCCGAACGCCGGCG
The DNA here is from genome assembly GCA_963698645.1 of uncultured Alphaproteobacteria bacterium. GTDB lineage: Bacteria > Pseudomonadota > Alphaproteobacteria > Rhodobacterales > Rhodobacteraceae > Ovoidimarina. Next base: position 797,917 of record CAVORP010000009.1, read on the forward strand.
GCACCGGCTTCAGCCAGTCCGCCTATGGCAATGCCGTCGTTTCCGCCGAGCGCTTGCGGGTGACGGACAACAATGCCTCTGCCGCGGCGATCGGCGAGCACGCGCAGTTTCGGTTTGATCTGAACGACGCCGCGCAAGTGCGCCTCAGCGACAGTCTGATTGCAGCTCGAACGGTGAGGGCTTGAGCGTGCGCGCCGACACCCTGCCCGGTGCGCAGTTGGTGAACCTCAGCGTCGCGAACAATGCGCTTGGCGGTATCACCGTGCAAGGCAGTTCCACCAACAATGCGATTTACAACAGTGCCGTCCATGGCAATGGCGGCCCCGGGCTCGGCATGATCCTTGGTCTCGACGTACAGCGCGGCAACAACCTCGGCGATGACGTTCGATGGCAATGCCGTGGACCCGCTGTTCATCGATCCGCTCGGCAACTTTCGCCTGCAGCCCGCCTCGCCGGCCGTCGATGGCGGACTCGACACTCCGCCGGGTGCGCTGTTGATGCTCGATCTAAACGATAACCGCCGGGTGCAGGGCGCGCACGTCGACATTGGCGCCTATGAGTTCATCCCCGACCCGCTGTTTCAGAATGGATTCGAGTAGAGGCTCGGCGCACCACAGTCCCGCGCACAGTGTGCGTGTTGATACGGGCGGTTTGGCCGCCTTGAGTCAAGGGGGCGTCGGACGCGCAGCTGCCGGCAGCGTTGTGCGGGCAACCACTTCGCTCAGGCTCATTTCACTTTTGGAATGTTCACTGCAGATTTCTCGCGCACTCGCACGCGGCCCGTGCACAAAAGCAAACGGCCCCGAGGGGCCGTTTCTTGACTGGCGGAGAGAGAGGGATTCGAACCCTCGATAAGGCTTTTGACCCTATACTCCCTTAGCAGGGGAGCCCCTTCGGCCTCTCGGGCATCTCTCCGGAACCGTCAAACCTTGTTCGCGTCTTCGCCGGAGTCGGGGGCGGATTCCTTGTGCCCTTCCTGCTCGCGCCGAATGCGCTGATAAATTTCTTCGCGATGTACTCCGAGATCCTTCGGTGCGTTGATGCCGATGCGAACCTGGTTGCCTTTCACGCCGAGTACCGTGACCGTTACCTGGTCTCCGATCATCAGCGTCTCACCCACACGACGCGTCAGAATCAACATGTCCTACCTCCCCCGGTGCAGACCGAACTGCCGTCTCACCGCGCAGTCCATCGCCTAGTTCGGCCGAAGCCGTCATGCGCCGGATACTACAGACCACCCTATCCATTCGCAACGAAAACGAAGGCCGCCCACAGGCGGCCCTTGAATGGCGTCCCCAAGGGGATTCGAACCCCTGTTACAGCCGTGAAAGGGCCGTGTCCTAGGCCTCTAGACGATGGGGACTTGCTTCCCTTTCGTGGTGGAGCCAGCCGGAGTCGAACCGGCGGCCTCTACAATGCCATTGTAGCGCTCTACCAGCTGAGCTATGGCCCCCGCGAAAGGGCGCGCATCATAACAGCTGATCGTCGTCCGTCAACAGCTGTTGCCCAGCTTCCACAGCCGCGCAGTGACGATTGGTTTGACTGCCACCCCTTGCTTGTCTGGATAGAACCCCTGTGATGCAATCCGGCGGGATTGGATGCGCATGCATCCTGCGATCAATTCGCTGCAAGAGACAGGAGAGACACGCATGCAGATCGAGCGACCCTGGTTGGCCACGTACCCGAAATGCGTGCCTGCGGAAATCGATATCAATGCCTATGGCTCGATTGTGTCGGTGCTGCGCGAGGCCTGCGATACCTATCGCCAGAAGCCCGCCTTCACCAACATGGGCAAGACCATCACCTACGACGACCTCGACGCACTCAGCGCCAACTTCGCGTCCTACCTGCTCAACGACCTGCAGCTGAAGAAGGGTGATCGCATCGCGATCATGCTGCCGAACCTGCTGCAGTATCCGATCGCGATCTTCGGCGCGCTCCGCGCCGGTCTGACTGTGGTCAACACCAATCCGATGTACACCGCGCGCGAACTGAAGCACCAACTCAACGACGCCGGTGCCAGTGCGATCATCGTGCTCGACAATTTCGCGGCGACGCTGAGCGATGTACTGAAAGAGACGCCGATCCGCCATGTCATCACCACCGCGATCGGCGACCTGCTCGGCTTTCCGAAATCGCTGATCGTGAATTTCGTCGCGCGCCACGTGAAGAAGATAGTGCCCGACTACCAGATCACCGGCGCCATCCGCTTCAACGACGCCCTCGCCGCCGGTGCGCGCAAGCCGGCGCCCAAGGTGGACCTGGTCGCCGACGACATCGCCTTCCTGCAGTACACCGGTGGCACCACCGGCGTCGCCAAGGGCGCCATGCTCACGCACCGAAATTTGATCGCGAACATGCAGATGGTCTCGGCCTGGTTCGGCGCCAACATCAAGCTCGGCGAGGAAGTGATGATCACCGCCCTGCCGCTGTATCACATCTTCGCGCTGACCTGTAATTGCCTGGTGTTCATCAAGTTCGGCGGCATCAATGTGCTGATCACCAACCCGCGCGACATGGCCGGCTTCGTCAAGGAATTGTCGAAAACGCCGTTTACCGCGATCACCGGCGTCAACACGCTGTTCAACGGTTTGCTCAACACGCCTGGTTTCGACGAGGTCGACTTTTCGCACCTGAAGATGAGCTTCGGTGGCGGCATGGCGGTGCAACGCGCGGTCGCGGAACGCTGGAAGAAGGTCACCGGCTGCACCCTGATCGAAGGCTTCGGCATGACCGAGAGTTCGCCGGTCGCCACCATCAATCCGTTGGAAAACCTCGAGTACAGCGGCTCGATCGGCCTGCCGGCGCCGTCGACCGACCTGTGCATCCAGGATGACGACGGGCACATCCTCGGCATGGGCGACATCGGCGAGATCTGCGTGCGCGGCCCACAGGTGATGAAGGGCTACTGGCAGCGCCCGGAAGACACCGCCAAGACCATCGTCGACGGCTGGCTGCGCACCGGCGACATCGGGCAAGTACGACGAACGCGGCTTCTTCTACATCGTCGATCGCAAGAAGGACATGATCCTGGTCTCGGGCTTCAACGTCTATCCCAACGAAATCGAAGATGTGGTCGCGACCATGACCGGCGTGCTCGAAGTGGCCGCGGTCGGCGTGCCCGACGACAAGTCCGGTGAGGCGGTGAAGCTGGTGATCGTGCGCAAGGACCCGGGCCTCACCGTCGCGCAGGTCAAGGCGCACTGCAAGGAAAACCTCACCGGTTACAAGCAGCCGAAGATCATCGAGTTCCGCGATTCGCTGCCGAAGACCAATGTCGGCAAGATCCTGCGCCGCGAATTGCGCGACGCGCCCAAGCCGGCAGCCTGACAAGATCGAGGTCTGGAGACCTCGACTTCCTCTCAGCGTTCGACTTCCGGGCGCATGTACGGGAACAACAGCACGTCGCGGATCGAGGGCACATCCGCGATCAGCATGACCAGGCGGTCGATGCCGACACCGAGACCACCGGTCGGCGGCAGACCGTACTCAAGCGCGCGAATGTAGTCGGCGTCGAAATGCATGGCCTCGTCGTCACCGGAGTCCTTGGCTTCCACCTGGGCCTGGAAACGCGCGGACTGGTCCTCGGGATCGTTCAACTCGGAGAAGCCGTTGGCGAGTTCCTTGCCGCCGACGAACAGTTCGAAGCGATCAGTGATGCCGGGGTCATGATCGTTCGCGCGCGCCAACGGTGACACCTCGGTCGGATGCGCGGTGATGAAGGTCGGTTGCACCAGGTGCTGCTCGACCGTCTTCTCGAAGATCTCCAGCAGGATCTTGCCCCAGCCGTAGTCCTTTTTCACGTGGATACCGAGACGCGCACAATGGGCGGCCATGGCCTCGCGGTCACGCAGCTGCTCCCGCCCGATCTCCGGATTCGCGGCGAGCACGGCGTCGTCCATGCGCGTGCGGGTGAAGGCCGGGCCGACGTCGATGGCGCGTCCTTCCCAGTTCAGCGCCGTGGTGCCGGCGCCAGCCTGCGCGGCGCAGCGGATCATCGCCTCGGTCATGTCCATGACTTCATTGAACGTGGCGTAGGCCTCGTACGACTCGAGCATGGTGAATTCAGGGTTGTGGCGCGTGCTCACGCCTTCGTTGCGGAAGTTGCGGTTGATCTCGAAGACGCGATCCAGCCCAGCGACGACCAGCCGCTTCAAATACAGCTCCGGCGCGACGCGCAGGTACATCTGCAGGTCGAGCGCGTTGTGGTGCGTCACGAACGGACGCGCGGTCGCGCCGCCCGGGATCGGATGCATCATCGGCGTCTCGACCTCGACGAAGCCGCGCCCTTCCATAAAATCGCGAATGGCTCGCACGCTGCGCGAGCGCAGTGCGAACACGCGCTGCGAATCCTCGTTGACGATCAGGTCGACGTAGCGCTGGCGATAGCGCTGCTCGACATTCTCGAGGCCATGCCACTTGTCCGGCAGCGGCCGCAACGACTTGGTCAACAAGCGCAGGCGGTCGACCTTGATCGACAACTCGCCGGTTTTGGTGCGCATCACCTGCCCTTCGGCGCCGAGAATGTCGCCGACATCGAAACCCTTGAAGGCTTCGTAGCCGTCGCCCAGCGTGCTCTGCTGCAGAAACAACTGGATGCGCCCGCTCTGGTCCTGGATCTGCGTGAATGCGGCCTTGCCCATGAGCCGCTTCGCCAGCATGCGCCCGGCGACACGGACCCGGCGCGCGATGCCGTCGATGGCTTCGGCGCTCCACTGCTCCTTGTCGGCGTAATCGCCCTGCAGCTGGCCGGCGAAGGCATCCGGATGGAAATCGTTCGGATAGGCATTGCCGTGCGCGCGCAATTCGTGCAACTTGGCGCGACGCTCGGCAATCAGGCGGTTCTCGTCGACGATGGGCGGTGTGGGGTCGGTCATGGTCGTTCCCATGGTCAGGTGTCGGCGCGTTTGGAACCGGCTTCGAGGCCGGACTTGAGGCTGGCTTCGACGAATTCGTCGAGGTCGCCGTCGAGCACCTTCTGGGTGTCGGTGCGCTCGACGCCGGTGCGCAGATCCTTGATGCGCGACTGGTCGAGCACGTAGGAGCGGATCTGCGAGCCCCAGCCGATGTCCGACTTCGACGCTTCCAGTGCCGCCTTTTCGGTATTGCGCTTCTGCATCTCGAGCTCGTAGAGCTTGGCCTTCAGCATCTTCATCGCGTGGTCGCGGTTGGCGTGCTGCGAGCGCTGCGTCTGGCAGGCGACGACGGTGTTCGTCGGAACGTGGGTGATGCGCACCGCCGACTCGGTCTTGTTGACGTGCTGGCCGCCGGCACCGGACGAGCGGTAGACGTCGGTCTTCAGGTCGGCCGGATTGATCTCGATGTCGATGTCGTCGTCGACTTCCGGCGCCACGAACACCGAGGTGAACGAGGTGTGGCGGCGGTTGTCGGAATCGAACGGCGACTTGCGCACCAGGCGATGCACGCCGGTCTCGGTCTTCAGCCAGCCGTAGACGTAGTCGCCTTCGACGCGAAAGGTGGCACTCTTCAGACCCGCCACTTCGCCGGCGGAGGCTTCCAGCAACTCCGCCTTCCAGCCGCGCTTCTCGGCGAAGCGCAGGTACATGCGCAGCAGCATCTCGGCCCAGTCCTGCGCCTCGGTGCCACCGGCGCCGGCCTGGATGTCGACGAAGGCGTTGTGCGAATCCATCTTGCCGGAGAACATGCGCTGGAACTCGAGCTTGTCGACACGGGCCGCCTGCGCATCGAGGTCGTCGCGCACCGCGATCGCGGTGCTGTCGTCGTTCTCGGCGATGGCGATGTTCAAGCAGTTCGCCGGCCTCGGTCAGCGATTGCGTGAGCCCGGAGATCTCGCCGACGATCTTCTCCAGCAGTGCGCGTTCACGCCCCAGCTCCTGCGCCCGCGTCGGATTTTCCCAGATGCTCGGCAGTTCGAGTTCGCGGATTACTTCTTCGAGGCGTTCGCTCTTGATGTCGAAGTCAAAGGTACCCCCTGAGCGATGTGACTCGCTCGAGCAGGTCCGCAATGCGGCCGGCAATCGGATTGGTTTCGATCATGATCATGATTCGCTGAAAAACGGCCGGCGAGAATACCAGAGCCGCCCGCACGGCCGCGCTCGAACGCGGCGTCAGGCGGCGGCGAAATGGCGAACCAGCAGCTTCACCCGCCGCTCGCCGCGCCATTCGTCGACGATCGGCTGGAACACGGCGACGGATGCGACCAGCGGGCAGTCGCCCGGTGTAGGCACCGAAGGCGATCGCATCGAACCCCGAGCCACTGCGGATCAAGCAGGCGCATGCGCGACATGGCGCTCACCGACGACGCGCGCCGACTCACCTCGAACTCGCCGTCGAACAGCGGCTCGGGAAACGCCTGGCCCCAGGGGCCGCCATCGCGCAGCGCCTCGGCCAGCGCCAGGTCGATCTGGTGGCCATCGAGTGCGCCATCGGTCCACACCTCGGCCGCCAGCAGCGCGGCGTCGATGCGTGCGTTCGCCAGTTCCTCGATCGCACGCGGAAGCGCTGGCAGATTCGCGCGCGACGAGGCTCAGACCGGCAGCCATCGCATGGCCGCCGAAGCGCAGGATCAGGCCCGGTTCGCGCATGTCCAGCTCGGCGATCAGGTCGCGCAGGTGCACGCCGGGCACCGATCGCGCGGAGGCCTTCAGCTCGTCGCTGCCAGTGCTGGCCGCCGCGAACGCGAACACCGGGCGATGCACACGCTCCTTGATCTTCGACGCGACCAGACCGACGACACCGGCGTGCCAATCGGTTTCGTGCAGGCACAGCACCGGCGGCAGATCGCCATCGAGGCGCAGACCGGCCACGGCCGCCTCGGCCTGCGCCACCATGTCGAGCTGCACGCTGCGGCGTTCGCGAATTGATCGCATCGAGGCGTGCGGCCAGTTCGCGCGCCAGCAGCGGATCGTCGGCGCAGAGGCAGGCGATGCCGAGACTCATGTCCTCCAGGCGCCCGGCAGCGTTGACGCGCGGCCCCAGACTGAAAGCCGAGATCCGTGGCGGTCAGCTCGGCGGCGCGACGCTTGGAGACTGTCGATCAGTGCGGCGACACCGGCGCTTGCCCGGCCCGCGCGAATACGCTTCAGGCCGGCCGCAACCAGCACGCGATTGTTGTGATCGAGCGCGACCAGATCGGCGACGGTGCCGAGCGCGACCAGATCGAGCAGGACCGCAAGATCCGGCTCCTCGCGCTGCGCGAACGCGCCCGATGCGCGCAGCGCCGCGCGCAGCGCCAGCAGCAGGTAGAACACGACGCCGACGCCCGCCAGGGCCTTGCTCGCAAAGCCATCGCCGCGCAGGTTCGGGTTGACGATCGCGTCGGCCACCGGCAACTCGAGCGGCGGCAGGTGGTGATCGGTGACCAACACGACGCAGCCCGCCGCCTTGGCCGCGCGCACGCCGGCCAGACAGGCGATGCCGCTGTCGACAGTGAGCAACAGGTCGGGCGCACCGGCAGCGAGGATTTCCTCGACCAGCAACGGGGTCAGGCCGTACCCGTGGATCGCGCGATTCGGCACCCGTACCTCGACACGGCGCGCGCCGAGCATGCGCAATCCGCGCCAGGCAACCGCGGCTCCGGTCGCTCCGTCGCAGTCGAAGTCGCCGACGATCAGGATGCGCGCATCGGCAGCGATCGCGGCGACGAGCAGCGTACAGGCCGCGTCGAGCCCGCCAAGGCCCTGCGGCGCCAGCATGCGCGTGAGCCGTAGATCGAGCTCATCACCTGCGACCACGCCGCGGGCCGCATACACACGCGCCAGCACCGGATGCAGTGCCGGGTCCGCAAGCAGCGGGACATCGGGCACATGGCGACGGCGCAGCTTCGGCATCATGGCGCTGCGCGACGCCAGAATCGCAGGCGATGCCAGGAGCGCCAGGCGAAGCGTTCGCCGCTTTCCAGTCGCAGCTGCAAGGGCTCATGCCGATCCAGCACGCGCGCCAGCACCTCGACCAGCGCATCGTCGTCAGCGTCGCGCGCGTCGACCAGGATGCGGTCGGATTCGCCGCTGGGGCGATTGAGTACCGCCACGCCGGCCAGCGCCATGCAGCCGCGCAGCAGCGGGTCAGGCGAATGTGCCGCTGCGATGGCAGCGGTCAGCGACGCCGGCGCGACGCCATCGCCGTGCAGCCACAGGCTGTTGACCTCCGGCAGGCCGCGACTGCGCCGGGCGCGATTGCAGGGATGCTCATGCAAGGCCATCTGCAGTTCATTGAGCCAGCGCCGCGTCGCGCGGCCGGCATCACCGACAGGCAAGGCGGCGTCAATGCAGGCCCCGAGCACATGTTCCGGGTCCTGGCCGCCAAGGCGCGGATGCGCAGCATCGGGGCGCACGTACCAGCGCTCGGGCGCGGCCGCATGCAAGACCCAGCCGGCATCGGCGAACAGCGGCTGCAGCGTCGCGCAGAGATCGCGCACTTCGTCCGCGCTCGGTGCCAGCGCGCCACAGGCAAGCATGCGTACACCCGCTGATTCGACGCGCAGCATGCAGGGATCGGCACGCAGCCAACGCCCGCCGCGGTCGTCGGGCGCGTCGACGATGCGCGTCAGCGCCGCCGTCGGCAGTTCCGCTGGCAGCCCGGTGAACACAGCGGAGAGCAAGCCCGCGCAGCCCGGCTCGGCATCGGCGAGGCGCGAGCTCTGCTCCAGCACTGCGCGCAACTTCGGCAGGCGTGCGGTCAGCGCACCCAGGCGGCGCCGCGGCGGCAACCACAGCAGCGCCGGCACCGGACTACTCGTAGCGGACCGCCATGATCTCGAACTCGCGACTGCCGTTCGCGGCGTGCAGTTCGACGGTGTCGCCCTCGCTCTTGCCGATCAGCACGCGCGCCATCGGCGAGGTCACCGAGATCAACTGCTGCTTGATGTCGGCTTCGAGCTCGCCGACGATCTGGTACGTGACCTGGTTGTTGTTGTGCAGTTCGAGCAGTTCGACCGTGGCACCGAAGACGATGCGCGTCCCGGCCACCAGCTGGCTCACGTCGATCACCTCAGCGAACGAGAGCGCCGCTTCGAGCTCGTTGATGCGGCCTTCGGCGAAACCCTGCTGCTCGCGCGCGGCGTGATACTCGGCGTTTTCCTTGAGGTCGCCATGCGCACGCGCTTCGGCGATCGCCAGGATGATGCGCGGCCGCTCGACCGACTTCAGCCGATCCAGTTCGTCGCGCAGGCGCTCGACGCCGCGTTTGGTCAATGGTGGTCTTCTCATGACTGCAGTTCCCGGTGGAGTTCCTGGAGCGAGCTGACGCGCTCCGAATCGCGATAATCGAGCGAATGCAGCAATGCGCGCGCACCGGCGACGGTCGTCGAATAGGTGACGCGGTGCTGCAGCGCATCGCGGCGGATCGAGAACGAATCGGCGATCGCCTGCTTGCCTTCGGTGGTGTTGATGATGAACACGATCTCGCCGTTCTTGATCGCGTCGCCGATGTGCGGCCGGCCTTCCAGCACCTTGTTGATGCGCTCGCACGGAAAGCCCCTGCCCCGCAGGTAGTCGCAGGTGCCGCTGGTTGCGACCATCGTAAACCCGCGTCGCAACAGCTCCTCGGCCACCGCTTCGACCCGCGGTTTGTCGGCATCGCGCACGCTGACAAACACCTTGCCCATGGGCGGCGCCTTGATGTTCGCGGCTTCGTGCGCCTTCGCGAACGCCTCGCCGAAATTGCGGCCGACGCCCATGACTTCGCCGGTCGAGCGCATCTCCGGGCCGAGGATCGGATCGACGTTCTGGAACTTCAGGAACGGGAAGATCGCTTCCTTGACCGAGTAGTAGCCGGGGATGATCTCGCGTGTTGCACCCTGCGCCGCCAGCGTCTGCCCGGCCATGCAGCGCGCGGCGATCTTGGCCAGCGGCACGCCGGTGGCCTTGGACACGAACGGCACCGTGCGCGAAGCGCGCGGGTTCACCTCCAGCACGAAGATGGTCTCGCCCTGGATCGCGAACTGGGTGTTCATCAGCCCGACCACCTTGAGCGCCTTGGCCATCGCCTGCACCTGCTCGCGCAGGCGGTCCTGGATCGATGCGGACAGCGAATACGGCGGCAGCGAGCAGGAACTGTCGCCGGAATGCACGCCGGCCTCCTCGATGTGCTCCATGATGCCGCCGATCAGCGTGGCCCCGGTGTGGTCCGCGATCAGATCGACATCGACCTCGACGGCGTTGTCGAGGAATCGGTCAAGCAACACCGGCGACTCGTTCGACACCCGCACTGCCTCGGTGATGTAGCGCTTCAGGTCGGCGTCGCCATGCACGACCTCCATCGCGCGTCCGCCCAGTACGTAGCTGGGGCGCACGACCAGCGGATAGCCGATCTCGCGCGCGAGCGCGAGCGCTTCGTCGGGATTGCGCGCGGTGCGGTTCGCCGGCTGCAGCAACCCGAGTTCGCTCACGAGTTTCTGGAAGCGCTCGCGGTCCTCGGCCAGGTCGATCGAGTCCGGTGAGGTGCCGATCACCGGCACGCCATTCGCCTCGAGCGCGCGCGCCAGCTTGAGCGGAGTCTGCCCGCCGTACTGCACGATCACGCCTTTCGGCTTCTCGAGGTCGACGATCTCGAGTACGTCTTCGAGCGTCAACGGCTCGAAATAGAGCCGATCCGAGGTGTCGTAGTCGGTCGACACCGTCTCCGGATTGCAGTTGACCATGATCGTTTCATAGCCGTCGTCGCGCAGCGCCAGCGCCGCGTGCACGCAGCAGTAGTCGAACTCGATGCCCTGGCCGATGCGGTTCGGCCCGCCACCGAGCACGATGATCTTGTCGCGCTTCGTTGGCGCCGCCTCGCACTCCTCCTCGTAGGTCGAGTACATGTAGGCGGTGTTGGTCGCAAACTCGGCGGCGCAGGAATCGACACGCTTGTAGACCGGGCGCACGTTCAAGGCGCGGCGCAGGTGGCGCATCGCGTCCTCGTTGGTGCCCACCAGTTGCGCGAGGCGCGCATCCGAGAAGCCGACGCGCTTCAACTCGCGCAGGCGCGTCGCGTCGAGCGCGGCCAGTCCGCGCTGCGCGACTGCGCCCTCCATCTGCACCAGTTCCTCGATCTGGCGCAGGAACCAGTGGTCGATGAAGCTGAGCTCGTAGACCTGTTCCAGCGTCAGCCCAGCGCGAAATGCATCGGCGACATAGAACACGCGGTCCGGTCCCGGCTCGCGTACCTGGCGCTTCAACTCGATCAGTGCGTCTTCGCTGGAAAACTCGCTGCGCGTGGGATCGAGCCCGACCTTGCCGGTCTCCAATCCGCGCAGCGCCTTCTGCAGCGACTCCTGGAAATTGCGGCCCATCGCCATGACTTCGCCGACCGACTTCATCTGCGTGGTCAGGCGCGAATCGGCGGCCGGAAACTTCTCGAACGCGAAGCGCGGGATCTTGGTCACGACGTAGTCGATCGCCGGCTCGAACGAGGCCGGCGTGAGACCGCCGGTGATGTCGTTGCGCAGTTCGTCGAGCGTGTAGCCGACCGCGAGCTTGGCGGCGATCTTGGCGATCGGGAAGCCGGTCGCCTTCGAGGCCAGCGCCGAGGAACGCGACACGCGCGGATTCATCTCGATCACGACGACGCGGCCGTTCTCGCGTTGACGCCGAACTGCACGTTGGAGCCGCCGGTGTCGACACCGATCTTGCGCAGCACCGCGATCGAGGCATCGCGCAGGCGCTGGTATTCCTTGTCGGTCAGGGTCTGCGCCGGCGCCACGGTGATCGAGTCGCCGGTGTGCACGCCCATCGGGTCGAAGTTCTCGATCGAGCAGACGATGATGCAGTTGTCCGCCTTGTCGCGGACCACTTCCATCTCGAACTCTTTCCAGCCGAGCACCGACTCCTCGACCAGCACCTCGCTGGTCGGCGAGAGCTCGAGACCACGGTTGACGATCTCGATGAACTCCTCGCGGTTGTAGGCGATGCCGCCGCCGGAACCGCCGAGCGTGAAGCTGGGGCGGATGATGGTCGGGTAGTTGACGCGGGTCTGGATGTCCAGCGCCTGCTCGAGCGTGCGCGCCACTTCCGCCTTCGGACATTCCAGGCCGATGTCGAGCATGGCGCGGCGGAACAACTCGCGGTCTTCGGCCATGCGGATGGCGTCGCGCGAGGCGCCAATCATCTCGACACCGTACTTTTCCAGCACGCCGTGGTCGGCGAGATCCAGCGCGGTGTTCAGTGCGGTCTGTCCGCCCATGGTCGGCAGCAGGGCATCCGGTCGTTCCTTGGCGATGATGCGTTCAATCGTGCGCCAGGTGATCGGCTCGATGTAGACCGCATCCGCCATCTCGGGGTCGGTCATGATCGTGGCCGGATTCGAGTTCACCAGCACGACGCGATAGCCCTCGGCCTTCAGCGCCTTGCAGGCCTGCACGCCGGAGTAGTCGAACTCGCAGGCCTGGCCGATGACGATCGGACCGGCGCCGATGATCAGGATGGTCTTGAGGTCGGAACGCTTGGGCATGGACACCTCGGCCCCGCACTCGCGCGCGGAACGATTCGATGGTTTGGGAATGCGCGGATTCTAGCCGGTTCGCGCGCGCGAATCGCGCCAGCACGAGGACTGCCTGCGCCCGGCCAGAGTCAGTCCTTGACCTGCACTTCGACCACGGTGCTGCGCGGGATGTCGATGTCCATCGAGAAGCCGCGACTCACGTCGGCGATGATCAGGCCGGCACGGTTGAACCGCTTCAGCGTGCCCTTGCGCGTGGTGTGCATGTTGGTCCTGATCTGAATCGGCTTGCCGACGTACTTCTCCAATTCATCGAACGCGACCACGCGCGGGCCGGCGGCATGCAGCGGATCAAACGCGGGCTGGGCCGGCGCGGCGGCGACTGTAGCCGGGGTAGTCGCAACCAGCGGCGCCTTGGCCGGCACTGCAGCCACGGGGGCCACCTTGGCCGGCGCTGCAACCGCGGGGGGCGGCGCCGCCTTGGTCGTTGCCGGCATCGGAGAATTGAGCGGGTCGAACACCGGCTTCGCGCCCACCGCGGACGGCGCCGCAAGCAAGGCGATCAGACAGAAGCGAAACGGCACACGGGACATAGCGATCCTCAAGCAGGCACTGCCCGATCCGAAGCATGAATCACGCCACGCGCGGCATGCATCGAGCGCACAAACGGCGCGAACACGCCCGCGACATCGTGCGGGCCCGGGCTCGCCTCCGGATGGCCCTGGAAACCATACGCGGGTGCGTCGGTCAGCGCGATGCCCTGCAGCGAACCGTCGAACAGGGAGCGGTGCGTTGCACGCACGTTCGTCGGCAGCGTCGCTTCGTCCACCGCAAAACCGTGGTTCTGCGAAGAGATCATGACCCGCCCGCTGTCGAGGTCGATCACCGGATGGTTCGCGCCATGGTGCCCGAACTTCATCTTCAGCGTCTTCGCACCCGCGGCCAACCCGAGCAATTGATGGCCGAGGCAGATGCCGAAGGTGGGGATGCGCGCGGCGATGAACTCGCGGATCGCCGCGATCGCGTAGTCGCAGGGCTCCGGGTCGCCCGGGCCGTTCGACAGGAACACGCCGTCGGGGTGCAGGGCGAACACGTCGCGCGCCGGCGTCTGCGCCGGCACCACGGTGACGCGGCAGCCGCGATCGACCAGCATGCGCAGGATGTTGTGCTTGAGCCCGAAGTCGTAGGCGACCACGTGCAGCTCGCCGTTGTCGCGCGTCGCGACGCCACGATCGAGATCGAAACTGCCCTGTTCCCAGGCATAGCACCTGAGAGGCGCTGACGACGCGGGCCAGGTCCATGCCCTTGAGACCCGGAAATGCGCGCGCATGCGCCAGCGCGGCCTCGGCGTCGCCGGCATCGGCGCCAGCGACGATGCAGCCGGCCTGCGCACCACTTTCGCGCAGGATGCGCGTCAGCCGCCGCGTGTCGATCCCGGCAATGGCGACGATGCCGTGGCGGCTCAGGTAATCCGGCAGCGAGATCTCGCTGCGCCAATGATCGCTGTGCAGGGTGGCACTGCGCACCACCAACCCGGCGGCGTGCACCGCATCCGATTCGACATCGGCCGCGTTGCAGCCGGTGTTGCCGATGTGCGGATAGGTCAGCGTCACGATCTGACGGCTGTAGGACGGATCGGTCAGGATTTCCTGATAGCCGGTCATCGCGGTGTTGAACACCACTTCGCCCGAAGTGCGGCCGGCGGCGCCGATCGAGACGCCACGAAAGAGACTGCCGTCCGCGAGGGCCAGCAGGGCAGGAAGAGTCGACATGCAAACGCTCCGTGATGGGCGGACGCCCCGAGCGGGCCGGGATTCTAGCAGCCCGCGACCTCAATCCGGAGCGGCAGCAGCCACGGCCTGGTCCAAGGTGTACGTGCCCGCAGATCGCCCGCCGATCCAGCGCGCCGCGAGCAAGGCGCCGCGCGCGAACAGCGCCCGCGTGCCGGCGCGGTGGGTGAACTCCAGTCGCTCGCCTTCGCCAGCGAACAGCACGGTGTGCTCGCCAACGATGTCGCCGCCGCGAATGCTGGCGAACCCGATCTCGCCGCGCCGGCGCGGCGCATCGTTGCCGTGGCGGACGAAGGCGCCGATCTGGTCGAGGCTGCGGCCGTGTACCTCGGCGATGGCGCGGCCAAGAGCCAGGGCGGTGCCGGAGGGTGCATCCCGCTTCAAGCGGTGGTGCGACTCGATGATCTCGACGTCGAAATCCTCACCGAGCACGCGCGCCGCTTCCACCGCCAGCCGCCGCAGCAAGGCAACACCGATGCTGAAGTTGGCCGACCACAGCACCGGAATGCGCCGCGCCGCCGACTCCAGTTCGTCGTGCTGCGCCTCACTCAAACCGGTGGTGCCGCTGACGAAGGCCATCTCGCGCTCCACCGCGAGCGCAAGCGCGGCGTCGAAACTGGCGGCGTTCGAGAAGTCGACCAGCACCTCGCCTTGCTGCTCGGGTTCGAGCGTAGTCGCGTAGGACAGCGACGACGTCCGGCCCGGCCACACCGGTTCGCCCTCCAGCGTCGAACCCGGCCGCACCAGCGCCGAAACCAGGTCAACGCCGGCATGGCCCGGAAGAATGCGGAGGATCTCCTGGCCCATGCGGCCAGAGGCTCCGAACAGGATGATGCGAGTGGCTTCCATCACAGCAACCTCCAGCGCGACAACACAACCGGTTACCATCTTCTCAGAGATCGGCAGATACCGGCTTCACGGCCCGATCAATCAACAACAAGGTCTCCAGCAACGCGCGCATGCGATCCAGCGGCCACGCGTTCGGGCCATCGGAGAGCGCCTTGTCCGGATCCGGATGGGTTTCCATGAACAGGCCGGAGATACCGACTGCAACCGCGGCCCGCGACAACGCCGGCACGAACTCGCGCTGGCCGCCGCTGGTCGTGCCCTGCCCGCCCGGCAACTGCACCGAATGCGTGGCGTCGAACACCACCGGGCAGCGCGTCTCGCGCATCACCACCAGCGAGCGCATGTCGGAGACCAGATTGTTGTAGCCGAAACTGGCGCCGCGTTCGCACACCATCAGCTGTTCATTGCCGACCGCGCGCGCCTTGTCGACGACGTGCTTCATGTCCCAGGGCGCGAGGAACTGACCCTTCTTGATGTTGACCGGCTTCATCGTGCGCGCGACCGCCTGGATGAAGTCGGTCTGCCGGCACAGGAACGCCGGCGTCTGCAGCACATCGACCACCGATGCAACCTCGTCGAACGGCGTGTACTCATGCACATCGGTCAGCAGCGGCACACCGAGCTGGCGCTTCACTTCCGACAGGATGCGCAGACCCTCGGCCATGCCCGGCCCGCGAAAACTGCCGGCGGAGGATCGATTCGCCTTGTCGAAGCTGGACTTGAAGATGAAGGGAATGCCGAGCGCAGCGGTGATCTCCTTGAGCTTGCCGGCAGTATCGACCTGCAGCTGCTCGCTCTCGACCACGCACGGACCGGCGATCAGAAAAAACGGGTGTTGCAGGCCGACCTCGAAGCCCAGCAGCTTCATGCCGCGACCTCGTGCGGCAGCCGGTTGCGCTGGTAGGCGAGCGCGGCGGTGATGAAGCCGATGAACAATGGATGGCCCTTGAGCGGCGTCGACAGGAATTCCGGGTGCGCCTGGCAGGCCAGAAACCACGGGTGGTCGCGGTACTCGATCATCTCGACCAGGCTGTCATCCATCGACTTGCCCGCGAACACCATGCCGAGTTCGGCGAAGCGTTCGAGGTAGCGATTGTTGAATTCGTAACGATGGCGGTGGCGCTCGCTCACGACCTCCTTGCCGTACAGCTGGTAGGCCAGGGTGCCGAGCTGGACGCGGCACTCTTGCGCGCCGAGGCGCATGGTGCCGCCAAGATCGGAGGCCTCGCTGCGTTGCTCGACCGCGCCGCTGCTGCTGCGCCATTCGGTGATCAGGCCGATCACCGGATGCAGCGTCGAGCGGTCGTTCTCGGTGCTGTTGGCATCGGCGAGGCCGGCGACATTGCGGGCGAAATCAACTACGGCGGCATGCAGTCCATAGCAGATGCCGAAATAGGGAATCTGCTGCGTGCGCGCATGCCGGGCTGCGGCGATCTTGCCCTCGAAGCCGCGCTTGCCGAAGCCGCCGGGCACCAGGATGGCGTCCACGCCCGCGAGCAGGCCGGTGCCTTCGGACTCGACGCGCTCGCACTCGATCCAGCGCAGATCGACCTCGACCGACTGCTTTAGTCCGCCATGCTTCAGCGCCTCGCCAAGCGACTTGTAGGCGTCCTTGTGTTCGACGTACTTGCCGACGATGGCGACCGTCACCTTCGCCTTCGGGTGCGCTTCGCGGTCGCAGACCTCGTGCCAGGCCGATAGATCGGCGACCGGTGCAGCCGCGAGCCGGAGCTGATCGACCGCGAGTTGGTCGAGACCCTGCTGCTGCAGCCACTCCGGGATCTGATAAATCGAAGGCAGGTCCACGGCCGAGATCACGGCCTTTTCCGGCACATTCGTGAACATCGCGATCTTGCGCCGTTCGGCTTCCGGCAACGGCTGTTCGCTGCGGCACAACAACACGTCGGCCTGGATGCCGATGTTGCGCAGTTCCTTGACCGAATGCTGGGTCGGCTTGGTCTTGATCTCGCCGGCGGCCTTGATGTAAGGCACCAACGTCAGATGCATGAACATGGCGCGGTCGGCTCCGCGCTCGATGCGCAGCTGGCGGATCGCCTCCAGGAACGGCAGCGACTCGATGTCGCCGACGGTGCCGCCGACTTCGACCAGGGCTACGTCGTAGCCGGCGGTGGCTTCCTCGACCGCACGCTTGATCTCGTCGGTGATGTGCGGGATCACCTGCACCGTGGCACCGAGATAATCGCCGCGGCGCTCCTTGCGGATCACGTTCTCGTAGATCTTGCCGGTAGTGATGGCGTTGCGGCGCGTCAGCCGGGTATTGACGAAGCGCTCGTAGTGGCCGAGGTCGAGGTCGGTCTCGGCACCGTCGTCGAGCACGTAGACCTCGCCGTGCTGGTACGGGCTCATCGTGCCCGGATCGACGTTGATGTAGGGATCGAGCTTCATCATCGTGACCTTGAGGCCGCGCGCTTCGAGGATCGCGCCAAGCGACGCAGCTGCAATGCCCTTGCCCAACGAGGACACCACACCGCCGGTAACGAATATCAGAGGAGTCATGAAACACCGGGATCGCGTGAAAGCGGCATTCTACCGGATGCCCCGGTTGACTGCCCCTGAATCGCCGTGGCGGGACGCTGGCGCGGCGGACTTTGCGCGCGCCTTGACCCGGGCCGGCTGCGCGCCCACCATGCCGCCCCGCAGTTTTTCCAGGCCCTTGCATGAGTCGTTACAACGCCGCCGATATCGAAGTCCTGTCCGGGCTGGAGCCGGTGAAGCGCCGGCCGGGCATGTACACGGACACGACGCGGCCGAACCATCTGGTGCAGGAGGTGGTGGACAACTCGGTCGACGAGGCACTGGCCGGGCACGCCGACACCATCGATGTGTGCTTGTTCAACGATGGCTCGGTCGAGGTCAGCGACAACGGCCGCGGCATGCCGGTCGACATCCACCCCGAAGAGGGGATTCCCGGCGTGGAACTGATCCTCACCCGCCTGCACGCCGGCGGCAAGTTCTCGAACAAGAACTACCAGTTCTCCGGTGGCCTGCACGGCGTCGGCGTGTCGGTGGTGAATGCGCTGTCGAGCAAGGTCGAAGTGGTGATCAGCCGCGACGGCAATCGCTATCAGATGGACTTCCGCAACGGCGACCGCGCCAGCGATCTCGCGATCATCGGCAGCACGCCGAAGAAGCAGACCGGTACGCGCGTGCGCTTCTGGCCCGATAGCAAGTACTTCGACTCGCCGAAGATTTTGCTGTCGCGGTTGAAACACGTGCTGCGCGCCAAAGCCGTGCTCTGCCCCGGCCTGACCATGAAACTGTTCGACGAAGCCAGCGGCGAGCGCGTCGCGTGGTGCTATGAGGACGGCCTGCGCGATTACCTGCGCTCGATGCTCAAGGATTGCGAACTGCTGCCGCCCGACATTTTCGTCGCCAGCCTGAAGAAGGACGTCGACGCGATCGAGTTCGCCTTGTGCTGGAGCAGCGACGGTGAACTGGTGCAGGAAAGCTACGTCAATCTGATTCCCACCGCGCAGCACGGCACCCATGCCAACGGGCTGCGCTCGGGGCTTACCGAATCCCTGCGCGAGTTCTGCGACTTCCGCAACCTGCTGCCGCGCGGCGTCAAGATCGCGCCCGAGGATGTCTGGGACCGTCTCAGCTTTGTGCTCAGCTACAAGACCGCCGACCCGCAGTTCTCCGGCCAGACCAAGGAACGACTGTCGTCGCGCAATGCCGCCGCGTTCGTCGAAGGCGCAACGCATGACGCGTTCTCGTTGTGGCTGAACCAGCACGTCGATCTCGGCGAACGCATCGCCACGCTCGCGATCGAACGCGCCCAGGCACGACTGAAGGCCGACAAGATCGTGGTGCGCAAGAAGGTCACGCAAGGCCCGGCACTGCCGGGCAAGCTTGCGGATTGCATCAGCCAGGACCTGTCGCGCACCGAGCTGTTCATCGTCGAAGGCGACTCCGCTGGCGGCTCGGCCAAGCAGGCGCGCGACAAGGACTTCCAGGCGATCCTGCCGCTGCGCGGCAAGATCCTGAATACCTGGGAAGTCGAGTCGAGCGGCGTGTTGGCGTCGAACGAGGTGCACGACCTTGCCGTCGCCATCGGCTGCGACCCCGGCCACGATAAGATCGACGGCCTGCGCTATGGCAAGGTCATCATTCTCGCCGATGCCGACTCCGACGGTCTGCACATCGCCACCCTGCTGAGTGCCTTGTTCCTGCGTCACTTCCCGACCCTGGTGCGCGCCGGCCACGTGTTCGTGGCGATGCCACCGCTGTTTCGCATCGACATCGGCAAACAGGTGTTCTACGCGCTCGACGAGGACGAGAAGCGGCAGATGCTGGAACGCATTGAACGCGAGAAGATCCGCGGCACCGTATCGGTCACGCGCTTCAAGGGATTGGGCGAGATGAACCCGCCGCAGCTGCGTGAATCCACCATCCATCCGGACACCCGCCGCCTGATCCAGCTCACCGTCGCCGAAGACGACGGCACCAACAAGATCATGGACATGCTGCTCTCGAAAAAGCGCGCCAACGACCGCAAGGACTGGCTCGAAACCAAGGGCGATCTGGCGTCGATCGAGGTGTGATCGTTTGCAGCGGTGTCGCCGCGTCAAGCCGGTGCGCTTACTCGAAACTGTTCGCGAACAGCGCGCCTGCGTTGCTCAGCTCGACCACGTAGCCGCTGCTGCTGCCGCGCACGTCGAGGCGCCAGCCTGAGTAGTAGGTTTCGTCGGGACCGGTGCGCGTGGTCCAGTCGAGCGCGGTCAGGGTGGCGCTGGCGGGCGAGAGCACTCGGATCTTGAGGTTGCCGGCGGTGGCGGTGTTGCCGTTGATGATTGGCTGCACCGGCGTGTTGACCTGGAAGATGGCCTCGGTACCGCTGCCGACACTGAACTGGTCGCTGACCGTGAGCTTGCGGTTGGCGAAGTCGATGGTGCGCTGCCACGCCACGACGGCGGGGTCTCCGTCGTAGGCGGGCAACAGGTTGGCCAGGGCATGCACCGCGCCGTCGGGCCCCGGGGTCACGGTCATGCTCGAAGTGGTGCCGACGCGCTGCGGCACGATCTGTCCACCCTGTTCGAAGCGCAGGAGATTGTGGGTATCGGTGCCTTGCTGGATGCCGCTGTGCGTCCAGATGTTTTCGGTCGCCGCGAGCCAGTCGCCCTCGAACAGGGTGAACGCGCCCTGGTCCTGGTGCGCGTGGCTCTGCACGTAAGGCCCGGCCGAGAACTGCAGCCACATCGCCGCAGTGTCCCAACCGGTACGCGCGAACAGCTGCCCGGTGCCGGTGGCGTGGTAGACCATCTGCGCCGGCGGCGTCCCCGCGGGGCCCGCCGGCAGCAAGTTGTGGCGGGTGTTGAAACCCGACTCCATGTCCTGATCGGAGATCGAGTGCAGCCACCAGGCCGCATCGTCGCGCGCCGTGGCGTCGTTCGAGAGTGCTCGCGCCTCCAGCACCAGGTGACGGTGGTAGTCGTAGATCACCGGTTCCGACACGCGCGCCTGGTCACCGATCGGCGCCACACGATCCAGCGTGGGCACGGTCGCGTGGATCCACCAGGCGATGCTCTCGTTGACGTGGGCATTGGCGTTGCCGATGTCTGCCGCCATCGAGTCGCGCCACACCCGGTACAGCATGAACAGCGTGCCGTGCGACAGCCCATAGGCGGTGCCCTCCTCGCTGCCGCCGCCCGGGATGCTCGCGGTGTAGGCCAGTTGCTCCGGCCACTTTTCGTTCTGCAGCAGGGTTTTCCAGGTCGTGCTGTTGGAAGCAAGCCCCCAGTACAGCGTCGCGCGCAGGAAACTGTAGTGATAGTTGTTGGCGGGATCGTCCACGCCCCAACCCGCCCACGGGTGCGAGTGCCCACCCCATTGCGCCTGGTTGTTGTGCCAGACATTCCACACCGCCTGTTCGGCGTAATTGGCCCAGCGCGTGCGCTGCGCGGCACTGGTCTGCCCGGCACACCAGTCGTAGGTCAGCGCCAGGTCTTCGATCATCGGCCCGACATCGAGGTACTGGTCGCCGGCGATCGGCGGCGCATTGCCCGCGGCGATCGCGAGTTCGGCCTCGTGGACCTGCGTCTCCACCGTCTGCACCGCCAGCGTGGCGTATTGCACCTGGCCGGTCAGTCGATACATGTACGCGGCATCGGCAGCCGAAAAGCCGTAGCCGGGATTGTTGGCAACGGCCGCATCGACGAACGACTTGAAGCGCTGGAACTCGGGCGACTGCTGGTCCACGTAGGAGAAGTCGACGGTGATCGCGGCCTGCGCCGTGGCACTCAGGCACAGCAGCCATCCGCAGGCAAGGCGCGCGCAGCGCGAGGCAGTGAACTGTCCAAACATGAGGCGAGCGCCCAGCAACCAGGGAGAGCGGTAGGCTAGCGGCTGCGGGCACGCCAAACTGTGACCGCGCCCCGAGCGCTGCACCACGACGATGGCGATGCGCGCGACTCAGTCGCGCGCGCCGTTCTCCTTGGCAGCGTCAGCAACGCGCCACAGATACAGGCTGGCCGCAGTGCGATACGGCGCCCAGATCGCGCCATGCGCGAGCAGTTCCTTGGGTTTCATCATCGCGTTGTGGCCGAGCACGATCTGCGCGCCCTTGCGGATACCCAGATCATCGATCGGCAGGATGTCCGGGCGGCCGAGCCAGAAGATCAGCATCATCTCGACGGTCCAGCGACCGATGCCGCGCACTGCGGTCAGCCGTTCGACGATTTCATCGTGGTGCAGGCGACGCATTGCCGCGAGCGTAGGCACCACGCCCTGCTCCGCCTTCGCGGCCAGGTCCTTCAACGCCGCGATCTTGTTGAACGAAACGCCGCATTCGCGCAGCCCGCCGTCCGGGGCCGCCAGCAAGCTGCCCGGCGTGAGCTTGCGCCGCACTCCATAGCGATCCAGCACGCGACCGTGAATGGTTGCCGCGGCCTTGCCCGAGAGCTGCTGGTAGAGGATCGAGCGTGCCAGCGAATCGACCGGATCGAAGCGCCGCTGCCACTGGGTTTCGATCCCGCCGATGCGCTTCATCCACGACCCGAGCGCCTTGTCGCGGCGTGCCAGGATTCGGCACGCCGCGCCAAGATCGAAGCCGCGCGCATGCTCCGCGCGCGGTGCAGCCGGCGACTTCGCTGTCACGGATTTCCCGCGGGCACGAAGTGCAAGGTGCTGGTGACCGCGGCCGCATGCGCCGCCTCGTCAATCGGCAAGGGCTTGTAGGCGTTGACCAACCAGCGCGGCAACTGCGAGATGTAACCGGGCGATCCGAGCACCGCGTTCTGCCCGCCCGGGTAGATCTGATCGGCCGCGATCGGCATGCTCATCTCACCGACGAAGCGCCGCGCCGGGCCCGAGCCGAACATGAAGCCGTTGAGAGAGTTCGCACGCGAACTGTGGCTGGATGCATCGACCGCCTCGTAGCCGCCCTGACGCGCGAGACCGAGCAGGTCGCTCGACACATTGGTCAGTCCGTACAGCCCCGGCCCGGGGATGTTGAACGGGCCGCCGAGGGGATGATCGAACACGATGCGGTGCAGCTTGCCCCAGCGGTAGTCGTCCTGATCGCCCGAACCCACCGAAGGCCGCGGCAAAGCCCGGGCTTGCAGCGAGATCCAGCGCGTCCGCCAACGACTTCAGCAGCAGGTAATCACGCGCCGCATTGGCATTCGGCGCACCGCTGACAGCGAAGAAGTTCAGCCCGGAAACGCCCCGGCCCTGCTGCGCGTCATAGCGCTCGAGCAGACGCTTCAGCGCGACGTAGGATTCGTTGCTGCCCGGCAGATAGCTGCCGAGTCCGACGCGTGAAAGCGTCGCGTCGACGCTGTTGCGCACCGCCTGCCCGCGCCACAGCGCCCAGATCGTCGCCGCCACCGAATTCGCGACCTCGACATCGGAAGGCTCGACCATGGCCGCCGGGTTGTCGCCGGCATCGAAACCCTGTGCCAGACCGGTCGGCGTCGAGTAGTCCCAATCCTGCAGGCGCTTGATCGCTTCGTCGATGCGCGTATCGGCACCGAGCGCGTGCAGGTCCGCCCAGCTCGATGTCTGCGCATTGCTGAACGCGGTATCGAGGTAAGGGAACACCAACTCGGCGTCGAGCAGATCGGTGTTCGCCTGCAGCGTCTTCATGTGCAAAGGGGTGATCGGCGTGGAACTGCCGATCAGCGACTGCAGTTCGCGGTCGATACGACCCATGCGCAGGCTGGAATAACCGAAGCTCAGGTAATGCAGTCCACCGCCCGGCCGCATCTGGTTGAAGGCGTTGTTGTCGAAGGTGCTGCCGATCGGGTCGTTGTTCGCATTGGCGATGTAGCCGGACGCCGGATTGATCACGAACGGCATCTCGCTCGGCGGCAGGATCTCGTAGGGCACCGCCTGGTTGACCTGGGATGCGTCACCGGCAGCCACTCGTTCTTGCGCGTGCCGGACCCATCGCGGATCAGGAACGGCGGCATGCCATCGACGGTATTGCTCTGCAGGTCTTCGCGCATCGGCGCCTCGGCGGTCGAGAAGTAGGCGATGGTGCCGTCGGTTCCGGCATACGCGAAGTTCTGCGAGCCGACGTCGAAGAAGCTCAACGCGGTGCGGAATTCGTCGAGACTGGTGGCACGGTTGATGCGGCGGATCGCTTCCAGTTCGCGCGTCGCACCCCAGCCGGTGTAGGCGACCGAGATACCGGTGTCGTTGGTGATCGACAGCACCGGTCCGTTGTTGCGGCGAGGAACGGTGATGGTCAGCCCGCCGTTGGTGTAGCCGATCGAATTTTCGCGCGCGACATTGTCCAGGACGCCGTCGAGCTTGTTGACGTAGTAGCTCTGGAAGGTCCAGTTCACCGGCTCGGCCACGCCTTTGTACAACGTGTGCGTCGGCAGCCCGTAGGTGTTGAGCAGGAACTTCTCTTGATAGGTGTCGGAGACATCCATCGGGTTCGTGGTCAGGCCCCAGCAGAACACCGGCGTGCAGCCGAGCAGGATCGATGGCACGCCCGGTGGTGCCAGCCCGGAGACGTTCATCGTGGTGGCGTAGGCGGGATCGGTCGAGACGATGTGCGCTTCATGCATCACCGCCGGCAGGTCAAGGCCGAGGTGCGGATCGTTGGACAGGATCGCCTTGCCCGATGCCGTCTTCGCACCATGCACCAGCCACCAGTTGGAACCGCCGCGGTTTTCGCGCGGTGCCAGTTTCGGTGCGATCCATTCGTTGCCCTGCAGCGAGTCGCGCAGCGCCTCGGTCTGGCGCAGGAAATCGGCGTTGTAGTCGGGAATGCCAAGACCGAGCGCTTTCGCGTCGACGGTCGCGCTGGCCGGATGAAAATCTCCCGCACTGATCGATGCCCGCGAGTCGAACGGCTGCACCCGATGTGTATCCTCGAAGAACAACGCTTGGCCGTTGAAGCCGGCCGCAGCACCCGCCGCCGCGTAGGCACCGAGGCGCACGGTGTAGTCGATGTCGAGATCAAAGCTGAGCTGGAACGCCAGCAGCTTGCCGATGATCAACGAATCGACCGGCAACCAAGGCTCGAAGCGGCTCAGTTCCAACGCCCCGTATTCGGACGGCAGCGCGTTGCTGCGCACCCACAGGTTGACGCCTTCGGCATAGGCGCGCAGTTCGCCGCGCGCAACGTCGGGCATCGCCGACCAGCTCGACTGCGCGGCGCGGCGCAGGCCCAGCGTGCGCAACTGGATGTCGTTGGCCAGCGCGGGCGTGCCGACCATCTCGGCCAGGGTGCCGCTTGCGACGCGGCGCAGATAGTCCATCTGCCACAGACGGTCGCGCGCATGCACGTAGCCCATCAGGAATGCGGCGTCGTAATCGTTCGCGGCCTGGATCAGCGGCACGCCTTCGGCATCAAAGCCGATGCTGCCGGGAGCGCGCAGCCCGGACGCATTGATGGTCACAGCGGATACGGAAGTCGTGACGAAAGCGGCAGCCAGCGCGACGCAGAGCAGACGAGGCGCCGCATGGCGCACCGGAAAATTGAGCATGATGGAATCCCTCCCGCCCCGACATGAGGCCTCGGGATTATCCGCCGCTCCCGGAAAGAGGCAAATGCAGTGCAGCAATGTCGCTCTGGCCAAGCACGCGCCATTCGCCCTTGGCCAGCGTCCCCAACTGCAGCTGGCCGATCGCGACGCGCACCAGGCGCAGCACCGGAACCCCAAGCGCTTCCAGCATGCGCCGGATCTGGCGGTTGCGGCCCTCATCGAGCACGATCTCGAGCCAGCAATTCTTCGCTCCGCGGCGCAGCTCGCGCACGCGCAGTGCACACCAGCACTCGCCGTCGATGAGCAGCCCCGTTTCGAGCGTGGCCAGCGCTTCGTGCGCCAGCCAGCCTTCGATCTGCACGTGGTAGGTCTTCTCGATGCCCTGCTCGGGCTCGGTGATGGACGCGGCGAAGCCGGGGTCGTTGCTGAACAACAGCAGCCCTTCGCTGGCGCGATCGAGTCGACCGACCGGCGCGACCCAGGGCAGGTTCGCATTCGCGAAGCAGTCGTACACGGTCGCCCGCCCGTGCTCGTCCATGCGCGTGGTGATCAGGCCACGACGCTTGTTCAGCATCAGATGCAGCGGAATCACCAGCTCGGTCTGTTCGCCGTCGACGACGATCTCGGCATCAAGCGTGGTCGGTGCTTCGGCATCACGCACTACCCGCCCGGCCACACGCACGCGCCCCGCAGCGATCCAGCGTGCTGCCTCGGTGCGCGAGCACAGCCCGCGTTTCGACAGGATTCGGGCAAGACCGTAACGTGCCGGCATCGATCAGGCGCCTGCGTCGAATTCCGCGGCCACGGGCCCGTCCGGCTCTTCGAGCAGCACCAGGCAACGCGGTTCGAGGTCGCGCACCTGCAGCGCGATCTCGCGCGCGACGATGCGGAAGTGTCCGTCCTGCATGACGATGCCGAGCTCACCGGCATTGATCGCCGTCACCTGCGCTTCGCTGCCATAGACGCGCTTGATCTTGCCTTGGTGTTCGAAGTGGCGCGGGTGTTCGGCGTCCGCCAGGTTCTGCGCCTTGCCCTCGAGCAGCGCAGCCATGAGCAGCTTTCGCTCGCGCTTCTCGGCCGCCTTTTGCTCGGCCTCGCGCCGCGCCTGTTCGGCCTCCTCGCGTTCGAGCTTGGCGCGCAAGGCGTAGGCGCGCGCCAGGTCGATCTCTTCCTGCGAACGGGTATCGACGCGCGCCGCAGGCACGGGCTTTGTGTGCGCATGCGGCCGGCCGTGAACCTGCGCCTTCGTGGGAGCGCCCGCCTTGGGCTGCGGCGGGCGCGGCTTCGGCGCCTCGTGCTTCTTGGGTGCGAAGCCGAGCTTCAGCATCTGGTCGCGCAGGGAATCGGTCATGGCTGGACTGGGAAGTAGATCAATAGTGCGGCGGTGGCGGCTCGTCGGCGGCATCGTGTCCGAGCGCGGCGCGCAGCAGGATCACCTCGTGACGCAATTGCCGGAGTTCCTCGACCAGATCAAAATAGCGTCGTTCCTGGGTAGCGACTTGCGGATTCAGCGTCGCCACGACATCGTCCTGGAACGCGAAACGCGATTCCAGTTCGGCCAATCGTGCATTGATTTCGGCGAGGGTCGAGGGCATGGCGAAAGTGTACTGGACCGGCGCCGCATCAGTTCGGGGCGAGCGCGGGAAAATGCATGGCCGCGATGCGCGCGGGGCGCAGCGCAACCAGCTCCCAGGAAACGGCGTCGCCGAGGATTTCGGCCGCGACCACGCGCCCAGGCTCGATGCGTGGCGGCTGGCGAACCAGATCATGCGCGTTGCTGGCGAGGATGGTCACCCAGCCTTCGCGCAACAACGCCACCGAAGTTTCCTGCGCGAATGGCCCACAGCCGCCGGCGAGCGCGTCCGCATCGATCTGCAACAGCAACCCCGCCGCCACCAGCGGCGCCAGACATTGCGGCCGCGCCTGCACTTCACGGATGCGCTCCGGATGCGCGAGCATCGGCCGCATGCCGCGGGCACGCATCCACTCGATGGCGGGCACGATCTTCGCCGGCAGTCGCGCATCCGAGAACTCGATCAGCACCACATATTCATCCTGCCAGCGCCCGAGCCAAGGCAGGTCGCCGGTCTGGATCGCCTGATGCAGGGCGGCATCAAAACGGCATTCGCCGGCCAGCGCGACCTCCATCGACAGGCCGCGCTCGACCAGCGCTTCGCGCAAACGAATCAGGCGCGTCGACAAGCGCGTGATGCGCTCGGCATAGGGCTTGCCGCGAAAATGCGGCGTCAGTACCGCGTGCGAAATTCCGTTGTGCGCGGCCTGCACACACAGTTCCACCGCCGCCGACCAGGATGCCGGGCCGTTGTCGACACCAGGCAACGCATGCAGATGCAGATCGACGAACGGCAGCAACGGCGCCAGCGCCGTGGCGCCGCCGAGCAGACGAACCGCTTTGCGCGACTCAGCCATGCACCGTCTCCGTGCCCCCCGCAAGCAACCGTTCGAAGTAGGCGATGGTGACGCGCAAGCCACTGTCGAGGTCGATTTTCGGCGTCCATCCCAGCTCATTGCTGGCGCGGGTGATGTCGGGTTGCCGCTGCTGCGGATCGTCGGTCGGCAGCGGATGCATCTCGATACGCGACGACGAACCGGTCAGCACAATCACCTTCTCGGCCAGCTCGCGGATGGTGAACTCGCCCGGATTGCCGAGATTGATCGGGCCGGTCACGTCGGTCATCGGTCGCCATCAGCCGGATGAAGCCCTCGATCAGATCGTCGACGAAGCAGAACGAGCGCGTCTGCAGACCTTCGCCGTAGATGCGTGATCGGTTCGTTGCGCAGCGCCTGCATGATGAAGTTCGACACCACGCGCCCGTCGTTCGGGTGCATGCGCGGGCCGTAGGTATTGAAGATGCGCGCGACCTTGATCCGCAATGCGTGCTGCCGGTGGTAGTCGAAGAACAGCGTCTCGGCGCAACGCTTGCCTTCGTCGTAGCAGGAGCGCGGTCCGATCGGGTTGACGCGGCCCCAGTAGTCTTCGCGCTGCGGATGCTGTTCGGGGTCGCCATAGACCTCGCTGGTCGAGGCCTGGAAGATCGGCGCGCGCAGGCGCTTGGCCAGCCCGAGCATGTTGATCGCGCCGTGCACGCTGGTCTTCGTGGTCTGCACCGGATCGTGCTGATAGTGGATCGGCGAGGCCGGGCAGGCCAGGTTCCAGATCTCGTCGACCTCGACGAACAGCGGCAAGGTCACGTCATGGCGCAGAAACTCGAAGCGCGGATGGCCGTGCAGGTGCGCGATGTTGCGCTTGCTGCCGGTGAACAGGTTGTCGACGCAGAGCACCTCGTGCCCGTCGGCGAGCAGGCGGTCGCACAGATGCGAGCCAAGGAAGCCGGCGCCGCCGGTGACAAGTACACGCCTGGTCGATGGGAAGTCGCGCATGCCAGTCCTCAGGTCACCAGCGGATGAGCCACCGATCGCCCGCGACCGATGCCGTAATAGGCCAGCCCCGCTGCCTCGACCGATTTCGGATCGTAGATGTTGCGGCCATCGAACACGACCGGCGACTTCAAGGCAGCACGGATCCGCTCGAAATCCGGGCTCCAGAACAGTTTCCACTCGGTCAGCACCACCAGGGCGTCCGCGCCCTCGACGGCAGCAAAGGGTTCATCGCAGAGCACGAAGTCGGTCACGCGGACCAAAGACGTGCGCGGCTTCCTTCATCGCCTCCGGGTCGTGCGCGCGCACCGATGCACCCGCCTCCCACAACTGCGCGAGCAGCACGCGCGCGGGGGCCTCGCGCATGTCGTCGGTATTCGGCTTGAACGCGAGCCCCCAGACGGCGATGGTGCGGCCGCGCAGGTCGCCGCCAAAGTGCTGCCGCAGCAGCGCGAATACGCGGCTCTTCTGCGCCTGATTGACCGCTTCGACCGCCTCCAGGATGCGCGGCGCGTAACCATGCTGGCGTGCGGTGCGATCCAGCGCCTGCACGTCCTTCGGAAAACACGAACCGCCATAACCGGCGCCTGGATAGATGAAGGAGTAGCCGATGCGCGGGTCCGAGCCGATGCCATGGCGCACATGCTCGATGTCGGCGCCGACGCGCTCGGCGATGTTGGCCATCTCGTTCATGAAACTGATCTTGGTCGCGAGCATCGCATTTGCAGCGTACTTGGTCAGCTCGGCGGAACGCACGTCCATCAGCACGAAGCGCTCGTGGTTGCGATTGAACGGCGCGTAGAGCACCTTCAACCGCTCGACGGCCAATACGCTGTCCGAGCCGATGACGATGCGATCGGGACGCATGCAGTCCTTGACCGCATCGCCCTCCTTCAGGAATTCCGGATTCGAGACGACATCGAAACCGACGTCGACGCCGCGCGCGGCCAGTTCGGCGGCGATGGCGATGCGCACCCGATCCGCGGTGCCCACCGGCACCGTCGACTTGTTCACGACAATCGCATGGCGCGCCAGGTGCTGGCCAATCGTGCGCGCCACCGCGAGCACATGCGACAGGTCGGCGCTGCCATCCTCGCCCGGCGGCGTGCCGACGGCGATGAACAGGATCTCCGCAGTCGCGATCGCTGCCGCGGCGTCGGTGGTGAACTGCAGGCGCCCCGCCTTGTGGTTGGCATGGACCAGCTCATCGAGGCCGGGTTCGTAGATCGGCACGACTCCCTGGTTGAGCCCCTCGACCTTGCGCGCATCGATATCGACGCAGCGGATATGGTTGCCGACCTCGGCGAGACAGGTGCCGGTGACCAGGCCGACATAGCCGGTACCGAAAATGGTGACGTGCATGCATTGCTTCCCGGTGTCGATTCGCGCGCCGCTATCTTATCCGCCCCGCGCCACCGCAACCGCCACAAAAGCGAACGCCGGCTTGCGCCGGCGTTCCGAGAACATCGTTAGGCGATGACTCAGTTGACGATTTCGATCAGCTCGACGTCGAAGATCAGCGCCGAGTTCGGTCCGATCGGACCCGGCGTGGCGCGATCGCCATAGGCCAGGTTGGAGGGGATGAAGAACTTGTACTTGGAGCCGACGGTCATCAGCTGCAGGCCTTCGGTCCAGCCGGCGATGACGCCGTTCAGCGGGAACTGTGCCGGCTCGCCACGATCGACCGAGCTGTCGAACTTGGTGCCGTCGAGCAGGGTGCCGGTGTAGTGCACCTTGACCGTCGACTCAGCCGTCGGCTTCTTGCCGGTGCCTTCCTTGACCACCGAGTACTGCAGGCCCGACGCGGTCGTCTTCACGCCCGGCTTGGACTTGTTCGCAGCCAGGAACTTGTCGCCCTCGGCCTTGTTCTTTCCGGCGAGTTCGGCGGTCTTCGCCTGCTGTGTCGCCTGCAGCTTCTGCATGAAGGTGTCGCGCACCGCCTTCGATTCCTCGGCGGTCATCAGCAACTTGCCGCCGGCGAGCTGCGTTTTCAGCGCATCGATCACGATGTTGAGATCGATTTCGTCCTTGATCTGGCCGACGCCATTGGCGAGATCGAGGCCGACCATGTAGCTGACCTTTTCCTTTTCCGTGGTCAGCTTGTCGAGCGCGCTCGCCGACAAGGGCAGGGCCAGACCGACCGCGACCGCGGCTGCGAGAGTGCTGCGAAAGAACTGCTTCATTCTTGTGTGCTCCAGGTAGGAACCGGCGTTGGCCGGGAAAAAAGGCCGCGTATTGTCACGGCGAGTCGGCCGGGACGCAAACGGGCGGAATTTGGAACGTGCCACGCGCGATGAGTTCCGGTACCCCGGGGTGCCGTTGCCGCGCGTTCAAGGACGGATGCTGCGCGTCGGGCCAAAAAAGAGCCCGCTGGGGTCAGCAGCGGGCTTTGAGTTTCCCTGAAGCAGCACTACCGGCCGAAGAAAGCCGGCAGATATTCGGCCATTACCCTTCGCCGACGACCGACAACTTGACGGTGCAATGCACATCAGCGTGCAGTGCGACGTGGATGTCGAATTCGCCGGCTCGACGGATCGGACCTTCCCCGAGAATCACTTCGGCCTTGGAAAGCGGAAAACCCGCGTTCGTAAAGGCGTCAGCGATATCCCGCGGACCGACCGAGCCGTAGAGCTTGCCTTCCGTGCTGGCATTGGCGCGAACTGTTACCGCGGCGGCTTCGAGTTTTTGCTTGCGCGCTTCGGCATCCGCCAGCAGGCCATTGGCCTTGGCTTCATACTCGGCGCGGCGCTTCTCGAACTCCGCCACGTTGGTCGCAGTGGCCGGAGCGGCCTTTCCCTGCGGGACCAGATAATTACGCCCGTAACCGGGCTTCACGTTGACCTTGTCGCCGAGGGCGCCGAGGTTCACAACTTTCTGCAGAAGAATCAGTTCCATTGCGAATCGCTCCTCAGTGGTTGTCGCAATACGGCAGCAACGCCAGGAAACGCGAACGCTTGACGGCAGTGGTGAGCTGACGCTGGTAACGCGACTTGGTGCCGGTGATGCGACTGGGAACGATCTTGCCGGTCTCGGTCAGATACTGACGGAGGGTGTTGAGATCCTTGTAATCGATCTCTTTGACACCTTCGGCGGTGAATCGGCAGAATTTCTTGCGGCGGAAGAACTTGGACATGATCTCTCCTCGTGACTCAGGCGGCGTCTTCGAATTCGGCGTCGCTGAAGCCTTCTTCGCTGTTGCGACGGCTCGGCTTCTCATCTTTCATCTTCGCGATCGGCGACTGTTCGGTCACCGCGTCGTCGCGAGTCGTGATCAGATGACGCAGCACGGCGTCGTTGAAGCGGAACGAGGACTGCAGTTCATTCAGTACCGGCTGGGTGCACTCGATGTTCATCAACACGTAGTGGGCCTTGCCGAGATCCTGGATCGAATAAGCGAGCTGGCGGCGACCCCAGTCTTCAAGACGGTGGATCGTGCCCTGGTCGCCTTCGATGAGCGTCTTGTATCGCTCGATCATCGCCGGAACCTGCTCGCTCTGGTCGGGGTGGACCAGGAAAACAATTTCATAGTGACGCATCAAAAAAACTCCTTGCGGACTTGTAGGCCTCCCGAAGTGGAACCGGTGAGGCAAGGTCCTGTCGGCCAGCGGCGGACAGGGGACGGAAGCTTAGCCGAGGCCTGCCCCTGCCGCAATGCAAAAGTCGTGAAAAATCAGCGGATTAGTTCAGCTTTCCCAAGCCGTATCAGAGACTTAGGCGATCTATCCACAAGCGCAAAAAATTTTCGGCCGGCACTTCAAGCCAAGCGCCATGACCTACGTCGACACGGCTGTTTTCATTGGATTTTTGTTGGGACGCCGAAGGCTAATCTCACGCCGTCGTGAAACTTTCCCCGCATCCGCACTGGGCCGCCACGTTCGGATTGCGGAACTGGAACTGGGCGTTGAACCCCTGGCGGGCGTAGTCGATCTCGGTGCCGTCGACCCAGGCCAGGCAGTCGCGGTCGACGAGCACGCTGATACCGCGCGATTCGAAGACCACATCATTGGCCCCGACCGCATCAGCCAGATCGACCACATAGGCGAAGCCGGAACATCCGGTCTTGCGTACGCCGAAGCGCAGCCCGACCGCTTCTGGCTTCTCACGCAGGAAGCCGCCTACGCGCTCGGCCGCCGATTCGGAAAGTTGAATGCCCATCGTGCTCCACTCCATGCCGTCGGGTGTGCGCGCTCGGATATGATCGCGCGTTCCATGGCGACCGCTCGGGTCGCTGCCAACGGAGTTTCAAGGCATGAGTGTAGCAAGCGTGCGCGAAGCACTCGCCGGTCGCGTCGCGATCGGTGAAAAAATCACGGTTCGCGGCTGGGTGCGCACCCGGCGCGACTCGAAGGCCGGCATCTCCTTCGTCACCGTCAACGATGGTTCCGGCCAGGACTCGATCCAACTGGTGGTGCCGAACTCGGTCGCGAATTACGACCGCGAGATCGTGCACCTCACCGCCGGCTGCGCGGTGGTCGCGACCGGCACCTTGGTGCAGTCGCAGGGCAAGGGCCAGAGCTACGAGATCCAGGCTGATACGGTCGAGGTGACCGGCATGGTCGACGACCCCGAGACTTACCCGATCCAGCCCAAGCCGCACACCATGGAGTTCCTGCGCGAAGTGGCGCACCTGCGCCCGCGCACCAACACCTTCGGTGCGGTCGCCCGCATCCGCCACAGCATTGCCCAGGCCATCCACCGCTATTTCCATGAACGCGGCTTCTTCTGGGTGAACACGCCGATCGTGACCGCCAGCGACTGCGAAGGCGCCGGCCAGATGTTCCGCGTCTCCACGCTCGATCTCGCGAACATTCCGCGCACCGACCAGGGCGCGATCGACTGGAACAAGGATTTCTTCGGCAAGGAGGCCTACCTGACGGTCTCCGGCCAGCTCAACGTCGAGGCCTATTGCCTGGCGCTCAGCAAGGTCTACACCTTCGGGCCGACCTTCCGCGCCGAGAACTCGAACACGACGCGCCATCTCGCCGAGTTCTGGATGATCGAACCCGAGATCGCATTCGCCGACCTGAACGACGATGCGACGCTGGCCGAGGACTTCCTGAAGTACATTTTCCAGGCCGTGCTCGCCGAACGCGCGGACGACATGGCGTTCTTCAACGACCGCATCGAGAAGACGGCAATCGCCCGTCTGGAGAGCTTCATCTCCGCACCGTTCGAGCGCATCGACTACGGCCGACGCGATCGACCTGCTGAAGAACTCCGGCGAGAAGTTCGACTATCCGGTCGAATGGGGCCTCGATCTGCAGACCGAGCACGAACGCTGGCTGACCGAAAAGCACATCGGCCGGCCGACGGTGGTGATGAACTACCCGGAGCAGATCAAGTCGTTCTACATGCGCCTGAACGATGACGGCCGCACGGTTGCAGCGATGGACGTGCTCGCACCCGGCATCGGCGAGATCATCGGCGGTTCGCAGCGCGAGGAACGCCTCGATTATCTCGACGCGCGCATCGCCAAGTTCGGACTGAACCCCGACAGTTATCAGTGGTACCGCGACCTGCGCCGCTACGGCACAGTGCCGCACGCCGGCTTCGGGCTCGGCTTCGAGCGCCTGGTGGTCTACGTCTGCGGGCTCGGCAACATCCGCGACGCCATCCCCTACCCGCGCGTTCCGGGCTCGGCCGAGTTCTGAGCAATGCCGGGCGCCGACCGCACCAGCCTGCTGCTGATCGCGCTCGCTGCGACGAGTCTGA
This sequence comes from uncultured Alphaproteobacteria bacterium, assembly GCA_963698645.1. Classification (GTDB taxonomy): domain Bacteria; phylum Pseudomonadota; class Alphaproteobacteria; order Rhodobacterales; family Rhodobacteraceae; genus Ovoidimarina. Next base: position 832,028 of record CAVORP010000009.1, read on the forward strand.
TCGCAGGTCTATTCATCTGAATTTCCGGAGTCCGCAATGCCAAACGAAACCTGGTACGTCGTCACCTTCGGCGACATGCTGCACTGGGCGCGCCTGACCCTGAACAAAGACGGCAGCGCGGAAGTGCTCAGCGCGAGCGGTGAGACCGAGCATTTTCCCGACGACCATGCCGCGATGGCGGCGCTGTTCGACGCCGAGTACCGCGCGTTCGACGGTATCGACGAGGACGACGCCGAGATGATGGGCTTCGACCTCGACAGCGTCGCCCCGCCGCACACCGGCGTCGACCACTCGGACGAGGACGACGACGATTTGCTCGAACAGATGACAATGAAACTGCCGCCGCGGGATTGAGCCGAGCGCCATGAAACTCGACCTCATCGGCAAGCACGCGCTCGTCTGCGGCGCATCCCGCGGCATCGGCCGCGCCGCCGCCGAGGCGCTGGCCGGGCTGGGCGCAGACGTCACCGTGCTCGCACGTGATCGCGATGCGCTCGATGCGCTTGCCCGCACCCTGCCGAAGACGCACGGCGCACAGCGTCATGGCTGGTTGGTGGCGGATGTCGCGGACACCGTCGCGCTGCGCAGTGCGGTGGATGCCATGGTCGCGGCGCATCCGGTGCAGATTCTCATCAACAACACTGGCGGCCCGAATCCGGGGCCAGCGATCCAGGCCACTGGCGAACAGTTCGTCGATACCTTCCAGCGCCATCTGCTCGCGAACCATGCGCTGGTGCAGGCCACGATCGGCGGCATGAGAACCGCTGGCTACGGCCGCATCGTCAATGTCATCTCGACTTCGGTGAAGGAGCCAATCCGCAACCTCGGCGTGTCCAACACCATTCGCGGCGCCGTCGCGAGCTGGGCCAAGACGCTGGCCGCCGAACTCGCACCGCACGGCATCACCGTCAACAACGTGCTGCCCGGCTTCACGCGCACGCAGCGCCTGGAACAGATCATCGCGGAACGCGTCGCCGCCACCGGCAAGTCGCGCGACGAGATCGAGAGCGGCATGCTCGCCTCGGTCCCGGCCGCACGCTTCGCCGAAGCCGCAGAAGTCGCCGCCGCCATCGCCTTCCTCGCCTCGCCCGCCGCCAGCTACATCAACGGCATCAACCTCCCCGTCGACGGCGGCCGCACGCAGTCGCTGTGAAGCCACGCGTCATGCCGATGGACAAGCGCCTCGCCGGTGCAGGACCATCGCCGCTTTGGGACCCATCCATGAATCGACTGTTCGGTCTGTCCCTGATGTTCTGGCTCGCGCTTGCGCCGGCCCCCGCTGCGGCGACCGAAACGGCTGCGGCCGTTGCGCTCAAACCCGCGGTCCTGCGGGCGCTGCAGCGAGCCGGTGCAGCGCCCAGGCCCACAGCAAGGGGAACGACCCGCTCACCACTTGATGCGGATGGCGTGATCCGCTTTCCGGCCGCAATCGCATTCGACGCGAACGGCTGCTTCGCCGGTTACTTCCCCTATCCGGATCTCAAGCAGTTGAAGTTCGACTGTGTTGCCGGAGTGGATCAATTCGCACTCGCCAGGGTGCATCCCGAAGCGGCCAAGCAGGCGAAGGGCGCGCGGGTCGTGCTGGAACTTCTTCCGAGCTTCGCAATTGGAAAGTGCGGGGATTGCGAGACGATCAGCGCAGATCTGCGTGAGCAGCTGAAGTCGCGCTCCATCGACGCCAAGATCTTCAGCGTGGACATCGACTACTGATGCCGCGCAATCGGCTGCTGTCGGGCGCGCTGGCGATCTTGTCCGGCGTGGCGCTGGCTGGGGTGCTGGTGGCGTTCTCGCTGGCGCGGCTGGCGGCGCACCCGAGTGTGCCGGGCACGCAGCCGCGCGCGGACTTCGTCACACTGGTTCCGGTCGGCATCGGCTCCGAATTCAGCGACGGTGGTCACATCAGTTACGACTCGCTCGCACACTGGTTCCCCGCTCCGAGCCAGGCAGTCACCGCAATCGCGACACAGCGACAAGTCGTGCGCGGTGACGGCAGCGGTGAGCGCGTCGCCATGGGCTTCTTCGGCGGCCCGCTGTTCGAGGGCCTCGGGGTTGAGGTGGAAGGGCACATTCCAGCGCAACCGAGCCTGGAAGCGTCGCTCGCCGGACCGCGGCCGGCGCAGCCGGAACTGCTGCTGCGGCGCGCGCTCGCGCTGCGCTGGTTCGGTTCCACACGCGCCGCACTCGGTCAACGGGTCGACATCGATACCCTGGTCGCGCCGATGACTGGCGAACGCGTCACGTTCGCCATCGCCGGCGTGTTCGACGACGACTTCGCCGGCCCGTCGGCAGCGACCCAGGCCGATGTCTGGATTCCGCTGAACACCTGGCCGGACATGATGATCCCAGCACAGCAAGAGGACCTCATGCGCTTGCTGCCCACCGAGTTCATCGGCGCGCTGACCGGGGACGGCATAGCGGCGATGCAGTCGCGCCTGCGCACGGCCATGCAAGCGGATGGCAGCGAGCGCGACCTGCGCCTGCTGGCGATGCCCGGGCTGGGCCTGGAGGGAAGCACCCGCCTCGTGTACGCACGCTGGGCCCGCACCCTGCAGCTGTTTGCCGGTGGTCTCGGCGCCATGTTGCTCGCGTTCGCGTTCGCGATGCGCTGGCTGGATCTGGCGAACCGCGAAACCGAAGACCGCACCCGCGCCGCACTCGGCGAGCGCGCTAGCCACTGGTGGCGGCGCAACCTGCGCATTTCCGCGCAGCAAGTGGCCAGCACGCTGGCATCGACCGCGACCGCGCTGCTGTTCCTGCACTTCGCATCCGGTTCCGCCGGCGAGGGGCCGCTCGCGACCGCCATCGGCGGCATTGCCGGCGCGCCCATTTCCTGGTTCGTCGTCGGCGTGTTTGTACTGCTGCTCGCGCTGGCGCCGCTGGCGGCGCAGCGATTGCAGCGGCGACTCGGCCAAGGCGGCGCGTACGCGCATCCGCCATTGGCCGTCGCGCGCATGCTGATCGTGCTCGCGATTTCCGCGGTGGCGGCGCTGGCCGCCGCGTCTGCGGTCGGCGTGCTGCAACTGGAGCACTTGCGCGAGCGCGATCTCGGCTTCGATGCCAAGCGACTTTCGATCACAGAGCGCTCGTCCGCCATATCCGACAGCGCTCTCTCGCGCATGACCGATGGCCGCGCGGCAACACCGCTGCTCGCCGACCTGGCGCAACTCGGCGTTGCCGGAGCCGGCGCCGGCCCGGTGCAACGCCCGGCGGTGATCCAGGGCAGTCTGGCCAGCGATGGCGGCATGGGCGAGATGCAGCTCTTCGCGCTGAACTTCGTCTCCGCAAACTACTTCGATGTGATCGGCCTGCGCACCGAAAGCCACTGCGGCGCCTTTGCCGCATTCGCGCCGACGCAAGCCATCGCCAACCGCGCCTTCCTGCGCAAGTTCGACCTGCACCCGGGGCAACCCATGCCGACGCTGACGCTGTCGCTGCCCGGCGGCGAGTCGGCGATCACCCTGTGCGGCAGCGTCGCCGACGGTCAGTTCGATGATGTCCGTGCCGATCCGCGACCGACCCTCTACCTGCCACTGCAACGCCTGGGTGACCTGGGGGTGTTGATCGCACCCACCCGATCGTCCGGCGACGGCGGTGAGGCGCTCGCGTCGGTGCTCGATCGCCATGCACACGACATCGAGTGGCAGCCCTGGCAAACGCTCACCGCCCAGATCGAGACGCAGCTTCAGGACGAACGCATGCTCAGCCAATCCGGGTTGCTGGCGCTCACACTCGCGCTGGCACTCGGCATCGCTGTCTGCGCCGCAACGGTGATGACCGCCGCCGCCATGCACGCGCGCCAGCTCGCCATCCGCGCTGCCCTCGGCGCGTCGCGTCGGCGCCTGCTGCTGCATCTGTTTGTCCCATCGAGCACCACGACCCAAGGCATATTTGCCGCCGTGGCTGCGGGTTCGGCATGGCTCGCGCTGCGGCAACTGGATGCATCCGGCAGCGACGCCTGGCTCTCGCTCGCGGGCGCGGCAGCGGCGGCGATGACCGCCGTCCTCGCCGCCATGATCTTCGTCGCCCGCGCGGTCCGCGAAGAACGACTGCGCGACTGGCTGGCCGATCGCCAATGACTCCGAGGCTCGCGGAGGTGCGACAATCCGCACCCCGTGCCCGCCTCCAGGGACCGGCCACGACCAAGCGCGCTGCGGAGCCACGATGGACGAACTTGACGAACTGCTGGAGCGCAATCGGCACTGGGCCGAGTCGGTCAAACTGGGCGATCCGGATTTCTTCCGGCAGCTGTCGCAGCAGCAGAATCCGCGCTACCTGTGGATCGGCTGTTCCGACTCACGGGTTCCGGCGAACCAGATTCTGGGTCTGCTGCCGGGCGAGATTTTCGTGCATCGCAATGTCGCCAACGTCGTCGTGCATGCCGATCTGAATTGCCTCTCGGTACTGCAATTCGCGATCGACGTGCTCAAGGTCGAGCACATCATGCTGGTCGGGCACTACGGTTGCGGCGGCGTGCGTGCGGTGCTGGATGGCGCCCGTCTCGGGCTGGTCGACAACTGGCTACGCCATGTCGGCGACGTGCTGCAGAAGCACCGCGAGGTGTTCACCGGAATCGACACCGCATCGATGCAGCATGCACGCTTGTGCGAGCTCAACGTGGTCGAGCAAGTCGTCAACATCTGCCAGACCACGATCGTGCAGGACGCCTGGGACCGCGGACAGAAGCTGGCCGTACACGGTCTGGTCTACTCGCTGTTCGACGGCCGACTGCGTGACCTCGGCATCACCACGGCGCAGCACGGCGCGCTGACCGGCGCCTACGTGCGCGCCCTCGCCCGGCTGGGCGCCGCGCGCACTGGCTACTGAACCAGGCGAATCAGGTCAGGCCCGTCCCCGGTCGCGAACGAGCCGATTCCTCTTCCTGTACGCGACCGCGCTTGTGCACGATCATCATCGCCAATTCCAGCGACTGCTCGTAATTCAGGCGCGGATCGACGCTGGACTTGTAGGCACGTTCCAGATCGGTCTCGGTGAGATCGCGCGCGCCGCCCATGCACTCGGTGACATTTTCGCCGGTCAATTCCAGATGCACGCCGCCAAGCCGCGTTCCGGCAGCGGCATGGATATCGAAGCCCTGCTCGAGCTCGGCGCGGATGTTCTCGAAACGGCGCGTCTTGTAGCCATTCGCCGTGCTCTCGGTGTTGCCGTGCATCGGGTCGGCACACCACAACACGTTCCTGCCCTCGCACCGAACTGCTTCCAACAGTGGCGGCAGTGCCGCGGCGATCTTGCCCGCGCCCATGCGGTGGATTAGGGTCAGCTTGCCCGCCTCGTTGTGCGGATTCAGGAAGTCGATCACCGGCAGCAACTGGTCCGCAGTTACGCCTGGCCCCACTTTCAGCCCGACCGGATTCTGGATGCCACGGCAGTACTGCGCGTGCGCGCCATCGAGTGCCGCGGTACGCATGCCGATCCACGGAAAGTGCGTCGACAGGTTGAACCAACCCGGATTGCGCGGCACCTGGCGCGTCACCGCTTCTTCGTAGTGCAGCAGCAAGGCCTCGTGCGAAGTGAAAAAGTCGACGCGGGTGAAGCTGCCAATCGGTTCTCCTGCCAGCGTCTCCATGAAGCGCACCGACTCGCCGATGGCTTCGACCATGCGCCGGTACTCGCGCTGCAGCGGCGAGTACTCGACCCAACCGAGATCCCAGTACTCGGGATGGTGCAGGTCGGCGAAGCCACCGTCGATCAGCGCGCGCACGAAGTTCATCGTCATCGCCGAATGCGCATGTGCGCGCAGCAAGCGTTCCGGGTCCGGGATACGCGCCTGCGCACTGAACTCCGGCGCATTGACGATGTCGCCGCGATAGCTCGGCAGCGACACCCCGTTGCGCTCCTCCAGATCGGTGGAGCGCGGCTTCGCGTACTGACCGGCGAAGCGACCGATACGCACCACCGGCAGCTTGAGGCCATGCACCAGGGCCACGCTCATCTGCAGCAGCACCTTGAGGCGATTGGTGATCGTGGTCGAATCACACTCACCGAAACTCTCGGCGCAATCCCCCCCCTGCAGCAGGAAGCGTTTGCCTTCAGCGGCCTCCGCCAAGTGCCGCTTCAGGGTCAGGATCTCGAGCGACGTGACCAGCGGCGGCAAGCGGCGCAACTGCGCCATGCACCGTTCCAGATGTTCGGCATCCGGATACGTCGGCTGCTGCGCGGCGGGTCGATCGCGCCACTGCGCGGGCGTCCAGGTGGTCATGCGTTCTGGTGTCCTGTCGAAGGCCGCACTCAACGGACGCGGCGAAAACCGTAGTAGAGCGCCGCAATGAAGAAGGCGATGAAACAGAACAACACCCAATTCGGCATGGACAGCCCGAGGAAGGTCCAGTCGATCACGCCACAATCCTGATCGCGGATGAAGACGGTCTTCAATACCTTCAACGCATCGAAGTATTCAAGCGCATATTGCAGCGACGGGGCGCAACCGTCGAGTTCTTCGGGCGACAGACTCTGCAGGTACACATGCCGCCCCGCGATGTAGATGCCGAATGCAGCCCACAGCGCGGTCAGCGCGCCGTACACACGCCAGCCCCAGGCCTTGGGGGCATGCAGCGCGGCGATCAGTGCGGTCAGCCCCACGGCGCACACGAACACACGTTGCACCATGCACAACATGCACGGCTCGAAGCCCTGCACGTACTCTGCGTAGAAGGCATAGCCCATCAGTCCAGCGCAGATCAGGAAGGCTGCGAAGAACGCGGTGCGGTTGCTCCAGCCGAGCGGATTGAGACTCATGGAATTCCCTCATGTGCTGATGCCGAAAGACGAAAAGGCCCCGGTCTTTCGACCGAGGCCTCTGCGCAGAAGTTCACCGCGACGAGAGCTTACGCTTCGGCGGTGGCTTCGACTTGCGGACGGTCGACCAGTTCCACGTAGGCCATCGGCGCGGCATCACCGGCGCGGAACCCGCACTTGAGGATACGCAGGTAGCCGCCCTTGCGCTCGCGATAACGCGGGCCGAGTTCGGTGAACAACACACCGACAGCGGCCTTGTCGCGCAGACGATCGAAGGCGAGGCGGCGGTTGGCGACGCCATCGACCTTGGCGAGCGTAATCAGCGGCTCGGCAACGCGACGGAGTTCCTTGGCCTTGGGCAGGGTGGTCTTGATCAGACCGTGCACGAACAGCGATGTGGCCATGTTCTTGAACATGGCTTCGCGGTGCGAGCTGGTGCGGTTGAATTTGCGACCGGATTTGAGGTGGCGCATAAGTAATTTCCTTTGTGCCTCAGCCCAGCATGCCGTGTTGCACGCCGGCCGGGGGCCAGTTTTCGAGCTTCATGCCAAGCGAGAGACCGCGGGCCGCGAGCACTTCCTTGATCTCGGTGAGCGACTTCTTGCCGAGGTTCGGCGTCTTCAGCAGCTCGACCTCGGTGCGCTGCACCAGGTCTCCGATGTAGTAGATGCTCTCGGCCTTCAGGCAGTTCGCCGAACGGACGGTGAGTTCGAGGTCGTCAATGGGACGCATCAGCAGCGGGTCGATGCCGGTGGCGGCGGGCTTCGCGGCGGCGCTTTCGCGACGCGTGAAGTCGCCGAACACCGACAGCTGGTCGGCAAGGATGTCGGCAGCGCGACGCACTGCTTCTTCCGCTTCGATGGTGCCGTTGGTCTCGATGTCGAGCACGAGCTTGTCGAGATCGGTGCGCTGTTCGACGCGGGCGTTGTCGACTTCGAAGGCGACGCGACGGATCGGGCTGAAGCTCGCATCGAGCTGCAGACGACCGATCGGGCGCGATTCCTCGTCCGGGCGGCGACGCGACAGTGCCGGCTGGTAGCCGACGCCGCGCGCGATGCGCAAGCGCATGCTGATCTGCGTGTCCTTGGTCAGGTGGCAGATCACGTGCTCCGGATTGATGATCTCGACGCTGTGGTCAACCTTGATGTCGCCAGCGGTGACGACACCAGGACCCTTCTTGACCAGGGTCAGCAAGGTCTCGTCATGGCCGTGCATGCGCAGCGCTACGTCTTTCAGATTGAGCAGGACTTCTATGACGTCCTCCTGCAAGCCTTCAAGCGTCGTGTACTCGTGCAGGACATTGTCGATCTCGACTTCGGTAATGGCACAGCCCGGAATCGATGAGAGCAGCACGCGACGAAGCGCGTTGCCGAGCGTGTGGCCGAACCCGCGCTCGAGCGGTTCGACCGCGACGCGCGCGCGGTTGGGCGCGAGCCGCTCGGCAGTGATGCCGCGGGCGCGCATGACGCTGGTAGCGTTTGCAACCATGGTGATTGGGCTCTCCGGTTACTTCGAGTACAACTCGACGATGAGGTTCTCGTTGATGTCCGACGGCAAGTCCGCGCGGTCAGGCGCAACCTTGAACGTGCCGGCCATCTTCTTCGCGTCCACTTCGACCCATCCCGGCGTCAGGTCCATCTCCTGGGACAGGGTCAGCGCTTCCTGGATACGCAATTGCTTGCGCGCGCCTTCGGCCACGGCGACTTCATCGCCCGCCTTTACCTGGTAGGAAGCAAGATTGACCTTCTTGCCATTGACAGTGATCGACTTGTGCGCGACCAACTGGCGCGCACCGGCACGCGTCACCGCGAAACCCATGCGGAAAACGACGTTGTCGAGACGGCTTTCGAGCAAGCGCAGCAGGTTTTCGCCGGTTGCGCCCTTGAGATTCGAAGCCTTCGCGTAGTACAGACGGAATTGCCGTTCGAGCAGACCGTAGATGCGCTTCACCTTCTGCTTCTCACGAAGCTGTACGGCGTAGTCAGACATCTTGCCCTTTTTGGCAGCACCATGCTGACCGGGCTTCTGTTCGAGCTTGCACTTCGAGTCCAGCGCGCGCGCCGGGCTCTTGAGACTGAGGTCGGCACCTTCACGGCGCGCGAGCTTGCAGGTAGGACCAATATAACGAGCCATGGCAATTCTTCCTTAGACGCGACGCTTCTTCGGCGGGCGGCAGCCGTTGTGCGGGATCGGCGT